>NZ_CP031219.1:0-1433575 GCF_003346775.1 Malaciobacter mytili LMG 24559 | reverse complement strand
ATGAAGTTGTTGTTACATTAATGGACTTACCTCCAGGATGTTCAGGTGCTCATGATGTTGCTTTTTATGAAAAAACTTTAAGAAATATCTTAGATAGTGGAATTGCTTATGATTCTATTTGTTTTAAAGATGCTTCAGGTACAAGTTCTCCACAAAAAGTATATGAAACTATTAAAATGGCAAGAAAACTTGTAGGTGAAGATGCTCATATTAGACTTCATACACATGAAACAGCAGGTGTATCTGTTGCTTGTTATTTAGCTGCATTAGAAGCTGGTGCAGATGGTATTGATTTAGCAGCAAGTCCTGTTAGTGGAGGAACATCTCAACCTGATATTCTTACAATGTTACATGCAGTAAAAGGTAAGAATTATGATTTAGGTGGTCTTGATGTGGAAAAAGTTCTAAAATATCAAGAAGTATTAAATGATTGTTTAAAAGATTATTTCTTACCACCAGAAGCTACTCAAGTATCTCCTTTAATTCCTTTTTCACCAATGCCAGGTGGAGCATTAACTGCAAATACTCAAATGATGAGAGACAATGGTACTTTAGATAAATTCCCTGAAGTAATTAAAGCAATGAGAGAAGTTGTTGAAAAAGGTGGATATGGTACATCTGTAACTCCTGTTTCACAGTTTTACTGGCAACAAGCATATGCAAATGTAATGTTTGGACCATGGAAACAAATTGCTCCTGGTTATGGAAAAATGGTATTAGGTTATTTTGGTAAAACTCCTACTGCTCCAGATCCAGAAGTAGTTAAATTAGCTTCTGAAAAGCTAAAATTAGAACCAACTACTGAAAATCCATTAGATATAGCTGATAGAGATGAAAAGAAAACTATGGCTTATTGGGAAAATAGATTAAAAGAAGAAGGTATTGAAACTACTGAAGAGAATATTTTTATTGCTGCAGCTTGCGATGAAAAAGGAATTACTTTCTTAAAAGGTGATGGACCTTTAAATATAAGAAAAACAAATGCAAATATTTGTGAAAATGATAAAGTATGTGAACAAGGAGAAAATAAAGCTATGAATAATGCTAGCGGAAATTATACGGTTGTTGTAGATGGACAAAAATTTAATGTAACAGTTGCAGAAGGTAATGCTGATATTCAAATTACACCTGTTGCTCAAACTGAAACTCAAACTTCTTGTGCTTCATCTGGAAATGGGGAAGAAGTTCCAGCTGCTGTAAATGGAAATGTTTGGAAAATTTTAGTTAAAGAAGGTGAAAGAGTAGAAAAAGATCAAACAATTATGATTTTGGAAGCTATGAAAATGGAAATTGATATTAATTCTCCAGTAGCAGGAACTATATCTAAAATTTTAGTTTCGCAAAATCAAGCAGTTGATGAAGGACAACCTTTAGCTGTAATTAGCTAATAATTTTGGAGTAAATATGAAAAAAAGTCTTATTATTTCAATTTTTGTTTTTCTTATGACTATTTGCAGTGTAAATGCATTTGCAAGTGCTTCAGCTCATGCTGAAGCAGCTCAAGTTGAACAAAAAGAGTATCAGCATAAAACAATGAGTCAATTATTTGAATCATTTTATGCAACAACAGGTTTAAAAGCTCTTTTAAATCCACATGAAGGTGTAAAAGACTCTCATGGTAAAGAAATGTCTCTATTTGCACAAAGTGGTGGTAGAGTAATTATGATTATTATTTGTTTTTTACTATTTTATCTTGCAATTAACAAAGGTTTTGAGCCATTATTACTTATTCCTATTGGGTTTGGTGGATTATTAGCAAATATTCCTATTGCAAATATAGCTGCACCAGATGGAATGTTAGGAATTATCTATAATATGGGAATTGCAAATGAGTTTTTCCCTTTACTGATTTTTATGGGTGTTGGAGCAATGACTGATTTTGGTCCATTACTTGCAAATCCAAAAACTGCCCTACTTGGTGGAGCAGCACAATTTGGTATTTTTGGTTCATTAGTAGGTGCAGTTGTACTTTCTCAATATGTTCCAGGAGTTGATTTTAGTTTACAACAAGCAGCAGCTATTTCTATTATTGGAGGAGCAGATGGACCAACATCTATTTTTATTGCTTCAGCTTTAGCTCCTGAATTACTTGGGGCAATTGCAGTTGCAGCTTATTCTTATATGGCATTGGTTCCTGTTATTCAACCACCAATTATGAAAGCTTTAACAACTGAAGCAGAAAGAAAGATCAAAATGGGGACTACAAGAAAAGTTTCTAAATTAGAGAAAATTATTTTCCCATTAGTTGTTTTAGTGCTTACTTTATTAATTTTACCAGATGCATCACCTCTAATTGGTGCTTTATGTTTTGGAAATTTTGCTAAAGAATCAGGAGTTGTTGAGAGACTTTCTGATACAATGCAAAATGCATTAATTAACATAGTTACTATCTTCTTAGGATTAGGTGTTGGTTCTAAACTTGCATCAGAACAATTCTTAGTAGCAGAAACTATGGGTATTATGGTAATTGGTTTAATTGCATTTGCAGCAGGAACTGCAGCTGGTGTAATTATGGCCAAAATAATGAATAAACTTAGTTCAAAAGATAATCAAATAAACCCATTAATTGGTGCAGCTGGAGTATCAGCAGTTCCAATGGCGGCAAGAGTTGTTAGTAAAGAGGGTCAAAAGTCAGATCCTTCTAATATTCTTCTAATGCATGCTATGGGTCCAAATGTTGCCGGAGTTATTGGTTCTGCAGTAGCTGCTGGTGTACTTTTATCAATTTTTAAATAATAAAATAATAGTAGGAAAGAGTATAAATGCCTGAAATTAAAAACTCACTTGGACTTGAAAATGTAGGTAAGGTGTATAGAAATCTTGATTTAGATACATTAATTGCACATGCTGTAAATAATGAAGGTGCGAAGATTTCTTCAACTGGAGCACTTATGGTTGATACGGGTATCTTCACAGGAAGAAGCCCTAAAGATAAGTTTTTTGTTAATCAAGACCCATCAAATAAATATATTGCTTGGGGAGATATTAATAAAGCTGTAACAAAAGAGGTTTATCAAGATTTATTAGTAAACTCAAAAAAACAATTAAGCAATAAAGATGTATATGTTACAGACGTATATTGCGGAGCAAGTTTAGATAGTAGAAAATCAATTAGATTTATTACTGAAGTTGCTTGGCAAGCACATTTTATTCAAAATATGTTTATTGTTCCTAAAACTCAAGAAGAATTAGAGAACTTTAAACCAGATTTTACTGTATATAATGCTTGTAAAACAATAGATAAATCTTATGTAAGTCATAATTTACATTCAGAAGTTTATGTAGTATTCAATATTGAAGAAAATTGCGCAATTATTGGTGGAACATGGTATGCTGGAGAGATGAAAAAAGGTGTTTTTTCAATGATGAACTATTGGCTACCATTAGAAGGAAAACTTTCTATGCACTGTTCAGCTAATATTGGAAAAGATGGAGATACTGCATTATTTTTTGGTCTTTCTGGAACAGGAAAAACAACTCTATCAACAGATCCAAACAGAGCTTTAATTGGTGATGATGAACATGGATGGGATGATAATGGTATTTTCAACTTTGAAGGTGGTTGTTATGCTAAAGTTATCAATTTAGACAAAGATTCTGAACCTGAAATTTTCAATGCAATTAGAAAAGGTGCCATTTTAGAAAATGTTGTTTGCAATGACGAAGGTGTAGTAGATTATACTGATTCAAGCAAAACAGAAAATACAAGAGTTTCTTATTCTTTAGAGCATATTGAAAACCATACTCCTGATATGAGAGGTGGACATCCAAGAAATATTATCTTCTTATGTGCAGATGCATTTGGTGTTTTACCTCCTGTTGCTAAACTTACAAGAGATCAAGCTATGTATTATTTCTTAAGTGGATATACTGCAAAAGTTGCAGGAACTGAAAGAGGTATTACAGAGCCAGTTGCAACTTTTTCTTCTTGTTTTGGAGAGGCATTTTTACCACTAAACCCTACTGTTTATGCTGAATTATTAGGTAGAAAAATTGATGAACATAATGTAAATGTATTTTTAGTTAATACAGGATGGACAGGAGGTCCTTATGGGATTGGTTCAAGAATGAGTATTAAAAATACAAGAGCTTGTATTAATGCAATTTTAGATGGTTCTATTAACTCTTCTGAGTTTGAAGTATTACCATACTTTAATCTATCTATTCCTAAAACTTTAACAGGAGTTGATACAGAAGTATTAAATCCAAGAAATACTTGGGAAGATAAACAAGCTTATGATGAAACAGCTAAAAAACTTGCAGGTATGTATATTGAAAACTTCAAAAAGTATTTAACTTTAGAAAGTGAGTTTGATTTTACAGCTGCAGGTCCTCAACTGTAAATTTATATTCTAAATACTATTTTAAAAGCAGTGGCTACGGTCACTGCTTTTTTTTTACTTTAAAAGGAGAGAAAAGTGGAAGAAATATTAAATGAGATTGAAAAAAACTACTCTAAAATCACTTATCTTTGTTTAGAACATTTTAAAAATAAAAAACTACTTTCAAATAATATAAAAGAGTTTTTATTAAATTATTCCAATTATGATAGATATTTAAATGATATGGCAAATATAATATATAATCAATATGAATCAAGTATTGATGAAGTTTATAAGGAAGTTTGTAACTATTTTAATGAAGAATATGATAATAAATATTTGTATGAATATAGATTAAAAAGAGTAATAAACCAAGATCCTAAAGTATATTTACAATTAGATGAAGATATAGGTAAAAATGCTTTAAAAAAGCTTGAAGATAGGATTAATCTAATATATCAATCAACTTATTATAAAAAAAATAAAGAAAAAATAAATAAAGATTTATTTGAGTTAGTAAATGAGTTAAAGTTAGTACAAAAGGCCTTAGGAAGATAATCTTCCCCTAGCCTTCTATTTGAATTTCTTCAATAATTTCTAAACCAAACCCTTGTAAACCAACAAATGAGTGTTTTCCACCACTAGTCATTAATTTAATTCTTTTTATATTTAAACTATTTAGGATTTGAGCTCCAATTCCATAATCTTTTTGAGACTCTTTATTTGCTCTTCCATCACTTAAAAAGATTAAAATTCCATTTTTTGCTTGTAAAAAATTAATTGTTTTTAATAAAGAGTTAATTTTTTCTTCATTTAAAAACAACTCAATATCAGGGATAATTGTATGAAATTTAACATGAGTAGTATCATTTTGTATATCACCTAAGATAATTGCAGTATGGATATTATTTAAATGGTCTTTAAACTCTTTTTTTATTACATTCATCCCAAAAAATTGAATATTTTCGCTATTGATTTCTTCAACTAATTTTTCATGAGATAATCTATATTCAACTAAATCCGAGATATATATTTGTTTCATATTATGTTTTTTAGCAAAAATATCTAAATCATCTCTTCTTGCCATTGTTCCATCTTCTTTCATAATTTCACAAATAACAGCTTCTCCATTAAATCCTGCTAATTTACATAAATCTACACTACCTTCTGTATGCCCTGTTCTTACTAAAACACCTCCATCTTTTGCAATAAGAGGGAAAATATGTCCAGGTCTTACTAATTCTTGTGGCTTAGATACAGGATTTGCTAAAATTTTAATAGTATCATCTCTTTCCCCTGCACTAATACCTGTACTTGCATTTGCAGCATCAACTGAAACTGTAAATGCTGTTTCATATGAAGAAGTATTAGCATTTACCATTGGATTTAATTCTAATTTATTTGCAGTCTCTTTAGTAACAGAAACACATATTAAACCTTTTGCATGTGTTGCCATAAAATTAACTTTTTGAGGTGTACTTAAAGCTGCAGCATAAACTAAATCACCTTCATTTTCTCTATCTTCGTCATCAAGCATGATAACCATATTACCTTTTCGAATCTCTTCTATTGCTTCTTGTACTCTTTTAATAGCTTCTGACATAATAATTCTCTTTATATTAAATTTATAGATAAATTATAGCGAAAATTTCAAAATTTACCATAAAAAGCCTTGACAAAAGTGACATTTTTTACTATAATTTCGTCACTTAAAAGTTGGGGTATCGCCAAGCGGTAAGGCAACGGTTTTTGGTACCGTCACTCGCAGGTTCGAATCCTGCTACCCCATCCATTTTAAGCATATCGCGGAATAGAGCAGCCAGGTAGCTCGTCGGGCTCATAACCCGAAGGTCACAAGTTCAAATCTTGTTTCCGCAACCAATAAAATCTAATAAAATTCTACAACTTTAAATTAAAATCAAAATTAAGTTTTTATGTTTCATTTGGAAGTAAACGAAATGAAAGTTTATTTTAATTTATACAACTATATTCATATAATATTCTTGACATTTTTTAAACCATTTTTTAAGGGAAAATATACAAAAAGGTATATATAATTAGCGTTAAAACATAAATTATAATAAATAGCTAAGTTTTTAAAATATTATTGTTTTTTTTCTTTATTAATTATTCCTCCAACATATATAATATT
Source organism: Malaciobacter mytili LMG 24559 (assembly GCF_003346775.1). Taxonomy (NCBI): domain Bacteria; kingdom Pseudomonadati; phylum Campylobacterota; class Epsilonproteobacteria; order Campylobacterales; family Arcobacteraceae; genus Malaciobacter; species Malaciobacter mytili. Next base: position 1,427,101 of record NZ_CP031219.1, on the reverse strand, counting down.
TATAGACTTAGAAAAGGTACAAACAGTAAAAAAATGAAAAAAATATTAATAATAAGCTTATTAACATCAAATATTTTATTTAGTAGTAGTCTAGAAGATAGTATATTAAATCAAGATTTATCTAAATTAGAACAACCTAAAACTAAAAAATACCTTGTTATTAGAGAAGAAGAAAAAAATGTAACAATAGAAGATGGAAAAATAGAAGCAGAAAAAATAGAAGGTCTTATAAATGGAATGAACTTTATAAGAAATAATATAAGTCAAGCAAATATGTTCTATAAAAAAGAGTATGAAAATAAAGTAAAGAATATAAAAAGCAATGAGCCACATATTATTGTATTAAAATATTTAGAATTAAAAAAAATATACAAAAGAAAAATCAATGAATTTATCTCAATAAAATTCAGAATTAATGATAATAATGAATTGTCAGAACTTAATATAATTGAAAAAAGTAACTACAATGAAATAAATGAAGCTTTTATTGAAGCAATTAATAAAGCAAAATATGAACTTCAAAAAAACCAAAATATAGAAATAAACTATCAAGTAATTTTATAAATTTAATTTAAAAAATCAAAAAATTTAAGTTTTTGCTAAGTTTTTTTTATTATAATTCTGTCCGTTGTTTGGGTGTACAAGTTTTTCATAACCCGAAGGTCACAAGTTCAAATCTTGTTTCCGCAACCAATTTAGCAAATATATAGTGTCAAGGTAGCTCAGCTGGCTAGAGCGCTGGTCTCATAAGCCGGAGGTCGAGAGTTCAAGTCTCTCTCTTGACACCACTATTGCTGGTGTAGCTCAGTTGGCTAGAGCAGCTGATTTGTAATCAGCAGGTCGGGGGTTCAAGTCCCTTCACCAGCTCCATTTTGGGGTATCGCCAAGCGGTAAGGCAACGGTTTTTGGTACCGTCATTCGCAGGTTCGAATCCTGCTACCCCATCCATTTAAAGTAGTAAAATTTGATAATTTTCTGCAATGGATGAAATAAAACTTCAAAATTATATTATATTAATTTATTTTTCTTTTTTAAAAAATTCAAACCATTTTTTCTTTTAAGTTTTATTTCATCAATTTCATCTTAGGAACATTTGTTCTCCTTTATAAATTGTAATCATTCAACAAACCTACAAATTTAATAAATTGTGTTCCTTTGATGAAATTTCTTTTAAAATGATACTTTTTTAATACCTTTTTCTTATATTATTTTATTATATATAATAAATATTGTAGGAATATATAATGAATAAAACTCTAAAAGAACATATTGTTTCCCAATTAAGTAAGACTTTAGTTGTTAGTATATATTCAACAGATAGTGAAATAAAAGAGACTATCCAAAAAACAATAAATTATATTAAAGCTATTCCAGAAGAGGATAAAGAAGAGATAATAAATCTTACTTTATCATATATTAAAAGAAAAGTTGAGAAAAAACTTTATTGTTAAAGTTTTTTACTCAGTTGCTTCATGAATAGCTTCTTTCGTCTTATTATAAGCTTTTGACGTACCCTCTTTTGTTGCTTCCCATGCATCATTGCTATCTTGTTTTATACCTTTCCAAGTAGCACAACCTGTAAATAAAATTATTAATAAAACTAAAAAAATAGAACTTTTCATAATTTATCCTTTAATTGTTTGGGTTTTCAAAAAATATATAGTTAGTTGAATAATCACTAAATTCAAAATATACTTTTTTCTCATTCTCATCTTTTTTAAAATTTAAATTTTCATCAAGTATACCATAACCATACCGATAAGGTCGTTGAAATGTATTTTCAGTTGCAACAGCAGTAGAAAGTTTATCAATTTTAATAAACCTTTTAACTAATTTTTCTCCAGCATAAACTTCTAAAACACCATTTACACCAGTCCAATTTTGAATATATCTATTAATTTTATTTTGTTTTTCTTCACAGCCAGAAAAGATAATAAGTAGAAAAATTAATATAAATAAAAAATGTAATTTTTTCAAAATAACTCCTTATTTAAATTAATTTGAAAATATAAAGAGAAAGTTTCTCTTTATATTGTAATTTCTTTAATATCTGCAATATTTTTAAAAGCTTTATAAACTAAACCTATAAGATTTTTTCTATTTTGTTTAATTTGTTCATTATCATGGTTTACAAAAACATTATCAAAGAAGTTATCTAATTGTAGTTTTAAACTAAATAAAGCATCTAATTCTTCTTCATAATTATTAAATTCTTTAGAAATTACATTACTATATGCTTCAAATAGTTCTTTTTCTTCTTTATCTTCAAATAATTGTATATTTACATCAATATTTATAGAAAAATCTAAGTCTTTAATAATATTTGCAACTCTTTTAAATGTTGCTGAGAAATCTTTAAAATTATCACTTAAAACTATTGGATTTAAAGCACATAATTTTAATGAAATTTTATAAATATCAGTTTCTCCACTTCCTAATACTGCTTTTAATACAGAAGGATTAACTTCAAAAATTTTAAATAATCTTTCATTAAAAAACTCTAATAATAAAGCTTTATCTAAATTTTGATAATTTACTGCTAAATCATCAATTATTTTATTTATATTCATTGGAAGTTTATGCTCAATTGCTATTTTAACAATACCTGCTGCTGCTCTTCTTAGGGCAAATGGATCTTTTGAACCAGTAGGAATTTTACCAATAGAAAATAATCCCATTAAGTTATCTAATTTATAAGCAAGTGCTACAATACTTGAAAACTTATTTGAAGGTAACTCAGAGTCTTCTCCATCAGGTAAATATTGCTCTTTTAAAGCTGTATAAACTAATTTATCTTCATTTGCAATTTTTGCATAGTAATATCCCATTAGTCCTTGAAGTTCTGTAAATTCATAAACCATTTCAGACATTAAGTCAGCTTTACTTAACATAACAGCTTTTTGCAATAATTCTTTTTCATTAAGTTCAAATAAATCTGCTAAATAAGAAGCAATATTAGCTTCTCTTTGGCATTTTTCATACATTGAACCTAAACCTTCAACAAAAACTAGTTTTTTAAGTCCTTCATTATTTAACCCCTTTGCAATATCATTTTTATAAAAAAACATTGCATCTGCAAGTCTTGGTCTTAAAACTTTTTCATTTCCGGCAATAATTGCTGAAAAATCATTAGTTTTTGAGTTTGATACAACTATAAAATTATTTGTTAATTCACCATCTTTATAAACTGCAAAATATCTTTGATGTTCTTTCATTGAAGTTACAATTACCTCTTCTGGTAATTCTAAAAATTCTTTATCAAACTGTCCAATTAAAGCAGTTGGATATTCTGTAATTGCTACAACTTCTTCTAAAAGTTCTGTATCAATTTCAATTTTAACATTATAAGTTTTTTCAATCTCTTTCATTTGCTCTAGGATGATTTTTCTTCTTTCTTCTGGATATAAAATAACTCCACTTTTATCTAATTTACAAAAATAATCTCCAGCAAAATCAAAAGTAAAAGGTTCATAAGAAACCATTCTATGTGCAAATGAAAAATTTGAAGATTTTATTCCAAAAAGTTCACCCTCAACTACTTCATTTTCAAGCATTATACTTAAACTTCTAATTGGCCTAATAAAACTATCAGTTCTACTTCCCCATCTCATTGATTTTCCAAAATTTAAAGAGGCAATAAATTCATTTATCATTTCATTAAGTAATACTTTACTCTCTTTACCTAAAACTTCTTGTTTAAAATATAATACTGGACCTTTAGGAGTATCTTTATGCTCTAAATCTTCAATATTAACTCCACATTTTTTTGCAAAACCAACTGCTGCAGGAGTTGCAACTCCATCTTTATATGCAATTTTTACAGGTGCACCAAATTGTTCTACAATACTATTTGGTTGAGAAAGAGGAAACTCTCTATGCCATAAAACTAATCTTCTTGGTGTGTAAAAGAAATCAAATCCACATAAAAGTTGATTTTTTTCTAAGATATTCATCCACTTCTTTTCAATATTAGGAAGTTCATTTAAAAATGGAATTGCTGGTAGTTCTTCAACACCAATCTCAATTAATAATGGTTTATTCATCTATTTTATCCTTTTTACCTTTTTCAATCTCATCTAACTTATCTTTGTGTTTTTTTATTTGTTGTTTATTAAAACCAATTATAAACATAGCTAACATAAAAACAAACAGTATTAAAACTATAATATCTAATATCTCTTTCACATTAATCCTATTAAAACGCTTTATTAAAAGGTAAATATTTTATCTAAAAATCACTTATTTTTTAGTAAATCAATTAAGGTATTTTCACTATTTGGAAAGCTTAAAAAATCCTCTTTATTAATATGACACTGCTTGCATGAAGCTAAATTTTGATGTGATAAAATATCACTTTTTATAAGTTTATTTTGAGAATGGCAAGAAAAACAATCTCCTCCACATTGACTCATTGATGAAGAGAGCTTGTTATGGCAAGTTACACAACTAGTTAAATCCTTATGAAAGGATTTTTGTATAGATTGTTTTAAAATGGGATGACAGCTTAAACAATCTCCACTACAAGAGAATAAATAAGCAAAAAAAAGCAAAAATAATAAAAGATATTTCATTAATTTATTATTTCTTTATATATTATTCCATCAATTTGATTTTTAACTACTTCTTCAAACTCTTCATTTGATTGTATAATTGCTAAAATTTTTGAATCAAACATATAATTATCAGCTATTTCTTGAATAGTTTTTGCAAATTCTTTATTGCAAATAATATATTTTGCTTCTAAGGCATTTGCATAAATAGCTTCTTTTAAATTTTTAATAATAACTGCATATTTTAAAGAGTTTTTACAACAATAATCTAAAAATTCTTGATTATACTCAAATAAAAGCGTACTATTTGCTTTTGTATTTACTATTTCATCAATTTTAGTTATTTTTGTAATTACTTCATAGGGTATGTTTTTATCACCAAGTAGTATCATATCTATCTCCTAGTTCCCTTCTAAACACTCTTTAGAACAAAAATATTTACCATTACTTAAAATACCCTCTTTTTTTGAAACATAAGTTCCACAAGATGGACACTCAACCATAATATCTTCAATACTATCATTTTGCTTTTTTGTATTTGAAATATTTTTTTCTCTATCTTTTTTAAAAAAGATAATATATACCAATGCAAATACTACTATTGCAGCTAAAATTTTTAATAACATTTTATACCTTTAAATATAAGTAATTTCTATCTTTTCTACTTACAATTTTTACATTATTTATTTTTGCTTGTTTTATCTCTTCATCTAGCATACTTCCTTTATAAAAAAGAAAACTACACTCATCTTTAATTATATTTTTTGTTAGTTTAAGAAGTAATGAAGTATTTGTAACAGCTCGTGAAGTAACTAAATCTACTTTTATATCTTTTACTTCTTCAACTCTTTTGCAAAGAACTTCAACATTATTTAATCCCAAAGAGTTTTTAACAAAATTTAAAAAAGAGACTCTTTTTACTCTTGGTTCTATTAAATAGCATTTTTTATCTGGATTAGCAATTGCTAAAAGTAATCCAGGATACCCAGCACCTGTACCCACATCTGCAAAACTTTCAAAATCATCTATAAAATTTACAGGATAAACAGAATCTAAAATATTTTCATAAATATCTTCAAAGTGTAAACTTCCTGTTAAATTATGTATCTTACCCCATTGTTGAAGAAGAATAGAAAAGTCTTCACATCTTTTATAAAATAGTTCATCAAAAAAAAGATTTTCTTTTTCAAATTTTTCTTTTAAATTTAGCATTATAAAAGATGTCCCATTTTATTTTTTTTAGTATTTAAATAGTGTTCATTATATTTATTTATTTTTGTTATTGCTGGTATTCTTTCTTCTATATTTATCCCTAAACTTTCCACATACTCTATCTTCTTTGGATTATTTGTTATTAGTTTTATCTTCTTTATCCCTAAATCTTTAAATATATGCCCTATTACTTTATAATCTCTCTCATCTTCTTTAAATCCCAATTCTAAATTTGCTTCTATTGTATTTCTTCCTTGGTCTTGTAAGGCATATGCATTTACTTTATTTAATAATCCTATATTTCTTCCTTCTTGTCTATGATAGATTATTAATCCGCCCTCTTTTGCTATAAATCTCATTGCTAAATCTAGTTGATTTTGACAGTCACATTTTAAGCTTCCTAAGGTATCTCCTGTTAGACATTCTGAGTGTATTCTTACATATGGTGTTTCTATTTCTTTAAAATCTAAACTCATTATTGCTAAATGCTCTTGATTCCCTTCTTTATACGCTTTTATCTTAAATTTTCCATATTTTGTAGGTAAGCTTGCAATATTTGATTGTTCTATCTTCATTCGCCTTTAAACCTTATAGTGTTAAAATAAGCAAGATTATATCTAACAAAGGTAAAAATATGTTTAAACGTTTTAGAAGATTAAGAATCAATGAAAATTTAAGAAATTTAGTACAAGAAAATTATTTAACTAAAAATGATTTTATTTATCCTTTATTTGTAAAAGAAGGCTTAAATATTAAAACTGAAGTAAATTCTATGCCTGGTGTTTTTCAAATGAGTATTGATGAAATTATTAAAGAGTGTGAATATATCTATTCAATTGGATTAAAATCTATTATTTTATTTGGTATTCCAGATGTAAAAGATTCAGTTGGAAGTGAGTGTTTATGTGAAGAAAGTATTATAGCAAGAACAATAAAAGCTATTAAAGCAAAATTCCCTGATATGTTTATAGTAACTGATTTATGTTTTTGTGAATATACAGACCATGGACATTGCGGTATTTTAGACCCTAAAACTCAAACTGTAGATAATGATAAAACTTTAGAAATCTCTGCGCAACAAGCAATAGTACATGCAAAAGCAGGTGCTGATATGATTGCTCCTAGTGGTATGATGGATGGAATTATTCAAACACTAAGAGTTGCATTAGATGAAAATGGTTTTAAAGACCTACCTATTATGGCATATTCAACAAAATTTGCAAGTGCATATTATGGACCATTTAGAGATGTTGCTGAATCAACTCCAAGTTTTGGAGATAGAAGAACTTATCAAATGAATCCTGCAAATAGACTTGAAGCTATAGAAGAGTCTTTAGAAGATGAAAGACAAGGTGCTGATATTTTAATGGTTAAACCAGCTTTAGCATTTATGGATGTAATTAGAGATATAAGAAATAATTCAAATTTACCAGTTTGTGCTTATAATGTAAGTGGTGAATATGCTATGCTTAAACATGCAGGGGCTGCTGGATTAATTGATTATGAAAGAATAATGATTGAAACATTAACTGGCTTTAAAAGAGCAGGTGCAGATATAATTATCACATACCATGCAAAAGAAGCTTGCGAATACTTAAATAGAAATAACTAATGCAAAAAAATACTTATCAAGAAGCAATTGAAAATAGCAACATTGTATCAAAAACAGATATTGATGGAATTATTACTTTTGTAAATGATGAGTTTTGCAAAATTTCTGGATATAGTAAAGAGGAACTATTAGGGAAAAATCACAATATTGTAAGACACCCTGATATTCCTTGTGAACACTTTAAAAATCTTTGGGATATTATTAAAAATAAAAAACAAACTTATAAATCAACTGTTAAAAATTTAACAAAAGATGGAAGAAGTGTATATTTAAATACTACAATTACCCCTATTTTAGATGAAAATGGACAAATTAAAGAGTTTATTGCAATTCGTTATGATGTAACAAAAGAAGTTGAACTAAAAAAAGATTTAGAAAAAAAAGATAAAGAATTAAAACTTTTAAATAAAACTTTAGAGATGAGAGTTCAAGAACAAACAAAACAACTAAAAGAGCTAAATCAAACTTTAGAACAAAGAGTTAAAACAGAAATCGAAAAAAATAAACAAAAACAAAAAATTCTTTTTTGGCAATCTAGAATGGCAAGTCTTGGTCAAATGTTAGCAAATATTGCCCATCAATGGAGACAACCTTTAACTGAATTAAATTTAGCACTATTTAATTTAAAAAAATCAGCTAAAAAAACTGATATTGAAGAGATTGAAAAGTATTATAAAGAAAGTGCTGAGATTATAAAAAATATGTCTCAAACTATAGATGATTTTTCAAACTTTTTTAATCCAAATAAAGAAAAAGAAAAATTTAATTTAAAAGAAGCAATTGATGAGAGTTTAAATATTACTAAAAAATTAATACAAAAAGAAAATATAACTGTAAAAAAAGAGTATGAAGAGTTGGAAGTTTTTGGAGTATCAAATGAATTATCTCAAGTAATTATAAATTTTCTACAAAACTCTGCACATGCTTTTAAAACAAAAGATATTAAAAATAAAGTTATTTTTATTAATATAAAAAAAGTAAAAATAGAAAATCTTAGTTATGCACAAGTTATTTATAAAGATAATGCCTTAGGAGTAAATGAAAACATTTTAGATAAAATTTTCGAACCTTATTTTACAACAAAACATCAAAGTAATGGTACAGGACTTGGATTATTTATGTCAAAAATGATTATTGAAAAAAGTCTAAATGGTACAATTTTTGCTCAAAATAACTTAAATGGCTTAGAATTTATTATAAATATTCCACTTTAATATTATTTTTTATTAATTGACACTTTTTTATTACAATTAAATAGTATAGTTATAGTATATGAAGGAGTGTATTATGAAAACTTCTATATTATCACTGATATTATTAGGTATATTAACAGGTTGTAGTCAAGATATTTCAAAATTATCAAAAGATGAGTGTTTGAAACAAGGTCATTCATATAAAAAAATTAAAAGTTTAAATTATAGAACAGGTAAATATGTAATCAAAGATATTTGTATAGAGAAGAAGTAAAACTATTTACCTCTTCTTTAAAATTATTATTGCATCACTTAATTTAGCAACATCAAACATAGATAATCTAAAAGTTCTTCCAACTAACTGAGTAATTGAAATATTATTTTCTATTAAAATTTGAGCAGCTTTTTCGAAATTATTCTCTTTTTTAATTAGGTTTACAACAGTTACAACAGCATTATTGCTGTTATTTACATCAACTGTTTGCATAGCACACTTATTCCCTTAATTCATTTAATCTTTTTAATAAGTATTCTAATTCTGCTCTTCTTTCAACTTTCTCATCTACTTTTTCTTCAAGAAAATCTACCACATTTTGATGCAATTTTAACTTATTTAATCTATTTATATTTGTAATTCCACCTGGATTTAAAACATTAACTTCAAGGATTTTATCTCCTATCATATCAAGTCCAACAAAAAATAATCCATCAGCTAATAATTTTGTACCTATTTTTCTACAAACTCTTTTTTGACTCTCTGTTAAAGTATATTTATGTGCTGTTCCACCAGCTTGAATATTTGCTCTAATTTCTCCTGCTGCTGGCTTTCTATGATAAGCTCCTATATATTTACCATTTAACATTAAAACTCTAACATCACCATCTTCTGCACCATTTACATATTCTTGTAAGATTACATATTTATCACCTGAATCATCAATATAAAAATCTAATAAAGAGTTAATATTTGATTTAGCATTTTTTTCTAAAACAATAACCCCTCTTCCTCCAGAACCATCAAGAGGTTTTAAAATCATTTTTTCATTTGGAGATTCATCAATTATTTTATTAATATATTTTTTACTTCCAGAAACATGTGTAACAGGTAAAAAGTCATTATTAGGGTCATGAAATGTCGTTGTATATAGTTTATTATTTGCTTTTCTAATTCCATCAACATCATTAATTATTACTGTTTCATCTTTTATGGCATCTAAGAAATTTAATACTAAAGGATTTATAGGTGGATCTTTTCTTAACATAATACAATCAAAAGCATGTAAAGCAATAAGTTTTTTTTCAAATTCCACTTTTTTATAAAATGATGTAATATTTTCTGGTATTTTATCCATATCTTTTATAGTTAAAATAAATCCATGTACTATATTATTTCTTACTGTTAAATTATTTGTATATAATATTGAAACTTTGTGTTTTCTTGTAATGCACTCTTTAATAATGGCTAATGTTGAACTTTTAATGGGTTCAATATTATTCCAATGTTCAATAATAAAACCTATATGCATAATTTTCCTCTTAAATAAAATATTGAAATATAATTATATTGTATTTTTTGAAACTATTGTATAAAATAAAACTTAATCAATCAAAATAGCCTTAAATTCTTTTGTAGAAAAAGATTTTTTATCTTTCTTTAAAAAATAAATTTTATTTTTATCTATCTTTTAAAAAAAAATTCTATAATACTTTTTTAAATATTTATTAATTTTGGAGAGCACCATGCAAAATGAAGAGTTACTAAAAGAGTTTAAAATCTTACTTGTGGAAGATGAAACAAATATTGCAAAACTATTAAAAAGTGCTATTGGTGAATATTTTTATAGTTTTACTATTGCAAAAGATGGTAAGGAAGGATTAGAAAAATTTAAAAAGATTAAGCCTGATATTATAATAACTGATATTATGATGCCTAAATTAGATGGTTTATCTATGACAAAACAAATTAGAGAAGAAAATGAAGAAATACCTGTAATTGTTTTAAGTGCTTTTTCTGAAAAAGAGAAACTTTTAAAAGCTATTGACATAGGAATTACTAAATACTTTATTAAACCTTTTGATCCTGAGGAATTACTTGAATATTTAAAAGAATTAAGTGATAAATTAGATAAAAAAAGAGTTTTTAATTTATCTAAAAATTTAATTTTTGATAAAAATAAAAATAATTTATTTAGTGAAGAAAAAATTATAAATCTAACAAAAAGAGAAAAAGAGTTTTTGCGTTTATTAATTGATAATTATCCAAATGTAGTTGATGTTGAAAAGATTAAAACTACCTTATGGGAAAATGAAGAAGTTACAGATGAAAGACTAAGAACTTTTATTAAAAGATTTAGAAATAAAACTTCAAAAATTTTAATAAAAAATATTTCTGGACAAGGGTATTTAATTTCGCCAGATAATATTTAATTTATTTGATAATTTATTTTTATTAAAAGTATTTTTAGCTTCATTTAAATTTGCATAAGTCTCTACATTTAAAAAATTTTGGATATAAAAATCTTTTTTATATCCTAAGTTAAACAAAATATCAATTATTTCATTTATATCTTCTTCTTGTAGTAAATCCCCATGTAAAGTTGTTCTTACTTCAAACTCAAAATTAATTTTTAAAAGGTATTTTAATGTTTTTAAAAAATCTTCAAAACAATTAGAGTTTGTAATAGTTTTAAATTTACTTTTTGTTGCTTTAAAATCTAAAGCAATATAGTCTAAATAATTCTCTTTAACTAACTGTTTAATTAAATCAAAATTAACTCCATTAGTATCAAGCTTTATTTTAAAGCCCATTGCTTTAATTTTTTTACAAATTGGTATTAAATTATGTACAGTTGCCTCTCCACCACTTAATACAACAGCATCTAACAACCCAACTCTTTTTTCTAAAAAAGAGAACAAATCACTTAATAAGTAATTGCCCTCTTTTGCTTCTATAATATTACAATTATAGCAATATTGGCATCTCATATTGCATGAGACAAACCAAACAATACAAGCTAAATTTTCTTTATAATCTAGTGTTGTAAATTTTGTTATATCATACACAATCTTTTTCGATAAATTTAACTCTTTGTTTATGCTCACCTTTTTTTCCTATATTAAAACTCTCTACTGGTCTATGATAACCCATTACTCTTGTGTAAACCACACACTTTGTTCTTTTCTTTTCTAAATGTTTTGGGATTGCGTAACTTTCCATTCTTCTAACTCCTTTTTTAAGATTTCTTCATCACATTTTGGACAAAATTCAAACTCTCCACTTAAATATCCATGATTTGGACAAATTGAGAATACTGGTGTTATTGTAATATAAGGCAATTTGTAATTTGTTATTACATTTTTAACCAATTTTCTACAAGCTTCTATTGAACTTAATTTCTCTTTCATATATAAATGAAGTACTGTACCACCTGTATATCTACATTGTAATTCATCTTGTAAATCTAAAGCTTCAAATACATCTTCTGTATAATCAACAGGTAATTGAGAAGAGTTTGTATAATAGATATTTTTATTAAATCCTGCTTGGACAATATCTTTATATCTTTTCTTATCTTCTTTTGCAAATCTATATGTTGTACCCTCTGCTGGTGTTGCTTCAAGATTATATAAATTTCCTGTAATTTCTTGAAAATGAATCATTCTTTTTCTCATATAATCAAGTATCTCTAAAGCAAATTTTATTCCATTTTTTGTAGAAATATCTTCTGTTAAATCAAAAAAGTTTCTAATCATTTCATTTATACCATTTACCCCAATTGTTGAAAAATGGTTATTAAAATGAGGCAAATATCTTTTTGTATAAGGAAAAAGCCCTCTTTCATATAAATTTTGAATAAAATCTCTTTTCTTCTCTAAAGTTGATTTTGCAAGTTCCATTAATTCATCAAGTCTTTCATATAAAGAGTGCTTATCTTTTTTATATAAATATCCAAGTCTTGCCATATTAATTGTAACTACACCTATACTTCCAGTCATCTCTGCACTTCCAAAAAGTCCCCCTCCTCTTTTTAAAAGCTCTCTTAAATCAAGTTGAAGCCTACAACACATACTTCTTACATGTCCTGGTTTATAAGCTTTATCATTTGGAATTAATTTTCCATTTTCATCTTTGATATATTGACTTCCAATAAAATTTTGAAAATATGAAGAACCAATTTTTGCAGTATTTTCAAATAATATATCAGTATTTTCTCCATACCAATCAAAATCTTCAGTAATATTAACAGTAGGGATAGGAAAAGTAAAAGGCTGTCCTGTTTTATCCCCTTCTGTCATAACTTCATAATAAGCTTTATTTATCATATTCATTTGTTTTTGGAAATCTTTATATGTTAATTCTTCAAAAGAAAAATAACCTTTTTTCTTTATTTCTTCAAATAACTCTTCATCAGAAAAGTCTTTTAATAGATGTTCTTGTCTTCTTGTTGGAATTTGATCTTTTAAATCAGCTGGCACAGTCCAGTCAATAGTTATATTTGTAAAAGGACTTTGTCCCCATCTTGCAGGAACATTTAAATTATAAATAAAACTTCTAATATTCTTTTTTACTTCACTAAATGAAAGTTTATCTTTAAAAACATAAGGTGCTAAATATGTATCAAATGAAGAAAAAGCCTGTGCACCAGCCCATTCACTTTGTAAGATACCTAAAAAATTAGCCATTTGACCTAAAGCTTCTCTAAAATGATTTGGTGCATCACTTTCTACTCTTCCTCTTACACCATTAAATCCTTCATCTAATAAGACTCTTAAGCTCCACCCAGCACAATATCCACTTAAGCAATCTAAATCATGAATATGATAATCTGCATTTCTATGGGCATAGCCTTCCTCTTTTGAATAGATTTTATCTAACCAATAATTTGCAATTACTTTTCCTGCACTATTATTAATTAAACCTGCATGAGAATACCCAGTATTTGAGTTTGCATTAATTCTCCAGTCAGTTTTACTTGTATACTCTTCAATAGTTTGTGTACAATTAATATAAGTAGTATCTTTATCTAAGCCTAAAATATGTTCTCTTTGCATTTTATGCATATGTCTATATAGCATAAATGATTTCATTACCTCAAAGTATCTTGCTTTATATAATTCATTTTCAATTAAATCTTGTATATCCTCAACAGCAATAACCCTTTTTTGGTCTAATACTTCTAATACATTAAAAAAAACTTTATTATCATATTTGATATGCACACTTTTAAATGCTTTTTTTATTGCATCTTCTATTTTAAAACGTTGAAATTCTTTTGTGGTTCCATCTCTTTTTAGTACTTCTTTTAACATCTTACTTCCTTTTAAATATGACGAATTCTAAGACAGTATCTCTTAAATAACAATAACAACAAAAGTCACAAAAGTGTTATTTTACGGGCTTTCCAGCCTATTTATCACACTTTATTTAATAATAAAATAAAAAAAAATTTAATGTATAAACTTAATTAAGAAATAAATAAACACAACTTATATATAATGTACGCTTTACAATAAAAGGTAAATATTATGAGACATTTTTTAACATTATCAGATTATACAAAAGAAGAGATTTTAGAGATACTAGATCTTGCAAAACAAATAAAAAAAGAGACTAAAAATAGAGTTTTTAAAGATTATATGCCAAGAAAAACACTTGGAATGATTTTTGAAAAAAGTAGTACAAGAACAAGAGTAAGTTTTGAAACAGGAATTTATCAATTAGGTGGAATAGGACTATTTTTATCAGCAAATGATATTCAATTAGGACGAGGTGAGCCTATGAGTGATACAAGTAGAGTTATTTCAAGAATGGTTGATATGGTTATGATTAGAACTTTTGAACAAAGCAAATTAGAAGAATTTGCTAAATATTCAAAAGTTCCTGTTATTAATGGATTAACAAATGAGTATCACCCTGTTCAATTAATGGCTGATTATATGACTATACAAGAAGCAAACTTAGAAGAAGACTTAGTTGTTGCTTATGTGGGTGATGGGAATAATATGGCACATTCTTGGCTAAATATGGCAGCTAAATTAGGTTTTGAATTAAGAATTGCAACACCAAAGGGATATGAAGTTGATGCACAAATTTTAGAAAATGCTTTAACTATGGCTAAAGTTTCTGGTGCAAAGATTACTATTTCAAATAATCCAAAAGAAGCTATAACAGGAGCAACAGTAGTTACAACTGATACTTGGGTTTCTATGGGTCAAGAAGATGAAAAAGAGAAAAGAATAAAAGATTTTAAAGGGTATATGGTTGATTCAGATATGATGAAATTAGCCCATAATAAAGCTATTTTCTTACACTGTTTACCTGCATATAGAGGATATGAAGTAAGTGATGAAGTTATGGAAAGTTCTCAAAGTCTAATTTTTGAAGAGGCTGAAAATAGACTACATGCACAAAAAGGTGTAATGGTTTGGTTAGATAGAAAAAGAGATAGTAACTAATGATAGATTTTAAAAAGTTTGAAAAATATTCTAAACCAGGTCCTAGATATACTTCTTATCCAACAGCACCTGAGTTTACAGATAAATTTACCCAAGAAGATTTAATTAGTTTTTATAAAAATCAAGATGATAAAAGAAATCTATCTTTATATATTCATCTTCCTTTTTGTAGAAGTGCATGTTATTTTTGTGGATGTAATGTAATTTTTACATCAAAAGAAGATAAAAAAGTAAGATATATACAATATTTAAAAAAAGAGTTAGAAATCTTAAAGAAATATTTAAATACTTCAAGAGTAGTAACTCAAATGCACTTTGGTGGTGGAACACCAACATATTTCTCAGCAGAGCAATTAAAAGAAGTAATAAATGCTTTAAAAAGCACTTTTCCTAACTTTAGTAGTGATGCGGAAATTTCATGTGAAGTAGATCCTAGATATTTTACTCAAGAACATATGGATGTTTTAAAAGAAGGTGGTTTTAATAGGTTAAGCTTTGGAGTTCAAGATATTGACTCACAAGTTCAAAAAACAATCCATAGAGTTCAACCATATGAAACAACTTTAAATGTAATGAATATTGCAAGAAATGCAGGGATAAAATCTATTAATATTGATTTAATTTATGGACTTCCTCATCAAACTGCACAAACTTTTCATAATACAATAGAACAAGTAATTAAACTAAATCCTGATAGATTAGCAGTATTTAATTATGCTCATGTTCCTTGGCTTATGAAAACAATGAGAAAATTTGATGAATCAACTTTTGCACCTGCTAGTGAAAAACTTGTAATTTTAAAAGATACAATTGATTTTTTTACTAATAACGGCTATAAAATGGTAGGAATGGATCATTTTGCAAAACCTGAAGATGAACTATTTAAAGCTATACAAAAAGGTGAATTACATAGAAATTTCCAAGGATATACTACTAAAGGTGGTGCTGATTTAATTGGAATTGGTCTTACTTCTATTGGAAATGGTGTTGATTATTATGCACAAAATTTTAAAGATTTAAAAGAGTATGAAGCAGCACTTGATGAAGGTAAACTACCTACTTTTAAAGGTTATAAATTAAGTAAAGATGATGAAATTAGACAATTTGTTATTATGGAACTTATGAGTAATTTCTCATTAAATATTAAAAGAGTAGAAGAAAAATTTAATATAGAATTTAATGAATATTTTAAAGAAGATTTACCACAGCTTGAAGAGTTTATAGAAGCACAACTAGTTTCTATAACAAATGAAAAAATTCAAGTATCTCAAACAGGAACAATGCTTATTAGAAATATTTGTATGCCTTTTGATGCTTATCTTAAAAAAATCCCAGAAAACAAAAGAAGATTTTCAAAGACTATCTAGTCTTTGAACTCTTTTTTAATACTTAATTTACTGTCACAATTCATCAAAAATTAACTATATTTTTAGTATATTACCTACCTTTATAAAAATAAAAATTTTTTAATAATTAAAGGTTTATAAAAAGTGAATAATAATAAATTTGACTATACAAAAATAAGTGATGATTGCGTAAAATGTGGTAAATGTAAACCTGTATGTACTATTTTTAATATAAATCAAGATGAAACAACAAGTCCAAGGGGATTTATTGATTTACTTGGAGCATATAAAAGAAATGAATTAGAACTTGATAAAAATGCAAAAGATATATTTGAATCATGTTTTTTATGTACAAACTGCGTTGAAGCCTGTCCAAATGATTTACCAACAGATATGATAATAGAACAAGTAAGAAGTGATATTGCAAAAAAATATGGTCTTGCTTGGTATAAAAAACTATTTTTCTTTTTATTAAGACATAGAAAAACTATGGATTTTCTTTCAAAACTTGGATGGATGTTTCAAACATGTGCTTTAAAACTTGATAAGCAAAAACAAACAGCAATGCCTAGGTTTTCCCTACCAATAGTAAAAAAAGATAGAGCTTTACCATTTGCTGATTCAAAAAGCTTTTTAAGAAAATATCCTGAAAATATCTATGCAAAACATAAAAAACAAGAAGAAAATAAAAAGAATAAAGTAGCAATTTTTATTGGTTGTATGAGTAACTATACTTATACAAATACAGGTGATTCTTTAGTAAAAATTCTAAAGAAACTTGAACTTGATATTTTTATTCCTAAAAAACAGTTATGTTGTGGAGCACCTGCATATTTTACAGGAGCTTTTGATACAGTTGATTATTTAGTAAAACAAAATATTGAATACTTTGAAACTTGGATTGAGGAAGTTGATGCTATTATTATTCCAGAAGCGACTTGTAGTGCAATGATAAGTCAAGATTGGGAACATTATTTACATGATCAACCCCAATGGAAAGAAAGAGCAAGTAAAATTGCTAAAAAAGTATTTATGGCTACAAAATGGTTAGAAAATAATACAGATTTATTACAACTTTTAGAAAAGTCAAATAAAAAAATAGATACTCTTATTACATACCATGATCCTTGCCATGCTAAAAAAATGCAAGGAGTATGGAAAGAACCTAGAAATCTTTTATCAAAAAACTATGTATTAAAAGAGATGAGTGATTCAAATAGATGTTGTGGATTTGGTGGAGTTACTATGCAAACAGAAAAATATGAGTTTGCAAAAGCAGCTGGACTTCCAAAGGCAGCTATGATAAAAGAGACAAAAGCACAAATTGTAAGTGCAGAATGTAGTGCATGTAGAATGCAAATTACAAACTCATTACATCAAGCAGATGTAGATGTAGAATTTAAAAATCCTATTGAGTTAATAGCAGAAGCTTTAGAAGATTAATTATGGAAACTTGGCAAAATATATATTCAACTTTTGATCCAGTAGCATTTAATTTAGGAGATATAGCTGTTCATTGGTATGGAATAATGTATGCTTTAGCCTTATTAAGTGCAATAATAGTTGCAAAATGGTTTATTAAATATGATAAAATCCCTATTAAAGAAGAAGTTTTTGATTCTTATATTTGGTGGGCAGAAATTGGTGTTATTTTAGGTGCAAGATTAGGTTATATTCTTTTTTATGATACACATACAATGTATTATTTAACTCATCCTTGGCAAATTTTCAATCCTTTTATTGATGGTGTTTATGCAGGAATTTCGGGGATGAGCTACCATGGAGCTGTAATTGGATTTATTATTGCTTCATACTTATTTTGTAAAAAGAACAAAGTATCTTTTTACTTTTTAGCTGATATTGCTGTTATTGGGGTATCTGCTGGTTATGTATTTGGAAGAATTGGAAATTTCTTTAATCAAGAACTAATAGGAAGAGCAACAGATGTTCCTTGGGGAATTTACGTTGGAAATACATTAAGACACCCTTCTCAATTATATGAAGCAGTGTTAGAAGGTATTTTAATTTTTGTAATTTTAGTTGCAATTAGGAAGCATAAAACATTTGTGGGACAATTGGCACTTCTATATGGTATTTTATACTCAATTGCAAGAATAATTGCTGAAATTTTTAGACAACCTGATATTCAATTAGGATTTATTTATAGCAATTGGCTAACAATGGGAATGCTACAATCTTCATTTTTTGCTATATTATGTATAGTTTTATATATAATAACAAAAAGGAAAGCTGCTATTTCTTAGCAGCTTCAGCTTTTTTCTTATCATCTTCATAAGATTTTATTACATCATTTAAATCATCTATTTTATGTCTATATTCATCAATGTACTCTTGATATACTTTAATAGATTCTTGGGCTTTTAATAGTTTCTCTTTTAAATTATCATTTAGTTTTTTGAATTTTTCATATTTTTCATAACTAATTCTAGTTGTTGTTCTAAGTTTTGATATTTTTTCTAAGAAATCATCATGGGCTTTTTCTGCATTATTTTCAGAATCTTTTAATTTATGTTCTAAATTTAAAATTCTTCCTTTATCATCATTTATTCGCCCTCTTAAAATTTTTATCTCTTTTTGTAATTCAGACACAAATGAACTAATCTTTTTATCTTTGCTCTCTAAGGCCTCTTTTAATAAATCTTGGTACTTTTGTTCAATCTCCTGCTCTGTTCTAACTTTTTGAGATTTTTGCTGTAAAATATATCTTTTTAAAGTCTGCTTTTCTTCTTCATCTTGAGTTATTAAGAATCTACTTGCAACATATTTTTTTATATTTCCTTCTTCATCAAAAATAGGAAAAATTGTAGATTTAATATAATAAGAACTTCCATCTTTTGCTTTATTTTTTATTTTACCTTTCCATACATTTCCACTTTGAATAGTCTCCCAAATATTTTCAAAAATTTTAGAAGAGTTATCTGGATGTCTTACTATATTATGAGGTTGCCCAATTAGCTCCTCTTTAGTATAACCTGAAACTTCACAAAAAATATCATTTGCATATATTATATTTCCTTTTAAATCTGTTTCACTTATTAAATTCTCTTTATCAAGAATATCTTTATATATTTCTAACTCTTTTTTTTGCTGTTTAATTAGTTTTATATTATATCTTTCTACTAAAATATTATTTAAAATCTTAATAGTAGTATTATACTTAATAGGTTTGATTATATAATCTGCAATTCTATAATGTATTACTTTTTCTAAAGTTTTAAAATCAAGTTGTTTTGTTGTTAAAATAAGAGGTAAAGTAGTAAGTTCTCTAATTTTAGAGACACAAATAACTGATTTTTCAAAATCTAAATCAAATAAAATAATATCTATTTTTTTTTGATTAGCTGAAAATAATTCAAAAATATTATTTTCATCATTTGAAATAATAACATTTTTGAAATATTTTTGAAAAAAGTTTAAAGATTCATTTATGATATTTTTATCACTTTCAATATAAAAAAGAGTACTCTCTTTTAAGATATTAAGATCTAAAAGATCATCAATAATCTGTTCTGTACCCATATTCAATTGCTAATTCGTTGATTTTATTTTTAAGTAGATCTAATCTCCAGCCATGCCTATTTGCAAATTCTTCTATTTCTTTTTCTCTTTGTTCATTTGTACAAAAAACAAAAATTCTCTTTAAGAAAGGTTTAGGTACTTGAATTGCAATTAATTGAAAGTAATTTTCTTTGCAACTTCTTGAACAAAAAGCTTTACTCATAGCAATCTTTTTTTTACAAAATGGGCAGTGAGACATTACTATTTTCCTTTAATGATTAATTTATAAAATTTAGCATTTGCTACATCTTGAAGGAATTTTGGGTCGACATCATGCAATGCTATGATTTCGACCTCTTTGTTTCCCATCATCCATCCCTTTCCGGAATCGACAATTTCCTCATCTTTAAAAAGCTTAATAAGCTCTTCTTTAGAAAGTATTTTTTCTTCCATTTATTCTCTCAAAAATTATTTACTTTCCTCAATGATGTAACCTTTATTAGAGTGATTTCTAATAATTTCATAATAAGTTTTTTGCCTAATTTTATTTACAATATTTCTCATAGTATAAATAGACATATTTTTGCCTTTCCATACCACATCTTTAATTGTATCATAATCAATAATTTCACCTCTTTTTTGAATAAGAAGTTTTAAAAATGATTTTTCTAATCTTGTAAAGTCTATTAGCACTCCACCTGGTTTAAAGAATTGATCTCTATATTCATCAAAATAGATTCCATTTTGAAACTCTACTTTATCTCCTCTTTTTGTTTGATTTAAACACATAATAATTGCTAATTTTATATCTTTAACTCTTAAAGGCTTAGACATAAATGTATATGCACTATTATTAACAGCTATAATAATATTTTCACTGTCTTCATCATCAGAGATAATAATTTTAGGTAAAGTTGGAGCTCTACTTGTAATTTCACTACAAAGTTCACTAAAAGAATACTCTTTAACATCCGTATCAATAATAACTATATCAAAACTATTAGAACTAGCAAGCTCAACTGCCTCTTTAGAACCTTTTACTAATTTTAACTCTTTAAAATAGTCATCAAACTCATTTTCAATTGTATTTTTAACATTGTCATCATTACTAATTACTAGTAATTTTGCGTTATATAATTTTCTTATATTTTTTTCAGTTTTTAACATCTTTCACTCTTTCGATATTAATTTTTATTAAAATAATAGCAAAAAATATTACATTTGTCAAAGAAAAATTATTTATAAATAAAAAAAATGTACATTTTTTTCAATTTATTTCAATTCTTGCCAACTTTTACCGACATTTTTTGACACTTTTAATGGTATATTTAATTTAACTATATTTTCCATAATATTTACTAAATCATTTGTAATTTCATCAATTCTTTCATTTTTTACTTCAAAAATAAGTTCATCATGGATTTGTAATAACATTTTAATATCATTATTGTTTTTATATTTCTCCCAGATTTTTAACATTGATAGTTTAATTAAATCAGCTGCACTTCCTTGAAATTTTGTATTTACACCTTCTCTTAAAAACGCTGCTTTTTGCATACCATTTGCACTATCAAAATCAAATACTCTTCTTCTTTTTAATAAAGTTTCCACATAACAATTTTGTAAAATAAAATCCTCAATTGATTTTAAATAATCTTTTACACTTTTAAAAGCTTCAAAATAAGCTTGAATATAACCTTTTGCTTCTTTAGGATCTATTTTTAATGTATCAGCTAGTTTTCTACTTCCCATACCATATAATAATCCAAAGTTAATTGATTTGGCAATAGCTCTTTTACTATCTGCTTGCTCTTCACCAAAAATTTTAACAGCTGTTTGTCTATGAATATCAAGATTATTATTAAAAGCTTCAACTAAAGCTTCATCATTGCTAAAATGTGCAAGTAATCTTAACTCAATTTGAGAATAATCTATTCCCACTAAAGAATACCCCTCTTTTGGAATAAAAGCACTTCTAATTTGTGCACCTGCTTCACTTTTTACAGGAATATTTTGTAAGTTTGGATTTTTACTACTTAATCTTCCTGTTGCTGTTCCTGTTTGTAAAAAAGAAGTATAAATTCTATTATCATTTGTTTGTAAAGCCAATTGTAAAAGAGGTTCTATATAAGTTGATTGAAGCTTATAAGCTTCTCTATAATTTAATAATAAAGGAACAATATTATGCTCTTCATATAAACTTTGAAGTACCATTTCATTTGTGCTATAACCACTTTTTGTCTTTTTAGAAGCTTTTAAAGAAAGTTTATCAAATAAAATTTCCCCTAATTGTTTTGGAGAGTTAATATTAAATTCACATTGTGCTTGTGTATAAATCTCTTTTGTTAAAGATTGAATATAAGAAGCATTTTTAACTTTTAGTTCTTCTAAAATCTTTATATCAATTTTTACACCATTAGCTTCCATATTTGCTAAAACTTTAGTAAATTCAAACTCTAAAGATTTTCCCAACTCTAAAAGATGTTCTAATTTCTCTTCTTTAAATAACTCTAATAATTTAAAATATAATTTATAAGTAATAATAGCATCTTCGCTGGCATATAAAGCAGCCTTTTCAATCTCTACACTAGAAAAATTTTCACCTTTTTTTACTATATCTTTAAAAGCAATCATCGTATGGTTAAAATATTTTTGTGCAACAAAATCTAATCCTATTTTAGAACTTGGGTCTATAAGCCAAGACATTAGCATTGTATCTGCATAAATATTCATCTCTAAATCAAAATTATTTTTAATAATTTGATAATCATATTTAAAATTTTGAGCAATTAATTTAAAGTTATTTAAAAGTTTTAAAGCTTCCTTTGCATCTTCAAGTGAGATTTGCTCCAAAACTCCTAAATAAAAATGAGAGATTGGAACATAATAGGCCTTTTTATCATCATAAGCAAATGAAAAACCAACAATTTTTGCATTATTTGCATCAATATCAGTTGTTTCTGTATCAAAAGCTACAAAACTATCTTCTTTAATAGAACTAATTACTTCAAATAGTCTATTTTTTTCATTTAGTAAAATCGTTTCAAATTGAAAACTTTCAACTTTTTTTGGAATTTGTGTTTTATAATTTAAACCCTCTTTATTTACCCTATCAATAATTCTATTTAAATCAAACTCTATTAAAGTATCAGCTATTTTTAAAATAGGATTCTCTTTTGGTAATTCAAAGTGTTCAATCTCTTCAATTGCATGACAATCCACTTTTAAAGTAACAAGCTGTTTAGAAATAAAAGCCATTTCTTTACCTGTTTCTAAAAGAGTTTTCCATCTAGCTTTTTCTATATTTTCTAAATTATTATAAATATTATCTAAAGTTCCAAACTCCTTAATTAAAGCCTCAGCTGTTTTAGCCCCTATTCCTTTTACTCCAGGAATATTATCTGCGCTATCTCCAATTAATGCTTGATAATCAGTAAATTGTTTAGGAGTTACTCCAAATTTTTCTATACATTTATCTTCATTTATAATACTTTTTTTTATTGGATCAAAAAGATATATTGTATCATCATCAATTAATTGATATAAGTCTTTATCATGGGATACTATTCTAACTTCTAAATCTTTTTGTTTAGCATCAAAAGCAATTGAAGCAATAATATCATCAGCTTCAAAACCAACTTTGGAAGCAGTTTTAAAACCCATTTTTTCTACCCACTCAATTGCAATTGGTAATTGTCTTAATAAATCTTCAGGAACTTCTTGCCTATTAGCTTTATATTGGTCAAATAATTCATTTCTAAAAGTATCTCCTTTTGAATCTAAAGCAAATACTAAATAATCTGTTTGAAAATCTTTTCCTATATTTGCAATAAAATTCATAAAACCAGTTAATAAACCAGTTGGAAATCCATCTTTTGATTTTAAAGGTGGTAAAGCATAATAACTTCGAAATAAAAATCCAAATGTATCAATAATTGTTATTGTTTTTCTCATATTACCTACTTATAAATTTTTAATGTTTTTATAATATAATATCAATACTAAAAATAAGGTTTTATATGTCAGAAGAGTACGATATTACTAAATTAAAAAGAAGTAATAATGAACTAAAAGAAATAATCAATAATTCTTGGGATGGGATAGGAATTATTGATTTAAAAGGTAAATTTATCTATTTTAATAATGCTTTTATTCCTATTTTAGGTTTTTCAAAAGAGGAACTAATAAATAAAAGTTTTATTTCTGTAATACAAGATGATTATTTAAAACCTTTTGTTGAATTAATGAAAAAAAATTTAGAAAACAAATATGATTCAGATATGAATATTGTTTGTATTAGAAAAGATAAACAAAAGGTATATTTAAAAATCACCCTATCAACAATGTTAAATAAAAAGTTTTTTGTAATAAATGCAAAAGATATTACAAAAGAGATTTCTGATGATGAAATTTTAAATAACTATGTGGCTTCAACTCATGTTAATATGCAAGGACTTATTACAAAAGCAAGTTTAGCTTTTTGTCTTTTAAGTGGCTATGAGCAAAATGAACTAATAAATAAGCCCCATTCTATTATAAAAGCAAAAGAAGAAGATGAAAAAATTTTTAATTCAATTTTTGAGTCTATTAAAAATAAAAAAGAGTGGAAAGGAAGAATTGAAGGTAAAAGAAAAAACAATTCGCCTTTTTGGGTTGATATTAAAGTAAAACCAACATTTAATAAATACGGGGATATTACAGGGTATACTTCACTAATGTTTGATATTACAAATGAAATTAATTTAGATGTTGAAACAAAAAGTTTACAAAAAGAAGTTGTACAAAAAGATAGTATTTTACTTCAACAATCAAAACTTGCAATTATGACAGAGACTTTACAAATGTTATCTCATGAATGGAGACAACCTTTAAATATCATCTCTATTAGAGCACAAAAATTAGAGTTAGATTTCTCTTTAGGCTTGGCAAATGATTCACAAAAAATCATTCAAACCTTAGAAGATATTAAAAATGATGCACAAAAGCTTTCAAATACAATAGAAGAGTTTCAAAGCTTTGTACAATTAAAAAGTGAAAAAATTAAAGTTATTGCAAAAGATATTGTTTTAAAAGCAATTGAGATTTTTAAAAAAGATCCTCAAACACAAGAGATTGATTTTATTAAAGATATTATGCAGATACCTGAGTTTAGAACATATAAAAATGAACTTACTACTATTTTAGTAAATATTCTAATAAATGCAAAAGAGGCTATTTTAAAAAATAAAATAAAAAATGGTGTAATTAAATTAAAATGCTATTATGTTGATAAAACTATATATTTTGAAATTAGTGATAATGCTGGGGGAATAAAAGAAGAGATAATTGATAAAATCTTTGAGCCATATTTTTCAACAAAAGAGTCTAAGCATGGAGTAGGACTTGGTTTATATACGTGTAAAATCATTGTTGAAATGCACTTAAAAGGTGAAATTAGTGTAAAAAATCATAATAGTGGAGCAACATTTAAAATAGCTTTACCTATAAATTAAAAGGAAATATGATGATAATAATACCTGCAAGATTAAATTCTAGTAGATTTGAAAATAAGATTTTAGTGGATATTTTAGGATTACCAATGGTAATAAGAACTGCAAAGCAAGTTAGTTCTTTAGATAAAGTAGTAATTGCAACTGATTCACAAGAAGTAGTAGATTTAGCTTCTAAATATGGTTTTGATGCAGTTTTAACTTCAAAGGAACATCAAAGTGGAACAGATAGAATTAATGAAGCAGTTAATAAATTATGTTTAAATGAAGATGAGGTTATTGTAAATGTACAAGCTGATGAACCTTTTATAGAACCAGAAGTTGTACAAGCAGTAATTAATAAGGTAAAAGAAGTAAAAAATGAAGATATAATGATAGTTAGCTGCTATAAAAAAATAAGTTCAGATTTAGCAGATGACCCAAATCATGTAAAAGTAGTTTTGGATAATAATTCAAATGCAATTTATTTCTCAAGAGCTAAAGTTCCATATCATAGAGATCATTATGAAAACTCAGAATATAATGGACATTTGGGAATTTATGGATTTACAAAAAAATCATTAAATACTTTTTGTAGCTTAGAGCCTTCAAAATTAGAAACAATTGAAAAATTAGAACAACTAAGAGCAATAGATAATGCACATAAAATTGCTATGGTTAAGGTAGAATCTAAATCTTTTGGTATTGATACGCAAGAGGACTTAGTAAATGCACTAAAGATTTTTACAGTTTAACTATTATAAATTCTAATTAAAAAAATGCAAATAAAGTATCTTTAAAGGTTATTTTTGTAAAATAATAATTAATTTATATGAAGGTACCTAATGCATTTTGATGTTCTTATAGCAGATGATGAGATTATAAATGATAAAAAACTAATCAAATCAATGCAAAAAACTTTAAAGAATGTAAATCTATCCTTTACAACAAACGAAGAAGAAATTATTTCAAAACTTCTATCTTTAAATCTCTTAATAATAAATATAAATACACAAAATTCAATTTCTCTTGCTAAAAAATGTAGAAATGAAAATATTGATGTAATTTTTATAATTGATAATACTAATACTTTAGATATTGCCTATAGTATTGAAGTTTTTGATTTTATTTATAAACCAATCTTTCAAAATAAACTATTATTTAAAATTGAACATTATGTAAAAATTAGAGAAAAAGAAAAAGAGATTTTAAAACAAAAAGAGTTCTCTTCAATTATTTTAAATAATATTGCAACTCCTATTTTTTTAACAGATGGAAATAGTTTTTTATTTGCAAATAAAAATTTTTTAAAAATATTAGGCTTTGAAAGCTTAGAAGAAATAAATAAAAGCCATCCTTGTGTATCTGGCATTTTTGAAAAAAGAGAAGGTTTCTTATTTAGTGATAAAAAAAACAATTGGCTAGAATCTTTAGAAACTAATAATAATTTAAAAGTGTTAATTAAAGATTATAAAAATAAAGAAAGAATTTATAAAATTCAAGCCAATTATTTAAAACAAGATGCAAATTATCTTATTTTTTTAGATGATATAACCCATGAAGTAGAATATAAAAATGAATTAATTAAACTTCTTTATACTGATAATCTTACAAAAAAACCCAATAGAGCTAAACTTATTGATGAACTTCAACATAATGAAATAAATATAAACTCTTTAGCAATTATTGATATAAACTCTTTTAAAGAGATAAATGATTTCTTTGGAAATAAAGTTGGAGACTTAGTTCTTATAGAAATAACGAATATTATTGAAAAAGAAATTAAAAAGCTTGCTACTTTAAAACTATATAAATTTCCTTCTGATACATATTGTATTACAGGGGAAAATATCGGTAAAAATGACTTTTTAGCAATTATTAAAAATATTGTTTCTGCTATTTATAAACAATCTATAATTTTAGAACAACATGAAATTGATACAAGAGTAACAGTAGGTATTTCTTTTTCTACTAAAAATAATAAGCTAATAACTGCTGATTTAGCCTTACAAGCAGCTAAAAAAGATAATAAAGACTACTTAGTATTTTATGATAAATTGGATAATTTACAAGAGTATGAAAATAATATGAAGTGGACTAAAAAACTTAAAAATGCTCTTCTTGAAGATAAAATAATTGTATATTATCAACCTTTAATAAATAATGTAACTTTACAAGTAGATAAATATGAATGTTTAGTTAGAATGATAGATGAAGATAAGGTTATTTCACCTTTTTTCTTTTTAGATATTTCAAAAAAATCAAATCAATATACTAAAATAACTAGAATTGTAATTGATAAAGCTTTTAAAAAATTTGATACTTTAGATTATGAATTTTCTATAAATATATCATATGAAGATATAGAAGATTTCACCTTTCTTGATTTTATTAAAGAAAAAATGAAAAAATATAATGTTAAAAATAAAGTAGTTTTTGAAATACTTGAAGATGAAAGTATAAAAAATTACGATATACTTATAAAGTTTATTGATGAAATTAAAAATTTAGGATGTAAAGTTGCACTTGATGACTTTGGTTCTGGATACTCAAATTTTGAACATATTTTAAAAATGAATGTTGATTTTTTAAAAATTGATGCTTCATTAATAAAAAATATTGTTACAGACAAAAACTCTTTAAAAATTACTAAAACAATTATTGAATTTGCAAAAAGTTTAGGATTAAAAACTATTGCAGAATATGTTGAAAATGAAGAGATTTTTAATACTGTAAAGAAACTTGGAGCTGATTATTCTCAAGGTTACTACTTCTCTGAACCTAAAGAGACACCTGAGATTAATAACACAAGTATTAAGGGCAAAAATGAATAAAGAAATTTTAAAAAATATAAAAGTTTTATACGTTGAAGATGAAAATGATGTAAGAGAGTTTACAGGTAAAACAATCAAAGCAATTGTAAAAGAGATTATAGTTGCAGAAAACGGTAAAGTTGGTTTAGAAAAATTTCAAGAAAATCCTGATATTGATTTAATTGTTACAGATATAAATATGCCTAAAATGGGTGGACTTGAAATGTGTGCTGAAATAAAAACTATAAATCCTGAAATACCTATCGTGATTACAAGTGCCCATAATGACCCAAATTTTTTAAAAAAAGCTATAGATGTAGGTGTTAGTGCTTATGCTATGAAACCAATAGATTTATATCAATTAATAGAGAGTATGATTAAAGCTGTTGAGCCAATTTTCTTAAGAAAACAACTTGAAGCTGTTAATCTTTCATTGGAAGAAAAAGTTGAAGAAGGTATTCAAAAAATCAAATCAATTTTAGATGCTCAAGATAATATTGTATTTGTAAGTAATACAAAAACTATTACAAATGTAAATAAAAAATTTTTAGAGTTTTTTAAAATCTCATCTTTAAATACTTTTTTAAATGAAAATCAATGTGTATCAACTCTATTTAAAAATGAAAAAGGCTTTTTTAGTTTAGAGACTTTAAAAAAAAGTGATAAAAATTGGATTGAATATTTACAAAATTTAAGTGAAGTAGATAGGGTTGTAAAAATTAAAAACAATAATGGAATTGATAGAGTTTTTACAGTAAATATTGACCAATATGAGCATAAAGGTGAATATTTTGTTATTTCACTAACTGATATTACAGAACTAAAAGAAAAATCAAATCTTTTAGAATATCAAGCAAGTCATGATCTATTAACAGGACTTTATAATAGACAAAAATTCCATGATATTTTTGGTAAAGAAATAAGAAGAGATAAAAGATATGATAATGATTTATCTTTAATTCTTTTTGATATAGACCACTTTAAAAACTTTAATGATGAATTTGGACATAATCTAGGAGATGAAGTTTTAAAGTTTATTGCTGAAATAGTAACTAAAAATGTTAGAGAACATGATACTATTGTTAGATGGGGAGGAGAAGAGTTTTTAATCTTACTTCCTGAAACAGATTTAAAAGGAGCTTTAAAAGTTGCCGAAAAAATAAGAGTTGCTATTGAAGAGTTTAGAGATGATACTCTTCCAAAAAATATTACAGCTAGTTTTGGAGTTACAACTTTATATGAAGGTGACAATGAAGAACAGTTTGTAAAAAAAGCTGATATAGCTTTATATAAAGCAAAAAGTGAAGGAAGAAACAAAGTTGTTTCTCACACTGCTTAGAAGTTAAAATCTTCTCCTAAGTAGTGTTCCCTTACACTTCCATCATTTTTTATATCTTCACTATTTCCAGAAGCTAATAATGTTCCACTTTTCATAACATATGCCCTATGGCAAATTTGTAGTGTTTCTCTTACATTATGATCAGTTATTAAAACCCCTATTCCTCTTAGTGTTAATTGATGAATAATTTCTTGAATATCTTTAACTGCAATTGGATCAACTCCAGCAAAAGGTTCATCTAAAAGTAAAAACTTTGGTTTTGATACTAATGCTCTTGCAATTTCAGTTCTTCTTCTTTCTCCACCAGATAAAGAGATACCTTTTCTTTTTCTTATTGGTTCTATATTAAATACTTCTAAAAGTTCTTCTACTCTTTTATATCTCTCTTCTTTATCATTTGTAACAATTTCTGCTGCTAAAAATAGATTATCTTCAACACTTAAATCTTTGAAAATTGAAGATTCTTGAGGAAGGTAGCCTATTCCTTTTAAAGCTCTTTGATGAAGTGGTAGATTTGTAATATTTTCTCCATCAAAGAATACATCTCCACTTGTAGGTTTAACTAATCCACAAACTGTATAAAAAGTAGTAGTTTTTCCTGCTCCATTTGGACCTAATAATCCAACAATTTCCCCACTTTTTATCTCTAAAGAAATACCATGTAAAATCTGTGTTTTTTTAATCTTTT
The DNA here is from genome assembly GCF_003346775.1 of Malaciobacter mytili LMG 24559. Classification (NCBI taxonomy): domain Bacteria; kingdom Pseudomonadati; phylum Campylobacterota; class Epsilonproteobacteria; order Campylobacterales; family Arcobacteraceae; genus Malaciobacter; species Malaciobacter mytili. Next base: position 1,396,905 of record NZ_CP031219.1, on the reverse strand, counting down.
TTGTAATATTTTTTATTTCTAATTTATGCATAAATTTTATATTGCCTCTTATTATCTAATTTTTCAATTTCAACACTAATTACGTTAAAACCATATGAAAGAAGTAAATCTTCTAATCTTTTATCACCCCACTCTACAAAATGTATTCCCTCTTTTTCAAACTCTTCTAATAAACCTAAAGAGATAAACTCTTCTAAACCTTTATTATAAACATCATAATGATATATATTATTTGAATAAAGTGTTTGAATAGAAAAAGTTGGTGAAGTTACTAAATCATCACTTCCATAACTTTTAACAAAATTTTTAACTAAAGTAGTCTTACCACTTGCTAAATCACCTTTTAATAAAACTACACAATCTTTTTTAATAACTGCTTTTAGTTTATTAACTACTTTATTAATATTTTCTAAATCTAATAGTAAAGTCTCTTGCACAATAAACCTAATTAAAAAGAGTTAGAAACTTTAATAATTTCTTCTAATTTTTCAAAAGCTTTTTTACTTTTTATAGCTTCTCTTGCTATTTCAATACCCTCTTTAAAATCACTTGCTTTTTCATCAACAATTAATGCTGCTGCTGCATTTAATAATACAATATCTAATTTTGAATCAGTAATCTCTCCTGATAAAATACCCCTTGTAATATTTGCATTTTCTTTACCATCTCCACCAACAATAGACTCTTTTGGTGCAAGTTTAAAGCCAAACTCTTGTGGATCAATTATAAACTCTTCAATTTTTCCATTTTCTAAACTATTAGCATAAGTAATATCTGAAATAGAGATTTCATCCATTCCATCATTTGAACTTACAACCAATGCTTTTTTTGTATCTAACATATTTAAAGCTTCTGTTATTTTTCCTATTAACTCTTTAGGATATACTCCTAAAAACTGTTTTTTTACATAAGCAGGATTTGATAAAGGCCCTATTATATTAAAAATTGTTCTATGACTAATTGTTTTTCTAATAGGAGTAATATATTTCATTGCAGGATGGTGATTTGCAGCATGCATAAATACAAAACCTGTTTGTTCAAAAAGTTTTGCACTATTTTCTAAACTTAAATTTAAATTAAAACCTAAAGCCTCTAACATATCAGAGCTTCCTGATTTACTTGTTACACTTCTATTCCCATGTTTTGCAACATATGAACCACATGAAGGTAATAATAAAGAGACTGTTGTAGAAATATTAAAACTATAACTTTTATCTCCTCCTGTACCAACTATATCTATTGCTTGTTTACATAAATCAACATCAGCAGGTAAAGGAATAAGATGATCTCTCATTGCACTTACTGCACCTGCTATTTCTGCAACAGTTTCACCTCTTTCATAAAGTTCTATTAAATATTCTCTTACTTCTTCTTCAGGTAATCTATTTTCAAAAATATCATCAAATTTTAATTTTGCTAGATTAAACATATTTATCCTTCATCACTTAGTTTTTCTACATACTCCAGCATTTTAGATTTTGGAGTTGATTTAGTAGTTGGAACTTGTAGAACTTTAAATTTATCACTTTTATCAAGATATTTTATCTCTATAATATCTCCAACCTTAACTTCTTTTGATTTTTTAACACTTTGGTTATTAATAAAAACAACTTGATGAGCTAGCATATCTTCTGCAACAGCTCTTCTTTTTGTAATATTTACGGCATTTAAAAATTTATCTATTCTCATAATGATGATTATAGCTAATTTTAGATAAAATACCTCCAAATTAATATTTATTATTTTATGGAGATGAAATGAGCAAAAAAGAAGTAAAAAAAGTTGTTTTAGCTTATAGTGGGGGATTAGATACTTCTATTATTTTAAAATGGCTTCAAGATGAATACAATGCAGAAGTTATTACTTTTACAGCTGATTTAGGTCAAGGTGAAGAAGTTGAACCAGCTAGACAAAAAGCATTAGCAATGGGAATTAAGCCTGAAAATATTTTTATTTTAGATATTAAAGAAGAGTTTGTAAAAGAGTATGTTTTTCCTATGTTTAGAGCAAACACAATTTATGAGGGAGAATACCTATTAGGAACTTCTATTGCAAGACCTTTAATTGCTAAAAAACAAATTGAAATTGCAAATAAGATGGGTGCTGATGCTGTTTCTCATGGAGCAACAGGGAAAGGTAATGACCAAGTTAGATTTGAACTTGGATATTTAGCATTAAGACCAGATATTACTGTAATTGCACCTTGGAGAGAATGGGATTTAAATTCAAGGGAAAAACTTTTAGCATATGCAAAAGAGCATGGAATTGAAATCTCTAAAAAACATGTGGATGAAAATGGTAATCCAAAAGTTAGTCCATATTCAATGGATGCAAATCTTTTACACATCTCTTATGAAGGTTTACATTTAGAAAATCCAGCTGCAGAACCTGAAGAGTCAATGTGGTTATGGACAACTTCTCCTGAAAATGCTCCGGATACACCAGAATATATCACTATTGGATATAAAAATGGTGACCCTATCTCTGTAAATGGTGAAGAAATGTCTCCTGCAACACTTTTAAAAACTCTAAATGATTATGGAAATAAACATGGAATTGGAAGAGTTGATATAGTTGAAAATAGATATGTGGGAATGAAAGCAAGAGGTTGCTATGAAACTCCAGGTGGAACTATTATGTTAAAAGCTCATAGAGCAATAGAGTCTATTACATTAGATAGAGAAGCAGCACATTTAAAAGATGAATTAATGCCAAGATATGCGAAACTTATCTATAATGGATATTGGTTTTCACCTGAAAGACAAATGCTTCAAGCAGCAATTGACCAAACACAAAAAAATGTTGAAGGTACAGTAAGATTAAAACTATATAAAGGTAATGTAATGGTTGTAGGTAGAGAATCTACAAAATCATTATTCTCAGAAGCACACTCAACATTTGAAGAAGATGAAGTATATAATCAAAAAGATGCAGAAGGGTTTATTAGACTTAATGCATTAAGATTTATTATTGCTGGACAAACTCAAAATAAATAACTTTTATAAAAAATAAGATTGAGCTTTTTCAATCTTATTTTTCTTTCTTTTCTAACTTTTTTAAACTTGATTTTTCTATATTTTGAAGCTATAATAATTTACTTTTTAAAAAAGGGAAGTAAATGATTTTAAAATTTAAAGAGTTTTATCCAAAAATTCATAATAAAGCTTGGGTTGCACCAAGTGCTGATTTAATTGGAGATATAGAGATACAAGAAGATTCATCTATTTGGTTTGGATGTGTTTTAAGAGCGGATGTTAATAAAATAAGAATAGGGAAAAGAACAAATATTCAAGATTTGTCAATGATTCATACAGATACACATACTCAAACAATAATTGGTGATAATGTAACAATAGGACATAAAGTTATGCTTCATGGCTGTAAAATTGAAGATAACTGTCTAATTGGTATGAGTGCAACTATTTTAGATAATGCTGTAATTGGTGAAGGCTCAATTGTAGGAGCTAATTCTTTAGTAACTCAAGGTAAAAAATTTCCTCCAAGAAGTTTAATTATGGGAAGTCCTGCAAAAGTAGTAAAAGAATTAACACAAGAGGATGTGGAAGGACTTATTAAACATGCTGGACATTATGTGGATTATAAAAATGATTATAGTTAAAAAGATAGAAGAATTATCTTCTATCTAATAATTGTATAATTTCACTAAATAATGTTAATTTAGCATTATACTCTTTATCTTCATTTTTCAGCTCTTTCATCTGCTCTTTTGAAGAACCAAAAAGCTTAGATAACTGTTCAATTTGTCTATTTTTCTTTGTAAGTTCTTGAATATAAAATTTTGACATATAAGATTTTTCAACCTCTTTTAACAATATATCTAGTTTAAAAGGTTTTAAAATATAATGATTTACCCCAAAATCAACACTATCAAGTAAATATTGTTTATCCGAATAAGCAGTTGTAATTATGCAAGCTATTTTAGGATTTATATTTTTAATTTGTTTAATCATATCTATACCATTTAAATAAGGCATATTTATATCAGTTATTACAACATCAATTTTTTTATGATTAGTTTTAAACTTAGCTAATCCATCTTGTCCATCAATTGCAACAATTGTTTTTTTAAAAATATGTTTAAAACAAGAAATTAGATTTTCTCTAATTACACTATCATCTTCCACATAAAGAATAGTAAGCTCTTTTAATTTATCTTTGAAACTATTATTTGTATTATTTTCCATAATAATCTCCTTATTATAAAAATTATATATGAAAAAAGTACTACAAAAGTGTTATTTATTCAATATATTTTATATTAATTTTATATCCAAAACTATAAACATTTTCAATATCTAAATCAGGAACTTTCTTTCTTAATCTTGATACTATATTTTTAAGATTTTTTACATCAACATTAACAGTATATTCTCCTTCCCATAATACAGATATAATCTCTTCAATTGAGTGGGTTTTTTCAATTACTTTTAAAAGTAAGTCCACAAGTAAAAACTCTTTTCTTGTAAGTTTTACTTCTTCTTTTCCTCTTAAAAGTTGTTTTGTCTCTTTATTCCAAAATAAACTCTCATTTAAAACTACTTTTTTACTTTTATTCTCTTCTTTTAAATGTTTTGTTTCATAAATATCTTTTGCAACATTAAACATTACTCTAATAAAATCATCATAATTTAAAGGTTTTAAAAGATATTGAGAAATTCCAATATTTACAAATTCTAAAAGATATTTAGTTTCACTATGTGCAGATAAAACTATAATTTTTTGCTCAGGATTTTTTTTATATATCTCTTTAGTTAATTGTAATCCATCCATTTGAGGCATTTTTATATCTGTAAGAATAATATCAAAATACTTTTCTGTGTCTTCATAATAATCAGTATATTTTTGAATAGCATCTTTTCCATCAACGGCCACTTCAATATAAGAAAAAATCTCTTTTAGTAACTCTTCTGTCTCTTTTCTAATATTTTCATCATCTTCAACAAATAATATTGAAATATCTTTGACATACTTCTCAAATAATACATAATCAATCATTTTCTACCTTTAATAACGAATAAGAATAAAAGTTATACAATAACATACTTATTTTAAAAATAAAGTCAATTATGGAATTATATATGCAAAAAAATAAACAAAATAATATATTTGATGATATAAATATAATTTTAGATTCTACTATTGAAGGAATAATAATTATTGAGAAAGGATTTATTGTAAATGTAAATGACTCTTTAATTCAAATATTAGAATATAAAACAAAAGATGAACTAATTGGAAATTTGGCAACAGGAGTATTAATCCCTTCAACAACTGAAAAATTTATAGAATATAATAGACATATTTTTCAAGAAGTTACTTTAGTTTCAAATAATGGAGATTTAATTCCAGCAATTATAAAAATAAAAGATATAAAATTAAAAAATAATAATTATAAAGTAGTTTCCATTTTAGATTTAAGAGAGTTTAAACAAAAAGAGATGCTTTTATTTAAACAATCAAGATTAGCAGCTATGGGTGAGATGATTTCTATGATTGCTCATCAATGGAGACAACCTTTAAGTGCAATTGGTTCTGTTGTAAGTAGATTAAAATTTAAACTTGCTACAAATAAAATAGACAAAGAAGATTTAAATGAAAAGCTTAATGAAGTAAATAATTATTTACAATATATGTCTAAAACTATTGATGATTTTAGAAACTTTTTTAAAGATGATAAACAAAAAGAGTTTTTAGATTTAAATGAAACTATAAATAATGCTATTTCTATGTTAAAGCCCACTTTAGAATCCCATAATATAATTTTAGATAAACAAAATATCGCTTTAAGTAAAATACTTGCATATAAAAATGAAGTAATTCAAGTAATTTTAAATGTTTTAAATAATGCCATTGATGCAATAATTGAAAATGAAATTAAAGAAGGGAAAATTACTATAACACTTGAAGAGAAAAATAATTATCAAAGAGTTTATATAAAAGATAATGCAGGTGGAGTTCCAAAAGAGATAATAAATAGAATTTTTGAGCCATATTTTTCAACAAAAATAAATAAAAATGGCACAGGACTTGGTTTACATATGTGTAAAATAATTTTAGAAAAACATTTAAATGGAACAATTGATGTGAAAAATGAAAAAAATGCAGCTTGTTTTATTATAGAGTTTAAGATATAGAAAATTCTATATCTTAAAGACTTTTATAAGAAAGTTCAAGTTGTTTATATAACTCATTAAAACTTACATTTTCCATTTTTTCTAAAAAAGAGACCATTACAACATTATCTTCTTTTCCATTCCAATCTTTTTTATAAGTTCCTTCTTTATAACCATTGTCTTGTCTAAATTTATTTAAACAATTTTTACCAATATATAACTTTTGTAACCAAGTAAAAGATAAACCTGAAATTTTACAACATCTAAAGAATTGGTCAATAAATCTTTCAATTCCACTAAAAGATGGCATATTATTTGTTTGAATAGCTAAAGCAATATATGATAACTTTTCTGCTTCTTTAACCATAGCTTTCACATCAATCTCTTCATTTGCTTCATAGATACAATGTGTATTTACAAGAGATACTGCCTTTGGTACATTTGTCTCTTGTAAAATATAAGACATTAAAAAATGCCAAATATCTACTAATTCCACATGAATATTATTCATATCTGGTTCAGCATTTATATTTTTCCAATGTTTCCAAGGAGTTGATTCAATAAGTTCTGAAACTTCCATATGAATACATCTAAGCCAATTAATCTCTTTATCAAACTTATTTATGCCTAGTTCCCAGTTTTTACCGTTTGTTGAGTCATTTAACTCTTTTTGTAATAAAAACATCTCTTCTAATTTATGAGGGAAAGAAGATGCTTCTTCTAAAAGTGTTGCCAAAGGTAAACACTCTTCTACTAAATTATCCAAAGTGCTATTATTTGGAAGGGATTTATCTCCTTTTAATAGATGAATAATAAGTGAAATTGTATAAGGAACCTCTTCTTTTTGTTCCCACTCTAAAATATCTTTTGGTGTAACTCCAATATATTTTGCAAAATCTTCAATTGTTAAAAAACCTAATGATTTAGTAGCTATTTTTAAATCTTCATATAACAACTCTTCTCTCCTAATTTAATGGTAATTCTATTTTAAATACTGCACCTAAATTTGAGTTAGATACACTTAATCTTCCATGACTATGTTGTTCAATAATAGTCTTACTCATATAAAGTCCTAAACCTGTTCCATTTTTATTTGTTTTTGTTGAAAAATATGGTTCAAATACTCTATTGATAATATTTTCTGGTATTCCACCAGCATTATCTTCAATTTCTATTATCGCATAGTTGTTTTCTTTATAATATTTAATATTTAATATTTTATTATTATCTTTAATCTTTTCATTCATGGCATCTCTTGCATTTTTAATAATATTTATTAAAACTTGAACAACTTCATTTATATGAATATTAACTAAAGAGTCTTCTAAATCAAATTTAGTTAGTTTAATCGTATCAACTTTTAACATATATGCAAGAAAATCTAAAGCTTTATCAATAATTTTACTAATATAAATCTCTTCTTTTTCCTTATCAGGTTTAAAGAAATCTCTAAAATCATCAATAGTTTTAGACATATATTCAAGTTGTACTGCCACATCATCAACAACTTGATTTAAAACTTCATCTGAAATTTCCCCTTCAATCATCTTCATTAAAGGTAGTTTTTGAATTAAAATAGAAACTGCTTGTAAAGGCTGTCTCCATTGGTGAGCAATCATAGATATCATCTCACCCATAGCAGCAGATTTTGATTGTTCTACTAATATATTTTGTTGTTCTTCAACTTCTTTTTTAGAAGTAATATCTTGCCTTATTGCTACAAAGCCTGTAATTTCGCCATTTATATTAAAATTTGGTTCAATTGTGGCAGAAACCCAATAATAACTTCCATTTTTTTTTCTATTTTTTATCTCACCTTTCCAGATTTTTCCAGAAAGAATTGTATTCCATAACTCTTTAAACACTAAAGGATTTGTATCAGGATGCCTTACTATATTATGAGCTTGCCCTATAAGTTCCTCTTTTTTGTATCCAGAAATTTCACAAAAAGCTTCTGTAACTTCAGTAATTATTCCTCTTTTATCCGTTCTAGACATAATAATATATTTATTTGCAATATCAAGAGATTTGCTTAAGGCAGTTTCAACATCTTTTATAGTTTTTGAGTATCTATTTAAAACTCCTGAAAAGTTCTGTTCAAAAATAAAGTTAATTTCTTTATCAATTTCATAGGAATTTATTTCTAATTTATAAGAATACCTAATTAAGGCATTTTTAAAACCTGAACAAATAATAAATAATTCATCACTAGTAACATTATTTATTTTTAGATACTTTAACAATTCATCTATAATAGGACAATCACCTATCTTTTTAGTTTGATTAACCACTTCAATATAATATTCAATTACCGCATTTGCATACTCTTGTATAAACTTTTTTTTATCTAGTCTATGCAAATCTAAAATTTCAGAAACTTTCTCATTTGATAACCAATATTTTATTATAGTAGGCTTATTTTCTTTAAAAAGATTAATATAATTACTTAGTGACATTTATACCCTATTTTAAATAACTGTAAGATATTTTACAATTAATTATCTTTGTTTTGGTTTATAAAAAGAACACTCTACTCCACTGCTACTTTTCACAATTGTTGATGGAATTATTTTTGATTTAAATCCATATGCTTTACAGCCATGAGGTTGATTGTTTTCCCAAGTTACATAGTAATATTGACACTTTTGACATATAATTCTCTCATTCATACATTAATTATATCAAAAAAATAAATAATTTTCATTTGATATTAAGAGTATTTTAAATAAAATGCCATCAATTTTGATTTTATGGGGGATTTATATGTTTAAAAATATTCATACTAAACATAAAATACTAATAAATATGCTAATTTCTCAAATAGCATTTGCAATTATTAGTATTACTGCAATAGTGTCATCATCTGATATTATTGCAATCTTAGCAGTAAATATTATTTTTGGTATAGTTATTGCTTATACTAACTATTCTGCTATGAATAGAATTGTAGGTGGAATTCATAGAATAAGAGAATATTTAGATGATTTTATGTTATACGCATTTATGAAATCTAATAAAATAAGAAAAGCAGAATATATTAAAAAAGATGAGATAGGAACTATCTTAGAAGAGTTAAATAAATACTTTGATTCATTTGATAAAATGAGAAAAGATGATATGAGAGTATTAGGAGAAATTGTTCTTGTTTTAAATAAAGTAGAACAAGGTATCTTTAGATGTAGAGTTAATTCAAATACAGATAATCCAATGATTATGACATTAAAGAAAACAATTAATAAAATGCTTGATTCAGTAGAAAGTCATATGAAAAACTTAGAATCAACATTAGAAAACTACTCAAATAATGATTTTACAAAACAAATAGAAATATCACCAACACTAAAAGCAAGAATGTTGTCAGTAATGCAAGGAGTAAATGCTTTAGGAAAAGCATTAGCAACCGGAGCAAAAAATAACCTAGAAAATGGACAAATGCTAGAAAGAAACTCAAATACAATGAAAGCATCAATGAATAATCTAGCAGCAAAAGCAAATGAACAAGCAGCCTCACTAGAAGAAACAGCAGCAGCAGTAGAAGAGATAACATCAATAACGAGAAATAATGCAGAAAATGCAAATAAAATGGCACAACTAAGTACAACAGTAAGAGGCTCAGTAACAAATGGACAAGAATTAGCAAGTAAAACAGCCCTATCAATGGATGAAATAAATCAACAAGTAACTTCAATAAATGAAGCAATAACAGTAATAGATCAAATAGCCTTTCAAACAAATATCTTAAGTTTAAATGCAGCAGTAGAAGCAGCAACAGCAGGAGAAGCAGGGAAAGGATTTGCAGTAGTAGCACAAGAAGTAAGAAACTTAGCAAATAGAAGTGCCCAAGCAGCAAAAGAGATAAAAGATTTAGTAGAGAATGCAACAAATAAAGCAAATGAAGGGAAAGTAATATCTGATAATATGATAAAAGGATATGAAGAGCTAAATGTGCATATAAATGAGACAATACATATAATAGAGAATGTAAGTGCAGCATCAAAAGAACAGATGACAGGAATAGAACAAATAAATGATACAATCACAATGTTAGATAGAGTAACACAAGAGAATGCAAATGAAGCAACACAAATATCAAATATAGCCTCAGATGTATCATATATGGCAAAAGAGTTAGTAGATGATGCAAAAAGTAAGAAGTTTTAAAGGAGGTGAGATATGGCAGCAGGACAAGAGACAGTATTAGATGAATATGCATTTTTAGTAAGTGAGACAGATTCAAAAGGGATAATATCATTTGCAAATGATGATTTTTGTAAAATAGCGGAATATAATTTAGAAGAATTAATGGGGCAGCCACATAATATGGTAAGACACCCAGATATGCCAAAGAAAGCCTTTAAAAGTTTATGGGATAGTGTACAAAAAGGTGAGATATGGACAGGATATGTAAAGAATGCGACAAAATCAGGGGGATATTACTGGGTATTTGCAACAGTATATCCATTTGAGAGTTGTGATGGTTCAAAAGGGTATTTATCATGCAGAAGAAGAGCTTCTGAAGATGAAATTAAAGCCTCTGAAGAACTTTATAGAAAATGGAAATTAGAAGAAAAGTAAGGTTAAATAACAACCTTACTTTGAATTGCTTTTGATAAAGAGATTAAATCTACATTTTCTAAACTAACACCCGTTGGAACACCTTGTGCTATTTTTGTAAAGTTTATTTCAAACTGTTTTAATTTATCTTCAATAAATAAAATAAAAGCATCATTAGATAAAGAAGGTGTTATTGCAAATAAAACATCAGTTACCCTATTTTCTCTTACAGTATCAATAAGCCTATCAAGACTATCTTCTTCTAACTCTTCAATTACAAAATATATTCCTTCAAATTGTTTTGATTCTTCAATTACAAAAATATCTTTTGCACTTTGAACTATACATAAAGTTTTTTTATCTCTACTATCATCTAAACAAAATTCACAAATCTCATGCTCACTCATTGAACCACATTTAACACATTTATTTATATTTTTTATAGCATTTTCAATACTATGAGCTAATTTAATACCACAATAATTATCATTCATTACAATATGATAAGCTAATCTTAAAGCTGATTTTTTACCAACTGTGGGTAAAGACTCAAAAGCTTCAACTAATTCATAAAATTTTTCTAATCCTTTTTTCATAGGGCAATTATATCAAAGATTTATCATATTTTAGATAAAATCGCGTAAAATATGTCGTTAGGAGTACGTATATTGAGTGAAATAGATTATTATGAAATATTAGAAGTAAGTAAAAGTGCCGATAAAGGTACAATAAAAAAAGCTTATAGACAAATGGCAATGAAGTATCATCCTGACAAAAATCCTGATGATAAAGAAGCCGAAGAGAGATTTAAAGCAATAAATGAAGCTTACCAAGTTTTAAGTGATGAGAACAAACGTTCTATTTATGATAGATATGGAAAAGCAGGATTAGATGGTCATGGTCAAGGAGGTGGATTCTCTGGTGGTTTTGATGATTTAAGCTCTGTTTTTGAAGAGATGTTTGGTTCAGCTTTTGGTTCTGGTTTTGGAGGAAGAAAAAGAAGAAAGTCATATAATTATAATTTAGATATAGGAATTGAACTTGAAGTAGAGTTTAATGAAGCTGTATTTGGATGTAAAAAAGAAGTAAATTATACTTATAAAGATGCTTGTTCTTCATGCAAAGGAACTGGTGCAAAAGATGGAAAACTTTCTACTTGTCCAACTTGTAAAGGACAAGGACAGATACATATGAGACAAGGTTTTATGACTTTTGCTCAAACTTGTCCTACTTGTCATGGTTCAGGTGAGGCAAAAACTGAAGAATGTAAAAGTTGTAAAGGAACAGGATATAAAGAACACTCTGATAAGTTTGAAGTAAATATTCCTGAAGGTGTAAATGATGGAAATAGAATTAGAGTATCAAAAAAAGGTAATATTGCTCCAGATGGAACAAGAGGAGATCTATATATTCAAATTTCTGTAAAAGAGGATTCTCATTTTGTAAGACATGAGGATGATATTTATATTGAAGTTCCTCTTTTCTTTACTCAAGTAGCACTTGGAGGAAAAATTAAAATTCCAAGTCTAAGGGGAGAATTAGAACTTGAAATTCCAGCAGGAACAAAAGATAAACAACAATTTACTTTTAAAGGTGAAGGGGTTAAATCTGTACAAGGTTATGGAAAAGGTGATTTAATAGTACAAATAAAAATCACTTATCCAAAATCACTAAATACTGAACAAAAAGAACTTTTAGAAAAACTACAAGAGAGTTTTGGAATTGAAAGTAAACCTCATGTATCAAACTTTGAAAATATGTTTGATAAAGTTAAAAAATGGTTCTCATAAAGTAAGGTTTTTCCTTACTTTATTTCCTTAAAAAATCCCTTATTTATATACTTATATTTTGACACAATTTTATTATTTTTTATATATTCCAATGTAGTATGAGAAGCATGAATTAAATATCCTTCTTTTACTTCTAATTCATCTAAAAGCTTTGAAGCTTGCAAATAATTTAGATGATTTCCTTGTATTTTCCTTTCATCATAACAAGCATCTAAAAAAGCTAAATCAATATTTTTTGATTTTAAAAACTCTATGGTTTCAAACTTAATGCCAGCACAATCTGTAAGATAAGCAAGCTTAAAATTTTTATATTCAATTAAATATCCATTAGTATTTTTTGAATGAATTAAAGATATTGGAGTAATTAAAAGTTCATCTATTTTAAAAGATTCAAAAGGTTTATTTTCAATATAAGTAATACTATGCTTATGTTTAAACAAATCACTAAAGCCTTCTTTATCTTTTGGATGAAAACAAGTTATATTTTGTTTTGAGTGTCTAAGTCTTAATAGCCCTAAACAGTGATCAGAATGAAAATGTGTAAGTAATACTGCTATTATCTCTTTACCATCAAATATGTTTGAAATATTTTCTATGCCACAATCAAGTAGAATAATTTTATCATTGATTTTTATAAAAGCATTTGTGGATAGATTTATAAGACCTTTTTGTCTATAACAATTACAAATCTCACACTTACAATTATGTACAGGAATACCTGCACTATCTGCTGTACCTAAAAATTCAATCCTCATTAATTTGCCCTAAAAGTTTTAAAAATTCCTCTACACTTTCAGTTAAATTTTTATTATTTTCAAACTCAATTAAATTTCTTGCTTCTATTTTTTCATAGCTTCTACTTAATCTTTTTTCTATTTCTTCTATACTCTCTCTTGCTCTTTTTTTAAGTCTTTGTTTTAAATCATTTTTATTTAAAGTTATATTTATTGTATATACTTTTTGATACTGTTTTTCAAAATCTTTTATTTTTGCTCTTGAAATACTAATTATATTTAAACCCTCTAATATTGAGTTTTTTGCTATACCATAAAAATTATTATGTGCATTCCAAGTAGAAATAAAAAAATTATTTTTTTCTAAAATTTTAAAAGCTTCTTCTTGTAAAAAATAGTTTGATTCATTTTCATCTGGTACTCTTGTAATATATCTTTTAACAAAATTTGCTTTTATTTTATTTTTAATATTTTTTAATAATGTATCTTTTCCTACTCCACTAGGTCCAACAATTAATATAATTTTTTTACTCATTTTCTCTCTTTTTAACTTACAGTTTAAAACTGTAAGTTTGATTTTAATATTGTACTGTTAAATGTAATATACTTCTATAAATTGTAACCATAATTATCCTTTAAAGTTTAAATCCTTTAATAGCATTATAAATAGACTCTCCATCTTTTATAGTTAAGATTACTTTTGGAATATATGAATCATCTATTACTATTATATCTGCTCTCTTACCCTCTTTTATCTCCCCTCTATCTTCTAAGTTTGCATATTTTGCAGGAGTAGAAGTAATCATTGAAAAACCTTTTGCTAAGTCTAAATTTGCATCTTGCTTCATCTTATAAACAGCTTGAAGCATTGAAGTTGGATGATAATCAGAACAAAGATATTTACAAACACCCTCTTTTACCAAATCAATTGCAGCAATATTTCCACCTTGACTTCCTCCTCTTACAATATTAGGGGCACCCATTCCTGTTGCAATTGCTTTACTTACTGCATATTTTGCAACTTCTAAAGATAAAGGAAATTCTGAAATTTGTACACCTAAATTTAATAAGCCATCTAATTTTTCTATACAATCATCATCATGACTTAATAAAGTTAAATTATACTTTTTAGCATAATTTATTAACTCTTTTATTTTTTCTTCATCTTTATTTATTTTTTTATTTGCTATTTCATCTACCTCATCATCATTTAATCCATAATATTTTGAATAATAGCTTTTAAAAGACTCTAAAGTTTTAAATTGTCCTTGTCCTGGAGAATGGTCCATTAAAGATACTAAATTAACCATTTTTTTTGAAATAACCTCTTTTATGGGTTCAACTGCATCTGTTGCACTTAATTCAAATCTAGCATGTATTAAATTATCAACTCCAAGATGATTCTTATTTGCTTTATAAATCTCTTCAATTTGTTGTTTTGCTAAATCTATACTTCTTTTTTTCTTTGGATTTTCTTCAAATCCAATAGCATGAAACATTGTAGTTACACCTGCCATTGAAAGCTTTTTATCCAATTCTGTAATAGCTAAAAGCATAGGAAAAGTTGCATTTGGTCTTGGCTCTATTTCTTTTTCTAAAGCATCAGAGTGTAAATCTACAATTCCAGGAGTTACTTTTTTATCTTTTAAATCAATTGCAACTTCATTTATCCCATATTTATCAACTCTTTTTATAAATTCCCCTTCAATAACAATATCAGCAGGAATAAACTCTTCATTAATTAAAACCTTTGAACTTCTTAAAATTGTTTGCATTTTATACTCTTTTTAATTCATAAATTTTATCTGTTATCATTTCCATAGCTTCTAAATCATGAAAAATACCAACCATTGCCACGCCTTTTTGTTTTAATTGTTTTAACTTCTCGATAACTCTTATAGTGTTTTTTTTATCTAAAGAAGCAGTTGGTTCATCTAAAAGTAATAAAGACTTTGGAGCAATTATTCCTTTTGCAATATTTACTCTTTGTTGTTCTCCTCCACTAAAAGTTAAAGGAGAAAGGTCAAATAACTCCTCTCTAATAGAAAGATAATCTAACATCTCTTTTGCTTTTTGTCTTGATATTTCTTGACTCTCTCCTTTTAAAATCAATTGTTGGCTTACCACATCAACTGCACTAACCCTTGGAAGTATTTGTAAAAATTGAGAAACATACCCTACTTCTTCTTTTCTTAGTTTTAAAATTTCACTTTCATCTACTTTTGCTATATCAATAACTGTTCCATCATCTTTATAATAGTTGATATTTCCACTTGTTGTTGTATATGTTCTATATAAAGTTTTAAGAATAGAAGACTTTCCTGCTCCACTTGGTCCATGCAAAGATAAAAACTCCCCTTTTTTTAACTTAAAATTAATATTATTAAACCCTTTTACTTCTATTGAACCTCTTGTATATATTTTAAAGGTTTTATCTAAATTTTTAACTTCTAATCTCATAGTATAAATCTCTCCTTTTATAGTATTGAAGATACTAATAGTTGAGTATAGGGATGTTGTGGGTCTTCAAGGATTTGGTCTGTTAATCCTCTTTCAACTATTTGTCCATTTTTCATAACAACTGTTATATCTGTTAAATGTTTTATTACACCCAAGTCATGTGATACAATAATCATTGAAAAACCAATTTCATGTTGCAACTCTTTTATTAAATCAAGTATTTTTGCTTGAACAGATAAATCAAGTCCTGTTGTTGGTTCATCTAATAATAAAATCTTAGGATTGCTTGATAAAGCTTTAGAAATTTGAATTCTTTGTTGTTGTCCTCCTGAAAACCTCTCAGGATAATCATCTATTCTACTTGTTGGAATTTCAGTTTTATCTAAAAAGTATAAGGCTCTTTTTCTAATTTGTTCATAATTTTTATTTCCACTACCAATTATTTTTTGTGCAATATTACCCCCAGCAGAAAAATTATAATTCAATCCTAATCTTGGGTTTTGATATATCATAGACATTAAAGAGTTTTTTAAATATGACAACTCATTTAAATTAGCCTCTAAAATATTCTTTTTTTCACCATTTTCATTTCTAAACTCTTTTATAAAAATCTCTCCACTACTAGCCTTTTGGTCTTGATAGATTAATTGAAGTAAAGTTGATTTACCACTACCACTTTCTCCAACAATTCCTAAAACTTCTCCCTTATTTAAAGAAAGATTAACCTTATTTACACCAACTACACTTTTACATTTAGGACAAATTGAACTATTATATAAAGCTCCTGTTTCTTCTAAACAAAACTTGCACCCTTTTCCAAAAATTCTATTTAAGTTTTTAATATCTAAAATCATAATTTACCTTGTAAATTCATATCACAATAATCTGTATCATTACAAAAATACTTTACTCTTCCATCATCTAAATAAACTTCATCTAAAAAGCTATTTTTACTTCCACATCTATTACAAAAATGTCCTTGAAAACTTTCAACTTTAAACTCTTTATCTTCAAACTTTAAAGGTTCTACTTTTGTATAAGGAGGAATAGCATAAATCTTTTTTTCTCTTCCTGCACCAAATAGTTGTAAAGCCTTACAATTATTTAATTTTAAAGTATCATATTTAGGAATAGGACTTGGATCCATTGCATATCTATTATTTACTAATACTGGGTATCTATTTGAGATTCTACTATCTCCAAACATTGAAGTATCTTCATATAGTAAAACCCATAATTTTGAATAATTTGCATTTGCGTGCATTAATTTTGCCTTTGCAGTATTTGGCTCTACGGTTTCTAAAATATCAGGCATAGGCACTTGATATACTAAAGTTTGTCCTTCTTTTAACTCAATTTCAGGAACCCTATGTCTTGTTTGAATAATAGAAGCCTCTTTAGTACTTGTTGTTGTTTTCACATTTGTAACTGAATGAATAAAATTTCTAATATTTACAGCATTTACACTTCCATCACAACCTTGATCAATTACTTTTAAAGTATCACTTTCATTTATAATTGCTAAGGTTACTTGCAAACCACCCGTACCCCAACCTCTTGCTACAGGCATCTCTCTTGAAGCAAAAGATACAATATATCCAGGAATTGCAATTGCTTTTAAAATAGATCTTCTAATCTCTTTTTTTGCTTCTTCATCTAAAAATGCATATCTCATTTTTATTCCTTTTCTTCTTGTGCATATTTCTTTGCACTTTTAAATATTTGGAAATCTGTTTGGAAAGTTACATAATGAGGCAATTTATAATGGTTTGCAAAACCAAAAGATTCAATTCCATCAATATGTTGCATAATCATTTCAAAATCACTTGCAATTATATTTTCAGTTCCTACACTATATGTATTGTTATATAAAGTTAAATCTAGAATTGACATAGAAATAGCTTTAGTTTCATTTTCTCCAAAACAAAATCCAAAACCTGTAGTTAGTTTAACTTCATCATCTTCATCTTTATTAAAAGTTCCTACACATTCAACAGAAGTTGCTTCTATCTCACCTATTTTTACTTCCTTATTAGAAAAAGGATGTGTAAAATTTATATCTAAACTACCAACTCTTAAATCTCCAATAGTAGGATGTACATCTCCATACCCTCTCATAGAAGTATAAGCAAACCCTAACATAGAACCACTCTCGCCTCTACTCATCATTTGCATTAAAGCACTTCTAGGATAAGGAGCAAGGGGGAAACTTCTTGTAATATCCCAAGGTTCCTCTTCTTCTTTTAATACTTTTACTAAGCCATCCTCTCTTAAAGGAGTTAAGGCACTTTTTATAATATTTGTTTTATCACTATAATTTTCATAGTTATACTCTAATGACTCTTGTTCAATTAAAAGTTTTATTTCATAATCATTTGAAGCTCCTAAGATTTGACCACCTTCAATATCTTTAAAACTTGAACTAATTCTTCTTTTTATTTTCATATTATTTACATCTAAAGGTTTACATATACCTATTCTTTGACAAGAACTTCTATGGGCTCTTAGAAAAAATGCAGCATTTAATAAATCCCCTGCACTTCTTTTTATAGCTTGAGAAGCTAACTTTTTACTATAAAGTGAACCCTCGCTTAAGATTTTATCAATAGCAAAACCTAAAGAGTTTATAATTTTTTCTTCTTCTAAGTTATTTGAATTTTCTATTTTATCTTTATAAAAATGCAGTGAGTTTCTAATAGCATCTTCACCACCTTTAATTGCATAATATGCCATTTATACCACCTCTATTTTTGTTGTTCTACTAAGTGCTAAAATCTCTAGGTTATCACTTAGAAAAAATATCTCATTACCTAAAGGGAAAAATGAATTTTTCTTTTTAAAAACCTCTAAAAATTCCCTATCAATAGGTAAAGAAACCTCTTTAGTTCCATCTATTCCAGGTCCACTTAATCTTACATTTAAACCTTTAAAATCTTTACATTTAAAAATATGCGTAGTTGAGAATTCTGGATCTTTTACGGTTCCTATTTTTGAATTTTCCAATAAAGTTTTACAAATATTATCTGCAAATAAATAATCACAATTATTTTTATTTTCACTTTTTGAATTTGTAATGGCTTCTATTAAAGTAAACTCTTCTAACCCGTTATAATAAAATGAAGTTTGAGAGTATAATAAAGTATTTGCAATTGCTAAAAGACCTGATTGAAATAATGGTTCAATTTTATTTATTGTTCCAGGAAGACTTAAAGCATTCATTAAGGCTTTAAAATTATCTCTATTTAATTTTTCAATATCAATATTTTTCATCTTTACTTCTTTTATAATAAATCAAAGCTAACTTTTGTTGAATTAACTTTTTTATTTAAAATTTTTTGTTGATTTTCTAAACTAATTTTTGTATTATTAATTAGTTTTTCAATTTCATCTTTATATATATTTTTAGCAAAAGCTGCATCTAAAACAGCTATATATAAAGAAAGTTGCGAATAATCATCCATAACCATAGACCAACCTTTTTCATCTTCAAGTTGAACTATAGTTGAAGTAACTAAAACCTCTCCACTATAAAACTGTTTATTAGATACTGGATCTATTACAGGAACTAATAGTGTTTGTTGAGTTGGAGCAGTTAATTGCTTTATATTATAATTTGTATCTATTTTTTTATATAACTTTTCCACTTCTTCAAAAGTTGCTTTTTGTGCAAAATAATTTATATCTTCTCTTTTCATTAAATAAACCTTTCTCTAATCTTGGCACTAATTTTGTCAAATATCCAAACTGATATAACTATAATTATAATAATCGTACATACATCACCATTTTCAAAGGCTCTAATCTTGTCAAATAAATAAAACCCTATTCCACCAGCACCCACAAAACCTAAAATTGAAGCACTTCTTACATCACTTTCAAATCTATATAAAACCATAGAGATAAAATGTGGCATAGTTTGAGGAATAACGGCATATACTAAAACCTTGAAAAAACTAGCCCCTGTTGTTGTTAAAGCTTCAACAGGACCTGGATCTATTGATTCATTGCCTTCACTTAAAAGCTTACTTAAAACTCCAGCTGTATGTACTCCTAAGGCTAAAATACCTGCCATTGGACCAAGTCCCACTGCACTTACAAAAATTAAAGCCCAAACTATTTCATTTATTGATCTAAATATATTTGCAATTAATGTTGCAAAAGCATAAATACTCTTTTTTAATGCTAGGTGAAAAATAGAGTTTCCAGGAATTAATATATTTAAGATATTTCTAGAACTCATATATGATAATGGCACTGCAAGTATTATTGATAAAACAAGTGCAACAACTGCCATTTGTATTGTTTCTAACATAGATAAAGCATATGTTTTTATATCATCAAAATCTGTATTTGGTGGGAAAAACCCACTATTTTCTATATTTTCATTGCCTTTAATATATTCATTCATATATTTCCAACCATCAAGTAATGAAGCTATATCCATATTGGTTGAACTCCAACTATTTAAAAAAATAATAACTATTACAAGAATTATTATTGTATTACTTAATTTAAAAGGATTGGTTTTTCTTTTTATTTCTTCTAATTGCATTAATTTATCCTTCTAATAGAAGAGTAGTCTTCTATTAGTTTTTATTTTTTAATTGTTTTTTTAATTCAATTAACTCTCTTACACTATCATACATACTATCATCAACTTTTATAAAACCTTTGTTTTTAAGTTTTTTAAGCCCTTCTTTATCATTATAAGAAACTAATGCTCCTTTTAAAGCCATTTTCAAAGAAGTTGGTAAATTAGACCTAGCTGCAATTGGAGCACCAGGAATTAAAGAAGAAGTCCAAATAATATTAAAATCATCTTTACTCCAATGTATTCCCTCTCCCCTATTAAAATCTAAATTATTTGTTGAAGCTGCATCAATTTTTCCTGCTTTTACAGATAAAATTGAAGCTTCATGGCCTCCTGAATAAATAACTTTTGAAAAATATTTTTGAGGATCAATAGCTTTTTTAGAAAACATTACACTAGGTACTAAAGTTCCTGAAGTAGATTGAGAAGAAGTAAATGCCCAAGTTTTACCCTTTAAGTCTTCTAAAGTTTTAAGACCACTATCTTTTTTAGTAATAATTGTGCCATTGTATCCTGCAAGTCCAGATTGGGCATCAACTTCAACTACTAAGGCTTCTGCTTTAGCTCTTTTTGCAGCTTCCACATAAGATTTTGGTCCTAAATATGCCACATCAATATGATTTCTTTGCATACCTGTAATTACACTTGTATAATCACCAGCTAATTTAAGTTCTACTTTTATACCAAGTTGTTTTGATAAATAATTAGTTAAATTTGAAAAGTTTTCCTTCATTGAAGTAGAACCTGCAACAGGAATTGCACTAAAAGTTATAGAATCGGGCCATTTTTCTTGAGCAAACATTGTTGTTGCACCTAAAGCTAACGCAGTTAAACATACTTTTCTTAATAGTTTCATTTTTAGTTTCCTTTTACTTATTTCTTGTTAAACTACGCTTTGGCAGCGTAGATTTTATCAACTGTTTTATCAGTTAATTTTTCACTGTTGTCATCAAAGATTACTGTGCCATTATTAACGCCAATTATTCTGTCGCAGTACTCTTTGGCATACTCCAAATGATGTAGATTTGCAATTACGGTTACATTATAAGTTTTATTAACCTTCTTTAAAATCTCCATAACTTTTTTTGCACTTTTAGGATCAAGTGCAGATACAGGTTCATCTGCTAAGATAATCTTTGGTTCTGCGGCTAAAGCACGAGCTATTGCAACACGCTGTCTTTGACCTCCCGAAAGTTCATCGCATCTTTTTAAAGAGTGTTTAGTAATATCAACTATATCCATGTACTCTTTTGCTTTTTTTATTTCATGTTCTTTATAATATTTTAAAATTGCCCTACTTAATGGAATATCCTTCAACATCCCACTAATTACATTATCAATTACACTTAATCTATCAACTAAGTTATAACCTTGAAAAATTACACCTATTTGTTCTCTTAATCGTATTAAATGTTTCTTTTTTATTTTTGTTAAATCATAATCTAAAACATCAAACTTCCCATCAAATACCTTAATACCTCCTGTTAATGACATAAGTAATGTAGATTTTCCAGCACCGCTTGGACCAATAATTCCTATAAATTCTCCTTTTTTTACTTTTAAATCTATCTCTTTTAAAATCACTTCTTTTTTATAACCTAAGGTTAAATTTTTCATTTTTATCACTAGTTTCTCCTAAATTAAATCTACTTTTACTTTACACATATCAGCTCTAAATAAAGCTTGTCCATACTCTACTATATTCCCAAATTGATCCCTTGAAATTGTCGTTGTTGATAAAACTGGATTACTTTGAGGCATAAGCAAAAGTTTTGCCTCTTCTAAAGTTGGCATTAAGGCTTCAAAGATTGTAGATTCTTTTGTAATTTCTAGCTTTTTATAACAAATACTTAATACTTTATATAAAGAAAAAGGTTTTATATCTTTATAGTCTAATATTTTATGAAATTTTAAAGCATCAAAATATGAAATACTTATAGAAATAGGTAACTCATTTGCAAACCTTAAAAGTTTTAATTCTATTATTTCACTATCTCTTTCTAATTCTAAAGCTTTACAGATTTTATTACTACCTTTAATAATTTCAGCACTTAAAAATTTTGTATTTGGTTCATAACCCAAATCTAATATTTGTGAAGAATAATTGCTTTTATCTGTAATTTTATATGGAAGTTTTATATTAGCAATAAAGTTACCTTTTCCTTTTTTTGTATAAATATAACCCTCATCTTTTAAAAGCTGTAAAGCTTGTCTTACTGTATGTCTATTTACATTAAACTCTTTAGCAAATTCATTTTCAGAAGGTAATTGATAATCTGAATCAAATTTTTTATTCTCTATTTTTTCTAAAATATTTTCATATAATTGTATATATCTTGGCTTATCAATAAGCTGTGTCAAAATCTCTCTCCTTTACCTGTCTATACAAGTTTGATTATGAAATTTTAAAGTATCACAGTTACATTATGATTACACCTTGTCTATACAAGTAAACTATACAATTTTAATAATTTTATGTATAATTTTAATATCTATATAAATTTAAAAGCAAAATTATGAAATATGTTATATATATACCTCTTATTTTTTTTACACTTATTTCAAATGAACTATTTGCTAATAATTTAATATCAAAAAAAGAAAAGATATTTTTCTCTGCTGAACTTGATTGGATTCCATATAGCTTTTATAAAGATAATCTACCCAAAGGATATATAATTGATTATATAAAACTCTTAGGAGAAAAAGAAAACTTTGAACCTATTTTTATAAATGATACTTGGGATAATAATCTTAAAAGATTTAAAGAGAAAAGACTTGATGTTTTATCAGCTATAGGTTACTCAAAAAAAAGAGAAGAGTTTATTCTTTTTACAAATGTTTTAAATAAACAAAAGCTCTCTTTAGTTACTCATCAAGATAGTTATGAACTAATAAATTTAGATGATTTAAAGGGACATACAATTGGACAATTAAAAGATTGGATGACTACAACTCTTATAAAAAAAGAGTATCCTAATATAAAAATCAAAGAGTATAGTGATTTAAAAAATATTTTTGAAGATATAAAAAATAGAAAAATTGATGCCACAATTCAAAATGAACTTGTTTCTAAATATTATGTAAATAGTAACTATTTAAATAGCTTAAAAATACTTACAAATATCAATTTAAAAAATTATAATCATAATTCATATTTTGGTGTACAAAAAAATAATATAAAACTTCAACAAATCCTAAATAGAGGTATGCAAAAAATTACAGATGAAGAATTAGTTGCCTTAGAGAAAAAATGGATAAACTTATCAAATAAACTAATTTTGACAAAAGAAGAACAAGAGTTTATAAAAAATAAGATAATCAAAGTAGCTTTTACAGATAATTGGGCTCCAATTAGCTTTAAAGAGAATAATAAAGCCTATGGCTTAGGTTTTGATTTTTGGGAATATATTATTAATAAAACAGGTATAAAAGTTCAATACCATATGCAAAATAAATTTTATAAATCTTTAGAAGAGATTAAAAATAAAACAAAAGATGTAATAGTAACTACAGGAAAAACCAAAGATAGAGGTGAATACTCTATTTTTTCAGATACATATTATAAAGTGCCAATAGGAATAGCAACTTTAAAAGATCAAAACTATATTCCTTCAATTACACAATTAAAAGGGAAAAAAATTGCAGTTGGAGAAAACTATACTGCACATAAATTACTAAAAGAAAATTACCCTTATTTAGAGTTTGTTTTTGTAAGTAATATAAAAGAAGGATTAGAATTTCTTTCATCAAATAAAGCTTTTGCTTTAATAGATAGTATGCCTGTACTTGCTTATAATATTAAAAAATATAGCTTTAATAATATTAAAATATCAGGTGATGCTAATATAGATTTTAATTTACAAATTATGATAAGAGATGATTATAAAATTCTTCAATCAATTATAAATAAAACTTTAAATAGTATGAGTTTAAAAGAAAAAGAAGACATATATAATAGATGGACTAATTTAGAATTTATAAAACCTTTTGATTATCAACTATTAATAAAAATTTTTGTGCCAATAGTATTTATATTATTAATAATTTTATATAAAAATAGACAATTATCAAACTATAAAAATAAACTTGAAAATACTCAACAAGAATTAGAAAATAGTTTAAATAGTTTTAAAACACTTTTAAATTTTACAGTTGAAGGTATTATTATTTTGCAAGATAAAAAAATAGTTTTTGTAAATAATCAAATACTTAAAATTTTTAAATTTAAAAAAGAAGATATTTTAAATATTTCATTAGAAGAACTATTTATTTGTGAAAAAACACAAAATATTTATGCAGTAGTTCAAAATGCTCAAAATTCTATAAAAGAGTTAAATGCTTTAAATTCTAAAAATGAATCTTTTCCTATAATGATAAAATCAAAAAAGATGATTTTTGAAAATGAACAAACTCTATTTATTTCAATTATTGACTTAACAGAAATAAAACAGAAAGAAAGAGCTTTATTACAACAATTAAAAATAGCAAGTTTAAGTGAAATGTTAAGTAATATAGCACATCAATGGAGACAACCTTTAAGTTTTATTTCCACTTCAATTACAGGACTTAAAGTTCAAAAAGAGTTTAATCAACTAACAGATTCTATTTTAGATATTACAATAGAACAAATTATGAATAAAACTCTTATTTTATCAAAAACAATTAATGATTTTCAAAACTATTTAAAAGGTGATAGGGAAATTAAACAATTTTATATTAGTAATTGTATACAACAAGCCTTAAGTATTTTAAATGATGAATTTTTATTACATAAAATTACAATAACTACAAGCTTAAATAATAAGTTAAAAATAAATAGTTGTGAACAAGAACTTTCACAAATAATTTTAAATATCTTAAAAAATTCAATTGAAGCTTTTGAAAAAACAGAGATTAAAAGACAAATAAAAATTTCTACTTATAAAGAAGAATTATTTGTAATAATTGAGATAATAGATAATGCAGGAGGAATTCCAAAAGAGATAATAGATAAAATCTTTGATCCATATTTTACCACTAAACATCAAAGCCAAGGGACAGGACTTGGACTTTATATGTCTCATAAAATTCTTACACAAAATCTAAAAGGATATTTAGAAGTTTCTAATTATAATAATACTTCAACAAAAGTTTTAATAAAAATACCATTTAAATAGAATATAATCTTTATTTAACTGCTATTTGTTTATAATATTTGCCTTAAAAATAACATAAGAGAGAAATAGATGAACAAACCATACTTAGAATCTTATCCAGATGAAAAAGGTTTTTTTGGAAAATTTGGAGGTTCTTTTATCCCCCCACAACTAGTGCAACCTTTTGAAGAGATAAAAAAAGCATATGAAGAAATAAAAAATTCTAAACAATTTATTGAAGATTTAAAATATGTAAGAAAACACTATCAAGGAAGACCAACACCTATTAGTTTTGCAAAAAATCTTACTAAACATTGTAATGGTGCTAAAATTTATTTAAAAAGAGAAGATTTAAATCATACTGGTGCTCATAAATTAAACCACTGTATGGCTGAGGTAATCTTAGCTAAGCACTTAGGGAAGAAAAAAGTAATTGCAGAAACAGGAGCAGGACAACATGGAGTTGCACTTGCAACAGCGGCAGCATATTTTGGATTAGAATGTGAAATTCATATGGGTGAAGTTGATATAAAAAAAGAACATCCAAATGTTATTAGAATGAAAATTTTAGGAGCAAAAGTAGTTCCTGCAACTCATGGTTTAAAAACATTAAAAGAGGCAGTTGATAGTGCTTTTGAAGCATATTTAAATGATACAAAAAACTCTATTTATTGTATAGGTTCTGTTGTGGGGCCTCATCCCTTTCCTATGATGGTAAGAGATTTTCAAAGTGTTATTGGATTTGAAGCAAAAGAACAATTTTTAGAGCATGAAAACAAACTTCCAGACAATGTAGTTGCTTGTGTTGGTGGAGGAAGTAATGCTATGGGAATTTTTGCTGGATTTATAGAAAATAAAGAAGTGGAACTTTATGGAGTTGAACCTTTAGGTAAGGGGCAAAAAATAGGTGAACACTCTGCTTCTTTAACATATGGTGAAGAGGGAGTTATGCATGGATTTAACTCTATTATGTTAAAAGATAAAAATGGAGAACCTGCACCTGTATATTCTATTGGAAGTGGTATAGACTATCCTTCAGTTGGACCAGAACATGCCTTTTTAAAAACTGAAGGTAGAACAAAAGTTGGACTTTGTGATGATAATGAAGCAGTTGATGCTTTTTATAAATTATCACAACTAGAAGGTATAATTCCTGCACTTGAATCTGCACATGCAGTTGGGTTTGCTATGAAATTAGCAAAAACTTTACCAAATGATAAAACTATTTTAGTAAGTTTAAGTGGTAGAGGTGATAAAGATATTGATTTCGTAGTTGAAAACTACCCTATTCCAAATAGTAAGTTTTAAAAGATTTTTCTTTTAAAACTTATATACAATCACTTTTTTTTGATAAAAACTTTAACTCATCACAAGAAAATCCCGCTTGCTTTCTAGCTTCAAAATTTAGTTCATATTTTTTATTTGTACATCCAGGATAAACCTCTTCTAAAATTTGAAAATAAGTTTTTTGTGGCTGTAAATTTTGTCTTTCACACTCATATTTAAACCACTTATCACCTTTAGTTACATGAGTGATTTCTTCTTCTAAAATTATATTTAAAGCAGCTAATATTTTTTGATTAAATTTATCTGGATTTGATTTTAATTTTTCCATAATTTTTGGGTTTTGCTCTAAACCATTTGCTTCTAAATATCGAGGAACTACAGCCATTCTACTTAGAAGTGTTTGTGTATTTTTCATAGCTTCAAAAAGATTTGTATGTACTTCTAAATCCCCATATTTTGCACCTAATTGAGTCAAAAGTTCTTCAATCATCAAAAAGTGTCTAATCTCATCTTCAGCTACTTCTAACCAATCTTCATAATATTGTCTTGGCAAACCTTTAAATCTTAAAGCAGCATCTAAAGCCAAATCAATTGCACTATATTCAATATGTGCAATTGTATGTAAAAGAGATATTTTTCCCTCTTTTGTATCAAAATATTTCCTAGTCTTTACATCTTTAGGTAAGATAACATTTAATAAGCCATCATAAGAAGGCTTAATTAAATCACAAACTTTATAGTTGTTAGTAAAGTCAATTTGTGACACTTTGAACACTTTATAAAACTTTTTAAACAATTCAAACTTTTTTTTAGGCTCTTTTGCCAATAAAATCTCTTCTAACTGCTGAAAATAATCCACATTTTACCTCTAAATTGTTATAATATTTATATATAATGAAAATTTTATGAATTTTATCTAAGTAAGGTTTAAAATAATGGAAATACTTAAACAACCAATGGGAGATTATCAGACTAATTGTTATATTGTTAAAATAAATAATAAGGAATTGATAATAGATCCTGGTGTTGGCGCAACGTTATGGGTAAAACAAAATGTAAGCAATCCTCTTGCTATTTTAAATACTCATGGACATTTTGATCATGTTTGGTCAAATGCTCAATTAAGTAAAGAATTAGATTTAAAAATTTATTGTCCAAAAGACGATAACTTTATGTTAGAGAAAGACCCATACAGTTTTGGTATGACTCCTTCTTATGCAGATATTTTAGTTGAACCAGACCAAGAGTTTGATTTTGATGGAATAAAAGTAAAATTTCATCATTTCCCAGGACATACTCCTGGCTGTTCAGCAATACAAATAGAAGATGCTCTTTTTTCAGGAGATTTTATTTTCCAAAATTCAATTGGTAGATGCGATTTTCCATTTTCAAATCCAAGTGATATGAAAAAAAGCATTAATAAAATTTTAAAATGGGAAAAAAATATAAGAATCTATCCAGGTCATGGGTCTAATACCTCTTTATTTCAAGAGAAAGACTCTTTAAAAAACTGGTTAAATTATCTATAATAGAGGTTATAAATGAGTAATATAATGATCAACTCTTTTAAACAAATAATAGAAGATAAACAAAAAGATTCTTCCCATGGAGATTTTTCAATAAATGAAGATAAAAAAATTATAAAAGTATTTAAAGAGTCTTTAAAATATTTAGCAATATCTTTACATAATACATATGAAGTTGAAAATATAAAAATTGAATTTTGTGATATTACAAACAA
Organism: Malaciobacter mytili LMG 24559; assembly: GCF_003346775.1. Lineage (NCBI taxonomy): Bacteria > Pseudomonadati > Campylobacterota > Epsilonproteobacteria > Campylobacterales > Arcobacteraceae > Malaciobacter > Malaciobacter mytili. The sequence continues at coordinate 1,368,476 of NZ_CP031219.1, read as the reverse complement.
TTATAATGACTGTATATATGAAACAGAAAATGGAATATTTGAAGAAAGCTTAAAATTACAATATTTTGTAGAACTAAGTCAAAATGTAAAAATTAATTATATTATATTTTGTAATAATACACAGCATTTAAGTAAATTAGAAAAAAATTATGAAGGCTTAATTACAACTTTTGATATAATTTCTCAAACTTTATATAATAAATATTTAGAGGATTGTATAAAAGAGTTATCATTAAAAGATCAAATTACAGGTTTGTATAATAGAAAATATTTAGAAACATATTTAGATAATATTTTAGCTTTATCAAGAAGAGAAAATAAAAAAGTAGCTTTTTTAAAAATTGGAATTGATAAATTTAAAGCTGTAATTGATGAATTTGATTATAAAATCGGTGATAAAGTATTAATTGCTTTGGCAAAATTATTAAAGCATACTGTAAGAAGTTCTGATATTGTTGTAAGAGTGGATGGGGATGAGTTTTTAGTAGTTTTACAAAATATAGGGAATGAAGAAAATGCAATAATGATTGCAGAAAAACTAATTACTTTATTTGGGGAAGAAAAAGTTTTAGTTAATGAAAATACAAATCAAACTTTAATGAAAACAATTTGTATTGGTATTTCACTATTTCCAGATAATGCAGAAAACATTGATGAAATTTTAAGAACTTCAGATAATGCATTATATGAGGCAAGAAATCAAGGTAGAAGTAAATATTTTGTGTTCAATGATACACAAATGCATACAATAGACCTATTTTAGGAGTTGTTTTGAGAAAAAATATATTAAATTTAATAAGATCGTCTGCAACAAATGAAGAAGATTATAAAGCATTAGAAGATATTTTTACACTATATGACCAACTACAATATGCTTCTGATATTAAACAAATGGCAGGAGATATTTATAATTGGCTTCATAATACTTACAAAATAGATAATGTTAATATATCTTTATTTGATTTGGAAAAAAATATAAAAGAGGATATTTTAGTAAAAGGAAATTCTTTTTATTTAGATGATAATCTGTCATTTTTCTTTGTAATAAATACACATACAAATCTAAATGCTTTAGTATCTTTTTGTGCAAGTACAAAAGAACACTTTGATGAAATCAATAATAAATATACAATTATTGAATCAGCATTTTTTCAAATTTCTCCTATTATTCAAAATGGAATAATTAAGAAAAATTATATAGAGTCTCAATCTTTAGATTCTGTTACAAATGTATATAATAGACATTATTTAATTCAAACTTTAAATAAACAAATAGTTCTTTCAGGGAAAGAGTATAAACAAATATTTTTTCTAATGGTAGGAATAGACCATTTTAAAGCTGTAATTGATGAGTTTGATTATGATATAGGAGATAGAGTTTTAATAGAACTTGCAAAAGTTATCCATGCTAATATTTCTGAATTTGATTTAGTTGCAAGATTAACAGGAGATGAGTTCTTAATCTCAGTTTTAAGCACTTCTAATGAAAGTGAAATTATTAATATTTGTAAAAGAATTATTGATGATTTTGCACAAGTTGGTGTAAAAGTTGTAACAAAACCTGAACAAATTTTAAAAAAGACTATTTGTATTGGATATGATGTTTATACATATAGTGATGAAAAATCTATTGACCTTACGATTAAAAATGCAGATATTGCTTTATATGAAGCAAAAAATAGAGGAAGAAGTCAATTATTTTATTTTAAAGATTTACAAGAAGAAGATACTATTGATCTTTTTTAGTTCTTCTTTCTTGCTTTTACATATACCCTTTTAGGTGCGGGATAACCTTCAACTGTTTTAGTTGGGTCATCTTTATCTAAAAAATCTTCTAAGCTTTGATCAAAAGACCAAGATGTTTTTCTTTGTTCTTCATTTGTTGTTGTAGTAATAGCTAAAACTTCAATCTCTTCAAACCCTGCTCTATTTAGCCAATTTTTCAAAGCAGGAACAGTAGGAATAAAATAGATATTTGGTATTTTAGAATATCTACTATTTGGAGTTAAAGCAACCTCTTGTTCTCCATCTATCATAAAAGTATCTATTAAAATCTCTCCATTTTCATTTAAACCTTTTGCAAGAGATTTTAAACATCCAACAGGGTCTGGTCTATGATATAAAACCCCTAACATAAAAATAAAATCAAATTTATGATTGTAGGCTTCTAAATGTTCAACTCCAAGTTTTTCATAAATAATATCTGATTTAACAAAATGATTAATAAAATCAAATTGAAGCATAGTTAAAGGACTTGGGTCAAAACCTATTAATCTTTTAGGTTTATCTTCTAACATTCTAAACATATAATAACCATTATTGCACCCAATATCAGCAACAACTTTATCTTTTAAATTAAAATATGGTCTAATTAGATTATATTTTATATTACTTTGCCATTCACTATCTATTTTTAATCCAAATAAATTAAAAGGACCTTTTCTCCAAGGAATTAACTTTTTAGCTGTTTGTAAAATCAGCTTATGTTCTTCTTGTGTTAAATCCTCTTTTTTTCCCACACTAAACCAATCTTCATAAGAGATTTCAAGATTATCTTTTTTTATTTCAAAAGCAAGTTTTAATTGCTCATACCAAGGTTTAACATTTTTCCATTCTAAACATTTATATTTTTCTTGTTTTAATTCTTCTATATTCATAGCGCAATTATATTGTGAATTTTGTTAAAAAATTCTTTGAAATAACTAAAGATAAAATAGTTGTTTGATATAATTTGGCCTTATGAGTTTTATCAAATAACTACACATAAAATTCACACTAAAAAAAGTATAATAAATATTATATTATGACTAAAAAGGATGAACTTTGAAAAAAGTTATAGATGTCTTATTCTCCTTTAAGACTACATTAGTACTTCTTGCAATTTTAGCAATTGGTGCAGGAATTGCAACTTTCATAGAGAATGATTATGGAACTTCAACAGCAAGAGTTTTAGTATATAATAACCTTTGGTATGAAGCAATTTTAGTTTTAACAACTATTAACTTAGGTGGTATTATATATAAATATAAAATGTGGAAACATCCTGCAAGGTTTATCTTTCACTCTTCATTTGTAGTTATTCTAATTGGCGCAGCTATGACTAGATATATTGGATATGAAGGAATTATTCAAATACCAGAAGGTCAAACTGAAAATAGAATGATCTCACTAGAGCCTTATTTACAAGTAAAAATTCAGCAACAAGATGCAACTTATTATAAAGAGTTTCAAAAAGAGTTTGCAAATACTATTTATGGGCAAGAAATTGAGCATTTTTCTGAAAAGTTTTTTGCAGGTTTAGTTACACTAGCTAATAATTTTGACCATAATATTAAATACAATAATAAAGTATTAAATATTAAATATAATGATTATAAATATGTAAAAAAAGATAGTTCATCTATGGGAATATTAATAGTTGATGTTACTGTAAATGGAGAAACAAAAACTATAAAACTTCCAGGGAAAAGAGGTCAGCAAGGGGTTGTTAAAGTAGAAGATTTTGGAGATACAATAGTAACACTTGAGTATGGTTCTAAAATTTTAGAGCTACCTTTTAGTATTAAATTAAGAGATTTTCAACTTGAAAGATACCCAGGAAGTATGGCACCTTCTTCTTATGCTTCAGAAGTAACTATTATAAAAAAAGATGGGAAAAGCTATGATTATAGAATTTTTATGAATAGAACTTTATTTGAAGGAAACTTTTTATTTTTCCAAAGTTCATATTTCCCAGATGAAAAAGGAACTATTTTGTCAGTAAACAATGACCCAGGGAAATGGCCAACTTATCTTGGATATTTTTTATTAACTTTAGGTCTTATTTGGAATTTATTTGATAAAAAAAGTAGATTTTGGAAATTATCTAAATTTGTTAGTAATAAAAGTATAGCTTCTTTTGCTGTTGCCTGTTTTATGGCATTTGCAACTACAACTGATTTAAAAGCGCAAGAGCAAGTTAATGTGGTAAAAAATCCAACAGATATGGTTTTAAACTATATGAATGCTTTTAAAGAGGATTCAAAACTAACAGCCCAAAAATTTTCACACTTAATTACGCAAAGTAATGGTGGAAGAATGAAGCCTATTGATACTTTAAATAGAGAGATTTTACATAAATTATCTTCTGCTAATAGTATGTTTGGAATGCAACCAAATCAAATTATTCTAGGAATGATTACTAGACCTGAGATTTGGAGACATGTAAAGATGATAAAAATTAAAACTCCAAAATTAAAAAAACTATTAGGTGTTGAAGAATCAAGAAAATATATCTCTTTTACAGAGGTTTTTACAAAAGAAGGTAAATATATTTTACAAGAAGAAGCACAAAAAGCCTCTCTTACAAAACCGACTGAAAGAGGAACATTTGAAAAAGATATTTTAAGCTTAGATGAAAAATTAAATGTTGCATATATGGTTTTTAATGCAGATTTATTTAGAATCTTCCCAAGAGTTCACGATGGAAGAATTGATGATAATAATACTTGGTATAACCCTTTAGATGCTTTTCAATTTTTTATGGGTAAAAATAAAGAGGCAGTTGAAACAATGATAAGAGGTTTTGTTAATTCTGTTATTGAAGAAAAATATGAAGAAGCAAATAAATTTATTGATATGATACAAATATATCAAGAAAAAGTTGGTTCAAATATTATTCCTAGTAAAACACAAATTAATAATGAAATTACATTTAATAAATTAGATATTTTCTTTAAATTAACTCTTGCATATGTACTTGTAGGGTTTATTATGTTAATTGTTGCTTTTATAGTTGTATTTAACCCAAAAATCAAACCTGAAAAAACTACAAAACTATTTTTTGCCATATTAGCTCTATTATTTGCTGTTCATACATTTGGAATGGGATTTAGATGGGTAGTTTCAGGGCATGCACCTTGGTCAAATACTTATGAGTCATTATTATATATCTCATGGTCTGCTGTATTTGCAGGAGTTATTTTCTTTAGAAAATCATTACTTGCTTTAAGTGCGTCTGTTATAGTTGCAGGTATTTTTATGTTTACTGCACACCTAACAAATATAGACCCACAAATTACAAATTTAGTTCCAGTTTTAAAATCATATTGGCTAACAATTCATGTTTCAGTTTTAACTGCTTCATATGGTTTCTTTGGATTATCAGCAATTCTTGGATTTATGGCTTTAATTATGTTTATTTTTAGAAAAAATAGACCTCATTTAGATGAAATTATTAGACATATCACAGCTATTAATGAAATCTCTTTAATTATAGGTTTAGCTGCGATTACAATAGGAAACTTCTTAGGTGGAGTTTGGGCAAATGAATCATGGGGAAGATATTGGGGATGGGATCCAAAAGAGACTTGGTCTTATGTTTCAATTGTAGTTTATACATTTATTATTCATATGAGATTTGTAAAAAAACTAAATACACCATATGCTTTTGCAACAGCTTCTTTAGTTGGTTTCTCTTCTATTTTAATGACATATTTAGGAGTAAACTTCTATTTATCAGGAATGCACTCATATGCTACAGGTGACCCTGTACCAATTCCTATGTGGGCATATGTTACAACGGCACTTGTTTTTGTAACTATTGCATTAGCATATAAAAATAGAGATTTAAAAGATACTGTTTGTCATGTGGAAAATCAAAAAGGTTAAGAGTTTAACTCTTAACCTTTTTTTATATTAAGTCTAATAAAGCTTTAGGTTCAGAAATATAGTAACCTTGAGAATAATCAATATCAAGTTCATTTACTAAATCAAAAATCTCTTTAGAAGAAACAAATTCTGCAACTGTTTTTAATTTCTCTTTTTTAGCAAATAAAATAATAGCTTCTACTATATTTCTACTAAAACTATCTGTTAAAATATTTTTAATAAGTGAACCATCAATTTTTAAAATAGTTGGTTCAAAATCCAATAATCTTTCAAAATTTGAGTATCCAGAACCAAAATCATCAATAGCAATATTTACTCCATAAGTTTTAACTTTATGAATAAACTCTTTTACAATTGAAAAATCTCTTACATTTTCATCTTCTAAAAGTTCAAAAGTTACATTTTGAGCTAAACTTCCAATTGAAGCTAAATTATTATAGATTTTATTTCTTAAATGTTCATCTTCAATATCAATAATAGATAGATTTATAGTAACTGCTTTTTGCAGCTTTTTCATTGCATTAAAAGAGTTATCTATTACAATATTTGTAATTTGTTTATAGTATCTTCCTTTTTTTGCAATATCAATAAAAAAATATGGAGAGATAATTTTTCCTTGATTATCTATTAATCTAACTAAAGATTCATATTTTTCAATTTGCTTTGTTTTATTATTGTATATTGGCTGAAAATAAGAAGTTATATTATTTGTTAAAATCGCCTTTTTAATCATCTTAATAGTTTCAATATTATTTTTGGCAATTTCATTTAAGTTAATACTTAAATCTTGAGCATAAATAAAATCTTTTTTAGTTTTATTTAGTTTCTCTATTCCTAGTTTTGCCTCTTTATATGTATTTTTTAAAGCATTACTTACACTAATTATTACGCTAATATCAAACTCAAAATTAATAAAATCTAAAGTTGCATATTTAACATTTGTTTGAAACTTTTTTAATAAAGCAATTTCATATTCAATTTGAGCTTTACTATTATTATCTAAATCTTTAATAAAAGCATATGAACCTTCACCTAACACATACACTTTTTCATATCCAGATTTAGAAGGTAAAAAATTTAAAATTTCAAGGGAAAACTTATCTTCTATTTGATGAATTATCTCATCATCATAAAAATCTTTTAATAACTTATAATCTTCAATTTTTACAATTGCTAAAAAAGGATTAACTAAAGTTTTAAGTTCTTCTTTTAATTGAATCTTTTGATTCATAAAAGCTGTAATATCATGTCTTAGACCTAAATACTCAACAATATTGCCATTTTTATCCAAAATAGGTTTAATTACTGTATCAACAAAATAAGACTTTCCATCTTTTGCCATATTTTTAATTATTCCTTGAAAAACCTCTTTATTTTTTATGGTTTCCCACATCTTAAAAAAATTCTCTTTAGGAAATTCAGGATGCCTTACAATATTATGTGGCTTACCAAGTAATTCTTCTTTACTATATCCAGAAATTTCACAAAACTTACTATTTACTTCTGTAATTATGCCTTGTGGAGTTGTTTTTGAAACTATTGTTTGTTTATCAATTGCATTTTTATATTGATTTAAATAGTTAATATTTTCATCAAGTTCTTCTTGTACTTTATTTACAAGATTTATTAAAGCTTTTAAAGAAGAGTATTTTTTATATTTTGTTTCTAAAGGTTTAAAATTTTTAATTTCAGTAGATTCACTTAAAGTTAAAAGAGTTGTTGTAATATTCATTTGAACAATATTATTAGATATTTTATAAAACTCACCTCTTGTAAAAAGACCAGCTGTATTTGCAACTTGAGAGATAGCTTTTAATTCAATATCCAATTGTTCAGATAAAAAATAGTTTCTTTCTTTGCAAGTATATACATATATAGCTTCTATTGGTTGAGTACTTAATTCTTTTTGTAAGTTTAAAGAGTTATTATAAATCTCATCAAGATTACCTAGTGCAAATCTTACTTTATCTCCAACTTTTAACTCTCCTGCATAAATAAAACTATTATCCTCTTCTACACTAATTATACTTCTAGCTATATCAATTCCATCTATTTCTTTAACTAAAGGAAAAGAGATAAGTGAACCTGTTAAATTAAAATCTATTTCATCACCAAAATATTTTTTATAAAGCTCTAAAATAGGAATATTATCTATTTCATAAACTTTATTATCTTCTAACTTTGTAATAGTCATCTCTTTTCCAACTTTTGACCAGTTGAAAATATGATTTGTTGAAACTATTAAATCTTTTGAATCAAGGGCAACTAAAACTATGCCTTCTTCATAAATATTTGTATCTTCTATTAAAAAAGCTTTACTAGAAGAGTTAAAAGAAGTAGCATTTCCACCCACTAAAACTTGATTTTTTAAATTAAAATTAAAGCCATCTAAAAAGCTTTCTATCTTATTTTCTCTTTTACAATTAAAAACTAAAATAGCTTTAGTTTCATTTGTTATAAACTCTTTAGAAAGCTTTATCGCATTTGAATTTTCAAAATTATTAGTATAAATTGTCCTAACTTTTGTTTTATCAAAAATTGAAAAACTAATTAGTAATTTATCTTTTTGTCTAGTTGAATTATTAATAATATTTTTAGTTGAAGAACCAACTATTTTACAATTTGGAAGTAAGGTTTTTAAACTAGTTAAAATATTTTTTAATTGTATTGAGTTTGTATTTGACAAAAATAGTTGTATAAAAATCTCTTTTTGCAAAAACTGAAAAATCTCATTTTTTATATATTTTTCTAAATTTTCTAAATCTTCAAATAAATAATTTTTTAACTGCAATGAGAACCTTCTTAATTTTTACTTATTTTTTAAAGTTAAAAGTATATCTTTTTTTGATTATTTTTTCAATAATTTCTTAATTATCAGTTAGTTTTTAGTTATTTTTTATTTTTACATTTGTATATAAATAAAAAATATATAAACTTTTATTCCACATATATTTTTAACTTTAGAGTTTTTTAAAACCAATACCTTTGAAGAGAATAAAAAAATGATATTTTATATGCTAAAAGAATATTATTAAAAAAATGGTATTGAATTAAATTAAAAATTGATATAATCGCCAAAATATAAAGAGGAAGTATAGTGAATAATATAATTGAAATCTTTAAAGAAATAACAACTATTCCTAGATGTAGTGGAACACATAAGCCTTTTATTAACTATATGAAAGAGTATGCTTTAAAATATGATTTTTTATGTTTAGTTGATAAATATAATAATATTTTATGTAAAAAAGCAATTTCAAATGCAAAATTAAGTTTCCAAAGTCATTATGATATTGTTTGCTTAAGTGATAATTGTGTGCCAATTATTGTTCAAGAAGCAGATTTACTAAAAGCTGAAAATTCAACACTAGGAAGTGACAATGGAATTGGTTGTGCTTATATGTTGTATTTAATGAGTCAAGGTTATGATTGTGAATACCTTTTTACAAGTGATGAAGAAATAGGACTAATAGGTGCAAATAATTTAGAACTTAAATTAAATGCCCAATATATGCTAAATTTAGATAGTGAAGAAGAAGGTGAAATTTGTATTGGCTGTGCAGGTGGAGTTGATATTTTTGGAAAAAACTTTAATAGAAAAATAGTTGCAAATAATGAAAATCTTGAACTATATGAAATTACTATTTCAAATTTACAAGGTGGACATAGTGGAGTTGATATAGATAAAAATATTCCAAATGCTTTAAAATTATTAGCGAAAACTGTTAAAGAGTGCGAAGGAAAACTTTTAGATATAAATGGGGGAGAAAGAATTAACTCAATTCCTGCAAATGCAAAAGCAATAATTGCAGCAAAACAACAACCAACTGCTTGCCATGAAAATATGAAAATAGAAAAGATAAATACAAAAAGTGAACATTTAAATATTTTAGATGAAAAAATTATTGAGTTTATTTATACTTTTGCAAATGGTATTAGAGCATATGATAAAACTTTAAATGTAGTAAGAGATTCTATTAATTTAGCTCGAATAAAAACAACTATTGATTGTGTAGAAATTGAACTAAGTGCAAGATCAATGGATAATTATGAATTAAAAACACTAAAAGAAGAGACAAAAGCTTTATTAAGTAATTTTAATTTTGAAGTTACAACAAATGGAAAATATCCAGCTTGGAAACCAGATATAAATGACTTTACTACAATAGTTCATACTATTTATAAAAAACATAATGAAAATGCTTCTTTAGAGGCAATTCATGCAGGTTTAGAATGTGCAATTTTTAAAGATAAATTTCCAAATATTAAAGTTGCTTCTATTGGACCTACTATAAATTTTCCCCACTCTAAAAAAGAGCAAGTAAGTATAAAATCTGTTGAAAATGTATTTAAAGTAGTTGAAGAAATAACAAAACAATATACCTAACCCATCTATTTTAAAGATGGGTTCACCAATGCAAAAATCTTTTGTCCATATTCATGAAGTTTTGCTTCATTCATTCTAACAGAAAGTCCAGAAACTCCCACTGTTCCAATAAACTCTCCTTTATTATTAAAATAAGGAACAGCCACAGAACATAAACCAAACTCATGCTCTTCTATTCCAATAGCATAACCTCTTTCTTTTATTAACTCTAATTCTTTAGTTAGTTTTGTAATACTTGTAATTGTATTTGTGGTATATTTTTTCAAATCAATTGTATTTAAATCAATTTTTTCATTAAAAGCTAAAATAGCTTTTCCAAAGGCATTTGTATGAATTGGAGCATGAAGTCCTACGGAATTTCTTGTTTTTAAAACTCTTTTTGATTTATCTACTTGATTTAAATATAAAACAGCATTGTTATCAAAAATACCAATATATGAACACTCATCAGTTAAATAAAAGATTTCATCTAATAAACCTTGAGTTTTTTGAACTATTTTTTCTCTATCATCTTTATAAACTATTTTTCTTACAATATCACTTAAAATTATCTCTTTTGTATTATCCTTATACTCTAAAAAATTCTCATTCATTAGTGTAGTAATTAATCTTGACATTGTACTTTTATCAATTTGTAATTTTTGACAAAGTGCATTAGCTGTAAGAGGTTTATTGCTTGTCATCACCTCTTTTAATACACATAAGCCTTTTGATAAAGATTTATTTTGTTTTTGTTGTTGTTGCACCCTACTCTCTTTTTTGATTTTTGATATATTACCAAGCTTTTAGTTAAATAAAATTTAGAGCTAAAAATACCTAGTGTTACTAAAAAACATAGATTTTTTTAAAATTTTCTAATTTTTTTTGAAATTTTTATTTTAGTATATGAGAGGATAAAAAATATTTTTCTCACATTGTGAAACTATTTTTTTTAAAAACTCTACAAGGCTTATTTTATGGTTTCTACAAGAATTATAAATATTTTCTTAAATTTTTTATTATATGTAAAAATTATGTTATGGTTTATTTTATGTATGGATAAATTGCATTTCCATATTACAGAAACCCTGTAAAATCTCAAATTTTATTAGGTGCGATCCACCTAATAAAATGTTTTTTAGAATAAGTTAAAAATAATAAAAACAAAAAGGTAAAGTTATGACATCATCACATTTAGATTTATCAAAATTAACAGCAAATGATGACTTAACGCCAGTGCTAGGTGGGTACTGGCCAGGTATTCAAATATACTATCCCCCAATTAAGTTCAATCCATTAGATGGTACATATGAAAGTATGGAACAAGCAAAATTAAGATTACAAAAACATGCATATAAGACAAAAGCACATACTGTACTTTTTGACTTAGAAGATGGTTGTAGACAAAAAGCAATGAGTAGAGAACTTCTTATTCAAGAACTTCCAAAGTTCCCACAAAGAGATTTTCAAATTGCAGTTAGAATAAATCCTTTTAGAACTGAAGAGTATGAAGAGGATTTAAAAATGTTAAAACAAATTCATAAATATATAGATGTAATTGTTTTAGCAAAAGCTGGAGAGGTTTATGGAGATGCTGAGATTAGAGACTTATCTTCTTGGTTAGTTTCTATTAATGCTAATTTAACAATTCAACCAATTATTGAGCATCCAAAATCACTTCAAATTGCATCAGATTTAATGGATTATTCAACGGTAAAACATGTAGTATTTGGAATTCATGACTTTTCTAAAGCAATGGCTTATAAAATTACGCCAGAGGGTTGGATAGATGAGTTAAAAACATTTTTTAATATTCTTACTATGGAAGCAAGAATTAAAGGTGCAGGAGTTATTGGTGGGGTTGAAGTTTTATTAACACCAAACTCATTACCTGATTCATGTGTAGAGAAAAAAGATATTAGAAGATGGTTAGATTTACATGGAGATGAAGCATCAAGACATGTATATGCTCACGCAAGAAAAGAGTGTGCAATGGGACTTACAGGAAAACAAGTAATTACACCTAATCATATTAATGTATGTAAAGTTGCATTTACTCCAAGTCCAAATGAAATTGAACATGATGTTGCAGTATTAAAAGCAGCAATTGAAGCAGATGCTTTATTAAGTGGTGCGATTAGATATGAAGGTGAGATGTTAGATCCACCAATGTTTGGAAAAGCATTACAAAATATTTTAAGAGCTTATGCTTTAAGAAGCCTAAGCCCAGAACATCAAGAATTTGCATTAAATGTATTAAATAGAATGCCAATTCATACATTTAGAGAAAACTGGCCATATGGTCAAATTTAGTAAGGAGTTAATATTATGAGTTCAACAATTAAAATTGAAGTACCAGAATTTTTAAATATTGGTGTTGCTTGTACTTCTGCTCATCTAGGAACAGAAAATGAAAACAACACTGCTATGATTATTGAAGATGATAAATTAGGAACTGATACAATAACTTATAAAGAGTTATCAGAGAAATCAGACCAAATTTGTAATTTCCTTACTAGTATTGGGTTAGAAGCAAGAGATAGAGTTTTAGTATGTTTAAAAAACTCTTTAGCTTACCCTATTTCATTTTTTGGTGCAATTAAAGCTGGAATTATTGCTGTTCCTACTTCTACACTTTTAAGTGGTTCAGAAGTTAAATATCTTGCTGAAGATTCACAAGCAAGTGCCATTGTTTTATCTGCTTCTATGTATGAGAATTTAGTTCCATATCTAGAAAATATAGATAATTTAAAAACTATTATTGTTGCAGCAACAGATAGTATTGAAGGTTTTAAAAAGCCAAAAGGTATAAATGTATATGCTTTAAATGATATTTTAGCAAATACTGATAAAACACCAAATCATTATAACTCAAAATCAGGTGAGCCTGCATATTTAGTTTATACATCAGGAACTACAGGGTATCCAAAAGGTGTTTTACATTCTCATAGATCATTAGTTGGAAGAACTCCTGCTACTGAATATTGGTTTAATTTTAAAAAGAATGATAGGATTATGCACTCTGGTAAGTTTAACTGGACATATGTATTAGGTTCTGCATTAATGGATCCATTATATAATGGTCATACAGTTATTGCTTATGAAGGAGCAAATGATGCTTCTACTTGGATTAACTTAATTAAAAAACATGAATGTACTATATTTATTGGTGTTCCAACAATTTATAGACAAATTATTCAAAAAACTGATTTTACATTAAATGATTGTCCAAGTTTAAGATATTGTATGAGTGCGGGAGAGCATCTATCTACTGAGATGATTGAAGCATGGAGAGATAGATTTAAACAAGATATTTTTGAAGCAATTGGAATGAGTGAATGTTCTTATTATATTTCTCACTCTGTTAATAATCCAATTAGACCTGGAAGTGCAGGATTTGTTCAACCAGGACATATTGTAAAACTTCTTAATCCTGAAACTTTAGAAGAAGTTGGAGTGGAAGAAGAAGGGATGATTTGTATAGGAGAAGATGATCCAGGATTATTCTTAGAGTATTGGCAACTTGAAGATGAAACAGCTAAAGCTAGACACGATGGATATTTCTTCACAGGAGATTATGCTAAAAAAGATAAAGATGGATATATTTGGTTTATTGGTAGAAAAGATGATATTATCAATACTTTCGGATTTAGAGTATCTCCACATGAAATTGAAAGAGTTGTAAAAACTCATCCTTTAGTAGCTGATTGTGTTGCTTTTGGTTTAGAAATAGAAAAAGAGAAGACTTTAGTGGCTATTGCTGTAATTGGTCATAATGAATTAACAAAAGAGCAAGAAGAAGAAGTTTTAACATTTTCTCAAGCTAACTTAGCAAAATATAAAGCTCCAAAGAGAATCTTTACTATGAAAGATTATCCAAGAACAAAAAATGGAAAAGTTCTTAGAAAACAATTAGTAAAAAATCTTCACGATTTAGAGCATGCAAAAGAAGAAGGAGAAGAGATAACTGAATATAAAGCTAGAAGATCTATGCTTTTTATCCCTTCTTATAATAGAAATAATGTAGAAAAAGCTAAAACAGTTTTAGCAGATACTGTAATCTTTGATTTTGAAGCAATTTTACAAGAGCAAAGAGATGTAGGAAGAGAAGTTTTAAGAACTTTTTATAAAGAAGAAGGTTCTAAATTCGGTGATTCAGAAAGGGTTTTAAGAATTAATAACCTTGGAACAGAAGATTTACAAAAAGATTTACAATTAGCAAGAGATATAGAAATTGATGGTTTATTATTCTCTAAAATTGAGACAAAAGAAGATGTTTTAGAAGCAGTTAGAATTATTGATGAAGTTAATCCTAATTTAACTTTAATGATTATGATTGAAACACCTCTTTCTGTTTTAAATATTCAAGATATTTGTAGTGCTAGTTCTAGAGTTGAAGTTGTAGTTGCAGGTTCAAATAAACTAGCAAATAGACTTCAAATTGATATTAAAAAAGGTTCAAAAGCTATGTTTAACTATCTATCGCAAATTGCCCTTGCTGCAAAAGCCTATGGTAAGATAGTTATTGATGGACCATATTATGATGTACATGATGAGTTTGCTTGTGAAGACTCAACTAAAGATGCATATAACTTAGGATTTGATGGTAAATCACTAATTCATCCAGTACAAATTGAATATATCAATGATATTTTCACTCCAAAACAAAGTGAAGTAACTGATTATGAAGAGATGATTGCTAAATATGAAGAAGCAGCAAAAGATGGTAGAGAAGTAATTATTTATAATAATAAATTAATTGATAGTTCTAGAATTAAATGGGCTAAAAAGAAAATAGCTCTTTATGAAACATATAAATCATTAGGTCAAAACCTATTTGGTAAATAAGGAGGCTATTTTGTCTAAAATTAATTTAGGAAACTTTTTTGAAGATTTTACAATCGGACAAAAAATAGTTCATCCACTTCCAAGAACAATTACAGATGGGGATGTATCTTTTTACATCGCCCTAACAGGAAGTAGATTTGCTTTACATTCATCTGATATTTTAGCTCAAGAGATGGGTTATAAAAAGAAACCTCTTGATGATTTACTAATGTTTCACTTAACATTTGGAAAATCAGTTCAAGATATTTCTTTAAATGCAATTGCAAATTTAGGATATGCAGAAGTTTCTTTTCCAAACCCTGTATTTACAGGAGATACTGTAAGACTAGAAACTGAAGTAATTGGGTTAAAAGAGAACTCAAATGGGAAAAGTGGTGTTGTTTATGTACATTCAATTGGTTATAACCAAAATAATGAAGAAGTATTAAACCTAAAAAGATGGGTTATGGTACATAAAAAGAATCATAATGAAACATCAGGAATAAATCAAGTTCCAACTTTTGCAAAAGTTCAACCAATTGCAAAAGAGATTAATATACCATTTTTATCAAATATAAATATTGATGCTACTGGTGGAAAATATTTTTTTGAAGATTATATTGCAGGAGAAAGATTAAACCATGCAGAGGGTATTACTATTGATGATAGTGACCATACTTTAGCAACTAAACTTTATCAAAATAACGCAAAAGTTCATTTTGATGATTTTATGATGAAAAGCACTCCAATGCAACAAAGACTTATGTATGGAGGACATGTAATTTCTATTGCAAGAAGTATTTCTTTTAATGGATTACAAAATGCACAATGGATTTACTCTATTAATAGTGGAGCTCACGCAAATCCAACATTTGCAGGAGATACAATCTATGCTTTTACAGAAGTAATAGAGACTATTAATCATGAAAGAGAAGATTTAGGATTATTAAGATTAAGAACTGTTGGGTTAAAAAATAAAAGACCTGAAGAAATTGAAACAACTTTTGATGAAAATGGAAAATATTTAAAAGAAGTTGTATTAGATTTAGACTACACAGTAGTTATTCCAAAAAAACAAAAATAATAATTATAAAGAGAGGAAAATATTATGACACATCCAAATGAAGCACTATTTGAATCAGGAAAATCTTTACCAGTTATACCTTCTTGTGAGCACTTTGCAGGAAGTGAAAAACTAATTTTAAAAGCTTTTGAAATGCAAAAAAAATTAGGACCAGTTTTTGATATTACTTGTGACTGCGAAGATGGAGCAGAGACTGGAAAAGAAGTTGAACATGCAAATATGATAGTAAGAGTAGTTAATTCAGATGCTAATCCATACTCTATGGCTGGAGTTAGAATTCATGACCATTCTCATGCTGATTGGAGACAAGATGTTGATATTTTAGTACCAGGAGCAGGAGAAAAATTAGCATATATTACATTACCAAAATCTACTTGTTATGAAGATGCAAAAACACAAATTGAGTATATTCAAGCAAAATGTAAAGAAGCTGGAATAAGCAAAGAGATCCCAATTCACGTTTTAATTGAAACTCATGGGGCATTAAATGATGTTGAAAAAATTGCAACATTACCTTGGTTACAAGTATTAGATTTTGGATTAATGGATTTTGTTTCTGGATACCAAGGAGCAATTCCTGCAATTAATATGAGAAGTCCAGGTCAATTTGACCATAGATTAATTGGTGCAGCAAAAGCTAGAGTTTGTCAAGCAGCAATTCAAAATCATGTTATACCTTGTCATAATGTAACACTTGATTTAAAAAATCCTTATCAAACATATAAAGATGCAGAAAGAGCAAGAAATGAGTTTGGATTTATGAGAATGTGGTCAATTTATCCAACACAAATTCAGGCTATTGTAGATGCTATGAAACCAGACTTTACTGAGCTTGAAGATGCACAAAATATTTTAATAAAAGCACAAGATGCTGAGTGGGGACCAATACAGTATGATGGTGAGTTACATGATAGAGCTACATACAGATATTTTTGGGAACTTGTGCAAAGATCACACTTCTCTGGACAAAAATTACAAGATGAAGTTGTAAAAAGATTTTTTTCATAAATAAGTTTGTATAATAATGTCACTTCGTAAGTAAAAGGAAAAGAATGAGCGTTATTAAAGAGCAAGATATTATCGACAGCATCGCAGGTGCATGTCAATATATCTCGTATTATCATCCAGAAGATTTTGTTCAAGGAATGGTTGAGGCATACGAAAAAGAGCAATCAGGGGCAGCTAAAAATGCCATTGCTCAAATTCTAATCAACTCAAAAATGTGTGCAATGGGTCATAGACCCCTATGTCAGGATACAGGTTCTGTAAATATTTTTATCAAAGTTGGTTTAAATGCAAAACTTGAATTATCAAAAGAGTTAGAAGAAGTATTAAATGAAGGTGTAGCTAAAGGTTATACTGACCCAGATAATACTTTAAGATATTCTGTTGTAAGTGACCCAGCAGGTGAGAGAAAAAATACAAAAAATAATACTCCAGCAGTTATTCACTATAGTGTTGATAACTCAGATAAGATTGAAATTACTGTTGCTGCTAAAGGTGGTGGTAGTGAAAATAAATCTAAATTTGCTGTATTAAATCCATCTGATTCAATTTATGATTGGGTTATGGACAATGTAAGACAAATGGGTGCAGGATGGTGTCCTCCTGGTATTTTAGGAATTGGAATTGGTGGAAATCCAGAAAAAGCTATGCTTTTAGCAAAAGAGTCTTTAATGGAACATGTTGATATTCATGAACTAAAAGCAAGAGGTCCTAAAAATGCCATTGAAGAGTTAAGATTAAGATTATATGAAGATATTAATAAAATTGGAACAGGAGCACAAGGTCTTGGTGGTCTTACAACTGTTTTAGATGTTAAAATCTTAGATTATCCATGTCATGCTGCTTCATTGCCAGTTGCAATGATTCCAAACTGTGCTGCAACAAGACATATTCATTTTGAATTAGATGGAAATGGAGCTGCTAAATTTGAAAAACCATCTTTAGATATTTGGCCAGATTTAGAAATTCCAATGGATAGTGTAAAAAGAGTAAATATTGAAGAATTAACAAAAGAGAATTTATCTCAGTTTAAATCAGGAGATACATTACTTTTATCTGGAAAAATTTTAACAGCAAGAGATGCAGCTCATAAAAAAATTGTTGAGTATAAAAATGCAGGAAAAGCTCTACCAAATAATTTAGAGTTAAAAGATAGATTTATTTATTATGTTGGACCTGTTGATCCAGTTAGAGATGAAGTAGTTGGACCTGCTGGACCTACAACTTCTACAAGAATGGATAAATTTACTAAAGATATGATGGAGATTGGTATTTTAGGTATGATTGGTAAAGCAGAAAGAAAGCAACCAACTATTGATTTAATTAAAGAATATAAATCAATTTACCTAATTGCAACAGGTGGTGCAGCTTACCTTATCTCTCAATCTATTAAAGATGCAAAAGTAGTAGCATTTGAAGAATTAGGAATGGAAGCTATTTATGAATTTGAAGTTAAAGATATGCCAGTAACAGTCGCGGTCGATACTGAGGGTGTATCTATTCATACAACTGGACCACAAAAATGGAGAACTATCTAATTACAAAGGCTTAAGCCTTTGTAATTTTACTTACATTTTTATCCTTTTACACCCTCACTTACAAAAACAATCAAAAAATTATTAATTACACTATGTTAAAAAAAAGACTTATTAAATTATTAGGGAATTGTTATGATATTAGAAGATTTAAAAGATTATTTAGGATTTGCAGTTGCAGGGAATTTTGCAAATCATTTAGGAGAAGCAGGAGAAGCAGATGAGTTTTCTGTAATTAAAACAGAAGAAAAAAATGCACCAAAAGGTATCTTTCCATTTTATATAAAAGATTATGAAAGCTTTTTAGGGACATACCCTATTTGTGATGATACAATTTTAACACATGGAAAAGAGGATCAAAATCTTCAAATTGAAGCAGAAGTAGCTTTAATTTGTGATTTTATATATGAAAATGAAAAAGTAGTAGATATTATTCCTAAATATTTTAGTGCTTTTAATGATTGCTCAATTAGAGTAAATGATGGGAAAAAATTAAGTACAAAGAAAAATTGGGGAACAAAAACAAAAGGTATTTCACAAGAATTAATCCAAATTAATAGTTTTGATGAAAAAGATTCAATTTTAAATAAATTTCATATTGCCTCTTTTATAAAAAGAGATGGAATAGTTTATGATTATGGAACAATTTCTGCTGTGAAATCATATAGTTACTTTTTTAATCAATTAAAAACATGGATGATTGATAAATTTAATACCCAAGAAGATTGTGGACCTTTAGAAGAGTTAAAACCCTTTTTAAAAAATGCAAATAAAGCAAAAGGAATGCTAATAGCAGCAGGTGCAACAGCCTATACTGAATTTGGGAAACATAACTATTTAAAAAAGGGGGATGAGATTTTTGTATATGTTTATAATGCACATATTCATAGTTTTCAAGATATTATGAATGATATGAGTGGGGTTGATTTATACTTAGGACAATGTTCAAAACTTCATCAAATTGTTGAATAAATTTTTGATATTCATTCTCATAATCCACTTTTTTGTGTTATAATCAGGCAAACATAAAGGAGAGGATTATGGAATATAGAATAGAAAAAGATACAATGGGAGAGATGCAAGTACCAAATGATAAATATTGGGGAGCACAGACTCAAAGAAGCATTGAAAATTTTCCTATTGGTAATGAAACAATGCCTAAAGAGATTATTGAGGGATTTGCTTATTTAAAAAAAGCTTGTGCCGTAGTAAACAATAGATTAAATAGACTTGATGAAAATAAAACTATGGCTATAATTCAAGCTTGTGATGAAGTTTGTGAGGGGAAACTTGATGGAAACTTTCCTTTAGTTGTTTGGCAAACAGGAAGTGGAACACAATCAAATATGAATATAAATGAAGTAGTTGCTTCAAGAGCTACTGAGATTTTAGGAGAAGACTTTAGAATTAGAAAACTTGTACATCCAAATGATGATGTAAATAAAGGTCAAAGTTCAAATGACACCTACCCTACTGCAATGAGAATTGCTTTTGTTTTAGAATTACAAAAACAACTATTTCCAGCAATAAAACTTTTAAAAGATACTTTTATAAGAAAATCTGAAGAGTTTAAAGATATTGTAAAAATTGGAAGAACTCATCTACAAGATGCAACACCTTTAACTTTAGGACAAGAGTTAAGTGCCTATGTAAATATGCTAGAAAAAGCACAAGCACAAGTAGAAGATAGTATAAAATATCTTGTTGAACTTGCTATTGGAGGAACTGCGGTTGGAACAGGACTTAATTCCCATCCAAAGTTTTCTCAAATGGTTTGTGAAGTTTTAAATGAGCAAACAAAGACTTCTTATAACTTTATTTCCCATCCAAATAAATTTCATGCTTTAACTTCCCATGATGGTGAAGTTTTTTTAAGTGGGGCATTAAATGCTTTAGCTTCAAACTTAATGAAAATTGCAAATGATATTAGATGGTTAGCCTCTGGACCTAGATGTGGAATTGGGGAACTTAATATTCCTGAAAATGAACCAGGAAGTTCAATAATGCCAGGAAAAGTAAATCCTACACAAAGTGAAGCTATGACTATGGTTGCAGTTCAAGTTATGGGAAATCATACAACTGTTAGTATTAGTGCTAGTCAAGGAAACTTTGAATTAAATGTTTTTAAGCCTGTAATAGCTTATAATATTTTACAATCAATAAAACTATTAAGTGATACAATGATTGCTTTTAATGATAAATGTGCCGTAGGAATTGAACCAAATTTAGAAAATATAAAAAAATATTTAAATGATTCTCTTATGTTAGTTACTGCCTTAAATCCATATATTGGATACGAAAATGCAGCACTTATAGCAAAAACTGCACATAAAAATGCAACAACACTAAAAGAAGAAGCAGTTAAATTAGGTTTATTATCAAATGAAGAGTTTGATAAGTATGTTAAACCTGAAGATATGACATATCCAAAAGAGTAAGTAGAATTTCTACTTACTTCTTATAAATCTACCATTGCTTTAAAATAAGCTCCACATCTACCTACATTGTCCACATAAATATGAAATTTTTCATCTAATCTATTATCTTCAATAAACTGTTTTTTTATTTCTAAAATAATAGGTGTTGTTTCTCCTGGAAGTTCAATTTTTCCATAAAATTCACAAAAAAGTGCAGTTTGTGAAGAGCTTACCATAGCAGGATAATCCTCTAAAACCTTTTGAACTTCAATTTCAAATTTATCAATTTCACTTTCATCTTTGGCAAGTGCAATTGAACACTTTTTTACCTCTTCAACATTATCTTTATTTACAAAACAAATAGTTGCTTTTTTATGTTTTAATATATTTGCTAAAGTATCTTTAGGCTCCCCAGAATCTTTTTTCCCAATAGAAACAATTAAGGTTGCAGGATTACTTGAAATAGGAATAAAATATGAAAAAGGAGCGGCATTTATAACTCCATTATCTTCTGTAACAATCCAAGCAATAGGTCTTGGTACAACAGTATCTGACATAACCTTATATCTATTTAAATCATCAATTTCTTTATAATCTAAAATCATTAAACACTCCCTATTTTAATATTTATATCATAATTAAAACTAATTATAAAAACCTTAAATTACAACTTATCTATAAAGTTAAATCCATCTAAGCAATCACTTAAATAAGAATCACCAAAAATATTAAAATGATTTAAATAGTGATATAAATTGTAAATAATCTCTTTTTTATCAAAATCTTCACTTAACTTATTTATCTGATGATAACTCATATAAAAATCACTTGTAAAACCACCAAAAAGTTGTGTCATTGCAATATCAACTTCTCTATCAGCAAAATAAACAGCTGGATCAATTAAATATATGTTTTGTTTTGAGAAAAGTACATTACCACTCCATAAATCTCCATGAACTAAAGTAGGATAAGAACAATTGTCATTTAATAACTCTTTTATTTTAGAAGAATTATTATCTAAAATTTCCAAAAACTCTTTTTTTAATTTTGAATTTTTTATAAAAGAACTTTGAGTTTTTAATCTATATTCAAAAAAGAATTCTCCCCAATTATCACAAAGTACATTTTTTTGAAGAGATAAACCTATATAATTATCTTCTAAAAAACCATATTGAGTATATTTATTTTGATGAAGTTTAGCTAATTGTTCTCCTAAAATAATCATTTGCTCTTTTGTAGGCAGTGTTTTTTCAATATTTTCTAAAACTAAATAATTATTATCTACACTTACTACTTTTGGAGTTTTTAGTTTTTCATCTTTTAAAGAAGCCTTTAATAGATCAATTGCAAGTTTTTCTTTAATTAAAAAATCATCAAATTTAGAATTATTATTTTTAATAAATGTTTTCATAAACAGATATTACAAAAAACTTTATAAATGCATACTAAGGGAACATTTATATTTTAATATTTCTATAATTAATGACTATTTTATAACCAAATTGCAATTATTATTGTATGATAAATTTTTATTAAAAGGAGAAAATATGCAATTATTAAATGATAATATTACTGAAGTTCTAAATGAAGAATTTTTTGTTGAAAGCTTTAATCTAAATAATAAAACTATTTTAGAATTAGGTTGTGGAAGTGCTACTTTTACTAAAAAGATTGCTTTAAATGGAGAGAATAGAAAAATAATTGCTTGTGAAGTTGATGAAATTCAACATAAAAAAAATCTACAATTAAATATATCAAATATAGAGTTTAAATTATGTGCAGCTGAAAATATTTTAGTAGAAGATAATAGTATTGATATGATATTTATGTTTAAATCATTTCATCATATTCCTGTTGAATTAATGAAAAAAGCATTAGGTGAAATAAAAAGAGTTCTAAAGCCAAATGCTTTAGCCTATATTAGTGAACCTCTTTTTATGGGAGAACAAAATGAATTAATTGCAATGTTTCATGATGAAAAAGAAGTTAGAGAAGAAGCCTTTAAAGCTATAAAAGAAAGTGTAGATAATGGTGAATTTAAACTATTTAATGAGATATTTTTTAACAGTGAAATAACTTACGAAAACTTTGAAGATTTTGAAAAAAAACAGATGAATTTAACATATAATAATGATCATATTAATGAAGAATTAAAAAATAAAATCAAAGAAAGATTTAACTTTTTTACAAATGGTGGACAAAAAACAACTTTCTTAAAACCTTTTAGAGTTGATATACTTCAAAAGATTGTATAGTTTTATTAGGTATAATTTACTCTTTAACTTAATATATAAAGAGAATATTTTATGGTAGATATAATAACAAAAGAAGAATATGAACAAAATATACAAACACTAATAAAATGGGCACATGCTTATTATGTGGAAGATAATCCAATTGCAAGTGATGAAGAGTATGATAAACTTGCAAGAATATGCTTAGCATATGAGCAAACTTATCCAGAATTTTCCCATGCAAACTCCCCAAATAAAAGAGTTGGAGGAGTTATTTTAGAAGGTTTTGAAAAAGCCTCACATTTAAGTAGAATGTGGTCACAAGAGGATGTTTTTAATACTCAAGAATTAATTGATTGGATAAATAGAGCTAAAAAAGTAAATGAAAAACTAGAGTTTTACTGTGAGCCAAAATTTGATGGAGCTAGTTTAAATCTTATTTATGAAAATGGTCTTTTAAAACAAGCAATTACAAGAGGTGATGGAAGTATAGGAGAAGATGTTACAAATAATGTAAAAACTATACACTCTATACCTTTAGAAATAAAAGAAAAATCACTTATTGAAATTAGAGGTGAAGTAGTAATAAAAAAAGCTGATTTTAATAAGATAAATGAACAAAGAGCAAAAAACAATGAACCTTTATTTGCAAATCCTAGAAATGCAGCGGCAGGAAGTTTAAGGCAACTAGACCCAAATATAACTGCAAAAAGAAAACTTTTTTTTAATGTTTGGGGAGTAGGACAAAATAGCTTAGGTTTTAAAAATAATAGTGAAATGATGAATTATATTTATTCATTAGGTTTTGTAAAACCTCCTTTACAAAAAGTATGTAAAAATGTAGAAGAGATAGAAGAACTTTATCATAAAATTATTGCTTCAAGAAATAGTATAGAAATGATGCTAGATGGAATGGTTATTAAAATTGATGATTTAGAAACACAAGAAGAGTTAGGATATACAGTAAAATTTCCTAGATTTTCATGTGCATATAAATTCCCAGCAGTTGAAAAAACAACAAAAGTAAAAGATATTATTTTGCAAGTTGGAAGAACAGGAGTTATAACACCTGTTGCTTTAGTTGAACCAACACTTATAGATGGTTCAACTGTTGAAAGAGCAAGCTTACATAATTTTGATGAAATTGCAAGATTAGATTTAAGAATAAATGATGAAGTAATTATTATTAAAAGTGGAGATATTATTCCAAAAATTACTAAAGTATTTTTTGATAGAAGAGATGGGAGCCAAAAAGAAGTTTTAAGACCAACTACTTGTCCTAAATGTGAAAGTGAGTTATTGGATGAAGGTACATTAATTAAATGTCAAAATTTAGATTGTCCAAGTATTGTAACTAACTCAATTATCTATTTTGCTTCAAAAAATTGTATGAATATAGATGGATTAGGTATAAAAATTGTTGAATTATTAGTTGAAAAAAGAAAAATCTATGATATTTTAGATTTATACTCTTTAAAATATGAAGATTTAGTAGATTTAGAAGGTTTTAAAGATAAAAAAATAAATAATCTTTTAAATGCTATTGAAAATACTAAAGGAAGCCAACTTTATAGAGTTATAAATGCTTTAGGAATCGAACATATAGGAGAAGTTGCATCAAAACAAATCTGTTTAGAGTTTGGTTTAGATGTGATTAATGTGGATATTGATTCTTTATTAGACTTAGATGGAATTGGTGAACAAATGGCAAACTCTTTTGTGGAGTTTATGAGAGTAAATCATCATATTGTTACAAAACTTTTTGAGATAATTAATCCTAAAGTTGAAGAAAAAGTACAAATAAGTGAAAATGCTTTTAAAGGAAAAACCGTAGTTTTAACTGGAACTATGAGTGTTAGTCGAGGTGAAATTAAAAAAAAGTTAGAAAACTTAGGAGCAAAAGTTAGTTCTAGTGTATCTAAAAAAACAGATTTTGTTATATATGGAGAAGAAGCAGGTAGCAAGTATGATAAAGCTGTTAGTTTAGGAGTTATTACACTTACAGAAGAACAGATGAATAAAATGATATAAAGGATAAAAAATGGCAAAAGAATCAAGAAGAGAATTACCAACAAAAATTAAACTTACAATGCTTATGAGTCCTTCTATGGCAAATTTTTCAGGTAAAAATGTGCATGGAGGAGAAATACTAAAAATACTTGACCAAGTTGCATATGCTTGTGCTTCACAATATAGTAAAACTTATGTTGTAACATTATCTTCTGATATGGTTCTTTTTAGAAATCCTATAAAAATTGGTTCTTTAGTAACTTTTAAAGCAACTTTAAATTATACAGGAAATACTTCTATGGAAATAGGTATAAAAGTAGTATCTCAAGATATTAAAACAAAAGAGAAAATTCATACAAATACTTGTTATTTTACTATGATTTCAGTTGATGAAAATATGAAACCTGTACCTGTTCCTAAATATATACCTATTACACTAAAAGAGAAGAAAAGATATAATAAAGCTTTAAAAAGAAGAAAATTTAGAGAAAAAATGATAAAAAAGAGTAAAAAAGTTTAAAACTTTTTCTCTTTTAATTTTTCAAAAACTTATATATTCTTATTTTATTTTTTATATCTTAACTATAATATAATAATTATTTATTAAATTCATTTTTCTAAAAAAATATGTTACTTTTTTTATATAGTTTAGGCTTTTTTTTTACTCATTTTTAATTTACTACTTTTATGCTACTTAAATATTTTATAATTAATGATATTTAAAATTTAAAGGCTTATTATAATGGAAGAACAAATAAAGAGAGAAAAATCTTTAACTATGACAATGCTAATGACACCAGAAAAAGCAAATTTCAATGGAAAAAATGTATTAGGTGGTGAAATTTTAAAAATGCTTGATCATGTAGCTTATGCTTGTGCAGCAAGATATACAGGACACCATGCAGTTACACTTTCTGTTGATATGGTATTATTTAAAAATCCAATAAAAATTGGTTCTTTAGTAACTTTTCATGCAAGTGTAAATTATACAGGTAGAACTTCTATGGAAATTGGTATAAAAGTAATCTCAGAAGACCCAAAAGATAACTCTATTAAAAATACAAATGTATGTTATTTTACAATGGTTGCTGTGGATGAAGATGGAAATGCTGTACCTGTACCAAAACTTGAATTAG
Source organism: Malaciobacter mytili LMG 24559 (assembly GCF_003346775.1). NCBI lineage: Bacteria > Pseudomonadati > Campylobacterota > Epsilonproteobacteria > Campylobacterales > Arcobacteraceae > Malaciobacter > Malaciobacter mytili. The sequence continues at coordinate 1,342,213 of NZ_CP031219.1, read as the reverse complement.
TTACAGAAGATGATAAGAGAAGATATAATGATGCTATAAAAAGAAAAGAAATAAGAATGTTATCTACAAAAAATAAATAAAGTTTTCCTATAAAATTAGATATTTTTCACTTTAAATAAATATTTTTTAGAAATTTTAACTTTATATTTATAATAGAAGGAAAATCCTTCTATTACATATTTAATGACTCTTTATATTCAATATACTCTTCATAACTTCCTTTGAAGTCAATAATTGAACCATCAGGTTGAATTGCAAGAATTCTATTTGCATATGCATCTAATAATTCCCTATCGTGAGATACACAAATAACTGAACCTGGATAAGATAATAATGCTTCACCAAGTGCAATAATTGCTTCTAAGTCTAGGTGGTTTGTTGGTTCATCTAAAATCATAAAGTTTGGTTGTTCTAACATAATTTTAGAAAGCCACATTCTATGTTTTTCTCCCCCTGAACAAGCTTGAACTTTTTTCTCTTGTTCTTGACCATTAAATAACATTCTTCCTAAGCAGTTTCTAATTTCATTAATATCTGCATCTCTATCAAAACTTCTTAACCAATCATATAAAGTCATATCACCTTTTATAATATCAGTTACATTTTGAGGGAAATATCCATTTTGAATTGTTGCTCCCCAATGAATTTCACCACTATCAGCTTTTAAATTTCCAACTAATAGTTCACATAATGTAGTTTTTCCAATACCATTTGGACCAATTAATGCAATTTTATCACCCTTTTCTAAAGAGAAAGATACATCTTTTAAAATAACATGGTCTCCATATGCTTTAGATAAATTTTTAACATTTAATAACTCTTTTCCAACTTCTCTTTTTTGTTTAAATACAATAGAAGGATCTCTTCTACTTGAAAGTTGAATAGAACCAATATCAAGTTTTTCAAGTTGTTTTTGTCTTGATGTTGCTTGTTTTGCTTTTGAAGCATTTGCACTAAATCTAGCAATAAACTTCTCTAATTCTTCTTTTTCTTTTAATTTTTTATCCCTATCAGCAGCTTGTTGTTTAGCAATAACTGTTGAAGCGATATACCAGTCATCATAGTTACCTGTAAACTCTCTAATTTGTTTATAATCAACATCTAAAATATGTGTACAAACTGCATTTAAGAAGTGTCTATCGTGAGAGATTACTACCATTGTACCTTCATGATGTTGTAATTGGTTTTCTAACCAACCAATTGTGTCAATATCAAGGTTATTTGTAGGCTCATCTAAAAATAGAATATCTGGTTTTGGATATAAAACCTGTGCTAATAATACTTTAAATTTATCTCCACCAGTTAAAGTACTCATTAAATCATTATGTTGTGATGAAGGAAATCCTAAATCTTCTAATATTTTAGTAATTTTAATATCATACTCATAAGTTGGGTCTTCTTCACAGCAAATAATTTCTAATTCACCTAATCTATTATTAATTTCATCTGTAAACTCTTCAGACATATAAAGCTCTTCTTTTTCTTTAATTGCCTTATATAGTCTTTTATTTCCTAATAAAACTGTATCAAAAATAGTATAATTTTCATAAGCAAATTGGTTTTGAGAAAGAACCCCTACTTTTTTACCATTTTGAACTTGTACTTCACCCTCTGTTGCTTCTTCTTCACCAGAAAGTATTTTTAGAAAAGTTGTTTTACCAGCACCATTTGCACCGATAAGACCATATCTCTTTCCTGTATCTAATTTTAAATTAATTTCTTGAAATAAAACTCTTGGACCAAAAGATTTTTTCAAATTTACTACTTGTACCATAAAAAATAAACTCCAATATTTATAAGCTGTCGCGATTATACCCTAATCTTTCTAATGCCAAAGTTAATATTTATAAAATAGTTAAAGAAACTGATTTTTTCTAAATTTCATAAAAGAAATAATAATAGTATATATGATAGAATATGGGAATTTTGTGTCAAAAAAGAGGAATAATGAAAAACCTATCTATTAAGCTAAAATTGCTTATTATCTCAATGTTATCATTGATTTTTTTATCAGCGACTTTGGGATTTATCTCCATAAAAAAAACAAGTGAAACTTTAACTAAACAAAAATATGAAGCTTTAACAGCAACAAGAGATTTAAAAGTAAAACAACTTCAAGAACTTTTTGAACTTTTTTCAAAACAGATAAACCTACTTTCAAATACTGCTTATGTAAAAGATTTAACAAAAGAATTTATGCAATTACATCAAGAAATTGGTTTTGATAAATATGGTAAATTCCCCATAGATAACGAAAAAATCAAAGAAGCATCAGTTAAATGGGATAAATTTTATAAAGGATATACAAATACTTATCCTTTTAAAGATGTAATATTAATTTCAAAAGAAGAAGGACATATTTTTTATACATATAAAAAGAATTCTGATTATGGAGAAAATCTTACAACTGGAAGTTTAAGCAACTCAAATCTTGCACAAATTTGGCAAAAGGTTAAAAGAGAAAGAAAAATCTCATATATTGATATGAAACCTTATGCTCCATCACAAAACAAGCCAGAAATGTTTTTAGCAGCACCTATATATATAAATGGTGATTTTAAATCAATTTTAGTTTTAAAACTTGATATTCAAAGTATTCAAGATATTATGGAATTTAGAAGTGGTTATGGGAAAACTCATGAAGATTATTTAGTTGGAGCTGATTATTTAATGAGAAGTAATAGTTTTTTATCTTCAAAAACTCACTCAGTTGAAGCTTCATTTAAAAACCCAAAAGTTGGTTTAAATGACACGATTGCAGTACAAGAGGCTTTTAAAGGTTTTTCAGATACAAAAATTATTATAGATTATAGAGAAAAGAAAGTTTTATCTTCATATACTTTATTTAAAATTGATGAAAATCTATCTTGGGCTATAGTTTCTGAAGTTGAAGAAGCTGAAGTTTTACAAGTTCCAAATCAACTAAAACAAACTCTAATTTTTATAAGTGTTATAGCTTTTTTATTAACAAGTATTATTTTATATTTTATAATCAATAAATATATTATTAACTCTTTAAATAATTTTCAAGAGGGATTATTAACATTTTTTAAATATTTAAATAGAGAGACAAATGAAGTAAGTTTCTTAGATGAATCTTCTAAAGATGAAATTGGTCTAATGAGTCAAGTGGTAAATAAAGGGATTCAAAGAACAAAAGAGAATATTTTAAAAGCTGATAATGAGTCTTGGATAAAAGATGGACTAAATCATTTAAATCAAATACTAATTAATTTAAAAGATGTAAAAGATGTAACAGATGAGTCAATTAATTTTATTTGTAACTATGTAAATGCTGGAGTTGGGGTTTTATATATTTTTGAAGAGGAAAATAAAAAACTTAGACAATACTCTAGTTTTGCCCATGTACAAAGAGATGAGTTATCTAATGAATTTGAGTTAAAACAAGGAGTTATAGGTCAAGTTGCTTTTCAAAGAAAACCTATATTATTAAAAAATATAAAAAAAGATGAAGCACTTATTACAACGGGAACTATTACACAAAACTCTTTTAATACTTTTACCTTTCCTCTAATTTATAATAATGAACTTTTTGGAGTAATTGAAGTTGGTTCATTTAATGAATTTGATAAAAAATCTTTAGATTTTTTTGAAAATATAAATAGAGCAATTTGTATTGCAATTTCAAGTGCTATTAAAAATCAAAGATTAAAAGAGTTATTAGAAAAAACTAAAGAAGCAAATAAAGAACTAGAAATCAATCAATTAAAACTAGAAGAAGCAAATGCTTATATGGAAGAACAACAACAGCAATTAGAAGAGGCAAATGCTAATTTAGAAGAACAACAACAACAATTAGAAGAAGCAAATGCTAATATGGAAGAACAGCAACAACAACTAAAAATTTCTGAACAAAATTTAAAACTTCAAAATCAACTTTTAGAAGAGACTAAAAAACAAATTGAACAAAAAGCACAAGAATTAGAACAATCAGGGAAATATAAATCAGAATTTTTAGCAAATATGTCACATGAGCTTAGAACACCACTAAATTCTATTATTTTATTATCATCACTTCTTCAAAAAAATAGTAAAAAAACTCTAAGCAATGATGATATTAAAAAAGCACATACTATTTTTGAATCAGGAAATGAATTACTTAGATTAATTAATGATATTTTAGATTTATCAAAAGTAGAATCTGGAAAAATGGAAGTTATAGTTGATAAATTTAATAGTAGTGATTTATTATCTCAAATGAATGAAATATTTAACTACACTGCAAATGAAAAAGGCTTAGAATTTAAAGTAATTGATGAGTATAGAAATATAATTACAAATGATAAAGATAGAATTTCTCAAATTATTAGAAATCTAATTTCAAATGCTTTTAAATTTACAAAAGAAGGTTCAATTACTTTAAAAATTGCTCCATCTAAAGATTTAACAAAAGATTTTACTATTAGTGTAATAGATACAGGTGTTGGTATTGCTAAAGAGAAACAAGAACTTATCTTTAATGCCTTTACTCAAGCTGATGGAAGTACAAGTAGAGAGTTTGGAGGAACTGGACTTGGGCTTTCAATTTCTAAAGAGTTAAGTAAGCTATTAGGAGGATACATCTCTTTAGAATCACAAAAAGGTAAAGGAAGTACTTTTAGTGTTGATTTACCAAATTTACAAGAAAGTAATGAAGAAAAACCAAAAGAAGAAAGAAAAATAGAGCCTTTAATTATTAGAAATGAGATAGTAAAAAAACAACAACTAAAAGATGATAGAGAAATTTTAAATAAAAATGATGAAGCTTTTTTAATTATTGATGATGATGAAGTCTTTTCTACAATTGTATATGAAGAGATAAAAAGAAGTGGAAAATTTGGGCTAATTGCTTTAGATGGAACAACAGGTATAGAACTTGTAAGAAAATTTAATATAAAAGGTATTATGTTAGATTTAACACTTCCTGATATGGATGGTGTTGATGTATTAAAAGAGTTAAAATCTAATCAAAATACAAAAAATATTCCTGTTCATATAATCTCATCAAAAGATAAAAATAGCGAAACTTTAAAACTTGGAGCTATTGGATATTTACAAAAGCCTGTACTTGATGGAGATATTAATAATGTAATTGATTCAATAGAGAAAATCAATAAAAAAGATATTAAAGATTTATTAATTGTAGAAGATGATGATATTCATAAAGAAGCATTAATTGAGTTAATTGGTGAAGATGTAAATATAACAGGTGTAAAAACAGCACAAGAAGCAATAGATGAAGTAAAAAAAGAGAAATATGATACTGTTGTAGTTGATTTAGGACTTATTGATGGAAGTGGATATGAAGTTTGTGAATTTATAAAAAATAGATACCCAAAACTACCTATAATTATCTATACAGGAAAAGATTTAAATAAAGAGGAAAAACTAAAATTACAAGAGTATAGTAATAGTATTATTATAAAAACAGCAAATTCAAACGAAAGAATTTTAAATGAGATAAATTTATTTTTACATAGAGAAGAAGAAAAAAATGAAACTCATGAAATTTTTGAAAATGTTGATTTAAGTGAAAAGAAGATTTTAATAGTTGATGATGATATTAAAAATATTTTTGTATTAGATGCGGCTTTAAAAGAGTTTAATGCAACTACATATACAGCTTTTAATGGCCAAGAAGCCCTAGATTTTTTAAATGAGCATCCAACAGATGTTGATTTAATTTTAATGGATATAATGATGCCAATTATGAATGGTTATGAAGCAATGGAAAAAATAAGAGAAGATAAAGTTTTAAAATCTATTCCTATAATTGCAGTAACTGCAAAAGCCATGAAAGATGATAGAGAAAAATGTATTAATTTAGGTGCAGATGATTATCTTGCAAAACCAATAGATATTAATGTATTAGCAAATTTAATACAATTATGGAGTAATAAAAAACATAAATGAAAAATATAATCTCACATAAAGTTGATAATATTTTTAAAATTGTAGTTCAAGAAGCAGAAAAAAAAGAGAATATCTGTTTAATTCTTGAACTTTTAAAACAAGATGAAGATTATTTTGAAATTAGTTTTTTAAATGTTCAAAGCTTACCAAAAGAGATAGTTATTGCACTTGATAAGATAAAAAATAAACTAACTATTTTTACAAATGAGACAACTTTAAAAACCTACTTAATGAATTTGGGATTTGAGTTAAAGTTTATTAATAATCAAAACTTAAAACTTAAAACTTTAAATTTAGAATATTTAGCAATAGGAGGAAGTGCAGGAAGTTTAAAAAAGTTTATTGAAATTGTAGAAAACTTACCTCCTTCACAAATCTCTGTTTTTATAATAATGCATCATAAATCAGATAAAAGTAGTTCTTTAAGCTCTATTTTACAAACTAAAACACCTTATTACAAAGTAGTTGAAGCAAAATCTGATATGAGAATAGAACCAGCAACTATTTATACTGCACCACCAGGGAAACATCTTATTGTTGCAGGGGGATTTATATTTTTAACTGATGAAGAAAAAAGAAATTTCTCAAAACCTTCAATAAGTACAACTTTTGAGACTTTATCAAATGAATATAGAAATAATTTACTTGCTATTTTAGTATGTGGATATGGAAGTGATGGGAGTGATAGTTTACAACTTTTACAACAAAATAGAACAACTGTAATTATTGAAGACCCAAATGAGTGTGAAGCAAAACCAATGCTTGAAAATGCTATTAAAACTGGCAAGTATGATTTAATTCTTTCACTAAAAAAAATCAATGACTATATTAGTTATTTTTTAAATAGTGAACTTTTTGATAAAGCAGAATTAGAAATACTTTTAGATAAAATATACGATAAATATGGTTATGATTACCGTGGATACAACTTTGAGCATATAAAAAGAAGAGTGAAACTTTTTTATAGCACTTTAAAACCAAAGAATTTTTTAGAATTTCAAAAAATAATTTTAGAAAATAAAAATATTTTCAAAGATCTTTTTTTAAATATTTCAGTAAATGTAACTACATTTTATAGAAACCCCGAAGTCTTTAAAATTTTAAAAGAAGAGATTCTTCCTAAATTAGATAGTTTTATGGATATTAAAATTTGGTGTGCAGGTTGTAGTAGTGGTGAAGAACCCTACTCTATAGCAATTTTTTTAAAAGAACTTGGTTTACTTGATAGAAGCTTAATTTATGCTACAGATTTAAATGAAGTTATTTTAAGAAATGCTAAAAATGCTTTATATTCAAAAGAGAGTTATAAACAGTTTTTAAAACACTACTATCAAGCAAGTGGAAGTGAAAGTTTTAGTAAATATTTTAATAATTATGATAGCTTTGTTGAAGTAAAAGAAGAGATAAAAGAAAGAATTCTTTTTTTTAGACATAATTTAGTTGAAGATAGAAAAATTAACGATTTTCAATTGATTTTTTGCAGAAATGTAATTATATATTTTGATAAAGATTTAAAAGATAAAATCTTTAATCTTTTTGAAAACTCTTTAGACAACTATGGCTTTTTAGTTTTAGGGGAAAGTGAATCTTTAGATACACATAATAAATTTATCACAATAGATAAAACAAACAAAATTTATAAGAGGAAAGTATGAAAGATATAACAATTCTAGCAGTTGATGATATTGAAGCAAATAGAGTATCCTTACAATATCTAATACAAGAATATCTTGAAAATGTACATTTAATATTAGCTTCAAGTGGTGAAGAAGCTTTAAAAATCACATATAAAGAAGAGATTGATATTATAATCTTAGATGTACAAATGCCTGGACTTGATGGTTTTGATACTGCAAAATACTTAAAAAGTAATCCAAGAACTCAAAATATTCCAATTATTTTTTTAACTGCTGCTTTTAAAAAGGAAGAATTTCAACAAAAAGGTTTTCAAATTGGTGCAGTTGATTATCTAACAAAACCAATTGAGAATCATCAGTTTATCAATAAACTTAACTTATATATTGAAGTTATTATTAAAAATAAACAACTTAAAGCTGTAAATGATAATTTATATAAAGCTTTACAAAAAGAAATAGAATTAAAAGAACAAATTCAAAAACAACAACTAGAATTAATAGAACAAAGTAAAATGGCAGCTTTAGGGGAGATGATAGGAAATATTGCCCATCAATGGAGACAGCCCCTTTCTCTTATTTCCACTTGTGCTTCTGGAATAAAACTAAATCATGAATTAGGTATTTCAAAAGAAGAAGAGGTAATAAACTCTTTAGAAACTATTTTAAAAACAGCACAAATCTTATCAGAAACAATAGATAATTTTAGAGAATATTCATATAAAGATAAATTGGCAAAATTTAACTTATCTGAAGTTATTAATAAAGCAATTAAAACAAGAGAACATTTAATCAATGAAAATAGTATAGAAGTTATTACAAATTTGGATAATAATATTGAACTTACAAACCTTCCAAATAGTTTAGTACAAGCTTTAGTAAATATAATACATAACTCAAAAGATGCTTTAGAAAAAATAGATACTAAAAGATATATCTTTATTGAATCTTTTATAGATAAAAATAACTTAATTGTAATAAATATAAAAGATAATGCAGGTGGAATAAAAACAGAACATATAAATAAAGTTTTTGAACCATATTTTACAACAAAACATCAAGCACATGGAATAGGACTTGGATTAAATATTACATATAAGATTATAAATGACTCTATGTATGGAAAAATTAAAATTAAAAATATTAAATATACATATCAAGAAAAAATCTATGAAGGTGCTGAAGTTACAATAACTCTTCCATTTAAAATTTAACCTTTTTTAGGTTAAATTTCTTCTAAATACTTTTTCATTATATATTAAGGTATATAGCGTTAAAATTCTTCTAATCGTTATATACCTAATTATATAAAGGAATTAAATGGAATTTGAATCTTCCCTTACTTTATTAAACTCTGATACTCCTTTTTTACTTGAAAAAAGAATTAAACTTCTTGAAGCAATTAAACAAGAAGGTTCAATTAGTAAAGCAGCAAAATTAGTACCAATGAGTTATAAAACAGCTTGGGAAGCAGTTGATGCTATGAATAATCTTTGTTCAAATTTAGTAGTAAAAAAAGAAACAGGAGGTAAAGGAGGTGGAGGTGCAACACTTACTTTATATGGAGAAAATCTTTTAAAAACCTATTGTATTTTAGAAAAAGAGCATAAAAAATTCTTAAAATCTTTAACAAAACTAACAGATTTTCATACAGGAAATTTAAAATCACTAAAAAGGTTTGCTATGCAAATAAGTGCAAGAAATCAAATTGTTGCTATTATAAAAGAAATAGTTGAAGATAAGGTTAGTGCAAATATTATTTTAGAAACAAAAAGTGGACAAACAATGGTTTCAAATATTTCAAAAAATAGTATTGATGCCTTAGGATTAAAAATAGAAGATGAGATTATCGCTATTTTTAAATCTAATAATGTAATGATAGCAACAAATGAACTACTTGGCCTTAGTGCAAGAAATAAGCTAAAAGCTAAAATAAAAAATTTAACTTTTAGTGATGTTAGTTGTGAAGTACAATTGGATATTTCAAATGATGAAATATTAACTTCTATTATTACTAAACAAGCCGCATTACAATTAGAGTTAAAAGTAAATCAAGAAGTATTTGCAGTGATAAAATCATCAGATATTATGTTAGGAAAATAAGGAGAAAAAATGTTTAGGAAACTAATTTTAAGTAGTGCTATTTTAGCAAGTTCACTTTTTGGTGGGGATATAAATGTGGCAGTTGCTGCAAATGTTTCATATGCTATTGATGATTTAAAAAAAGAGTTCAATAAGTTATATCCAAATACAAATGTAAAAGTTACTTTAGGAAGTAGTGGAAAATTAACTGCACAAATAAAAAATGGTGCACCATATGATTTATTTATGGCTGCAAATATGAAATATCCTGAAACACTTTTTAATGAAGATTACGCAGTAACAAGACCTCTTGTTTATGCTCAAGGCTCATTGGCTTATTTAAGTAGTCAAAAGCAAGACTTTTCAAAAGGTATTGATTTAATAACACAAGAAAATATTAAAAAAATTGCAATAGCAAACCCGAAAACTGCCCCTTATGGAAAAGCAAGTGTAGAAGCTATGAAAAATGCAAAAATATATGAAAGTGTAGAAAAAAAGCTTGTTTTTGCTGAATCTATTTCTCAAACAGTAACTTATGCTTTAACTGCAACAGATATAGGATTTATTGCAAAGTCATCTTTATATTCGCCTCAAATGAGTAAATTTAAACAAGGAGTTAATTGGTATAGTGTGGATAGTAAATTATATACTCCAATTAATCAAGGAATAGTAATACTAAAAAAAGCCCAAAGTAATAGTGAAGCTGCTGCTTTTTATAGCTTTATTTTAAGTAAAAAAGCCAAAAAAATATTTGAAGATTTTGGATACTTAATTCCATGAATGAATTAAAAGTAGTAGTTTCAAAAATTCAATCTTTAGAAAACTTAAATATTGTAGAGTTTTTATTTGAAGATATTACTTTATCAATGATGAGTTTAGATTTAGACAATATTAAAGAAAACGATAAAGTTTTATTAACAGTAAAAGCTTCAAATATAGCTATTGCAAAAGAGTTTCAAGGCCAAATTAGCCTTGCAAACTCTATAAATGCAAAAATTATTCAATTTGATAGAGGTGAACTTTTAACAAGTATTAAATTAAATGCAAAAGGTACAACTCTTTCAAGCATAATTACTACAAAATCAGCAAAAAGAATGGATTTAAAACTTGGTGATGATGTAGCAGCTATTTTTAAATCAAGTGACCTATCAATAAAAAAGGTTTTATAATGGCTGATTTTTTTTCAAATATAGAATTTGCTCCTTTTATTTTATCTTTTAAATTAGCAGGTATTACCACTTTAATTTTATTTATTTTAGCCCTACCTCTTAGTTGGTATCTATCTCAAACAAAATCAAAAGCTAAACCAATTCTTGAAGCAATTACAGCTTTACCTTTAGTTTTGCCACCTTCTGTTTTGGGATTTTATTTATTATATGCTTTATCATATAACTCATTTTTAGGTTCTTTTTTTGAAGAATACTTTGGAATAAAACTTGTTTTTAATTTTACAGGTCTTGTAATTGCAAGTTGTTTTTATTCCCTTCCTTTTATGGTTCAGCCACTTCAAAGTGGCTTTGAAAGTATAAATAAAAATATGCTTGAAGCTAGTTATATTAGTGGAAAAAGTAAAGTACAAACTATTTTAAAAGTTGCTCTACCAAATATGAAACCATCTCTTATGACAGCACTTATAGTTACTTTTGCCCATACAGTAGGAGAATTTGGAGTTGTTTTAATGGTGGGAGGAAGTATACCAGATGAAACAAAAGTTGCATCAGTTGCAATTTATGAGTTTGTTGAAATTATGGATTATAAAAGTGCACATATTTACAGTGCTATTATGCTAGTTATTAGTTTTTTAGTGCTTTTAAGTGTATATATTTTTAATCAAAAACAAAAAAAGAGCTTTTTATGATAAAAATTGATATACAAAAAGAGCTAATTGGCTCAAATGGAACTATGAAATTAGATGTGGATTTTAGGATTAAATCTGGAGATTTCGTCGCACTAACAGGTCTTAGTGGAAGTGGGAAAACTACATTATTAAGAATTTTAGCAGGATTAGAACAATCAGATAGTTTTATTAGTGTTGAAGGAGAATGTTGGCAGGACAATAAAAAGTTTTTACCTCCTCAAAAAAGAGAAATTGGCTTTGTTTTTCAAGATTATGCCCTATTTTCAAATATGAATGTACTTGAAAATCTTTTGTTTGTAAAAAATGATTTAAAATTAGCAAATCATCTTCTTGAAATTACAGAGTTATCAAAACTTGCAAAAAGAAGTGTAAACTCTTTAAGTGGAGGACAAAAACAAAGAGTTAGTTTATGTCGAGCTCTTATGAATAAACCAAAACTTTTACTTATGGATGAGCCACTATCTGCCCTAGATCCATCAATGAGAACAAAACTTCAAGATGAAATATTAATCTTACATCGTGAATTTAAAACTACTACTATTATGGTTAGTCATGACCCAAGTGAAATATATAGACTTAGCAATAGAGTATTGGTTTTAGAAAATGGAAAACTTATAAAAGATGGTACAGCAAAAAAAGTTTTATTAAAAACTAGTGGAAGTGCAAAGTTTTCATTTGAAGGAGAACTTCTTGATATTATAAAAGTTGATGTGATTTATATAGCAATTATTGCTATTGGTCAGCAATTAGTGGAAGTTGTTTTAAGTGAAGATGAGACTAAAGAGTTACAAATTGGCTCAAAAATAAGAGTTAGTACAAAAGCTTTTTCTCCAACAATTTCAATATAAAAGTTTTATTGTATTAATTAGGAAAAGTATGAATTATTGGAAATATTTTTTATAAAAGAGGAAAAGTATGTTTAATTTAAATGATAATGAGCTTTTACAATATATTAATGAAGACCTACCCTATTTTGATTTAACCACTTATATACAAGAGGTTTGTTTAAAAGAAGTAACTTTAGAAATCTATACTAGAGAAGATATTGTTGTAGCTTGTAGTGAAGAAGCAGTAAGAATAGCCACTTTACTTAATTGTGAGGTTATATTTTTTGTAAAAAGTAAAGAAAAAATAAAAAAAGATGAAGTTATTATAAAACTTAAAGGTGAATACAATGATATTCAAAAAGCTTTAAAATTATGTCAAGTTTTATTGGAATATTGTTGTAAAATAGCCACTTATACTAATTTAATGGTAGAAAAAATTAAACAAGTAAATAAAGAATGTGAACTTTTAACTACTAGAAAAACTTTTCCTTTTGCAAAAAAAGCTTGTATTAAAGCTATCTTAGCAGGAAATGCTACACCTCATAGGCTTGGACTTAGTGAAAGTATTTTATTTTTTGATTATCATAGAAAAGCATATAAAAATAATGAAGAGTTTTATAAAGAAATTAAAAATTTTAAACAAAAAGTCCCTGAAAAGAAAATAATTATTGAATCAAATAATTTAGAGGATTGTAAAAAACTAATGAAAAATGAAGTTGATGTAATACAGTTAGATAAAGTAAAACTTGAAATTATAAAAGAAATAGTAGAATATAAAGATTTACATTACCCAAAAATAAAACTATTAGTTGCGGGTGGAATAAACCTAAATAATATTCAAGAATATGCAAAATTTAATATAAATGGTATTGTTACAAGTAGTATGTACTCTTGTGGAATGGCTAATCTTGGTTGCAATTTAAAAAGTTAGAGAGTTACTCTAACTTTTATTATTTTAAAGAATTTCGAATTTCATTAAATTTATAATGATTAAATCTAAAAATATCAAATAATACAGGATCAAACTGCTTATAAGAAGTTCTATCACCATCACTACACATTATTTCTACTGCTTGTTTATGGGAATAAGCCTCTTTATAAGTTCTTTTAGTAGTTAAAGCATCATATATATCTGCAATAGTTGTCATTCTAGCACTAAAAGGAATTTGCTCTTTTTTTAAACCAAAATAGCCAGAACCATCATAATATTCATGATGGTACATTGCAATTTCATATGCAAATGTTAAAAATGAACTAGGCCCTAGAAATTCCTCAACCTTTTTTATTATACGCCCTCCATAAGAAGTATGACTTTTCATTATATTAAACTCTTCTTTTGTTAAACTAGTAGTTTTTAATAGTATGGAATCTGCAATTGCAACTTTACCAATATCATGTAAAGAGACCGATTGAACCAATAATCTTTTTTTATCTTCTGTAAATAAAGGATTTGGATATAAAGTTAAATACTCATCTAGTAAAAAAGAGACATATAAAGAAGTTCTTTTAATATGAGCTCCTGTTTCATTATCTCTACTTTCTCCTAATAATCCCATTGCTAAAATTACAGCTTCTTGAACTTTTAGAATTTCTTCAGTTCTTTCTTGAACCATATATTCTAGCTTCTTTCTACGATTTTTAAGTTTTAGATGGTTTTTAATTCTTTGTTTTAAAAGTATTGGGTTAAAAGGTTTAGTTATAAAATCAACTGCACCTAAAGATAAACCTTTTACTTCCACAGATACATCTGAAAGTGAAGTTAAAAAAATCACAGGAATTTTTTTCCATTTTTTGTTTTCTTGCATTATTTTGCATAAAGAAAAGCCACTTTGAGGCATTACAATATCTAAAAGAATTAAATCAGGCTCATGTTCTTCTAAATGCTTTAAAGCTGTGTTTATACAATTTGCTAAATAAACTGTATATTTATCATCTAAAACTTTACTAATCAATTTTAAAATAAAAGAAGAATCATCAACTACCAAAATAGAATCTTTTTTACAATTTTGCACAACAAACTCCTAAAATTAAATTATTGGTAAAATGTAACTAAATATTATTAAATAATATAATTTATTGTATTATTTTATTATTAAATATATCCATAAAATCATATAAATTGATAATTTTCATATACAAAGAGTTATTTTTTTATTTTAAAATTTCAAATAAACTATTATTTTTGACACTATGCTGTTACTGTAACGTGCTATTATAGAAGTTTAAATATGTTTAAAAACATAAAAAATAGGAAATTATGGAAATTTTTATACTTTATCCAAATCAACTTTTTCAAAATATTAGTAAATTAAAAGATAAAACTGTTCTTCTTATAGAGGAGCCTTTGTTTTTTACTCAATATACTTTTCATATTCAAAAATTAGTTCTTCATAGAGCTAGTATGAAATTTTATGAAGATTATTTACAAAAAAATTCTATAAAAGTTTTATATTTTGAAGATGAAACTTATTTAAATAAATATAAAAATGAAAAAATATTTATATATGAGCTTTTTGATAATTATTTAGAAAAAAAAATATATAAAAATTTTAAAAATATAACTATATTAAAAAATCCCAATTTTATTAATGCTCAAGATAAAAGCAAGCTATTACATAATTTTTATATAAATAGAAGAAAAGAGTTAAATATTTTTATAAAGGAGGGAAAACCTTTATATGGGAAATATAGTTTTGATAGCGAAAATAGAAAAAAACTGCCTAAAAATATCTTTATTCCAGCAACCTTATCCTATGAAAATAGATTTATTAATGAAGCAAAACAATATTGCAAGAAGTTTAATTCACAAGGAAAAATAGAGACTTTTAACTATCCTGTAACCTTTCAAGAAGCCTCTTTACAATTGGAATATTTTATTAAAGATAAATTTCATAACTTTGGTAATTATCAAGATGCAATTACTAAAAATACTAATCTTATTTATTTATTTCACTCAAACCTTTCTAGTAGTTTAAATATTGGCCTTTTAAATTTAAATGATGTTATAAGAAAAGTTATTGAAGCTTCAGCTCCATATAATGCTAAAGAAGGCTTTATAAGACAACTTATTGGTTGGAGAGAATTTATGCTTAGAGTTTATGAAGATGAAGGAATTAAACTTAGAAACTCTAATTTTTTTAATTTTAAAAACTCTATGCCAAAAGCAATTTTACAAGCCAATAGTGGTATTACAATACTAGATGATATTATAAAAAAAGTAAATAATACTGCTTATGCTCATCATATTGAAAGACTAATGGTTTTAGGAAATATTTTTGTACTTTTAGAAATAAATCCAAATGAAGTTTATAAATACTTTATGCAAAATTTTATAGATGCCTATGATTGGGTAATGGTTGGAAATGTATATGCAATGAGTGGATATTGTGATGGAGGAAGTATTACTACAAAACCTTATATTTGCAGTTCAAATTATCTTCTAAAAATGAGTGATTATAAAAAAGATAATTGGTGTGAAATTTTAGATGCTTTATATTGGAGATTTTTAGCTAAATATCAGCACTTATTTATTAATAATCCTAGAATGAAAATGCAATTAGCCATTTTAAATAAAATGCCAAAAGAAAAATTAGAAAAACATATAAATATTGCAAATACCTATATAAAAAATCTATATTGCAATTTGTAAGATTTTTAAAATTAATAAAAAAATTTTTATAAAATACTAAAATGAAAAAAGATATATATGAAAAGATGCAAATACTTGCTGATAGTGCAAAATATGATGTTTCATGCAGTTCTAGTGGAAGTGAGAACAACTATAAAACTGGACAACTAGGAGCAACACACAATAGTGGTATATGTCATACTTTTACAGCTGATGGAAGATGTGTTTCACTTTTAAAAGTTTTACTTACAAACTTTTGTATATATGATTGTGCTTATTGTATTAATAGAAAAAGCAATGATATAAAAAGAGCTGCATTTTCCCCTAGGCAACTTGCAGATATTACTATAAATTTTTATAAAAGAAATTATATTGAAGGTCTTTTTTTAAGTTCTGGAATTATAGAAAATGAAGACCATACTATGCTTTTAATATTAAGAACTTTAAAAATATTAAGACAAGAATATTTTTTCAATGGATATATTCATGTAAAACTAATCCCTGGAGCTGATGAAAGATTAATAGAACAAGTGGTTAATTTAGCTAATCGAGTAAGTTCAAATATAGAATTACCAAGTGATAAATCCCTAAAACTTTTAGCACCAAATAAAAGTAAAGAAAAGGTTTTACAACCTTTAAAGTATGCAAGAGATATAAGTTTGCAAAAAGATATTAAACCAATAGGTATGAGTACACAGCTAATAGTTGGGGCAACTCCTGAAAGTGATAAAGATATTTTAAAACTAAGTTCTGTTTTATATGACAAAGCTTTATTAAAAAGAGTTTATTATAGTGCTTATATTCCTGTAAATGATGATAAAAATCTTCCCTCTCTTATAAATAAACCACCTCTTTTAAGAGAACATAGATTATATCAAGCTGATTGGCTACTTAGATTTTATGATTTTAAATATGATGAAATTGTAAATGATGAGTTTCCTAACCTTGATGAAGAAGTTGATCCAAAAACTTTTTGGGCTTTACAGAATTTACAATACTTTCCAATGGAGATAAATAAAGTGAGTAAAGAAGAACTTTTAAGAATTCCAGGTATTGGAGTACGGGGTGTTTTTAAAATATTAAAGGCAAGAAAATTTAAAAGTTTAGACTTTGAAGATTTAAAAAAACTAAAAATTTCTCTTAAAAAAGCTCAATATTTTATAACTTGTAAAGGGAAATATCATAGCAAAATTGCTTTTTATAAAGATAATATTAAACAAGCAATTATTCAACCACCCAAAAAGAAAATAATACAGCCTTCTTTATTTGATATGGATTATAGTACAATAATAGGAGAGATATGATACTTGTTTATGATAAAAGCTTTGAAGGTTTTTTAACTTTAGTTTATGATGTATATTATGAAAAAATCAATGTAAATACTATTTTAAAACAGTTACCTTCACAACTTCTTTTAGAAGAGTATAAACAAATAATAACAAATGAAGAAAAAGCTTTAAAAGTATTAAATGCCTTAAAAACTAGGTTTCCAAAAAATAGTTTTCAAACAATTTTAAATATTTTTATGTGTGATACAATAGAGTTTGAATTAAATCTTTTATATTTTATAATCTTAGGTTTTAAAGATATAAAAGAGTTATCAAATATAAATAATAGCTTTGTTTTTTATATTCAAAATCTAGAAAAAGAGTTATTTCGAGTAAATCATAAAATGACAGGATTTTTAAGGTTTGAAGAGTTAGAAGATAAAACTTTATATGCAAAACTAGAAAATAAATTTAATTTAGTTTATTTTTTAGGTAAGCATTTTAGTAAAAGGCTAAATAATCAAAATTTTATTATCCATGATATAAATAGAAAAATAGCCTTTATAAGAAAAGAAAAGAAAAACTTTATGGAAAATATTGTTTCTTTTGAAGAGCCAATTTTATCAAAAGAAGAAGAAAGATTTAAAAAACTTTGGAATAGCTTTTTTAGTGCAGTAAGTATTGAATCAAGGAAAAATGAAAAATGCCAAAAAAACCTTGTTCCTCTTTTATATAGAACTTATATGACAGAGTTTCAAAATTGATTTAATAAGATTTTAGTTTCTTGTTCATACCTTTGAAACTTTTGCATTAGTTCTAAATACTCTAAATTGTAGTTTTTATAAAAAATCGCATACTTATTATCTTTATTTTTATTATATAAATCCTTATAAGAGCCACTTAAAGCTGTTATAAAATTAAAAGAATTAACAACACTTAGAATTTCATCTAATTTTTGCTGAGGAATTTTTTGGGCTGTATTTAAAGAAGAACTATTATATAAAACAGACTCTTCAAATAGTTTTGATAAAGAATTTTTATTGCTATTTAAAAATATTGATTTATCTTCATACTTTCTAAACATATATTCATACCCGCTATTAAAAGGTTTTTCTAATACTGTATCATATAGTGCTTTTGAAAGATTAATATTATTACTAAACATTGTTGCAAGTTTTAAATTATATATTTTTTGACTCTCTTCATTATTTTTAAATAGTGTCGATATTTCACTAAATGCCATATTGTTAATATTTTTAAAACTTATTTCAAAATATTCTTCATCTTTATTATAAGTTTTTAAGACTTCTTGTTTAAAGGACATATTCATATTATTTTCTACATAATTTTTATTTTCAAAATTTGTATTGTAAAATAATTTATTATTAACTTTTTCCATATTATGACACCTTTTTATTTTAATTAACAAAATATATATACAAATTGACATCAAAATTTAATAAAATAATATTATATCAAACAAGGAGTGAATTATGGAAAATTTATTACTTAATGTGTTTTTTATACTTGCTTCTGGAATAACAATAAGTGCTATTTCTTCAATATTTTATTTAAAAAAATAGCCTTGTCTTATGTATTATAGGAGAGAGTAAAAATGGAAAATATCATTACTATTTTTTTTATTAGTTTAACTTGGTTTACGGTTCATTTTAATGTACTGTTTTTATTACCTTAGGCAAAAAACTTTTTGCCTATGATTTATTAAAACACTTAAAAATTCAATACCTAATAAATAATTTAACCCATATAAGAAGTAAAAATGTATTTAAAAAAAATGAAAAAATCAAATAAGAAAAAAGAACTTGACCCAAATATGAAAGAGTATGATTTAAACCGCTTAATACAAATGGCTTGGCAAGATAGAACAACTTTTGATGCAATTTATTTACAATATGGTTTAACAGAAAATCAAGTAAAAAATAAAATGAGAGAACTAATAAGTAAAAAAGCTTATAATAGATGGAGAAAAAGAGTACAAAATAAAGCTACTAAGCATAAATTGAAACTTTATCATAAACCTACAAGATTCCAAGGTCCTTGGTGATAAATTAACAAATTACTACTATTAACATCTATTCTTTTTTGATAAGATTTAAATAAAAAGGCTAAAAAATGTTAAAAGAGCTTATTTATACTAGTTTAGGGGCAACTTCTCTAATAAAAGATAAAATAGAAGAGGAATTAAAAATACTTGAAGAAAAAGGAAAACTTAATTCTTCAGATATAAAAACCTTTATAGATTCTTTAGAAAAAAAAGGGAAAGCACAAGATGAAAAATTTAAAGAAGATTTAAAAAACTCTTTAAAAGAAATAATAAAAGAATTAGGTCTTGCCACTAAAGAAGATTTAGAAAAATTTAAAAAGGAATTAAAATAAAACTTTTTAATACTTTAAATCTTTATTCTGTAAAAAGAATTTATAAAGTTTTTAGATTTTTATTAACTATCTACCTAGTTATTAAAAAGAAAAAAAACTTTTTAGGACTAAAACCTCTTTCTCCTAAAGCTTTAAAAAATACTATAATTGATTTAGGTGCAAGTTTTATTAAGTTAGCTCAAGTTTTAGCAACAAGAGCTGATTTTTTCAATGAAGAATATTTAATTGAATTAAAACAATTACATGACAAATTACCTGGTATGTCACAAGAAGACTTTGATAAAGTATTTAAAAGAGCTTTTAAATCCCATGATTTTCACTCTTTTGATAAAGTGCCTATAGCTTCTGCTTCAATCGGTCAAGTTCATATTGCATATTTAAATTCAAAAGAAAAAGTTGCAGTTAAACTTAGAAGAGAAGGAATAAAAAAAAGAGTTCTTGCAGATATTAGAATTATTAATTTATTTAATTTTTTATTTAAACCTCTTTTTTCATATTATACAAAAAATTCAATTGAAGCAGTTATTTCAGAATTTTCATCTATGATTATTCAAGAAGTTAGTTTAAATGTTGAACTACAAAATTTAATAAAATTCTCAAATACTTATAAAGATTTACAAATAAAATTCCCAAAGCCGTATATTAAATATTGTAGTGATGATGCTTTAGTTATGAGTTTTGAAGAGGGATTTAGATTTGATGATAAAGAATCTATACTAAAAAATAAAATTGATTTTAATAAAATTATCTCAACTTTAGTAGATTTTTATACTACTCAAATGCTAGTTAAAGGTTATTTTCATGCTGATCCACATCCTGGAAATTTACTTGTAACTACTGATGCACAAATTATATTATTGGATTTTGGTATGGTAAAAAGTGTGCCAAATAATACGAGAATAGCAATAATTGAACTTATAAAAGCAGCAAATGAACAAGATTACGAATTATATATAAGTGCAAGTAAAAGATTAGGAACTATTGCTTATGAAGCACCTACTATACAGCTTGCTGAATTTACAAGTAAAATGTTTGAAATTTTTTCAAATAACAATTTGAATAGTGAATCAATGCAAAAACTTGCTTTTGAAGTCCTTGAAAGCACAAGAAACTTACCATTTAAATTGCCAAGTGATGCTATTTATATTTTAAGAGTAAGTGCGATTATAGAAGGTTTAGGTACTACTTATATAGAAAATTTTAATGGCATCAAAGATATTTTACCAATTTTACAAAAAAATCTTCCCAAAGCATTAGGTGCAAAAGAATCTATAATTGAAACAATAATTGAAGAATTAAAAGATATTCCTTTTACAATTAAAGATTTTAAATCTACTTTAAAACAAGCTAGTGAAGGAGAATTAAAAGTTGAAGTAAATAAAATGCAACTTGAATATCTAAAAAAAGAAATTAAAGAGTATTTAAGTAGTTATTTTTCATCTTTAATTATGATTTTATCTTCAATTTTTATACTTTTAATAAATAAAGATTATCAAGAAATTTCAATTACTTTATTTATTTTGGCTATTGTAAAACTTTTATTTAAATAACTAATTATTTTGCTAAAATTATTTCTTAATTAAAAAAAAGGGATAAAATGAGTATATTTTTTACTCTACTTGCTAAAATAATACCTTTTTATTTTAGTATTATTTTAGGCTTTATTAGTACACTATTTTTGCAATGTAATAAAGATACAGTTGCAAAGATATTATTATTTATTTTAGGACCACTTGTAGTATTTAATGCAACTATAAATATAAAACTTCAAACTTCAGTTTTATTTTTGCCAATATTTTTCTTTTTATTAAGTACACTAATAGCCTTTGTTTGTTTGGCTTTATTTAAAAAAATATATAAAGATAATACTGCAAATCTTTTAGCTTTTAGTGTAGCAACAGGAAATACTGGAAATATTGGAATACCAATTGCTATTATGTTTTTAGAACCAAAGCTTGTAGATATTTTCATCTTTACTGTATTAGCTTCACTTTTATATCAAAATTCAATTGGATATTATATTACAGCAAAAGGAAACTTTACAGCAAAAGAAAGCTTAATAAAACTTCTAAAACTTCCAATTTTATATGCTTTTATTTTAGGAATTACTTTAAATTTATTTGATATAAAAATGCCAGAAATTTTTAAAGATTATACCATATACTTAAAAGGAGCCTATGCAATTTTAGGTATGATGCTACTTGGAATGGGTATGGAAAAACTAAAAAGTAGTGGCGGTTTTGATAAAAAATTTATCTTTTTAGCTTTATTTGTAAAATTTATAATATGGCCATTTTTAATCTATGCTTTTATACTTTTTGATAAATTTTTTCTAAATTTTTTAGATAAAGAATTGTATATAATTATGTTTATTTTTTCAATTGTTCCTCTTGCAGGAAATACCGTAACAGTTGCAACTATTTTAAATGTTAAACCAGAAAAAATATCTATTGCAGTATTTATTTCAACTTTAATCTCACTATTTTATATACCTTTTATGCTATATATTTATAACCTTTAAAAACAATTTTTTAAGAAAAATAGAATTTAGACTATTTTTCTTAAATACATTTAATCTACTTTTCTTAATAACAGATTGTATAAAAAAACTAATTTTCATACACTTTGTATATATTTTATCTCTCTATAAAACTATATTATTGGGATATTTAAAATATTGTTTTTTCTATATTTTTACTAAATTTAATTTTATAAAAAAAATAAAGTATCATTTAATTTTAGATATAATTTTATAATTAAATAAGCAAGGGAAGTTATGTTACAAAATAAGATTAAAATCTTAGGTGCATTTGGAGGAAAGGGTGTAGATATGAATAATACTTGTATTCAAGTTACACCAAATATTGTAATAGATGCAGGTAATATTTTAAAAGGTATTGGAGAAAAAGCTTCACAAATTGACCATATTTTTTTGACACATTCTCATTTAGATCATATTGTAGATATTCCCTTTTTAATTGATGCTTATTTTGAAAAAAGAGAAAAACCCATAACTGTTTATGCTTTAAAAGAGACTATTGAACATTTAAATAAATATATTTTTAATTGGAACATTTGGCCTGATTTTTGTGAGATAGAATTAATTGGACAAAATAATAGTGCTATTAAATTTGTAGAGCTAAAATCAAATGATGAAATAGAGTTTGAAGATTGTAAAATAAAAGCAATTAAAACAAATCATACTACTTCAAGTTGTGGATATGTTGTTACAAAAAACAATAACTCTTTACTTTTTACTTCTGATACTTATAAATGCAATACAATTTGGGATGAATTAAATAATAATAAAAATATTAAAACTTTAATAATTGATGTTTCCTTTCCCTCAAGACTTGCTACATTAGCAAAGGATAGTAAACACTTAACTCCAAATGATTTAAAAGAGGAGCTAAAAAAACTTAAAAGAGATGATATTACTATTTTCATCAATCACTTAAAACCATCATACACAAAAGAAATAAAAGATGAAATTTTAAAATTAAATATTTTAAATGGTGGTAATATTTTAGCTGATGGAGATATTATAGATTTGAAAAAATCTACAATACAAGCAAGTTTAATACATGAAAATGAGATAAAAGGACATCTTTCTCAACTTATTGAAATTGGAAATCTTTTAACTAATGAAAAAGATTTAAATATTCTTATGGAAAAGATTTTATTAGCTGCAAAAAATCTTTCAAAAGCTGATGGAGGAACTTTATATTTAGTAAATGAAAAAGAGTTATTTTTTACTGTTGTACAAACTGATTCTTTAAATATAAAAATGGGTGGAACTCAAGAGAAGATAACTTGGCCAACCCTCCCCTTATACAAAAAAGATAATAGTGCAAATAGACAGATGGTTGCAGTATTATGTGCACTTGAAAATAAATTAATTAATATTGAAGATGTTTATTATGCAAAAGGATTTGACTTTTCTGGAACTAAAAAGTTTGATGAAAAAACAGGATATAGAACAAAATCCATGCTAGTTGTACCTTTAACAAACTATGAAAATGAGGTTATTGGAGTATTGCAACTTTTAAATAAACATGATAGTAAAGGAAGAGTAATCTCTTTTACAAAAGAGGATGAAAAATTAATAAAATCTATGTCATCACAAGCTGCCGTTTCTATTGAAAATACTAGACTTATTAAAAGTTTAGAAGATTTATTAAACTCTTTTATTAAATCAATTGCAAATGCAATGGGAGAAAAGTCTTATCATACGGGTGGACATATTAAAAAAGTAGCTTATATTGCTTCATTATTTGCAGAAGAGATAAATAAAGATACAACTACTTATAAAGATATAAATTATACGATAAATCAATTAAAAGAGATAGAAACAGCTGCTTGGCTTCATGATATTGGCAAAATAACAACTCCAGAACATATTATAGATAAAAGTACAAAATTAGAGACAATTTATGATAGAGTTGAAGTAATTAAAACAAAAATTGAAGTGGCCAAAAGGGACTTAGAAATAGAGCTTTTAAAACAAAAACTTGCAAATAACTCACAAATAATTATATTTGAAGAAAAAATAAAAAAAGAGATTTTAAAACTTCAAGAAGATTTAAACTTTATTTGTAAAATAAATTATGGTGTTTATATGACTGAAGAGATGAAACAAAGAGTTGTACAAATTTCAAAAAGACAAATAACTATTAATAATCAAAAAATAAATCTACTAAGTGATGATGAAGTTTATAATCTAAATATTCAAAGAGGAACTTTAACACAAGAAGAAAGAGAGATAATAAATAATCATGTAGTAGTCACTTATGATATGTTAAATACTCTACCCTTTCCTAAAAAGCTAAAAAAAGTACCTTTAATTGCTGGAAGTCATCATAAAAAAGTTGGTGGAGGAGGATATGGTGCAAAAGAGATTATGGATTTACCTATGAGTTTAGAAGATAAAATGTTAGCAATTGCTGATGTTTTTGAAGCTTTAACTTCAAATGATAGACCATATAAAAAAGGAAATACTCTTAGCAAATCTATGGCTATATTAGCTGATATGGTTAAAGATAAATCTTTAGATAAAGAATTAATGCAATTTTTTGTAGAAAAAAAACTATATTTAAAATTTGCAAATGAGTTTTTAAGTGAAGAACAAATAGATGAATTTGATATAGACTTTTCAAAGCTATAAAATAAAAGAGATTTCTCTTTTATTTTATAAACTCTACTACTTCATCAAAAGAGAGTCTTAATTGCTCTGATTGTTCATTTATTCTATATCCTAAAGGTAAAACCATAGCTACTTGATATTTTGTAGTATCTAGTTGTAAAATCTCTTCTAAGTTTTCTTTTTCAAACCCTTCAATAGGACAAGAATCAATACCAATAGAAGCAGCTGCAGTCATCATATTTCCAATAGCAATATAACACTGTCTTGCTGTCCAAGAATAAATATTTTCATCAGAACTAAAAGTATCTTTTAGATGATTTGCATATAGTTGAATATAAAAATCTTTTTTTTCTTGAGGCATAGGTCTTCTTGCAAATCTTTTTAAAGGAGTTCCACTTTCAACCTTTACATCTTCTATTCTAGCTAAAATAATAACTAAATCACTACAAGTTGTAATTTGTGGTTGATTCCAACATACTGGTCTAATTTTTTCTTTCATTTCTTGATTTTGAATTACTACAAACTTCCAAGGTTCCATTCCAAAAGATGAAGGAGATTTTCTACCTACTTCTAAAATAAAATTTAATTCCTCAGCTGGTATTTTTTTTGTGTCATCAAATACTTTACAAGCATGTCTAAAATCCATTGCCTTTAAAAACTCTTCTTTTTTCATATTTATCCTTTTTATATTGATAATTTTTCCAATTTATTAATCTCAACACTTTCAAGTTTATTTTCAATATTTACTAAAAACTCTTTAAAATGTGATTTATTTTCATGTTCTGTTAAAAAATCTTGATTTTCCCAAGTCTCTATAAAAGTATAACTATTTTCATCTATTAAATTCTTATGTAATTCATAATAAATACACCCTTTATCATTTTTATGTGTATTTTTATAAAGTTTAATTAATTCATTATAAACTTCTTCTTTAAACTCTGGTTTTATCTTAATATTTGCAACAATAACTACATTTTTCATTTTTAACCTTTATATTAATTTTATAAAATATTATAAAAGATTTGATTACTTTTCTATAGAGTAGAGAAACTAAATCTTTTTTGTTTCAAATTATGAAACAGCTTAATTTAAAAAATTTTCTTCTAATACTTTATTAAATTTTGTTAATTCTAAATTTAAATCTAAATCACTTTTAAAAATATCATGTATAGCATAAGTTTTCAAAGGCTTTGCTCCACAAAATTGAAAAGTTTTATGAGTTGCAATATTTGCTTCATCTAAAGATAAACCATCAAAGAATCCCTGTTTATTTGAAAATTCACTTTCAGGACAATTATAAGTTAATGAAAGCATATATTTACTTTTCATTAGACCACCACTTCCATATTTTTTAGAAGCATCATCTCTACTTCTTCCATCATTTAGATATGTAACTGTTTTATTTCCTGCAGAAAAAATCTCATCAATATATTTTTTAGTAAGCCAAGGTACTCCCATCCAATACACAGGATATTGAAATAAGATATAATCTGCCCAAGCAAATTTATCTACTTCTTCTTTTATATCATAATTACTTTCAACCATACTATGTTTTACTTCAAAATTATGATTTTCAAAAAACTTTGAAGCTTCATCTATAAAAATCTTAGTTAGATTCCCTTCTGCTATTCCTTCATACTTTTGATGACCATTAATAATTAATACTTTTTTCATAAAAATCTCCTAATTTGAAATTCTAATTTTTCTTAATTTTCTTTTAGTGTTAAATAAAAGAACTGAAACAAGTGATAAAAAACATCCTATTATTGTAGATAATACAACTTTTTCATCATAAACTATCCAACTTGAAACTATAGCGCCAACAGGAACAATAAACATAAAAATACCTGCTTGATGTGCTCCAATTTTACTAGCAGAAATAAAAAATAAAGTCATGCTAAAAGTTCCAGAGAATAGACCAATAAATACTATATTCCACCAAAACACATTATCAAAACTTCTAATATCAAAAGGATGATAAGGTAGTGCAAATATCATATTTGTAAAGGCAGTTATTGCAAAAACTACTAAAGTATATAGCATAGGATTAGCCCTAGTAGAGGCTTTTTGTGCTAAAACTGTTACAATTGCCCAAACAAAAGCACAAATTAAAAAATATGAACTATTTATATTTAAAAAAGCCAATCCTTCCATAGGTACTCGTAAAAGAATTAAAGCACCAAACACACCAATACTTAAAGCAACAACTTGCCTTGTTGAAACCTTTGTTCCCAATAATAAAATTGAGAATAAATAAGTTAAAATTGGTACTATTGAAGTTACCATAGTACCGCCATACCCCGCTTGACCATAAGAGAGTCCCACAAAAAACAAATAATTAAAAATAGCACTTAAAAGTCCTGCAAAAATCATATAAACTAAACCTAATTTATCTGTTTTAAATGAGATTTTCATATACCAAACAACAGGAAGTATAGTAATAAAAGAGATGGCATATCTCCAAAAAGCTGCAACTTGCGCATTTGAATGAGAAATTGTAACTTTTCCAGAAGTCCAAGCAATACCCCAAAATATCATGGCAAGTAACATACCAATAAAATATTTTGTTTTATTCTCTTCTTTATTCACTATAAATCCTTTTAATTTTGAAAATTATATACCCTATAAACTTAATTTTCCCTTACTTTACTTTAGGTAAGTAATGGAAATTAAAAATAGATATGTTATAATATGTTTATAACAAAAGGATAAGAATATGTATTATATAAATGATAAAGAATATAAATGCTCAGTGGCAGTTACATTAGATATTTTTAATGATAGATGGAAACTTGCAATTATTTGGCATTTATTGGAAAATGAAAAAAGATTTAAAGATTTACATGAAAATATAGCAGAAATTACTCAAAAAACCCTAACTATTAAATTAAAAGAATTGGAAGAAAAAAATATAATAAATAGGGAAGTATTTCCAGAAGTTCCTCCAAAAGTAGTCTACTCTTTAACTCCTATGGGTAAAAAATTAAAGCCTGTATTAAAAGAGATGTATTATTGGGGAATTAAATATGTAAAAGAGCATGGTAAAGTTACAGATCAAAGTCCATGTGAAGCAGAAGCTTGTTTAAAAAATGGGTTTTAATTTAATATGGATAATTTTATATTAATTGCTTTTGCGATAATTGTAGGATATATTCTTCAAAAACTAAAAATTTTTGATGAACAGACTCCTACTATTTTAAATCAATTTATTATTTATATTTCACTTCCTGCAATTATTCTTATTCAAGTTCCAAAATTAACTTTTTCATTTGATATTTTAATACCAACAGTTATTGCTTGGTTGGTAATGTTAATTAGTGCTTTTTTAGTTATTGTTATTTCAAGGTTTTATAATTGGTCAAAAGAGATTACAGGTTCACTTATGCTTGTTGCTATTTTAACAAATAGTTCAATTATGGGTATTCCTATAGTTAATGCTTATTTAGGAGAAGAAGCTATTGCTTATGTTCTTATATATGATCAATTGGGAACTTTTATAGCTTTAGCAGTATATGGTACTTTTGTAACTGCATATTATTCAAGTAAAAATAAGATAAGTTCAAAAGTTATAGTTCAAAAGGTTATAACCTTTCCACCTTTTTTATCACTTATTGTAGCTTTATGTTTTATAGGAGTGGAATTTCCCCCTACTTTAACTTATATTCTTACAAATTTTGCAAATACATTAATACCTGTTGCTTTAGTTGCTGTGGGGCTTCAATTAAAATTAAAAATGCCAAAATCAGATATTGCTCCATTAAGTATTGCATTACTTATAAAATTAATTGTTGCTCCAATACTTGCTTATTTAGTAGCTTTAATTTTTAATTGGGATGGCTTAGCAGTTAAAGTTTCAATTTTAGAAGCAGCAATGGCACCTATGATAACAGCAGGTGCAATTGCTTCAATGGCAGGACTTGCACCAAGATTAAGTACAGCCATAGTGGGATATGGAATTATTATCTCTTTTTTAACTACTTATGTAATTTCAAGGATACTTTAAAACCAATAAGTAGGATAATGCCTTTTGTCATTTTGTGATAGGTTATTTACAAAAAGTGCTACTAATAGCATAAGTAAAGCTCCTATTGCAATAGGAGTAAAAGGATATAACCAACCTAAAGCTTGAACTTTATTACTTCCTATTACATAAATTAATGCAGTTGCACCCCCTGGTGGGTGCATTGTACAGCTATAATGCATTAGCATTATTGCTAAAGAAACACTTAATGCACATAAAACTTCAATGGGAAAAATAGAACTAAATAACTTAACAATACAAACTGAAACTAAAGCAGAAAGAATATGTCCCCCTACTAAATTCCTTGGTTGTGAAAAAGCTGCTTGAGGTGCACCATAAATTAAAACAGCAGAGGCGCCAAAAGAGCCAAGTAAAAAAAAGCTATCTTCAATAGAAAACCATCTTCCAAAAATTGCAATTAGGTAAATTCCTAAAAAAGAACCTAAAAAAGACCATAATATTTTATTTAAAGGCTTCCTTGGTTCACAAGAAGCTTTTGATTTCATTCTTGAAAAATAAGTTTTTAACAAGTTTTTCCTTTTTTATTTTATTTTATAAAAAAGAGAAAAAATCTTGTTTGATTTATATCAAAGTATTAAAAATTAAAAAAATAAAACAAAATATAGAAGATTTTTCTTTCATATATAAAATTTCCTTATTTTTTTGATAAAATAGCAAAACTTTATAAAGCTTAGATAGCTCAAAATATAGCTGTTTTGATGGCGACTTAGTTGCATTTAAACTTTATTTGTTATACTCCCACAATCCAAAACAGAAAAAGAGGGTAAGTTTATGTCGAATCATTGTCCATATTGTCAGAAAAAAATATCTATAAGTAAAGTATTTTGCTCTAGAGAATGTAAAGACAACTATTTCCAAATGGTAGCAATACAGATACCAAAACCTTTTATTAAAAGAATCTTTGTATTTTGTGATAAAGAACAAAGAGAAAAAGAAATAACTGAATTTGCACAAAGACATGGATGGAAAGAAAATCTTATTAGAAATAAAATTGAAAAATTAAAAGAAGAGTATGGATACTAACTTTTAACCTCTAAATATCTTAACTCTTCTTTATAATCTATTATTTTAATTATTGAAATCTTATTTAATAGCAATAATTTATATTTTTTTTTAACATTTTACACTCTCTAAACAAATTTTGTGTATGATAGCTTTAATAAAATTATATAAGAGGAAATTATATGTTAAATATAATAAAAAAGAGTTTTTTAGTTTTTCTTTTTATTGGTTCTTTATTTGCCCAAGAAGCTAAAGAAGTATCAAAAGAAGAATTATCTACTATTAGTAAACTTGAACTTATTCAAAAAGCTAATATTCAAGTTAAAAAAGCTTTTGATTATGGAAGTATCTATATTCTTGCAACTGTTATACAAGGTACACCACAAGAACTTTTTTTAACAAAAGATAAAAAAGTTCTATTAGCAGGAAATGCAATGAATGCTAATACAGGAGAACCTTTTACTATTCCAGCTGATTTATCAAAAGTTGTAGGAAAGGAAGCTTTAATTTATGGAAGTGGGAAAGATGAATATATTCTATTTACAGATCCTGAATGCCCATACTGCAAACAATTTGAGTCATATTTTCCTCAAATAGAAAAAAATGTAAAAATAAGAGTATTTTTTTACCCTTTATCTTTCCATGAAAATGCAAAAGATTTATCTTTATACTATATGAGTAAAAAAACTAATGAAGAAAAAATTAATGCAATGTTAAATGTAACTGCAACTTCTAAAGAATTTATTCAAAGAAAAATTGATGAGAAAACTTTAGCTAATTTAGAGCAAAGTTTAGAAGAACAAATGGTAATTGCAGAAGAATTAAATGTAAGAGGTACTCCAACTTTATATAATATTAAAGGTAAAAAAGTATCTTGGGTTGAACTTCTATATAAAAATGGAATTAAAGTAAAATAATAAGATTAACACACTTGTGTTAATCTTTATTAAACTCTTTAATAACTTTAATAGTTTGCTTATCTATTTGTGTATTTCTATTTGATAACTTTTCTAACATATTATTTTTTTGCATATTATTTAGATTTTGCCCTACTTTAACTTTACAACTAAGATTTAACACTGTAAATTCAAAAACAGCAGTTTTTTCTATCATTTTTTTATACATAGCTTTTTCATATGCAATTGGCTCATAACCACCTTCACTTTGCAATTTTTCCATTAATGCATTTAAAACTTCTGCTTTTTTATTTTTATTTTCTATTTGTTTTATTTCTCCTTCAAAAAAAACTGAAGAAAAAAACTGAGTTGCAGGGCAAGCAGCTATTGTATTACTAAAATAAGAAGGAATTAAACTATAGGGTTTTACGACTAAAAATGAAGCTTTATTATTATCTCTTATAGCTTCAACTTTTCTTCCTTCTTTTGCTCCATGAAAATATAATTTATCTTGAAAATATACAAAGTTTAAAGCTACACTATATGGTTTATTTTCACTAATTAAACTTAAAACTCCATATTCACAACTACTTAATATTTTTAAAATTATCTGTTTATCTTCTATATTAAACTCTTTTCTTCTCATTTTTTCCCACTAATTATGATATATTTCAAATTGTTTATCTTCTTCTTTTAGTAAATATCTTTTTTTTAAAGATTCTAAAAAAGGTTTTCCTAAAAATTGACTATTTATTGCTTTTAAGGTTAAATTTTCATCTAAATTTGGATTTAATATTAGTTTATTTAAAATCAAAATATTAAGTTTTGGTTCTTTTCTTTCTATTAAAATTAAACTATCATCTTTTTTTATTTCGCCCTCTTTTAAAACTTTTGCATACCAACCTGTTAATCCACTATTAAAAATAAACTTTGTCATTTGTTTTTGTTGAGTATTTGCACTTAATTTCCAACAAGGTTGCCTTGGTTGAGTGATTTGAATAGTAGCCTCTCCTAAAGAGTAAATATCTCCTATACAAATATCTTCTTCACTAATATGTGAAAATATAATATTTTCTCCAAAATATGAGACTTCATCAATCTTAAACTTTGTATTACACTCTTGATTTATTTTTTCATATGTTTTTTTAGAAAACATAAATAAAGCTTTATTTTCTCCACCATGATGTTTTAAATCAGCTTGTTCATCACTAATAAAACCTGTTTTAGTTAAAAAAGCTTTATTAATGGGATACTTTTTTATTCCAGAAACTAACTCTTTTCTTTTTGAATCTTCAAGTAAAGTAACTGTAACCTTTCCTACTTTAATAAATAAAACTTTTGCAATTTGCATTTTCTGCCTTTATATAAGTTTATTGGCGTTATAATATCTTAAAATTGTACTTTTCACAAGATACAAATTTTAGTTTTTAAATAAGGTCAGTTATGTATAAATTAGAAAAAACTTCAACTTCTTTATATATGCAATTATATTTACAAATCAAAGAGGATATAAAAAACAACTCTTTAAAAGGAAAACTTCCTTCTATTAGAAAAATGTCATCAGATTATAAAATAAGCAAAAATACAGTTGAAGCTGCATATAACCAACTTTATGTGGAAGGTTATATTTATAGTAAACCTCAAAGTGGATATTTTGTTAATGAAGAGATTTATACAAAATTAAAAATACAAAAACCTTTAAAAACAACAAAAGAAGAAAAACAAAAAAAATATAAATATGATTTTTATCAAGCAAAATTAAGCAATGATATTTTTCCTAAAAAACTTTGGGCTAAACTTTATAATAAAGTAATAAAAGAAGAAGTGAATTTTTTTGAATATCCAAATAGACAAGGAGATATAGGATTAAGAGAAGAAATTGCAAAATATTTAGCAAGCTCAAGGGCTGTAAATTGTAGTAGTGAACAAATAGTAATAGCAAGTGGATTTTCAGATATTATGTTTATTATTGCCAATTTATTTAAAGAGTATACAAACCATTTTGCCATTGAATATCCAGGATATAAAGTTGCAAAAAAAGTCTTTGAACTAATGTCTTATAATATTGAAGAAATTGCTATTACAAAAGAGGGAATAAATCTTGAACTTTTAAAAAATATAAAAGCTAAACTTTTATATGTTACTCCTTCGCATCAATACCCAACAGGGGTTACAATTCCAATTTCAAATAGAATTAAACTTATCTCATGGGCAGAAAAAAACAATAGCTATATTATAGAAGATGATTATGATAGTGAACTTAGTTACTATAATAGACCCATACCTTCACTACAAGGAATAAACAATAATCAAAGAGTAATTTATATAGGAACTTTTTCAAAAGCTTTTTCCCCTGCTTTAAGGGTTAGTTATCTTGTTTTACCAAAATGTCTTATTGAAAGATATATTAAGACTTTTGATTTTTCATATTCAGGTACTTGTATTAATACTCAAAAAACTTTGGAACTTTTTTTAAAAGAAGGTTTTTGGGAAAGACATCTAAGAAAAGTAAGAACTTTAAATAAAAAAAAGCATGATTTAATGAAAGAATTTCTTTTAAAATATTTAAAAGATAGTTTTAAGATTATAAGAGAAGGAAGTGGCTTAACTATTTTAATACAAG
The DNA here is from genome assembly GCF_003346775.1 of Malaciobacter mytili LMG 24559. Taxonomy (NCBI): domain Bacteria; kingdom Pseudomonadati; phylum Campylobacterota; class Epsilonproteobacteria; order Campylobacterales; family Arcobacteraceae; genus Malaciobacter; species Malaciobacter mytili. Next base: position 1,308,900 of record NZ_CP031219.1, on the reverse strand, counting down.
CAAAACTTAATATTGATTTTGAAAAACTACAAGATAAAGCTATTGAAAAAAATATTAAAATTTATCTTTATACTTATAAAAATACAATTTTAATTTCTATGGGATTTGGAGGATTTAAAGAAGAGGAGATTGAAAAAGCAGTTATTGCTTTTTCAAAAATATGGTTTGAATGTATAAATTTATAAAATTACAGGTTTAGAAGTATCATAAACTAATTCATAATAGTGATTATTGTTAAATTCAAATTCACAAATAACCTCTAAACCTAATTTTCGTGTATGTGCTTCATAAGACCTTGGATTTATTTTATTAATAAAAGTTACCAAAATTGGAAATCTTTTTGCCATATGAGCCCTTGAGAAATCAAAAATTCTTTCTAAAACTTGTTTTCCTCTTACACTTTTATCTATGCAAATTGGTCCATATTGATAAGAGTTATCTACACTTAATTTTTGATTTAAATACTCTAAATTTGGCAAATTTTTTATCATATGCGCAAACATAGGCCAAACAGACCAAAATTGCCAAGATGCAGCCATTACATAAGCTACTACTTTATTATCTATTTTTGCTATAAATAAACCTTGTTCTTTTTCAATTAGATTTGTTAGCTGCTCTTTTGTAAAAGCAGTTGTAACAAATCCATCTTTTTTATCTTCTTCTTTAATAGAATCAACTTGATATTTATAATGAAGTTCTAATACCTCATCAATATCATTTAAATCTGCTACTTTTAATATCATTTTTTACTCTTTTATTTAAATTATAATAAGTTTATCAAAACAAAAGATTTTAAACAATCCAAAAATTGCTATTTAAACTAATTCTTTTAAATTTTCAAACTCTTTAGCTGTCATACTTGGAATAAACTCTGTAATTTCATAAGTTGCTAATTTTGCTTTATGAAAAGGGTCTTGATGTAAAATTTTTTCTAAATCACTTAGAAACCTAATCTTTGAAAGGATTACTCCACCTGTTCTTGGTATTTTTTTACCTGAAGCAACAAAATTACCTAAACTATACTGTTCCTCTAAATAATTAATATGCTCATGCAAATATTTATCAACCTCTTCTAAAGGTTTAATATAATTTAAATTTACTATAAACATCTTTTCTCCCCATAATTTTAATCATTGCATATTTCAATACCCATTCTAATAAAGGCAGTAAAACATACATTATCTTTTTTTAAAGCTTTGTTTACTGTAGGTTTTAGTGTATCTAAAACTTTTTTATAATTTACATAAAATTCATAGCTTGGTTTTGGTTTATACACTAAATTTTCTATTTCTAAATACTCAATTATACTTTTTGTAGTTGTTGGTTTTATAAAATACTCTTTTTGCCTATTTAAATAGTATGGAATTATAGAGATTATAGTCCATTTAGCAAGCTTATGGGGAGTTAATATTTCAACTAAGTCATTCATTCCTTGTTTTTTATTTTTATATAGTAAATCATATAAAGCAATACTAAACATATCTTTTTCATATATATTCATAGCTTTTATAGCATCTCTTAGTTTTAATTTATCATATAAAGAAATAACTACTGATTTAAAAATTATTTTTAAAAAATCTTCACAAATAATTTCAGGAGTAGAAAACTTCTGTTTTGAAAAAGCCTCTTTTGATAACTCTTCAAGTTTACAAGGATTAAATTTTTTCATAATAGGAAGTAGTTTTTCATCTTCAAAAGCTTTTGGATAAACTTCTAAAAACTCCTCTTGTAAATCTTTTAGCTTCTCTATATTCATCTCTTATTCCTTTATAAAAACTTTAATATTAAATTAAGCTCATCTTCTTTTAAAGTAAACTCTTGTATTTGTAAATCCTCTAACATATGAACTTTAGAAGTTGTTCCATTTAGTGGTGTTATATTTATCTGAGTTAAAAATCTATAAAATATTTGTGCAACACTTTTGTTATATTTAAAAGATAACTCTTCTAGTTCATTACTAGCTAAAATATGTGCATTTGCACTTAAAGACCAAAAACTTTGATAAGTTATACCCTTTTGTTTACAAAACTCTCTTAACTGCTTATCATAATTTGTTTGTGCATAAAATCTATTTTGTAAAACTTTTGGTTTGATTTTTGCTATATCATATAAATACATAAGCAAGTTTAAATCATAACAATTACTAATTCCTAGTTGCCCTACTTCATTGTTTTCATAAAACTCTTGCATTTTTGTATATACACTTACTAAATCAGATATGGGATAAATAGGAGAATGTAAAATATATGAATCTATAAAATCTGTTTTTAAATTTTCTTTTGATTTTTTAAAAGATTTTTCAAGTTGTATTATTACATTATCCTCTTTTAAGTAAGGCATATTATTTATATCTTGCCCTTCTATAGGAGTAAACTTTGTTTGTATAAAAAGTTCATTTCTTTTTATACCTTCTTTATAAAGATTTTCTAAAGCAATACCTACTAAATCTTCTCTATAATGTTTTGGCTGACAAGCAGTATCAATTGCTCTAAAACCACATAAAACTGCCTCTTGTACAAGTCTAGTAGTTTGTTCTTTTTTCCAAGCTGTTCCATATATCATCATTTTAATCCTTTAATGCCTCTTTTACAGCCTCTTTTGCATGAATTAAAGTTGTATCAAAAAGTTTAACTTTAGTATCTTCTTGTTTTATTAACATTCCAATTTCAGTACACCCTAAAATAACCCCTTGAACACCTTTTAAAACTAAATTATCAATTATTTTTAAATATTGTTTTTTTGAAGCTTCTTTAATAATACCTAAACATAACTCTTCATATATAATCTTATGAATAATATTAATCTCTTCTTCATTTGGAACTATTACTTCAATATTAAAATTACTTTTTATTCTATTTTTATAAAACTCTTCTTTCATAGTAAACGCCGTTCCTAAAAGACCAACTTTTTTTATACTATTTTCTTGAAGTACTTTTCCTGTTGCATCTGCAATATGTAAAATAGGAATTTTTATATTTTTTTCAATAGTAGGTACAACTTTATGCATAGTATTTGTACAAATAAGTAAAAAATCAGCACTTGCTATTTCTATATTTTTTGCAGCGATACTTAATATCTCAGCTGCCTTATTCCAATTTTTACTATGTTGAAGTTTTTCTATTTCTTCAAAATCTACACTATATAAAACTACTTTTGCACTATGTAAAGAACCAAGTTGTATCTTAATTTCTTCATTTATTTGCTTATAATATAAAACTGTACTTTCCCAACTCATTCCACCAAGTAATCCTATAGTTTTCATTAATTACCTTTATTTTTTTACATTATAACCACAAAATATTAAAAAAATTTGCAAATTTACTCTTTTTTTAATTTAATAATAAAATAAATTATATAATAATTATTTAAAGGATTTAATATGAATAAAGATTTAATTAACAATTTAAAAGAATTTACTATTCTTTATGCAGATAATAAAGAAGAGATTCGAAATGAAAATTTGGAAATACTTAAGTTTCTATTTAAAGAAGTATATATTGCTTCAAATAATTATGAAATACTTAAGTTATACAAAGAAGTTAGTCCTACTTTAATAATTACAAATATTAAAGTAGACAATGTATCAGTTATTGAAACTTTGAAAAAAATCAGAAAAGATGATTTTAAAACCCCCATTGCTATGATTACTACTTTAGCAGACAATAAACTAATTTTAAATGCAATAGAATTAAATTTATTAAAATGTATCGTGTATCCTTTAACAAAAGAGAAATTAGAAGAGGTTTTTTCAAAATTTTTAGAGAGGCAATCTTTAAATAATATTATAACGCTAAGCCATAAATTTACATTTTATAAAAAAAGTTCCCTAATTAAAAATCAAAATAATATCTTTTTTTTAACAAATAAAGAACTAATCTTTTTAGATTACTTATTAAATAAAAAACCTATTATAACTTACGAAGAAATGGAGTATCTATTAGATATTGATAGATTTAAAAATGAAAATGCTATTAGGCAATTTATAAAAAAACTAAGAAAAAAATTACCTAGTAATTATCTTAGAAATGTTAGAAATTATGGATATTTTATTCCAAGTGATTATCTATAAACACAAAATGAACACAATAATAATATATAATTATATTAATTATTTTCAAAGGAGTAAAAATGAGTTTAATTAAAAAATCTTTAGTAGCAATATTTTGCTTTAGTTTCCTATCTATGACATTAAATGCAAAAGAATGCATTAGTATTAATGAGTTAAAAATTAAATGGACCTCATATAAAACTTTAGAAAAAGTTTCAGTTAATGGAAGCTTTGATAAAATAGAATTAATTACTACAAAAAATAAATCTACTTTACAAGAAGCATTGTTAAATACAAAAGCAAAAATAAATCTAAAAAATATTAATGCTTATAGTAATCAAAAAACAGATAATATTTTAAAGTATTTTGTTAAAAATCTTAAATCTTCAAAAGTTGAAGCTAAAATTCTTAAAGTCAATAAAAAAACAATGGATATTGAATTTACTTTAAATGAAAAATCTAAAGTTATTCCAATGAAGTATAAAATTGCTGAAAATAAAGTAATTATAAAAGGAGTAATAGATGCACAAGATTTTGATTTAGTGCCAGCTTTAGAAATATTAAATAAAGAAGTTTCAGGTCATCAAAATAAAGGATGGTTTGATATTCCTATAAAATTAGATCTATTTTATACTAAAACTTGCAACTAAGCTATAGTAACCTTTTAAGGTTACTATAGTATTAATTCTAAAGAGTAATTTATTAACTCTTCATTTGCTTTTTTTACTAAATTTCTCTTTACTTTTTTAAATCCAAATTTTTCAAAAAAAGGTTTTGAAGTAATACTTGCATCTACTTTAATTTTTTTTATATTATTTTGTTTTGCTATATAAATAATATGAGTTAAAAGTGCTTTGCCTATACCTTTTTTTTGAAAAGTATAATCCACATAAAAACAATCTATATAATCATTATAAAATTCTGCAAAACCTACTAATTTTCCATCTAAAATAGCAAGAAAAGGTTTTGTTTTTTTAAGTTTATTTTCCCAAAACTTATAATCAATATTTAAACCAGCCCAAGCTTCTAACTGCTTAAGAGTATAATCTTTTTTACAGCTATTATAAATAGAATTTACAAAAAGTTCTGGAATTTTATTTAAGTAACTTTTATCGTAAATTATTATTTGCATATTTAAAAGAGTTCTAAAACTTTGCTATTAAATTTTCAAATACTAAACATAAATCTTCCACTTCTTTAACAGAAGTTCTCTCACCTACACTATGAATAGTATCATTTATTACACCAAATTCAATTGCTTCTATTCCAAAAGCACCAAAATATCTAGCATCACTTGTACCTCCAGCTGTACTATGTTTTGTAGTGATATTTAATATTTCTTTAATTGAATTTTCCATAGCTTTTACTACTTTTGATTGTTTATTTGTAACAAAAGGAAAGGAACCTTGTGTAGTTCTAAATTCATAATCTAAACCTTTTAAATTTTCATAAATAAAATTTTCAACATCTTCTCTTGTAGTATTTGTAGAATTTCTTACATTAAACATAATTTCTAATTCATTTGCAGTTACATTTGTAACTTTCATACCACCTCTAATATCTGTAATTACTAATTTACTAGGAGAAAAATATTCATCTCCATTATCTAAATTAATACCAGCTATTTTTGGTAATACTGAAGCAAAATTATGTATTGGATTTATACATTTTTCAGGATAAGCAGCATGACCTTGCTTTCCTTTAATTGTAATATATCCATTAATACTTCCCCTTCTTCCAACTTTTATTGCATCTCCAAAAACTTCTTCGCAAGTAGGTTCTGCAACAACTGCATAGTTTGGAATCATATTAATTTGTTTTAAATACTCTAAAGCTTTAATAGTTCCATAAGTTCCTTCACCCTCTTCATCACTTGTTAGTAAAATAGATAAAGTCCCATCAAAATTTTTAGCATTTTTACAAGCATATAAAAAAGCAGCATCACCACTTTTCATATCTTGTGCTCCCCTTGCAGTTATTATACCATCTATAACTTTTGCTTCAAATGGATCAACTTCCCAACCATTCCCAGGAGGTACCACATCTATATGTCCTGCAAAACATAAATGTTGGGGATTTTCATTGAATTTTTTATAATAAAATCTATTTTTTGTATCTTCTCTATCAATATTTATACAATTCCACTCTTCACCTAAATACTCTTCTATAAAATCAAAAGCCCCATCATCATTAGGAGTAATTGACTTAAATTTTAATAATTTTTGAAATATTTCTATAACTGTCATTCTTATCCTTTTTTCTCTAATGGGATTGTAGCGAAGTTATGTTTATTTTGCTATAATAAAACTAACTGCAAAGAGAGGTAATTTAATGAAAACTAATAAAACTATAAAAATACTAATATCTTTAGTATTACTATACTCTTTAATTGGATTTTTTATTATTCCCTATTTTCTTAAACCACAAATAATAAAAATAATCAATGAAAATATTACAAAAGAGGTTTTTATAGAAAATCTTAGATTAAATCCTTTTACTTTTGAAATAAATATTGATGAGTTTGAAATAAAAGATAAAGAAACATCATTAATTTATTTTAAAAATTTATATATTGATTTTTCTATTTTTAAAACAATTGATAAAAATCATATAAGATTTGAAAAAATTAATTTAACTGATGCAAAAATTAATATAATTGAAGATGATAAAGGTATTATAAATCTTACAAAATTAGCAAAAGAAAAAAAAGAAGAAAAAAATAAAAATACAAACTCTTCTATAATTGATTTTTTAATACTTACAACAAATATAAATAATGCAACAATAAACTATACAAGAAATAGTAAAATTGATCCTTTTTCTATTTCATTAAATAACTTAAACTATGTTTTTCATGATTTAGGAAGTTTTAAAAATATTGTTGCTTCACAAACTTTAAGTACAAAAATAAATGAAAATACAACTTTAAATATGAAAGGTGGCTTTAAATTAGAACCTTTTTCTATGTATGCAAATGTAAGTTTACAAAATTTAAAACCAACTGAGTTTTTAAGCTATAAAAAAAGTATGTTAAATTTTAACTTAGAGGATAAGGCTTCTATTGATTTAAACTTTGGTTATCAAATAAATTTTAATAACTCTTTAGATTTAAAAGTTCAAAATTTAAATTTAGCTATAAAAAATATTGATTTAAAACAAAAAAACTCTACATTAGCAAAATTTGAAAATTTATTAGTTAAAAACCTATTTTTAGAATACCCAAAACAAATAATTGATATAGAATCAATATCTTTAGAAAAACCCTTTGTAAAGGCAATTATATCTAAAAACAAAGAGATAAACTTTACTACACTTATAAATACAATAGAAAAAAAAGAACCTACAAAACAAGAAGAAAACTCTTTACCGTGGTTTTTTGATTTAAAAACATTTAATATTTCAAAAGCACAGCTTGAATATAGTGATAAAAGTAACAATAATGAAGTAAGACTAAATAATCTTAGTTTTAATATTGATAATTTTAAAGTAAAAAAAGAGGATTTAAAAATCTCAACAATTACTTTAAATGAACCTTCAATTAAAATATCTAATAAAAAAGAACAACTAAATCTTGATATAAAAAACCTATCATTAGTTGCAACAAATTTAAAAAAAGAAAAAGAAAAAATCTTTTTAGATAAAATTGATTTAAAAAAAGAAGCTTTATTTTTAACTAAACAGTTACAAGCTGAAATTATTACAAAAAACATAGATTTAATTATTGATAAAATTGTATTTGAAAATAATACTTTAGCAATAAAAAATACAAAGTTAAAAGAGCCATATATAAGTATTACGCTTCCTAAAAATACTACAACAAATAAAAAAGAGCAAAAAGATAAACTAACTACTAATACACAAAAAGAAAACAATTCAAAAGATAATTTAAACTTAGATATAGGCCCACTTAAAATAGAAAATGCTTCTTTTAATTTTGAAGATAAAAATTTACCAATACCTTTTAAAACATTGGTTTCAAATTTAAATGGAAACTTTTCTGAATTCAACTCAAAAAGTTCGAAACCAACAAAACTTAATTTAGAAGGTGCTGTTGATACATATGGTTATACAAAAATTACAGGATTAGTTGAACATCAAAATATAAAAAATCTAACAGATATAAATATGATATTTAAAAATATTACTATTAAAAATTTCACTTCTTACTCAGGTAAATTTTTAGGTAGAGAAATAGACTCAGGTAAATTAAATCTTGATTTAAAATATAATATAAAAAGTTCAAATTTAGATGCTAAAAATAGCATAATTATAAGTGATATTAGATTTGGGAAAGAAATAAAAAGTGAAGATGCAGTTTCACTTCCACTAGAACTAGCAATTGCATTACTTGAAGATTCAAAAGGAATAATCAACTTAGATATACCTATTTCTGGGGATGTTAATGATCCTAACTTTTCAGTGGGTCCTATTATTTGGAAAGCCTTTACAAACTTGATATTAAAAGCAGTAAGTGCACCTTTTAACTTATTAGCTTCACTTTTAGGTATTCAAGCTGATGAAATAAAAACTATTGATTTTGAATATGCAAGTAGTAAATTACTTCCATCAGAAAAAGAAGCCCTTGATAATCTTGCTTTAATTATGGAAAAAAGACCAAATATTGCTATAAAAATTATTCCAAACTATACTTCAAATGATATAAAAGCTTTACAAAATTCAAAAGCAACTTTATTAATAGAAGAGCAAATGAAAAAAGTATCAAAAGGGGATAAATATCAAATTGCAATTGAAAATTTATATACTTCATATAAAAATAAAAAAGAGTTAAAAGAGATAAAAAAAGAGTTTATTATAAATGAAAATAAAAAAGAAGTATTTTTAAAAGATAAATATTTAGCAAACCTAAAAGAAAATATTGCTTTAAAACAAATTATTACAGAAGATGAGATTAAACTTTTAACACAAAATAGAATTAAAACTATTTTAGATTATTTTAAAACTAAAAAAGTAGATAGTTCAAAACTTATAATTAGTGAAGAAAAACAGAGTGAGACAAATAAAAACTTTACTAAATTTGACTTAGAGATTACAGTAGCTAAAAGAAAATAGCTCTTTATAAATATTATTTTTACTTATAATTTTAAAATAATATTGACTTATATATTTTACTTTGATAATATACAATTTTCAAATAAAATATATAAGGTTTATTTATGAAGTTTCTCTATTCAATTCTATTTTTAATTTTTTTGTTTTTCTCATATGCTATATATGAACAACTAAATAAACCCTCACAAAAAGTAAAAAGAGTACCTTGCCAAAATCAAACTACCACTTTTGAAAAAATTGAAAATAAAGAGTATATAAAAAAAGCCCAAGAACTCTTTTATCTAAATAACTATAAATTAAAAAGTTCAATTGAATACTCAAAATATATGAAAAGTAATCTAAAAGATAGTTTTACTCTTAAAATATTTGAACAAAAAGTTAATAATATACTTTTAAAATATATAAAACAAAGTAAAAATAGCAACTTGGAAAATATTCTTATAAAAGCTCACTTATATGAAAATGATAAAGAAGATAAGGGTAAAAAAAATAAAAAAGCCAAGTTATATGCTGGGTATTTTATTTTAGAGTTTATTTATAAAAATAAAAGCTTATATAAAATACAAATTGATTATATAAATACAGATTTAAGTGATTTAGAAAAAAGAATTACTTGTGCAATAAACTCATTTTTACTAATAAAATAGAAGAATTCTTCTATTTTATTAAGCTTGTTGTTGATGTAAGTATAAGTTTCTAATAGGATAAGGAATTTCAATACTATTTTGTTTTAAAGCTTCAAAGATAGCTAAATTTATTTTATATTGTGTCTCAAAATAAATCTCAGTTTTAGCCCAATATCTATACTCTATATTAACAGAAGAATCAGCAAACTCTTTAATTCCCACTTGAGGTTTAGAACTTGTTGAGATTGAATCTTCAAAACTTTTTATCTCATCTAAAATAATATTAATAGCTTTTTGCATATCACTTTCATATGATATTCCAACCGTTGCTTCAACTATTCTATATTCAAAAGAGTTAATAATTACCTCTCCAATAATATACTTATTTGGAACAGTGATTTTTTCTCCATCTTCTGTTAAAAGTATAGTATGACCTAGTTTTATCTCTTCTACTATTCCAAAAACATCTTGAACAGTTATTGTATTTCCAACTATAAAAGGTCTTGTAATTATAATAGATAACCCTGCTCCATAATTTGACAGTGTTCCTTGAAGTGCCAATCCTGCACCAAGTGAAGCAGCACCAATACCTGCAATAAAAGGTGTTAAGGTAATTCCTAATTTACCAATAGCAATTATAGCTGCACCTATAATTATCCCAAACTTTACAATATTTACAATAAACTTTGTAAGAGTTACATCTAAATCATTTTTTAAACATAATCTCTCCACAGCTTGTGCAAATTTTTTAGCTACAAAAAAACCTAAAAAAACAATAATTATAGCTCCAAGAATTTGAAAACTATAATTCATAAAAAACTCTATTAGAAGATTATAAATCTTCTGTACTGATTCTATTTCTTCTTGCATTTTATTCCTTATAACTTAATAACTTTTGCACCAAAGCCACCACTACTTGGATGTGCATCTTCATAACCTCTAACCTTTGGATGCTTATCAAGATACTTTTTAACAGCAGCAGCTAATTTTCCCATACCAATACCATGATAAACCAATACTTCATCAAATCCTGCAATTAAAGAATCTGAAATAAATTTATCTAGGTTTTCTAAAGCTTCTTCTACTCTTTGTCCATGTAAATCAAGCTTTATATGTCCAGTTTCTGGTTTTGCCACAGTTATTGTTGCTTTTGGTTTTACTTGTGGTTTAGGAGCATTTCCACTTCTTGAAAGCTCTTCTAAGGGAACTTTCATTTTCATTCCTGAATCATTTTCAATAAAAGCTTGTTTACCTTTTATAGAAATAATTACACCTTTTGAGTTTCTATATTTAACCCTATCACCCTCTTTTAACTCTTCAACCTCTTTTACTTTTTCAGTTTTAATACTTGAAGCTTTTGTATGTGCAATATTTAAATGTCTATGTCCATCTTGCATAATTTTTGCTTTTATAGCTTTTTTAGCTTCTTCTCTTGCATCTTTATACTCTTTATGAAGTTTAGATTTCTCTTGTAAAATATGCATATCCAAACTCTCTTTTTGCTCTTTTAAACTCTTATTTAATTTTTCAATTTTTTCTATTTCTTCATTTAAAAGGGCAAGTTTTCGTTGATACTGTCTTTCTAAAGAGCTACTTCTTTCAATAAGTTCATTTAATTTATCTTTATCTTCCCCATATACTTGCTTTGCATATTTTATAATATTATGTGGAATACCATATCTACTTGCAGTTTCAAAAGCATAAGACTTTCCTATTGTTCCATGTAAAAACTCATAGGTTGGTCTTTGGTTTTCTTCATCATAAAGTGCAGCAATTAACTCTACATTTTCATTTGCAGCCAAAAGTGCAGCTAATCTTTTATGGTGAGTTGTAATAATAATCTTTATATCTTTTTTTATTAGCTCTTCAATTATTACTTTAAACAAACTTGCAGCTTCATCAGAATCTGTTCCAAGTTCAATTTCATCAACTCCAACAATTGCATTTTTTTTAGTAAATAAATTTGAAAACTCTACCATTCTTCCTGCAAAAGTAGAAATATCATTTTTTACACTTTGAGGGTCATCTAAAACTGCAATTATATTTTTAAAAGTTCCAACTTGAGTATTTTTATCCGTATAATAAGGAATTAAATATTTTGATAGAAAAACAGCACTTAAAACTGATTTTAACATCATTGTTTTTCCACCTGCATTTACTCCTGTAATCATTATTACAGCTTTAGAAAAGTCAATAGAAATTGGTTTTGCATCATGAAGTGCTGGATGTCTAAAGTTAATTAATTTACAACTATCTTTTTTTGTTGGTAAAATAAAGTTTTTATCTTTTATTTTTGCAAAAAATAATCTTGCTTGATAATGATCAAACCTATCAAACTCTTTATTTATAAATTTTAAAAATAAAATATTTTTTTCAAAACTAGAAGTTATTTGCTTACATAGCTTTAAAATAACCTCTTCTTGCTTATTTATTAAATCACTTCTTTTTTGTTTTAGTTCACTAATAGAGTGAGGAACAATATAGAAAAATCCAGAATTAGACCTATGTACAACAGTAGCTTTTACCACATGATTAAATCCACCTCTTACTAAAATTGCCTCTTCATCATTTACTAAATGAACTTGTGAATCTACTAAATAAGGTTTAAGTTTAGAAGAATTGATGATTTTATACAAGTTTTGTTTTATAGAATCTTTATTTCTATAAATAGCATCTTTAATTAAATCATAATCTTCATCAACACCATCTTTTAAATTACCCTTACTATCAAAAAATAACTCAAGCTTCAAAATATCTTCAGGAATGATTATTTTATCAATCCACTCTTTTAGTTTCCCTTCAAAACTAAATCTTTTTAAGTATAAAAAATATCTGATTATTTTTACAAATTCAAAAATATCATCAAGTCTTAAAACAGCTTGCTTTTGAATATGTATTAAAGCAGTATCTAAATTTGCAACCTCACTTGGAGGATTAAATTCAAACCTTGAAAGCTCTTCAATTAGTTTATAATGTAAGTTAATATCACCTTCAAGAATAATATTTTTTTTTCGTGAAAAAAGTTCTTGAAATGATTCTAAATATTCTGTTAAATCTAGTTTTTTTATAATCTCTTGCATTCGCGTATTATAGCCAAATGGCTATAATACTTTTATAAATAAAATTGCCAATATAATAAAGCAATTGCAGTAATAGCTAAAATACCTAAAATATTAAATAATAATCCAAATTTTGCCATATCTTTTACTTTAACGGCGCCACTACTCATGGCTATTGCATTTGGAGGGGTTGCTATTGGAAGCATAAAGGCATAAGAAGCACAAATTGTTGATACTAATAAAATTAAAGTAATATTTATATTTGCAGCCTCACCTAAAGAGTAAATAATTGGTAAAGCAATAGAAATAAGTGCTGTATTTGAAGTAATTTCAGTTGTGAAAGTAATTAAGCTTGCAACCAATAAAATCATTACGATAAATGGAAGATTTGTTAAATCCAATAAATAATTTGCAATCTCTGATGCAAGACCTGTTTTTGAAAAAGCTGCAGCAATTGAAAAACCTGCCCCAAATAAAAAGATAATTTCATATGGGATTTTTTTAGTATCATCCCAATTTAAAAATCCAATTTTTGGTAAAAACATTAAAAGACCATATCCTAGCAAAATTCCTTTTTCATTTAAACCTAATCCTGAATAATAAGGTTCAATTTTAGAGTTTACAAAAAGTAAAACTATTAAGCTTCCCATTATATAAAGTAATCTTCTTTGATCACTTGTAAGGTGCTCTCTATCCTCTAAATGTGTATCAAATTTTAAATGATTTACTCCAACTGATAAAAAGAAAGGAATTATTATTAACATAATTAAAGCTAAAGGACCTGTTAATAATATCCACTCAACAAAAGCAATAGGCTCAATTTGATGTTGTTCCAAAAATCCTAATAAAATTAAGTTTGGAGGAGTTCCAATTGGAGTTACTATACCACCAATACTTGCTCCATAAGCTATTGCTAAAACAAGTCTTACTTTTAATTTTATATCAGTTGTTAAAAACATTGCAATTGGTATAAGTAAAAGTGCAGTTGTTGTATTAGAAATTAGTGAACTTAAAAATGCTGAAGTAATTGCAAGTGAAAAAATAACTCCCCTTGGAGTATTAGGAAACAGTGTTAGTAATTTACTAGAAACATATTTATGTAAATTAGTTTTTTGAGTTGCAATAGCAATCATAAAACCACCTAAAAATAGAAAAATAATTGACTTAGAGTAATTTGCAGTTGTTGCATTTGTACTCAAAATATCAAAAGTGGGGAATAATATAATTGGAAGTAAAGATACAACTCCAATTGGTAAAGCTTCATTAGTCCATAAAACAACTAATAAAACAATAATCGCCAATAGTATTGAATGCTGGGTACTAAAAGCGAGACTAGCCAACATAAACATTGCACAGGCTAAAATCAATGCAAAAACAATTTTTTTCAAAAATATTCCTTTTTGTAAAATTTCCTCTTAATTAAATTATTTTAATTTTTAATTACTAAATAATTTTGTAAATTAGAAATTATTATGATATAAAAAAAATTTTATTACTTAAAGTTACACAAAAAAATTATTTCACATATGATGTACATTTAGCCTACACTATTTATACACTTTAAGGTACAATTTGTGACTATTTTTTTGGTCTAAATGGCTTTATTATTTCTTCATTACATTCTAAATATGGACCTTCCATTAAATCAATACAATATGGAATTGCAGGGAAAACTGCATCTAAACACTCTCTTATTGATTTTGGCTTACCTGGTAAATTTACAATTAATGAGCTTCCTCTAAGTCCTGCTGTTTGTCTTGATAAAATTGCTGTTGGTACATATTTTAAAGACTCAGCTCTCATTAATTCACCAAAACCTGGCATCATTCTATCGCAAACTGCTTCTGTAGCTTCTGGTGTTACATCTCTTGCAGCTGGACCTGTTCCACCTGTTGTTACTACTAAACAACATCCTTGTTTATCAACTAATTCTTTTAAAGTCTCTTCAATAGTTTTTTGATTATCTTCAATACATCTATATACACTTTCCCAAGGAGAAGTTAAATATTCATTTAAAGTATCAATAATAGCCTGACCACTTAAATCCTCATATATACCTTTACTTGCCCTATCACTTGCTGTTATTATTCCAATTTTTGCTTTCATTAAAATCCTTTTATATTTATAAAATATGTCCTACATTATTTATATAATAAATAGTTGCAAATTCTCTAAAAAACTCTCTTGTTTTATTTGCATCAACTATTTTATCTTCAGAACCTAAATAAACTTCTATTTTCGTACCTTTATTTATTAGTTTTTCAAGTTCTTCTTTTTCCCAAATAAAAGTTAAAAGTTCTTCTAACTCTTCATATGTTCCTTGCTTAAAATATTTTGAAGTATCTACACTTTTAGGATATGCAATATTTTTTAAAAAATTTTCACAATAATTTTTTGCATCTTTTTTAAAAAACATTAATTGCATTCTTATATATTTTTTATCTTTATCTTGAAAAAAAGCAGGAGAAAAAAGCTGTATTAAATCAACTCTTTCTTGAGTATTTAATGCCTTTTTAAAAGCTTTTATAGCTCCATATGAAAAACCTGAAATAGTAAAATCATTTTCTATTAAATATTCACTAAATAGCTCTTTTTCTTCTTTTAAACAAAAGCCACTAAAATAATTAGAAATCATTTTCAAAAATTACCTCATTTTTAAGCATTATCTCTTTTAATCTATTTATTTGTATTGCATTATGTGATAATTCTGCTCTTAGTTCATTTTTAACTCTATTTATAAGTTCATTTGCATCAGTAACCATTTTATAATTATCTACCATATTTAAAGCAATATTCATAGCCTCTTTTAAATCCTCACTATTTACAGCATATTGTTCTTTTTTTATAACTTCAACTCCAATATTTCCAGCTAAATATCTTCTAATATTTTCAACTAATTCATGATATGAAGGATATGTTGAGTCTAATTTAGAAATCCCCTCATCAAATAAAGCTGTTTTATGTTTAGAAACAAAAGCTTTACTAGCTTGATAAATTGCTAAAATCTCTTTTTGCTTTTCATCTAAGATTTTTGCTTGTTTTTTACCAAATTGTAATTTATTTTTAGCAATTTCTATATCTTCTTCTTCTAATATTTTAGAATTTCTTTTTATCATATTTAATAGGGCTTCATTTACTAAAGTTGCAAGTGCAGCAGAAGAAAAACCAGCTGTTGAAACAGCTAGTTTATTCACATCAAACTCTAAATTTTTACCTTTTAAATATAGTTCTAAAATATGTTTTCTATCTTCAATATTTGGTAAACTTACAAAAACTCTTCTATCAAATCTTCCAGCTCTAAGTAATGCATCATCTAAAACATCAATTTTATTTGTTGCAGCAATAACAATAACTCCACTATCTCCTTCAAATCCATCCATTTGAGTAAGAAGTTCATTTAAAGTTGCTTCTCTTTCATCATTTGAAGTTCCTGTTCTTTTTTTACCAATTGCATCTATTTCATCAATAAATACAATTGCAGGAGCACAAGCTTTTGCTTTAATAAATAGCTCTCTTACTTTTTTAGCTCCCATTCCCACATAAATCTGAACAAAACTTGCACCACTTTGATAAAAAAATGGTACATCAGCTTCTCCTGCCACGGCTCGTGCAATAAGTGTTTTCCCAACGCCAGGAGGACCTACTAAAAGTACACCTTTTGGAAGTTTAACCCCATGAGAGATATACTTTTTAGGAGAATTTAAAAAATCAACTATCTCTTCAAGTTCTTCTTTTACTTCAGAAATACCTGCCACATCTTTAAAAGTTATATTTGAAGTTACTGCTTTAATATTTGAAGTTAATTCTTCTTTTGTTGTAGTTACAGCTTCTTCTTTTTGCTTTTGTAACTCTTTTTCAAAAGCAGTTGTATTTACACCTTTTTTTTCGAAAAACTCTTTAATCTTATCTTGCTTTAATCTTATATATATTGCAACTACAAGTAATAAAAATAAAAAAAGAAGCCCTACATAGTAAGAGCTTCCTTCAATTTGTGTACTACTTTTATACATTGTATAGATAAATAAAATCAGCAAAATGGTTGCTGATAGACTCATAAGTTTTAGATTTTTATCTAATTTTTTATTTGAATTTTGCGACATTTTTATCTTGCCTTACCTTATAATCATCTAAAAATATCCAATCCCCAACCAAATCAACTTCACTTTCAACTTCAATTTGATTAAAGAATTGATCAAGACCTATATATTTCCCGTTTTTTTCTTGTTCAATTAATATTTCTAAATTTTTTGTATTATTTTTTCTAAATTGGTAATTTTTCTCTTCTATTATAGAGACAAGTTCATTATATCTCTCTTTTGCAATATCACCTTTTACAATATCTTTCATAATAGCACTTGGTGTTCCATCTCTTTTTGAATAGGTAAAAGCATGAATATGAGTAAGAGGAAATTTTCTTAAATTTTCCATAGCTTCAGCCCAAAGTTGATTAGTTTCACCAGGATGTCCAACTATAAAATCTGTTCCTAAAGCATAACCATTATCTCTTAAAAATTCAAAAAGTTCTAAATCAGAAAGAACTTTATTTCTTCTATTCATAATTTTAAGCATCTCTTTTGAAGTGTGTTGTAGTGCAATATGAAGATGTTTAGCCATAAAAGGTTCATTAATTATCTCTTTAAATTCATCATCAATTTGAATAGGCTCAATACTTCCCATTCTAATACGCCTTACACCTTTTATTAAAGACATTTTCTTTAAAAGTTTTGCTAAAGAAGTATGTTGTTTTTTCCCATAGCTTCCCACATTTGTTCCAGTTAAAATAAACTCTCCAAAGCCATTGCTTGCAAGTTTTTGCACTTGCTCTAAGATTTTATCTTCACTATAACTTCTTGCATCACCTCTTACATAAGGGATAATACAATAACTACATCTAAAATCACAACCCTCTTGTATTTTTATAAAAGCTCTACTTTTACCAATAAACTCTTCAACTATTGTTTCATCAATATGCTCTAAATCACCAGCTTGAAAAAATCTATCTTCACTTTTTAATAAATCATTGATTTTTTCTTTTTCACTATGTCCAAAAAGTGCATCAATTTTATTTTCATTAAATAAAGTTTCACCTTTTGTCCAAACTCCACAACCTGTAAAAATAACTCTTGGTTTTTTTGGTAGTTTATTTAGTGAGTTAATATATCCCCTTGCAGTTGAATCTGCACTATTTGTAACAGTACATGAATTTATAATTACAATATCTGCATTTTTGTCATCAGTTGTAACTTCAAAATCAGTTAAATTACTCATCATCACTTGAGTATCAAATACATTTGTTCTACAACCAAAAGTTTTAAAGTAAACCTTTGGCTTATTTGTTGAAAAATTCATTAAAATCTAATCCTTGATTCTATCTTTTAATAATTTGCTCTTCCAAATCTTTTGGCACAGGTCTTCTTGAAGGCCCATAAGCATTATTTGTATCATTAATATTAATTTGTTGAGTTGGGTAAGCAATATGAATATCATCTTCTTCCATAAAAGCTTTTAATATCTCAGGAGACATTGTACTTCTAAGAACCAAAGCTGCATAAGAGTTAGTAAGATACCAAGAAGAAATTACTATTCCATTTGGCTCTACAAAAGTATAAACCCTTGGTTCAACTCCTGTTGCTCTTAACTGATATTTACTTCTCATTTTAGATAACTGTTTTCTTGTAATATCAGTATATCCTTTTGAGTAGTGTTTTAATATCTCTTTTGCAATATGTTGAGCTTTTTTATAGTTTGAATCAAAAGTAATTGTAATATCAATTCCATCCCAAACTGTTCTTAATCCTGAGTGAGTATAGTTTGCTATCATTTCAGAAAAAACATAGTTATTTGGAATAAAGAAAATTCTTCCTGTTCTTCTATTTGTTGTATATGAAGTATAAGTAATATCTTCTCTAATTGTTAATTTAAATAAAGAAATATCTAAAACATCTCCAACAGCTTCAACTCCACCTCTTGTAACTTTAATTCTATCACCAACTTGAATAGAACCTGAAGTTACAATAACCATCCATCCAAAAATTGACATAAACCAATCTTTTAATGCAATTGCAATACCAGCAGATGCAAATCCTAAGATTGTTACCACATATGAAACATTATCTATATATGAAAAAAGAATAATTAAAACTATAATTAATACCACTATAAAATTGATAATTTTATTAATCATATAATAGTTTTCATTTTGTGAAAAATACTTTTTAAGTCCAAGTTTTATTAAAAAAGTTATAAAAAATAGTAAGAAAATAATTATTAATATAGTAAAAATCTTCTCTATTTGATTTGAAATTTGTGATTTTATCTCTAAAGTCACTTGTTCTACTTTTCTTGTATATACCTCTTCAGTAGTAGAAACAATCTCTAAAACCATAGTAAAATCTTTTTTTTGTTTATCTAAAAAATTAAGTAATTGTTTATATTCAGTTTTCTGTTCTAAATTATATAATTCAAGATATAAAAAACTTTTCTCTTCAAGTAAAAGTAATAAATCTGAAATACTTTTTTCAACAGAGATAAAGTCTTTTTTATTGTTTTCTAATTTTTTAATATAAGAAAGTGCATTAATTATTCCAAAAGGGTTAGTAATTCCTTCATATTTTTCCACATCAGGTGGATTTAAAAGATTTCCAATAGGAGAGCCTTTATATTCTGAAATAAGCTCTAACTCATTTTCTTTAATTCTAATTTTATTATTTAGTTGAGAGTATTGTTCTTCACTTTTTCCTTTATTTTTTAAACTCTTTTTTAAAGAGTCAAGCTCAGTAGAGATTTTTCTATATGCAATATAGTTACTATATCTTTTTAATAAAATATTATCTTTTAACTTCTCATTTAAATTTTCAATTTTACTTTGTAAAACAGTTATTTGAGCCAAGTCCTGCATACTTTTTTCTTCTAAAGCTTTTTGCTTTTGGGCAATTTGCTTATTTTCTAACTCTTGCTTTGTTAAAGTATTAGTTTGTTCAACTTTTTCTTGAGCAAAAGAAGAAATAGAAAAAAAAGTTACAAATAAAAATAAAAGAAAAAATTTAGTTTTCATTAATTAAATGCCTTTAAAGTTTCGATTACATCATCTTTTTTTATTTCATTAGTAATTACACAATCACCAATACCTTTTGGCAGAATAAACTTAATTTTATTATCAAGTGATTTTTTATCTAAAAAGAAATGTTCATAAAAGTCTTGTACATCTTTTATTTTATAAGAAGTAGGAATTTCATATTTTTCCAATAGATTTTTAACTCTTAAAGTCTCTTGTTCACTTATTAGTCCAACTTTTAAAGCAAGTGCATTTGCCATAACCATACCAATACCAACAGCCTCACCATGTAAGTAAGTTTTATAGTTTGTTTCATTTTCTATTACATGACCAAAAGTATGTCCATAATTTAAAGCAGCTCTAATACCTGTCTCTTTTTCATCTTGAGAAACAACCAAAGCTTTTGTTTCAACTGATTTTCTAATGGCTTGTTTAATATTTTCTTCATTTGTTAAATCATTTTGTTCTAACCATTCAAAAAACTCTTTATTAAAAGTAACTGCCATTTTTACAATTTCAGCAATTCCTGCACCATATTCTCTTTTTGGTAAAGTAGTTAAAAAGTAAGGATCAATTAATACAGCTTTTGGTTGATGAAAAGCTCCTACTAAATTTTTCCCATATTTATTGTTTATTCCTGTTTTTCCACCAACACTTGCATCAACTTGAGATAAAAGAGTTGTAGGTATTTGTATAAAATCTATTCCTCTTTGATATATAGAAGCTGCAAAACCTGTCATATCCCCTATAACACCACCACCAAAAGCTACTAATAATGACTTTCTATCAAGTCTATTTTCAAAACAATGATTTAAAATCATATCAATTGTTTGCATATTTTTATACTCTTCCCCATCAGGAATAGTTACAATGCTTAACTCTTTAGCACTTAATTTTTCTTTTAAATATTCTAGATGAAATCCACTAATTGTTGGGTTTGTTACCACAACAACTTTAGTATCAAAATATATATTTGTTAATCTGTCAATTGTAATATCATAAGAAGTATTATTTGGTAAAGTAATATTTACTATCATTAAAAATCCATTTAGTGTAATTTACTAGATTTTATCTAATTTTTACTAATTATCGGTTTAAAAGAGTTGTTTTGGGGGTATTTATATAAATTATAAATAAAAAAGCATCTTTTTATAAAAAATTGTAAATTTATCTAAAAAAAGTTAATAAATTTTTATATTTTTTTAAATTTATATAAGTTTAAACTTCATTATTTTTCAATAAAAAATATTTTTTTCATAAATATAAATTATTTTTATATTTTTTACCTTTTATGTGCTAAAATTGGGTAATTACAAAGATTTTAGATAAGGGAAGAATCTAAATGAATAAAATAATAATTAATTATTTATTATTGTTTTTTTTATCAATTTGTGCTTTTGCAAATGATTTAGAAAAGAGTAATAAAAAAAATATAGCCTACATTGTTTCTGATATGAGTATTCCTTTTTGGCAAATTATGAGCAGAGGTATTGAAAATAAAGCAAAAGAGTTTGAATATAATATTAAGATATATAATTCAAAAAATAAAGCAAAAGAAGAACTAATTTCCACTGTTAATGCTATAAAAAATAAAGTAGATGCAATTATTGTGTCACCTACAAATTCCTCAGCTTGTGTAACTATTTTAAAATTAGCAAAAGAGGCAAATATTCCTGTTGTAATTTCTGATATTGGAACAGATAGTGGGGAATTTTTATCTTTTATTTCTTCAAATAACTACAAAGGTGCATATGATATAGGAAAAATTCTTGCAAAAAAAATGAAAGAATTACACTATGAAAATGCAAGAGTTGGAATTATTTCAATTCCTCAAAAAAGAAAAAATGGTCAAGAAAGAACAGCTGGTTTTTTAAAAGCTTTAAATGAAGAGAATATTAAAGGTGCAGGTATTGAACAACAAGTTAATTTTTCACTAGAAGAGACATATAAATTAAGTAAAAAATTAATAAATACTTATCCTGATTTAAAAGCTTTATGGCTTCAAGGTTCTGATAAGTACGAAGGGGCATTAAAAGCCATAAAAGAGAGTAAAAAAGAGATTTTACTTATTACTTTTGATGCAGAACCAAATTTCTTAGAATTAATTCCTAGTGGTGTTTTAGTAGGTGCCGGAATGCAGCAACCATTTTTAATGGGAGAAAAAGCAGTTGAGATAATTAATAGTTACTTTAATATGCAAAAAGTAGAAAAGTTTATTGAATTACCAGTTCTTGGGATTTCAAAAGATAATATACAAGAAAAGCTACCTATTATAAAAAGAAATGTTTTAGGATTAAACTAATATGAGAAAAAGTAAACAATCCTTATACTCCTCACTAGCTATTGTTATTATTATAGCTGTAACAATAATAATAAGTATAAATTCTACATATCAATATCTAAATATAAAAGATAGAACAATAGAAGATATAAAGAAAAATTCTAGAGAAACTATTTTAACTTTAAAGAAAAATCTTTCAACTTTAATCTCTGCATATGCAATAAATGAATATGATAAATTAATTTTAAATGAAATACAAAAAAAACAGATTTTTGCAATTATTGTTGAAGATTATAATATGGGAGAGATTGTAGGAAAACCTGCATATATAACGGGAAAAATAAGAGATAAAAATTGGCAAGTTGAAAATTATAATATTAAAAATAAAATACAACTTGAAGAACTTGAAAATTGCTTTTATAAAGACTCTTTTAAAATTATATCAAAAGATAAAGAAGTAGGAAAAGTAACTATTTATATTTCAAATAAAAATTTAAATGAAAAATTAAAAGAAATAATAATTGAAACTATTAAAAATACAATAATAATCTCTATTTTGCTAGTTTTAGTTCTGTTTTTGGCTATAAAATATTTTGTTTTAAAACCTATTTCAAATATAATGGATATTATTTCTATAACAGATAAAGATGGAATTCCTATTAGTTTAATTCCTTTATATGGTTCAAAAGAGATAAATGCTTTATCTGTAAGAATAAATAATATGATTAAAACCATAAAAGAATCAAGATTTATTTTAAAAGAAAATGAAAATAGATTACAATATCTTTTAGAGTTAAGTCCCATTGCAGTAAGAATTGCAAAAGATAGAGGGGAAACAGTTGTTTTTGCCAATAAAGCATACTCAAATCTTATAAAAACAAGTAAAGAAAAAACCTATCAAAAAAATCCAATTGATTATTATAAAGATAAAAAAGATTATCAAGAAGTTCTTGAAAAATTAGAAAATAATCAAGATGTTATAAATAAACTAATCAATTTAAATATTCAAGGAAAAGATATTTGGGTTTTATCTTCTTATATGAATATAAAATTTAAAGAAGAAGCTTCTGTTATTGGTTGGTTTTATGATGTTACAAAAGAAAAAGAGCTACAAAAATTACTTGAACAACAAAAAAATGAATTTGAAGCTATTTTTAAATATGCAAAAGATGGTTTAGCATTACTTGATTTAGAAAGTAATTTTATAGATTTTAATGAAGCCTATTTGGAAATGACAGGTTTTACAAGAGAAGAGTTACTTACAAAATCTTGTTTAGAATTAACTTCTAGTGAAGATTTTCAAAAAGCAAAAGAGATTTTTGAAACTATTTTAGAAAATAACTATGTAACAAATTTTGAAAAAACTTGTATTGTAAAAGATGGTAAAGCAATTAGAATAAATATGTCTTTAGTTTTACTTCCTGAAAAAAATATGATTTTAATTAGTGCAAAAGATGTAACACAGTTAAAATTACTTGAATCTCAATCAAAATTAGCTTCAATGGGTGAGATGATAGGAAATATTGCCCATCAATGGAGACAACCTTTAAATATAATCTCTACAATAGCAAGTAGTGTTAAAGTTAGAAATGAATTTGGAACAATAAAGCTTGAAGAGATTTTAGAAGATATGAATAGTATTATTAATCAAACTCAATACTTATCAAGAACTATTGATGATTTTAGGAATTTTATAAAAAATACAAATAAGAAAGATAAATTATCAATTGTAAATACTGTAAAAAAAGCTCTTTCTATTATTAACTCTACAATGGTAAATAATAATATTATTTTAATTAGCAATTTAGAAGATGATATAAATATTGAAGGCTTTGAAAATCAACTTATACAAGCTTTTATTAATATTATAAATAACTCAAAAGATGCTTTAAAAGAAAATATTGATAATGAAGAAGATAGAGTTATTTTTATTGAGACTAAAAAAATAAATGATAAAAATCTAAGTTTAAGTATAAAAGATAGTGGTAAGGGAATAAAAAAAGAGTTTATTGATAAAATCTTTGAGCCTTACTTTACTACAAAACATCAAAGTATAGGTACAGGTATTGGGTTATCTATGACTTATCAAATCATCACAGAAAATCACCATAGTGAAATTAAAGTAAGTAATGAAAGCTTTATTTATAATAATAAAACATATACAGGTGCTTGCTTTACTATAATATTTAACACTTAAACTTTTATCATTTTAAAAATAGTATCAAGATATAAGTTGATACTGTTTTTTGTCTCATCAATTGTTTTATTATAAAAAGAAAAGATAAAATACCCAACTAAACTATTTAATATTCCATCTACTAAATTTATAGACTCTTTTTTTAATCTTTTTTTATTTATTCCCTCTTTAATTATTGAAGAGAGTATCTCAAAAGAGTTAAAATACCACTCTTTTTGAAAAAATATTAAAGCACAATTTGTTTTACAGTAAGAAACACCTATAAACTCTTTAAAAAATTTTCTATAACCATTGTATTTTTCTTTGTAGCAATTTGTAAAAAATATTTTAATTTTCTCTTTTTCATCATCAATACTATTTATTATTTCTAAAGTCTCTTCTTTATAATCCTTTTGTACTAAACAAACTAGCTCTAATAATATATCTTCTTTATTTGCAAAATATTGATAAATTGTACCTTTACCTATATCTGCCTTTGCTGCAAGTTGGGAAATAGTTATATTTTCAACACCAGCTTGTAAGATTATTTCCTTACAAGCAAGTGCAATATTTCTTCTTTTTTCTTGTTTATCTACTACTATAGCCATTATGATTTTTTACTTAGTTTTGATACCAAAATATAAAATAATGGTATAAAAATAATAGCTAAGAATGTGGCAGCTAACATTCCTCCAATAACACCTGTACCAATTGAATGCCTACTTGCTGCCCCTGCTCCACTACTAATAGCTAAAGGAACAACTCCTAAAGTAAAGGCTAAAGAAGTCATAATAATTGGTCTTAACCTAATTTTTGCTGCTTGAATAGCAGAATCAATTAAACTTAATCCTTCTTTTTGTTTTTGTAAAGCAAACTCCACAATTAAAATTGCATTTTTAGCAGCAAGTCCCGCAAGAACTAAAAGTCCAACTTGAAAATAAATATCATTTTCCAATCCTCTTAATAAAGTTGCTAAAATTGCACCAAAAATTGCAAAAGGTACTGCTAATACTACTGAAATTGGCATTAGCCATTTTCCATATTGTGCTGCTAAAATTAAAAATAGTAAAACTACCCCAAAAATAAAAGCTTGCGCACTACTACTTGAAATTTGTTTTTCTTGATATGCTGTACCAACCCAGCTAATTGTATAACCTTGTGGTAAAATCTCTTTTGCAACTTCTTCAATTGCATTTAAAGCATCACCTGAGCTATATCCAAGTGCAGGTTGTCCTGAAACTTTTGCAGCTTGAAAAAGGTTAAATCTCTCAACAATATCTGCCCCAACTGTTGGTTCAACTTTTACTAAAGAACTTATAGGAATCAACTCATTATTATTTCCTCTAACAAGTACAAATTTTAAATCATCAACACCTTTTCTAAATTCACTTTTTGCTTGTAAATTAACTTTATATGTTCTTCCATAAAGGTTAAAATCATTTACATAATAACTTCCAAATGTAGCACTTAAAGTATTATAAATCTCATCTACCTTTACCCCTTTTGCTTTTGCTTTTTTAGTATCAACTAAAATTTTATATTGAGGTATATTTGGAGTTAGTGATGTTCTTACACCCTGAAGTTCTGCTCTTTGATTTGCTTTTTCAACTATTTGATTTACATAATTACTTAATTCTTTTACACTTTTTCCACTTCTATCTTGAACATACATTTCAAATCCACCAGAGATACTCATCCCCATAATAGGGGGAGGTAAAACTCCAAAACTAAAACCATCAGAAGTTGCCATAAGTTCTTTATTAAACTTTTGATTTATAACTTCTGCATGTTGAGAAGCAGCTTTTCTTTTCTCCCAATCATTTAATTTTACAATTGTTGCAGCAGCATGTGTTCTTTCTCCAAATGTCACTAAATCAAGTCCTGCTAATGTAAGAACATCTTTAACATTTTCATCTTTCATTACAATATCATTTATCTCATTTGTTAAATTCTCTGTTCTTGATAAAGATGAACCTGGAGGGTTATAACTAAATAAGAAAATAGTTCCTTGGTCTTCTTGTGGAACAAGTCCTGTTTTTAAATCTTTAAATAAATCATATGAAACAAAAATCAATCCACCAAATAGCAATACACTTAAAACTGAATATCTAATTGTTTTTTGAACTAAATATGAATATTTATTTGTAGCTTTATCAAACATTTCATTAAACCACTTAAAAAATCCTTGTGGTTTTTTATGGTCATCTTTTAAAATAGAAGCACATAAAGAAGGAGTTAAAGTTAAAGCAACAAAGCCTGATATAGCAATAGAAACTACAATTGTAATTGCAAATTGTCTATACATCTCTCCACTTAATCCACCCATAAAAGCAACAGGAATAAATACAGAAGATAAAACTAATACAATAGCAATAAGCGCACTTGATACTTCTTTCATAGCCTGAAAAGAAGCCTCTTTTGCACTCATTCCCTCACTCATATGCCTTTCCACATTTTCAATAACAATAATAGCATCATCAACAACAATACCAATTGCTAATACAAGACCAAATAAAGTTAATAAATTTATACTAAATCCTAAAGCATACATTCCTGCAAAAGCTCCAATAATTGAAACAGGAACTGCTAAAATTGGGATAAGTGTAGCTCTCCAATTTTGTAAAAATAAGAAAATAATTGCAATAACTAAAATAATAGCTTCTAAAAATGTTTTTGCAACTTCTTTTATCGAAATCTCAACAAAATCCGTACTATCATATGGTATTTTGTAAGCTAAACCTTCTGGAAAATTTTTACTTGCATTTTCAAGAACCTTTTCAACTGCTTTTGCAGTATCAAGGGCATTTGCTCCACTTTGTAAAAATATACCAATTGGAATTGAAGGTGCATTATTTAGCTTTGTAGTCATATTATAACTTTGTGCCCCAAGTTCAACTGTTGCAACATCTTTAAGCATTAAAGAACTTCCATCTTCATTTGCTTTTATAATAATTTCACCAAACTGTTTTGGGTCTGTCATTCTTTCTTGTGTTTGCAAAGTATAAGTAAACATTTGCTTATTTTTAATAGGCTCAGCTGCAAACTTACCTGCTGCATATTGGGCATTTTGTTCTTTTATTGCATTAACAACATCACTAGTAGTTAATTTTTGTTTTGCTAGTTTTTGTGGATCTAACCAAACTCTAATAGAGTAATCTTTTGCTCCAAAAATCGTAGCATCCCCTACTCCATTGATTCTTTTTAAATCATCCACAATATTTATAAGTGCATAATTTGATAAATAAGTAATATCATGTTCATTTGTAGGAGAATATAACATAATAACTTGTAACATACTAGGTGATCTTTCTCTTACATTAACACCTTGTCTTTGTACTTGTTCAGGAAGCTTTGATAAAGCTGCTTGTACCCTATTATTTACATCAATTTTTGCATCATTAGGATTTGTTCCTACTTCAAAAAATACATTTATACTAATACTTCCATTATCAGCAGAAACAGAGTTCATATAAATCATATTTGTTGCCCCATTGATTTGTTCTTCAATAGGAGCAGCAACTGTTTTTGCAATAGTTTCTGCACTAGCTCCGGGATAAGCAGTAGTAACAATTATTTGAGGAGGAATAACTCTAGGATATTGCTCAATTGGCAAATTTATCATAGAAGCCAATCCAGCTAATACAATAATAATTGAGACAACTGCTGAAAAAACTGGATTTTTTATAAAAAATGAAGAAAACATATTATTTTCCTAAAACTTGTACTTTTGTATTTGGTCTAACTTTAGCAATATTACTTACAATTACTTTATCACCAATATTTAAACCTTTTTTAATTGCAACCCCTTTTTCTAATAATATCCCAATTTCAATTGGTCTTAGTTTTGCAATTGAATCTTCGACCACATAAACAAAGTTTCCATTTACTGTTTTAAGAAGGGCATTTTCTGGGATTATATGAATATTGTTTATTACTATATTATCAAGTTTTATTTTTGTAAACTCACCAATAATTAAACTATTATCATTATTTTCAAATTTAGCTCTTAATAGTAAAGTATCTGTATTTTCATCTAATTTAGCAGATATATAATCAATAATTCCATTTTCTAAAATTTTTCCATTATTATCTAAAGATATTTTTACACTTTTATTTTTTATTTGCGATAGAAAACTTGAAATATCTTCTTTTCTTAAAGAAAATTCTATATGCACAGGATTTACTGCTGTAATTGTTACTAATAATGAGTTTTCACTATTGCTTCCAACATAATCACCAATATCACTTTTTTTAATACCTACTATTCCACTAATTGGTGCTTCAACAGTAGTATAATCATACTGAATTTGAGATTGTTTTAAACTAGCCTTTGCACTTTGTAAAGTTGCTTGGGCATCTTCATAAATATATATATACTCATCATATTTTTGAACACTAATAGCTTTACTTTTCAATAATGAAACTGCTCTTTTTTGATCTTTTAAAGCTTTATTATAATTTGCTTGAGCTTTTTTAACATTTGCTTTTGCCATATTTAAATTTGTTAAATAAGTATCTTGTTCTATTTTATATAAAAGCTTACCTTTTTTTACAAATTCACCTTCATTAAAATATTTTTGCTCTAAAGTTCCAGAAACCCTTGCCATCACATCAACTTCTTCAAAAGGTTTAATAATTGCAGGATACTCTTTTGAGATTGTTGGAGTCTCTTGTTTTACTTCAAAAACTTTTACTGGTAATGCTGGTTTTTCTTTAGCTACACTTATATTTTGAGCTTTATTACTCTCATCATTGCATCCACTAAAACCTAAAGCTACTAAAACTATAAATGGTAATATTTTTTTCATTTAACATAATCCTTTACTTTTTCACCACTATGATAAATCACATTAGCTTTTTTTATTTCTAAATCATATATTGCCGTTTTTAAAACACTTAAAGCATCATATTTTTCACTTAAAGCTTCTAAATAAGCAACATTATCAATAAGTCCATTTTGGAATTTTGATTTAATTACTTCATATGCACTATTTGCAGCATCTAAACTAGCTTGTGCTGATTTTATTTTAAGTTTTCCAATATCAAAAGCTCTTAATGCCAATTGTAAATCAACATTTGCTTTATTTTTTTCATATTCATAATTTGATTTTGCACTTAAATATTTTTTATATTTTGATTCATAACTATTTTTAGTTTCACCAAAAGAAAAAATATTCCATTTTAAATTAATAGATAAAATATTTTGTTCATCTAAATCATTTTCAAAAGCTTTATTATCAAAGTTCATATCATAATAAGAATATGTATTATTTAGACTAATTGTAGGAAGATACCCACTTTTTTCAATATCTGCATTTTTTAGCATTGTTTCTACATTAAATTTTAAAGATTCTATATCTGCTCTTTGTTTATTTTTATCATTAGTTAATATTAAATCAACTAATGACCCCTCTTGAATAGAAACTTTTTTTCCTGTTATATATTCTAAATTATGTAAAATTGTTTGTAATTGAAGTTCTATTTCATGCAGTTGTACAGTTGCACTTTGAAGCCTTGAATCAATCTTTTTTAATTCATCTTCAGTAGTTGTTCCAACTTCTAAAAATTTACTTAATCTATCATATTGCGCCCTTAATTGCTCAATCTCTTTTATTTTTGCATCTTGCGTTGCAAAAAGTCCTAAATAGTTATAATAGTAAGTAGTAACATCTAAAGAAATTTGATTTTTTATAGATTCCAATGTCTTTTCACTACTTTTAATACTCATTTCATAACTATCAAATCTATTCTCTCTTTTTCCTCCATCATATAAAGTAAAATCCAAAGAAGCATAAGCTGTTGAACTTTTACTTGCAGTTGAAGCTGTTTCATATTTTGCTTTTGAATAATTAGCACCTACATCAAGCTTTGGAAGATAGCTACTTCTCACACTTGAATACTCTTTTTTTAGTGATTCCAAATCATTTTTGTATGAGTTAACTAATCTATTTTTTATAGATAAATCAATTAATTCATTTAAATCCTGTCCCATTAAAAAAATAGGAATAAAAAATAATAAATAAATTTTTTTCAAATTCACTCCTTTTTATCTTGCTAGAAAGATAACATTTCTCACCTTAAATTTATCTTTCTAGAAAGATTTAACTTTTAATCTTATTTCTGCTAAAATTTCAAAATGGAAAAGAAACATTTAGATAATTTTTTTAATACAACCGTAAAAATGCAAGAATATAAACAATTTGGATTAACTTTACCAATTACATTAATTTACAAAAATTTATATAATGAAACAGAACATTATTTAAAAGAGACATATGATTTAATTCATTCTGAAATTGATGTACTTGCAGCTTTATATTTTAATGGCAAGCTTTTATCACCAACTGACTTATATGCAGCTACTGTTTTTTCATCAGGAGGGATGACAAAAATATTGAAAAAACTTGAACAAAGAGGTTATATTTCAAGAATAGCTTCAAAAGAGGATAAAAGAAGTATGCTTGTAAAACTTGAGATAAAAGGTGAAGAGTTAGTAACTTTGTGTTTGAAAGAGATGGTAGAAAATAGAAGAAATATTTTTGAAGTTCTTTCAAAAGAAGAGATAGATTCACTGGAAAAAATTCTAAAAAAGTTAACTTATACTCTTTTTTAAATTTTATTAACTTTACTTAAAATAGTTTTATTTGACATTATAGAACTACTAATTTTTTTCTTATTTGATAAACTTATAAAAAATAAAGGAAATTAGATGTCTTGTTCTAAATGTAATGAAAAATTTATTTTAAAAAATAGTTTTGGTGTTTTATTTTTCGTAAGTGAAATAGAAGAATTAGTAAAAAAACTTGAACTATTTTTTAATAATTTATCAATAGATTGTGAAAATTCAAATGGCTTACTTATAATAAAAACCAAAGATGTTTATAAATTTTTTCATAAAAACTTAGAAAAGTTTAAAAATCATTTTAATGAACTTGAAAGAAATACAATAAAAATCTTTATTTCAGATAATGAAAAATCTTTTACTATTCAATCTATTTTAAAAGCTAAACCTTTACAAAGGTTTATTAATATTTTTGATGACCAAGATTTTTTTGATATTGTTAATAATGAATCACTTACTGCTCATTTTCAACCAATTATTGATGTAAAAAACAATCAAATCTATGGTTATGAAACTTTATCTAGAGGGGTAAAAGAAGATGGAAGTTTAATGTATCCTGACATTTTATTTGAAAAATCAAAAAGAAATGATTATAACTTTAAATTAGATAGACTTTGTAGAGAGACTGCTTTAAAAACTGCCGCAACAAAAAAAATCCATCAAAAAGTTTTTATAAATTTTATACCAACTTCGATTTATGACCCTGAATTTTGTTTGAAATCAACTGAGAAATGGGCAAAACAATTAGAATTTGACCCTTCTCAAATTGTTTTTGAAGTGGTAGAAACAGAATTAGTAAAAGATCAAAGGCATTTAAAAAATATATTAGAATATTATAGATTACAAAACTTTAAAATAGCCCTTGATGATGTGGGGGAAGGTTATTCTAGTTTAAATATGCTTATAGAACTTAAACCAGATATTATAAAAATAGATAGAAATATTATAAATAGTATTAATACAAATCATTTAAAACAGTCTGTCTATAGAGCACTATTTAATCTTTCAAAAGAACATAATATCACAGTTTTAGCAGAAGGAATAGAAACAAAAGAAGAATTTGAAACTATAAAAGAAATTGGTGTGGATCTTGCACAAGGTTACTATTTTGCAAAACCTTCTTCTGAACCAATAAGAAAGATATAAAAAATAAGCTAATATAAGTCTTAGTTAATTGCTACAAATTAATAACTTATTTGTAAAAATTTTAAGACTTTATATTTTATTTATCTTTTTCATATTCTTCATTTAATATATTTTCAATTTTATTTCTATATTCTGATAATAATTTTGCATTAAAAAATACTATTAAAATACATATTATTCCTAATACTGTAATATATCCAACAATATTAAAAAAATTATCATTTAAAATTTTGGCTAAACTTATTAGAAAAGTTTCTGTATTTAGCTTTTTATCTTCTATAATAATAAAAAATATAATAATTCCTAATAGAAATACTAAATATACATACATAACTTTAATTAAAAAATTATCATTTTTAAATAATGATATTTCAATAAGACATAAACTTTTTTCTATTATTCTAGTATTTGATTTTTTTAATTTAATTAAAAATTTATTAAGTCTATCTTTTTTTAAAAAATACCAAAATAAAGCAGAAAAACATAAAAATATAATTATTCCACATACAAAAGTAATTAGTTGTATTTTATGATTTAAAAATAAAAGTATTGAAACTATAATAAATAATAAGAAAAATGAAAAAAAATAAGTTTTTAGATTTTTTCTAGTTTTATTTAACATTACTAATTCTTTCAATTGAAATTCTTATTTATTATGTAATATACTTGTCATAATTTGCGTCACAATTTAAAAAAATAACTAAATTTAGCTTTATTGTTAATTCTACTTTTAAATAAAGAGTAAAATTTATGTCTATATTATTACAAATATAATTTGGGATTTTAAAGTTAGAGATATACTCTAAACAATAAAGTATTTCCAGTAGGTTGTGTTTATTAGAAAGTAATTTTTAAGTATAGGATAAAAAATCAATTAAAATATTAATACTTATTTAAAAGCAGCAATTTATGGTATTTATAAGATGGCGACCCCAGCTGGATTTGAACCAGCGTCATCAGGAGGAAATCCTGAGGTCCTTGGCCACTAGACGATAGGGTCATATTAAGGGAGAAATTATAGTTTAGATTATTTTGTATTTTGCTTAAATTCTTTTCTTTTTTAAATATTTATCTAATTTTCTTTAATTTCTTTTTCTTTAAAAGATAAATAGAAGAAGAAACTGTTTCACTAAAGCCTTCTTTTGTCTCTACAATAATATTTGCATTTGTTCTTGCAAACTCTTCATCAAAACTTTTAGTTGTGATATTTGCAGAAGTAGAATAGATATTTTTAAATTTTCTAACAAAGTCATAAAATTTATCCTCTTTACTTATAATTCTAAAAGAGTGTGTATTAGGATAAATAAAAGTTGTTTTTCTAGCTTTTCTTACAAGTTTTTTATGATTTTTAGGAACTCTTGTATATTGTTTTAACGTAGTGAAACTATCTACTACTTGAAGAATTTTTTGAGTTGTTGGTCTTTTTTTTAAGTTTGAAAGCTTCTCATCATTAGTTGATGAGAAGCCAACAGTTGTATCTGTTTGTACTAAATAAACAAGTTCACAGTTCATTAATCGTTTAAGAATTCCTGAATAGATTTAACGCAGATACCATCTTTTTGTTTTAAAGCCTTCATAGCTTCAACACAAGCAAGTGCTCCTGCTGCTGTTGTTACATATGGAATATTCATTCTTAAAACAGTCCTTCTAATATTTTTACCATCATCTTTTGAAGACTCTTTTCCATCACTAGTATTAAAAGCAAGTGCTATATCACCATTTGTTAATAAGTCAGCAATATTTGGTCTTCCTTCAGAAATTTTAAGAACTTTTTCACACTCAATTCCAGATTCAGTAATAGCTTTATATGTTCCATCTGTTGCAACTATACTAAACCCTTCATTTACAAGTCCTTGTGCAATTCTAGAAGCATATTCTTTATCTAAATCACATAATGAAATAAATACTTTTCCAGAAGTAGGAAGATCATTTTTAGCAGCACTTTGTGCTTTTGCATAAGATTCTCCAAAAGTAGAAGAGATACCCATTACTTCACCTGTTGATTTCATTTCAGGTGTTAAAATCATATCTGAACCACTTAATTTATTAAAAGGAAAAACAGCTTCTTTTACAGCAATATGATTTTTAAGAATTGGTTTTAATACACCATTATCTTCATATACAATATTTTTATCATATACAGCTAGTGCTTCTCTTAAAGTTTCACCCCACATTACTCTTGTAGCAACTTTAGCTAAAGGCATACCTGTAGCTTTAGAAACAAAAGGAACAGTTCTAGAAGCTCTTGGATTTACTTCAATTAAGTAAATTTCTCCTTTATGAATAGCATATTGAACATTCATTAGACCAACAACACCTAAACCTAAAGCCATTTTTTTAGTTTTTTGCTCTAATTGAATAATTAATTCATCTGAAATAGAAACAGGAGGTAAAGAACAAGCAGAATCCCCTGAGTGAACACCTGCTTCTTCAATATGTTGCATAATTCCACCAATATAAACTTCTTTACCATCACAAATACAATCAACATCAAGTTCAGTTGCTCTATCTAGGAATTTATCAATTAATACAGGTGCATCATTTGAAACAGAAACTGCCTCATCCATATATTGCTTTAACTCATCAGAAGAATAAACAATTCTCATACCTCTTCCACCAAGTACAAAAGAAGGTCTTACCAATACAGGATAACCAATTCTTTCAGCAATTTCTAAAGCTTCTTCTAGTTTTACAGCTGTACCATTTTCAGGTTGTAATAATTCTGCTTTTTCTACAAATGTAGCAAATTTTTTTCTATCTTCTGCTAAATCAATAACTTCAGCTGTAGTTCCTATAATTTTAGCACCAGCGTTAGTTAAAGCATTTGCAAGTTTTAAAGGAGTTTGCCCACCAAAGTGTACAATTACACCATCTGGATTCTCTTTTTCAACTACACTTCTTACATGTTCAAAGTCAATTGGTTCAAAATATAAAATATCAGAAGTATCATAATCTGTTGATACAGTTTCTGGGTTACAATTGTACATTATTGTTTTAACACCCATTTCATTTAAAGCAAATGAAGCATGTACACAACAATAATCAAACTCAATACCTTGACCAATTCTATTTGGACCACCACCAATAATTAAAACTTTTTTCTCATCAGATTGAGTTTTTTCAACTTTTGGTAATCTATGAACATTTGTTGTTGAATAAAGGTATGGAGTTAAAGCTTTAAACTCAGCAGCACAAGTATCAACTTCATTATATTCAAAATCAATATCTAGTGCTTTTCTAGCATTATAAACATCATCTTCAGATTTTCCAATAAGAGTTGCAATCATTTTATCACTAAAACCATTTGCTTTAATATTTCTCATTGCAATTTCATCAGTTAAAATAGACTCATCAATTGTTTTTTCTAATTCACAAATTTCTCTAAATTTACTTAAGAACCAAGGATCAATTTTTGATAATTCAAAAATTTCTTCATTTGTTAGACCTTCTCTCATACCTTGCATAATATATCTTAATCTATCGCAGTTTGGTCTTCTAATTTCTTTTTTAATTTTTTCTAATGATGCATCAATTTTATCAAATCCAACTAAACCTGTTTCCATTGAACATAAAGCTTTTTGAATAGATTCATTAAAAGTTCTACCAATAGCCATAACTTCACCAACAGATTTCATTCCTGTTGTAAGAGTAGAGTCAGCTTTAGGGAATTTTTCAAAAGTAAATCTTGGGATTTTTGTAACTATATAGTCAATAACAGGTTCAAATGATGCTGCAGTTCCTGTAATATCATTTGTAATTTCATCAAGTGTAAATCCTACTGCAAGTAGTGTTGCAACTTTTGCAATTGGATAACCAGTAGCTTTAGAAGCTAAAGCAGAAGATCTTGAAACTCTTGGGTTCATTTCAATAACAATCATTCTTCCTGTTTCAGGATTAATTGAAAACTGTACATTAGAACCTCCTGTATCAACACCAATCTCTCTTAAGATGGCAAATGAAGCATTTCTCATATCTTGATATTCTTTATCTGTAAGAGTTAAAGCAGGAGCAATAGTAACAGAATCTCCTGTATGTACTCCCATTGGGTCTAAATTTTCAATAGAACATACAATGATACAGTTATCTTTACTATCTCTTATAACTTCCATTTCATATTCTTTCCATCCAAGTAGTGACTCTTCTACTAAGATTTCATTAATTGGAGAAGCATCAAGACCAATTTTTGCTAATTCTTTATATTCATCAATATTATAAGCAACTCCAGAACCTCCACCAGCTAATGTAAATGAAGCTCTAATAATGATAGGAAAACCTATCTCTTCAGCAGCTATAAGTGCATCGTCCATATTATACGCATATCTTGATTTTGGTAAATCCATACCAATTTTAATCATAGCTTCTTTAAAAAGTTGTCTATCTTCACCTTTTTTAATAGCTTCTGGATTTGCACCTAAGAACTTAACACCTTCTAACATACCTTTTTCATACATAGAAGTAGCAACATTTAATGCCGTTTGACCTCCCATTGTAGGTAAAATTGCATCAATATTTTCTTGCTTAATGATTTTTGCAACAACCTCTTCTGTAATTGGTTCAATATATGTTTTATCAGCAAATTCAGGGTCAGTCATAATAGTAGCAGGGTTTGAATTGATTAAAACAACTCTATATCCTAACTCTTTTAATGTTTTAGTAGCTTGTGTTCCTGAGTAGTCAAATTCGCATGCTTGACCAATAACAATTGGACCAGAACCGATAAGTAAAATAGATTTTATATCTTCTCTCTTTGGCATTTATAGTTCCCCATTAGTGTAGTAGTTAAAATTTGTGAAGTCTATCTAAAAAGTGCTTAAATCTTGGTTATTTGAGAAGTTTTATAAAATTATTATATCAATTTGGAGAAGATTTCCAAATTGATTTTTTACTTAATCTGTTGGTAAATTAAATTTTTTTGTATTTAAAACACCCTCTTCATCAAAAGATAAATAGTATAAAATATCTTTTTTTACAGGAAGCCCTGTTAAATATCTAATAGCTAAATTTGCTTGAAGAGAAGCAATATGCATTACAATAGGACATGCAATACCATTTGGTTTTCTATCATTTATTTGAAATACTGCTTCATAAGAAGCTTTATTGAAAAAACAAACTTGTCCATGAAACTCTTCAACTGTACCATAAATCCAAGGTTGATTATTATTTATACAATATTCATTTATTGCAGCACGGCTAGGTAAGTTATCAGTTGCATCTATAAGTAAGTCAAATTTTAAACCTCTTTTTGCAAATTCATCAAAACTTTCAGTATAAGCTGTTACTTTAGTATATGGACATCTATCTTCAACTAGTTTTTTTAAAACCTCAGCTTTATATTTTCCATCATCTCCAACTTTAAAACCTATTTGTCTATGGATATTATGTACACCTACTTCATCAAAATCTACAAAAGCAAATTCTCCAATACCAGAAGCTCCAAGAGCAATACCTAGTGAGCAACCTAATCCTCCACTACCTATGATAGCTACTTTTTTATTTTGAAGTGAATCTTGTGTCTCTTCTCCCCAAAGTTTTATTTGTCTATTAAAAAACTCATGAATTTCGCTCATTTTAAATCCTTAGTAAATAAGTAAAGTTTATTTTTTTAATTATATATTGTAATAATAGCAAAATATAATTAAATTTCAATGACCCTAATCAAATTTAATCTTGAGTATTATAGTTGTGTTTAAAAAGATAAATAGACTTTCAAGTAATACTTGAAAAGTCTATATTAATTAGTTTTTCTCTTTTGTAGTAAAGATAAGTTTTGCTTCATCAAGAAGTTTTTGTGCTTCTTCTAGTTCTTTAATTCCAGATTTATAAACTTCAATAGAGTTTTGAAGAGTTATTTCTGGATTATTTAATTTTTCTAATAATTCTTTTGCTTTTAAAATTTTTTCTTCAAAAGCTAATTTTTCTTGTACTTCTTCACTCATATTTTATCCTCTAATATATCTCTTACATAATCTTCAAATTTTTCTACTTCAACTAAGAAAGAATCATGCCCTGATTCACTCTCTATCATTTTATAAGTAACTTGTTCTTCTTTTCCTATTTTACACATAATTTCATATATTTCTTCCATCTCTTCTGGGAAAAATAACATATCATCAGAAAAAGAAATAAGATGCAACTTACATTTTATTTTAGAAAAAGAGTCTTCTAACTTATCTTTATTTCTTGCCACATCAAATATATTCATTGTTTTACAAATATATAAGTATGAAAGTGGATCAAAAAATTTAGGAAAACTATATGAGTTATATTCTAAATATCTCTCCACTTCAAATCTTCCAAAGAGTTCATATAAACCATCAGTATGAGAATAGTTTCTTCCAAATTTTTTATTAAATAAATTTGGGCTTAAATATGCAATAAGCCCTGCCATTCTTCCAATAGCAAGTCCAGGTAATCCATTTGCACTTAAATCATTTTTCTTATAATGTCCATTTTTAAAAGCTGGGTCATGTCTTATTGCTTCCATTGCTATTTTATTTATGGCAATTGCCCAAGGTCTAGTATATGCTGTTGTAGCCATTGGTATTACAATATCTGCAAATCTTGGATGTTCTATTGAATAACAAAGAGCTTGCATTCCTCCCATTGAACCACCAATTACTGCCCTTACATGATGAATACCCAATGAATCAAAAAGTATTCTTTGTGCTTTTACAATATCAGAAATTGTTAAAACTGGAAATTTAAATCTATATGGCTCACTACTTGGATAGTTTGGGCTCATTGGATTTGTTGAACCAAAACAAGAACCTATATTATTTGTACAAATTACAAAATATTTAGTAGTATCAATAGCTTTTCCATCTCCAATAAATTTATCCCACCATCCAGCTTTTGCTTCATCAGCATATCTACCTGCTGCATGATGTGAACCTGATAAGGCATGACAGATTACTATAACATTTGATTTATCTTCATTTAATTGTCCATATGTTTCATATATTATTTCATATGGCTCTAAGATTCGACCACTCTCCAAATATAAAGGATTGGTAAATCTTGCTGTTTTAGTCTCTATTTTCAAAATTTATCCCATAATTTTTAATATTTTTGTGTATTTATTATAATTGCCAATAATTTTATCAAAAACATTCATAAAAGTGTCTTTGTTAGCTATTTTGCAACTCTTCCAATGATATTTTCATTAACTCCTGCCATTTCTTACTTGGAGTCCATATATCAAACATTGAAAGGTTAATATTTTCAAAAGGAGTTTTTAAAAAGTATTTATGAAAAACATACATAAAAGCAGTTACTCTATAATTTTTAGCACAGTGAACCCAAACTTTTATATTTGTAAAACTATTTAAAATTGCTAAAAAAATCTTTAAGTTATCAATTTCAGGATTTTCAAAATCAACAGGAATATGAATATATGTCATTCCTAATTGACTTACAATTTTATCTTCATTTTCCAAAGCCAATGAGGAGTTTGATAAGGCTAGGTTTATTACTACTTTAAAATCATTATCTGCAATTATTTTTAACTCTTCAAGTGTAGGTTGTCCAGAAGTAGATATTTTATCATTAATTTTAATATAGTTTAAAATAGTATCCATAACTTATCCTTTTTAAGTAGATACAAAAATTATAACAAGTTTATTCTTTATTAAGCAAAGTATTTAAGTTATTGTAAAAATATTCTATTTCCATTTTTATCATATATTATCAACTCTTCAATATTATTACTTTTATTATAGTTTTCTCCTTCAACCATTAATTGTCCATTTGAATAATATTGTTTAAAAGGTCCAGAAGTTGAAAAGGTTTCATAAACTCCCGGAGATAAACTTTTAGTATTTGCTGGATTTAAAGAGCTTTTTAAAACATCCAATTCACTTCTATATGCTTTTCCTATAGTAATTGTAAATTCTTCTTTTATCTTCCCATTATAATAGTAGTTTTTTAATACCCCTACCCACTTTTTCTTTTTAAAAAAACCAAACTCTTTTTCTTCTAAAATCATCTCACTTTTCTTTTTTCCATTATAATAGTATTCTATATTTTCATAACAAAAACCATCTTTATATTTATAAGATAAAATAGGTTTTTCATTTACTAAATGTTTCACTGTTCCATTAAAAGTAGAATATTTAAAATTTTTATCAGGAATAAAAAGAGTTCCTTTTTCATCATAATAAACTGAGGTTTCTTTATACTCATATTTTTTTTCAAACTCTTGCCATTTTTCTTTTGGAACATAAAAATCATCTTTATTTGAAAAATATTCATTATAAAGGTCATAATTAAACTCTTCTTTTAACAAATCTCCATAAAAGTATTTTTTCCAAATACCTACTTTTTTAAATTTAAAATCAAAAAAGCCCTCTTCTCTTAGATTCCCTAAATAATAACCTTTATATAAAATTCTATTTTTATTAAAATCCCAGATATATTCTGAAGAGATTAAATCTTTTATATATTTATTAGTATACCCCACTTGGTTTTTCTCATAAACATATCTTTTTTTTGCAATAATATCTCCATTTTTATATGTTGTTATCTCTTCACTAAAGCTATTTAAGAAAAACTTTTCTTTTTTTATTTCCCCAGAATATAGTTTCTTATTTTCATAAAATTTTCCATTTTTTTCTATTAGATTTTGAGCATATAATATATTTAAAGTAAGTATAAAAGATAAAAGTATTTGCATTTTTTTCCTAAAAGATTATCAAATTATTGGGATTATAGCTATTTTCTTCTTTATTATTTAAAATAATATTGATTTCAATCAAATAAACTTCTTATTTTTTTGAATATAATTATCAAAATTAATAAGGAGAAAAAATGCAAATATATAATATTATGCTTTTAATTCATCTTTTTTGTGCAATTATCTTTATAGGATTTTTATTTGCAGATATATTTGTAATTAAAGCTTTAGATAGTAAATATGAGAATGCACAAGAGATAAAAAAACCTATATATAATAAAGCAGTTAAAATCTATCCTTTTTCTGTGCTGTTATTAATACTTAGTGGTGGATATATGTTTTCAAAATATATTAATTCATCTTTAGGTTATATAGAGACTAACTTACAAATTTTACTTTTAGTAAAATTCTTTTTAGTATTGATTATAGCTTTAGGAATACTTTACTCTCTTAGTTGCAAAATAAGGAAAAAAGAACCTTTTAAAATAATGAAACATTTTCATTTATTTGCTTTTTGTTTAACTATTATTATCACTATTTTAGCAAAGATTATGTTTTGGGTTTAATAAATTTTAGCTATACTATGTAAAAAAACATAAGGATATAAATTGAATTCTAAAATAGAAGAATTAAAACAATTACTTGAAAATGATGTACTAGTAGAGCTTATAGAGAGTATAGAAGAAGTAGAAGACCAAGTAACTACAGAAGAAGATAAAGAAGAACTTCAATATTTAAAAGATTTAAAAAGATATTTTGATGAAACTTTAAAAGCTATTGAAGAAGATAAATTATCAATACAACAAGCTGAAGATATATTAGCTGCTTTAGAAAATATGAAAAATGAAGATGATTTTTAATCATTAAATATAATATATGAATTGGCTAGCTCATATCTTTCTTTCTGAAAAAAATATTGATTTTCAAATTGGAAATTATCTTGCAGATCCACTAAAAGGTAGAGTTTGGGAAGGGGCAAGTATTTCTTTACAAAAAGGTATGAGAATTCATAAACTTATAGACTCTTATACAGACTCCCACATACTTTTTAAATCTAGCAAAGAAAGACTTGGAAAAAAAGGTTTATTAAAAGCAGTAGTAGTTGATCTTACTTATGATTATTTATTAACAAAAAATTGGCAAAACTTTTCAAATATTTCCAAAGAGTTATTTTTAAATGAATTTTATAAACAAGCAATGTCAAATCTTCCAACTCTTCCTTTAAATGCACAAACTTATTTAAAAAGATTAATTGAGTTTGATTTACTAAATAAATATAACTCTTTAGAAGACTTATACAAAACCTTTGAAAGAGTAGATAAAAGAATCTCAAAAAGACTTCTTTTAAGAGATAAAACAATAAATTATTTTAATATTGTATCAACAAATATTGAGAATCTTGAAAAAGATTTTTTAGAGTTTTTCCCTCAATTATGTAATACTGTTAGAGAAAATGTAGATAAATCAAAATTAAGCCATTGGAAGATTTAATATCTTTATGTTTAATTTTGTTATACTTCGCTAAATATTTAAAGGATTTTTTAATATGGATATAACAAAAGTTGCAAATGTTATACTTTATATGTTACATAAACAAGTAAAACATTTAAATGATAAAAAACTATCTATTATGTTGTTTTTAATGGATTTTAATCATCTAAAATTTTGTGGTAAAAAGATTTTTGGTGAGGAATATATAAAAAGTTCAAGAAACCCTGAACCAAAAGTTCTAGGTGAAATTTTTGATATTATTGCAAATGGTGAAGATTTAGAAGAAGAGGATGAAAGATTATATCTTATTCAAGAATTACTTGATTATTTAGATATTGAAGTGGAAGAAAAAGAAAAATTTATTGAACTTAGATTTTTAAAAATGGAAGAAGAGTTTGATGAAACTTTATTTACAAAAGATGAAATGAAAACTATACATAAAATTGTAGAAACATATTTTGATACAACTACAAGAAATATAGCAAATGCCACATTTCAAATAGAAGAAGTTAGAAAGACACCAAAGGGTGAAATAATTATATAAAAGAGTTAAAAACTCTTTTATTACCACTTATTTAAAGGAGCTTTATAATTTTTAATAGCTTCCAATAATTCCTCTTTATTATCTGTTTTTATAAGCATATTAGAGTATTCAGGCTTTAAAAATTCACATTCACACATATTATTAATCAATTCAAATAATTTATCATAAAAACCATCAACATTATAAAAAGCACAAGGTTTATTATGATAACCAAGTTGTGCCCAAGTCCAAGCTTCAAATATCTCTTCTAAAGTACCTGCACCACCAGGAAGTGTAACAAAAGCATCAGCAAGTTCTGCCATCATAGCTTTTCTTTCATGCATTGTTGAAACCACATGAAGTTCAGTAATACCCGTATGAGCTAACTCTTTACTTTTTAATTTTTCTGGAATTACCCCATAAACTTTTCCACCATTTTCCATAACAGAATCAGCAATAGCACCCATAAGTCCTACTTTTCCTCCACCATAAACAACATCAATATTATTTTGAGCAAAAAATTTTCCTAAAGCTTTTGTAGCATTTAAATATTTTATATTATTTCCCATACTTGAACCACAAAAAACTGCTATTTTCATAATTATTATTCCTTTTAATTTTTTCAAATAAAGTGTAAATTATATACTAATTAACTTAATTAAAGATTTTTATTTTAAATTATCTAATATATTATGAAGAGAAAAATTATTATTTTCAAGTAGTGATTTTTTGGCAATTTCTATTCCTTTTGGTTCATTTTTATTAGCATGAATTAATATAATACTTCCTTTATTAATCTTTTCATCTTTTGCAAGCCAAGTATCGCTTCCAACAGGTATTAAACCAAAACTATTTACTATTAAAGCAGTTTGTTTATTTGATACTAATCCGGGAAATCTAAATAAAATAGAAGGGGTTATATTATAAGTTAAAAGCAACTTTTCAAGTTCTAATATTTCATTAGTTATATCTTTATTTTTTGATAATAAGAAGTTTCTTTCAAGGGGTTCTTTAGGATTATAATAGTGAGTAAAAGTATGATTTGCCCAAGTAATATCTAGTTTATTTTCTTTTTGATAAGAGATTAGCTCTAAAAACTCATTTTTATGTTTTTCTATCCA
Organism: Malaciobacter mytili LMG 24559; assembly: GCF_003346775.1. Taxonomy (NCBI): domain Bacteria; kingdom Pseudomonadati; phylum Campylobacterota; class Epsilonproteobacteria; order Campylobacterales; family Arcobacteraceae; genus Malaciobacter; species Malaciobacter mytili. The sequence goes on along the minus strand of NZ_CP031219.1, from coordinate 1,265,012 downwards.
AAGTCCAGAAATAAAAAATGTAATAGGAACTGCCTTTTTATGCCTAGAAATAAGAGCATTAATAAACTCTTTTTCATATCCATATTTTGAAGAAGGACATAAATCAGCAGTAAGATAAATATAGTTTGAATTAATATGTTTTAAACCATAGTTTTGTAAAGTAAAAGGCTCTTTTGAATACTGCTTTAAAAGCTTTTTATATTTGGTTTGTTTAATACTTGGTTCACTTATTTTTAAACTTGAGGCATTTACAACTTTTGTATGTAAAGTAGTTTCATCTACAATTAAAAAATATTTATTTAAATTTTTACTAAAAGAGCGCAAGATAGTATAAGATATACCTTTATTGATTATTGATTTATTTAGAACTTGATAATTAGTTATTTGCTCTAATTCATTTGCAAAAAGATTGAAAAAAAAGCCTAAGATAAATATAGTTGAAATACTAAGTTTTTTCATAAAACTCACTTTTTTATAAATAAACATTAGTATATCAAAATTTAAATGACAATTAAAATATAAAAAAAATATTTTTAGATTAAAAAGTTAAAGTAGATAAATATTTAGAGACAGAAAACTGTCTCTAAAGTAATTAAATATTATATATGATAGTTTGGAGCTTCATTTGTAATAGTTACATCATGTACATGAGACTCTCTAAGACCTGCACTTGTAATCTCTACAAATTCAGCTTTTTCTTGGAATGTTGGAATATCTTTACTTCCTAAATACCCCATAGAGCTTCTTAATCCTCCTGTAAATTGGTGGATAATATCAGCAATACTTCCTCTATAAGCAACTCTTCCTTCAATACCTTCAGGTACAAGTTTATCAGCAGCTGTTCCTTCTTGGAAATATCTATCTGTACTACCTTTAGTCATAGCACCAATACTTCCCATTCCTCTATAAGATTTAAATTTTCTTCCTTGGAATAAAATAACTTCACCAGGACTTTCATCAGTACCTGCTAAAGCACTTCCCATCATAACTGAGCTAGCTCCTACTGCTAATGCTTTTGCAACATCACCAGAGTATTTAATACCACCATCAGCAATTATAGGAACACTGTGTTTAGCACCCTCTTGTGAACACTCATCAATAGCAGAGATTTGAGGAACACCAACACCAGCAACAATTCTAGTTGTACAAATAGAACCAGGTCCAATTCCAACTTTAACAGCATCAGCTCCAGCTAAAATTAAATCTCTTGTAGCTTCAGCAGTTGCAACATTTCCTGCAATAATATCCACATTTAATTCAGCTTTTATAGCTTTAACAGTATCTAAAATACCTTTTGAGTGACCATGAGCAGAATCCAATACTAAAACATCAACACCCACTTCTACAAGTGCTTTAGCTCTATCTATTTGTCCTACACCAATTGCTGCACCAACTCTTAATCTTCCAAACTCGTCTTTATTTGCATTTGGATATTCTCTTTTTTTATTAATATCTTTAATAGTAATAAGACCGATTAGTTTATTATCATTATTTACAATTGGAAGTTTTTCAATTTTATTTTGGTGCATAATATCAGCAGCTTCGTCTAATGTTGTACCCTCTTTTGCAGTAATAAGAGGCATAGAAGTCATTTTATCTTTTACTAATTGAGAGAAATCTTTTGTAAATCTCATATCTCTATTTGTTAGAATACCTAATAAAGTATTATTCTCATCTACCACAGGAACACCTGAGATTTTGTAAGATGCCATAATATCTTCTGCATCTTGTAAAGTTTGTTCTGGTGTAATTGTAACAGGATCAATAATCATACCAGATTCGCTCTTTTTTACTTTTTTGCATTGTAATACTTGAGCATCAATATCCATATTTTTATGAACTATTCCAATGCCTCCTAATCTAGCCATTGCAATAGCAGCTTGATACTCCGTTACCGTATCCATAGCTGCACTTACAAAAGGGATATTTAAACTAATGTTTTTTGTTAATTTTGTCTTTAAACAAACCTCTTTAGGTAATACTTCTGATTTAGCTGGTACTAATAAAACGTCTTCAAATGTCAATGCTCTTTTTCTAATTTTCATCTAATATCCCCTTATAATTATTTTGTATAGTTAACTGTTTTTTCTAAAGATAAAGCACCATCAAATACTGTTTGTTCATCATATGCTTTACCAATTAATTGAACACCAACTGGCATTCCACTATTATCTTTATCAACAGGAAGTGAGATAGCTGGAAGACCTGCTAAGTTAATAGAAATTGTATAAATATCACTTAAATACATCTCTAATGAAGTTTTAAAGCTTCCAAATTCTGGAGCAGTTGTAGGAGATACAGGAGATAAAATTAAATCTGCCTCTTTAAAAATCTCTTCATACTCATCTTTAATTAAATGTCGAACTTTTTGAGCTTTAATATAATAAGCATCATAATATCCAGAACTTAATACAAAGCTTCCTAGCATAATTCTTTTTTGTACTTCAGGACCAAAACCTTGAGATTTTGTTTGAGTGTACATATCTTTTAAGCCACCATTTCCTTTTCTATTTCCATATCTTACACCATCAAATCTACTTAAATTCGCACTAGCTTCTGCAGTTGCAACAATATAGTATGAAGAAAGTATTTTTGAAGTATCTACCATATTTTTATAAACAATTGTATGTCCAGCCTCTTTTAATGCTTCAACTGCTTTATTAAATCCATTTTTAACTTCACTACTTGCTTGTTCAATAAAGTTTTCAATTACTGCAATTGTAAGTTTTCTATCACTATTTAAATTTTCACTAACTTTTGTATATTCAATATTAGCAGAAGTTGAGTCTTTTACATCATGACCAGAAATAATATCATATAAAATAGCAGCATCTTCAACATTTTGAGTTATTGGTCCACATTGGTCTAAAGATGATGAATAAGCAGTGATTCCATATCTTGAAACTCTTCCATAAGTTGGTTTCATACCAACACAACCACAATAAGCAGCAGGTTGTCTAATACTCCCACCTGTATCTGTTCCTAATGCAGCAATAGCAATCCCACCTGCAACAGCAGCAGCACTACCTCCACTACTTCCACCTGGAACTTTTGAGTTATCAACTGGATTTAAAGTTTTTCCATAACAAGAAGATTCTGTTGAACTTCCCATTGCAAATTCATCCATATTAGTTCTACCAAAAGCACTTAAACCAGCTTTTTCAAGATTTTCAATAACAGTAGCATTATAAGGAGATACATAACCTTTTAAAATATTACTAGAGCAAGTAATTTCCCAATTTTTAACATTTATATTATCTTTAATAGCAATAGGAATACCTTCACCAGAAATTGAGATATCACTATTTGTTAATTGTTCTACATAAGCACCTATATTACTCTTTTTAATCTTTGTTTTTAATTCTTCTCTTAAGTTTTTAATTTCCTCACTACTTAGTTGTAGTGCTTCTTTTAGAGTTATCAATTATTGCTCCTAAAATTTGTTTACAAATATAGTATTACGCGATATTATATAAAAAAAATGATTAAATTCTAGTAAAGCAAAAAAGGAGATAATAAAATTTTTTAGGAATAAAAAAAGGGATAGAGGCAAAGCCCCTATCCCTTAAAAAGTAAATAATTTCTAATTATTTAACAAAAGAGATAAATGCCATAGGTGTAGCATCACCTCTTCTAATTCTTGTTTTGATAATAGAAGTATATCCACCATTTCTACCTACGTAGTTTGGTGCAATTTCATTGATTAATTTTTTAGTAGCTTCTTTATCTTGTAAAGCTGCAAATACTTGTCTGTGAGTATTAAAATCAGCATTTCTTGATACAGTTACTAATTTTTCAATATATCTTTTTAATTCTTTAGCTTTTGGAACTGTTGTTTCAATTTTTTCTCTTTCAATTAAAGCGATTGCTAAGTTTTTTAACAATGCTTTTCTATGAGAAGAAGTTCTATTTAGCTTTCTATATCCGTGCTTATGTCTCATATTTAACCTTTACTACTATGCTTTTAATTGTTCAAGCTTTCTTCTTAAAGCCGACGCAATATTCTCTGGAAGTGTATTATCAATTGGGAAACCTAGTGAATCTAATTTCTCAGCTATCTCATCAAAAGATTTTTTTCCTAAGTTTTTGATATTTTTAACTTCTACTTCACTCATAAGTACTAATTCACCAAGATATTTTAATCCTGCTCTATCTAAAGAGTTAAAGCTTCTAGCACTTAAATTTAAATCATCAATTTTTACGATTAAGTCTTTTAATTCAACTGGCTCTTCACCAGAATCATTTACAGTTACTTCAGATAAATCAAAAACTTTATTAAATACTGACATTTGAGAGTACATAACAGATACTGCTTCTTTAAATGCAGTAATTGGTGTAATTTGACCATTTGTTTGTACAGTAAATACAGCTTTTTCATAGTTAGGATTATCTTCAACTAACATTTTTTCAATATCATAAACAACTTTTTTTACAGGTGTGAAGAATGCATCAATTGGAATGTAATCAGGTCCAACTATATCTCTAATATCTTCAGAAGGTACATAACCAATACCTTTTTGAATAATAATTGAGAAAGTTAAATTACAATCACTATTAATTGTAGCTAAATGTGCATCTGGACTAACAACATCAACATCAGCGTTAGCTAAATCTGCACCTTTAATCTCTTTTGGACCATCAAAAGAATATTCTACTATAACTTGCTCTTCATCACTATTGATTTTAAACTTAATATTTTTAAGATTAATTATAAAAATAGCTATATCTTCAAGCATACCTCTTAAAGAATCAAACTCATGATTAGCACCTTCTATTTTCACTGCAATTGGAGCGTATCCAATTGAGCTACTTAATAGAAGTCTTCTTAAAGGGTGAGCTAAAGTTATTGCAAAACCACTCTCAAATGGATATGCTGATATTTTAGCTTCAGTATCACTGATAGCTTCTATTTCAACTTCTGTCGGTAAAAACGGTGTGTCTGCAAACTTTTTCATATGCTACCTTATTTATTATTTAGAATATAACTCTACGATTAATCTTTCTTCAACAGGAATAACTACTTCTTCTCTTGTAGGGATTCTTGTAAAAATACCAAATACTTTATCTTTATCTACATCAACCCATTCAACAATACCAGTTTGGTTTGTTAATTCTAAAGATCTAACAACTTGTGGGTTTGATTTAGATTTTTCTTTAATTTCAATTTTTTGTCCAGGTTTTACAATGTAAGAAGGAACATTTACTTTTTTCCCATCTACTAAAACATGTCCATGAGTTGTAAATTGTCTAGCATTTGCTCTAGTTGTAGCAAATCCCATTCTATATACAACGTTATCTAATCTTTGTTCAATTAAAGTAATAAGGTTAGCCCCTGTATTACCTTCTCTTCTTGCAGCTTCTTTAAAGTATTTTCTGAATTGTTTTTCAGAAACACCATACATAAATTTAGCTTTTTGTTTCTCTCTTAATTGTAAACCATACTCAGAGATTTTTGCTCTTCTTTGTCCATGCTGACCTGGAGCATATGGTCTTTTTTCTAAAGCACTTTTACCTGCTAATCTTCTCTCACCTTTAAGTCCAAGATCTGCATCAAGTCTTCTTTCGATTTTTTCTACTGGTCCTCTATATCTTGCCATTACCTACTCCTTACACTCTTCTTCTCTTAGGAGGTCTACAACCATTGTGTGGTAGTGGTGTAACATCCTTTAACCATGTAACTCTGATACCATCCATAGCACCAACTGATTTAACTGCTGTATCTCTACCTGAACCTGGTCCTTGGATTTTGATACCAACATTTTTAATTCCGTGTTCCATAGCTTTTGTCATTGCATCTTCTACTGCTTGTTGAGCAGCGAATGGAGTAGATTTTTTACTACCTTTGAAACCTAAGTTTCCAGCACTTGACCATGCAATTGCATTACCAGCATTGTCAGTTACTGTTACCATTGTATTGTTGAATGTTGCTGCAATGTGTACGATTCCGTCAGCAATATTCTTTTTTACTATTTTTTTTCTAGTTACTTTTCTTTTTGCCATCAGTTATCCTTACTTAGTTGCTGCACCAACAGTTCTCTTTTTACCTTTTCTAGTTCTAGCATTAGTTTTAGTCTTTTGCCCTCTACAAGGTAAACCTTTTCTATGTCTTAAACCTCTGTATGAACCTAAATCCATTAAAGCTTTAATATCCATAGCAACTTTTTTTCTTAAATCCCCTTCTACCATGTAGTTTTCTTGGATTTCTTTTCTAATAGCTGCTGCTTCGTCTTCTGTTAATTCAAAAGCTCTTTTATTGTAATCAATCCCAACCGCATCTAAGATTAATCTAGAGTTATGTAAACCAATACCATAAATGTATGTTAATGCATACTCCATTCTTTTTTTATTTGGTAAATCAACACCTGCAATTCTAGCCATGTTTTTTTATCCTTGTCTTTGTTTGTGTTTTTTGTTATCGCAAATTACTCTTACGATCCCTTTTCTTTTGATAACTTTACATTTATCACACATTTTTTTAACTGAAGCTCTTACTTTCATAAGTCTTGTCCTCTTTTTTGTGTTATTTACCACTTTACAACAGGGAAGAACTACACTGAAAAAAGCAAATTTGCTTTCTCAAAAGAGTGCATTGCACTAACTTTTTTGTAGTTCGCCCCGATTTTTCATATCACAATATTGTGATAAAATCGGCGGAGCCAAGCTAAAACAACCTTAAATCTATATGTAGATAAGGATTATTTGCTTTTTTCCGGTTCTGCCCAACTCTTTATAAAACACAAATATTTTATAAAAAATTCCTTTTTGGTTGAAAAATGGAATTGGATTATATTTAATTATAACTTAAAGTATGTTGAATTACTTATACATTATGTCAATTTATATTCTATTAGTATTTTTTTTGATAAAATCCAAAAAATTAAAGGAAAAAGAATGTCTTATATATATATAAATGAATTAATTAAAATAGAAATTGAAGAGAGTGAAATTCCTTGGCTTAAGATTTTTACTATACAAAACTACAAAGAATTTAGTCAATGTCCCAAAGAAGTAAAAGAAGAGATTTGCAGCAAGTTAGATATTATAGAAAAAGAGATGATAAAATATTTTAACCCAGCAAAAATAAATATTGCTTCATTTGGTAATTATGTACCTCATGTACATTTTCATATTATGGCAAGATTTAAAGAGGATTCTTTTTTCCCTGAACCAATGTGGGGTAAAAAACAAAGAGTTGCAAATTTAAATCTACCCTCTTTTGAGGAGTTTTTTAAGCTTTTAAAAGATAAGTTAAATTAACTTATCTTTTAACCATCTGCATTTATTTTTTTAATTAATTCTTCTAAAACTTTTGGTGCTTCTTCATGGTTTGGCTGACAACCACCTGCTGCTTTATGACCTCCACCGCCATATTTAAGCATTAATTCACCTACATTTGTATTTGAAGTTTTATTAATAATTGATTTACCTATACTATAAACTACATTTTGTTTATCTTTTCCCCAAACAGCATGAATAGAAATATTTGCTTCAGGATACATTGCATATACCATAAATCTATTTCCAGGATAAATTATCTCTTCATCTCTATAATCAATTACTAAAAGATTTTTATAAACTTTTGTACATCTTTTTAGTTGTTCTTTAAACTCTTCTTCATATTTAAAGTATAAATCAACTCTCTCTTTTACATCAGTAAGTGATAAAATATCATTTATATCATGGTCTTTACAATAATCAATTAAATCCATCATTAATTGATAGTTTGAAACTCTAAAATCTCTAAATCTACCAAGTCCTGTTCTACTATCCATTAGGAAACTTAAAAGCTCCCATCCTTTTGGATTTAAAATATCATCAATTGTAAAAGCAGCACTATCAGCTTTGTTTGAAGCTTCCATCATTGGTCTAAATTTAGAAGGAAATTTTTCATCTCCCCCATAATATTGATAAACAACTTCTGCTGCACTTGGAGCATCTGCATTAATTATATGATTATCTCTTTTTTCATTTCTTAGTGTTTCACTAAAATGGTGGTCAAAAGCTAAATATACACCTTCTACATAAGGTAGATTTGTAGTTATATCATTTGAAGTAATTTCAACTTTACCATCTTGCATATCTTTAGGATGTACAAAAGTAATTTCATCAATAATACCTAAATACTTAAGTAAAGTACCACAAACTAGTCCATCCATATCACTTCTAGTTACTAATCTAAACTTTTTTTCAGCCATAATTTTTCCATATCTAAAATATTTTGTCTGATTTTATCATAAAAAAAATAAATTTGGCTTTGTATATTTAAATAAACTTAAAAATAGCAACTAAAAAAATAACACAAATAAAATACATAAATAGTGCATATTTAATATTAATTGTATAAATGTCTTTTAAATTCACCTTATATCTAGCTTGTAAAGTTAAATTTAATCCAGAAATAGGACTTGCACCTACTGAAATAGCCCAAGACATTAAAAACATTGTTGCCATAAAAGTATGATTTGCATCTATATTATTTAATAAATTTCCTAAAATAGAAATGGAAATAATTGGATGAATTCCTATATATGAAACTAATATAATTACAAATAAAGTTAAAGAGGCATTAAGTGCATTAAAAGTATCAAAAGGTAAAGTAATATTATTTACCAATAAAAGATTACTAACTCCTGTACCAAATAGACCTGCAACTAAAAATAATATTAATTCTGAATACATAGAAGGAAGTTTTTCAACTATATGATTTGAAAATTTATTTATTATTTCTTTAATTTGTTGTGTAAATAACAAAGTAATAAAAGTTATTAAAATACAAAAAAAAGAAATCAAAACTATAACTTTTATATTTGGTAAAATATTATGAGAGATTAAAACAAGAATCAATAAAGTAAAAGGCAACCATAAAGTTTCCATAGAAATTGGATAACCAACAAAATTATTTAAACTATAAATATTACTTTTTTTCAATTCAAAATAAGTGAAAACAAAAGCTATAAAAGCTATAAATATTCCATAAAAAATAATATGACTTACTTGCGTATTTGGTGCATAAGTAATTGCTGCTGCAAAAGCAACAAAAAAAGGAGACCAAAAAGCATCAGAAGAAAAAGCTCTAGTTACAACAATTAGTTGTTCTTTTGAAAGTTTTGCTTTTTTATATAAATTATCCGCAACTAATAAAACAGAAGATAAATTAATAATTGAACCAAAAAGATGAATACTTAAATAGGTTTTAAAAAAAGTATTTTTACCCCTTGGAAGCTCTTTTTCTTCTTGTTTTTTTGAAAAAGAAATAAGTCTTAAAAAATGTACCCCTATTAAAAGTGTTAATAAAAACTGATTTGCTGTTACCATTTTTGTTAAATCTAAAGTTGGATTAATCTTATATGAAATCGCCCAAAATATTAGACCTAATAAAAAAAGTAAAGAAATAAAAACTTTTTGAAAAGAGGATAATTTATGAAAAAGAATTGTTGCACTAAAAAAAGCTAAAGCACCACTAATAAAAAGTGTAGGAAATAGTTTAAATTCATAAAGAATAGAAAAAATAAAACTAAAAAAAAGGAAAACTCCCGAAAGGGAAATAAAAGTTTTCATAAATAAGAGACCTAGCCTCTTATTTATTTATAAAGTTAGCGATAATATCACCCATTTCAGCAGTTGTAACTACTTGTTTTGCATCATAAGCAGCTATATCTTTTGTTCTATAACCCTCTTTTAATGCTCTTTTAATTGCAGCTTCAATTTTATTTGCAGCTTCTTCTTCACCTAAAGAGTATCTAAGCATCATAGCAGCACTTTCAATTGTTGCAATAGGATTTGCTATTCCAAGACCAGCAATATCAGGTGCACTTCCATGAATTGGCTCATATATAGCTGTTTTTTCACCTGTTGATGCTGAAGGTAATAAGCCAATAGACCCCACAACCATTGAAGCAGTATCTGATAAAATATCACCAAAAATATTTCCAGTAACAATAACATCAAATTGTCTTGGATTTCTTACAAGTTGCATAGCAGCATTATCTACATACATATGAGAAAGTTTAACTTCTGGATAATCCTTTGCAACTTCTTCCATAGTATCTCTCCATAATTGAGAAACTTCAAGAACATTTGCTTTATCAACAGAACATACTCTTTTATCTCTTTTCATAGCTAATTCAAAAGCTTGTTTACCAATTCTTTGAATTTCTGGTTTTGTATATACCATAGTATTATAAGCTTTAAAACCATCATTTGCCCTTGGCTGACCAAAATAAATTCCACCAATAAGCTCTCTTACTACCATAATATTACAACCTTCAATAACTTCAGGTTTTAATGTTGAAGCATTTAAAAGTTCATCATAAATAACAGCAGGTCTTAAGTTAGCATAAACTCCCATAGCCTCTCTAAACTTTAAAAGTCCAGTCTCAGGTCTTAATTCCCTTGGAAGTGTATCCCACTTCTCTCCACCAATAGAACCAAATAAACAAGCATCAGATTCTAAAACACCAGTAACTGTCTCATTTGGTAATGGAGTTCCTGTCATATCAATAGCAATTCCACCCATTAAATACTCTTTATACTCTAATGTAAATCCACAAGAGTATGAAACAGCATCTAATACTTTAATTGCTTCATCTACAATCTCAGGTCCAATACCATCACCTTTAATTATTGAAATATTATAATTTTTCATTATTTTCCTTTAGCTATTTCAGCTTTTGCGTAGTTTATTAATCCACCACTAGCAATTAGCTCTTGCATAAACTCAGGGATAGGAATAAATTCATAAGTTTTATTAGTTGTGTTATTTATAATTTTACCATTATCAAGGTCAATAGAGATTTCCTCTCCCTCTTTAATCTCTAAAGCCTCAGGTAATTCAAAAATTGGTAACCCCATATTAAAAGCATTTCTATAAAAAATTCTTGCAAAAGATGGTGCTACAACAGCAGCAACACCAGCTGCTTTTAATGCGATTGGAGCATGCTCTCTACTTGAACCACAACCGAAGTTTTCTCCAGCAACGATAATATCGCCTCTGTTTAACTTCTTTGGAAAATCAGGATCTGCATCTTCCATAACATATTTTGCTAAGTGCTCTGGATCAGAGCTATTTAAATATCTTGCTGCAATAATAACATCAGTATCGATGTTAGCTCCGAAGTTCCATACTTTACCAGTAATTACATTCATATTCTGTCCTTAATTTAGTACTTCCCATACCATTTGTTCAAAAGAAGACGCATTTTACCTAATTTTTTAAAAATAATAGATTAAAGAGGTAAAATTAATTATTTTTTTAACTAATTTGGGTATAATATATGACTATCTTAAATAAGGAACTTTACTATATGAGTGTAAAAGATTTAAATAAATCGATAGAACAAATTGTTAAAGAGTACAAAGATTCTATTTTAACTTACGAAAAAATCATTAAAATCTTTCCTAAAGCTCCTTCTTCAGCAAACGTTAAAAAACTTATAGCTTTAGTGCAACTATATAATGTTTCACTTATAACTGCACAAGAACAAGCTAAAAGAATGAACGCAGAAGAGGCTAAAAGAAAAGAAGAGCATAGAAATAAGCTAAAACAGAATGAAGAGGATGTTTATGACTTACTAAAAAGTAAAGAGCTTTTAGAATGGAGTCGTTCAGATTCACCAGTTAGGATGTATCTAAGAGAGATGGGACAAATCCCTCTTCTTACAAAAGAAGAAGAGATTGAAATCTCTAAAAAAATTGAAATGGGTGAAGATATTATTCTTGATGCTATCTGTTATGTTCCATACTTAATTGATTTTATATTAGAGTATAGAGAGCCTTTAGTAAACAGAGAAAGAAAAGTAAAAGAGTTATTTAGAAACTTTGATGATGAAGATTCTGATGACGAAGAAACAGAAGATGAAGATACTGATGAAGAAGATATTGATGAAGAGGATTCTGATAGTGAAGAATCAGATGAGGACGAATCAAAAGGTAAAAAACAAAAGAAACTAGATAAAAGAGCTGAAACTATTATCGAAGCTTTTAAAATATTAGAAAAAGCAAAAAAAGAATGGTTGAAGTTCCAAGTAAAAGAAACAGCTAAATCTGATGACGAATCTGATGTTATGCAATATAATTTATCAGTTGCTTTTAAAAAGAAAATTTTAAAAGAAGCATTATTAGACTTAGGTCCAACTTCAAAACTTATTACAGAAATTGTAAAAGCTATGGAAACTGCACTTAAATCAGATAGTGGTTTTGATAATGAGTTAAAAAGATTAGAGTATAAATTACCATTATTTAATGATATGCTTAAAAAGAATCACCAAAAGATTTTAGATAATATTTTAAATCTTTCAAAAGCTCAAATTACAGCAATGGTTCCAGAAGCAACAATGGTAAGTACTTATATGGAGATTAAAAAACTTTTCCAAACAGCTGAAGCTAGTAAAGATGGATTTGATTTAGACCCTCAAGAATTAAAAGATGTTTTAGAACAAATTAAAAGAGGAAAGCAAATAACAGACCAAGCTAAAACTAGAATGGCTAAATCTAACTTAAGACTTGTTGTATCTATTGCAAAAAGATATACAAATAGAGGATTACCTTTCTTAGATTTAATCCAAGAAGGAAATATTGGTCTTATGAAAGCTGTGGATAAGTTTGAATATAAAAAAGGTTATAAATTTTCTACTTATGCAACTTGGTGGATTAGACAAGCAATTAGTAGAGCAATTGCTGACCAAGCAAGAACAATTAGAATTCCAATTCATATGATTGAAACTATTAATAGAATTAATAAAATTATTAGAAAAGGTATTCAAGAAAATGGTAAAGAACCAGATGTAGAAGATATTGCAAAAGAAGTTGGATTACCAGTTGATAAAGTAAAACAAGTTATTAAAATTACAAAAGAACCTGTTTCACTTGAAGCACCTATTGGAAGTGATGATGATGGTAAATTTGGAGACTTTGTTCCAGATGAAAAAGCACCAACTCCAATTGATAATATTATGAAAGAGGATTTACAAGGTCAAATTGATCAAATCCTTGCACAACTAAATGAAAGAGAACAAGCAGTAGTTAGAATGAGATTTGGACTTATGGAAGATGCTAGTGATAGAACTTTAGAAGAAATTGGTAAAGAGTTAAATGTTACTAGAGAAAGAGTTAGACAAATTGAATCAAGTGCTATTAAAAAATTAAAACACCCAAAAGTTGGGAAAAATCTTAAAAATTACGTAGAGAGTTAAAAAAATGGGGAACTTCTTTGAGAATTGGGTAGAGTTAGATTTAAATCCAATAATTTCATTTTCTTCGAGTGGAAAAATACTCTACTCAAATCAAGAAGCCCAATTTCTACTTAGTCGAATATCTCAAAAAGAGATATTTGACATTGCTATTAAATATGCACCAAAAACTTTTGGTGTTGAAACTACATATATAGACTTACATTTAAAAAATTATACTTTTTATGCGGTTACTATTTCATATGAAGATGAAGAGGCTATTAATATTAAACTATATAAAAGTACAATGGGTAAAAAAGAGTCTAAATTAAATACTAAAAATAGTGATATGGGAAATATTTTTACTTTAGTTGATTTATCAATTTCTGCAATGAAATTAAAATCAGATATTAAATATATTAAAAATTATGACCCTTCTATTCCTGATTTTAAATTAAATGCTAGTGAAATTATAAAAGTTTTAAATGCCACATTGGATTGTTTTAAAACTTCATCAACTATTACAACAACAGTTATGTTAAAAATTGGTGAGTATATTAAACTTGAAGGTAAAAAATATTCATTGATTTCTATTGAAGTTTCTGGGGAAAATGGTGCAGATTTTACAAACTTTAAATTTGATGAAACAAATGCTTACTTTATTTTAACAAAAGATAAATCAAAAATTTCTATTGATTTACCTCTGATTTTAAAATAAACTTTGTAAATAATACAGCTATAGGAACTATTCCTAAACCTACTAAAAAAGCTACGGGGATAAATAAATTATTGTTATTTAAAGCAAAAAATCCAAATATTAAAGATGCATAACCTATTACTCTATATATTGATACAAATCCACCTGCTGAGAAAACTGTATTTTTAAAAGAGTTTCTTTTAACTTTTGCTTTTTCTTCTTGAATAATCTGTTTTATTTTTTGGGCAGTTAAATCCTCTTCTTTTACAGGTTCAATATCTTCTGAATATAGGTCATATGGATCATCAATTTCATCTATTTTATCTCTTGGTTCATCTTTTAACTGTTTTGAAGTATCAAGATTTGATAATCTATTTTGTACATTTCTTCTATATGATAAAAAAGAAGCAATAGTTACAAACATAGAAGCAAAAAAAGCAACTTGTGAGTTTAACAGCCAAAGAGATGATTGAAAAACCAAAGCATATATAATAATACAAAGGTCAACTAAAAAGAAGACCTTTGCAAAACTTTTAATCATCGTCATCATTATATTTGTTATCACCATATTTTGCCCTATGGGCATATCTTGGATCATTTTCTAAACCTTCAAACTCTTTTTGAGCTCTTCTAAAAGCTTTATAAATATTTAATCCAGCAGCTGCTATTCCCCAAGCAATTCCAAGCCATAATAACCAATTGTATCCAAATAGATGTCTTAATCCCATTCCAATAGCTACCCCAATTAAAATAGCTGCAACAATTGAAATACCTAAAGATAAATTATCTAAAGCTCTAATTTTACCTTGATGTTTAGGTTCTTTTTCTTCCATTAGTAAACCTATTTAATATATGAACAACAATAATCAGTTATTGTTTTTACTTTTATATCAAAACTTGAATTAGCAGGAACACTAAAAGAGCTATTTGCACCATAAGTTTTCCACTCTTGGCTTCCATCAAGTCTTACTTCAACTTCACCATCAATTATCTCCATAAGCTCAGCAGCATTTGTTCCAAACTTATATTCACCTACTAACATAATACCTAATGATTTACTTTCACCATTTTCATCCACAAATGATCTACTTGTAACATTACCACCAAAGTAAACATTTGCTTTTTTAATTAACTCTACATTTTTAAATGATTGCATCTTTTTTCCCTAATTATAAATTTGACATAACTTCATTTGCAGCATTTATACACTCATCAATCATCTCATCAGTTATTACTGTTGAAATAAATCCTGCTTCATATTGTGAACAAGCAAAATAAAAACCTTTTTTAAGCATTTCATTATGAAACTTTCCAAACTTAGCAAAATCACAAGTTCCAACTTCTTTAAAGTTTTTTGGTTCTTTATCACAAAAGAAAAATCCAAACATAGACCCTCTTGTATTTACTTGTAAATTTATACCATTTTTTGTTGCAACTTCTTTTAAACCATTAACTAATCTTAATGCTTTTAAAGAAAGAGTTTCATAAATCTCTTTATTTGCTTTTAGTTTTCTAAGACTTACAAGTCCTGCTGCCATAGCAACTGGATTTCCACTTAAAGTTCCTGCTTGATAAACTGCCCCATCTGGACTTAAATGCCCCATAATCTCTTTTGAAGAAGCAAAAGCACCAACAGGCATACCAGCACCAATTACTTTTCCAAAAGTTACAATATCAGCTTTTGTGTTTACTACTCCATGAGCTCCTGTTAAACTTGCTCTAAAGCCACTCATAACTTCATCAAAAATTAAAAGAGCACCATTTTCATCACAAAGTTTTCTACACTCATCTAAAAACTCTTGAGTTGCAGGTACTAATCCCATATTTCCAGCAATTGGCTCAATTATTATACAAGCAATATCTGAACTATCTTTAAAACACTTTCTTAAATTTTCAATATTATTATATTCACAAAGTAAAGTGTGTTTTGTTAAATCTGCTGGAACACCAGGAGAACTAGGACTTCCAAATGTAGCCATCCCTGAACCTGCTTGAACAAGTAAAGAATCAGAGTGTCCATGGTAACATCCTTCAAATTTTACAATATCATTTTTTGAAGTAACTCCCCTTGCTAATCTAATAGCACTCATTACAGCTTCTGTTCCTGAACTTACAAATCTTACTTTATCAATATTATCATACATCTCAACAATTTCATTTGCAAGTTCAGTTTCTAATATAGTTGGTGCTCCAAAACTTAAACCATTTTTTGCTGTTGCAATAACTGCTTGCTCAATATCTTTATCACAATGACCAAAAATCAATGGTCCCCAGCTTTGAACAAAATCTAAATATTTATTTCCATCTATATCATAAAGATAAGCACCCTCCCCTTTTTGAATAAATGGTGGTGTTCCCCCTACACTTTTAAAGGCTCTTACAGGAGAATCTACCCCACCTGGAATTACTTTTTTTGCTTCTTCATATGCAGTTATTGACTTATCAAACATTTATAATCCTATTCTTAGTTAAATTTAAAAGCATTATTGTACTATAATCCCGTTATGAAAACGATTATACTAGCATTTATTTTATCAATAACTATTCATATTTTATTTTTATACAACTATAAACTGGAAAAAAAAGAAGAAAAAGTTGAAAAAACTTTTGATAAAAAAGCAAAAGATAATAAAAGCACAATTACTTATGTAAAGCTAACAAAACCTAAACCTATTGTAAAAGAGGTTGTTAAACCAAAAGAACAAGTAGTACAAAAAGAGTATAAAAAAGAATTAAAAAAAGTTCCTAAAAAAATAGAACCACAAAAAAAAGAAAAAAAACCTATAATTCCCATAAAAAAAGAAGCAAAAAAACAAATTCAAAAAGAAGAACAAAACTTTAAAAAAGTTCAAGAGGAAATAAAACCGCAAGAAAGAAGAAAAAGTGTTGATAAAAAATCTTTAGAAAACTTTTTATTAAGTGAGCCTGTATTAGATAAAGAGTTACTAGATGAAGTTACAAAAAGCTATATAAAACTATATGGAGAAGAGTATAATAAATTTACAAAAGTTCAAAAAGCTTTCTTACAAAATAGTTTAAAAAAAATTGGAGAAATAACTCAAAGATATTTATATGAAAAAGGTTATCCACGAATTGCAGTAAGAACAGGACAACAAGGAGTAAATGTAGTAGAATTTTTCTTATATCCAAACGGCGATATAAAGGATTTAAAAATTATTAATTCTTCTAGTTATGCTACTTTAGATAAAAATACCATAGAAACAATTGAGATTGCATATAAAGATTATCCAAGGCCAAAAGAAGTTACAAAGATTAGAATCTATGTATATTATAGACTTTATTAATATATTTAATAAAATTTAAGTTAATAGAAATATTATTATAATTTAGTTATATTAATAAAAAAGTTATAAGAATGACACAATGAACCTATATACAAAAATCTTTGTAACTGCATTAATTCCTCTTATTATAATTATATCTATAAGTTTTATTCAAATTGACCATGTAATAAATAATCAAATTAAAAACTTTTATAAAAAAGAGTTAAAAGATAAATCAATTATAAGCAATAAAATAAATGAAATTATAAAACAAATATATGTTAATTTAAATATAATTTCTTCTGTTTATGAAGTAAAAGATGCTTTTAGGTTCAATGATAATGACCTTCTTACAATATGGGGTAAAAAGTTTTTAGACTCTCAAAAAATGATTTTTTTTGTGGACTTAAATGCAGTTGTATTATCAAGAGCCCATGATGAATTTAAATTTTCTGATACTTTAATAAATAAAGATTTTTATAAAATACTTAAAACAAATGGTGTTTTACATAAAATTGATTATATTGATAATACTTTATGCTTAATAATTGGGAAAAAAGTTCTTCAATATGGGAAAAGTGTTGGTTTTATCTTAATTGCTCAAGAAATTAAGAGTAACTTTTTAGAAAATTTAGAAAATGGTACGCTTTTTAATCTATCAGTAAAAAAGAATATAGATATAAATAAAATAGAAAAAATAGAAGATATTTTAATTTATAATTCTTTACTTGATAAAGATATTGAAGCAACTAAAAAGTTAAGAGAATTTCTTTTCTTTTCATTACTTTCATTAGTTATATTTTTATCAATACTACTTTTTATTATTATAAAAAAACATCTAAAACCATATATAAAATTAACAGAAATTCTATCTTCTTTTTCTAATAATAAAATCTCTTTAATACAATTAAGAAAAGATGTAAAACAAATATATAAAACAAATGTGATGCATGAAATAAACTCTATTGCAAAAGCTATTCAAAGTATGGCAATACAAGTTCAAAAAGATAAAATTAAACTTGAAAGGTTATCTCAAATTGATCAATTAACTCAAGTTTATAATAGAAGAAAAATAGATTCTATTTTTAGTTTAAAATTTGAAGAAGCAAGAAGATACAACACAATTTTTTCAATAATTATCTTAGATATTGATTATTTTAAAGCCATAAATGATAAGTATGGACATGATATGGGAGATAAAGTTTTAGTAGAATTTGCAAGAATTTTAAGAACTAATATTAGAGTAACTGATTATATAGCAAGATTTGGTGGAGAAGAGTTTTTAATAGTTTGTACAAGAACAAATGCAGCGGAGTGTAAAAAACTTTGTGAAAAACTAAGAGATAAAATACGTAATATAAATATTAATGGATTAAAAATCTCTTCAAGTTTTGGATATGTGGAATATGATAGTAATTTTACTTCAAAAGACCATATGTTTAAAATTGCTGATAATTTCTTATATGAAGCAAAAAATTCAGGAAGAGACTGTATAAAAGGATAAATTATGAGATTTTTTATTTTAAGTATATTTTTTACTATTTCACTTTTTTCAAAAAATCTTATAATTGGAGTAATTCCATATAAATCAAAAGAAGAACTAGTAAAGGTATATTCTCCTTTATTAGAATATATTAATAAAAATAGTGAATATAAACTAGAATTAATAGTTAGTAGAGACTACAAACATCTAATTTCACTTATTAAAAAAAATCAAATTGATATAGCATCACTTGGTAGCTATTTATATATAAAAAATCTTAATGAATTGGAAAATACAAATTACTTAGCAACAAGCTTAAGATTAATAAATGATAAAATAACTTGGTATTACAATAGCTTTATCATTACAAAAATGCAAAATAATGAAATAAATAGTATAAAAGATTTAAAAGGAAAAAGATTTGGATTTACTGATAAAAATTCAACTTCTGGATTTTTATATCCAAATTTTATGCTAAAAGAAGAAGGTATAGATTATAAAAAAGATTTTTCTAAATATTTCTTTTTAAAAAAGCATAATA
This sequence comes from Malaciobacter mytili LMG 24559, assembly GCF_003346775.1. Classification (NCBI taxonomy): domain Bacteria; kingdom Pseudomonadati; phylum Campylobacterota; class Epsilonproteobacteria; order Campylobacterales; family Arcobacteraceae; genus Malaciobacter; species Malaciobacter mytili. Next base: position 1,245,841 of record NZ_CP031219.1, on the reverse strand, counting down.
GAGTAATAGAAGCTTTATTAAATAACTCAATTGATGCAGCAGGAACTTTTGATCAAGTTGTTTATGATACTCAAAAACTTTACGCAAATCAAATAAAAATCTTAGCTGTTAGTTACCCTATACCTTTAGATGTTTTTATCTCTTCTTCAAAATTAAACTTTCAAGATACAAATAATATAAAAAAACTTTTATTAGAATATAAAGCAAAACCGGAAATAAATCAAATTTTAGGATTTACAAAAGTTAAAGAAAATGTTTTTGAAGATATTAAAAGTATAATAAAAAGCAATAATTATTAAGCACAAAAGAAGCTTTTAATTATATAAAAGTCTTTTTTGCACTTGTAGTTTATAAGTTATAATTTTCTTTCAAATTCATACATATCCATAAATCTAAATGCTAATAAATTTTCCAAAATAGCAAATAAAACTATAAAATTAATAAAAGAACTTCCGCCATAAGAAAATAAAGGCAAAGGAAGTCCAACAACAGGTGCAAATCCTATAACCATAAGAATATTTACACTCATATTTAAGAAAATTAAAAGTCCTAAGCCTGAAGCAAAGACTCTAATGACATAATCATCTTTAAAATAGTAATTCATTAATAAAAGGTGAAATATTATTAAAGCATATAAACAAATAAGCCCTACTGCACCTAAAAAACCATATCTTTCAACAAAAAAAGCAAAAATAAAATCACTTGTAGCAATAGGTAAAAACTTAAGCTGTGTTTGAGTTGCTTCATCACTTTCTTTTCCACTAAGTCCACCCGAACCTATTGCAATAATTGATTGTTGAACGTGATAGCTTGGTTTTTCTGAAATAAAATCTTTTATTCTTTTCTTTTGGTAATCTTTTATTAAATAAGTATAAGATAAAGGGGAACTAATTCCTATAAAAAGAATAATAGTAGCCCAAATTTTCCAATTAACTCCAATAATAAATAAAATTCCATAACCTACAAGTAATAAAACTAAAGCTGTTCCTAAGTCAGGCTCTTTTGCTATTAAAACAAAAGGCAAAAGAATATAAAATGAAAAGTATATAAAATCTTTTAAATTATATCCACCAGATTGAGGTGGTCTATTTTGAATTAGATAACCTAACATTAAAATAAAAACAGGTTTTATTAATTCTGAGGGCTGTATTGTAGTATTTATAAAAGGAATACTCAACCATCTCCTAGCCCCAAGCCTTGCTTCACCAAAAAATTCCACTGCTAAAAGTAATATTATTCCTAACCAATATAAAAAAGGAATAAACCTAATATTTTTTCTTATTGGAAAAATAAATACACCAATAAAAGCCAGTAGTGAAATAGAAAAATATACCAATTGCTTATTAGCTAAAATTTCATTTGTTTCATTTATCAAATGATATGATAATAAGATTAATGGTAAAATAAATATAATTAATACATAATCAAAATGAGATACAATTCTCTTATCAAATATTCGCATAATGAAAGAGTAGCAAAATATGAATAAAAATTTTATTGTTCAAGAGACAAATAGACTAGATAAATTTTTAGCGTTGCATATAGACGCATCAAGAAATCAAATAGAACAACTAATAAAGAAGGGTTTTGTAAAGGTTGAAGGTAAGGTTATTGAAAAAACTGGGATAAAATTAAAAGAGAATCAAAATATAGAAGTAAATTTTCCAGAAGCTGAAATTTCACCCATAAAAGATGAAGAATTTTTAAAAAATTCATTAAAAGATAAAGATGTTGAAATTATTTATGAAGATGAACATATTTTAGTAATAAATAAACCTTATAATTTAACAGTGCATGAAGCCCCAAGTGTAAAAGATGCAACCTTAGTTGATTGGCTTAAACTAAAAAATATCTCTTTATCTACAATTAGTGGAGAAGAACGACATGGGATTGTTCATAGATTAGATAAAGGAACTAGTGGTGTTATGGTTGTGGCAAAATCAAATGAAGCTCATGTTAATTTAGCTAAACAGCTTGAAGATAAATCAATGGGAAGATATTATTTAGCAATAATTGATTTACCTTTAAAAGAAAATTTAGTTATTGAAAAACCAATTTCTAGAAATCCAACAAATAGACTTAAAATGGCAATAATTGAAAATGGTAAAAATGCAAAGTCTGCTTTTTGTAAAATTGCATTAAGTAAAAATGAAAAATATGAGCTTATAGCAGCAAAACTTTTTACAGGAAGAACACATCAGATTAGAGTTCATATAAGTTCGATAAATAGGCATATACTAGGGGATAATTTATATGGATTTAAGGGCGAATTAAATAAAATAAATAGATTTTATCTACACGCTTATAGTTTATATTTATATCATCCTACTACAAATGAAAAGATGAACTTTAAAGCTAAGATACCAAATGATATGAAAGAGTTTTTAGAAAATAACTTTGAAAGGAATGGACTGAATGAAAAACTTGATGAAAATAACATCATCACTTGCTTTAATAATTTTAGTTAGTGGGTGTAGTTATAAAGGAGATTTATTAGATCCTAAAAAACCAAAAATTGATGATACTTTAGAAGTTGTTGATTCTAATTCAATTAGAACAATAGCAGATATTAATGCCATTGCCTTTGAATGGAGAAAAGTTGATGATAGTAGAGTTGTGGGATACCACTTCTATAGAGCAAATCTTGAAAAAGACGGAACTAAACTACAATTAATTGATACAATTAAAAATAAATATGCAACACATTATGTTGATACTGAAGTTGAACCAAATACAAAATATGTTTATAAAATTTCAAGTGCAACAAAAAGCGATATTGAATCAAGAACAACAAGTGATTATGTAGTATCAACACTAGATGTTCCTGAAGGTGTTAGTTTTATACAAGCAATTTCAAATCTTCCAAGACAAATTAAAATTGTATGGAGACCACATACAAATGAAAGAATTGCTTACTATAAAATAGAAAAAAGTTCACCACAAACTCCAAAATGGGAAAAATTAGCTGAAGTTGAAGGAAGATTACAAGCTGAATATATAGATGAAGATTTAAAAGATAATGTTGTTTATAATTATAGAGTAATTGCTTATACTTTTGATGATATTGCAACAAAACCAAGTGAAATAGTAAAAGCTCAAACAAAAGCTCTTCCTAATGGAACAACACAATTAAATGCAACAAATGATAAACCAAGAAAAATAATCTTAAATTGGCAACCTTCTGAATCTTCTGATGTATTAAAATATAATATTTATAGAAGTTCAAGTGCAACAGGTGGTTTTTCTTTAGTAAAAACAGTAAATGCACAAACTTTAAATTTTGAAGATTTTGTAAATGAAGATGGAAAAATCTATTTTTATAAGGTTACAACTACAGATGTTGATAACTTAGAAAGTAGTAAAGAAATAAATGCTGTTATGGGTTCAACATTAGCAAAAGTTAATAAACCTATTATCACTCTAGCTCAAATTCAAGGAGAAAGAGCTATATTAAACTGGCAAAGTGCTGATAAAAGAACAGTTAGTTACAATGTATATAAAACAATCAAAGATGGTTTTTTTGATAAAAAAACTATAAAAATAACTGGAATAGATGCCTTAAGATATGAAGATAAAGATATTGTAAGAGGTGTTGAATATAGTTATGCAATACAAGCAGTTGATGAATTTGGAATTGCTTCTGAAAAAACTGCACCAACAGAATTAGTATTACCAAAATTGAAAGAGTTAAATTAATCCATGCCACATATCGTATTTAATAATTATGAAGATATTAAGACACCATTTGAAAAAAATGGTGTCTTATTTAATTTTTGTGCACAATCATATAACTTTACAGATAAAGAAAGAAGAACAGAGTATAAAATAGGTGTAAGTTATGAAAACAAAGAGTTTTTATTAACTTTAAAAAATAAAAATGAAGATAAGATGTTAAAAGCAGATAAAATAACAAGAGTTACACCTGTAACAATAGTTAAAGAGGCTTTAAATAGTTTTATACAAAAAGTAGAAGGTAATATAGTATTTTCAAATACTAATAGTTTTACTGCTCTTAAAATACAACCACAAAAAGAGTATTTAAAAGAGATTGATTATTTTGTAAATGAGTTTCAAACTACTAAAGAGATTCAAATTGAAATTGGTTTTGGAAGTGGAAGACATCTACTTTATCAAGCAAAAAATAATCCTGATGTTCAATTTATTGGTTTAGAGATACATACTCCTTCAATAGAGCAACTTTTAAAACAATTAAAAATTCAAAATATTACAAATGTATTAGTAGTAAATTATGATGCAAGACTATTTATGGAATTTATTAATTCAAATAAAGTAGGAAAAATCTTTGTTCATTTCCCTGTGCCTTGGGATAAAAAACCACATAGAAGAATCTATTCAAATGCTTTTATAGATGAAGCATTAAGAGTTTTAAAACCTTCTGGAACTTTAGAACTTAGAACAGATAGTAGAAAGTATTTTGATTTTTGTGTAGGTCTTCTTACAAATTTAAATAGTGGAAAAATCACTATTGATATTAATAAAGATTTACAAGTATCTAGTAAATATGAAGATAGATGGAAAAAACAAGGTAAACATATTTATGATGTGGTATTAGAAGCACAAAAAGAAGATGAAGATATAAACTTAAAACATGATTTTTCATTTGATGAGATTGATTTAGAAAAACTAGTAAAAAATATCCCTTCTAAACCTATGGTTGAAGAAGATTTTGTAATAAATATTGAAGAAGTTTTTACAATAGATAAAGATTCTGGACTTATTCAAGTAACTATTGGAAGTTTTAATAGACCACTTAGCAAATATATCTATATTGAAAATAAAAAAGCTAGATATTTCCAAGGAAATCCTCTTCCAACAAGTGCAAATATAAAAGCTCATGAAAGGTTAAAAGAGATTTTAAAATAATGATACAAGCAAAAAATATCTACTTGGCATATGATGAAAATAAATTTATTATAAAAAAAGGTAACTTTTCAATAAATAGTAAAGAATTTATTTTTATTGGAGGGACAAGTGGTAGTGGTAAATCTACCCTACTAAAGTCTTTTTATGGAGATATTGGACTTAAACATGGAAGTTTAAATATAGATGGCCAAGAGATGAATAGTATTTCTTCTAAAAGCTTAAGAAAGTTAAGAAGAGATATTGGTATTATTTTTCAAGATTATAAACTTATAAATGAATGGACAATAGAGGAAAATATTATGATTCCTCTAAAAATAAATGGCTATTCACATGACATATCAAAAGATCAAGCAAATAAACTTTTAGCTCATGTTAAGTTAGCACATAGAGCTGGATATTATCCAAATGAATTAAGTGGTGGAGAGCAACAAAGAGTTGCCGTTGCTCGTGCACTTGCCCATAATCCAAAACTAATTATTGCTGATGAACCAACAGGAAATTTAGATGATTATTCTGCTGAAGTGGTATGGAATTTACTAAAAGGTGCCAATGAACAACTAGGGATTACAGTTGTAGTTGTTACACATAGAGTTCCTAAAAATTTTGGCATTAGGTTTAGACAGTTATCAATTGAAGATGGGATAATATATGAAGTTTCTTAAAAATATATTTGCTTTTGTAATACCACTTTGTGCTATGTTAATAACTTTTACTTTATATTTATTTACACAAAATATAGTAAAAGAATATAAAAAGAAAATCTCAAATGATTACTCAATTGTAGTTATTACAAATACGCCTTTAATAAAAGAGCAGATAAATGAATTAGCAAATATAAAAGTAAGTAAAATAGTAACTTTACAAAGGGAAAAGATTATTGATGATATAAAATCAAATCTTTCTGATACTTCTATTACTTTATTAAAACAAAAACTTCCAAATTTTTATAAAATTCATCTTGAAGAGTTTCCAACAACTACTGAATTAAATAAAATAAAAGATGAACTTTATAAAAATAAAAATATTAGAAAAGTTGAGATTTTTTCAAAAAATCATAACCAAGTATATTTATTATTACTTTTAATTAATGAAATAAGTTTAATTTTATTTGTGGTTATACTTATCTTTTCTATTTTAATTTTAGCAAAACAAATTCAAATATGGTTTTATGAACATCAAGAAAAAATAGCTATTTTACAACTACATGGTGCCTCTATTTTATATAGTTCTTCTACTATTATAAAATATGCTATTTTTAGTTCATTTTTAGCTTTTTTAATAGTTGCAGGAGTATTTATATTCTTGGTAAATAATTTAACTCTTGTTTTTCCACAAGAATTAAATGGTATTGTAAATGTTGATTTATCTTTAAACAAAGAGTTATTAAAACTTTTTTCTTTGTCTTTTGGTATTTCAATATTAACAATCTTTGGTGTATTAGTAAAGTATAAAATTAAAAATGATTAAAATTATAGTTTCTCTTTTTATTATTGTTAATTTATCATTTGCTTCAAGTAAAAATATTGAAAAAAAAATTGAAGCAAATAAAAATATTCTTGATAAAAATAACTCAAAAAAGATGAGAACAAGTCTTAAAATAAAAATATTGGTAAAACAAATAGAGACTCAAAATAGTGAACTTACTAAATTAGAAACACAAATTGTAAATGTTAATGAAGATATTAAAAAACACCAAGAATTACTTGATAATTCAAAAAAAGATTTAGATAATCTTCAAAAAAAATCTGAAAATTTAATTGCTGAAAAAAAGAGTAGTGAAGAACAAATAGTAGATACAATAATAGAAAATTTTATCTCATCTATTGCTATAAAATTAGCACAAGAACACTCAGAAGAAGAACTAATAGACAATGAAATTTATACTTTATTATCACAACACTCAAAAGATCAAATCTTAAAATTAAATAATAATTATGAAACTATTACTCAAAATAAAAAAGAAAATGAAAAACAAATAGATAAAATTAGTGAATATATAGAAGAAAGAATGGCAAAAAAAAAGGAGTTAAATACTCTAATATCTAATCATGCCAAATCTTTAAAATCTTTAGAAGTAAAACATGAAATTTATCAAAATGAACTAAAAAAAGTAATACAACAACAACAAAATTTAGCTTCACTACTTGAAGATCTAAATATCTTAAAAGATAAAGAGTTAGAAAAAGAAAGAATTGCTAGACAAAAAGAACAAAGAAGACTTTTAGCACTTAAAAAGCAAAGAGAAAAAGAACAAGCAAATAAAACTTCTAAAACTAAAGCTGAAATGCAAGAGAAATATGCTCAAAATATTGATTTAGATGTGAGAATGTTAGGTTCTTCTACAAAAGGGGTTAAAATCTCAAAATATAGAGGAAGAAAAACTATTTCACCTTTAAAAGATTTTGAAGTTTTAAAAAAATTTGGAAAGTATTATGACCCTGTATATAAAATCCAACTTTTTAATGAATCAATTGTTTTAAAAACAAAAATGACAAAAGCAAAAGTTTATTCTATTTTTAATGGAAAAATTGTTTATGCTAAAAAAAATGCAGGGATGTTAGAAAATGTTGTTATAGTTCAGCACAAAAATGGCTTACATACTATTTATTCACACTTAGATGAGATTGCTCCCACTTTAAGAGTAGGAAAATGGATAAAAAAAGGTTATGTAATAGGAAGGGTAAATGATACTTTAAATTTCCAAGCAACAAAAGACTCTTTTCATATAGACCCAGAAGATCTATTTAGAATCTAAATACTCTTCTATTTCATCTAAAAATCTTTTATTTAATTCTTGCAGTTGTATATCATGCTCTTCTTTTAATTTTTTATAGATTTTTATAATTTTTTTGCCAAACTGCGTAACTTCATAAGTTTCATTATCACTTATAGTTGTTAAAGGCTCTTGGGCAATTTTATTTATGGATTCTAAGTTTTTTAAAGCCACTTCATAGTCCATATTTGCTTCTTTACAAGCTAAAGTAAGTCTTGGATTTTCAATTAATTTTTCAAGTAAATTAATTCTTCCAGGTCCCATAAAATTTCCACCATTTTTTTGAACCCAAATTTGTCCACCAATATTATAATTATTTTCCATTATTTGCCTTATATTAATATTTTATAATTTTATCTATTTTTATTTGTATGTAGTTTTATTTACTCTATAAAGATATATAATTTTTAAGAGAATTGTAATTTTATATAAAATCTTTTTTAAATTTTATAAAAGAATGTACCTTAAATCTCTTAAACATTAAATAAAGTAGTAACAAATATGTTATAATCTAAAAAAAAACAAGGATTTAAAATCATACAATTAAATTTATCAACAAAAGACCAATTTAAATTATTTTGCAAAAATAACAATATTGAAGATATGAATATTGCAGTTAAATATTTTACTATTTTTGGTGGATTAGATATAAAAATTGATACTTCTAAACCACTTTTAGAATTAATTGAGACGCATATATTAAAAAAGTATGAAGAGTTAAAAAGAGAAATTCATACCCTAACAGGTGGATATAGTGTAGATCACGCTTTATTATCTGCTATTGCACTTGGAGATAGAAGAACTAACTCTTCTTTTAAAAGAGCTCATATAAGCTTTGAAGAGGGGATGAAATGTGTAGAAAATTTACTTGATAGAGATATTATAGAAATAGAGTCTTCTTCACAATTTTTATTAGATAGAAGAAATGATAAAAAAATAGCTAAAAAACTTTTATTTACTACACCATTTTTGAGATTTTGGTTTGCCTTTGTCTCTCCAATATATAAAGGAATTAAAAGTAAAGATTATAAAGAGTTTTATAAAAGATATGAAAATAGAAAAGATGGCTTCGAAGAGTTTATTTTTGAAGAGTTATGTTTAGAATTTTTAGATGAAGTTTATAAAGAAGATAAACTAAAAAATATTGGAAAATATTGGGATGAAAATATAACTATTAATTTAGTTGCAAAAACTTCAAATAATAAAATTATTGCAGCAAATTGCAAATATACAAATAGTAAATTAAAGAAAAAAGATTTAAATAAACTTATAGAAGATTGTAAAGATATAAAATTAGATGCACAAATTTTTATTTTATTTTCAAAAAGTGGTTTTGTAAATGAATTAAAAATGCTAAAAAATGAAAATCTTAGATTATTTACTGAAAAAAGTTTAAAAGCTCTAATAAAATAGCTTATTTATTAGAGTTTTGCTGCATATTTTGAGCTCTTTTTGCATCTATTTGTTTATGCATATCGTTGCCTTTAAAAATATAAAAAAGTGCGATAAGGATTAAGGCTGTCCAGAATAAAAAATCCATTTTTTTCAAAGATACTCCTAAAAAAAGGCAAAGAGATATTTCTCTTTGCCTTTATATATATTACAAAATTAGTGTAAATCTGCGTTTAATTTAACTTCTCTTGTACTTCTCATAGCAACTGTTTGTCCAGTTTGAGAATTTACTCTAAAGTGAACTCCATTTACACCTAAGAAGTCACTTCCTTTCATAATATTTTTAATCTGTTTATTTGGATTAATTTCTTTTAATTGCTCAACAGCTTTATCAGAAAGTGAGATTTTTGTACCTGGTAAAATTGTAACTCCAGCATCAATAATACAACCATCACCAATAGCTGTTCCTGTACAAGAGTTTGCTCCAAGAAGAGTATTTTCTCCAATAGTAACAGGAATACCATCTGTTCCAGAAAGTACACCAAGAATAGAAGCTCCTCCTCCAACATCAGAACCAGCACCAACAACAGCACTAGAAGAAATTCTTCCCTCAACCATTACTGCACCTTCTGTTCCAGCATTAAAGTTAATATATGCTGCACCTGGCATTACTGTTGTACCAGCAGCTAATTGTGCTCCAAATCTTACTTTTGAAGTCTCTAGGATTCTTGTATTATCAGCAGGGATTACATGTCCTAAGAATCTTGGGAATTTATCTACCATATCAATAGTTGGATATTTTCCTGAGATTTTTAATACAATTTCATTTTCTCTTAACCAATCTAATTCAATAGGTTGATTTCCAACCCAAGCACAATTTTGTAATTTACCAAATGCACCATTTAAATTAAGACTTCTTAATTTTGCTTTTCCTAAAGATAAAGCATAAAGTTTTAAATATACACTTTCAGCACTTTGTGGTTCTGCATTTTCAAAAATAAATACAACTTTAAAATTATTTGCAGTTAATCCACTATCAATTGGTAAAGAAGCTAAAGTTGAAATAACTTGAACATTTTTATGCTCATTTCCTTTTGCTTCAGGAATATATGGTCTAAAAGACTCTATACATTTTTCTAAAAATTTATCACTAATATCACAAACTAATTCTGATTTTGAAGTATCAACTTCTACACCACTTTCTTTTAAAGCATTTAAAAAAATTGCTGCACTTCCAAAATTTTCTTCCCAGTTTACTACTGGATAAGTTGCTTGTAAAATCTTATCACTGTTTAATTGTCCTCTATCAACTCTTGCAATACCAAATCCAATAGGATTTTTATACCATGCTTGAGATTGAATATCTGTTACTAATTGTTTAAAATCTTCTTTAGTGTAAGCCATTTATTCTCCTTGAAATTTTGTGGATTATACAATAATTTGGTTTAATTAATAATTTGTATCCATATCAATAAAGGCCATGGTTGAATCAATACTATGCAAGGCTAAAAGTAAAGCTTTTATATTATTTGAACGCAAAAGAATCTCATATCTATATTTATTTGCCATTTTAAAAATAGCACTTTGACCAAAACCTACAACTTCAATATCTTGCTTTTGTTTTAAAAAAGCTACATATTTATCCAATTCTTCTTTTACTTTTAACCCATTAGTATGAGCAAAAATAACTCTTGCCATTTTCACATAAGGAGGATATAACTCTTGTCTAAATTCTAACTCTTCTTTTAGAAACTCTTCATAATCAACTTTTGTTAAGTAGTGTTCAAAAAACTCTTGATTTTTTGTTTGTATTATTACTTCACCCTCACCTTTTCTTCCACTTCTACCAGAAATTTGAATAAGCAAAGATAAAGCTCTTTCTCTTGCTTTATAAGAGTTCATATTTAAAACAGAATCTATTCCTAAAACAACTGCAAGTTTAACATTATGATAATCATGTCCTTTTGAAAGCATTTGTGTTCCAACTAAAATATCTATTTTATTATTATTAAATTCATTTAAAATAGTTTTTAATTTATTGTCTGTTTTTATCTCATCCCTATCAAATCTTTTAATAACTTTATTTGGGAAATGTTCTTTTAGTTCCTCTTCAATTTGTGCAGTTCCAACTCTTAGATTATGAATAATTCCATTATTACAAGAAGGACAAAACTCAGGTATTTGTTGAGCATATCCACAATAATGACATTTTAAAGCTAAATCATTTTTATGCAAACTCATAGAAACAGAACAATATGGACACTCTACAGATTTACCACAACTAGTACAAATTTGATATTTAAAATTAGCTCTTGTTGGTAAAAAGATAATCACTTGATTATTATTTTCTAAACTTTTATTTATTCTATTTAAAATTTTAGGGGATAAATTTACATCACTTTCATCAAATTGTATTAATTTTGAAGAGTTATAAAAAGTCTCATTTAATCTATAATAAGGAACTTTTATAAAAGAGCCAGCACTAGGAGTTGCACTTCCTAAAATAAGTCTTATATCATATTTTTTAGCAATATATAAACTTATATCTTTTGCTTGAAGTCTTGGTTTTGAGTCACTTTTATATGATTCATCATGCTCCTCGTCTACAACAATTAAGCCCAAATCATAAAATGGTAAAAATAAAGAAGACCTAGCACCAGCAATTAATTTTATTTCACCACTTAAAAGTTTTTCTAATATCTCTGCTTTTCTTTTTTTTGTAACTTTTGAGTGCCAAATAGCAACACTTGTATTAAATACTTTTTCTAATCTTTTTTGCATTTGAGGAGTTAAAGAAATCTCTGGCATTAATAAAACAGCTTGCTTATTACTATTTAAAACCTCTTCTATTGTTTTTATATATATTTCAGTTTTTCCACTTCCTGTATTTGCAAAAAGTAATGCTTGTTTTTTTTCTTTTAAATATAAGAAAGCTTCTTGTTGTTTATTTGATAATTGTATTTTTGAATCAAAATTTATTAATTCATTATCTTTTTTAATATTTTTATTAAAAGGAATATAACCACTTAAAGCTTCTCCTAAACTACAAACATAGTATTTAGAAATAAAAGTTGCAATTTCTATCATTTGTAAAGAATAAAACTCTTCACTAATAGTTTGTATATCTACACATTTAAACTCTGGTTTTTCTACTTTTTTAAGAACAACAGCTTCACAAAGTTTTTTAATTCTAGCAAGTTTTACAAATACTTTTGTTCCAATCTCAATAAGCTCATTGGTTTGATATGTAAGATTTGAAAGGGGAGATTTTAGTATAGCAACTTCATAATAATTCATTCTAACTCTTTACATATATTATTTTTTTCTAAACAAATAAAGTGATTGTTTTTATACTCAAATTTAACTTTTTTATTATCATAATTTAATAAATAACTAGTATTTGAAAGTTTTATCCAACCTTTTTGTGAAGATAGTATTGCTTCATTTAAAATATATTTAAATAGTTTTTCATTTTCTTTATTTATTTGTGCATTATCTATAGTTGTTAAGACTTTATTTTGTAAAAGATTTTTTGTGATTTTTTCATTTAATGAAGCTCTTATTAAAGCTACTTCTATTTTAGCTTGAGTTAAACTTTTAGAAGAAAAAGTGTAGTTGTATAAAATAAAAGCAAAAACAAAAGCTAAAATAGAAATTACAATTATTGCTTCAAATAATGAAAAAGCCTTTTTCATTTATAAAGTTGGGATTTTATTTGAGATTTGTTCTATCTCTTGTTTAAATTTTGAATGTTCCTGAGAAACTCTAATATATGCAGCTAATAGTTCCCTTGTATCTAGATTTTTATCAGTTTGTAAATATCTAGTAAGTTCATTTTTTAAAGATTCATCCACATTAATTGTATATGCCATATTATTAATATGAAAAGTCAGTTTCTGAGTCACTCTTTTTACCTTTTTTAGTTAATGTAATTGCACTATCAATTCGTAAAAGCATATCTTGATTATTTCTTACTAATTCATCATTTTTATTTTTTAATTCATTAAGTTCTTGCCTTAATACATCATTTTCAATTTTAATACGATCATAATCGTGAACTAATTTTTCAATTTTTAAATCAAGTGCTTTGATAATTTCCATGCTTTGCATTTTATCACAAACTTCCTAGTAATTAAATTATGTTATTGAATATCTATAATATTTGAAAATTGGATACTTAAATAGCATAATATTTTACTCTTTAATTAATGAAAAAGAAATTATTAAAATAAAGAATATAAGAAATTAACATAAAATTTAAGTCAAAAGATAATATTATTCTAGCTAATTTTTTTTATAATATAAATTTATAAGGAGTCTTTTTGGTATATTTAGTAGGTGCAGGTCCAGGAGATATTGAACTTTTTACATTAAAAGCAGTAAAAGTTTTGCAAGAAGCTGACGTGGTTTTATATGATGCTTTAGTAAATCCTGAATTTACAAAATTTTGTAAAAAAGAGTGCTTAAAGATAAATGTTGGAAAAAGAAAAGGAAAACATTTAAAAAATCAAGAAGAGATTAATGACCTGCTAGTTAAATATGCAAAAGAGAAAAATATAGTTGTAAGATTAAAAGGTGGAACACCTTTTGTATTTGGTAGAGGATATGAAGAGGTAAAAGCTTTAAAAAAAATAGGAGTTACACCTATTATTATCTCAGGAGTTTCTTCAACTACAAGTGTTCCTGAAAGTTTTATGATACCTTCAATTGATAGAAGTTTTTCTGATTCATATCGAACTATTACAGGGCATGATATAGAACTTTTTAATGAAATAGTAACAAATTATCATAAAAGAGAAAATCTTATAATTATGATGGGAGCGCATAAAGCAAAAGAGATAGTAAACTCTCTTTTAAAAAAAGGTTTCCCTAAAACAACTCCTATTGCTTATTTAAGCAAAGGAACAACAAAAGATCAAAAATGTCTAATTTTTACTTTAGAAGAAGTTTTTAAAAAAGATGAAGATTTTTTTGAAGAGTTAAAAAGCTTAACTCCTATTATTACTTTTGTGGGAGAGACAATTAAGGCTTTTGAAGAGTAAAATTACTCTTCATTTATTATTAATTTTCCTTGTTCATAAAAAGCTGCTACTGCTTTTCCCCATTGAGAAAAGTAGTTAATATTATTTTGAGAAAAACCAAAACTATTATTTATTACTTTTATTAATTCTTTTTCTTTAAAATCAAAAGAATCATCTGCATGAATTAAAATCATCAATTCTAACATAACAATTTTTTTACTTTTTTTTGATTTAAAGTTTTTTAAAGTCTCGTCTAAAGAAAAGTCCGAAATATCAAAAAACTCCTCATTTTCTATACCCATCTCAGCACAGTATTCTTCGATAATCTCTTTTTCTTTTTCACCATAAACACTATCTATTCTAGCTAAATAGTGAGCCAATTGTAAAAAAGCAAACTTCTCTTTTGCTTCTAATTTCATTAATAACATATAATATATTCCTATTTATTTAATTGTAAATATAATTATATATTTTTTAAGTTAATAAAATGTAAATACACTATTTAAAAAATAATCACTTTTGAATTAAAAAAGGAAATACCATTGAAAGACCAGAGATTATAAATTCAATTGAAATGGCAGCAAGTAATAATCCCATAATTCTAGAAATTATATTTATTCCAGTTATACCTAGTCTTTTATTTATATAGTTTGACATTCTAAGGGCACCCCAAATATAAAAGCCAATACCTATAATAATCAAACTCATCATTATTAAATGAGAAAGATGATTGCTTTTTTCAGAATAAATAATTATAGTAGAAATAGCTCCTGGTCCTGCAATAAGTGGAATTGCCAAAGGAACAACAGCTATTTCTTTTGAACTATTTTTAGCTTCTTCCAATTCACTTTTTGTATTTTTTACTTTAGGAACTTCTGCATTTAACATATTTATAGACATTAATAGAAGTAAAATTCCACCTGCAATTTTAAAAGCAGCAATTGAAATACTAAAAAATATAAGAATATATTGCCCTATCCATACAGATACAAGTCCTGCAATACCAGCTGCTATTGCAGCTGTTTTTGCAGTAGAGTTTCTTTCTTTTTCACTACAAGAAGAAGTTAAAGAAATAAAAATAGGTATTGCAGCAAATGGACTAAAAATTGCCATAATACCAATGATAGCTTGTATATATTCTCCAATTGGTAACACTTATGCCCCTAAATATTTTTTTCTAATTTCATCAGAAGAGATTAATTTTGATGCTTTATCTTCTAAAGCAATTTCACCATTTTCTAAAACATAAGCATAATCAGAAATATCTAAAGCTGCATATGCATTTTGTTCTACTAATAAAATAGTAATACCTTCTTCCTTAAGCTTTGTAATAATATCAAAAACTTCTCCAATTATTTTTGGCGCTAATCCTAAGCTTGGTTCATCAAGCATTAAAAGTTTTGGAGAACTCATTAAAGCTCTTGCAATTGCTAACATTTGTTGCTCTCCTCCACTCATAGTTCCTGCTAATTGAGCTCTTTTTTGTTTTAATCTTGGAAAAAGTTCATACATATGTTCTCTTAAACTTTCAAACTTTTCATCATTATTAAATGCACCCATTCTAAGATTTTCATCAATTGTTAGATTAATAAAAACTCTTCTTCCTTCTGGAACTAAAGAAATACCACTTTGAATAACTTTATGAGTAGGAAGTTTAGAAATATTGTGTCCATCAAAATAGATTCTACCTTTTCTTTTTACATCATTAACAATAGATTGTAAAGTTGAAGTTTTACCTGCCCCATTTGAACCAATCAATGATACAATTTGTCCCTTTTCTACTGTGAAGTTTATATTTTTAACAGCTTTAATAAGCCCATAATAAACCTCTAAATCTCTTACTTTAAGCATGTTTAAAATCTCCAAGATAAGCTTTTATTACTTCTTCATCTTTAATAGCATCTTCAATATGCCCTTCAAAGATAGTTTTACCATAATCAAGTACCATTACTCTATCACATAAGTGATTTACAAATTTCATATCATGTTCAATAAGCAAAATAGTAATATCAAACTTATCTCTAATTGTAAATAAAAGTTCGGCTAACTCTTTTGTCTCTTGAGGATTCATCCCTGCTGCTGGTTCATCAAGTAGAAGTAGTATTGGATTAGTTGCAAGTGCTCTTGCTATTTCAACTTTTCTTTGATTTCCATATGATAAGGAAGTTGCCAATTCATCTTTATATTTATCAATTCCTAAAAACTCTAAAATTTCAATTGCTTTTTGTTTTATTTGTTTTTCTTTTGAAAAATATCTAGGAAGCCTAAACATTGTTTCTAAATATGAATAATTTGCCTTATTATCAAGACCAATTAAAACATTATCCAAAACACTCATAGAAGAGAAAAGTCTAATATTTTGAAAAGTTCTAGCAATTCCTTCTTGAACTATTTTATAGTTTTTTGTATTAGTGATTTTTTTACCATTTAAAAAAACTTCACCCATAGTTGGTTTATAATTACCTGTAATAATATTAAATAGTGTAGTTTTTCCTGCACCATTTGGACCTATAAGTCCAAAGATTTCATTTTTATTTATATGAAAACTTGTATCATTTATTGCAACTACACCACCAAAGCTTTTTGTGATATTTTTAATTTCTAAAATCATTTTGCTTTCCTTTTAAAAATATCTGTAAGCTCTTTTTTACCCATAATACCCTCTCTTGCAAAAAGCATAACTAAAATTAAAATAGCTGAGAATACTACCATTCTAAGACCGGGATGTGCATCAGTTTCATATCCAAAAATATTTAATGGAGCATCTAGGAATCTTAACCATTCACTTCCACCAATTACAATAACTGTTCCTATAATTGTCCCTGTCATAGAACCTAATCCGCCTAAAACAATAATAATTAATAATTGGAATGTTAAGAAAAATGTAAATAAATCTGGTGAAATTGTTGTAAGTAAAATTGCCAATAATCCTCCACCTACTCCTTCAAAAAATGCAGAAGTTCCAAAGGCATAAGTTTTAATTTTAAAAGTATTAATACCAATTGCACTTGCAGCATCTTCATCATCTCTTACTGCTTTCATAGCTCTTCCATATTTTGAGTAAATTATATTTAACATAAAAATTACTGTTAAAATTGCAATTCCACCTGTCCAATAAATATTTATAACAGATGGTATTTCATTTAAACCAATTGAACCATTTGTAATTTCTGGAGAATTAATTGCTATTACTTTAATAATAAAACCAAATCCTAAAGTAACAATAGCCAAATAATCCCCTCTTACTCTAAATACAGGTGCAGCTAAAAATACTGCAACAATTGTTGCAACAAAACCTGAAAGTAAAAGTGCAGGAATTAAATCTAAATGAAGTGCAAGAACCCAAGGTGCTGGATCTTCAAGTTGAAAAAGTTCAAACTTCATATCTTCATCTAAAAGTGCTAAAGCTGTAATGTATGCTCCAATAGCAACAAATCCATTTGGTTCTAGTGAGAACTGACCTGTTACACCATTTATTAAGTTATATGAAGCTGCAAGTATTATAAAAATACAGATATTATTTAAGATTCTCATTCCATAATCTTCAAAGATATAAGGAGAAAGGAAGATAAATCCAACAGAAACTAAAAAAATTAATATTTGTGCTTTACTTAGTCTTTCCATTAGAACCTACTCTTTTCGAAATTTATACCCATAATTCCAGTTGGTTTAAATAATAAAACTAAAATTAAGAAAATAAAGGCAATTGCATCTTTATACCCACCATATTCTGGTAAAATTGCCACAAAAACAACTTCTGTAAAGCCTAAAATAAACCCACCTAAAACTGCTCCTGAAACAGAACCAATACCACCTAAAACAGCAGCAGCAAAAGCTTTTAGACCTATCATTACTCCCATATATGGAGTTAAAATAGGATAAGAAATTGCCCAAAAAATTCCTGAAACAGCAGCTAAAGCTGAACCAATAATAAATACAATCATAATAATCTTATTTGAATCAACTCCCATTAAAGATACAGTTTTAATATCAAAAGCTAAAGCTCTAATAGCAATTCCATATTTTGTTTTAAATAAGATATATAATAATACTGCAAGTAATAACATAGTAATTAAGGGAACAATTATAACTGTTGGTGTTAAAGTAGTCCCTCCTATTTTTATAATCTGTTCAAAAAAATCAGGTGCTTGAAAAGATTTTGGAGTTCCTCCAAAAGTTACATTTACTATATTTTCTAAGAAAAAAGATACCCCAATTGCTGTAATTAATAGTGAAATTCTTGGTGCTTGTCTTAAAGGTTTATAAGCAATTCTATCTGTTGCAATCCCCGTTAAAACAGAAATAATAATTGCAAATAATACTGCAAAAGCTAATGAAAAACCAATTGAATCCATAGCAAAAAAAGCAGCAAAAGCACCAACCATCATAATATCCGCGTGTGCAAAGTTAATAAGTCTTAGAACTCCGTATACCATTGTGTATCCAATGGCAATAAGTGCATACATACTTCCAAGACTTATCCCATTAATAAGTTGTTGAAAAAAAGTTATAAAATCCATAAATTTTCCAATAAGTTAAAATAAAAAAAAAGCTTTATCAAAAGATAAAGCTTTTAAATTAAGGATTAACCAATGTTAAAAATTTCTCTTTTCCATTAACAATTTGGTTGATAACTGCACTTCTAACAGCATCTCCCTCTTCTAAAGAGATAATACCTGAAGCACCTTGAAAGTTTTTAGTAGCTCTAATTTTTTCATTTACACAAATTGAATTTGTTGGGTCTTTGCATTGATTCATTGCATTTATAATAACATTATAAGAATCAGCACTTAAAACACCAAATGGGTGAACTGGTTCATTATATTTTGCAGTAAATTCTTTATCATATTTTTTTGATAAATCAGTAGTTTTAGGAGCATCTGATGAAAATAAGTTAGTTCCATAGAAACCTTCAGCTGCATCACCTGCTGTTTCAAAGAAAATTTTATCAGCAGTCATACCATCAGTTCCTAAGAATTTTGCAGTAATTCCTAACTGTTTTGCTTGTTTTGCGATAAGTCCAGCTTCTGCTGAATAAATAGGGAAAAATATTAATTTTGGATTTAAAGCTTTAATATTTGATAACATTGCTTTAAAATCTGTATCACCAGAGTTGATTTTTACTCTTTGAACTATATTACCACCTAATTTTTTATATTCAGTACTAAATACTTTTGAAATACCAATAGAATAGTCTAATTTAACATCTGTAATTAATACTGCTTCTTTTTCTTTTAACTCTTTAATAGCAAAGTTAGCTGCAACTGTTCCTTGAAAAGCATCAGAGAAACAAACTCTACTAACATAATCTTTTCTTTTAGTAACTAAAATATTTGTAGCAACAGGAGCAACAACAGGAACTTTTGCCTCTTCAGCAATTTTTGTCATAGCCATAGTATTTGTAGAAGTTAATGCCCCAATAATAGCTGTAACTTTATCATCAGAAATCAATTTTGAAGCTGCATTTGCTGATTCAATTTTATCTGATTTATTATCTACTAATACTAATTTAACTGTATCTCCATTTTTTAATGTATGATTCATTTCATTTGCAAAAGTTAAACCTTTATGTGCACTTTGTCCAAATCCTCCAATTGGTCCTGACATAGGTAAAATAACTCCAATTTTAACCTCTTTTGCTATTGCCAATGAGGCCATCATCGCAGTAGCAACCCCTAGTGTAATTATTTTTTTCATTTTCTCTCCTTAAACATAGTAAAAAAACAATACCAAAATTTTATGTAATTATTATGTAAAAGAAAATTAAATAAGCAACTATTTTGTAATTTTTTTACACTTTTTTATTAGATTTTTTACCCAAAACAGTCAATAATTGAATTTGTATAAAAAAAATTCAATATCACAATATTAGTATACTCCTTTAAAAATATTTTTTTGCATCTTTCTTAAGTAAAAAATAAAAGTAATACTTCTAGTAAAACTAAATAAAATAAAAGCCAACCATAAACCATGGTTTTCAAATTTAGGTATGGCAAAAAAGTATATTAATACAAATACAAATAAAGATATAATTAACCCATCTCTTACGGGAGCTGTAAAAGTAGCTCCTGTATATATTCCTGCAAAAGTTAGTCCATGTCCAATGGCAATAGGATATAAAATTAGCCAAAAAATATACTCATTTGCAATTACTACAATCTCATTAATATTTGTAAATATATTTATTAATTGACTTGAAAAAAAAGTTATAATTAATGTAAATATTAAAGTAAGCCATAAAGTTAAAATATTTGAAATTTTTAATATTCTTTTATAATCTTCTATATTTTTTTCTCCAACTGCTTTTCCTGAATAGATACTTGAAGCATTTGCAAAACCATCATAGAAATATGCAATTATATACTGAAGTTGAAATAATACAGCATTTGCAGCTAGTGTTTCTTTTCCAAATGATGCCCCCTTTGCAATAAACATATTTGTCATAATAAGCAAACATATTGTTCTAATAAGAAAATTTGTATTAACTCCCATAATTTTAGAAAAAGCTTCTTTTTCAAAAAGATCATTATATTTCTTAAAAATAGTATTAATTGGAACTTGCTTAGTTATTAAGTAAATTCCTATACAAAAACCTACAGCTTGAGAGAAAAGTGTAGCATATGCAACTCCATAAACTCCCATATCAAGATATAATACTAAAAAAATATCAAGAATAATATTTATTATATTCATTGAAACTTGTAAATATAAAGTTTCTTTTATAAGTTTTCTTCCCATTAACCAACCAAGATTAACATAACCAATCAATACAAAAGGAGCACCCCATATCAAAATATCATAGTAAATAATAGTAGATTCCCACACATCCAAATCTGCATCAAATATAACTTCTGCTCCCATTTTAATAGGAGTTTGTAGTAAAATAAAAAGTAAGCTTAAAACCACAGCAATAATAGCAGGTCTTAGAAGCGCATACAACGAATCTTTATTACATTGAGTACCTAAAGATTGTGCAGCAAAACCAGATGTACTAACCCGTAAAAAACCTAAAAGCCAATATAAAGTATTAAAGATAACTGCTCCAATTGCAACACCACCCATAAATGCGGCATCATCTAGTCGTCCTAAAACAGCTGTATCAACTGCACCTAATAAAGGTTGTGTTACTGTTGATATTACAAAAGGTATTGCAATAGCAAGATATTCTTTATATGTTATCTTATTTGTCATTGATAAACCTTTAGTAGTGCTTTTGAATACTCATTTTGAACTTTTTTTAATTCAGTAATCTTATCTATTTTTTCTATGATTTTTCCTTCTTTAAAAAATAAAACCTTATCACATAAATATGTAACTGTTAATAAATCATGGGTTATAAATAAATAAGAAAGACCTTCTTTTTCTTTTAACTTTTTTAATAAATCTAATACTTGTACTTGAACAGAAATATCTAAAGAACTTACAGCTTCATCAAGTAATAAAAATTTTGGATTTGTAGCAATTGCTCTTGCAATACAAACCCTTTGAAGCTGTCCACCACTTAATTCATGTGGAAATCTATATATAAAATCTTCATTTAATCCAACTTTTTCAAGTAAAGTAACAACTTTTTCATATCTTTGTTGTTTAGATAATTTTGTTTGTCGTAAAGGCTCTGAAATAATAGCCAATACTCTAAATCTAGGATTTACGCTCGAAGTATAATCTTGAAAAACTACACTTATTTTTTTTCTAAAAAACTTACATTCTTTTTTTTCTAAAAATTTTATTTCTCCATAATCAGCTTTTTCAAGCCCTAAAATAAGTCTTCCTAATGTACTTTTTCCACTACCTGATTCTCCAATAATTCCTACACACTCTCCTTCTTCAATTGAAAAAGAAATATCTTTTAAAACCTCTTGTTTTCCTTTTGTAAATATTCCATTAGATATAGGATAACTTTTTCTAATATTTTTAACTTCTAGTAACATTAAAGTACCTCTTTTGTACACTCTTCAAATTTTTTAAACAGTTTCATTCGTGTCTCAACTAAAAATTTACTTTGTTTATTTTGTGGATTGTTAAGAATTTCTTCTTTTAAACCCTCTTCAACTATCATTCCATCTTTCATAACAATTATCTTATCAGCTACTTGAGAGAGTATATGTAAATCATGAGTAATAAAAACCATAGTTAGTTTAAGTTTTTCATGAAGTTCTTTTAATTCTTTGATTATTTCTATTTGATTTAATGAATCTATTGCAGTTGTTGGTTCATCTGCAATTATTAAAGAGGGATTTAAAGCCATTGAAAGCCCTATCATAATTCTTTGTAACATTCCACCACTTAACTCATGGGGATATTTTTCTAAAACTTCTAAAGGATTTGAGATATTCATCTTTTCTAAAATATTTATTGCTAATTTTTTAATTTCATTTTTATTTTTATTAGTATGTGTTTGAAAAGTTTCTATCATTTGATTTTCAATAGTAAACAGGGGATCAAAAGCAGTCATTGGGTTTTGTACAATTACAGTAATCTTATCTCCTCTTATTAGCCTTTTTTCTTCTTTATTCATATTAAGTAAATTAATTCCTTGAAAATTAACTTCACCTTCAATTTTAAAATTATCATCTAAAAGCCCCATAATAGATTTCCATAGCATACTTTTACCGCTTCCAGATTCTCCTAAAATACCTAGACATTGATTTTTTCTAATGTTAAAAGAAATATCTTTTAAAATTTGAACATCTTTATTTTTTTCTTTAAAAAATAAATTAAGATTTTTTACTTCTAAAATCATCTAATAGACTCCTTTGGATCCATAATATCTCTTAAACTATCTCCTAAAAGATTAAAGCAAGAAACTAAAATCAAAATAGCAAATCCAGCTGGAAGCATTTGTTGTGGATGAGATATCATTACTGTTTTTGCTTCACTAAGCATTGCGCCCCATTCAGGAGTTGGTGCTTGAACTCCAAGACCTAAAAATGATAAAGTAGAGATACTAATTATAACCCATCCAATATCAAGTGTTGCAAGAACAATAATTTCAGAAAAAATATTAGGCAGTAGATGTTTTAACATCATAAAACGATTACTAGAACCAATTGCACTAGAATAAAGCATATAGTTTTTATAACGATATTTAAGTGTAATTCCTCTAATCATTCTTGCATACCAAGCCCAAGTAATTGCAATACTTGCAATTATCACATTTTGCATTCCAACACCTAAAATACCAACAATAGAAAGAATCATAACTTGCGTTGGAAAAGATAACATTACATCAACAATTCTCATAATAATTTCATCAATAATACCTTCAAAAAATCCAGCACACATGCCAACTACCGTACCAATAGTTAAAGTACAAAACATAATTAAAAATGATAAAAATAGTGTTGTTTGTATTCCATAGACTAAGCGCGAGTAGATACATCTTCCAAGATTATCTGTACCCAAAGGATATTGTAAAGAATATTGTGCATATTTATTCATAATATCTTGTTCATAAGGATTATTTGTAGAAAAAAATTCAGGAAAAATTCCCATTATTATAATTATTAAAATAATAAGAAGTGCAATAACTGTTAATTTATCTTTTAGCAATTTAGCTATCATAAGCCTTTCACTCCTTTTTTTAATCTTGGATCAAGATACACTTGAATAATATCAACTATCAAATTAACAAATACAAATAAAAATCCCATCATTAAAATATAACCTTGAATCATTGGATAATCTCTATTAAAAATGGAAGAGATACAAAGTCTTCCAATACCTGGAATAGCAAAAATATTTTCAATTACAAAAGTTCCAGCAATAAGTAAAACAATACTCATTCCTAAAGCATTTATAGAAGTTTGAAGTGAATTTTTAACTAAATGTTTTAAAATAATGCTTATTTGTTTTATTCCTCTAACATTTAAATAAAATACAAAATCCTCTTTCATCTTATCAAGCATACTATTTCTAATAAGCCTTACATACAGTGCAATAAAATTTAAGCTAAGAGTTATAGCAGGTAAAATAAAATGTAATAAAGAAGTAGCCCCACTTGTAGGTAAAAGTTTAAATTCTAAAGCAAATAACCACATTAAAAGTAGTCCCATCCAGTAATTTGGCATAGCAGTTGCGATAAAAACAATAAGCCTAATAATTTTATCAAAATAACTATCTTTGTAAACAGCACTTAATACACCAATAGGAATACTCACTACAATAACGATAATAAAAGCAAAAAAAGCTAAAGTAAGTGTAGCAGGTAAACTTCTAGCTATTTCTCCTATAACTGTTCTATTATTATTGATATAAGAATTCCCTAAATCTAGATGAAAAAGGTCATTTAGCCAGTTTGCATACCTAATTAAAAAAGGCTTATCCATACCTAATTCTATTCTTATCTCCTCAATAGCTTCAGCAGTAGGAATAATTTCATTTACTCTTAAAGCAACTTCAGCTGGATCTGAAGGAATAAAAGTAGTTAAACTAAAAGCAATAAAAGTAATCGAAAATAACATTGGAATTGTTAAAAACAATCTTTTAATTATATAATTTTTAATACATCATCCTTTCCAAATAAAAAAGCTTAAAAAAGACTTTTTTATTTTATAATTTATTCTATATTCATTTTTTCCATTGGAACTTCAAATTGAGATATATTAAAACTTACACCTTTAACTTTTTCATTAAAAATAGCTCTATTTCTTTTATATGTAAGAGGTAAATATACTGCCTGATTATGAAGTGTTTCAAGAACATATTTATAGTGTTTTTGTCTTTTCCCCTCATCTACACTTTTAAATGCTGCTAAAATATGCTCATCTAGCTCTTTTTTATTAGAAAGACCTTGTTGTGCCATATAATCACCATAAACTGGTTTTGTCATTCCGCCAAGAAATGATTGTGGATCATAGGGAATGCCCCAACCTATATTAAAAGTAATTGCAAAATTACCTGCTTTTTGTCTATCTCTAAAAGCTTGTTCTTCTTCACCTTTAATATTTAAATGAATACCAATTTTTGCATATTGACTTTGTAAAAATTCAGCAATATTATTATCAGTTACTTTATTTGCATCATAATTTAAAATAATTTCTAAATCTTTACCATCTTTTTGCCTATATTTTTTACCATCAACTTTTTCCCAACCTGCTTCATCTAAAAGCTTTTTAGCTTTTTCAAAACTAAACTCATATGGTTTTAAACCAATATCAGAATATGGAGTATTTTTGGACATAAGAGTATCAGCAGGAGATTCAATACCATCAAATAGACCTTTTGAGATTTTTACTTTATCAGTCGCATATGATAATGCTTGTCTAACTCTAACATCTTTTAAAATATGATTTGTAGTATTTAAAAGTAGCATTCTAGTAGAAACTGGCTCAGACATAATACCTTTAAATCCAGATTTATTAGAATATATATTATAAGCTTCTGCACTAATCATATTTGGTCCAAAAATTAAGTCAATTTCACCATTTTCAAGTGCAAGTAATCTTGTCTGTTCATCAGGAATAACTTTTGCAACAATTTTTTCAATCTTAGGTTTTTTACCCCAATATTTGTCATTTGTTACAAATACTGAATATTCATCAATCTTGTTGCTTTTTAAAATATATGGCCCTGTACCACTCATCTTAGTCACACCATTTTTTGTTATTCCATCTTTAAAAGATTTAGGAGATATAAATCTAAAAGGTCTTGTAACTCCAAGTTCTGTTAATAAAGGGTAATATGCAGAGGCTAAATGTAATGTAAGTTCATACTCTCCTGTAACTTCTATGGCTTTTTTTCCTGATTTTTCAACTTCAATCATAAGACGAATAGACTCAAGCCAACCATGTCTTTTGCTATTATCTAAAATTGCATCAAAATTTGCTTTTGCAGCTTTCGCATTAAATTTTTCACCATCATGAAAATATACATCATCTCTTAATTGAAAAACATAAGTTTTTCCTTTATCTTTAATTTCCCAACTTTTTGCTAACCACGGTGTATAAGAGCCATCATTTTCAATCTTAACTAATGATTCAAATAAAAGATTTTGAGCAAAAAGTTCCCCACTATATAAATGAGGATTTAAATCTCTTATATCTCTATAGTTTACATAAGTTAATTGATTTTTTAAAGTAACATCATTTCCAGTAGCAGTTGTTGTGCTACCTAACATTAAGGAAATTGCAAGTAAAGAACTTGCTATCCATTTATTTTTTAATAACATCTAATTCCTCCAAAATTAATTTTAAAATTTATAGTTTAATCTAACTCTTAATTCATCATCTTTAGCATCTTTGCTACCTATTTCATAAGCAACTTTTAAATCTAAACCTTTTAATGAACCTGAAAATTTGTAACCTGCCACAAGGTCTGTATAACCTTTTTTGTAATCTTTTCCATCTTCTTCTAAATAAGCTACACTTACATATGCTGCTTCATTAATTTTATATTTTGCTAAGATTTTTGCTGAATCTTGATTTGCTGCATATTGATATGCAAATGCTTCTGACCAAGTATATGCTAAGTCTGCTCCATTTCCAAGACCAGGAAGAACATCAGCATCATCACCAGTTGTTGTATAAGAGGCTGTAAAGTTTAAAGGACCAAATGAAGCAGTACCTTGAAGTCCAAATAAGTTACCACTTTCTTTTCCCTCTTCTTTACTATTATAGTATTGAGTTGAAATTGAATAATTTAAAAAGTTATAAGCTGCTTCTAAATAAGTTGCTTTAAAGGCATCTATTGCATCAACATATGCAGCAGTTAAAGTTAAATTTTCTAAAGATTTATTTACAATACTAACAGTATATGCACCATCATCTAATTTAAAAGACCAAGGAGCAGCTGCAGTTTTAAAATTTTTAGTAAATTCTCCAATATTCCCTTTTCCATCAGTTCTTGATTGAAACTTATTCATATATGCTAAAGTTACAACTGTATCAGGAATATTACTATTTGTTATTACAAATCCTTGAAAAGCTTCTTTATTAACTCTTGAACCACTTCCACTTAAAAGAGGAGAAGAAAAATACATTCTACCTATTTGGGCACTAGTTTTTATATAAGTATAAGAGATAAAAGCTTCAGAAAGCTGGGCTCCTGAACCCCACATATTACTTTTTCTACCAGCCTTACCATCTTCGTCTACCCAAGGAGAACTTGCACTTTGAAAAGTTGTTTTAAATCCAAAACCATTATATTCTGCACTTTCATAACTAATATCCAAACCTAATGTTAAAATATCATTATCTGTTCCTGAATTCTTATCTCTAGCAAAATAATAGGCTTGAAGAGTACCACTAATTTTACCATTAGACAAAGTATCTTGCAATGTTGAAGCATTAGAAACAGTTAAAAAAGACATTAAAGCTAAGGTTAAACTTAAATAATTCTTTTTCATTTTTTTCCTTATAAAATTCTAATAAATAGAATTATAAGAAAAAAAAGTATGTTTTTAGACTGATTTTGATAATAAGTTTCATTTTAAACGCAATCAATAGGTAATTTTATTATAAATACTGCACCATTTTTTTTATTTTTTACACTAATCTCACCTTGATATTTATCTTGTATTATTCGCTTAGATATAAATAATCCTAATCCCGTTCCTTTTTTTGAGTTTGTAGTACCAAGATTAAAAATTGTATCTATATTAGTTATTCCTCCAAAATTATCTTCTATTTCTAATATAGAATATATATCTTTTTTATAAAGCTTAATATTGATAAGAGAATCACCAATTTTTCTTTCAACAATAATATTTCTAGCATTATTCAATATTGATAAAATAACTTGTTGTAAAAATTCACCTTTTACTTTTAAATTCTTATCTTTTATATCAAGACTTATTTTCGTATTTAATTTTCTAAAAGAACCATCTGTTATAAAAATTGATTGTTCCAAAAGAGTTAAAATTTTAATATTAGTTTCAGTTTTTTTATCTACATAATAATTTGAAAAAATATTAACAGTTTTTGATAAATAATCAATAATTGCTCTTGATTTTAAAGTATTTTCTTTAATATCCTCATTTGTAATTTCTTGTTTTAAATATAATTTTGTTTCAAGATAAAAAAGAACTGATGAGAGTTCATTTATGGGTTGTTTCCACTGATGAGATATATTACCAACTAAATCTTTCATTGCATCTTGAGTAGAATAATAATAAAGCAAACTTTCCTGCTGTTTATTTTTTTGCAATGCCTTTTTTACACTCTTTTTTAGTTGAATATTCCAAAATAACACTAAAAAAACTGCTGCAAGCAATAGAAGTATTACTTGAACTATCAATTCTTTATTAACATTTTTTCTATAATTTTCTTTGAAAAGTTTACTAAAAATTTTATTTTTTTCTATATCTGTAATACTTGATAATGAATTTTCAATAATATGAAATAAATGATTATCAGTAGTTCTAAGTCCCATTGATATATCTACAGAAGAATCAATTTCTCTATTAATTTTCACATTTTCTACTTTATCAAGAGTGTATATAAACTTAGGTAGTAAATCTACATAAGCAAAAACTTTTTTTTCTTGAACCATTTTTAATCCTTCATAAGGAGTAGATACATAAACTATTTCTTTGTTACTATATTTATACTTATTTAAAACTGCATTATCTTTTATAATTGCAATTTTTTTATCTTTTAATTCATTTAAATTATATAAATAAGAAGTATCTACATGAGTAATTAACATAATGGGATAATTAGTATAAGGTTTTGTAAATTTAATAAATTTTTCATTTTCACTATTTTTAGAAATTGCAGAAATTAAATCACAATCTCCTTTTTTTAATAATAGTAAAGACTCTTCCCAAGTGGCTGTAAAAATTAAATCTTTTTCTAAACCAACTTTTTTTAATACTATATTTAAAATATTATTAGTAATACTTTCTTCATCACTATTTTCTTTATTGAAAGCATACCAAGTTGAATCAGTACATACTTTTACTTTTTTTATTTTATTTATATATTCTTTATCTATTTTAGATAGGCCACTTGAATGAATATCAAAATTAAAAGTGCCAAACCATTTATGATAAAGTACTTCAATTTCATTATTTGGAATTGCTTTAATACCTTTATTTAAAATACTTATTGCTTCAGGCATATCTTTTCTAATAGAAAAAAACATTTCAACTTTTTTATCAAAGCTAAAAGCCCTGTTTAAATAAGGAAGATCTTTTTCATTTTTAAGAAAGTTACTAGGACCTTCATTGATTGTTGCATCAGCTTGACCAAAAACTACTTCTTCAAAAACATCTTCATATAAATCTTTATAAATTATTTTAGAATTAGTAAAAGTTTCTTTAACAATATTTTCTAAAAAATAATTCCCATTTTGAATAACAATAGTTTTATTTTCTAAATCTTTTATACTTTTAATTCTTAAAGGATTACCATGTTTTACAACAATATTAATCGACTGTTTTAAAAAAGGAATTGAGAAATTTAAATATTCATTATTTTCCTCACTAATAAAACTAGAAATAATTCCATCAATTTTTTTTTCTTTTACTTTTTTAATAATATTTTTATGTGTATCTAATTCAAATTTAAAATTTGAACCTATTAACTTATTTATCTTTTCTAAAATATCTATATTAAATCCTATAACTCTTTTATCCTTTGTTTCATAAACATAAGGTATCCATTTAGTATCACTTCCTATAATTATTTTTGGATATTTTTGTAAAAATTCTTTTTCTTCTTTAGTTAAAGTTATAGTAGTTGAATTTTTAAGTAAAAGCATTGTTAGAGGATGAATAGCTAAAATATCTTCTTTTTTATTAAATTCTTCAGCAAAAATATCTAATAAGAAAATTAGTATATAAAAAAACACTCTAAAAAGTTTCAATTTTCCATCCAATTTTAGATATATTTACTATAGTTTCTTTACCAATTTTTTTTCTTAAACTAGCCATTAGGTTTTTTAGTGTTGTATCAGAATATAAAGGCTCTTCCCATATTTCATACTCTAAAAACTCTCTACTAAGCACTTTATCTATATTAGTTAAAAAAGTATGAAGCAATTTTGTTTCTTTTTTTCCTAATTTTATTAACTGATTATTTTTATTAAATAATTCATAAGTATCAAAGTAATATTTAAAATCTCTAAAAGTTATAAAATTTTGAGTTAAGTTTATTTTTTTTAAAATAGGTTTTGTAATATCAATAAATTTTTCTATACTTAAAGGTTTTACAATATATCCATTTATATTTGAATTTATTGCTTTTAGTAGAATATCTTTATGGTCTAGAGCTGTTAAAAATACTATAGGAATCAAAGGATTAAATTCTCTAATCTTTTCTGCTATATCAAAACCATTTTTTTCATTATTTAATTCTATATCAAGTAAAACAAAATCAATTGAATTAGTTGAAAATATATTGATTGCATCATTATAATTATCAGTGGAAAATACTTGGTTAAATATTATTTTAAAAGTCTTAGTATAATTATCTTTTGTTCTTAATTCATCTTCTACATATAATAAATTTAACTTTTTTAACTCTTGCATTTCTTCTCTTTTTAATACTGATTATTTTTCTCAATTTTAGTATAACCCAAGTTTTCAAAAAAAACAATAAATTAAAGAACTTTTATACAAGCTATAACTATCTTAATAAAAAAAATTATAAATTATAAATTTTACACTTACTTTAATACTAAGTTATAATGGGCTTAAAAATTACAATCAATTTTACTAAAGTTATATATCTTTTTGTAAAATTGTGAAATTATAGTTTATATTAAAAAGCCTAAGTGGATACTTTTATTCTAGCTCTAAACTCATAAGATACATATCTTCTCCATCTATAACTTTTAAATCTCCACTATTGCATTTTGGACATAAAAATTCATTTTTTTCTAAAGTTGTTTTTTCATTACATTCATTGCATACAATGACTACTTTTTGATGATTTATTATAAATTCTGCCTTATCACAAACTGTTTTTTCTTTAAATGTATCAAAAGCTGTTTGCAATAAATCAACCTCAACACCACTTAATACACCTATTTTTACTACAACTTTTGTTACTTTAGAAGCATCATTTGCTTTTGCGTGTTGTTCACACTGTTCTAATAATGACTGAACAATACTATATTCATGCATTTTATATCTCCTTTAATCTTTGTGGGGTTTTTAAAGCTTGTTTTTTATAAACAAACTCTTTTCTTAAAATATGAAATAAAGACTCTTCTTTCCAAAATTCATCATACATTTGTTTTAATTCTTTTTCTTTACAAGAATTAATATACTTTGCATTTTCTTCTAAAAACTCTTCTTTTTGTTCACAAAACTCATCAAAACTATCTTCATCTTTAAGTAAATCTTTGCAAAACTCTTTTAACTCTTTTAGATAATTCTCATTTTTAAACACTTTATCTACTAAACCGATATTTTTAGCTTCACTACTTCCAAGGGGTAAACATTTATTTATTATCTCTTTTGCTTTAAGTTCTCCCACTCTTTTTGGAAGAGTAAAGCTGTGATACTCACTTCCACTTAAACCCAAAGTTTTATAATGGGGATTTAAAACCACTTCTTCATTAATTACTATATAATCACTTGCAAGCCCTAAAAAAACTCCTCCAGCACCTGCATTTTTCCCAAAACTAGTAACAGTAATAATTTCTGAAGAGAAAATTAAAGATTTAATAATATCATTAATAGCATTGATATTACTCCAACCATCTTCCCCTTGTTTTTTACTATCTTCTAAAATATTTAAATGTATTCCATTTGAAAAAAAGTCTTCTCCTCCCATTAAAACAAGAACTTTACACTCTTCTTTTAAGTAATCTATTGCATATTTCAATCTTATACACTGAGCTGTACTCATAGCTCCATTATGAAAATTAAAATATAAATATGCTATTTCTTCTTCTTTTTCGACTCTTAATTCATAAAAAGTATCTATATGTTTAGTCAAAACTAAAGGTACTCTTTTTTCAACTACACCTTTTAATCTATCTTTTAATACATAAGTTGTGGGTAGTTTAAAGTAGTTTTCTTCTTTTAAATGTGTAATCCAAACTGCTTTATCAATAGTTCCTATACAAATAGCTCCATCTCTTTTTGCAACTATTTGTTTTGGTTTTCCTTTTAACTCTTCTTCTAAAAAAGCTCCATACATATAACAAGGTAAGCCCAATAAAGTTTCTTTAACCCCAGGACTTGAATCACTTGCATTTATTTTTTTAATAATCTCACTACTGCTATCTTTTTCCCAATTAATTTTTCTATCTTCTTGAGTTATTTTTTTATGAAGGGGGTTTAAAACTTGTTTAATTGGACTAAAAGAGCTATCTTGAAGATTAATAAAAAGTTTATCTATTGCTTTAATTGCACAGTTTGTAACTTCATTTCTATATATTGAAGCTTTACTTTTATTGGGCATAGAAAAATTTTCAAAAGAGTAAATATCTCCTCCATCAAACTCTTCATTTGCTTTTAAAACTACAACTCCCCACTGTTTTTTATCTTCTAAAATTGCTAAATCCAGTGAATTTGCACCCCTATCTCCTATAATTCCAGGATGAACAATAAAAGTTGCGGTATTTTCATAAATCTCTTTTGGAACAAACTTATTTAAAAAAGGACAAAGAATAATATCTGGTTTAAAAGACTTAACCTCTTCTATCATAAGTTTATTATCTATTGCATACTTAATACTTACTATATGATTTTGTTCTTTTAACCTCACATATACTTTTTGAGATAGTGAGTTAAAAGAAGAGATTAATAATAAAATTTTCATTAGCAGATTCTAGGAAGAAGTTCACCAGTTGGTAACTCTAAAAACCTTTTTGTTCCCCAAGCTGAATTTAATACAACTTTTTTAGGATATTGTTGAGTAACTTCCCCAATAATACAAGCATTATTTGAGTTTTCGAATTTTTGTAAAACCTCTAAGGCTTTTAAAGCTTCTTCTTTTTTTATAGCCATTACAAAAGTCCCCTCATTTGCTAAACTCATAGGTTCAAAGCCAAGTAATTCACAAATACCTTTTACTTCATCTGATATGGGTATTTTATCTTCTTGCACTTCAATACAAATATCAGATTGATTTGCCCATTCATTTAAAACAGCACTAACTCCACCTCTTGTTGCATCTCTTAAAGCAGTTATTTTAATACCAGCTTCAATTAAAGCTTTTATTTGTGGGTATAAAGAAGCACAATCACTTTTTAAATCACTATTCATATCCATACCTTCTCGTGCTGCAAAAATAGTTGCACCATGACATCCTATATCTCGACTTACTATTATTATATCTTCACTAGAAATTAAGTTTGAGCTAATTCCTTTTTGTAAAATTTGCCCAATACCAGTAGTATTTATAAAGATTTTATCTACACTTCCTTTTGGCACTACCTTTGTATCACCACTTACAATAATTGCACCATTTATTTCTAGTTCATTTTTCATTGATTTTACAATTTTTTCTAAGCTTTTAATTTCAAAGCCCTCTTCAATAATAACTGAACATGTGAGATATTTAGGCTTTGCACCCATCATAGCTAAATCATTGCAAGTTCCACAAATAGATAATTTTCCTATATCAGCTCCATTAAAAAAAAGTGGACTTACTGTAAAAGAATCAGTAGTAAAAGCTAAATTTCCATCTTCAATAACAGCAGCATCTTCACTTTTTGTTAAAATTTCATTTTTAAAAGCTTTGTAAAAAACTTTTGAAATTAACTCTTGATTTTCTGCTCCACCATTTCCATGGGCTAAAGTAACTGTTTTCATCTATATTCCTATAATATATTTTTAAATTTTAACTACAAGGTTATTATTTTAAAAGATTTCCATATTTATAATATGCAGCACAAGCCCCTTCACTAGAAACCATACAAGAACCCACTGGCTTATTTGGTTTACAGGCAGTTCCAAAAATAGTACAGTCTGTTGGACTTGCCATACCTCTTAAAATATCACTACAAATACAAAGTTTATGGTCTTCTATCTCTTCGATTGGTAAAATCTCTTTATAAATAACTTCTGCATCATATTTACTATATTCTGCTTTTAGTTTTAATCCTGAGTCTTTTATATTTCCTAAACCTCTCCATTTAAATAAACAAACCTTTTGAAAATATTTATTTATTAACTCTTGAGCTTTTATATTTCCCTCATATGTAACAAGTCTTTTATACTCTATTTCAAGTTCACATCTATCTTCACAAAACTGTTTTACTATCATAGAAATAGCTTGCATTACATCAACAGGTTCAAATCCAGCAACAACCACTGGTTTTTTATAATTTTTTGGAAACTCTTCATAGATTTTACTTCCACTAATAACACTTACATGAGAAGGGCCTAAAAAAGCATCAATATTATGATTATAACTATCTACATGCTCATCTCTACTATCAATTAACTCACGCATTACTTCAGGAACTGTTACATGATTTATATGAAAGAAAATATTTTTAATTTCTTGTTTTATTACTATATCAAGTAGTGCAGCAGTCATAGGAGTTGTAGTTTCAAATCCTATTGCAAAAAAGATTATTTTTTTAGTAGGATTTTCTTTTGCTATTTTTAAACAATCCATAGGAGAATAAACAAATCTTACATCTGCACCTTTACTTCTTGCATCTTGTAAGCTTCCATTACTTCCAGGTACTTTTATCATATCCCCTAAAGTTACCAAAATAACATCATCTTGCATACTTAAAATATATGCATGGTCAATTCTTTCTTTTGGCATAATACATACAGGACATCCAGGTCCGTGAATAAATTTTATATTAGAAGGAAGAAGTTGAGGGATTCCATACTTCATAATAGTATGAGTATGACCACCACAAACCTCCATAATATTTATAGTTCTATTTAGTTTTTTTGCATCTTCTTCTATTATTTTTTTATATGCTTTAATAGTTTTAGCATCCCTAAAACCATCATACAAATCTTTTAATTCTAACTGCATATTAACTCTTTGGGCAATTTTCAGACTCTTGTATTAAAGCTTGTCGCTCTTCTTCTTCCATCTTATCTATAATCTCTTGATACAATTTTAAAGACTCAATTGCATCCTCTTCATCAATCTTATTCATAGCAAAACCTATATGAATAAGTACATAGTCTCCTACTTTTACATCTTGGTCAATTAAATCTAAACTTGCACTTCTTTCAATACCCATAGTATCAACTGTACAAATATTGCTTTCTTTATCAATACTTTTTATTTTAGAAGGGATTGATAAACACATTTAAACTCCTTATCTCATCTTTCTTTTAAAATTTATCCACTCAACTACTGCTTTTAAAGTCTGTTCATCTTTTGTACTTACTTCTAAAATATCAACATTTGGTTTTAATTTTCTTGCCACTTCTTTTTCTTTTTCAATATCATAATCAAAATAAGGAAGCAAATCTGTTTTTGTAAAAAGAATTAAATCAGCACATCTAAACATAACTGGATATTTTGCTATTTTATCTTCACCTTCTGGAACAGAAACCAATACTATATTTAAGTGAGTTCCCACATCATAAGAGGCAGGACATACAAGATTTCCAACATTTTCAACAAAGCATACATCAAGCTCTTCTAAAGGCATATCATGTAAACCTTTATGCACCATAAAAGCATCTAAGTGACAAGCACTTCCTGTTTGTATTTGTACTGCTTTTATACCTTTTGCGTTTAATCTATCGGCATCTTTATTTGTCTGTAAATCACCTTCTACAACACCATATTTAAAATCAGCAATATTTGCTAATTTTTCTAATAGAGTTGTTTTTCCACTTCCTGGGCTACTCATTAAGTTTATTCCTAAAACTTTATGACTATCAAAATGTGCTCTATTATGACCTGCTTCATGGTCATTTTTATCTAATATCTTTTTTATTACAGAGATTGTTTTACTATCATTTAATTGTGGGTTATGATGTAAAGTCTCATGTGCAGCTTGATGACTTGCACTATTATGTTCATGATGATGTCCATGTTCATGGTTATGATGATGCTCATGGCTATGGTGATGGTCTGTTATACTACAACCGCAATCTTTACACATTGTTTATCCTTCTGAATAATTGTTCATTTTCATTAGTTTACTTATTTTTTCTTAAAATTTATGAAATTTCATTCAACGCTTATGTACTTTTTGAACTAAAATTGATATAATAATTATATGAAAGTAACAAACTGCCCATATTGCAATAGTAAAACCTTATATATTTTAAAAGATAACTATAGAAAATGCAAAGATTGCAATAAAAAATTCTCTTTAAAAAAATTACAATTGGATATAAATATTATAGAGGCTTTTTGTGAAGACATCTCTGCACTTCAAGTTTCAAATGATTTTCAAATTAATTATAGAACTGTTTCTAATAGATATGATATTTTTAGAAGACTAATAGCAAATTATCTTGAAGATATTTATCACACTTCTATTCAAGATAGCACTTCATATGAAGAGTTTTATTATTTTAATGAAAAGCAACTACAAAAAAGACATAAAAGTTTATATGATGCTATTAATATAATTGGGTTTTATTGTAATAATAGAGTTTATACCCTGCTTATGCCTTCGCTTCCAAAGCTACCTTTACAAGAACCAGATGAAAACTTTGAAAGATATTTAAAATGGCATAAATTACAATCTCAAAACTCATATACAACACCACTAAAAGATTTTTGGAGATTTTTAAGAGAAAATTTAAAAAAATATAAAGGGATTACTAA
This sequence comes from Malaciobacter mytili LMG 24559, assembly GCF_003346775.1. Classification (NCBI taxonomy): domain Bacteria; kingdom Pseudomonadati; phylum Campylobacterota; class Epsilonproteobacteria; order Campylobacterales; family Arcobacteraceae; genus Malaciobacter; species Malaciobacter mytili. The sequence goes on along the minus strand of NZ_CP031219.1, from coordinate 1,209,107 downwards.
AGACAATTTCTTTTTTTACTTAAAAGAGTGCGAATTCAAATATAACTTTTCAAAGCCAATTTGTAAAGCACTCTTAAAAGATATCTATTTTAAATAAATTATAAGCTTAAAGCTTTTACTTCATTTTTTCCTATAAACTCTTTAGCATCAGCATTATCTACAATTTTTTGAGAAATTGAAGATGTTTGAGAAGCTATATCTTTAGTTTTCATAGCAACATTTGCATTTTTCTGTGTTTGTTGATCTAAATCTGCAATAGCATCATTTATTTGCTCAATTCCAACTTGCTGCTCTTTACTTGCATTTGCAACATCTTCTATTAAAATTATTGTTTTTGAGATATTTTCATTTAATAATGAATATCCTTTTATCATCTCATCAGCAATATTTTTACCTTCATTTGCTTTTAAAGTTGCATGTTCAACTAAATCTTTTATCTCTTTTGCTGCATCTGCACTTCTTGAAGCTAAATTTCTCACCTCTTGTGCAACAACAGCAAACCCTTTTCCAGCTTCTCCTGCTGTTGCTGCTTCAACAGCTGCATTTAAACTTAAAATATTTGTTTGGAAAGCTATTTGATCAATTACTGTAATTGCTTCATTTATAGCCATAACTTGAGAATCAATTTCATCCATAGATACAGAAGTTTTTGTTGCTAAATCATTTCCTTGTTTTGAAGAATTATTTAACTCATTTGCATATTGACTCATTGTATGAATATGATTTACATTTTCTCTAATATTTCCTGTAATTTCTTCAAGAGCTGCTGCTGTTTCTTCTAGGCTTGAAGCTGATTCTTGAGATGAACTATTTAAAATATCAACATTTCTAAGTAAAACTTTTGCTGATTCGTTTAATGTTAAACCATTTCTTTTATTTTCAACTAACATTTCACTAATTGTATGTCCTAAATCATTAATACCATTCATTAAATCACAAATTTCACCACTACATTTCATAGTTGTTTCAACTCTAAAATCATTTTGCTGATATTTTTTTAAGACATTTAAAGAGTGTTTTACTATATCTTGAAGATGTTGCATCATATCATTAAATACTAAGATTAACTCTTTTATTGAAGGATTAGAGCTTGTTTTTGTTATTCTTCCAGATAATTCTCCTGAACTTATATGTTCAACTAAATTAGAAACTTCTGCAATTACTTGTTTATCTTCTTCAATTACTCTTTTAGTATTTTTAATATTTTCATTTACTACATTTGACATATGCCCTATTTCATCATTTGCATATACTTCTAATTGTTTAACCTCAGTTGTTTCATTATTTAAAAATTTAAAAAATTGTAAAAGTCCCTCTTTTAAGTTTTCAATAGGAGTAACTAAAATCTTATTTGAAATATATGAAATAATTAAAGAAACTAAAACTACTACAATAATAGAGATTATTATTATTTGTAAAATTACACTATTTATCTCTTCATTTGAACGCTCAATCATTTTAGCAATATTATTTTCAATATCTTCAATATATGTTCCTGTTCCAACAATCCAATCCCAAGGTTCAAAATAAGCAATATATGAGAATTTTTGCTTAGCAACTTTTTCACCAGGTTTATTTTTATAATATTTAACAAGTCCCTCTTTTTTCTCTTTTGCTACTCGTACAAATTCTTGAAAATATTTTTTTCCATTTGAATCAAGTGATTCTTTCATATTTTTCCCAATATTTTTTTGATTATTAGGATTCATAAGTAAAACATAATTTGAATCATTTACCCAAAAATAACCATCTTTTGAGTATCTCATTTCAGATAAATTTCTTAAAGCTGCTTTTTGCATCTCTTCATCTAAATTATCTAAATATCTTCCTGTTACTATTACCCAATTATATGGAGCAAAAATTCTTCCATAAGAAATTTTTGTTTCTAACTGTGTACTTCCAGGTTTATTAAAAACATATGAAATAAACCCCTCTTTTGATTTTTCCACTATTTTTGTCATCTCTTTTACAAAATATACGCCATTTTTATCTTTTACATTTGAAAAATCTTTACCAACTAAACTTTTATTTGGATGAGCAACCATATTATTTGAAAAATCATTTATAAAAAAATATCCATCTTCACCAAATTTTGTAGCTTCAACTATTTCTATAAGTTTCGCTTTTAACTCATTTGTTGATAATCTATTTTTATAAGTTTCATATTGGTCATTTATAATTGAAAATAAAAAATCTGTATTTTTATTTAGCTCCTCTTCCACAAGCTTTTGAATTTTCTCTTTTGATGTTCTTTCATGGAAACTTTTTACACTTTTAACAGCCATTGACACATAGCTTCTTAATTCCATCTCTTTTTGAGCATAGGCTTCTTTTTCATAGTTTTCTATATTCTTTTGAGTTAAAACTTCAATTGAATAGATAGCTTTCATAGCAATAATAATAGCAATAATTAATACAGTTGTTATAACTATTGATAATATCTTTGCCCTTATGTTTAAGTTTTTAAATAAGTTCATACATTTCCCCTTATAATATACATTACTAAAACTTATTTTATAAGATTAACTTATAAAATAAAAGACTTTAAAATGACTTTTTTAACTTATAAATTGCGTTAAATTAATTTTTTATATACTATAACTTAATTTTTTCATAATATTTTAAATTAAGTATATATTTTATATTAACAAAAAAACATAGCAATAAGATAGCAATTATAAGAAAATAATTTTTTTTATAAAAAAATGACATAGAAATGACATAGAAATAATATAAAGGAAATTTCACTATAATACGCAAACTTTTATTAAAGGAAAAAAATGTTAAATACTTTTAGAATTATTTCATTAATTGAGGGATTATCTTATTTAATACTTTTATTTATTGCTATGCCAATTAAATATTTAGGAGAAAATCCATATCCTGTAAAAATTGTAGGTATGGCACATGGAGTTTTATTTATCTTTTTTGCAATTGCTTTATTTATAACAATCTCTAAATATAAATGGGATAAAGGGTTTGGTTTTCAATTATTTGTGTATTCGCTAATTCCATTTGGAGCTATCGTTATAGAAAGAAAAATCAAAAGTTTATAAGTTTATTCTAAGAGCAAAAGCTCTTAGAATTTAAAAATACCTGTTTCATTTAAAATAACTGCTACAAGTGCAACAGGAATAATATATCTAACCATAAAGAACCAAATCTTTACAAAAGTTTTTCCCATTAAAGGAATAAGTTCTTCATTGATTTTTTCTTTATCCATAAAATATCCAACAAAAACCACAACTAAAATACCACCAAATGGTACTAAAATTGTTGAACATACAAAATCAACCCAGTCAAAGAAACTCTTTTCTCCAACTTTTAACATCTCTGAATATTCATTAACATTTGAAAATAGTGTTACTATTCCTAATAAATAAAAGAAAAGACTACAAATCATTGCAGCTTTAGTTCTTGTCATTTTAAATCTTTCAATTAGATATAAAACTGTTGGTTCCATCATTGAAATTGCAGAAGTAAGTCCAGCAAAAGCAATTGCAACAAAGAATAATATTGATAAAAATTGCCCTGCATTTCCAAATTCATAAAATACAGAAGGCAATGAAATAAATACTAATCCTGCACCTTTTGTTGATTCTGCACCTTTATCAAATAATAAAGTAAAGATAATTAATCCAGCAACTATTGCAACAACAGTATCAATAACTGCAATAATCATAGATGATTTAACAATATTTGACTGTTTTGGTAATGAAGCAGCATATGTAATAATAATACCCATACCTAAAGATAATGTATAAAATGCTTGCCCAATAGCAACAACAATAGCAGTTGAACTAAGTTTTGAAAAATCTGGGTCAAACATAAAATGTACCGCATTTGAAAAACTATCAATATTGATTGAATAAATAAACAAAATACCTAAAATAACACCAAGTAATGGCATTAAAATTTTATTTATTTTTTCAATTCCATCTTTTATACCTTTTAAAATAATAGCAGTTACTATTACAAATACTACAGTATGATAAAAAAGCTGTGTTTGATAATCCGCAGTTAATAGTGTTAAAAAATTATCAGTTGATTCTTTTACAGTAGTTGGTAAGTTATTAAATGAAATTACTATATAATGAAAAATCCATCCAATTACTACAGAATAATATGAAAGAATTATCAATGGTAAAACAACAATAAAACCTGCTAGTTTCCATATCTTGCCATGCTTAGTTGCAAGATTTTCAAACATTGAAACAGCATCACTTTGACCCATTTTACCAATAAGTAATTCTGCAATTAAAACAAAAATACCAATAAATAGTGCTGTAATTAAATATACTAATACAAATGCACCACCACCATATTCACCTGTTACATATGGAAATTTCCATATATTTCCTAATCCTACTGCAGAGCCTACTGCAGCAAGAATAAAACCTATTCTACTAAATCTTGCTGTTTTCATAGCCAACCTTATGAAATATTAAAAGCTAGATTTTATCTAAAATCAAGTTAAAAAAGGCAATTTTTAAACTACTTTTTGAAACTTTTTATAAATTTAATATTTTATAATAGTTGAGAATACAGCTGTCCTATGGCTATTCCTGCATCATTTAAAGGTATTTCTTTTGAATAATAAAATTCTTTTTTTTCTTCTTTTAATTTATAAATTAATTTTTCTAAAAGTGTTTTATTTTGAAAAACTCCGCCTGTTAAGACAAGGGGTAAATCTTTATATTTATTTGAAATATCTAAAATAATTTCTACTAAAGTATTAATAAATTTACTACAAATATATTCAACTTCTGTATCTTTTAATAACTCTTTTATCATTAAAGAAATATCAATATCTTCATTTTCAATTTTATAAGAGTAAACTTCAGTTATATTTTTATTATAATATTTCTCTATATAAAGACCTGTTTCTCCCTCATAAGTTTGAATATGCATAAGATTTGCAAAGGAGGCAATTGCATCAAAGATTCTACCTAGTGAGCTTGTAAGAGGAGCATTTAAGTTTTTTTGCCAAATAGTATAAAACATCTTAATTTCATTTATAGAAAACTGTTTTATTAAAGGATGAGATAAGTTTAATACTTCTTCCAAAGTAAAACTTTCAAAAAGTAAAGATAAAGCTATTCTTTTTGGTTCTTTTACAGCAATTTCTCCACCTAATAGTTTAAAATACTTAAAGTGATGAACTCTTTTATACTCTTTTTGTGAAGCAATAAAAATCTCTCCACCCCAAATATTACCATCATCACCATAACCAGTACCATCAAAACAAATACCTAAAACTTCCTTTTTAAGTTTGTATTCTGCCATAGTGCTTAAAATATGTGCATAATGATGTTGTATTTGAATAAGTTTTATATCTTTTTGAGCTAATGCCCACTTTGTACTTTCATAGCTTGGATGTTTATCACATACTAAAATTTCTGGTTTAAAATCATAAAATCTTTTAAAAGTATCAATTGTTCTTATAAAATATTCAACTGAATTAATAGAGTTTAAATCTCCAATATGAGCAGATAAAACTAAATTATCTTCAAAAGCTATTGCAATAGTTGATTTTTGATTTGCACCAAGGGCTAAAATCTTCTTATTTTGTACTTTTTCTAGCTTAATACTTGTAGGAGCATATCCCCTTGCATTTCTTAACTTTAAAGGTTTATTATCCACAATTTGAACTACACTATCATCAATTGCATTTATTATTTCTCTATTAAAATCTAAAATATAATCAACAACCATTCCTAGTTTTTCAATTAGTTCTTCTTTACTTCTTATTATTGGTTCATCTTTTAAATTTGCACTTGTTGCAATTATTGGGTTTTTCAAATTTCTAAATAGTAAAATATGCAAAGGAGTATAAGCTATAAAGCAACCTAGTCTATCAATGTTTGGTGCAACAAAAGAACTTAAAATTGAGTTTTGCTTTTTATTTACTAAAGTTATAGGTTTCTCTTTTGATAAAATAGTTTCTTTTTCTTTTAAATTTAAATTAGCAAACTTCTCTACTTGTAAAATATCTTTAAACATAACAGCATAAGGTTTAGAAGGTCTATTTTTTCTTTTTCTTAATTGTAAAACTGCTTTATCATTTGTTGCATCACAAACTAGATGAAAACCACCTATTCCTTTAATTGCAACAATTTCACCTTGATTTATAAGCTTTGCAAGTTCTTCAATTGCAGTATAATTTTCCTTTAATTTTTTATTTTTATTATTAAAAAGTTCTATTTTAGGTCCACATTTTTCACAACAAACAGGCTGTGCATGATACCTTCTATTTTGAGGATTTATATACTCTTCTTTACAAAAAGAGCACAATTCAAATTTACTCATTGAAGTATTAACTCTATCATAAGGAACAGTATTTATAATAGAATATCTAGGTCCACAATTTGTACAATTAGTTAAAGCATAGTTATATCTAGGGTTAGTTTTATCATTTATATCATTAATACAATCTTGACAAATAGCCATATCAGGAGAGATTATTGTAGATTTATTAAAATTATTTTCACTTTGTCTAATTTCAAAGCATTTAAAATCTTCAAACTCTTTAGGTAAAATTTTTATTGAGTCAATTTTAGCAAGAGGAGGAGGAGAGTTTTTTAAAGTATTTAAAAACTCTTCTATTAGACTCTCTTTTGCTTCTAAAGCTATATTTACACCTTCTTCATCATTATTAACCCACCCAAATAGATTTAAAGATATACAAAGATTATAAACATAAGGTCTAAATCCAACTCCTTGAACTATTCCTTTTACTTTAACTAAAACACTTTTTACCATCAAAACTTCTTATTTTTGTATTACGAAGTCCTTATTATAGTATATTTTAAAATTTTTAGTAATACTTTTATGTACCAATTTTGAAATTAAGGTATTTGTAAAAATATCTCCTGTTAAACTAATACCATCTAAAGTTACTTCATTATTTATATCATCAACTAAAGTTGCAATATAATGAGCAAAACTTTCAATATACCCTAAAGCTAAAGTATTATCATCAACTCCTGCTAATTTAAAACTCATTCCAGATTGAATTAATTTATATAATAAAAAATTTCTATTAAAAATCTTATCAGATTCTTTTAACTTATAATCAATTCTAGGTCCCTTTTCTAAAACGCAAGCCATTGCTTTTTCTAAAAGAATATTATTTTGTTCTATTTTAGAAGTAAAACCTAAAATAACAGAAACAATTTTCCAATATGAATAAATAGAGTTTTCTTTTAAAGAAGAAATATCACAAGAAAGAGCTATTTCATACTCATTTGGAAATTTGTTTTTATAATTATCAACTAATCTAGTTGCTACTTCATCACTTTTTAAAGTCTCAAAAATTTCATTTATTGATTGGGGAAGTTCATATTTTACAATATCTAAAAAACCATCTATCTCTTTTGAATATAAAATAATATTATCATCATTTTTTGAAGAAGAATAAAAATTTAAAATAGCTTTTTCATAAAAATCATATTCATGTAAAAGTACCATAAAATGACCTTTTGATTCTTCTTTAAATTTTGAATAAATAGTATCTAAAGTTTTATCATATGAATTTGATTCTAAAATAACAGTATCATTCTCTAAAATTTTAACTTTTAAAATATCTAAAGGTTTAACTATTCCTTCAAAAGTTACTTCATAATCATATAAAGAAGTTTTATCATAACTTAAAAAATCAATATTATATTTTTCTAACTCTTTACTTATTAAATATAAAATTAAATCATTTACAAATCTTACATTTAAAATCTCTTGTTTTACATTATTTGATAGTTTAAATACTTCATTTATTCTTAAATCTATTGAAGGTTTTTCAATACTTGCAAGGGCAACTACTTCAGCTTTTGAAGCAACAAAAACTTTTGAAATATTTTCAAGATTTGTACAAAGTATTGTATTATTTTCTAAAGAAGGATTAAATTTTTTAAATATAAACTCACCTGATAAAGTTTTAATTTTTATACTTTTATCTTCATTTATTAAACTTGCAACTTTTTCAAAAAGTTCTTTATTATCTTTTATCTCAATTGAGATATTATTTTTTAAAAGTTTCAACTCTTTTACATCACAAGTTGTACCACAAATAGTACATGATACGAAAGGATTGTAAAAATTATCAAGTTTTGTAGAATCTTCTACTTTTTTTAAACATGAAGAGCAAAATGGCAAGTTTAATTCTTCTAATTTAAAAGTAGTATTTTCTTCAGTTGGTATTTGTGGTACAACTTCTGCTGTACTATTTTTTAAAAAAATTGACATAGGTAAAGATGAACTTAATTCATTTGAAAAAGAGATTAACTCTTCTTCATTTCCTTGTACATATAGTTCAATAGCTTCTTTTTTTAAAAGTTTATACTCTAAAGCTGATTGATTAACTATATTTTCTAAAAAAAATAATAAATTACTATTATTTGAGTTATATAAAAAATTAAATTTTAGGACCATTTATAATCTCTCTTTTATAAGAAACTTCTGCTATATCTGTAATAGTTACATCTTTATTTTTAATATTACAAGTTATATTTAAATCTTTAAGATGTTCAATAATAGTATGTTCCATAGTTGAAGTTGCAATTATAACCTCTTGACTTAATTCAAAAGTAGTATCATCAGCAACTCTTTTAGGAATAATTCCTAAAACTTTTGTATTAGGTAAATCACCATTCATTTTTATCATATTAAGTGTTTGAAGCATCTCAATTTCATGTGCACTTCCTTGCCAATCAATCTCTTTAGGAGTATTTTCAAAATCAAAGAAATATACATCTCCAGCTTTTGAATTAAGAGCATCAATACAATCTATTACAATTATATAATCATATTTAACGATTAGTGGAATTAGCCTATGGGCTAATGTTCCACCATCTACTATACTTACACTATTTTCTTCACTAGTAAATTCATATTTTTCATCTAAATAGTGAATAAAATGTGCTCCCATCCCTTCATCTTGAAAAAGGATATTTCCAATACCTAAAATTAAGATATTCATTTTTCGTTCTTTTTAATCCATCTATATCCGCTAAAAATTGAGTCCATTGCTCCTGATTTACCATATACTGAATTAAATATAGCAAGATAAATATGTACAGGTAGGAAAATAATAAATATCCACATTGCAATATGGTGTAATTCTCTAACCCAAGCAAGACCACCTAGTAATACTTCAATAGGTCTTAAGATTTCATATAAAAACCCACCCATACCTTCATGGTACACATGTATATATAAAATTAATCCTGTTAATGAAATAACTATTATTGAGATATAAACTCCCACATATGCCATAAATTGTAAAGGATTATAAACCCCTTTTCCATGAGGATGTTTACCAATTAATAGATAATATTTTATCTGTTTAATCCATACCATTGGATTAATAAAATCTTTAAAAGAAGCCCTTTCAATATGACTTTGCTTATCAAAGAAAAATAGATAAAATTTACCAATAGTAACAGCAATTAGTAAAAATCCAAAAATTATATGCCAAGATCTAAATAATGCATTTAAAAAATTTACAGGCTCACCACCATTATGTGCAGGAGCTATAAATGGATAGGCAATATAAAAACCACTTGCAGTTAGGATTATAATCGCAATAGCTCTAACCCAGTGCGTAACCCTAAGCCAAAAAGAAAATTCATAATGTTTTTTTATCATAGCAAGCTCCTAGCAGATTGCCCCATAAATTGGGTCTACTTTATGAACACCTAAATCATTACCTTTAGTGTCCATTACATGAACAGCACAAGCAATACAAGGGTCAAAACTATGAATAACTCTAATAATTTCTAATGGTTGAGAAATATCAGCAACTTTCATTCCTACTAAGTTTGATTCATATGGTCCTATTAAACCATTTGCATCTTTTGGACCTGCATTCCATGTTGATGGAACTACTGCTTGATAATTTTCTACAACTCCATTTTTAATTCTAATCCAGTGAGATAACATACCTCTTGGAACGTCTCCAATAAATCTTCCTTTATACTCTTTATCTTTATCAATTTTATAAGAAGTATAAGTTTCTTGATCAACTTTTAAATTTTCAATTAAAGTTGTAAATGCTTCTAATCCATTATCAGCAATTGCTTTTGTTTGAAGCATTCTTGCTGCTGTTCTTCCTAAAGTAGTAAATAATGCTTCAACAGGAAGTCCTGATAGTGCTAAAAACTCATCAACTACTTTTCTAATTTTTTTATTTCCACTAGCATAAGATACTAAAACTGCTGCTAAAGGACCAACTTCCATTGGTTTTCCATCATATCTTGGTGATTTAATCCAAGAGTATTTTCCTTTTTCATCAATTGATTTAGAATGAATTTCTTTTCCATCCATTCCAATTGTATCTCTATTTACAAAACCTGTATAATTTGGATTTGTTTTTCCTTCATAAGGATGTAATGGTTGATTATCTTTATACCAAGAGTGTGTTGCTTCTTCAGTAATTAAATCCTCATTAATTGGATAAACTTTTGATATATCACCATTAATAATAATACCTGTATCAAATAAGAACTCACTTCTATTTAACTGCATCTCTTTATGAGACATAAAGTTCATAACCCCTCTTTTTTGTACAACAGAAGGTTCTGTTTTAAAAGCTTTTGCAGCCATTAATACATCTGCATAATAAGCATTATCAACAAAATTTTGAGCCATTTTAAAAATAGTTAAATATTCACCCATTCTTGAAGGGTCTAATAAATCCATAATACAAGTAACTCCACCAACAGTTAAACTTTGTGGATGTGGTTGTTTTCCTCCAAAAATTGCCATCATTTTTGCTAATTCTCTTTGAATTTCTAAAGCTTTTAAATAGTGTGATAAGGCAATTAAATTTTGTTCAGGTGTTAATTTATATGTTTCATGTCCCCAATATGCATTTGCAAAAGGGCCTAATTGTCCTTTTTTTACAAATAATGCAACTTTATCTTGTACAGCTTTTAAATCATTTTCACCTGTTGCAATTGGATATTTTGCATATTTAAAAGCCTCTTTTGAAGCTTTTGCAGGATCAGCTTTAAGTGCAGATACCACATCTACCCAATCAAGTCCATGTAAATGATAGAAATGAATAATATGGTCATGTAAAAACAGAGCTTGATTCATTAAACTTCTAGTTAATTTTGCATTTAAAGGAGGAACGATACCTAAAGCATCTTCAACAGCTTCAATACCTGCTCTATAATGTGAATATGTACAAACACCACAGATTCTTTGCATTAAAAATCCAGCATCTCTTGGATCTCTATTTTTTACAATTGTTTCTAAACCTCTCCATAAAGTTGAAGAAGAGTAAGCTTTTTGAATTACATTATTTTCATCGATTTCAACTTCAATTCTTAAGTGTCCTTCAATTCTTGTAATTGGATCAACGATTAGTCTTTTATTAGCCATTTTTTACTCCTCATCTTCTTTTGGGTTTTTAAATTTAGAAATTGCAGCATGTGCAGCAATCCCAATACCTGTAACAGTTAATAATCCTACTCCAATTTTATCAGCAGTAGCATCAGCACCTAAACCACCAAATACAGTATCATATAATCTATCTGCAACTGGTTCTTCAAATGGTCCCATTGTATCCCAAAAGTCAGGTTCAGAACATCCAATACAACCATGTCCTGCTTGAATTGGCCAAGACATATGTGAGTTGAATTTATTTTTTGAACAGTTATTAAAAGTATAAGGTCCTTTACAACCTACTTTATATAAGCAATAACCTTTTTTTGCACCCTCATCACCAAACTCTTCAACAAACTCACCAGCATCGAATCTTCCTCTTCTCTCACATAAATCGTGAATTCTTAATCCATATGCCCATTTTGGTCTATTGTAAGCATCAAGTGCAGGTAATGTACCGTATAAAATAAAATGAAGAAGTGTACCAACAATATTTTTTTCACTAGGAGGACATCCTGGTACATTTATAACAGTTTTATTTGTAACTTTTGATAAGGCAACTGCTCCTGTTGGATTTGGCATTGCAGCTTGAACTCCACCAAAACTAGAACATGTACCAATAGCAAAAATAGCAGCAGCATGCTCACTAGCCTCTTTTGCATTTTGCTCACCTGTTTTTCCATGACCACCAATAGTTAAATAAAAAGAATTTTCACCTGATGGTATTCCACCTTCTACCATTAAAATATATTGCCCCTTATATCTTTCAATAGCAGACTCTAAATTATGTTCAGCTTGCCATCCAGCAGCAGCCATTAAAGTTTCGTGGTATTCTAAAGAGATATAATCAAAAATAAGTGAATCAATAGTTGGTGCATCTGTTCTAAGTAGAGATTCCGAACAACCTGTACATTCAGCCATATGTAGCCAAATAATTGGTAGTCTATCACTAAGTTCAGCAGCTTTAGCAACTAATGGAGTAAAATTTGCAGGAAGTGCAAGCATAGCAGTCATTGCTCCCGCCCATTTCATAAACTCTCTTCTGTTAATACCTTTTTCTTCTAAAACTGAAGGTATTGACTTTTTATCATCAAGTTTTGGAAGTTTTTCTAAACTTGATAATCTCTTTGATAACCTACTAAATAAATCAGTTGTTTTCAAAATACTTCCTTTAAATTAAAGTAAAATAAATGAACGGTCATTTATTTTTTAAAAGTATTTCTCCCCTTAATACTCATAAACTTTTAAAATAAAATAAATGAATAGTCATTCATATGTCATTTTCAAAAAAAACCAAACTTTAAAAGGTTTGGTCTCAACATTTCCTTGTTGTTCATATTCCTATAAACAGTTAAAAAAAGTTTACCAAACTTAATCTTAACTGGTTATAAAATAATACTTTTTGGTTTAATTTACTTTTAAGTGAGTATTTTTAACCCACTTTAATAATCAATTGGATAATTTTTTGGAATTACTAGTGTAAAATTATTTGATAATTCTTTATCCAACTTAGAAAGTAAAATAGAATTTACTATTATATCTCCACATAAAATTATATTTTTACTTTCAATATCTTTATTTATCTCTTCAATACTATTTTTTATAAACTCACTTAAACTTTCATAAAATGAAAAAGCTAAAAGAGCATTATCAACATCAGCAAGTTTATAGCTAAAAATTGAGTGGGCAATTTTTCTATAATCTAAATAATTTTTATCTTTATATTTAAAAAGTTTCATATCTATTTGTATTCCACTTTTTGAATTATAAGAATGAGCATAAGATTCAAACTCTTTATAGTCTTTCATACCAAGCATAACTGCAATAAAATTTAAAATAGATACAAATCCATTTGTATTTTGATCTAAATCTTTTTTAAAATATAAAGGAAATTTTTTCTTATAGTTTTCCACTAATCTTGCAGTATTTTCATCCATAGAAGCAATATCTTCCATACAAGAACTAATAGAATTTTCTATATTTGGAATATATACAATATCTTTTATTCCTTTTGTTGGAAGATTTAAACTTATTTTACTTTCTTCACTATTATATGAAAAATATACTCCAATTGAATTTGAACTTCTTTTATTTTCTTTTTTTATAATAGTTTTATATATTCCACCATTTAAACAGAAAAACTCATCTGATGAGTTATAAACCTTTTTATCTTGAATATCATATTTAGGAAATAGAGTTTTATCTCCTCTAATAATTATATTTTCATCTTTAAAATATGTAACTTGTATATCTTTTTGCATTACATTAAAATCACTATAAATTAAAAAATCAATCCCCTCTTCTTTTAGTGCAAGAGCAAATTCAAAAGTAAGTTTATCATCAGGTAGTTTTGTATAAATAAAAGAGATACAAGAGTATTGTAAATCCTTATTTTGTAAAAAGTTAAACTTTAATTTTACAAGTGGTCTTTCAATTGAACATAAAAGTTGTAAATCCTTTGAAGAACACTCCAATAAAGAGGATATAGCATTTATATTTGAAACAAAAAGATTAACTTCATTTTCCTCTTGAAGTTTTATTCTATTTTCCTTATTTGGTAATGAAAATTTTTTTATTCCATTTGAAGTAGAAAGCTCAATAATTTTACCTTCTTTTAACTGTTTTATCTCATTTGTAAAATCAACAGTTCTATTTTCTACTAATTTTAAAATTTCTTTATTTGATAAAGAGATATTTTGTTGTAGGTTATCTAAGCTTAACTCTTTTAATTCTTCAGGTATTTTTTCTATAAAACTAGCACCTTTTAAAAAGATTGATAAGGGAAGATTTTTTTCTAAGTTTTGAAAAAACTCAGTTATTTTTTCTTCGCTATCATTTATATGTAATATAATAAATTTTTCATATTTTTTTATTTGTATATTTATTTTATCTTCAAATATTTGTTCTTGTATAAGATTTATAAAATATTCATTTGTATTATTAAACTCAATTTTATAAAACATTTGCATATCTAATATCCTCTTCATTTGGTACTCTACTTAAATGTTCCCCATTATAACTTCCAATAAGTCCTTGTGCAATATCTTTTATTGATTTATTATTAATTTTAAAAGCTTTTACTCCAATTGATTCTATTTCAGTTATTGCAGTATTTATAAAACCTTCAAAGGCTTGTTCAATCTCATTTGTTAAACCAATTTCAACTTTTTCAATATCTTGAGGGATAATACCTATAATAGTAACTTGAGCATGTTTTTTTAAAACAGAACAAATTTCTAACATCTCAACAATCTCAACTTCATGGGCTGTTTTTCTATAATTACCTAAGCCTAATAAAACATCAGAAGGAAGTCTATATATCCCCCCTACTTTATCTTCAATAGAAACTGTATCTAAAATAATTACATTATCGTAATCTTGAAAATAACTCATTAGTTTAAACCCTAATGTTCCACCATCAATAATCTCTAAATTGCCTTCAAACTTATAATTTTCTTCAATATATTTTGATGCATAAATACCTACACCTTCATCTTTAAAAAGTAGATTCCCTACCCCAATCACAATATTTTTCATTAATTCTCACTTTTTTTAAGTCTTAATAGATTCTATTTTTATAAAATCTATTAAAACTTAAAGGCTTATGCCTTTAAGTTTTATTTATCTTCTGTTTTTTTATTTTTAGCAAATTTATATCCACTAAATACAATTGCAATATCACCTTCTTGCCAGAAAATAGTTCTCCAAATTTGATAATAAATATGGCACATTACCCACATAATTAGTAAATACATTGTTGTATGATGTGCAATTCTAACTCCCATATTTCCACCAAATACACTTAATGTCCAGTCTGTACTTAAATGTAAAATCCATGGCCACCAAGCTCCAATTGAACTATGTCCTGAACCTAATCCATGTACATATAGTTGTAATCCTGTAAGTAACATAAATACTAACAAAATATGAAATAGAGTAAAAAACATAATATTGTAACTATCACTATGTGATGAGTCAAATTTTTTTCTTCTATTAAAAGTCATTAAGTTAAAAAATACTTCACAAAATTCAATAAAGTTTTTCTTTGTTGGAAGTATTTTTTTATATGGTTTTTCAAAATTTGAAAATAAATAAAGATACCCAATTAAAATTGCAGTAACATCAAAAATAATTGCTGCAATAAAGTGTCCCCATCTATTCCAAGCCATAACATACTTATCAACTGCAGGGTCTGCAATTAATGTTTGATAGTATGGATATCCGATATATAACCCAGTTGCAACTGCAACAACCATGCAAATCGCATTCATCCAGTGAATCGTTCGCATGATTGGAGTCATTCTCTCAACCCTTTTAAATTTAGGCACGGCATCCCCCTACTGGATCTACTTTATAAACACCTAATTCTTTCCCTTTTGTATCAATTAAGTGAACCGCACAAGCAATACAAGGGTCAAAACTATGTACTGTTCTTAAAATCTCCAATGGTTGCTCAACATTAGCAACTTTTGTTCCAATTAAAGATGACTCATATGCCCCTAGTCTTCCTTTATAATCCCTAGGTGCTGCATTCCAAGTTGAAGGAACTACTGCTTGATAATTTACAACTTTTCCATCTTTAATCTTAACCCAATGTCCTAATCCTCCCCTTGGAGCTTCAGCCATTCCATAACCTTGTGCATCTTTTGAAACTTTGTCAAAATCAAATTCTGTCCAAGTAGATAAATCTCCATGGGCAACATTTGAAGCTAATTCATCACACCATTGCATCATAATATCAGCCATAAGTTCAGTCTCTATTGCACGAGCAGCTGTTCTTCCAACTGTTGAGAATAATACTTTTGTTGGTAAATTTCCATTTTTTAAGAATGTAGTTACATATTTAGTAATTCTTTCATCACCTTTTGCAACTCCTACAATCATCCTTGCTAGTGGACCAACTTCCATTCTCTCATCATCATATAGTGGTGATTTAATCCACGAATACTTATTTTTAGTATCTAAATAAGCAATATTTTCCTCTTTTTTACCAAAACCTGTATAATTTGGTTTTGTTTCACCATCAAATGGGTGTAAATTTGAGTTCCCTTCATACCAAGCATGAGTTACATCTTCTGTAATTTTTGTTTGGTCTAATTCATAAACTTTTGATAAATCTTTATTTTTTACAATTCCTGATGGGAAAAGTTTAGAAGCTTTATAAAATGGTAAATCATCTAAATTAAAATCTCCATAAGACATAAAGTTTCCAATTCCCCCACCAATACCTTCTAAGGCTTCATCTGCATACATAGTTCCAGCCATATAAACATCAGGTAAATATGCTTGCTTACAGAATTTTCTACCTTTTTTAAGAATTTGTTTAAATTCAGCAATTCTTGAAGGGTTTTTAATATCTTGAACACAAGTTACCCCACCAACAACAAGTGATTGTGGATGTGGATTTTTCCCTCCAAATATAGCCATCATTTTTCCAAGTTCTCTTTGAATTTCTAATGCATCTAAATAGTGAGAAAGTCCTATTAAGTTTTGCTCAGGATTTAATTTAAAACCTTTTGAACCCCAATAAGCATTTCCAAAAATTCCAAGTCTTCCTTGTTTAATATATTTTGTTACTCTTTCTTGTACTTCTTTATATACATCTTCACTTGCATTAAATGGAAGTTCACCTGATACACTTGCCCATTTTTGAGCTTCTGCTACTGCTTTTTTAGGGTCAGCTTTTAATGCTTCTGTTATATCTACCCAGTCTAGTGCATGTAAATGATAGAAGTGAACAATATGGTCATGTACATATAAAGCACCTTGCATTAAGTTTCTAACTAGTCTTGCATTTTTTGGAATTGTAATACCAAAAGCATGCTCAACAGCCTCTATACTTCTTTGGTAGTGTGTACCTGTACAAACTCCACAAATTCTCATAGCTAAAAGTCCACAGTCTCTTGGATCTCTTCCTTTTAAAATCTCCTCAATACCTCTAAACATAGTAGAAGAAGCATAGGCATCAGTTACAACGTTATTTTCATCAATGATTGCTTCAATTCTAAGATGTCCTTCAATTCTTGTGATTGGATCAATTACTAAATGTTTTTTTGTCATATTTATTCTTCCTCATTTTGTTCTGATTTTTTACCAGCAATTGCACTTGCAACTGCATGTAGTCCAATACCAATTGTTGTAGCAGTTAATAATCCAAGACCAAACTCATCAACAGTCTTTTCTACTCCACCAGTTGGAGCTTTAATATTTGCATTTGCCATTGGTCTTTCATAAGCATATTTATCCCAAAAGTCAGGTTCACTACATCCAATACAACCTCTACCAACACCAACTGGCCAGTTTGTACCTTCGTTGTATCTTATAATAGAACAATTATTAAAAGTCATTGGTCCTTTACAACCAACTTTATATAAACACCAATTATTTTGTGCACCTATATCTCCCCATTCTTCAACAAATTCACCCGCATCAAAGTGTGCTCTTCTTTCACAGTTATCATGAATTCTATATCCAAAAGCAAATTTGGGTCTTAAAAGTGAGTCTAATTCAGGGATTTGACCAGTTAAAACAAAGTGTAAAATAACACCAACCATATTAGCTGGGTTTGCAGGACAAGCAGGAATATTTACAACAGGTTTACCTTTTACTAAATCCATAACTCCAACAGCACCTGTTGGGTTAGGAGCAGCAGCTGGAATTCCTCCAAAAGTAGCACATGTACCAACCGCAACAACTGCTGCTGCATCTTTTGACATTCTCATTAAATGTTCATGAAATGTCTCTCCACTTGCACCAATAGTTCCATATTTACCATCATTTGCCATAGGAATAGCACCCTCAACAAATAGTAAATATTTTCCTTTAAAGTGTTCAACCGCTTCTTCAAGTTGTCTATCAGCATCATGTCCAGCAGCAGCTTGTAGTGTTTCATGAAACTCTAAACTAAGCACATCAAAAAGCAAATCATCAACTGTAGGAGCAGAACTTCTTAAAAGTGCTTCAGAATTCCCCGCACAGTCTTGTAACTCAATCCAAACAACAGGAACTCTATTCATAAGCTCTGTAGCTTGTGCAACTAAAGGTTCAAACATAGGAGGAAGCATAAGTGTTGCTGTAGTAGCACTAACCCACTTCATAAAATCTCTTCTATTAATACCTTCACTTTCAATTACATCTATCATATCTATGTCTTTTAATGCTGGCTGTTTTTGTAGCATAGATATTCTTTGTTTTGCATTTTCAAATAAGCAGTTGTAGTACTCCTCACCTTTATTTGTATCAATTCTTGCAGATTTTTGGGTAAAAACTTTTTTTACCATATCTTGAGAATCTACCATATATCTCTCCTTTTGACAATATAAAATGAACATTCATTTACTAAAGGAAAAATATCTATTAAAGACTTATCTAAAACTTAATTTTTTTAGTTACTTTTAATTAAAAGTAGCATCAAAGTAGCATTTTATGGGTATTTTGAAAACTTATTTTTCAAAAAGCACCATAAAATAGATAAAAGGGTTTTATTATTTGTATTTATTATAGGAAAGATAACTATTTTTTATATTTAAATTAGTGTTTCAAATATTCACAAAAATAGTGGCATTAGTGTGTAGTACATACAGAACATATATCAAAACTTCTTAAAACTATTTCTGCTTTTGATATAGAATCTAAACCAACAATTGCTTTTTGTGCAACTCCATATTTATCTTTTATTCCAGGTCCCAAATTCCAAACAGTAGGAGTAATTACATCATAAGTTTTAATTAATCCTTTACTTACTTCTACTTTATGAGATAATGAGCCTCTTGAAGCTTCTATAAAAGAACTACCTATTGCAGTTTCAATATCATTTAAAGAATATTTAGGTTTTATAAAAGAAGGTTCACTAGTATCTACTTTTGAAATTAATTTTTTAGTAGTATATAAAAGATGTGCCAATTCATCCATCCTAGCTAATACTCTTGTAAAAACACTATCTTGATACTCTTTATGTATAGTTTTTATAAATTTTCTATTTGAAATTAGTGCCCTTGATAAAGGACCTGTTTCATAAAATTCATTGGCATATAAAGCTGTTTTTGACCAAGTATATTCATTTTCTTTTTTTGAAATATTAACTTTAAAAGTATTTATACTACTTTCAGAGATTTTTGAGCTATCTATTTTACTTATATTTTTTATTTTAATTTTTCCACTTTCAAATAAAGAGCTAGAACCTAAAACTATATGAGAATCATAGGCTTTACCAATTTTTTCCAAATTATTTTTAAAAGCTATATTTTTAAAATCAATTAAAGAACCATTAGTTTTTAGAAAATCTTCCATATTGCTAAAAGCTAAATACTCTTCAAAATCTATACCACCTAAAGTATTTTCAAAAAAAATAATTGCTTGTTCTAAATAGTTTTGCATTGAAGTTAAATCAAATAGTGTGGGATCACTCATAACCCCACCAGGTATCATATATGAAGTATGTGGCCATTGTCCACCAATTATTGCTATTGCTTTAATAGTCTCACTAGCCACTCTTGAAGCATTTAACCATAAAGAACCCTTTAAAGGTTCATATTTATTATATTTAATATCATTTGATAATTTTGCAATATCAGGCATAATAAACATATAAAACCATTTAATATGGGAATCAATAATTTCTATATTTAAACCTATTTCTCTTAATAATTTTGCTTTATTTGTAATAACTAAAGCTTCATTTACATTTTCATAAATATTTTCTAAAGCTTCAACAGTTGCTTTTAGATGAGCTTGTCCACAAATTCCACAAATTCTTGGTGTATATACTAATGAATCTAAAATAGGTTTATTTTGTAAAATATACTCAAAACCTCTAAAATTTAAAAACTCAATTCTTGCATCAGAAATTTTATTTTCTTTCCAAGAACATACTAGTTTTGCTTCACCTTCTATTCTTTCAACTATATCAACTGTTTTCATTTTCTACTCAATTAATTTTTTATTTAGTCTATCTATTTTAAAAGTTTTTGCAACCCCTGTTAGGGTTAAATATGCTCTTTTATTAATTCCCAATGGTACATCCATTGGAATACCAATATTTTTTTTAGTTTCTAGCATATTATTTCTTGGAAAATCAAATTCTGTACAACCAATACAGGGCATACCTGCTCTTGTTTTTGAATTTACATCATTCCATAAAATTCTATTACAATTACTATGTGTCATAGGAGCTCTACAACCTTGTTCATAAAATAAACATCCCTCTTTTACTCCAAAACTTTTTGCTTCAACTTTCCATTCAAAATACTCATTTCTAGTACAGCCATGATGAGCTAAACCATAATATATCTCTTTTGGTCTTTTATTTTCATCTAAGGCTATAGTTTCTCTTTGTTTTAATGAAAAAAGAGTTTGAAGTATCCATTCAGGATGTACAGGACAGCCTGTAAGATTAATTATAGGGTGTTTTATTTTTTCTAAATTCCATGAAATAAGATAATCACTTACCCCTTTTATTTGCTTATTTTCCTCAAATTTTGCATGAACTCCACCATAAGAAGCACAAGAACCTACACATATTATATATTTTGATTTATTTGCTAGTTTTTCAAGTAAACTTAAAGTATCATTATTAGAAATTGAATAAAATTCTTTATTAGAACTTATTGCACCTTCTATTAATAAAAAATCTATTTCTTTTAAAGAAAAAACATCTTCTAATGAATTTTGAGTAGTAAGAGAAGGATGATAAAAAAAATCAAAACTATTTAAAAAAAGTTCAAACCTACTATAGTTTGAACTTAATAAAGAGTGTGTATTACCATTACATGTTATTGCTTGAATCCAAACAACTTTTGGTTTATGCCTTATCACTTTTTAATGCTCTATAAATATTTTCAGAAATTGAATTAGAATATTCAATTAAGTCTTTATCTAAAACTTTTTCTCCACTTAAGAATGCAAAACCACCAAGGCATCCCATAATCATAGAAAAAGCAGTAAAAAACTCTTGCTCTCTAAATTCACCACTTTGTGCACCTTCATCAAGTAATATCATAACTTCTGTTACAAATTCACTTACACATAAAAAACCTTCACATCCTTGTGCAAAAACTTCCCTATTTGAAAGATATACTCTTAAGAAGTATTCAATTACTTCTGGAGAATTTTTTACATTTTCCAAATATTGTTTTGTAAATAAAAAGATTTTTTCTTTTGATGAAATTTGTTTATGATTAATCTCTTTTAACTGATTTGCTAAAATATTTGTAGAATATTTAATTGCATATTTTGCTAATTCTTCTTTTGATGCAAAGTAATTGTACATATTTCCAACACTCATTTTCATGGCTTTTGCTATATCAGGAATAGTAGTATTATAAAAGCCTTTTTTAGAAAATAACTTTAGTGCATTTTCAATAATATTATTCTTTTTTAACTCTTTTGCAGACAATGGTTTACCTTTTAATTTAAATCTGACTTAATAATAGTATATTTTTTGTTAAGAGTGAATGAAAATTCATATGCATTAAAAGAACTTAAGCCATAAAAATGGCTTAAGTTTGTCTATTAAGAGTGTACTAGGTTTGTTAATTGCTCAGCAGTTACTTGGTGGAAATTTAAATATTTATAAACTCCATCTTTATTTTGCTCAGTAATTTTATTAGGTACAATTTCCATATACTCTTCAACAGTTGGAAGTCTTCCTAAAAGTGCAGCAACAGCAGCAACTTCTGCTGAACCTAAGTAAACTTTAGAGTTTTTACCAAGTCTATTATCAAAGTTTCTTGTACTAGTAGAGAATACTACAGAACCTTCATTTACTTGTGCTTGGTTACCCATACATAATGAACATCCAGGAATTTCCATTCTTGCACCAGCTGCTGCAAAAATTGAATAGTATCCCTCTTCAGTTAATTGTGCTTCATCCATTTTTGTTGGAGGAGCAATCCATAATTTAGCAGGTGCAACACCTTCACCTTTTAATACTTCTCCTAAAGCTCTAAATAATCCAATATTAGTCATACAAGAACCTACGAATACTTCATCAATTTTCTTAGGTCTATTATCATCAGCTAAAATTTCAGATAAAGTTGCAACATCATCTGGATCATTTGGACAAGCTAAAATTGGTTCTTTAATCTCATCTAAATTAATTTCAATTACAGCTGAATATTCTGCATCTGCATCTGGCTCTAATAATTCTGGATTTTTAATCCAATCTCTCATTTTATCAGCTCTTCTTTGAAGAGTTTTTGCATCTTCATAACCTTCTTCAATCATTTTTTCAATTAAAGCAATATTTGAAGATAGGTATTCAATAATTGGTTCTTTATTTAATTGAACAGAACAAGCAGCAGCACTTCTTTCTGCTGAAGCATCTGATAATTCGAATGCTTGCTCAACTTTTAAATCTGGTAAACCTTGAATCTCAATAATTTTACCTGCAAAGATATTCTTTTTATTTTTCTTAGGAACTGTTAATAATCCTTGTTTAATTGCATAATAAGGAATAGCATTTACTAAATCTCTTAAAGTAATACCTGGTTGCATTTCACCTTTAAATTTAACTAATACTGATTCTGGCATAGTTAAAGGCATCATACCTGTAACACCTGCAAATGCAATTAATCCTGAACCTGCTGGAAAAGAGATACCAATTGGGAATCTTGTATGAGAATCTCCACCAGTACCTACTGTATCTGGTAAACATAATCTATTTAACCAAGAGTGAATAACACCATCACCTGGTCTTAAAGTAACCCCACCTCTTGAATTAATAAAATCTGGTAAAGTATGTCTTAATTTAATATCTGCTGGTTTTGGGTAAGCTGCTGTATGACAAAAAGATTGCATAACCATATCTGCACCAAAAGATAATGCTGCAAGTTCTTTAATCTCATCTCTTGTCATAGGTCCAGTTGTATCTTGAGAACCTACAGTAGTTGCAATTGGTTCAACATACATTCCTGGTTTAATACCTTCAACTCCACAAGCACGTCCAACCATTTTTTGTGCTTGAGTAAATCCTTTTCCATTATCAGCTGGTTGCTCAGGAGCAATAAACATAGTTGAAGCACTTAAACCTAAAGCTTCTCTTGCACGTGCAGTTAATCCTTTTCCAATAATTAAAGGAATTCTTCCACCTGCTCTCATCTCATCTGTTAATGTATTTGGTGCAAGTTTAAATTCAGAAACAAGTTTTCCATCTTTTTCAATAACACCATCATAAGGTTTAACAACAATTACATCTCCAGTTTCTAAACTATCAACATTTGCTTGAATTGGTAAACATCCTGAATCTTCTGCTGTATTAAAGAAAATTGGAGCAATAATAGAACCAATTACAACACCACCTGTTCTTTTATTTGGAACACCTGGAATATCTCTACCCATATGCCATTGAACAGAGTTAATACCTGATTTTCTAGAACTTCCTGTTCCTACTACATCTCCAACATATGCTAAAGGATGACCTTTTTGTTTTAAAGAAGCCATAGTTTCAAGTGGTTTTTCCATTCTTGATTGTAACATTGCTGTTGCGTGTAACGGAATATCAGATCTTGTAAATGCAACTGTTGCAGGAGATAAATCATCTGTATTTGTTTCACCAGGAATTTTATAAACTGTTAAAGTAATCTCTTTTTCAAGTTCTGGTTTATTTGTAAACCACTCAGCATTTGCCCAAGACTCAATTACTTCTTTTGCTTTTGCATTTCCAGCATCCATTAATTCTTTTACATCATTAAATGAGTTATAAACTAGGATAGTGTTTTTTAATTGTTCAGCTGCAGCTTGAGCTACTTCATCAATTTTTAATGCTTCAACAAGTGGAGAAACATTATATCCACCCATCATTGTTCCTAAAATTTCAATAGCTTCAGTTTTTGAAATTACAGAACATGCAACATTTCCTTGTACAATATCATTTAAAAATGCAGCTTTTACATATGCAGCATCATCAACACCTGGGTTGATTTTGTTTTTAAATAAATCTAATAAATATTCAGCTTCTACAACTGAATCTGCTTTTAATAATTCAACTAATTCAGCAGTTTGTTGAGCAGTTAAAGCTAATGGAGGTAATCCACCTTCATTTAATCTTTCTTGCGTATGCGCTTTGTAATCAGCAATTAAACTCATTAATATCTCCTAATTGATTTGTACTGACAGTATAACATAATGTTAGCTTTAGGAAATGTACAATTTTTGTATATTTATGTACAAGTTTGTCTTTTTGTAAAAAAAAGTTACAAAAAAAGTACAATTTCCAATTATGCTTATATATAAATCGATTTTTAGATAGTTTTAAAAGATTTACTAATAATATTTTTTTACCAAAGACTAAGTTTGAAAAAAAAACTTAATTTTTCTTTTTTTTATTACTTGTACAATAATTGTACACAAAAAGAAAAAAAAAGTCTTTTTTTAAGAAGTTTAATTAAAAAAATATTTTTTTTGATTGATTTATTATTTTTTCTTTAAACTGGAAAATTAAATTTTTTTTTGTGTACATATTTTAATTTAAATGATACAATTATTCTAACTTAAGAAAAAGGAGTCACTATGATTTCTTACAATTTTAAAACCTATGAAGAACTATTTTTTCATATAATAAATAACTATGAAAATAATAATTTTTTAAACTATATTGAAGATGGAAAATATGTACATATTTCCATAAAAGAGTTTGAATTAAGAGTTAAATATCTAAGTTTAGCTCTTAATAAAATTGGTATAAAAGAAGGTGATAATGTTGCAATCTTCGCTAAATCTTCACCCTATTGGCTTATATTTGATTTTGCTTTACATTTAATAAAAGCAATAAGTGTACCTATTTTTTCAAATATTTCTACAAAAAATTTAGAATTTGAAATAGAAGATTCAAATATTGATTTTGTATTTATAGACTCTTCAAAAAGAATAAAAGATATTAAAAAAGATGTAACATATATTACATATAGCTTTTATATTAAAAAAAATAAAACTTATAGTTTAGATGAGTTATTTATTTTAGGAGAAAGAGAGTTTTTTAAACAAGAAAAAGAGTTCCTTGCTTCAAGTGATGAAAACTCTATTTTTTCAGTAATTTATACAAGTGGTAATACGGGAACTCCAAAAGGTGTTGAACTTACAAATAAAAATATTATTTCTCAGTTAAAAGATATTAATGAAGTTTTTTATTTAGAGCAAAAAGAAATAGCCCTTTCACTTCTTCCTTTAGCTCATATTTTTGAAAGAACTGTTATGAGTTATTATTTAAGTAAAGGTATGAGTATTTATTTTGTTGATGAAATAGAAAATACTTCAAAGCTTTTAAAACTTGTAAGACCAACTACAATGACAGTAGTTCCAAGACTTCTTGAAAAAATTTTTAATAAAATTCAAGAAAACATCTCTACAAAACCCTTAATTTCGAAGCTAATTGCCATAACTGCTATTAAGTATGCAATAAATTTTGAACATAGAGGAATTATCTATAAAATCTTTGACAAACTAGTATATAGTAAATTTAGAGAGATTTTTGGTGGAAGAATAAATCAATTAGTTTGTGGAGGTGCTGCACTTGATAAAGATATTTATAAATTTTTTGTAAATATAAAAGTTCCTTTATATCAAGGTTATGGTTTAACAGAATTTTCTCCAGTTATCTGTACAAATACACCAAAAAATAGTAAGATAGGTTCTTGTGGGAAAGCCTTACCTAGTGTTCAAGTAAAACTTTCAAAAGAAAATGAACTTTTAGTTAAGGGTGATTCTTTAATGAAAGGGTATAAAAACCAAGAAGAGCTTACAAAGCAGACTATTATTGATGGATGGCTTCACACAGGTGATATGGGTAAAATTGATGAAGAGGGATATATATTTATTGAAAGTAGATTAAAAGAGGTAGTAAAGACTTCAACAGGAGAATATGTTTCAGTTATAAAAATAGAACAAGCACTTACAAAAAATAGATATATTGAATTTGCAACTGTTATTGCAAATAATAAAAAATATGTAACATGCCTTATCTTTGTAAATAAAGATATTTATTTGCAAACAAAAAGTAATTTAAGTATTGAAGAGTTTTTTAACCAAAAAAGCGTAAGAAACTCTATTGAAAGAACTATTTTTAAAATAAACAAAGATTTAAATAAGTGGGAAAGAGTTATTAAATACGAAATAATAACAAATGATATTTCTATTGAAGGAGGAGAATTAACTCCTTCTATGAAAATAAGTAAAACAAATATCGAAAAAAAATATAAAGATATAATTGAAAGTATGTATTAGGAGTCTAAGATGGAAAAAATAGTTGTTATAGATGGATTAAGAAGTCCAATAGCAAAAGCCTATGGAAAATTAAATAATATTCAAGCAGAAGAACTTGGAAGTATTATAGCAAAAGAGCTAGTTTTAAGAAGTGGTATTGATTATAAAGAGTTTGATGAAGTAATAATAGGAAATGTTGCCCAACCAACACATGCAGCAAATATAGCAAGAGTAATTGCCATAAAAGCTGGTTTCCCCATTTCAACTCCTGCATACACAGTTCATAGAAATTGTGCTTCTGGAATGCAATCAATTTCAAGTGCAATTGAAAAAATACATTCAAAACAAGGGGAACTTTATTTAGTTGGAGGAGTTGAATCTATGAGTAATATTCCCCTACTTCATACACAAGCTTTTAAAAATATTTTAACTGAAATTTCCAATACAAAAAGCATAAAAGAGAAACTTAAAATCTTAACAAAATTAAAACTTCAAGATTTAAAACCTGTAATTGGCCTAATTTCTGGATTAACAGATCCAATTTCAGGAAAAATTATGGGAAAAACTGCTGAAAATTTAGCAAATGAGTTTAAAATAGATAGACAAACACAAGATTTATATGCTTTAAATTCCCATTTAAAAGCGCAAAAAGCTATTGAAAATAAGATTTTTGAAGAAGAGATACATCCAATTATTTCAAAAAATGGCTCAATTTTTGAAGATGATGGAGTTAGATTAAATCAAACTCTTGAAGCTTTAGGAAAACTTCGAACAATTTTTGATGCAAATGGAACAGTAACAGCGGGAAATTCTTCACAAGTTTCTGATGGAGCTTCTATGCTTATTATTTGTAGTGAAAGTAAAGCAAAAGAGCTTAATTTAGAGCCTTTAGGTTATATTAAAGATTATGCTTATGCAGGACTTGAACCAGATAAAATGGGATTAGGTCCTTTATATGCTACTCATAAGCTATTTAATAGGAGTAAGATTACTTTAAAAGATATAGATTTAATAGAACTAAATGAAGCTTTTGCTTCACAAGTTCTTGCAAATCTTGAAGCATTTAAATCTATTGAATTTGCCAATAAACATTTTGAAGGTAAAGTTTTAGGCGAAATTAATAATGAGATTTTAAATGTAAATGGTGGGGCAATAGCCTTAGGTCATCCAGTTGGTATGAGTGGAACTAGAATAGTTTTACACTTATTAAAAGAGTTAAAAAGAAGAAACTTAAAAACTGGTCTTGCAACTTTATGTGTGGGTGGAGGCCAAGGGGCTTCTTTTTTACTGGAGGTGTAATATGAATAATATAAATCTAACTGTAATAAATGATATTGCAACTTTAGAGTTTGATTTACAAAATGAAAAAGTAAATAAACTATCTTTTGAAGTTTTAAATGAACTTAATTTAAAGCTTGATGAAATTTCATCAAATAGCAATATTAAAATCCTTATTATAAAAAGTTTAAAAGAAAATATTTTTATTGCAGGTGCTGATATTAATGAAATTAAAGAATTTAAAAATAAAGAAGAAGTTTATAATGCACTATTAGAAGGTGATGCCATTTTAAATAAAATTGAAAATCTTAATATTCCAACAATCGCATATATAAATGGTGCTTGTATGGGTGGAGGTTTAGAACTTGCATTAGCTTGCAAGTATAGAATTGCAACAACAAATAAAAGTACAAAGTTTGCTTTTCCTGAAATTAAACTAGGGTTTTTCCCAGGTCTTGGAGGAACACAAAGAGCACCTAAATTAATAGGTCTTATAAGTGCTATGGATTTAATATTTACAGGTAAAACAATTGATAGTTTAAAAGCTTATAAAATAGGTTTAATTGATGAATGCTTTGATGAAGGACAAGAAAAAAGTAAAATAAATGCTTTTATTTCAAAAGTAAAAGAACATAAAGTTTTAAGAAAAGATAGAAAATCATTTTTAGAAAAATTCTCTTTTACAAGAGAGCTTATTTTTAAAAAAGCTTTACAAAATTTACAACAAAAGGTAAATAAAGATTTTAAAGCTCCATACAAAGCTTTAGAAGTTTTAAAAAATACTTATAACTTATCTTTAAACGAAGGTTTAAAAATTGAAGCTTCAACTTTTTCACAACTTGCAATTACAAAAGAATCAAAATATTTAATAGAACTTTTTTTCTTAAGTGAAAAGATAAAAAAAGATTATATAAAAACTAAAGAAGAGATTAACTCTGTTGTAATTATAGGTAGTGGAGTTATGGGTAAAGGTATTATTTGGTTATTTTCAAAATATTTAAAAGAAGTTAGAATTAAATTAAGAAGTTTAGAAAATGCCTCAACAATAATAAGTGATGTTGCAAAACTTTATGATTTTTTTATTAAAACTAGAAAAATGACAAAAGCACAAGTTGATTTAAAACTAAGTTCTTTAAGTTATACGCAAAATTATGAAGGTTTACAAAATATAGATTTGGCTCTTGAAGCAATTGTTGAAGAAGAAGAAGAAAAAATCAAAACTTACAAACAGTTAGAAAAAGTAATGAAAAAAGAAGCAATTATTGCATCAAATACTTCTTCAATTTCAATTGAAAAATTAGCTTCTTCTTTAAATAATAAAGAAAACTTTATGGGTATTCATTTTTTTAACCCAGTAAATAAGATGCCTTTAGTAGAAATAATTCCTACAAAATATACAAAAGAAGAAAATATAAATAAAGTAAAGCAAACTCTAATAAAAGCTGGGAAAATGCCAATTGTTGTTGGTGATTGTGCAGGATTTTTAGTAAATAGAATCTTATTACCTTATTTAAATGAAGCTGGATTTATTCTTGGTGAAGGAAGTAATATAACTACTATTGATAGGGTTTTAAAAGATTTTGGTATGCCAATGGGACCTTTTAGCCTTGCTGATACAGTAGGAATTGATATAGGTTTTCATGTGGCTACTATTTTAAATAAATCCTATGGAGAAAGAATGGCAATTGCTCCTATTTTAGAAAAAATGTATGAAAAAAAATATTTAGGAGTAAAAAATAAAAAAGGTTTTTATGACTACTCAAGTAAAAAAATAGTTGAAAATAAAGAAGTTTATAACTACACAAAAGATACAAGGATTATAACAGAAGAAGAGATTAGAAATAGATGTATTTATATTATGATAAATGAAGCTAGTCTTTGTTTAGAAGAAGGGATTGTGAAAGATGCAGATATTTTAGATTTTGCAATGGTTGCAGGAACTGGTTTTCCACCATATAAAGGTGGATTATTAAAATATGCCAATGAAATAGGTATTAAAAAAATCGTAAAAGAACTAAATAGATTAGAATATTTATACGATAAAAGATTTAAAGTTAGCAATTTATTATTAAAATTAAATGAAGCTAAATTAGATTTTAGCACAGGAGAAGAGCTATGGAAACACTAATTTTTGCCTTAATATTATTGATATTTGGATTTTATTCATATCCAGCCATTTTATGGTTTGTTTTTATAGGAGTTTATTCTCTTACATTTTTTAGTACAGGTGTTCTTTTTTGGATAGTATTTGCTCTTTTAGCAATTGTTATTTTAAATAAAGAGGTTAGACAACACTTTATTATAAAATCTATTTTAAATTTTATAAAAGAAAAAGGTTTAATTCCAAAAATTTCAAAAACAGAAGATCAAGCACTGCAAGCTGGAACAAACTTTATAGAAGCAGATTTTTTTAAAGGAAGTGTTGATTTTAATAAAGTAAAAAATGAAAAAATTACACTTTTAAATAAAGAAGAACAGGATTTTTTAGATAATGAAGTTGAACAATTATGTGCAATAGAAAGTGATTGGCAAATTTTTCAAAATAGAGATTTAAGTAAAGAGTCTTGGGAGTTTATAAAAACTAAAAAATTCTTTGGAATGATTATTCCAAAAGAGTATGGGGGATTAGGTTTTAGTGCAACAGCACACTCTAAAGTTATAGAAAAACTTGTATCTAAATCACAGGTTTTAGCAATAACAGTAATGGTACCAAATTCATTGGGACCTGCTGAACTTATTTTAAAACATGGAACACAAGAACAAAAAGATTATTATCTTCCAAGATTGGCACAAGGACAAGAGGTTCCTTGTTTTGGATTAACAGAACCAAATGCAGGTAGTGATGCCACTTCTATTACTTCAAGTGGAGTTTTATTTAAAGATGAAAAAGGTGAGATAAAAATAAAACTTAATTTTGAAAAAAGATATATTACTTTAGGAAATATTGCAACATTAATTGGTCTTGCTTTTGTGTTAAAAGACCCAGATCATTTACTATCAAATGAAGAAAATTTAGGTATTACTTTTGGTCTAATTGATTCAAAAACAAAAGGAGTAGATAACTCAAATAGACATGACCCTCTTGGAATTGCTTTTGTAAACTCTCCTATATTTGGTAAAAATGTAGTAATCTCTTTAGAAAATATTATTGGTGGTAAAGAAGGGATTGGTAAAGGATGGCAAATGCTAGTTGAGTCTTTATCAATAGGAAGAGGTATTTCTTTACCAAGTGTTAGTTTAGGTGGAAGTAAACTTGCTTTAAAAGTTGTAAGCACTTATACTCAACTAAGAGAACAATTTGGATTAAGTATAGATAAATTTGAAGGAGTAGAAGAAAAAATTGCAAAAATTGCAGCTTTTACTTATTTATTAAATGCTTCAAGAAATTATACTTTAGATGCAATTGACAATGGGGCAAAACCAGCAGTAATAAACTCAATAATGAAATACCATGCAACAGAAAAATTTAGAGAGATTATAAATGACAGTATGGATGTATTAGGAGGAGCAGCAATAATTAGAGGTGAAAAAAATCTTTTAGCTCATGCTTATTTTGCATTACCAATATCTATTACAGTTGAAGGTGCAAATATTTTAACTAGAAATCTAATGCAATTTGGACAAGGGTTAATAAAATCTCATCCATATTTATATAAACAAGTATTAGCTATACAAAATAATGATATAGACTCTTTTGATACAGTTTTAAGAAAACACATTGCTTTATCAATTAACTCAACTATAAAATCTTTTGTATATTTTATAAGTAGAGGAAAATTTATAAAAACTTCTAAAGAATTGCAAGCTTATAAAAAAAGATTGATTTGGTCTGCAACAAGCTTTACAGCTCTATCAAATTTCTCTTTAGTTTTACTTGGTGCAAACATTAAGAAAAAAGAGAATATTAGTGCAAGATTTGGAGATATTTTATCTTGGTTATATCTTATAACTGCAACTATTAGAGAGTTTGAAAATAGTAAAAAACAAGAAGATAAAATTTTAGTTGAGTATATTTGTGAATATGGTTTTTATAAAATTCAAGAAGCAAGAGAGGATATTATTCAAAATCTAGGCTTTATGAAAATTCTTTTACCTTTTATTAGGTTAAATCCAATTGGAATAAAACCAGAAGATAAATTAAATAGAAAAATTGTAGAGTTTTTAACAAATAAAGAAAATCTAAACTCACTTTGTAGTGGTTTATATACACCAACAAATAAAAAAGATCCTTTATATAAATTAGAAGAAGCTCTTGATTTACAAAATGAAAATAAACAAATCCTTGATAGAATTAAATATGCTGTAAAACATGAAAGCATAAAAAAAGCTGCATTTTTAGATATGCTTGAAGAGTCTCATAATGTAGGAGTAATTACAAATGAAGAGTATGAGGCTTTAAAACTTGCATATAATAAAAAAATGGATGTTATTCATGTAGATTATTTTAAAGATAAAATTTATAAACAGCAAAGATAAAAGGCTTTAAAATGAAAAAAGATCTACTTATAGATTCTAGTGGTTATGTTTTAAATATATTAGAAAAGATTTTGGATTCTGATATAAAAATTGATGGAATAGAAAATATTCCTAAAAACAATCCTAGAATCTTTGTAGCAAACCATTTTACAAGAACAGAGGCAATAGTAGTTCCTTATGCTTTATATGAATTAACAGGTAAAAAAGTAGGAGTAATAGCAGATGATGGACTATTTAAAACCTATTTTGGTAATTTTCTAAAAAATATTGGAGCTTTACCAAAATCCCATCCAAATAGAAATAATATAATCTTAGGTGAGATTTTAACTGGAAAAAAAGATTGGATGATATTTCCAGAAGGAAGAATGGTAAAAGCTAAAGATATAGTAAAAATGGATAATCATTATTGTGTAAGAATAGATAATGAAGAGAGTCGTGTTTTTACAGGTTCAGCTTTTTTTGCATTATACTCCGAACTTTTAAGAAAAGATTATCTAAATAAAAAAATTAGAAATATTACAAAATTTAAAAGAAAATATCTAATAGAAGATGAGGAGACAATTAATATTAATGAGACAATGATTGTACCAATTAATATTAGCTATTCTCCCCTAAGAAATGGTGAAAATTTTCTAAAAAAAATAGCTAAAAAACTTTTTGATAATATTGATGAAAAATTTTTAGAAGAAATAGAAATAGAAAGTAATATTGTCCTAAAATCTAAAACAATTATTAGAATACTAAAACCTATTTCTTTACATAAAATGTTAAAAGAGAGTTATGGAATTGAATTAAATCATAAAACTACAATTGAAGGATTAAGATATGATTTAACTCATAAATTTATGAAAAGAATTTATGAAAATCTAACTATTAGATTTGAGCATATTTTTGCTCTTACTTTATATCACTACCCTAAAGAAGTAATCTGTAAAAATCATTTTAAAAGACTTTTATATTTAATAGCAACTAAAGTAAAACAAGATTGTCAGCTTTTTGAAGAGGATTTGCAAAAGGATATTATAAATCTTATTTCTTATGAAAAATATATACCTTTTAATGAAATATTAAAAATTGCCATAAGAGATAAAATTATTATTCAAACAAAAAATGATTATATTATAAATAAAGAAAATCTTTTAAATAAACATACACACAATACAATAAGATTAAAAAATATTATTAGAGTAATTTTAAATGAAGTTTTAATAATAGAAAAAATGAATGATATTGTAAAAGAAGAGATAGCTCTTTGTTCAAAACAGATTAATTCAAAACTTCTTGAAATTTTAGAAAAAGAAGAACAAGAAGAGTTTGAAAATGATTATTTGCAATTTAAAAATATAGATAATATAAAAGATAAAAGAATAGGACAACCTTATACTTTTACAAATATAAATTCAAATAAATGTGTTATTGCAATACATGGTTTTTCTTCTGCACCAAAAGAAGTAGAAGAGATGGCTTTATATTTAAATTATAAAGGTTTAAATGTTTATGCCCCAAGATTAAGAGGTCATGGAACAGTAGCAGAAGATTTAAAAAATAGAAATTATAAAGATTGGTATAATAGTGTTTCAAGAGCTATTACTATTGCAACATTAAAATATGAAAAAGTCTATTTAGTTGGTTTTTCAACAGGGGGACTTTTAGCTCTTTTAAGTTCAAAAAAATATTTTTTACAACTACAAGGAGTTGTATGTATAAATGCAGCTTTAAATTTAAAAGATATGAGAATTAAAACCATACTTCCTGCAATTAATTTTTGGAATGAAATTGTAAGTTCTTTTAATGCAAATACTCTTGCAAAAGAGTATGTAGATAATCATCCACGATACCCAGAGATAAATTATGATAAGCATTATGTAAAAGCTATTATGCAACTAAAAGAACTAATGAGTAAAACTAGAAAAAGTTTAAATAGAATAAATGCAAATACTTTAATTATCCAAGCAAAAGATGACCCAATAGTAAATATCACTTCTGCTTATGAAATATATGAAAAAATACACTCTAAAAATAAAGAACTAATAGTTTTAGAACAAAATGAACATGTGATTATAAAAGGGGAAGAGAGTAAAAGAGTATTTGAGGAAATTCTTAACTTTATTGTAAAAAGCTAAAATATGATAAAATCTTTTTTTTATAGGAGAGAGATTTGAATTTAAAAAATTTAGAAGAAAAATTACATAAAGAGATTCCTCTTACAAAATTTATGCAATTAAATATTGATTCAATTAAAGATAATACTTTAATTACAAAAATTCCTTTAGCTCCCAATATAAATGATAAAGGTACAGGTTTTGCTGGAAGTTTAAGTACACTTGTAACTATTTCAGCATGGAGTGCTTGTTATTTGCAGATAAAAGCTTTAGGTTATGAAAAAAGTATGATAGCAATTATTAAAAGTGATACTTCATATAGAACTCCAATAACAAAAGATATGGTTTGTAAAACACTTATGCCCACATTGGAACAAATTGAAATATTAAAAAGAAAACTTCAAGAAAAAAATAGTGCTTCAATTACAATCACTTCTCAAATTATTGAAAATGAAAAAGTTTGTGTAGAGTTTAAAGGTATCTATGTAATTAAGATTTAATAAAGATACCTTTTATTAATTTTAAATACTCTTTTGAACTAATTAAAGAACCTAAAATAATAAATAAACATGCTAAACTAATATAAATACTCATAGAAGCAACACCCATTATTACAAGTATTAATGTGGATAAAAGAGGAGCTAAATATGATAAAGAACCCAAGATTTTTATATCTCCATTTTTAAGGGCAAAATCCCATAAGTAAAAAGCTCCACCAACAGGACCTAAACCTAACATTATTGCTGCAAATAACTCTGTACTTGAAGGTATAACTGTATTTTCAAAAATCAAGTGCGCAATTAAAGAAAAAATTGCTGTTAAAATACAAAATCCTGTAACTGCAAAAGTTGGTACATGTTTTAAAGTTTTAGAAATTACTGAATAACTAGACCAAATAATTGCAGCAAATAAAGCAAAAAGATACCCAGCTAAATATTTTATTTCAAATTCAAATGAGCCACCTTTTAAAACTAATAAAATAGCTCCTATTAAAGCTATTAGAGTTCCTAAAATGTGATACCATTTTAATTTTTCATTTGGTAAAAAAGCAGAAAATAAAACTATTAATAAAGGCCATAAATAATTTATCAAATTTGCTTCAACAGCAGGAGCATTTTTTATTGCTAAAAAATAAAAAAAGTGATAACCAAAAAGACCAAAAACTCCAATAATATATGCTTTAATAGGAATTTTAAAAAGCTCTTTTACTTTTCTTTTTTGGTTTTTAAGCATAAGTAAACCAATAAAAGAAGCAATAAAAAAAGAGATACTTAAAAGTTCAAAAGCAGGAATAGAACCTGAATATACTGTAAAAAGTGCTAAAGAAGACCATAAAAGAATGGTAATAAGTCCTAAAATATTTCCTTTTGTATGCTCAATATTCAAAATATACCTTTATAAATTTTATTGATTTTACTCTTATTTGTCTTAAAATAATTTTTTTTTTGATAAAATTAAATATCAAAAGGAGAAAAATTGAAAACATTAAAAAAATCTATATTATTTCTTATAGTTATCTCTATTTTTGTAGGTTGCACTCATAAAGCACCATATACAAATAGAGACCAACTAATACTAATTTCACAAGAAGAAGAACTAGCCTTAGGTGAAAGTTCATATAAAAAGACTTTAACTGAGTCAAAAGTTATAAAAAATACAAAAGATTCAAATAAAGTAAAACAAATAGGTGAAAAAATAGCAAAAGTAGCTAATCAAAAAGATTATAAATGGGAATTTAACTTAATTGAAAATGAAGCTAAAAATGCCTTTTGTTTACCAGGTGGGAAAGTTGTAGTTTATACAGGTATTTTAAAAGTTGCGAAAAATGATGATCAATTAGCAACAGTTATTTCTCATGAAATAGCCCATGCACTTGCAAGACATGGAGCAGAAAGAGTAAGTGCTAGTATGCTTTCACAAGGTATTCAAGTTTTAGGAAATATCGCTTTAAGTACTCAAGCACCACAATACTCAAAAACTTTTAATATTGCATATGGTTTAGGAAGTCAATATGGAGTTTTAA
Source organism: Malaciobacter mytili LMG 24559 (assembly GCF_003346775.1). Lineage (NCBI taxonomy): Bacteria > Pseudomonadati > Campylobacterota > Epsilonproteobacteria > Campylobacterales > Arcobacteraceae > Malaciobacter > Malaciobacter mytili. The sequence goes on along the minus strand of NZ_CP031219.1, from coordinate 1,172,648 downwards.
TGCCTTATGGAAGAATGCAAGAAAGTGAAGCTGATGAAATAGGTATTTATCTAATGCATAAAGCAGGCTATAATTTAAATGAAGCTTTAAAATTTTGGGAAAATATGAGTGAAGGTAAAAAAGAAAGTATAGAATTTTTCTCAACACATCCAAATTCAACTACAAGAATAGAAAATATTAAAAATATAATTAAAAAAATTCAAAATAAATAACATAGAAAATTCTATGTTATTTAACTATTATGCTATATTTGTATATACAGCTTGAACATCATCATCATCTTCAAGCTTTTCAATTAGTTTAGCAATATCATCTTGTTGTTCTTCTGTGAACTCTTGTGGATTATTTGGGATTCTTTTTAATTCTGCTTTTGTTAAAGCTATTCCTAACTCTTCAAATTTATTATTTAAATTACCAAAATCTTTATAATCAGCATAAACTAAAACAATACCCTCTTCTTCTTCAATCTCTTCTAATCCAGCATCAATTAGTTCTAATTCCAATTCATCTAAATCCATATCATCTGTTTTATTAAATTCAAAAATAGCTTTTCTATCAAAGAAAAACTCTAAAGAACCAGTTGGAACAACTTGTCCACCATTTTTATTAAAATGCATTTTTACATTTGCTACTGTTCTTGTATTATTGTCTGTTGCAGTTTCTACAAAAACTAAAACACCATGAGGACCTTTTCCTTCAAAATTAACATCAGCATAATTTGCAGCATCTTTTCCAGTTGCTCTTTTTATTGCCGCATCAATATTTGCTTTTGGCATATTTTCAGCTTTCGCATTTAATATAGCAGTTCTTAAAGCAGAGTTCATTTCAGGATCTCCACCTCCTGCTTTTGCTGCAATTTCAATTGCTTTTGCAAGTTTTGGGAAAACTCTAGACATATTTCCCCATCTTTTCATCTTTGCTGCTTTTCTATATTCAAAGGCTCTACCCATTAAATTACTCCAATAAAAATCTCAAAATTTTTGCAATTATATCAATTTTGTAATAATATACTTATAAATAATCTTGAATAAATATTTTTTTGTTATTATTTCATTATGAAAAAAGTTTTAATATTTTTAATTTTAATTATAAATTCACTCTTTGCAATACAAATTAGTTCAACAAAAGTAAAAAATGCAAACACTTTACTTTTAGAACTTACACAAAAAGATATTAGTGATGTTAAATTAACCTTTGAAAAGTCAAATATTGACTTTAAAGTACACCCTTTTAAAACTAATAGCTTTTATGCCTTATTGCCAATTGATTATTATACAAATAGTGGAAAATATAAAATTATAATCTCCTATTTAAAAAATAATAAAAGAGAATTTATTGGTCAAGAGATATTTGTAGAAGATGGGAACTATAAAAGTGAAATCATTAAAGTTCAAAAATCTAAAGTAACTTTAAATGAAAAAGATAAGATAAGAACTCAATATGAATATAAAGAAGCAATGGATATTTACAATACTTCAACTTCTAAGATTTTTTGGACTAAAGACTTTATCTATCCTATGAATAGCAAAATTACAAGTAATTTTGGAAATAAAAGAGTTTATAATGATACAATAAAAAGTTTTCATAGTGGAACTGATTTTAAAGCTGCAATAGGAACAAAAATCAAAGCTATAAATGATGGTATTGTAGTATTGGCAAAAGATAGGTTTTATGCAGGAAACTCTATTATAATTGACCATGGACAAGGAGTTTATTCTTGTTACTTTCACTTAAGTAAGATGAACTATAAAGAAGGCGATTATGTAAAAAGAGGTGAAATTATAGCTTTAAGTGGAGATACAGGAAGAGTTACAGGACCACATTTACATTTTAGTATAAGAATTAATTCTAAATTAATTGACCCTTTACAAGCTATTTTAATTTTAAATCAACTTAATAATTAAAGAAATAAATTTCTTTTAATTGTTTTTTTGCATATTTTAACTATAATATTCGCCCAACACACATAAGGAAAAAGATTTGAGAAGGATAAAAGTTGTATTAATATTTTTTTTACTATGTTTTTATGCAAATGCACAAGAAATTAATAGTAAAGAATTTAATGTTAATAATCAGTTTGAAGAGTTTTCAAATGAATTTGAGTCACCAAAAGAGGATTTTGATCCACTTGAAAGATATAATAGGGCAATGACTTCATTTAATGATACTTTTTATGTTTATATTTCTAAACCTGTTATTACAACATATAAAGATGTAGTACCTTCACCAGTTAGAACAGGTGTTTCAAACTTTTTTACAAATCTTGGGTTTCCCATTAGATTTATAAATAATTTGTTACAACTTAAATTTCAAAATTCATGGGAAGAGCTACAACTATTTTTATTAAATAGTACATTTGGAGTTGCAGGTTTAATTGATGTTGCAAAAGAAAATAACTTTGATTTAAAACATCATCATGAAGATTTTGGACAAACATTAGCTACTTGGGGAGTAGGAGATGGTTTTCCAATTGTTTTACCATTTTGGGGTAATTCTAATCTAAGGGATTTTTTAGGATTTTTAGTTGATGACTATGCAAATCCGTTAAAAAATGGACATTCTTCTTTTTATTTAGCAAACTCATTTGAAGAGAGCTTGGCTTTAAGAAGTTATAAATTAGTAAATAATTCATCTTTTACTTTAAAAGTTTATGAAAAAATTAAAAAAGATGCAATTGATTTATATCCTTATTTAAAAGAGCTACATAAACAAAAAAGAGATAAAGAGATAAAGGAATAATCAATGTTAAAAAAATTTATTACTATTTTATTATTAACAACATCCCTATTTGCTATGCAAAAAGAAGATATAAAAGAAAATATGAGTAAAAATATTTATAATGTTTTAGAAATATTAAAAAATAAATCTCTTTCAAAAGAACAAAAAGGTAAAGAGATTATAAAAATTATGGATACTTCATTTGATTATCAAATTATGTCTATGTTAGCTTTAGGTTCTAATTGGAAGAGTATTTCAAATGAACAAAAATCTAACTTTTCTAAAGCTTTTGAGATAAGATTAAAAGATTCATATATTGATAAATTAGAATTATATACTAATCAAAAAATGCAAATTAATGAATTAGAAGAGATTAAAAATAGATTAGTTTTAAAAACTCTTTTAGTTGGAGAAAAAGAAAATTTTCCTATTGATTATAAATTTTATAAAAATAATAAAAATAATCAATGGTTTATTTATGATGTAAATATTCTAGGAGTAAGTATTATTCAAACATATAGAACTCAATTTGAACAATATTTAAAAGATAAATCTATAGAGAGTCTAATAGAATATCTTAAAACAAAAAATGAAGTATGATAAAAAAATTTTATACAAATATATTATTTAAAAACCCTAAAAAAATTCTATTTTTAGTATTTTTATCAATAGCTTTTTTAGGTTTTTATGCAACAAAACTTGAAATAGATGCTTCAGCTGAAACTTTATTATTAGATGATGATAAAGATTTAGCTTTTGCAAGAGAAGTTTCTAAAAATTATAAAAGTGAAGATATTTTAGTTATTACTTTTACTCCAAAAGATAAAGACTTATTATCTAATAATAATCTAAAAACAATTAAAGATTTAAGTGAAGATATTTTAAAACTAAATAAAACACAAAGTATTATTTCTATTTTAAATGTACCTTTATTTCAGTCTCCTACAGCTCAACTTCAAAAATTAGTTGAAGAAGTTAAAACATTAGAAAATAGCAAAGATATAAATAAAGCACTTGTAAAAAATGAATTTTTAACTTCTGCAATTTATAAAAATAGTTTAGTAAGTAATGATTTTGAAACAACTGCAATTATTATAAATCTAAAAAGAAATGAACAATTTTTTACTTTAGTTGAAAAAAGAAATGACTTATTAAGCAAAAAAAGAGAAAAAAATATCTCAAAAGATGAACTAAAAGAACTTGAAAAAGTAACTTTAGAGTTTAAAGAATATAGAGATAAACAAAGAATTTTAGAACATAACTATATAAAAAATATTAGAGTAATTTTAAAAAAATATAAAAATGAAGGAGTTCTATTTTTAGGTGGTGTAAATATGATAGCCACTGATATTATAAGCTTTGTAAAAAGTGATTTAGTAATTTATGGTTCTACTTTGATTTTATTGCTAATAGGTATTTTATGGGTTATTTTTAGACAAATTAGATGGGTTGCTTTATCTGTTTTAATTTGTAGTTTATCAGTAATTGCAACAAGTGGAATGTTGGGATTTTTTAATTGGGAAGTAACAGTTATCTCTTCTAATTTTATCTCATTACAGTTAATTATTACTATTTCTATTATTTTACATTTAATTGTAAGATATAGAGAACTAACAATTACTTATAAAAACTCTTCACATAGCAAGATTATTTTAAATACTATGTTATCAAAATTAAATCCATCTTTTTTTGCAATTATTACAACAATAGCAGGATTTGGTTCACTATTATTATCAAATATTCAGCCCGTAATTAATTTAGGCTGGATGATGAGTACAGGAATTGCTATTTCACTTATTATTGCATTTATAGTTTTTCCAACTATTTTAATTTTATTAAATAAAGTTTTACCATATAAAACATTTGAAAATAATCTTCACTTTATAGATTATGCTATAAAAATAGTAACTTCTAAGGGTAATACTATTTTAATAGGAAGTATTATACTTATTGCTTTTGCTTTAACAGGTGCTTCAAAATTACTTGTTGAGAATAGCTTTATCTCTTATTTTAAAAAAGATACAGAGATATATAAAAGTATGAAAGTAATTGATCAAAAACTAGGTGGAACAACTCCTTTAGATATTATTATTAATTTTAATGAAACAAAAAAAGAAGAGAACAGTAAAAAAACTTCAAGTGATGATATATTGGCTTCTTTTGAAGATGAATTTAATCAAACAGAAAATAATGAACAATATTGGTTTACTGAACATAGAATGAATATGATTATTAAGGTTCATGATTATTTAGAAAGTATTCCACAAGTGGGAAAAGTTCAATCTTTAGCAACAATGTTAAAAGTTGGAAAAATCTTAAATAACAATGAAGAGTTAGATTCTTTTAAATTAGCACTTTTATATAATAAATTACCAAATGAATATAAAGCCATAGTATTAGATCCATATATAAATATTCAAAAAGACCAAGCAAGAATTACACTTAGAATTATTGATTCTGATGATAATTTAAGAAGAGATGAATTACTTAAAAAAATAAATTATGATTTAAAAAATGTAATCAATGATAATAGTGTTGAATATAGATTGTCAAATTTAATGGTTTTATATAATAATATGCTTCAATCATTATTTGATTCACAAGTTAAAACTTTGGGATTTGTAATTTTAACTTTATTTATAATGTTTATAATTTTATTTAGATCTTTAATGCTAGCAACCATTGCTATATTAGCAAATATTGTTCCTATTTCTATTATTTTTGGAATTATGGGTTGGCTAGAGATACCTTTAGATATTATGACTATTACTATTGCTGCTATATCAATTGGGATTGGAGTAGATGATACAATTCACTATATTCATAGATTTAAAACAGAATTTAAAAAAGATCATAATTATATTGAAGCAATGAAACGTTCACATAAAACTATTGGTTTTGCTATGGTTTATACTTCAGTTGCAGTAATGGTAGGTTTTTCAATTTTAGTTTTATCAAATCTAATTCCAACAATATACTTTGGATTATTAACAGTTATAGTTATGGCTACAATTTTACTTTCAGCAATATTACTACTTCCAAGATTGATTATACTTTTTGAACCTTTTTCAAAATAGAAAAAATTCTATTTTGAAAATAATATTTTTTTTTACTTTTAAGTAATTTTAATATTTATTTTATTAAAATTTAAGTATGAAACAAAAAGATATAAAACCAGAAGATATTATAAATCTCATTGATGACTTAATTTTTTTAAAAGACTTAGATGGAATTTATCAAAATTGTAATAAAGCCTATTTAGAATATTTTAATAAAAATATGAATGAAATTGTTGGTAAAAATGATTTTGAAATTTTTAATAAAAAAACAGCAATGAATTTTATTCAATCAGATACTGAACTCTTAAAAAATAAAATCACTAAAACATATGATGAAAGAATTTATAATAAAGAAGAAACAATTTATTTAGAAACAATAAAAACAATTATTTATGATAAAAAAAATAATCCCATAGGAATTTTAGGAATATCAAGAGATATTACAATAAGAAAACAATATGAAATTTTATATCAAGAAAATCAAACTATCTTTGAGATGATAATAAAAAAAGAACCTTTAGAAGAGATTTTAAATACTATAATAAATTTTGTAGAAGAAAAATGTCCAAATGTAATGTGCTCAATTTTATTTTTAAATAAAGATAAAAAAAGAATTGAAAAAGCAATTGCACCTTCCTTACCAAACTCATATATAAAAAATATTAAAGGTATTAAAATTGCAGCTGGAGTGGCAGCTTCCGGAACTGCTGCTTTTTTAAAAAAAAGAGTGATTATCAAAAATATCAATACTCATCCATACTGGCAAGCATATAAATACATAACCAATGAAGTAGGAATAAAAGCCTGTTGTTCTCAACCAATATTTTCAAGTATTGATGAAATCTTAGGAACTTTTACTTTTTATTATAAAGAATCTAAACGCCCCTCTTCTTATGAATTACGACTTATTGATTCTTTTTCACATTTATGCAGTATTGCTATGCAAAAAGATATAGATGAAAAAGAGTTTAAAGAGAAAAATTTGCTTTTAATTCATCAATCCAAAATGGCTAGCTTAGGAGAAATGCTAGAAAATATTGCCCACCAATGGAGACAACCTCTTTCCCTTATTTCTACTTGTGCCTCAGCTGTTAAAATTCAAAGAGAAGTTGGAGTTTTAAATGAAGATTTAGTTGATGAAGCCTTAGATAATATTTTGAATTCAACTAAATATTTAACTAAAACAATAGATGATTTTAGAAGCTTTTTTTTAAAAAATAGAAGCAAAAAAGATTTTTTCATAAAAAAAACCATAGAAAAGGTATTAAATCTAACAAGTGCAAAGTTTAAAAATAAAGAGATAAATTTTATAAAAGATATTGAAGATTTACCTATTTTTGGATTTGAAAATGAGTTATTACAAGTTTTAATAAATATTTTAAATAATGCAGAAGATGCATTGATTTTAAACGATATTAAAAATAAACTTATTTTTATAAATGTCTATAAAAAAAATAATGATTGCATAATAGAAATAAAAGATAATGCAAATGGTATTCCTCAACATATAATTGAAAAAGTTTTTGAACCTTATTTTACAACAAAGCATAAATCTCAAGGAACAGGAATTGGATTATATATGTCACAAGAGATAATATCAAAACATATGTATGGAAAAATAGAAGTAAAAAATACTAACTTTTTCTTTGAAAATGAACAATACTATGGTGCCTTATTTAAAATAACCCTTCCTTTAAAGTAACTCTAATTTAAATTAATTATTATATTGCTTTTACAATTTATAAAAAGGTACAAAGTGAATATAGCTATTTATTGTGGTTCAAAATTTGGTGATAAACAAATATATAAAATAAAAGCTTTAGAAGTGGCTAAAACTTTTGCAAAATATAAATTTAATATGGTTTATGGAGGAAGCATAGCTGGAATTATGGGAATAGTTTCAAATGAAGCCTTAAAACTTGGAGTTGAAGTAACAGGGGTAATTACTTATGATTTAGAAGATAAAGAAATTGCCAATAAAAACTTAAAAACATTATATAAAGTTGAAACTATGAGAGAAAGAAAAGCTATGATGGAAAAATTAAGTGATGCTTTTATTGCTCTTCCTGGAGGATATGGAACTTTTGAGGAGATATTTGAGATTATGTCAAATACTCAAATAGGAATGCATAAAAAACCTTGTGCTTTTTATAATGTAAATGGATATTATAATAGTTTAATGCAATTTTTAAAAAATTGTGTTGAAGAAGGCTTTTTAACAAAAAGACATTATGATATGATAATCTTTTCAGATGATATAGAGGAAATTTTTCAAAGAATAATAAACTATACTCCTCCTAAATCTAAATGGGAAGATAATTAATACTTTGTTAATCTTTTGTTACAATTTTGTTAATATTAAATAGTTAGAATTTTAATCAAGCAATATACTTTCAATCACAGTATATTCTCTCCTTGATAAATGATAGAATATAAAAGAGGAAACTGGCTCCTCTTTTATAACTTAAAACTATATTCTCTTTTCTTACTGTTAAGAAAATTAACATATTTTATATTTTATATACAAAAACACTATATTAAGTTCGTTATATATTTATTATAATATATAATAGATTGAATACTTATTCATATAAGTTTTTTAATTAAGATTTTTTAAATCTTAATAGAGGTAAAAATGAAAAAACTAGATAATATACAAACAGATTTATTAATGACAAATTTAGATGAAGAAGGTAAACTATCTTGTCTAAAGGCCTTTAAAGTTGCAAGACTAATAGGTATGAAACCTAAAGATATGGCAGAAATTGCAAAAAGTTTAGATATAACTATAACAAATTGTGAATTAGGAGTTTTTGGAAAACTTACATTTTCAGAAATGGATGATAAAATTTATAATTCACTAACTAAAAATACCACTGAAAATAAAAAAGTTGAGTGTGAAATTGCTTGGAAAGAAGCACAAGCAAAAGGTGCAACACTTAAAAAAGTAGGTTCTACAATAAAAAATTCTGATATTAAAGTTACCCATTGTCAATTGGGTTGTTTTTATGATGAAGAGTTTGAAAAATTCAAACATGATTAAATTTAACCTTATTTATGTATAATAAATAATTATTATATTTTCTAAAGGTTTATAAATTGCCAATAAATATACTTCTTATAGAAGATTCTAAATCATATAGTAAAGCACTAAGTGTTTTACTTGAACAAAAAAATTATAAAATAACTCCAGCATATACTTTTGCAGACTCACAAAAGATATTAAAAAACCAAGCTTTTAATTTTATTATTTTAGATTTAATTCTTCCAGATAAAGAAGGAGAAGAATTAATAAAAGAACTTTCATTACTTGAAAACAATAAAAACTCAAAAATAATTGTATTAAGTGGTGAACAGGATATTCAAAAAAGAAACTTTTTATTTGAACATGGGGTTGTTGATTATCTGTCAAAACAAGCACCCTTAAAAGACTTAGTAGAAGAAATAGATACTATTATAAGTGATATTTTAACAAATAATAAAAGTTCTATTTTAGTAGTAGATGACTCCTCTTTTGTAAGAAAAACAATGAAACTTGTTTTAAGCGTTAAAAACTATAATATTCTTTTAGCAGCAGATGTACAAGAGGCTTTAGAGATATTAAAAAAACAGCAAGTAGATTTAATTTTTTCAGATTTAGAGATGCCCAATATTGATGGAATAGAATTTATAAATATTTTAAAAAAAGATATAAATACAAAAGATATTCCAATTTTAGTTCTATCAGGAAGTAAAGATAGAGAAAGCTATGCCAAGGTTTTAAAACATGGAGCAATTGATTTTATAAGAAAACCTTTTTTAAATGAAGAAATATTATTAAAAGCCAACTTACATATAAAACACTCTAAACAAATACAAGAAATAGCAAATCAGGCAAAAGAGTTAAGTGAATATAAAAGACTTTTAAATGAAAGCGATATTATAAGTAAAGCCAACCCAAAAGGAATTATCACTTATGTAAATGATAATTTTGTAAATATTTCAGGATATACAAAAGAAGAACTTTTAGGAAAACCTCATAACATAGTAAGACACCCAGATATGTCTTCTTTAATTTTTAAAGAGATGTGGGAACATATAAAAGAGAAAAAAACATATAAAAATATTATAAAAAATAGAAAAAAAGATGGAAATGTTTATTATGTTGATGCAACTATTTCTCCTATTTTGGATATAAATGGAGAGATAAAAGAGATAATTGGAATAAGACATGATATAACTGATATTATGAATCCCAAAAGACAACTTTTAGATGATTTAAAATATATAGAAAATCCTATTTTAATCTTTTTAGAGATTGTAAATTATAAACTTTTTCAAGATTTTTATTCTGAAACAATTATGCATCAATTTGAAGAAGAACTTGCAAAAAAACTACTTGAATATTTTCCTGAATATAGTGGATTAAAAAAAGTATACAATTTAAGCAATGGTTTATTTGCTTTACTTAAAAATCAATACTTAGAATCAAAGTATATCGATATTTGTTTAGGAGAAGTTATAAAAAACTTTAAAGAAAAAGGTGTTTTATTTAGAGATAATATTTATGATATGGAAATTTGCTTAAGTTATTCAAATGAAAAATCTTATATTTATGATGATGTAAGTTTAGGAATAAAATATGCAATAGAGACCAAAACACAAGTAGTATATGCAAAAGATTTTTATAGAAGAGCTCAAATTGAAGCTAGAAAAAAACTAAAAATTCTTCAAATGATAAAAGATGCCCTTGCCAATGATAATAGCTGCTTTGAATCACACTTTCAAGGTATTATTGATAATAATACACAAGAAATAGTAAAATATGAATCTTTAGTTAGATTAAAAAACAAAAATGAAGAACCTTTAACTCCTTATCATTTTTTAGAATTATCTAAAAAAACAGGTTATTATACAAAAATCACAAAAAAGATAATTGAGAACTCTTTTAAAGCTTTAAAATTAACAAATAAAGATATAAGCATAAATCTTTCTGGAACAGATATAGAAAATATTGAAATAAGAAATTTACTTTTAGAATCAGTTATGAAAGAAGAATTTAAAGGAAGAATTACTTTTGAATTATTAGAAGATGAAAATATAAAAGATTTTAATATTATAAAAGATTTTATATCTTTAGCAAAATTAATGGGAAATGTAAAAATAGCAATTGATGATTTTGGTTCTGGATATTCTAATTTTGAAAGATTATTAGATTTTCAACCTGATTTTCTAAAAATAGATGGTTCCTTAATTAAAAATATTGTTAATGATGAGTTTAGTAGGCATGTTGTTGAAGCTATTATTCTTTTTGCAAAGAAACAAAAGATTAAAACAGTTGCTGAATTTGTTGAGAATGAAGAGATATTTAATAAAGTAAAAGAGTTAGGAATAGATTACTCTCAAGGATACTATTTCCATAAACCACAAAAGTTATAAAAGGAAAAACAGTGCAAGATAAAATTAATAAACTAAAAGAGCTAAAACTACTTTTTGTTGATGATGAAGTTTCAATACAAAATGCCTTATCTAATATCTTAAATAATTTACAAGTAAATTTTTTTATAGCAGCTGATGGAGAAGAAGCTTTAAAAATTTTAGAAGAAAATAAAGATATAAACTTTGTAATAACAGATATAAATATGCCTAATATGAATGGCTTACAATTAATAGAAGAGATACAAAAAAACTATAAAAATATTGAGTTTATAATACTTTCAGCACACTCTGAAACTCCTTACTTAAAAAGAGCAAATAGCTTAAATATTAAAGGTTATTTAGTAAAACCTATGGATATTATAAAACTTATAAATACAATAGTGGATTAGTAAATTGAAAAAATATATTTTATTTGATAATGATGGTGTTTTAGTTGAAACAGAGGCTTGGTATTATCAAGCAAATTACGATATTTTAAAAACTTTAGATATTCATTTAGCTTTTGAAGAGTATCAAAAGATTATGATTAGAGGTGGTACAGCTTGGGAATTAGCTTTTAATCAAGGATATTCTTTAAAAGAAGTTGAAAATCTTAAAGAAAAAAGAGATGAATTATATCAACACTATTTACAAACTAAAGATATTACAATTGCTGGAATAAATGAGACATTAGAAGAACTAAGTAAAAAATATAAAATGGCAATAGTTACAACATCAACAAGAGTTAATTTTGAGTTAATTCATAAAAATAGAGGTATTACAAAATATATGGATTTTATTTTATGTGTTGAAGATTATGAAAGAGCAAAGCCACATCCAGAGCCATATTTAAAAGCCTTAGAAAAATTTAATGCAACTGCAAATGAAGCTATTGTTGTGGAAGATAGTCAAAGAGGTTTAGACTCAGCATATAGTGCAAATATAGATTGTATTATAGTAAAAAATGAGTTTACTAAAAGTCATAACTTTAATAAAGCAAAACATTTTATAGATAAGTTCGAAAATTTAAAAGAACTTTTGTAAATATATGATAAAATTTAATATTAAACTATAAAGAGACCACTATGATTAATGTAGAATTTCTAAAAAAACTTACTATTTTATATGTGGAAGATGAAGATGTAGCTAGAGAGAAACTAGCTAAAACCTTAAATAGATTATTTAAAAAAGTCTATTTAGCTCCAAATGGACTTGAAGGTTATATTCAATTTCAAAAACTTCATCTTGCAAAAACACCTGTTGATCTTGTTTTAAGTGATATAAATATGCCTAAAATGAGTGGTATTGAGATGTTAGCACAAATAAGAGAACTAGATAAGGAAGTTCCATTTATTTTCACAACAGCAAGATCTGAATCTGAAAATCTTTTAAAAGCGATTGAATTAAAAGCAAATCACTATATTTTAAAACCTATTGATATGGAAGATGTTGTTTTAAAATCTCAAGAAGTTTGTCAAAAAAAATATTATGAAAGAATGCTTTTATTAAAAAACCAAGAATTAGAACAATATTTAAAAGCTTTAGATAATGTTGCAGTTGTTTTAAAATTTGATGAAGAAGGAAATATTACTTTTATAAATAGTTCATTTTTAGAATCATTTGATAAAAATGAAGATGAAATTTTAAATACAAGTTTTAGAGAGTTAATTCATACAGATATTTCAAAAGAAGTTATAGATTCACTATTTGAAATAATAAATAAAAATAAGATTTGGGAAGGTGATTTAAAATACTTAAGTAGTGATAATAACCCTTTTTATGTAAATAGCACTATTTTTGAAATAGAAGAGAACAATAAAAAACTTTTTATTAATATTGGATTTGTATCAACAAAAGAGAATTTAGAAAAAAGGGAATTTAAGAAAAAAGTACTTAAAAATATTCAAGAACAAAATCAAAAGATTTTAATTTATAAAAAAGAAGTTGAAGAATTAAGACTTAAAATATCAAAATATGAAAATATTATAGTTTTACTAAAAGAAGAAATTGAAAATGAAAAAAAGAAAAATCAAACAAGGCTTAATCAATTAAAACATTTAGAAACTGAAAAATTAACTTTTGATGAAAAACAAGAACATATTTTAAAAGCTAAAAATAAACAGTTTGAAGACTATAGAATTATGCTAGCAAAAGTAAAAAAAGAAAAAGAAGCTTTACTTGAAAAAACACATGTTTTAGAAAAAGAACTTCTTGAAAGGAAACTAGATATAGAAAGAAAAGAAGAGATGCTAGAATTAAAAAGAAAAAGAATTGAAGATTTAAATGATGTGGTTAAATATAGAGAAATCCAGCTTAAAAAGCTAGATCCTTCTATTATATTAAATTAACTTTTAGAAGGTAAAACTAGGATAAATTTAGCTCCTCTTGAGCTATTTTCCAGTTTTAAATCTCCATTAAAACTTGTTTTTACAACAAGTTTTACCATATATAATCCTGTTCCTGTACCTTTTTCTTTTGTAGTAAAATAAGGATCGAAAATTTTATCTAAATTATCTTCTTTAATTCCACCTGCGGTATCTTCAAAAACTAAAATCGTATAATTTTTATTTGAACCAGCTGATATTTTTATCTCTCTTTCTTCTATTTTTCTTTCAATAAAAGCATCTTGTGCATTTGTTAATAGATTTAATATAACTTGTTCTAATTCAGAATCAACTCCAAAAACAGTCTCCTCTGATACATCAACATTTACTTGTATATTATTATTTTCCAATTGTTTTGAAAGTAATTCTAAACTTGTATCAATAACTTTTTTAAGTTCAAAAACTCTTTTTGATTTTTTTGGATTAAAAAAGTCTCTAAAATCATCAATTGTTTTACTCATAAAATCTATATTTTTTTTAGTATTTTTTGTAAATTCATCTATAAATTCATCATTTATTTCCCCAAATTTATATGAGTCTTTTACATCATTACAATATAAAGAAAGAATATTTAAAGGTTGTTTTAATTGATGGGCAATAACCCCTATCATTTCTCCCATTGTTGCCATTTTAGCTTGATGAATTAATATCTCATTTTTTTGTTCAATTTCATCTTCTCTTTTTTTACTTCTTTCAAAAATATCAATATAAACTTTTAATTTTGCATCAAGTAAAATATCATCAATAGGTTTAGTAATATACTCTATTGCACCAATATCATACCCTCTTCTTTTATACTCATCTTTATCATAAATTCCAGTAATAAAAATCAAAGGAATATCTTTAGTTTTTTCGATACCTTTTAAATACTCTGCAAATTCAAATCCATCAATTTCTGGCATTTGAATATCTGTAAGTATTAGATTTATCTCATTTTTCATTAAGATTTCCATACCCTCTTGAGCACTTAAAGCACTATAAATATCCACATCAAAACTATCTTCTATCATCATTTTTAAAGAGTGAATATTTTCAGCTACATCATCTACAAGTAAAATACTAAACTTTTTCATAATAAAACCTTTTAAAGTTATCTATAAATATTTTAACAAATATTTAAAACAATATATATTTAATTCTTTTTATAATCTTCTTTTATATATTCTATTAAACATTCGTTTTCAAAAGGAAACTCAAATAACTTATCATATAAGTTACTTTCAATATTACCTAAAGCTATAATTTTTAAATTTTTATTTATCTGTTTAATCTCTTCTAATTTTTTATTTTCTTGTGCTTGTATAATCAAATATATTCTATCTTCAAAACTTCCCAACTCATCTAAACTTTTAATTTGTTCTAAATTTATAAAAGTTTGCTTATTTAAAGCAACCCCTAATTTGAAAAAAAGTAAAGGATTATCATTTAAAATAAAAACTTTTATTTTTATACAAGGATTGTTTTGGTTTTTATTTTCTAAAGAAAAAGAGCATAACTCAAGATTTTCTTCTTGCTTTTTTATACCAATTTTACTTTTATCTTGTTTTTTAAAAAAGAAAGTAAAAGTACTTCCCGCATCTTTTTGACTTAAAACTTTTATATCACCTTCTAAAAGCTTAGCTAACTCTTTAGAAATAGCAAGTCCCACACCCATACCATTAAATTTCCTTGTAGTAGAAGCATCTAATTGCTTAAAAGTAGTAAAAATTTTATCAATATCTTTAAAATCAATTCCAATTCCTGTATCTATTACTTCAAAATAGATATTATTTTTATCATCTTTTAAAGTGATATTTATACTTCCTTCTTTTGTAAATTTTATTGCATTACTTATTAGATTTCTACAAACTTGGTTAAATCTTCTTACATCAATTATTTGTTTTGAGTTACTTAATTGTACGTTATAGTTAAGTTCTAAAGATTTTTCATTTATAACTTCTTTATACGAAGAAATTAAAATATTAAAAAGAACTTGCAAATCTACTTCTTCAAAATTTGCTTTTACTTCTCCTGCTTCTATTTTTATTAAATCTAAAATATCTTCAATCAATAGTTTTAATTCTGCTGAAGCTTTATTTATTATTTTTAAATTTTCAATTGTTACCTCATCATATTTATTCTCTTTATTTTTAATCATAGTTGAAGAGATAAGTGAGATGGGATTTAAAGGAGTTTTTAACTCATGACTAATATTTGCCAAAAAGAAATTTTTATATTCATATGCTTCAAGTAACTCTTTTTTTTGTTTTTTTAATATGACATTTAATTTTGTTAAACTTTCAAAATCTTCATAAATTTTCTTTGACATATAATTAAAACTATCAGTTAATACATTTAATTCTGTGTGATAATTGTTTTTAATATTAGTATCTACAAATACCCTATTTCTACCATCAAGATGCCTTGTAGCTTCTATTAAATTTTTTAGAGGTTTAGTGATAATTTTTTTAAGAAAATAATTAAACAATAAAAACAAGACAAATAATTTTAAAAATGTTATTGCTACTATTAAAAAAATATTTTCTTTAATCATCTCATAAGGTGTATCTTTTGAATAATAAAAATCAACTACTGCTAGTTTTTTTTCACCTAATTTTTTGCTATTTTCTATAAAAAAAGTAAATTTTTCTAAAGAATCATTAAAAATAACTTCTTCTTTATTTTTTAGTAAATATAAAGTATATTTTTTTTCTTCAAAAGGTAATACTCCAATTCTACTTATAATCTCTTCATCTAAACTTTTTATAGAAATACCAATAATATTCTTTGAGTTTAAAATAGCTTTTATATCCTCATTTATCTTTTTTATATCCAAATTCCAAATACTTGTTTGTAAAATCTTTTCAAAAGAGTTTTTAGCAATATTTAACTCTTTTATTATATTATTATTTACTATTTTATACTGCATATATATTTCATAAATTGTAAAAATAGTTGCAATAAAAAAATACCAAATAAATATTTTTTTAAATACTAAAAAAGATAAAGAGTTTTTAAAACTATACATATTACCCTCTTAATCCAAATTCTTTTTTTTTGCTTTTACTAAGTTTTGAACTCGTTTTACAAAAGAAATATCTATACTATTTCTTGAAATATTAACATCTATATCTTCAATTTTTTCATCACCTACTGCAACAAATAAAGTATTATTTTTCTTTGCAACTTTTATTAATTCTTTAATATTTTGTTCTTTTGAGTTTTCAATATCAATTATTAAAGCATCAAAAATACTATTTTGTAAAACTTTTTGTGCATTTTCAATAGAGTTTGTATGTTCAATGTTTACTCCATCTTTTTTAAATGCAACTAAACTTGAAAAAAGTGAACTATGATCACCATTAATTATTAAAAGATTATTTAATCTATTTATATCCACTTCTTCTATTGTTTCAAGCTTAAGGCTATCTTCCATATTAAAAAATACAATTTCATCTGTTTTTACAGTCTCTTCCCCACTTGAAATATCAACTTTATCATCAGAAATATTTTTAATAATTGCTTTTTTAGGTAAAATTACTTGAAAATCACTTCCCATATTAACTTCACTACTTACTTTAATATCTCCGCCTAAAAGATGAGCTAATTCTTTAGAAATTGCAAGTCCAAGACCTGTTCCGCCATACTTTCGAGTAGTGCTTCCATCTGCTTGTTTAAATCTATCAAAAATATTTAAAAGTTTATCTTTTGAAATACCAATACCCTCATCAATAACTGAAATAAAGATATTTTCGCTATCTGCTTTTACTTTTATTTCAACTTTACCATTTTCTGTAAATTTAAAAGCATTACTTAAAAGATTTTTTATAATCTGTTTTAATCTTGATTCATCTGTTAAAATATCTGTATTATCTATCTCAAAAGTCTTTATAAATTTTAAATTTTTTTCATCAGAAAGTGGTTTCATACTTTCATATAAGTTATCAATTAAAACTTCAATATTTACTTTTTTTAAATTTAAGGCTAATTCCCCTGCTTCAATTTTCGAAATATCTAAAATATCATTAATTAAAATAAGTAAATCATTACCACAGTTATTAATAATATTCATATTTCTTACTTGTTCTTCATCTAATTTACCTTTTTTGTTTTTTTTCATAACTGATGAAATAACAATAATAGAATTTAAAGGAGTCTTTAATTCATGACTCATATTTGCTAAAAAGTCATTTTTATATTTATTTGCTTCTATTAACTCTTTTCTTTGTCTTTCCAATTCTAAAGCTAAAATCTTTAGTTTTTCATTTCTTTTTTTCATAATTTTTACATTTAAACATGAGTCAATACTAATATTTAATTTATGAGCTAGACCTTGAAACATAGAACCTAAAAAACTCATATTCATATTTTTTTTGCTATATATAAAAAACATTATTCCTCTATCTAAAGGAAGAATTAAAACCCTTTGAGTAGGATTGTTTTTATTATCTAAGATATTAAAACTATCGTATATATCTTTATACTCTTCAATATTAAAATCTTTAATTTTACCAATACTAATTATTTTATTTAAACTTTTTTTTGTTTCATCATATAAATAAAAAGTTCCATAAAGTGCAAAAGTTTCATTTATAAAAGTTTTTAAAACTTCTTTTAACATCTCTTTTAAATCTAAACTATTTCCTATTGCACTATGACATTTATATGTTAAGGCTAATTGTTCTACTAACATAAGGCACCTACAATACAAGTTTTATTATAAAAGTTTATGTTCATATCATTGTTGTTTACAATTTCCCCTAAAGTTAAAAGACCAATTAAAAGCTTTTCATTAATATTTTCTTTTATTATTTCTATCTCATTTTTATGATTTTCATCTAAAAATAATCTTCTACTTACACACTCAAATAAAAAAACTGCTTTTTGTTTATTATTACAATTTTCCACTGCTTTTAATGCAGCTTTTTTAGATGCTTCTATAACCACATCCTTTTCACCTTTTAAAAAGTTTATAATAGAATTTTGAGGTATTGAAGAACCTAATACTAAAGATTTATCTTTATTTATTTTTATTATTTCTTTTACTAAAATTTCATTATCAAATTTAACTAAACCCAAAGGATATGTTTTTAAATAAGTTTCTAACTCTTCATCTAAAATAGTTTTATTTAAATCTTTTTCAATCATACTTTTATAAAATTCATATGCATTTATATAATCTATTTGAAAAAGAGTATTTTCTTTACTTAAAGTTGCAATTGCTTGTTCTTGCATTAAACTCCAACCATGTTCAAAACCTACTTTTATTTTATTTTCTAAACAAATTATTAAAGCTGCCTCTTTATAAATCCCTTCATTTGAAAAAATATTCTCTTTTTGTTCAAAAGGAATTTTTCCAGCTCCTCCACCTATTACTTGTGTCTCAGGAGCTAATAATTCATATAAAGAATCCAAATAAGAGTTTATATTTAAACTTAAGCCATCTACAAATGTAATTACTGAATTTATATTTTCAAAGTCATCTTCTTTTAATGTTAAATTATTTATATCTTGTTGAAGAAAAACTTTTTCATTTTTATTTAATTTATAAGCTATTAAGCCCTCTTTATAACTTATTGTATCTAGAATAATTTCTGGGAATATTGCCCCATATGCTTCAATTTTTGAATTTTTTAATAATGAAATATAAAACTTACACTCTTGTGCAATAAAAAGTAAATATCTATTATTATCCCCTTTACAATCCCTTACAAAAGTATCTAAAGTTTTATAATATTTTATGTCGATACTCATTGTAACTCCTTTCATTACAATACAGTATAACATCATAGAATACCTTACAATGTTATTTTACTAAGTAATAGTATCATAAAAGTATCAAAATTATTAAATTTTCCTAGCTAAATTATAATCTTTTTTATTTTAAGTGAAAAAAAAGACAAATAAGCTATGTAAGTGAAAAAATTAGATAAAATTCCACAAGATTTAATAACAAGGAAACTGATGCAATATTTTGGAAAATTCGAAACTAAATATGAAGAACTATTTTTAACAGAAAGTTATCTTTATATCAATAAAGACGAAGAAGATATAATAACAGCCAAAGAATTAAAAGAGTTAATAAACAATACTAAATTAAGAAAAAAAAATATTATTGGAACAATTTTTTTATATAATCCTTTAGTTACACCAGTAGGTTATGATTCTAATAAGTTTTTATTAGAACAAGATTTTAATGATTTTTCTAAGTTAATAGAGATAAAAATAGAGACATATTTAACTGTTTTTAAAAATGCTATGAAAAAAGAAGAGTTTAAAGGAAAAGTTGTTGAAATAAGAAATCTATTTAATTTAAATGAAAAAAATATTGATGCTTCTAACCTATTAGTAAAATTTAATAGTGATTTAGAAAAATATAATTCAAATCAAAATACTGAATTTGATAGAGATATTATGTATCTTGATGCACAAAATTTAATTCCTAGTGGAAAGTTTGTTTTCTTTTCTTGGGGAGAAAAAATAAACTCAAAAGAGTTTCCTTATATAGATGATTATGCTAGAGCTATTTATACTAATGCCTTAAAACTTGGGAAAAAAGTAGCTTTTGTTTATAAAAAAGAAAAATCACTAGAAGGTGCTATTAGCTTACTTCAGTTTGCAACACCTATGCAAAATTTAAAATATAAAGCTTCAATTACAGAAGCAATAAAAGAGTCATTTAAAGAGTTTCCACCACAAATAACTCCTTATATTTAAAAGTTTTAGATGAATTTAACCAAAGAACAATTAGATATTATAAACTCAAAAGAGCACTCATTTAAAATAAATGCAGTTGCAGGTAGTGGGAAAACCACTACTCTTTTAGAATATGCCAAAAAGCACCCTACTTTAAAAATCTTATATTTAGCATATAATAAATCTTTGCAAACTTCTTTAGAAGAGAAACTAAAAACTAGTAATATTTCAAATATGCAAATAAAAACTATCCACTCTTTAGCTTTTACAAAAATGCAAGCTTGGAACTATAAAATCTCCTATGACTTAAAAATAGATACTATTTATAAATGTATAAAAGAAATGGATAGCTTTTTTGAACCCAGTGCAAACTACTTAGCCTTAATTAAGGATATTGTAAACTTTTATTGTAATAGCTCCCATATTCAATTAGATGAAGTGTTACTTCAAAACTATAAAAAATATTCTGATTTAGATGCAAAAATTTTAAAAATCATAAAAACAAAAAGTGCAAATATTTTAAATCATACAAAATATATACTAACTTGTATGAAAACTCATAAAATTGAAGCAACACATGATTTTTATCTAAAGTTATTTTTTCTAAATAAAAAAATCTCTTCAAATTTAGAATATGATTTAATACTTGTAGATGAAGCTCAAGATATTTCAGATGTTATGATAGCAATAGTTGAAGCACAAAACTGCAAAAGAGTATATGTGGGAGATAGCTTTCAGCAAATTTACTCTTTTAGATATGCTTTAAATGCCTTAGATAAGATTAATCTTCCTTCTTATAATCTAAGTAAAAGCTTTAGATTTGGTGATAATTTAGCAAAAAATATACAAGAAACATTAAATAAACTATATGCAAAGAAAGATTTAAAACAACTATATATAACTGGAATTGAAGAAAAAACTTCAAAATTTGGAAGTAGTGTTGTGGATAAATCTAAACCTTTTTGTGTAATAAGTAGAACAAGTTTTGCATTAGCAAAAGAGGTAATAAAATATCTAAATGAGAAAAAAAGAAAAATATTTTTTGAGGGTGGATATAATACTTACTCTTTTATGAATCAAACAGTATATTCAATTTATTATTTAAAAGAAAAAAAATTTGATAAAATCTCTTTAGAAGAAATAGCACAATTTTCTTCAATAGAAGAGTTAGAGGAGTATGCTAAAGATACAAAAAATCAAGATTATTTAAATGTTATTAAATTTGTAAATACCTATAAAGATAATATTTTTGAAATAAATAAACAAATAAAAGAAAATCTTACTTTAAATAAACAAGAAGCTCAAATTATCTTTACAACTACGCATAAAGCAAAAGGAATGGAATATTCACAAGTAATTATGTGTGAAAATGATTTTATTTCAAATAAAGATATTATAAATCCTAAAAATAACCTAAGTAATGTAAAAATAAATGAAGAACTAAATATCTATTATGTTGCAGCAACAAGAACAAAAGATGCACTTGATTTTGCGGATTTAAAACTTGATTATACTTATAGTTTTGAAGAAGAGGAAGATAAAAGTAGTAGTTTTATTTCAAGAACAAATAATAAAAGAGTTCCTATGAAAAAACTAAAACAACTGCAAAATGAATGGCTAAAATCAAATAAAATAAAATATTTTTAATATTTTAAAAAAAAGTGGCAAAATTTCAGCTTAGTTTAATAAACATACTATTATAATTCCACCCGCTTAACAAGAAAGCGACACAAAAAACTTAACAACGGTGAGGTTGGAGAGTGGTCAAATCCAGGAGACTGTAAATCTCCCGCCTATGGCTTCGAAGGTTCAAATCCTTCTCTCACCACCACTAAAGTTTTGGTGGCTCGGTAGCTCAGTCGGTAGAGCAAAGGACTGAAAATCCTTGTGTCGGCAGTTCGATTCTGCCCCGCGCCACCACCTTTTATTTTTATACACACTGTGCGAGTGTGGCGGAACTGGTAGACGCGCGGGACTTAAAATCCCGTTCCCGTTTGGGAGTGTGAGTTCGATTCTCACCATTCGCACCACCTATTTACAATCAAAGTTTTAATACACCACTTACCCTAGCAACACTATCTTTTTTTGCTAAAGTTAATCTAATAATTGAGTTTTTATTTGCTTTTAAATCATGTGGTATATTTGCACTTAAAGATACTATATCACCTTTTACTAATTTATGGATTTGTTTTTCAACTCCAAACTCTATTTCCCCTTCAAATATCTCAACAGTAATAGGAAAAGCTGTTTTATGTTCTTTCATTATTTGATTTTCTTTCATAAGAATTCTTATTTCTTTTGAAAGTTCATTTTCAAACATAAGTGAAATTGCAACTGTATCTTTATACTCTAAATCTTCTAATATGTTATATCTATTCATTATAAATCCTTTAGTAAATTTATAACATTATTTTTGATATTAATTATTGATTACAATCAAGTTAAGAGGTTCTTGGCCAAACAGGTTATTTTATTTTAGGAGAACGAATCTTTTGTTTGACCAAGAGAGTATATTAAAAAGTATAGTTTAATCCCACATAATAAAACCTACCTCTTAATTGATAATCATATAAATCATTTAACTTTTTATTAGTTAGATTTTCTATTCCAGTTTTAACACTTAAAGAATCAGTAAATTTTTTTGAAAGTTGTAAAGCAAAAGTAGAATACGCTTTTAAACTTTTATTATTATGGTCTTTTTGATTTCCAATATACTTATATCTAAAAGTTGTTTGCAAATCGTAAGGTAATAAGTAAACTATTCTTGTATTTATTGTATGCTCTGGTTTTAATTTTAGCTCTTTATTTGTCTGTTTATCTTCTGTTTTTAAATAAGTATAATTTAAATTAAAATTTAAATCTTTTAGTAAATTAGTTTTTTTATACTCTAACTCTAAGCCTTTTGTAGTTGCATTTGAAATATTATCATACTTTTGTATTTTCATTTTACTAAAAGGGCAAGGTATAAATATAGGAAAATTTTTGCATAAAATATTTGTTTCAGCTCCTATTAGTTTTGTATCAATTAAATTTTTTATTTTATTATAGAAAAGTGTTGTTTTAAAAAAGTCACTTCTATTTTCAAACTCATAACTAATTTCATATGAATCTAAACTCTCAGGTTTTAAATCTTTATTTCCATTAAAGCCATGACCTGCATAATAGTTTCTAAACATATAGGAAGAAGAAGTTTGAGTAACAGTAGGAGCACTAAAACCATGTCCATATCCACCTTTTAGTCTGCTATATTCATCTATTTTATATACCATATAAGCCTTAGGACTAATTTGTGAACCAAAGTTTTCATGCTTGTCATATCTTGCACCTAAAGTTAAAATTAAACTATTTGTAATATCTATTTCATCTTGAACAAACAATGAGTTATAATTTATACTATCATTAAAATTTGCACTTTTTTTATAGCTTTGATCATAACTTTTATTATAACTTTCCTTTCTAAACTCTCCTCCAAAAATAATCCTATTATTTTTTATTGCATCAATAGAGATTTCTGCATTTGCTATTTTATCTTTTAATATATGTGAATATTTAAATTGATTTGTATGGGAATTTGATTTTGTTTCATAATATTTTAATTTAATAGCAAACTTTTCAAAATATTTATTATAAGAAATTGCATAGTTTCTTTTTTTAATATTGTAATAAGTAGGATAATCAATAGTTTCTCTTAGTTCATTTGAAAGAATTGCTGATAAGTTTATCTCTTGAGAATCATCAATATTAAACCAAGTATTAACTATAAGATTTTTTACTTCTTTTCCTTCATGTAACACACTATTTTCATATTCCGTAATATTTTTATTTTTATCTTCAGCAAAAATAGAGTAAGAGAAGTTATCATTAACTTTCCCCACAGAAGTAAAAGAGAATTTTTTTTCATTTCCCTGATTATTTTTATTTAAAGTTCCTCCTTCAATATCAATAGTAGAAACAATAGTTTCATTTGGTTGTTTTGTAATTATATTAATTACCCCACCTAAAGCATTTGAACCATATAGTGAACTCATTGGACCTCTTATAATCTCTATTTTTTCAATTGCTTCTAAAGGAATCCAATTATATTGAAAATCAGAATGTCCTATTTGTGCATCTGTTAAAGATACTCTTTTCCCATCAATTAAAATAAGAGAGTTTCTACTTTCTAATCCACGAATAGATATATTTTTTCGTCCATAAATTGAACTATTATTAACACTAAAATTTAAACCAACTACTTCACTTAAAATATCTGCAAGAGAGTCTGCTTTTATCTTTTTTATATCTTCTTGTGTAATTATAGATACACTTGAAGATACATCAATAACCTCTTTATTTGATTTTGAAGTGATAACTACATCATCTAATTTTTCCATTGAAAAAAGCATTGTTATCATAATTAAATTTAAAATTAAAACCTTAGAAAATACCCTATACATCTTAAATCCTTTATAATATTAAATATAATAATTATTATATAATTGATTAAAAAAAAGAGAAACTTTTTTCAACTCTATACTTTAGTTAAATGATTTAAATTCTAATCCTTTTTTCTATATTCAATTAAAGCTCCAAGTATTATTAAAGTAAATAAAAATATATAAAGTAGCTTTTCTATTTTATTATCAATTTTTTCTTCTACTTTTTCTAGTTTATGTCCTTTTATTAAAGGAGATTCTATTTTTTTTAGCTCTTGCACTTTTTTTTCTTGTTGAGAAGTTGGCACATTTTTAATAGACATTAATCCATAACCAGTCACTTTTTTATTTATAAACTCTTTAAATTTATTATTATAAGTTTTGATTTTATATTTATCTTCTAAGTTTTTATATAGTGCAATTAGTTTTTTTAAAGTTTTTTCATCAGTTTTAAAATAACCTTTTCTTGAAGCCTCTATAATCTTCTCTACAAAGGAAGCAAAAGCATTTGGATTAAAGTTTTCAAACCATTTAGGAAGTTTTAGATTATATTTATCATTTATATAAACCTCAACAAACTCTTGCCATTGATCATTTCTTACAATATTTGGATCAACAACTTGCCAACCCCAAAAATTATCCATAACAGTTAAAACTCCAAGAGTACCACTATATCCCTCCTCTTTCATCTGTTTTATCCATTTGGGATGAAAATATCTTCCTCTTAACTCTTTAGCCATAAAAGTAGAAGTATCTTCTATTTTAGGATTTTTTGTATCTCTTAAATTTGAGATATATGTTTTTACACTTTTTTTATCTATATTTCTAATTGCCATTGAAATAGAACCAAAATACTCAAAAGGATCATCAGAAGTTAATAATCCATATAAATTTGAAGTTCTTGAAAAAAATACAGCATCAGTACCACTTAAGTTTTTACTATATAAATCAAGTTCAACATTTTTTTCTCCCCATCTATTAACATCACTTCCATAATAATATCCAAGAGTTTGCACATAGTTTTGAGAAATTCTTTTATCATTTTTCCATCTAGCACTCTTTGAAATATCCCCTACTCCACTACCATAATCGCCTATTTTATTTGAAAAAACTCTAATTGTTGAAAGATACAAAGCCTCATGTTTTGTTATATTTTTAAGTGAGTTTAACTTTTGTTCTAAAGCTAAAGTATTTTGTCTTAAATAGTTATCTTTTTCATTAAGTTTTGATACTTTTTCAACAGCTTTAGCTAATATCTTTATAGTTTGAGGAAAAGTATCCCTATAAAGCCCAGTTACACTTATAACCACATCTATTCTAGGTCTTTTTAATTTTTTATAAGGAATTATCTCTACATCTACTATTTCTCCTTTTACTGTTGCTTTTGAGTGCTCTAATATTTTTTTAGCTTTTAAAAACCAAGACTTAGGAGTTAAACTTAATACAAAATCAACCATTGGTACAGTTATAAAACTAGAAAGCCAAGTTGAAAAACTTTCTCCTAAATAGCTTTGTAATACTGCTTTTGCCATATTTTGAACAACTTTATTTGATATACCTGTTTCATTCCAAATTGGTTTTACTCCCATTGCATACAAAATTTGTGATTCTAAAACCCCATAATGTCTCATTGTCTCTAAAGACCAAAGATTAAAAGTTAATTTATTGGGATATTTTTTATTTTCTTTATAATAATTAGAAATAAAATCTTTCATTAATTTACTACCAGTTTTATATGCAGCTTTTGTAGGAACCTTACTTGGATCAAATCCATACATATTTATTCCTGTTGGAAGTGAGTTTGGATTTCTTATAGGGTCGCCTCCTATACCTGTTTGAATATACTCACCGTTTAATGCCCTTAAAAAGTTTTTTATCTCTTTTGTATTTTCAAAATCCTCTTTATATTTTCTTGCAAGTTGCAAATATGGCCTTAAGGCTTGATTATCTAACTCTTTAAAATCTTTATTATTAATTACAAAATTATCAATAAGTTTAAAGGATTTTGATTCTTTAAATTTTTGATAATTTTTAGTAAAAAAATTTTTATTACCTTCTACAATTTCTATAAACTCATTTCCTAACATTTGTAAAAGAGTAGAGATAAGATGCTCTTTTTTAGGATAAGTACCAAAGGTATGCATTCCAAGGGGCATTGCTTGCTTAGAAGCAGATAATATATAATCTTCAACTTTTGATAAATACTCCTTAAAATCTTTTAAAATCATATCTTTTTTAAAGTTTATATCTTTATTTATATTTACTTTTATAGTTAAATCTATAATTTGTTTTTTTAACTGTTCTTTTAATACTCCCTTATCAACATTATTGTATTGGTTTATTAAATCCATAATTTCACTTAATTCTTTATATGTTCCAGTTAGAGAAAAAGGTGGAGTTTGATGGGAAATTAAAGTTGCTCTTCCTCTTCTTTTTGCCTGTATGGCTTCTGCTAAATTATTTGTAATATATGGATATATAATAGGAGTATCATTTAATACAACTAAAGCACTATCATATATACTTAAGCCTCTTTGTTTGCCAGGTGTCCACTCTTGAGTTCCATGGGTTCCAAAGTGTACTATTGCATCTGCATTAAATTGCTTTGTAACATATAAATATGTAGCTAAATATGAGTGGGAAATAGGGATTAAAGGATTATGCCAAAGTCTAGTATCATCTTTTGTTATATCTGAATTATGTTTTTCTATACTACTATTTCCTTGAGCTCGTCTTGGTTGAGGAAGCAAAAGTATATTTCCAAATTTTTTTCTAGGTATTACAAAATAACACTTCTTATCTTTGCAAAATAAATTTTGTGAATCTAAAGGTTCTTTCCAAACTCTTTTTATCTCTTCTTTTAACTTTAATGGTAATTTATTAAAAAATTTTAAATACTCACTTAAAGGATATAAAACTGCATTATCATTTTTTATTATTTCATCTTCAATATTGCTAAAATCTGTTTTATATATCAATTTTAAAGCTTTTGAAGACTCTTTTATTAAATACTTTTCATTATAACTTGTAGTGCTATACCCATCTTTAACTAAAGCTTTAAATACCTCTTCTAAACTTTGAGGAATATTTAAAAAACTTGCACCCATATTCTTTACCCCAAAGGGATAGTTATAATACATAATTGCTATATTTTTATCTTTATTCTCTTTTCTTTTTAAATTAGAGATATTTATTGCTTTATTTGCTAAAGAATAAAGTTGAGAAGGTATTGGTTTAAGTTTTTTTGATATTTTATCTTGTGCAGAAATAATTAAAGGATCAAAATAACCTATGGTTTCAGGAATAATATATGTCATAGGAATCATTGAAAACTCTACGCCATGTTTATCTTCATACCATTTTTGAATATTTCCTTTACTATAATATAATGCATGAAGAATTGGAATATTTAGTTTTTTATACTGATTTTTTAACTTTTCATGGTTTATAATCATTAGTTGAAAATTTATTATTACATCAACTATTGTTTTATTTTCATATGTTAAAAACTTTTTTCCTATAAAATCATCTCCTGTAACATCAGTAAAAAAAGGAAGAGTTTGAAAGCCTTTTTCTTCTAAATATTTAATTATTTCATTTATATGTTCTAAATTATTTGAAACTATTGAACCTCTATGTAAGCCTATTGCAATAAGTGGTTTTGAAAGAACTTGTAAATTTAGTTTAAAAAACTTAGCATACTCTTCAAGAGTATTAAAGATTAAGTTTTCTTTTTTTGGATGATATATTCCATCTTTAGGAATTACTATTGCTTTATTATAAGTTTTATTTGAAATTTTTAATAATTTATTTTTTATAAAAATACTTAGATTTATAAAGTTATATTCTCCTCCATTATTCCAATACTCATTAAAAGTTATACTATCTTCTAAAGTAATATTTTTTATATATAAGTTTTCTTCTTTTATAAAAGAAAGAATTACAATATTATTAAGCTTTTTCAATATATTGTTATACTTTTCATACATTGAAATAACTGATCTTTCTCCAGCTAATGAATCAAGGATAATAATCTTATATTTTGAAAAATCATTTAAAATTTCTTCTTTATTTAGTTCATTTTCAAATTTAAAATCAACTTTCAAATTATATTTTTTTGAAATATTAATAAACTCATTAATTTTAGCTTCTTGGGAAATTTTTCCTATATTTGTACTTAAAATTAGTATATCATTTGCATAAATATTTATGAAAAAAAGTAGTAAAAAAGATATTATTTTCATTTTTATCCTTTATTTGGGAACATATATAATACTTCCATCTTTTAGCATATAAGCAACTCCTGCTTCTTTTCCATTACCTTGGCTTATTTCTCCTTTTGATTTATATTTTTTTATTTTTTTTCCTTTTTTTACTATAATTTCCATATTCTGTTTTCCTGCATTTTTAACTACAGTTACATCATTATTATTAAAAGGGTTAAGAGGATTTTGTGAAATAAAAATTATCAATGTTGCAATAATTACTAAAAAAACATCTACTAAGTTTACAGCAGATAAAAGAGGATTTAAAGACTCATCATTATTTAGAAGTTTCATCTTTTGCTCCTCTTAATAATAGTAAGTCTTTTATCTCTTGGGCATACCAACCTTTTCTAATTGTAGTAACCCAATATGTAAGAGAAGATGTAATTAAGGCAAAAATCACTGCTGCAAAAGCAATAATAAGATTTTCACTTATTCCTTGAACATTTCCATTTGATAAGGCTTTTAAAGCAGGTCCCATTGGTATCATAGTAGCAACAAGTCCTAACATAGGTGAAATTTTAGTTACAAGAGAAGAGACTTGTAGTTTTTTAAAAGCAAATACTTCTAAATCTTCAATACCATGAAAACCTCTTCTTATTTCATAATTTATTATAGGATAACCACTAAGATTACTTCTTATTTCACTTTTAATATATTTAATATAGTTTTTATAAGATATTTTTCTTTTTATGGCTTGCATAAAAAATACCCCAATTTCAAAAAGAGAATAAAAAAACAATCCTACAATTAGTAGTAAAACAGGAAATAAAAAAGTATTTGAAACTTTATACATAAAACTCTCAATTAAAAAAATCATTTTTTTCCTTATTAGTAATTTTTCAAATTATATATTAATAATGATAATAGTTATCTTAATCATAAGTAAAATTTTATAATTTTTCAATATTAGTTAAACTTCAAAATTAATCTTTAATATTTAAAGAGTATAATCCTTACAAATTTTGAATAGATTTTAGGAGATATTTATGGCAAAAATTGGAATAATTGTTGCAAGTGCAAATAATAATGTTAAATTAGCAAAAAGATTAGAAGAACTTACTATTGAAGCAGGATATGAAGCTGAACTTATAAATTTAGTAGATTTAGATTTACCTTTGTATTCAACTGTTGAAGAAGAAAGAAATGGCTTACCAACACAAGCTTTAGAATTAGCAAATAAAATTTTAAATTTAAATGCTTTTATAGTAGTAGCTCCTGAATACAATGGAGTAATGCCTCCTGTTTTAAACAATGCTATGGCGTGGACTTCAAGAAGTACAAAAGATTGGAGAGATGCTTTTAATGAAAAAGTTGTAGCTTTAGCAACACATAGCGGTGGAGGTGGAGCAAAAGGGCTTCAAGCTATGAGAATAATGTTTCAACATTTAGGAGCAAATATCCTAGCAAGAGAAATTTTAACTACTTACGAAAAACCACTAAATGAAGATACTGCAAAAAATATAATCTTTCAATTAGCAAAATTATCTTAAAATAAAAGGGTTAAATTCCCTTTTATTTAGGATAAATTATGAAAATTTTAGAAACTACTAGACTAATATTAAGAACTGTAAACCATGAAGATATTCCACAACTTTATAAAAAAATTTTTTCAGATATTGAAGTAATAAAACTAACTTTTGGAAATGAACTTTTTAACCTTGAAGAGTGTACAAAATTTATAAAAGAAAATTGTAATTTTGATAAAGAGATAGGCTTAAGTGCAATTATAGAAAAACAGACAAATACCCTTATAGGTTTAGGTGGTGTTTTACAATGTGAATACTTAAATCAAAAAGATTATGAAATTGGGTTTATTTTAGCAAAAGAGTTTTGGGGCAAAGGTTATGCCACAGAAATAGGTCAAGCACAAATTGATTATGTAAAAAATAAGATAAAAGCTTCAAGGGTTATTGCTTTAGTTGATAGTTCAAATACAAGCTCAATTAATGCAATAAAAAAATTAAATCTCTCATATTTTACAAAAGTTAAAACAGAAGATTCAAGAGGTGATAGGGAAGTTTATATATTAAACTTTTAAACTCTTGTTACAATTTTAATAATTGCTTAAATAATAGATGGTAAAATCTGTTATTTTAATCAATAATTACTGCAAATATGTTATATTTTTTGTAAAAAAGGAATAGTTTTGAAACAATTTATATTTTTACCACTGTTTATATTTTTATTAACTTTTACTGGCTGTGATAGTGGTTCTATATTTGGTCCAAGTGATGAAGAAATAGCTTTAAAACAAAAGGAATTAGATCAAGCAAAAGAGCTAAAACAAAAAGAACTTAATGCAACTTTTGCAATAAAAGAAAAAGAGTTAAATATAAAAGAAAAAGAGATTCTTCAAAATAAAGAACTAAAACAACAAGAAGCTCAATTGGTTCTTGCTCAAAAACAAGCCGAGCTTGATAATAAAAAAGATATTGAGATAGAAAAAATAAAATCAGATATAGAAAAAGAAAAAATTAGAATTGAAAAAGAGAAAATAAAAGCACAAAATAGAGAAAAAAGGCTTCAATTTGAACTAGAAGCTTTACAAAAAGAAAAAGATAAACAATTACAATTTTATGCCATGCTATTAACTGGTGTTATTATTTTACTTATTAGTATTGCGATTTTTATTTATTTTAATAATAGAAGAAAAGATAAATTAAAAGCATATCAAGATAATATGGAAAAATATTTTAGAGCAAAAGAAAATGAAGCAAAACTTCAAATAGCAAATAAAATACTTGATACTATTGCACAAGGTAATTTAAATGCCCAAACAGAAGCAAAACTAATTGCTTCTTTAAATGGCTCAACTCCTAAAAATGAAGAGATAAAACCTCAACTTGAAAATAAAAAATTTGATGAAGTAGTTGATTTAGAAATTTTAGATGAAGAGATAAAAAAAGAACAAGAAGATAAAAGCAAGTAAAATACTTGCTTTTACTCTAAAATAAATCTTGCATTTTTATTTTGAATAGGTCTTGCATTATTTCCCATAAGCTCCTGAAAATCTTTAATTTGATCTTTTGAAGCTTTAATTGTATTTTTTAAAACTACCCATTTTACACCTTCTGTACAAGGAGGAGTAGTTAAAGAACCATCAAAAGTAAAATATGTTTTTTCTTCAGGTAAAATATCATATCCATAAATATCAGATTTTAACTCATTTTTATCCCCAGCTTTTAAAGGAATATTTCTTAAAAGTTTATTTAAAACTATATTTGTTTCTTCATCTTCTTCAACTAACACTGATAAGATTAAAATAGAGCCTTTTTTACTAGCATGAACTAATTGTACTTCCATAGGAAAAGCTTCACCTTCTATTTTATTTTCAGCAGGAGTATGAAAAACCATTTGTTGTAAAGCATACTCATTATTCATAAACTCAACTGCATTACCCCTTGCAAAACTAACTTTTAAAACTTTTGAATCATACTCAAAAGTAGTCGCTCTTGAATCATCATAAAAAGTTAATTCTTCTAAAGTTGTATCAACACTATCTTCTATATTTATAGGAGATTGAGTTTTCCCATCTTTACAAATCCTATACTCTTCATCTAAAGAAGACCAATTTGATGGAGCAAGGTTATCTTTATATCCCCATTGTGCGAAAGTTTTTGTTTTATCGCCCTCACCTAATAATATAGCAATTATTGCAACAATTATTATATAAACCATTGTTTTAAGCATATAAAAAATCCTCTCTTTTTTATTGTATTTGTAAAATATTATATAATAATTAGATAATACTAGCCTTGCAGAAAAAATAAGAGAGTCTATTTTATAAGAAGATGTAACTATCTTACATAGTTGCTTTATTTATAAAAAACTCACTAAATAGTGAGTTTTTATCTATTTTGGTGGAATAAAGTTTTCATCTAAATAATCATAAAAAAGGCACCTATCACACTTAATAATTGAAGTATAATCTAAAGTTGAAAGCTCTAATTCTTTAAAAGCTTCTTTTATAGCATCTATTGCTTCTTCTTGTGCAGAATAAACTATTGCTTTAGAACCAAGATTACCACTTACTATTTTATTAGTTTTTTCAAGAACCTTTTTTAGATTGTTATCCCAATAATCAATTAAGTTTTGATTATCTTCTAACTCATCATACTTTTCATCCCACTCAAGACATAAATCTGGAAGTAATCCACATGTTCGTCTATCATCAAAGTCTATTGTTATTCCATGTAGTATCATAGGGTACTCCTTATAGGAAATTAACTTTATCTAGTTAAATTATAGCACAATATAAAAGTCAATTAATAATTTAATAAAGTAAATTATTTATTTAAGTTTCAAATTTACAAGTTTTTGTAATATCTCTTGAGCTTCTTGCTTTTCAAAAAAGATATTCATAGATAATTCATGATTTACTCTTATTAAAAACTCTTTTTTCTTTTTTAACAATTCATCATTATTTAAATTATATTTCTCTAAAAGTTCTAACATTTCTTTTTCATAAGAATCAATTATCTCTTGCTTTTTTACTCCCTCTGGTTTGTAAGATTTATTTAAAATAGTTTTTCTAATTGATATATATAAAAGTAATAAAATAAGTGAAATTATTAATAAATTTAAAATATCCATTTTCTCTCTTTTTTTTAAATTTATATATCTTAACAAGTTTTATATCTTTTTTATATAAAAGAGGTTTTGAACTATTGATTGAAAAAATTATTATTATATAATCTTAGATATACTTCTAAAAAATAATCAACTCAAGGAAGAAAATGAAAGCTTTATTCTTAAGTATAATTTTACTTTATTCTTTAAATGCAAATGAAAAAATCAGTTCTTTTACTGAAGCAAAAAAAATACTTAGAAAAATCTATAGTGATCATCAAGTTACTTTTTATGCTGGATGTAAATATAACTATAAAGATAAAAAAAATATGATAGATAGAAACTCTTGTGGGTATAAACCAAAAGATGAATATACAAAAAGTGGAAAATTAAATGAAAGAGCAAGAAGAATAGAATGGGAGCATGTAATTCCTGCTGAAAACTTTGGTAGAGCTTTTAAATGTTGGAATGAAGGTGATGAACAATGTGTAAAAGAAAATGGTAAAAAATATAAAGGAAGAAAATGCTGTAGTAAAGTTGAATCAAAATTTAAATTTATGGAAGCAGATTTACACAACTTAGTTCCAGCAATTGGAGAGTTAAATGCAAATCGTTCAAACTACAAATTTGGAATAATACCTGATGAAAAAAGATTTTATGGAGAAAATATAGATTTTGAAGTTGATTCAAAGGCTAAAATAGTAGAACCCAAAGAGAGTATAAGAGGAGATATTGCAAGAATATATTTCTATTTTGAACATAAATATAAAATGCCAATTTCAAAACAACAAAAAAAGCTATTTGAAGTTTGGAATAAACAAGACCCTGTTGATGAATGGGAAAGGGAAAAAAATAAAAGAGTGGAAAAAATACAAGGAGATAGTAATATTTTTATTAAATAGCTTTAAAGTTATTTAATAAATAAAACTAAGCTTAAAAATTATAGTATATTTTACCAATTTCAACACTTTATATACATAGCATTTTATTATAATACCTTGCTAGACAAAGATTAAAGGATTGTTATGAATTTTAGTACAGCAGACATATGCGACGATTTTAAAGATAGTGGTGAAAGTATTCAAGTTTTATCACCAAAATTTAAATCATATGGCGGACTTAAAAAATTTCAAGGTGAAGTTATAACTGTAAAATTAGATAAAAGCAATTGGCTACTGCTTTCTATGCTAAAAAATGAAAAAAGTGACGGTAAAATAGTTGTTGTAGATGTTGATCAAGCATTTTATGGAATTGTGGGTGATAAACTTATGGCTTTTGCTAAAAACAATAACTATAAAGCAATTATTATTAATGGATATGTAAGAGATACAGATATTACAAAAAATATTGAAGTTGGGCTTTTTGCAATTGGAACTTGTCCACAAAGAAATTTTGATAAAACAGAAGCTTTTAGAGATATTGAACTAAATTTTGAAGGAATTAAAGTAAAAAGTGGTGATTATATCTATGCAGATAGTGATGGGGTAATTATTACTAATAAAAAGCTTGTTTAAGACTCTTTAGATACCTAAAGAGTCTTTATCTTTTAAATTAAAAAATTTATCTTCTTTATCATTATAATATTCAATTGAACCATCTTCTATTTTATAATACCAACCATGAATTTTTAAACTTTTATTTTCTATTCTTTTTTTAACTTCTGGATATGTTATAAGATTTTTTAATTGACATAAAATTGAGTATTTTTCTGTTTGTCTATATTTTTCTTCTTGTGTTAAAGTAGAATAATTTTGTAAAACATACTCTTTTGCTGTTTTACCTAATTCTAACCATTTTTTAACATGTATCATCCCTATTTCATCATCAATTTGCTTATATAAAGCTTTGCAAGCTCCACAATGAGAATGACCACAAACTATAATATGCTTAACATTTAGTACACTAACTGCAAATTCAATAGCAGCTGCACTTCCATGAAAATCGTTATCTGCTTTAAAAGCAGGAATAAAATTTCCAACATTTCTTAATATAAACATATCCCCTGGTTTTGAATCCATAATCAATTCTGGAACTACTCTACTATCACTGCAACCAATAAATAAAACCTCAGGATTTTGTCCCTTTTCAACCAAAGTTTTAAAATCATCTTTATAATCTTTAAATGTAGAGTTTTGAAAAGTAATATTTCCTTCTATTAATTGACTAAATCCCATGCTATCTCCATTAGTGTTTAACTTTTATATTTTTAGATTTAATTTTTTCAATAAATGAGATTATTTTTGAGATTTTTTCCTCTTCTTGCTTAATATGTATCTCTCCACTTAGTTTAAATATTTGCATTTTTTTATCTAAATAGTTTGTATTAAAATTTCCAGCAATAAAATCTTCATCTCTTACTATTTCTCTATGTAAAGAGATATTAGTAGGGAAACCTTCTATATAATACTCATCTAAAGCTCTTTTTGCTTTTTTTACTGCCCCTTGCCAATCCAAAGACCAAACAATTAATTTTCCAATCATTGAATCATAATTTGCAGGAACTTTATATCCTGTATAAGCACTTGTATCAAGTCTTACTCCAGGTCCTCCTGGTGTTAAATATTTTTTAATTGTTCCAGTTGAAGGCATAAAATTTTTTTGAGGATTTTCTGCATTTATTCTAAACTCAATTGCATAACCTCTAAATTGAATCTCCTCTTGCAATAATTGTAACTTATCTCCTTCTGCTATTTGTATCATTCTTTGTATAATATCTATACCTGAAATTATTTCTGTAACTGGATGCTCTACTTGAACTCTTGTATTCATCTCAATAAAATAAATATTATCATCTTCATCCAATAAGAATTCAATTGTTCCCACACTTTCATAACCCAATTTAAACATTGCTTTTGTTGCAATTCTATAAAGCTCTTTTCTTGCAGTATTATTAAGTCTTGGTGAAGGAGCAATTTCAATTACTTTTTGATGCCTTCTTTGAATAGAACAATCCCTTTCGCCTAAATGTAATACATTCCCATATTTATCAGCAATAATTTGTATTTCTATATGCCTTGGATTTTCAACATATTTTTCAATAAAAACTTCACCTCTACCAAAATATTTTTTTGCCTCATTTGTGGCACTTTCAAACATCTCAACAAAATCTTTTTTGTTCTTAACTATTCTCATACCTCGTCCACCACCGCCAAATGCAGCTTTAATAATTACTGGAAAACCAATTTGTGAAGCAATTTTTTCACCTTCTTTTACATTAATAATAGGTTCATCTGTTCCTTCAAGTACTGGAACTCCTACTTTTTTCATAGCAACTTTTGAAGCCATTTTATCTCCAAAAAGAGCAATATGTTCAGGTTTTGGACCAATAAAAATTATCCCATTTTCTTCACAGGCTTTTGCAAAATCAGCATTTTCACTTAAAAATCCATATCCTGGATGAATAGCATCACAATTTGCTTTTTTTGCAATTGAAATAATTACTTCATAATCTAAATATGCTTTTATTACATCTCCCATAATTGGATAACATTCATCGGCTTTTCTTACCCAAACTCCTTCCACATCTACTTCTGAAAAAATTGCTACACTTGTAATTTCTAGCTCTTTACAAGCTCTTATAATTCTTAATGCAATCTCACCTCTATTTGCTATTAAAACTTTTGATATTTTATTCATTTTTATTACCTTAAAAAAAATTACGCTCTAATTTTAGGCTTATATAAAAAATATTTCTTCTTCTTTTTTGTTAATTTTATTGTTTATTTGTGCTAATTTATATATCTATTTATGCTTATTTTATATATAAATAGTGCTATTATATAAGTATGAAAAAAGATACTTTACAAAAAAGAACAAAAATTGCAAATGATATAATGTACTATATTTACACCCATATTGATACACATATTGATATTGAAGAGTTAAGTTTTGATTTACAAATAAGTAAATTTCATATGCATAGAATATTTAAAGAAGCTTTTGGAAAAAATATTTATGAAAGCATAAAATCAATTAGACTTCAAAAAGCAGCAAATTTACTTTTAACAAATAGATACTCTACTATTTCAAATATTGCAAACTCTTGTGGATATAGTTCCCAATCTTCTTTTATAAAAGCATTTAAACAAAGATTTGAAATGTCTCCTAAACAGTGGAAAAATTACGGATATAAAGAGTATTCAAATAAAATTTTACAACAATCACAAAGAGCTTTACAATCAACTGCAGATTTTTCAAAATTAACTCCAAATATAGTAAAAATGCCTACACAAGATAGTTTTTATATTAGAAACAAAGGTTATAATGTAAATGTAAAAGAGACTTGGCAAAAACTACAAACTCTTATTTTAAATAATAATTTAAAAGAGTACAAACAAATTGCACTATTACATGATAATCCAACAATTACCCCTTTAAATGAGTGTCAATATATAGCTTGTATTGTTCCAAAAAATAAAAATGATGTAAAAAGTGATAGATTACCTAGCTTTAAAATTGAAGAAGGAGTTTATGCAAAATTTGATTTAAAAGGAAAACACGGAGATATGCTAAAGTTTATTCACTGGGTTTATCATGAATGGTTAGTAAAAAGTGAGTATGAAACTACAACAAAACCTTCTTTTGTAGTTTATAATAAAAACAATTTTTTAAGTGAAGATAATGAATTTGATATTAGCTTTTATGTTTCAATAAAGTTTTAATAACCATTATTTAAATAGTATATAAATATTAACATAGGTTTAAAAATGAAAGTTACTTTTGATAAAGAGTGTGAAGTTCTTATAATAGGTGGAGGTGCTATTGGAAGTGCCATTGCTTTAGAAGCCTCTTCAAGAGGTTATAAAACTATTTTATTTGAGCAAAATGATTTTGCAAGTGGTGCAAGTAGCAAAAGTAGTAAACTAATTCACGGAGGAGTTAGATACCTTGAAAAAGCTATTTTAAATCTAGATAAAGCTCAATATAATTTAGTAAAAGAAGCACTAAAAGAGAGAAGTCTTTTTTTAAATAATTCTATGCATCTTAGTAAAAAAGTAAAATTTACAATCTCTTGCAAAAACTATTTTGAATTAATTTACTACTATTTGGGATTGAAAACTTATGAGTTTATAGCCTATAAAAACTCTTTATGCAAAACAACTTTTTCTTTAAATAAAATGCAAGTTAGTTATTGTGATGGGATTTTCAATGATAGTAAGATGGTTATAAATATTTTAAAAAAGGCTGAAGAATTTAACTGCCAAGTATATAACTATTCAAAACTTTTTGCTTTTATTTATAAAGAAGAAAAACTTATTGGTGCAAAAATATTTTTAAAAGAAGAAAATAGATATATAAATGTAAAAGCAAATGCTATATTTAACGCAACAGGACAAGAAATTGATGAAATTAGAAAATGTGATAATAAAAATTCATTAAATATTGCAACTTTTAGTAAAGGAAGCCATATAGTTTTAAAAGATGACTATTTAAAAAATGAAGCTATTCTTATACCTAAAACCTCTGATAATAGAGTAATTTTTATTATTCCTTGGCAAAATTATACACTTGTTGGAACAACAGAAATACAAGAAGACAAACAACAAAATCCTATGGCGTCAAAAGAGGAGAAAGAATATTTATTAAACTACTTTAATAGCTATTTTAATACAAAACTAACACAAAAAGATATTCTCTCTTCATTTAGTGGATATAGAACCCTTATAAAAGAGGAAAAACAATCACAAAATATAATAAGAGAACAGATAATAGAAGTTTCAAAAACAAATCTAATTTCCATTGCAGGAGGGAAATGGACAACTTTTAGAAAAATAGGTTATGAAGCTATACAAGTTGCCATAAAAAACTCTTTTTTACAAAATAGTTCTTCTATTTCAAAAGAATTAAAAATTACACAAAAAATAGATATAAGAAGTTTAAAAAATCTTACAAAAGATGAAGAACTTTTAAAATATTTAATCCAAGAGTATGCCTCAAAAGCTATTGAAGTTTTAATCTTAGCAAAAGAAGAACAAGCATTTGAAAAAGTACATAAAGATTTTTTAATTATAAAAGCACAAATTTTATATGCAATTAAAAATGAGTATGCAAAAACAATAGTGGATTTTTTAGCAAGAAGAGTAAGAGTAGCCTTTGTAGATAAAAATAAAGCTATACAAATGGTTGAATATGTGGGCAAAGTTTTTGCAAAAGAACTTTTGTGGGATAAAGAAAAATTAAAAATAAATATTGCATTAGCAAAAAAGGAAATAAATGAGCTTTTTTAATAATTTTAATAAAGAAAATCTAATTTGTGCCCATAGAGGCTTTAGAAAAGTGTTTGTAGAAAACTCTTTGGAAGCTTTTATAAGCTCTTTAGAATTTTGTGATTTTATAGAGTTTGACATACAATTTACAAAAGATTATATTCCTATAATTACCCATGATGAAACTTTAAAAAGATGTTCAAATATCTCAAAACTAGAAGAATTTAAAAAGTATAAACCTTGGTATATAAAAGATTTAGAATTTAATCAAATAAAAAAATTAAACTATAAAAAAACAAAAATAGCCTCACTTGAAGAGTTTTTAATTCTTGCAAAAGATAAAAAAATAGTTTTTAATTTAGAAATAAAACAGATGCAAAAAGAAATTAATGAGATAAAAGCTTTAGAAGTTTTACTTTTATTGCTAAAAAAATATAATATTAGTTGTGAAATTTTAATCTCTTCATTTAATCATAACTATTTAAAATATATTTCACAAAATAGTGATTTTTCTATTGCAGTATTAGATGAAGAGGTAAAAAGAAAAGATTTAATAAACTACTTAAAAGATTTAAAAGCTGTTTCATATAATATAAGTAAAAAAGCAGTTAATCAGTTAGATATTAATGCTTTAAAACAAAATAATATAGAAGTCTTAGTTTATACAGTAAATGACCAAGAAGAGATAAAAAGACTATTTAAACAAGGTATTAAAGCAGTATTTACAGATTATATACCAAAGAGTTAAACTCTTTGGTATTTATTTTAAACTATTTTTAATATGAGTTTCTAAACTTTCTTCATTTATTAAACCAACATATTTTTCTAAGAATTTACCATCTTTACCATATAAAAATGATTCAGGGATTTTTTTAACATCATCAAAGTTTTTAGCCATTCTAAAGTTTTCCTCTTCACTTATAGTTACAGGAAAATTCATCTTATATTTATTCATAAAAGCTTCTAACTCTTTTAAGTCTTTATTTTTTTCATATAAAACACCAACAATTACAAAATCATCTTTATATTTATCTTGAAGTTTCGTTAAAGTTGGCATCTCTTTTATACAAGGAGGACACCAAGTAGCCCAAAAATTAATAAGCACAACTTTATTTTTTAAATCTTGTGAAGTTAAAATATCATTTTCTACTGTTAAAACAATTTTTTCATTTTTTGTAGTCATTAATGTATATGTTTTATTTGTTTGCTTTTTTAGCTCTTTAAAATCTGAACTACTTTTAATTACAGTAGCAGCCTCTTCTTCATTTCCACATCCTGTAAAAAATATTGCAAATGCAATTAAAAATGGTAAGTATAGTTTTTTCATCTATTTTTCCTTCTCAAAAATTTCTTTTTCTACTAGATTAAGTAAAGCTTGATAGCTTAACTCTTTAAGTTCTTTTCCATTTACAAAAAAAGTAGGAGTACCTCTAACTCCTAAAGCTTTTGCATCTTTAAAACCTTCTTTAATTAATAAACTTACATCAAGTTTTAAAAAATCCTCTTTTAACTTTTTCATATCAAGACCAGCTTCTGGAAGATATTGCCATACAAGTTCTGGTTGAGGGTCATTGTGATTTGCCCATAAAGGTTGATATTTAAAAATCACTTCTAAACTCTCTAAATATTTATTTTGAAGTCTTGTAGCTTCTAAAACTTTTATTATATAAGCTGAATTTTTATGATTTGCTAAATATCTAATAACTAATTTAATATCTTTATAATATTGTTTATATACCTCTTTTACAGCAGGATAAAATGCTTGGCAAGATTCACACTCAGGATCAAAAAACTCAACAACAACTACATTTGCTTTATTTTCTCCAAAACTAATTGCATTTTCTCTTA
Source organism: Malaciobacter mytili LMG 24559 (assembly GCF_003346775.1). Taxonomy (NCBI): domain Bacteria; kingdom Pseudomonadati; phylum Campylobacterota; class Epsilonproteobacteria; order Campylobacterales; family Arcobacteraceae; genus Malaciobacter; species Malaciobacter mytili. The sequence goes on along the minus strand of NZ_CP031219.1, from coordinate 1,131,109 downwards.
CAAAAGGAGCTTCATCTTTTTTACTAAAACCTTCAAGCTTACTTTTTTGATTTTGATTAAATAAATATGTTGCACCAATAAAAAGTGCTAAAAGTATAACAATAAAACTAAATACTAATTTTTTATTTTTCATCTTTTAAAAATCCTTTTTTTCCCGCAAGTAATAAAATAAGAATCAAACTATATGATATTAAAGATAAAAAAGGAATATTAATAAATCCAAACCAATTAATATATTTTGTACTACAAGGAACTCCTTGAACACAAGGAACAACACTTTCAGGGATAATTCCAAACATTAATAAATTATGATAAATAGCAAAAAATAGACCAACGACAACTAATCCAATAGAGTATTTAAACACTTTATCATCAGGATATAATAAAGCTATAAGAAAAATAATCACTAAAGGATACATAAAAATTCTTTGATACCAACACATTGAACAAGGTATAAATTGCATAACTTCACTAAAAAAAAGACTTCCCAATGTTGCTATTGAAGCTATAACAAAACATAAAAAAATAACTTTTGAGCCAATAGTATTCACACTAATTCCTAATTTTTATTATTATTTTATCTAAACTTTCGTGTAGTTTCTGTGTATAGTAATTAAAATTATTTTAAAGAACTATATAAAAAATAAACAGTATAAAAATTATATAGTTTATTCTTCTTGATATAATAAATATACAATTTAAAAAAAGGGAATAGATGTTTTTAGATAAAAAGATTGAAGTATATTTTCAACCCATAATATCTATAAAAGAAAAAAAAATTTTTGCTTTTGAAGCTTTAACAAGAGGTTTCGATAAAGAAAATAATTTTATCTCACCCTTAGAACTATTAAGTGAAGCTAGAAAAAAAAGATGTTTAGAAGAGTTTGATAATTATATAAGAGAAATGGCAATAAAAAAGTTTGCTACATATTATGAAAAAGATAAAAATCTACTTCTATTTTTAAACTTTGAATCATCAGTTATAGATAAAAATATTAAAAACAACTTTGATTTTACAAATTTAGTAAAACAGTTAAATATAAAAGAAAGCAATATAGTTTTAGAGATAAAAGAAGATACAATTAATAGCAATAGCACTTTGCAAGAGTTTTGTGAATATTATAAAAATTTGGGATATATTATAGCAATAGATGATTTTGGAACGGGGTATTCAAGCTTTGACAGATTGGCAATTGTAAAGCCAGATATTGTAAAAATTGATAGAACTTTAATTGAAAATATAAATAAAAACTATATAAATGCGTCAATATTAAAATCCATAGTAGATATTTCACATAAAATTGGAGCTTTAACTCTAGCTGAGGGTGTTGAAACAAATGACGAAATTTTAATTTGTATGAAGAATCATATAGAAGTATATCAAGGTTTCTTTTTTGAAAAAGCAGTTGAGACTATAACTGATGAAATAAAAGTAAATATTTTAGAGAAAATAAATACTATTGGAAGTGAATATAAACAAGAAGTTAAAAATCATATAGATAAAAAGAACTCTATTTTAAAAAAAATGAAACATTTAACAAAAGATATTGTTCATACTATTTCACAAGAACAAACTTTTCATTTTGAAAAAGTAAAAGAAGTAATGAAAGTAAATACCAATATTGAAGCTATTTATTTAATTGATTTTTTATCAGGAAATCAAATTAATGATACTTTAATTGACTCAATTTCAAAGGGGTTTTATCAAGCTTCTAAGCATAATGAAGACCATAGTTTAAAAGAGTATTATTATATTACAAAAGAAGCAAAAACAAAAGAGTTTTTAAGTCAAAAGTATATTTCAAAAGCAACAGGCAATATGTGTAGAACCTATGCAAGAGTTATAAATTTAAATGAAGATAAATTTATCTTATGCTTTGATATATTAACAAATTAAGCATAGTAATTATCAATAATTTTTTATATAATAAAACAAAAAAGGCTAAATTATGAATGAAAATGATATTAATGAATTTATGAAAATGGTAATTCCTATGCTAAAAGAGTTAAGCAAAGAAGAGATTGAAGGTCAAATAAATAGTATTGATAATATGAAGGAAGAAGAAAAACAAAAATTTATTGATGCTATTTCCCTTTTAAAAGAAACAGAAGATAATTAAAGTTTAGTAAAGGTCAATAATGCCTTTGCTACAATATGAACTTCACTTGCTTTATATACCAAATGAGAGTAATTTTTATTAATTGAAACTAAATAAAACTCTTTATTTTTTAAAACTGCTTTTTTTATCCAAAGTCTATTTTCATAATAAGCTATATATATACTTTCATTTTCTAATTGTTTTTTAGATAAATCAGCAACTACTAAAGCCTTATGATTTATCACAGGTTGCATAGACTCTCCATCAACTCTTAAAACAAATAATGAATCTTTATTTACCTCATCTTCTAGTAAATACTTTGAAAATTCTAAACTCTTTTGTTTATTTTCATCAAATACATCTAAATATGTTAAAACAATATTTTCCATAAATTTCCTTTGAACAAAGTATAACTAATCTTTTTTAAACTTAATATAGTAGAATATATTTATGAATATAAAAGTAGGAACATTTAATCTCTTTCAATTTTTAGCACCTCCTTTTTCTTGGTATGTTAAAAAAGATAAATTTACAAAAGAAGAATGGAAGAAAAAAACAGCTTGGATAAAAGAGCAGTTACTTCAAATGGATTGTGATATTGTAGGCTTTCAAGAAGTTTTTTCCATAGAAGAATTAAAGCTTTTAGTTAATAATTTAGGATATAAATATTTTGAAGTAATAGATAAACCAAAAACAGATGAAAAAAATGCAAATATTTATATTTCAACAGTTGTTGCTATTGCTTCAAAATATCCTATAAAAAAGCTTTGTACACTTAATGAAGATAAAAATATAAGCTTAAAATTTAATACAAATGAAGAGTTTATATTTTCTAGAAAACCAATAAAAGCAACTATACAAATAGACTCTAAAGAGCTAATAGCTTATATTTTTCATTTAAAATCAAATAGATTAAATGAATATGAATATAAATTTTCAAAAAAAGACAATATAACTTTAAAACTTGAAAAATCTATTTATGCAATAAATGAAAATTTTAGTTTTGCTTTAAAACAAAGGCTTATGGAGGCTTTACACCTAGCAAAAGATATACAAGAAGAAAAAAATCCTTATATTATTGCAATGGGTGATTTAAATGATAAAGAAAACTCTTTAAGTTTAGATATTTTAACAAATAGTTCACTTTTAGAAGTTAATGATTTTAAAGAGTACAAACATATGGATTTAGGTTTAGAAAACTATATGAATGATAGCTATTTTCTAGCAAAAACTAAAGATAAAAGAGAAGCAACTTCATATTATAAAAATCTTGGGAATGTACTTGATTATATTTTAGTTTCTAATAATTTAGAAGTTTTGGAATATAAACTATTTGATTTACATTTAAAAGATAATAAAGATGGCTCACTTTTACAATCAGATCATGCACAAGTTACTTCCACGATAAGCTTTTAGCTTGTCGTTGTTTAAACTCTTTTGATGCCATTGCATATCCACCCATATCTCCATCAACAAAATGTATATGTTTACCATGTCTTTCAAAAATTAAGCAAGTCATTAAAGATGAATCAGAACTAAATGTTCCATAAACTATTTTTTTATTTTGATATTCTTGTTCTAAATAATCTAGTAAAGCCTTATACTCTTTATTATTTAAAGAAATAACCATTCTTAAAATATCATCAAATTTTTCTGTATCAACAGAGTTTACAACTCTTGTTTTATACTCCTTCCACTGTTTATTACCATTTTGCATAAGATATTTTCCTAAAAAGTTAAAAAATATATATTTAAAAATTTGTAAAAGTTGCTGTATATAATTTTTTGAAAAAAGCAATGCCTCTTTTTTTAATACTTTTGGATTAAAAGAAAGAACAATATTCTCTTTTATAATAGGTGCTCTTTGTTCTTTTGAGCCTACTAAATAATCAATACTTTTTAAAACTCTTTTATAAGTATTTTGATCATCTTTAAAACTTTTAATAAGTAAAGTTAAAACTCTATGTTTAGGAGAAGGAATATTTTCCCATCTACACTCTAAACCTGAAAAATCAGCTATATACTTAAAACTATTTTTAAAAGGAATTGATAACTTATCTTCTTTTAATAATCTATCTAAATACTCTAAAGCTCCACCATTAATTATTGCTTGAAAATACTCTTGTGAAATTTGCATTTTTGTAATAAGTAATTTTTGATTTTGTTTATAAAGTTCTTCTATACTAATATACCCTATTCGTAACTCAATATCATAAGCCTCTTTTGCTTTTATTTTTGTTTGTAAAAAAACCTCTTTTGTTTGCTCAAATATTAAAGAAGGTACAAAAACATATGAGCCATCACCACCAAAAACAAAGGGTAAATCAAGCTGCTTATTAATATTTAATACACCAATAATACTTAAAGCAGCTATCATATTTATCTCTTTATATTTACCTTGCTTTATTAAAAAAGTAGACTCTTTTATATCACATAAAAAAACATACCAAGATAAAGGTAGTTTTTCATATAAAGCTTCATTTGTTATCTCTTCTAAAGATTTTATAGTTTTTAAGTTTTTATAAAAATCTTGCAATTAGTTACCTCTTCCTAACATTTCATTTGCTTCACTTATAATTAAAAAAGCATCTTTATCCACTTCTTTTACCAATTGCCTTAAAAGTTGAAGCTTTGTAACTTCAATTACAATTAAAATCATCTTTTTATCTTCATTATATAAACCAACTCCACTAATAATAGTTCCATAGGGTCCTATTTTTTCTTTTATTAGTTTACTCATTGTTTCAACTTCATTTGTTACTAAATGAACAACTTTTTTATTTAAGTTACCTGTTAAAATTTTATCTATTGCAATAACAGTAATATAAATACTTACAATACTATATAAAACTTGTTGAGTATCTTTAAAAATAAGAAGAGAAGAGAAGATAATTATTGAATCAATAATTAAAATAACTTGAGCTGGTTTAATTTCAGTTTTAGAAGCAACAACCCTTGCTACGATAGTTGAACCACCAGCTGAAGAATTTCCTTTTATAACAAAAGCTAAACCTATACCTATAAAAATTCCACCAAAAATAGCAGCTAAAACCCTATCTTCAACAAAAGGTTGAAGTTTTAAAACTTCTGCAAAAAAATCAATTGTTAAAGAAATAAAAATAATAGTTATAACTGTTTTAATTGCAAACTTTTTTCCTAAATATTTAATACCAATTACTAATAAAGGAAGATTTATAGCAACCATCCAAAAACCAACACTAAAAGAACTAATATAATGCAATAATAGTGCTAAACCTGCTGTTCCTCCCGTTAGTAAAGCATTTGGAATAAAAAACCAAACTACACCCAAAGCTAAAAATAAACACCCAAAAACAATAAAAAAATACTCTTTTATCTCACCTTCTAAATACTTTTCAATCATACCTTTTCCAAAAAATTAATTACTTCTTATATTAAGAGAGTTATAAACATTATTTTACCATAATTTAGTATTAGGCAAAAAAAGGAGAATTATGCAATTTATACCACATACTCAAGAAGAGTTAAAAAGTATGGATATAAATGAAGAGAAAATTTATACAATACAATACTTAGAAAGAGACTATTTTAATGGAGAAAATAGAATAGAACTAGGAAAAGCTAAAGCTATTATAGGAGAAAATGAAATAGTTTTTGTAGTAACAGATAGCTATGGAATGGATAAATTTATAAAAGAAGCAAGGGTTATAAAATAGTTGGTGTTTCATAATATGAAACAATATAATATTAATATTTTATATATGTTTTTTATTAATATTCTTTCTTATAATATTTTCAAAGAATAAAAAAGGAGAAAATATGTCAAAAAAGATACTAATTTTAGCAGGTGATTTTGTTGAAGATTATGAGTTAATGGTACCATTTCAATGCCTACTTATGTTAGGTTACAAAGTTGATGTTGTATGTCCAGATAAAAAAGCTGGAGAACAAATAAAAACTGCCATTCATGATTTTGAAGGTGATCAAACATATACAGAAAAACCAGGTCATAATTTTACATTAAATGCTACTTTTGATGAAATTGATGAAACAACATATGATGCATTGGTAGTTCCAGGAGGAAGAGCTCCTGAATATATAAGACTATACCCAAGAGTAATTGAGATTGTAAAAGATTTTAATTCTAAAAATAAACCTATTGCTTCTATTTGTCATGGTATTCAACTTTTAGTTGCTGCTGATGTGGTAGAAGGGAAAACTTGCTCTTGCTATCCAGCTTGTGCACCTGATGTGAATAAAAATGGTGGAACATGGACTGATATTGGTTTTGAAGCAGCTTACGTTGATGGAAACTTAGTAACTGCTGCTGCTTGGCCAGCTCATCCACAATGGTTAGCTAAATTTAATGAGTTACTAAAATAAGTGAAAGAACAACTAAAATCACTTTCAAAAGGCTTACAAGTTTACAAAGAAATTGTAAACTATGGTAAGCCCATACTTGCTTCAACTTTATGTAAAAGACTAGAACTTAATAAAAGTACTATGTCAAGAATCTTACAAACTTTAAATAAAGAAGGTTTTATTACATATATTGAAAAAACAAATGAAATTATTGCAAATAATCTTGATGATTCTACAAATAAAAAAACAAAAATTGAACTAATTATAAAAGCTACGAAACCCCTTTTAGAAGAGATACATAAAAAAACAAAAGAGTGTGTATATCTTGGTATTTTTTCAAACTATAAGGTCTTATATTTAAATCAAATAGATTACTCTTTAAGAAAAGTAAAAACAAGAAATAATATAGGATTAGAACTACCTATTTATAATAGTGCATTAGGTAAGTCTATACTTGCTTTTGGAAATTATGATTTAGAAAAATTAAGATTAAATCAATATACCCATCAAACAATTACTCAGTTACAAAAACTTGAAAAAACCCTTGAAGAAGTTAAACAAAAAGGCTATTCTTTAGATATAAGTGAATACCAAGATAATATGAGATGTGTTGCAGTGCCTTTATTTAATAATGAAAATATTTTAATAGGTGCAGTGGGAATTTCAGGAACAAAAGATAGATTAACTAAAGAAAAATTAAATAAATTAGGAATACTTCTACAAGATATAACTACAAAATATCAAGTGATCTGTTAAAACAGATCTATACTTGATACTTGACTTTCATGAAATCTTACAACTTTATCTCTTCCAGAGTTTTTTGCTTCATATAAGGCAATATCAGCATTTTTAATAACTCCATCTAAAGTTTTTGAATCTTGTGGAAACATAGATAAACCAATACTTACTGTTTTTTTCAATTTATTTCCAGCATATACATCTATCTCATTTTCTCTTACATTTTCTCTTATTTTATTTGCAACATTTAAAGCATCACTATCACTATTTACACCAACTAAAAGAACCATAAACTCTTCGCCACCATATCTAATAATTAAATCCGATTCTCTTACAGTTTCATTTAAAATTCTTGCTAACTCTTTTAAAACTTTATCTCCAATATCATGTCCATATTCATCATTTACAGCTTTAAAATGATCCATATCTAAAAGAAGTACACCAATATTTAAATTCTCTCTTTTAATTTGTGGTACAAGTTTTTTACTATGTTCTTCTAAGAATTTTCTATTATATAAACCAGTTAAGCCATCTTGGAAAGCTGATTCTTGAAGGGCATTCATAAGAATTTTAACTTCAATTGAAGGTGCTGCTTCATTTATATAACTTTTTACAAAAGAGATTTTATCTTTTAATTCTTCCAATTCATTTTTAGTTTCACATACAAAGTTTATTATTAAATAGATATTTTTGCTTATTTCTACATTTAAACAATAGTGAAATTTATTCTCTTTTTCAAAATATGGACAGCTATGATGAAAATCAACAGAGATTACATCATTTTTTGTCCTTGCACATCTACAAAATTCTGGTTCATCAGATATATTATCTTTACAATAAAAACTATTACCTACACTTTTTACAACTGTAAGCTTGCTTTTTATATTATCTATTTCTATTAAAGTAAAATGTTTAATTTTAAATTGATTTTGAAATACTTCAGATAATCTATTATAAATCTCTATTTTTGTATTATCTAATTCTATTTCTTTTTTAAATTGATAAAGATTTGAAAGATTTTTTATAATATCTTTTGATTTTTCTAAAGGATTGATTTGTGAACTATTTGCCTCTTGTCCAATAAAACCTTGAAGTCTTCTTTCAATGTCCACAGAAGTATCTCTAAAAGTAGACATTAATAGATTATAATCATCAATTAAAGTTACAATTTCATTTGATTTATTTGCTTCATATACTATTTCTTTAAATCTTCCAGAAATAGCTAGTTTTATACTTCTTGCTAATTTTTCCAATACAGCAACATAATGTTCATTTACTCTTCTTGCTAAAAATAAAATTAATAATATTGATAAAAGAATCATTAGAGGAATTAAATAAGTAATTTCCAATCCAACTTGTTTTATATCACTAATATCTAACTTTAAAGAAACAGCTCCTAAAGTATCCCCATAATTTACCTTATGACATTTATTACAGTCAATTCCATTTTCTAAAATAGAGTTATAAGGAACTGTAACTCTCATAGTTGTTTTAGTAAAGCTCTCATTTAGTTGATATTTTATTTGTCCTGTTTTTAAAACTTCTAAATCTATTTCATCTTTAGGATTTCTAAGATTTTCTTTTCCAAATTGAGCTTTAACTAAATCACTTCTTATTAGCCATAACTCTTCAATATTTTTCATACTAGCAACAGAATTAATAAAAGTATCTACTTGGTCCATATTTCCATTAATCATATGCGAAGTTAAACCACTTTTTACTACGTTTGCAATAACCTGTGCATTTTGAATTGAAGATTTAAGATTTGTATTTCTTAGGTTATAAAGACTTAAAGTTGTAACTAAAACTGTTAAAATAATCCCAATAAATAAAAGTTGCCAAGTAAATTTTTTTCTCATTAAAATCATATCCTTGAAAAATAGTAAGTGTTGATTATACAAAAAAAAGATTTATATTTCATTTTTTTAAGTTATATTGCTTTTGAAACTAATAGCCTAGCCACTTGTTTATGGGCATGAACAAAGTTTTTAATATTTAAATCTTTTAAGTCTCTTTTCTCTTCAGTTGAGTCAATTTTTAAGACAATATTTGCTCCTTTATCAAAAGCAAGTATAGCTTCACAAATAAGTCTTTTTCTTTTTGTATTTGATAAAGTTATTATAATACTTGAAGCTTCATCAACTTTTAAAGATTCTAAAACAGGTGTTTTATCTAAGTGTCCAAAATATGCCATATAACCAAGTTTTCTAGCAAGTAATACGTGTCTTAAGTCATCTGAAATTATTACAAAAGGTTTTTTATTTAATTGTAGAGTTCTTGCTACAATTCTTCCTAAAGTTGAAAAACCACAAATTACTACGTGATTTGTTGCTTTAATAGGTGTAATTTTATCAGATTCATAAAACTCTACTTCAAAATATGAAGCTAGTTTATAAATATTATTTATAATAAATGGTGTAATAATCATAGATAAAACAGTTACTAAAATTAAAAAATTTGTTAATTCTTGAGATAATAAATTATCATTTGCAGCTAAAGCAAAAATAGCAAAAGAAAACTCTCCAATTTGACATAAAGAAATAGCTGTTTTTATAGAGATACTTCTATTTGCTTTTCTTCTTATTATCCAATAAACAACAAAAGCTTTTATAAACATAACCAATACAAAAACAGCAAAGATATAGTGTAAATTTTTAAAAAAGAAAAATAAATCAATTTTTGTTCCTACACTAAAGAAAAAAGTACCAAGTAAAAGATCTTTATAAGTAGCAATATCTGATTCTACTTTTATTCTATATCTAGTTTCAGAGATAATCATACCTGCAATAAAAGCACCTAATGAATAAGTAAAACCCATTTCATGAGCTAATAAAGAAGCTCCAATTACTATTGAAAAAACTGAACCTAAAAATAACTCTTCTAATTGAGTATTTGAAGAAAATTTTAAAAGCCAATTCATTACTTTTTTTCCAATTGTAAATAAAAATAAAATTACAATAATTGCTGAAATAAAAGTATTTAATAAGATTTCTGAAATTGAAAGAGTATCATTTGTTAAAAAAGTTATTAATAATAAAATAGGAATAACAGCTAAATCTTGAAAAATTAAAATAGCTGTTGCTTTTTCTCCATAAGGAGTATATATATCTTTTGAATGTTTTAAATAACTTAAAACTATTGCCGTTGAAGATAAAGATAAGGCAAGAGAAACTATAAGTGATGCAACTAAAGGAAGTTTTATAAGATAATAAGAAACTAAAAAGATAATTAGTGCGCTTAAAAATACTTGTAAAAATCCATTTAAAAGAAGTATTTCTTTCATCTTTCTAATTCGTTCAAAACTCATTTCTAAACCAATAGTAAACATTAAAAATACTATTCCAAATTCTGCAATTAAATCAAGTGAATGTATATCAAAACTACTAAAATTAAAAATATAACTAATTATAGTTCCAGTTAAAATATAACCTATTATATGTGAAATCCCCAATTTTTTAAGTACAATATTTATAATAGTTGATATTGAAATAGCTAAAAAAATTGTTATTAAAATACTTTGCATTAAACCTCTTTAGTATATTTTAAATATTTTAACAAAAAATAGATAGTTTTTTTTCTACTTCTGTATATTTATTATTCAGTTTATATAAAAAATAGACTATAAAAAAATATAGTTTAAATTTTTATAAATAAATGTTATAATTATCAATTAGCTTAAAAAAGGATAGATTATGCAAGCAATAGGATATAATCAACAAACTTTACAAGAAGAGTTGCTACAAACACTTAAATTAATGTTTGAACAAGCTAAAAAATTTACTTATAAATATCACTATATATTAGGATACTTTTAACTGATTTTATAAATGTTACGCTTTTGATACCCAAATTTGTAAAAATTGTCTAAAGGATTAAAATGAAAAAAATCTATGACTTAGCAATTATTGGTGCAGGACCTGGTGGAATTGCAACAAGTGTAGAGGCTATTTTACTTGGTTTAAAAGAAGTAATAGTTTTTGAAAAAAGTAATAATCATTCAGACACTATACGAAAATATTTTAAAGATAATAAAAGAGTAGATAAAGATTGGAAGGGTATAAAAGTAGAACTTAAAGGAAATATTCATTTTACAGATGGGACTAAAGAAAGTACTTTAGATCTCTTTGATACTTTAGTTGCTAATAAAGATATAGAAGCCTGTTTTAATGAAGAAGTTTATGGTATAACAAAACAAAATAATCTTTTTGAAATTAAAACAATTAAAGAAAATGAATATTATGCAAAAAATATAGTTATTAGTATAGGAACTATGGGTAAACCAAATAAACCCTCATATAAACTCCCCGTAAATTTAAAAGATAAAATAAATTTTAATATTTCTGAATGTAAAAATAATGAAGAGATACTTGTTGTGGGAGGAGGAGATAGTGCAGTTGAATTTGCATATTATATTGCAAAACAAAATAGAGTAACTTTAGCATATAGAAAAGAGAGTTTTTCAAGGGTAAATCCAATAAATCTACATCAATTATTTGATTTTGTAGAAAAAGATTTAATTAATTTACAACTTAATTTAGATATACAAAAAGTTGAAGAAAAAAACAATAAATTAGAAGTTTATTTTTCAAATAACCAAATAAAACAGTTTGATAGAATAATTTATGCTCTGGGAGGCTCAAATCCAACTGACTTACTACAACGCTGTGGTATTTTATTAGATAGTGAAAATAAACCACTTATTGATAAAAACCTTAGAAACCACCAAGAAGGTGTATATCTAGCAGGAGATATTGCAGGAAATGTTGGTGGCTCTATTGCTTTGGCTTTAAATCATGGATATATTATAAGTTCTCACATCCAAAAACACAAACCAGCCAAATAACTTTGTTCTTGATACTTTTTTAGCTCTTTTGGGAAAATAATACTATTTTTTTTCTCATAAGAACTTATAGTTTGTGAAGAGATTAATTCAACTTCACAAAATAAAATTGATTGAATTATAGCTTCCATTTTAAAAGTTATTGCTCCACCTGCAAAAGTACCCTTTTTTGCTCTTTTTTTAATTACAATTTGTGTTATATTATTTTTTTGAATAAAATCTTCAAACTCTTGTTTAAAAGCTAAAATTGAATCTTTTTTTTCATCATCAATTAAACTAATTTTTTTTATTTTTGTATCTATATAATTTTGATTATCTAAAACAGATAAAATTGCATTATTTGATTTTAATTCAACTGCACATACTCTCATTTTATCTCCTTTTTAAAAGTATATATAAAAAAATAAAATTTAACTGATTTTATTTCATTTTGTAAGATTTTATAAAAGTGTATGTTAGAATATTATAAGTTTATAAAAAGAGGGAAGATGTATCTAATTTTACAAAAACTATTTAAACAAAAAGAAGGAAATATATTATTATTTGGATTAGTATTAATTATTTGCCTTACTTTATTTATAATCTTTACATATATTGTTGATACTTCTTTAGCAAACAAACTTACAGCAATTATAGCATCAAATTTATTTGTAGGAAGAGTACCTGCCTTATCTTTAGGGTATGCTTCTGGACTCTCTCACTTTTTTGTAATTTCTATAAATATTTTAACTGAACTTATTTTAGTTACTATTTTATATCCCTTATTTATTTATAGTTTTAAAGGTATACTAAAAATCAAGCTTTTAGAAAGTTTTTTTGAAGAAGTAAAACAAAAAAAATTACAACATCAAGACAAATTTGAAAAATATGGAAAAATTGGGCTTTTTATTTTTGTTTTTATACCTTTTTGGATGACAGGACCAATTGTGGGAGCAATTATAGGGTATTTAATAGGTTTAAAACACTTTACAATTATGTTTATAGTATTTATTGCAACTGCCATTGCAATTACTCTTTGGGGATTTTTTTTAAATACAATAGTTGATAATATTTTACAGTTAGATTCACTTTATATTTGGATACTTCTACTAATAATAGTAGGAAGTACCCTATATTTTAAAATAAAAAAGAGATTTAAAAAATCATAATTGAGAATTAATTAAATCTATTAATTCTTGTAAACCAAATACTTCTAAAGGTTTACCATTTACAAAATAAGAAGGTGTTTTATTTGCACCTAACTCTTGGGCATCAAATAAATCTTGTTTGATTATTTTTGTAATTTCATCATTTTTCATATCATTTGCTAACATTTGCATATCAAGGCCAGCTTTAGGTAAAACTCTCCATATTTTTTCTGGTATTACAATATGATTTTCTGTCCAATATCCTTGTGTAGCAAATAAAATTTCTAAAGTTTGCATAAATTTATCTTGCTTTCTTGAAGCTTCTAAAACCCTTACAGCAAAATCAGAATTTTTATGAAAAGGAGCATATCTTAAAACAAGTTTTATCTTTCCTTCGTTTTCTTTCATAATATTTTTTACATAAGGATGAAATTGAGCACAAGTTCCACAAGCAGGATCAAAAAACTCAACTAATTGAACCTTTGCATCACTATTACCAACTACTAAAGAATAAGGTCTTTGAAGACTATCTTTTTTCTTTTGTACTAAAGCTTGATACTCTTTAGCTTTACTACTTTTATAAAAATATGTACCGCCAATAAATAAAGCTAAAATTGCTATTATTGAAAGTAAAACAACTTTTTTGTTTTGCATAACTTATTACTCCAAATAAAAAAAACTATTATATTTTAACAAATTTACGTGTAGATTATGTGTAGATAATAGATAGTTAAAAACTAATTTTGTATTATTATAAAAACAAAAGAGAGCAAATGAAGAAAAAAAATGAAAAAGTTAAACTAGAAAGAGTTTATGAGAAAGCTATAAAAATCTTTGGTAAACAATTAAAAATAACAAGAGTAATCTTAATCTTTAGTGCCCTACTTTTATATTTTATAGCCTTATATTATGAAACTAAAAATACTACACTTATTTTTTTAGGAATTATTCCTTTTGCTGCATTAATTCTAAGTATTATTTTACTTCAAAAAAAGATTTTATATTTTGGAGAATATAGTTTTGAATGTTCAAATGCAGGAGATGTTTATCTTACAAAATTAAAAGGAAATTGCCCTATATGTAAGGGAGAACTAAAAATTGCAAATAGTGAATATATTCAATGTCAAAAAAATAAAGAACATAAATTCTTCCTTTATGAAAATTAAGAGAATCTTCTCTTAATTTATAACTTTAACTTACATATAAAAGTAAAAATATTTTTACCTTTTTTAATACTTTATTAATAAAACTATATTATAATTTTAAGTAAAGCTGTATATTAGGTCTAAGGATTAGACATACATGACTAAGCTTCCATTCTTTTAGCTTTTTTACATGTAACTACTTTTTTAACAGCATTTAATTAAAGGCAAATATTATGGGTGTACATGAACATAGAAGTTTATTAAAAGATATTGGAGTGGATGTTGAAAGACATGCAAAAATGATGGAAATGGGATTAGAATCTTATAAAAATCAATTTATGACTCAAAAAAACAGACCTGAAGCTATGAAATATTTTGATTGGTTTATGAGTGAAATTCAAGGTCAAAGAATAGCTGAAATAAATGAATTAAGAAAGAAAAAAAGACCTTCAATTGGTGCTTTTTGTATTTTTGTTCCTGAAGAGATTATAGTTGGTGCAGGTGGCGCTTGTTTTGGGTTATGTGGAGGAAGCCCTGCTACAATTGCAGATGCAGAAACAGAACTTCCTAGAAATATCTGTCCTTTAATAAAATCTGCTCATGGTTTTAAGCTACAAAAAACATGTGCTTATACACAATCATCAGATTTTATTTATGGAGAAACAACTTGTGAAGCAAAGAAAAAAACTTGGGAAATTTTAAATAAACATCATCCAGTAAAAGTTATGAATATTCCCCATATGAAAAGAGAAAAAGATTTAAAACTTTGGAAAGAGGAATTAGTAGAGTTTAAAGAGCATATAGAGAGTATTACAGGGGAAAAACTATCTTTAGAAGAGATGAAAAAAGGAACAAAGATAGTAAATGAAAAAAGAGAAGCTTTACAAAGATTAGATAGATTAAGAAGTATGAATAAAGACATAATTCCAATTAGTGGAAAAGATGGCTTATTTGTTACTCAAATGGGATTTTTAGATGACCCAGTAAGATATACTCAAAAAGTAAATGAACTTTGCGATGAACTTGAAAAAAGAGTTGAAAATAAAATTAGTGTATTTGAAGAAGATACTCCAAGACTTATAGTTTTAGGTACTCCTTTTGCTCCACCAAACTGGAAACTTCATACAGCAGTTGAAACAAGTGGGGGTGCTATTATTAATGAAGAGTCATGTATTGGGCATAGATATTATAAAGATAATGTAAATTTAGATGAAGTAACAACAGAAGATGAATTAATGCAAAAATTACTTGATAAGTATAGTGCTGTTGATTGTGCTTGTTTTACTCCTAATGCTCCAAGAATAGATAAAATTCTTAAAATGTATAAAGATAGACAAGCTGATGGAGTAATTTATTATACTTTATCTTTTTGTCATACTTATAATGTGGAAGCACATCTAGTAACACAAGCTTTAGAAAAAGAAGGAATTGCTTGTTTAGTTATTGAATCAGACTATTCTCCAGAAGATGCAGGACAAATTAAAACAAGAGTTGAAGCCTTTTTAGAAAGTATTAACTTTAAGAAAAAAGCAACTTCTTTTAAAAAGAAGCAAAATTAAATGTATTGGGGTGTTGATGTAGGTTCTACTTACACAAAAATATGTGCTATAAATAAAAATAAAGAAATTATTGATACAAAAATTATCCCAACTATTGTAAATCAAGATGAAATAGTAAAAGAATATTTAAAAGATAAACAAATAGAAATGCTAGTTTCAACAGGATATGGAAGACATATGATAGAAGAGTGTTTTTCTTGTCCTATAATTAGTGAAATAAAAGCCCATGCAAAAGCAGCCTTTCATTTTGACAATAGTGCTGATATGGTTATTGACTTGGGTGGTCAAGATAGTAAAGTAATAAAGCTTGATTTAAATGGTGGATTTATAGATTTTAAAATGAATGATAAATGTGCAGCAGGAACTGGAAAATTTTTAGAAATAGCTGCAAGTAGAATGGGCCTTGAACTAGAAAAGTTTTCAAAAATAGGCTTTGAAGCAACAAAAGAGTTAAGTATTTCTAGTATGTGTGCAGTATTTGCCGAATCAGAAGTAATCTCATTAATTGCAAAAAAAGAGAGTGCAGCTAATATTTGTTATGCTGTACATGAATCAATTGCCTCAAGACTAGCTTCTATGGCTAAAAAATTTGCCATAAAAAGTGATAATATAATTTTTAGTGGAGGAGGAGCATTAAACCCTTTTTTATTACAACTACTATCTAAAAAATTAGAAAAAAATGTAGTTGCAGCAAAATATCCACAACTAATGGGAGCTATTGGTTCAGCACTTGCTGGATACGAAGTTTCTAATGAGATATAAATTTGGGCAAACTTTTAAGTTTGCTCAATGTAAAATAACTTTATGTTTGAATTTTATCTTTTAATTTTTTTACTTTTAATTGTTTTAATAATTGTAATATCTTCTTTAAAAATTGGTATTTCACCAATGCCAAGTTCAAAAGCTGCACAAAAAAAAATACTAGAATATGCAAAAAATTCAAAAGATGAAACTATTATTGATTTAGGCTCAGGATTTGGAAGTTTAGCTATTTTTTTAGCAGTAAATCTTCCAAATAAAAAAATCATAGCTTATGAATTATCTTTAGTTCCTTATTTAATCTCAAAACTTTTAAAATCACTTTTAAAAATAAAAAATTTACAAATATATAAAAAGGATTTTTTTAAAGAAGATTTAAAAAATGCAACTTTAGTTTGTTACTTATATTTTGAAGGTATGAAAAAACTTGAAAAAAAATTATTTGATGAAAATATAAATACTACAATTATAAGTAATACTTTTTCACTACATAATATAAAACCCCGAGAAATTCAATATGCACAAGATTTTTTTAAAAGTCCAATATACATTTATCTAACATAAACTATTAAATATCTATTAAATTATTAATGTTATAATTATATTAAAGTTTAACTAAAGGAAAAAAAATGAAAACTTTAAAAATTGCTGCTTTAACTGCAGTGGTAAGTGCTGTACTGTTTGCCCAAGATTTACCAAATAAAGGGCCAATTCCTTTTGGGGCTTATGATGCAAATAATGATGGGAAAATTACTCAAAGTGAATTTGAAGATACAAGAGCTAAAAGAATGTCTCAAAAATATGAGCAAGGTTATCCTTTAAGAAATGCACAAAATGCACCAACTTTTGAAAGTATAGATAAAAATAAAGATGGTGTTTTAAGTAAAGAAGAGTTACAAGAGCATCAGTTAAATAGAGTTTCTGAAAGAATGAACAATAAAGGAATGGGTCAAGGTAAAGGAATGGGTCAAGGACAAGGTATGGGAATGGGTCAAGGACAAGGTATGAATAAATAGATGAATAGATAAAGAGAGTTTTAAACTCTTTTTATCTTATCATTAAATAACCTTCTATATATTTTACTTCAAAGTCTTCAAAATTCTCATTTATTCTTAAGTACTTAATACAAAGTTTTAACTCTAAATTGTCCATTTTCTTATAAAAAATCGTATTTTTATAATTATTCTTATCTAAAACTTCTATTTTTTGTTTTTTCCACTCTTTAACTATTTGCTTTAAATCAAACTGTATATTTTGATTTTTTATTTCTAGTTTTAAAATAGAGTTTTTTAAACTTGCAAGGATTACTTTATTTTTATAAAAATATTTTTGCTTAGTTTGTTCTATAGATAAAGGTATCAAATAGTTATAACCATTTAAACTATAAACTATATCATTTAAATTAAACTTTTTTATATATGTGGTATTTAAATTAGAGTATTTAATATTTAAATATTTTAAAAACTCTAAACTATTTTTAAAATCTGTATTAAGCAAAAGATTTAATCTTTTTTTCCCTTCTTTACTTCTATTTAAATATTTAATAATTGAAGAGATTTGAGCTTCTTGTTTTAAATCTAACTGCTTTGTTAGAGGAGTAACTTTATTTTTAACTAAAATATTATTTTCTTTTAACATTGTTTCTAATCTATTAAGTTGAGAATTTATACTAAGATTTGAAGCACTAAAAGTAGTAACAGAAGAGATAAGTAAAAGTAAAAATAGAAAAATAAAACTTCTTTTTATACAAAACTCTTTTTTAATAAAATAATAAATTACAATAAATGAAAACCAAATTGATAATAAAATTAAAGCATATCTAGCTTGAGTAATACCATACTCATTAACTCTTGTATATATAGCAATATTTAAAAAAATCAAAGGAATAATCATTGAATAAATAAAATATTTATCAAAAAACTTCACTATAAAGTTTTGCTGTTTTATTGAAGTTAAAAACATCTTTACAAATATACATAAAGTTAAAAAAGTACAAATTATCCAAGATAAATCTCCCTTTGGAAGCTCTTGTAAAATAGTTATTTTTATAAAATATGCATATAAAACAACTATATATATAAAAAGTAAGGGAATTAATATGTTTTTTATAAGAATAAGCCAAGTTGTTTGTATTTCTTCTTTTAAAGTATCTATATTTTTAGGAATATTTGAAAGAATTAAAATAGGAAAAATAATAGTTGCAATAAAAATAAATATATCTTCTATATAATCATTTAAAAAAGTTATATTAAATAAAAACTCCAAACTAAGAAGTATTGCATATATTCCAAATCCTAAAATAAAGCAGCTAAAAAAAGCAATTAGAATAGAGTGTTTTCCTAGTAAATAAAAATATAAAATTGATTGATTAGTTGATTTTATAAAAAGAAAATTTGAAAATATTAAAGAGAGTAAAACTGCATTAAAATAAAAAAGTATAGAATCAAAGTAGATAAAAACACTACAATATGTTAGTAATAATAGCCCTAAAAATAGCCCTGTTTTATATAAACTATTTCTTTTTATTCTTTCAAAAAAAAGATAAAAAGAAGTAGTAAAAATAGTAAGAATAAAAGAACTTAATAAAAGTTTATTTTGCAACTCTTGTTCAAATATAAATATTTTATGATTTTCAAAAATTGTAAAAATAAAAGTAATAATTATAAAAATAAAAACAAGGGGAAACCTATAAAATAACTCTTTTGAAAAAGTGTTTGAAATAGTGTTTAAAAAAGTTTGAAGATTAAACATTAAATACCTTTAGAAAAAAGCCTAAAAATTTTAGGCTTTTTGAAGATTATAAAGTTACAGTATTTGTATTTAGAAGTGTTGCTATTGTATCCATAGCATTTCCTGCAACTCCAACTTTTAACTCATCTGTTTTATTATAATAATTTAAACAAGTTCCACAAGAGTAAATTTTTACACCTTTATTTTCAAGTTTTTTAAGAATTTGTAAAACCTCATCTTCTTCATTTGCAGTTGTTAATAAAACTGCACTATTTACACAAAGAATAGATTCAGGTAAATTTTCTTGCTCACTCATAGCATTTAAAAAACCTTTGATTAAAATAGAGCCTAAATCTCCTTCACCTATTTTATCTGCTTTTAAAAAAACTGTTTTATTTAAAGTATTTTGCATATTTTGCCTTTTTTATAAAATTCACTAAAAAAAGCTATTAAAGCTTTCCCTTCTAAACTAGAAGCTTTGCAAAGTTAATATTATATGCTTTATTTGCTAAATTCAAGCTAACCAAGATTTTATATACAAGGCTATTTTTAATGGTTCTTCTAAAGGAAGCATATGTGAAGATCTTTTTAGTTTTGTAAAATTAAAAGAACTATTTAATTCAAGTTCTTCTAACCATAAATGATTTAATAAAATATCATCTTTTGAAAAATAAAAACTAAAATCTATTTTACTTTTTAATAACTCTTCTTTTAAATCTTTTCTATGTAAAGTAGCATTTAATTGAGTAAGAAAATATTCTTTTCCAAGTTCTTCATACATTTTTTTTATTAATGTAATTATTTCTTGATTATTTTTATCTTCAAGTAGAGTTTTAATCTTTTTTTCACTTAATGATTTAAAAGCAAATTTTTTTGTAAGTTCTATTGCTTTTTGTCTTTGTAATAATTCTTTTTTTTCTAAAGAACATAAAGATGAGGATATAACTAAAACCTTATTTATTTTATCTTTATATTTTAAAGCATAAGCAGAAGCTATATATCCACCTAAAGAAAACCCTATAAGATTTATTTTTTCTTCATTAATTACTATTTTTTCAAGTAATTTTTCAAAATTTTCTTCTAAAGGAATAGGCAGATATATAAATTTATATGAAGAATCAAAAAAGCTAAGGGCTTTA
The DNA here is from genome assembly GCF_003346775.1 of Malaciobacter mytili LMG 24559. Lineage (NCBI taxonomy): Bacteria > Pseudomonadati > Campylobacterota > Epsilonproteobacteria > Campylobacterales > Arcobacteraceae > Malaciobacter > Malaciobacter mytili. The sequence continues at coordinate 1,110,632 of NZ_CP031219.1, read as the reverse complement.
TCCCAAAGCCTTTTATCACACATAAATCCAGATATTAAATAGATTTTTTTCAATACTATTTAAATTTTTGATAATAACTCTTGAAGCCAAGCCTCTGCTGCTTGTACATCATCAAATCTTTTTGATTTTGCAACTTGCTCTTGACCTTCATAAAATCTAACTCTAATTCCATCTTCAACATGATCAATTTTCATTCTAGTAATTTTCGCCATATTCAAATAAACTCTATCATTTAATTTTACAAACATAAATTCTCCTTTTTTTATTATTATATCAAAATTTACTAATATTATTTCAATTTAGAAGTAGTAAATCTAACAACTAAAAACACAATTACAGAAAAAGCAATAATTACTGCGGCAACAGGAGCAGAAAAACTTAATCCATAACTATTAAATCTATCAAATATTAGAACTGGTGTTGTCATAGGATGATATACAAGTATAACAACCGCTCCAAATTCACCAAGACCCCTACTCCACATCATTAAAGCACCATTGATAATATCTTTTTTAGCATTTGGAATAGTTATTCTAAAAAAGACAGAAATAGGACTAGCCCCTAAAGTTCTAGCTACTTTTTCAAGCTTTACATCAACTTTTCTAAAACCATCTTTTGCACTATTGATTAAAAAAGGAGCTGATAAAAACATCATTGCAATCATAATTCCATATTCAGTTCCTACAAATTCAATACCAAAAAATTTAAAAAAATCACCTAATAAAGTATCTCCAAAAGTAGTAAGAAGTGCAATTCCAGCTGCTGTATGAGGTATCATAACAGGAATATCAATAATTGATTCAAGAAAACTTCTTCCATAAAATTCATATCTTGCAATAATATAAGCTAAAGGTAATCCTGTGATTAAAACAAATAACATAGCCCATAATGAAACTTTCATTGTAAGTAAAATTGAAGTTATTACTTCTGCATCTTTTATTGTTTCAAGAAGTTTATCGCTTCCAACTCCTATAAACATTTTTAAAATTGGGATACTTAAAAAAAAGACAATAATAAAGGCTAATACTATTAATAAAGTAATAAATGACTTTTTTTGCATCTTATATAAATCCTATATCTTTTTTATCAAAACCAATAAAGACTTTATTTCCACCATTTGAATAACACCCTTCATATTCTCTTTTTAATATTTTTATAAAAAATTGATGAGTTTCAACACTTACAAATAGTTTATAATGATCTACAACACCCATACAATCATCAAGTATTGCTTCAAAAGTATAATCTTTATTTAAAATTTGTTTATTTGAAACATATATTACATTTGGATTTACGGAGAAGAATTTTCCAGAAGAAGAAAAACCCAATAAAGAAGAAGGAAAAATATTTTTAAATCCTAAAAATTTTGCCACTTCAATATTTGCAGGATGATTTAAAACATCTTCACTTTTACCCACTTGTTGAATTTTACCATTCATAATTATTGCTATTTTATCTGCTAAATATGAAGCTTCTCTAAAATTATGAGTTACATGAATAGTTGTTAAATTATATCGTTTATGTATATCTTTTAAACTTTTCATTATAGAGTTTCTAAAAGTTGGATCAATTGCACTTAAAGGTTCATCTAAAAGTAAAATTTTAGGTTTTGAAAAAAGTGCTCTTGCAATGGCAACTCTTTGTTTTTCTCCACCACTTAAATTTCCAATATCTCTTTTAAGCAATTTTTCTAATTTTAAAAAATCAACTAAATCATTAAAAAGTTCTTTAGAGTTTTCTATTTTTTTATACTTTGAAGAAAATTTTATATTTTGTTCAACATTTAAATTAGGAAATAGTGCAAAATCCTGATATACAAAACCTATATCTCTATTTTCAGGAGATAATAAAGAGATTTCTTTATTATTATAATAGATTTTACCACTACTATTATTTAACCCTGCAAGGGTTTCTAAAAGCCTTGTTTTACCACTTCCACTTTGTCCTAAAAGTACAAAATATTCATTTTTTTCAATCTCAATATTTATATTATCAAGTACAAAATTATCTATTGTACTTGATAAATTTTCTATTTTTAAATAACTCATTATTTACCTAAAATTGATGAATCACCTGTAAAAATAGCAGGATTTATAACCCCTTGCCCATTTTGTTTCATAATTTCTTGTCCCTTACTAGATAAAATAAAATTTACAAATTTTATAGCACCTTGTTTATTTGCAGGAGATTTACTATTTTGAGCAATTGTAAGACCATAAACCATTGGTGCACCTTTTTTAGTAATAAAAGTACCTGGTTCTTTACCATCTATATCAAAAGAGGCTTTTTTATAAAAATCAATATTTTCATTATCAACTAATGAAACTTCTTTAGGTAAAGAGATATATTTTAATCCATGTTGTTGTGCAACTGATTTATATATAAATAAATAATCATAAGCATTTGCTTCAATTAAACCTAAAAGATCAGTCTCTTTTGGCCTTACAATAACTTTATCTTTATTTTCTTCACCAACTTTATATGAAGTACCATAACCTAATAATTTATTATAAAAATCAGGTATTTTATAAAACTCTTCAGCTAATTTTGTAACAATAACACTTCTATATCCACAAGGGTCTAAGTTTGGATTAGAGTGACCTACTTTTACCCCCTCTTTTAAAAAAATCTCTGGCCAATTTTTTGAATTTATTTCATTTGCATATTTTGAATTTGGTGTATAAGCTATTGCCATTTCATTTGTTGCAAAAAGTGCATTAAATTTTGCATGATTTGGAATTAATAAATTATCAATTACTTTATAATCTGCACTTGCCATTACATCTGCTGCTCTTCCTATTTCAGAAATTTTTCTTGCTGCTGCCCTGCTTCCACTAGCTTCTCTTTGCACATCATATTGAGGATATAGTTTTTCAAACTCTTTTTCAATTTGAGAAAAAGGAACTGCTAAACTTCCTGCGTGAAATACAACTATTTTTTCCTTTGCTACTAATGTAGTTGATAATATAACTGAAGATACTACAGTTGATAATAAAAATTTTTTCATATTTTTCCTTTTTAATTAAATCCAACAAGCTTTACTTGTATCTATTGTTACTTCCACTTCATTTCCGGGAAGTAATTTTTTTTCTTTTACTTCATCATTTGATACTTTGCTATTTAAACAAATACCACCAATTACAAACTCTACTAACATCTCATTTTTATGTGGTTCTTTATGAATTGAAGTAATTAAACCTTTTATTGCATTTTTATCTTTTTTATTTAGATAAATATCCTCTGAATTAATCATTGCAATTGAATCTCTTTTCTTTGAATAACTATTTTCAAAAATTAATTTTTGACCACAAAAAAACTCTTTTACTAAATTTCCATCTAAGTCTTTTTGCCAAGGAGCAAAAAGTAAATTTATACTTCCACTTTCAATTAACTCACCTTGAAAAAGTGCAATTTTTTTATCACAAGTATGATTAAGCCAATTATGGTCATGACTTGAAATAATTAAAGAAGTATCCCATTTTTGTTTTGCTAAAAAAATAGCTTCTTTTATAAGTTGTGCAGAGTTTGTATCAACTCCTGAAGTTGGCTCATCTAAAATTAAAACTTTTGGTTTTAAAATTAGCCTTGCAGCTAAAGCAACTCTTTGAGCTTCCCCTCCTGAGAGTTGATTCCATTTTCTATTTATAAAAGATTTATCTAATCCTACTTGTTTTAAAGCTTCAAAAACTCTTTGCTTTAAATCTTTTGTATCTTTTCTTAATTGTAAACCATAAGCAATATTATCAAAAACTGTTCTTTTTAAAAGATATGGATTTTGTGGCAAAATTACAACATTTTGTTTTAAAGAAAAATCTAATTTCCTTGAATCTATTTCATTAAAATATAACTGACCATAATTTGGCTTTGTAATAAAAGATAAAAGAGAAAATAAAGTTGATTTACCACTTCCATTTGGACCAAAAACACCTATAATTTGATTTTCTTCCAATATCAATTTATCTATATTTAAAACTCTTTTTTCTTCGTGAAAGTATTGAAGATTTTTCAATTCATAAAGTATTTTCACTGTACCCATTTCCTTTTTAACATAGATAAAGCAATATTAACCATTAGTGCAACACAAAAAAGAACCAATCCTAAGGCAATACCTGTAACAAACTCACCTTTTCCTGTTTCTAAAGCAATTGCCGTAGTAATAGTTCTTGTATGATATTTTATATTTCCACCAACCATCATAGAAATACCAATTTCTGTAATAATTCTGCCATAAGCAGTCATAGCAGCAGTCATAAGACCAAATCTAGCTTCAATTAAAGTTGCAACTAATATTTGCCTAGAGTTTGCACCAAGACCTTTTAAAGAAAGATATAATCTTTTATCAATAGCTTCTACTTGAGTTGCAGTTAAGGCAATAATAATAGGAAGACCTAAAACAATTTGACCAATAATAATAGCTTTTTGACTAAATAAAAGATTAAATTCACCAAAAAATCCACTTTTTGATAACATTGTATATGCTATTAAGCCTATTACTACTGTTGGCAAAGCTAACAGCGTATCAACTACTATTCTTACTACGGATTTGCCAGGAAAATTATAATATCCTAGCAAAAATCCTAAAGGAAGACCTATTAGTAAACTTATAAATAATGACCATGAAGAAACTGTAACAGTAACTATAATTGCCGAATAAACACTATCATTCCCTGAAATAAGTAGTTGTAATGCTTCATTAAAACCATCTGTAAATAGATTCATCCTATTTTTTTACCTTAAACCTTTTTATTTATCTGCGTTAGGAACAAATAATGCTTTACCTAATAATTTAAAATCAGCAATAAATTTTTGATTTTCCTCTTTTACTATCCAATTTGTAAATGAAGTTGCAGCTGTTGTATTTACATTTGAACATTTATCTTTATTAATAGTAATTACACTATATTGGTTAAATAAAGATTTATCACCTTCTACTACGATTTTCATACTATTGTCTTCACCTTTTTGAGAAACATACTTAATCCAAGTTCCTCTATCAGTCATTGTATATCCATTTTTTTCTGCTGACATATTAATTGTTCTTAACATACCTTGCCCTGTTTGTACATACCAAGACTCTTTATCAGGTGTTGCAGAAAGTGCAGTTTTCCATAAACTAATCTCTTTTTTATTAGTTCCAGAGTTATCCCCTCTACTAAAAAAGTTTGCTTTATCATTTTTAATTTTAGTTAAAGCTTGTGCTGGTGTCATACCAGTAACTTTTGCTGGATCTGATTTTGGTCCAACAATAATAAAATCATTGTACATTACTTGTTTTCTATTTTCTCCATACCCTGCTTCAACAAATTTTTTCTCAGAAGCTGGTGCATGTACAAATAAAATATCAACATCACAATTTTGTCCCATTTTAAGCGCTTTTCCAGTACCTGTTGCAACCCATTTTAAAGTATTACCAGTATCTTGTTTATATTTTGGAGCTAAATAGTCTAATAACCCTGTATTATCCGTACTTGTTGTTGTTGCCATCATTAAATCATCTGCAAATAAATTTGCAGAAACTACCATTGAAAGTGATGCTAAAAGCATTGAAAATCTATTTAATTTCATTTTTTTCCTTTTTTGTAAATTTAATTGAAAATATCTATTTGTTTATTTATTAATTTGTTATTAAAAGAAATAACACCTACTTCTTGTTCTTCACTTATACTACTTGTATCTTTACTTGTAACCAATAAAGCATTACTTTCATACAAAACAGTAATCATTCCTGAACCATATTTATTATCTCGTGTAACTGTAAAAATTCCATTTTCACAAGTTCCAAGTACAATATTTACTCTTCCTTGCTTTGTTTTAAACTCTTTTTTATTTTTTGCTTTTATTACATCATGATAAAAACAAGAGCTTCCTTGTAGTTTTTTAAGTGCAGGAATTGCAAATAAATGCATATTAACCATTGCAGTAAGAGGATTTCCAGGTAGAGAAAAAACTATAGTTTTATTCATTTTTCCCATCATTATTGGTCTACCAGGTTTTAAATTTACTCCATGGAAAATTGGTTCTAAACCATTATCTAAAAAAGCTTGTGCTACAAAGTCAGCATCTCCCATAGAAATACCTCCTGTTGTAATTACCACATCATAATTTTTTAAAGTAGAAATAAACTCTTTAGATTTATTTAAATCATCAGGGATTACTCCACTATATGTTGCATTAAAGCCTTTTTCTTTTAGTAAAGAAATTAAGGCATATGAATTACAATTATAAATTTCATCTTCACTTGAAATTTCCCAAGGCTCTTTTAATTCATCTCCTGTTGATAAAACAGCAATTGAAATATCTTTAAAAACTTCTACCATTACAATTCCTTGTGAAGCAAGAAGTGTAATATGTGAAGATCTTATTACTTCACCTTTTTTTAATAAAATATTACCTTTTTTTTGTTCTTCTCCTTTTATTCTTAAGTTGCTTCCTTTTTTTAAATCCTTTGGAATTAATACAGTTTTATCTGTAACTTCCAAACAATTTTCAATTGGAATAATAGTATCCGCATCATTTGGAACTTGAGCTCCTGTCATTATTTTATAACATTCATTATCTTGTAAATTTGCAAGAATTTTCTCATCTTTATCTCCTGCGTATATAACTCTTTTTATATTTAGTTTTTTTCCAGCATCTTCAAATTTAACTGCAAAACCATCCATTGCAGAATTATTAAAAGAAGGTAAATTCTTAATACAAATTATATCTTGTGCAATAACTTTATTTAAAGCCTCTAAAAGAGGTATTTTTTGTGTTAATGTAGTTGGGACAATTAGTTCTAAACTCTTTTTTACTGCTTCATTAAAATCTAAATATGTTAATTTATTGTTCATTTAGTAGCCTTATTTGTTTATACTTTTTATAGAAAAATTTAGCAATTTTTTCAATTTCTTCTAAAGAATACTCTTCACAAAAAGATAAAGAAATTGCATTTCTACTTGTTAGCTCATCATACCCCATAGCTTGAATAACTCTTGAAGGTCTTGATAAACCTAAAGAGCATCCCTCACCATTTGTAATAAAAATATTTGATAAAGCTAAAGTTCTTATCATCTCTCTTGCTTTTATATTCTTTAAACCAAAATGAAGTGTATAAGGTAATGTTTCTTGCGTATCCACAAAGAAATATAAATCCTCTTTAAAATTTTTCTTTAATTGTTCAATAAATAGTTTTTTATTTGAAGTATTAAAGTTTTGAGTTTTTAAGTTTTCAAAGCATAAATAAATAGCAAGAGCATCGATATTTGCTAAATTTTGCTCTTGAAATTCATTGTTATATAAAATAATTGCACAACTTGTATATCCACAAATTTTATAGCAATCAAAAATAACAATATCACTTGTTTTATCAAAATGAGCACTTGCATTAGAAACTATTTTTGCATTACTTATACTTTTTATTTCTTCTAAATTTATCTTTACAAAAGTATCCATTACATATGAAGAGATAAAAATATAGTCAAATTTTTTTAACTTTAAATTATCTAAATTTACAGTTCCTTGTTTATTTAAAGTAAGCCAAGTAATATTAAATCCCAGCTTTTCATACTCAAGTGCTGCATCAATAATTGCTTGACTCTCACCTAAACTTACTGCAATTTCTCCTTTTAGTTCTAAAAAAAGGCCTAAAATTCCCCATTTTGAAAAATCAATAGTTTTTAAATTTTCAAATTTGTATTTAAATAAAAACTCTTTTTTTAGTCTATTGAAAGTGTCATTATCATCTAAAATATTAAGAGAACTTTCTTTAGTAATATGATAATTTTGCACATTAGGATATAGTAAAAAATTTAATTTGTACACTATTTATTCTCCTTTGGACTTAAAATTTCTTGTCCATTTTTTTGAAATAATTCTTTAAATCTATCTTCTGAATATTTTTTAATATCGTGCTGTAAAATTTTATATGTTTGAATTACTTCTCTAGCTTTAGGAGTTAATGATGTTCCACTATTTTCCCCTCTACCTTTAAAAGTTATTACTAAATCATCTTCAACAAATTTTTCTAAAATTTTTATATGATTCCAAGCTTTTTTATAATTCATACCAACTTCTTTTGCAGCATCAGCAATAGAACCTGTTCTATCAATATATTCTAAAACTTCAGTTTTACCACTACCAAAGATTAAATTTTGTTCGTCATCTTCTATCCAAATTTTAACTTTTACTTGCATCTTTATGTCCTTTTCTTTCTCTAAAACATCCTAATTGACAATGAGTTACTTCAATATCAGAATTTTTTACAGTAGAACCAACGGTTCTTAAAGTTGAATTTTGAGCTTCATCCCATAAAACTTTACACTCAAGCTGTTTATGTCCCATATAATTTTGTTTTAGTCTATTGTACACTTCTATATTAGGGTCTTGAAATTTAATTTTTCCAAATACACCTAGTTCACAATTTGTAATTTTAATACCTAAACTTTTTGTAATAGCTGACATTTCATTTGGTTTTTTACCTATAAGTCTTGCAACTTTAAAGGCCTTTAAACAAGATAGTTTTCCATCTTCATCCAAATTTGTTAAAATTAATTCTTTTTGAATATTATCTAGTTTAATATTTAAATTATCATCAATACTAGACATCTATTCTTCCTTGATGAGTATATAAATTCATTTTTTTACCTCGGGCAAATCCAATTAAAGTTACCCCATGTTTTTGTGCGGTTTGTACGCCAAGATAAGTTGGTGCTGTTCTTGAAACTACAATAGGGATTTTATGCATAACTGCTTTTGTAACCATTTCTGAAGATAATCTACCACTAACAAATAAAACTGATTTTGTTGTATCAAGCCTATTAAGCTTACATTTACCAACAACTTTATCAATAGCATTGTGTCTACCTATATCTTCTGCTGTAACTGTTGTTCCATCAAGTAAATATATCATTGCTTTATGAACACAGCCTGTTAATTTATATAATTCACTCTCTTCATAAAACTTTTTTACTTCTGTTGAAATTGTTTCAGGTTTTACTTGAAATGAAGTTTGATTAAAAGGTATTTCTACACTACCTTCTACATTTCCAGTAACTCCACCACCACAACCACTTACAAGTGTTTTTTCTTTATATAAGTTTTCTAAAGAAGCTTCATTTATTTTTGCTTTTATATCAACTCTTAAACCCTCTTCACTAACAGTAAGTGTTTCTATATCATCAATATTTGAGATTACATTTTCGCTCATTAAAAAACCAATTGCATGTGCATCTTGATCTTTTGGAATACACATCATTGAAATAGCTTTTTGTCCATTTAAATATAGATTTAACCTTGACTCATCAATAGTAACATCATCAAATTCAATAGCTTCATTTCCTGAAATTTTATCAATTATAACTTTTTTTAAATATTTTTCATTACTCATTGTATCACTCTTTAATATGTTATTAATGCATATTTCTATTATAACAAAAACTAGTAAGTAAAAACTTACTAGTTTTTATATTTCTTTATTTTCTTTTAATTTTTTATAATAAGAACTATGAAGAATTTCTACTTCTTCTTCTTCTTTATATCCAGTAATCATACTATGAATTGCACCTTTAATAGCAAATACAGACATATATACATGAACAAAGAATAAAGCAGCAACTGCCATTCCTAATATATTATGTACTATTGCACTTGCTCTTAAAAAGTCAATTTGTGATAATCCCATTTGTACAATAACATCAAGTTTAAAATCTTGAAAATACATAGCAGCACCTGTTAATATCATAACAATCCCACCTATTGTACATAACCAAAACCACATTTTTTGACCTGCATTAAATTTACCTGCTGGTACTGGATCTTTTCTTTTATTTAAATATCCACCAACAATCATCATCCATTTAATATCGTCTAATGTTGGGAACATATCTTTTATCCACATTAATAACATTGGTATAACTGAAATAGCAAATATTACTGTTGAAATTGCATGTAACTCTTTACAAACTCTAACAAATTCACCACCACCAAATGTTGTACCAAATACCATTACAAATCCAGTTGGAACTAACACTAAAAATGAAATTGCTGCTAGCCAATGAATTACTCTATGAAATAATGTAAAAACATGTATTTTTTTTCTGTCATGAGAAAAAATCATAGGTCCAATTATTAAATAGTGTATTAAAAAAACTGCTGGAACTCCAAATGCAACTGCTAGGAATCCAATTGAAAAATATTTACCTTGTAAAATAGTAAACCATTGACCTAAATGTAAAGAACCTTCTTTATCATAACCTAAAATATTAGGTATTAAATCTTTACCATATATAGCACTATCAGTAGCAGCAAATGCTACTGAAGCTAGAGCTAAAAAGATAATTAATATACTTTTTTTCATAATTTAACCTTATTTTGCTCCGTATGCTCTACTCCAAGTCATTGGTGAAGTTTGAACACCGTGACCTCTTGATAGAACTCTTTCTCTATATATTTTACTTACTTCTTGAGCATCACCTACTAATAATGCTTTAGTTGAACACATTGCTGCACATACAGGAACTTTCCCCTCAGCAATTCTATTTTGTCCATAAAGGTGTCTTTCTTCACTTGAATTAGTTTCTAAAGGACCTCCAGCACACATTGTACATTTATCCATCGCCCCTTTTGTTCCAAAAGCTCCATCTCTTGGAAATTGAGGTGCACCAAATGGACAAGCATATAAACAATAAGCACAACCTATACATTTCTCTTTATCATGAAGAACAATTCCATCTTCTCTTATATAGAAACAATCAACTGGACATACTTGCTCACAAGGTGCATCTGTACAATGCATACAAGCTATTGATAAAGAGTATTCTAATCCCTCTTTACCTTCATTTATTGTAATTACTTTTCTTCTATTAATTCCAGAAGGTAATTCATGAGCTTCAGCACAAGCAACAGAACATCCGTCACATTCGATACATCTACCTTCATCACAATAGAATTTTAATCTTGACATTTCATTCATAACTTACTCCTATGCTCTTTCTATTCGGCATAATCCGCCTTTTGTTTCTGGGATTTGTGTAATAATGTCATAACCATAGTTAGTAACAGTATTTGCACTTTCACCAACAGCATAAGGTTTCGTTCCTTTAGGATACTTATGACTAATATCTTCTCCTTGGAAATGTCCTGCAAAGTGGAAAGGTAAAAATACTCTATCTGGTGTAACAGAATATGAATATTTTGCTTTTACTTTAATTTTTGTTCCTTCAGGAGAATGAATCCAAATCATATCACCATTTCTAACACCTAATTGACCTGCTAAGTCTGGATTAATACTACAGAACATTTCAGGAGTTAAGGCAGCTAAATATTTAGATGCTCTATTTTCCATACCTGCACCATTCATATTTACAAGTCTTCCCGTAACTAAGTTAATAGGGAAATCTTTTGACCAATCTTGCTCAGATTGTTTTGTAATATATTGAGTATCAACTCTAAAATGGTTTGCTTTATTTTCATAAGCAGGATATTTTTTAACTAAATCTTGTCTTGGAGAATGTAAAGGTTCTCTATGCATTGGTATTTGATCAGGGAATGTCCATACTCTTGCTCTTGCTCTTGCATTTCCATATGGTGCAATTCCTGCTTCCATACATTTTTGAGCAATTATATTAGAAGTATCCACTTTCCAGTTTTTACCAATTTTAGCTTTTTCTTCATCAGTTAATTTGATTCCTAAAACTTCTTCAATATTATCTTTTGTAATTTCAGGATACCCACCATTAACTTTTGAATCTTTTGGTGCACTTCCTTTTGCAGCTAATTGAGATACACCTTCATGCTCTAATCCAAATCTATTTCTAAATCCCATACCTCCATCTTTAACACTTAAATTAGTGTTATATAAAACTGGGCTTCCACTATGAGATTCTGTCCAACAAGGCCAAGGTAAACCATAATATTCACCTTTCATAGCACCATATCCTCTTAAAGATACTTGGTCGAACATATGCCAGTTATCAGTATGTTTTTTAATTCTTTCAGGAGTCCATCCTGTAAGACCAATAGTTTTAATAATTTTTGCAATTTCTCTTGTAGCATCTTCTGGCCAAGTAAAACTATCTTTTCCATTTCTTAATGCTGCTGTATATTGATCATAAAAACCTAATCTTTTTGATAATTCAAATAAAATATCTTGATCTGGTTTTGATTCATATAATGGCTCAACTACTTGAGTTCTCCATTGAACAGATCTATTTGTTGCTGTAACAGAACCACTTGTTTCAAATTGTGTTGCAGCAGGTAAAAGGAATACATCATCTTGTTTATCTGTTAAAACTCCAGCTTCATTTACAAAAGGGTCAGCTAAAACTAAAAGTTCTAAATTATCTAAACCTTCTTTTATTTTTGCTTGTTGTGCAACAGAAGTAATACCATTACCCATTACAAACAGAGCTTTTAACTTTGTTTTACCATTATGAATTTTATCATTTCCATCTTTACCATCTAATACACCTGCCCACCATCTAGCAAGAGTAAATCCTTTTTTATTCATCCATTCAGGAGATTGGAACTGATTTTTTAACCAATCATAATCTATATTCCATTGACTAGCAAAATATTTCCAAGAACCATCTGCTAATCCATAATAACCTGGTAATGTATCAGATAAACATCCCATATCAGTAGCACCTTGAACATTATCGTGCCCTCTTAGAATATTTGTTCCACCACCAGCAGTACCCATATTTCCTAATGCTAATTGAACAATTGGAGCAATTCTAGTATTTGATGAACCAATAGTATGTTGTGTTAATCCCATAGCCCAAATTAATGTACCTGGAGTATTTTTAGCATAAACAGTTGTAATTTGAATTAATTTTTCAGCTGAAACACCTGTTACATCAGCAACTTTTTCAGGAGTCCATTTTTTTGCTTCTTCTTTAATTAAATCCATTCCATAAACTCTATCATTGATAAAGCTATCGTTTTGCCAACCATTTTTAAATATAATATGTAACATACCATACATAAATGGAATATCCGTACCTGGTCTAATTTGACAGAAATAATCAGCTTTTGCAGCTGTTTTAGTGAATACTGGATCTACTACTATAATTTGTGCATTATTTCTCTCTTTTGCTTTTAAGAAATGTCCAAAACCAACTGGGTGGTTTACTGCTGGATTTGCACCAAAAATAATAATTGACTTAGCATTTTGTATATCACCTAAAGAGTTCGTCATAGCGCCATAACCCCATGTATTTGCCACACCGGCAACTGTTGCACTATGTCAGATTCTTGCTTGATGATCTATATTATTTGTTCCATACATTGCTGCAAACTTTCTAAAATAGTAAGCTTGCTCTGTACTCATTTTTGCTGATCCTAAGAACATTGTTGAATCAGGGCTTTCTTTTTCTCTTAAAGCTTTCATTTTTGTTGAGATTCTATCATAAGCTTCATCCCAAGAAATTCTTTTCCATTGCCCTTTTTCTTTTACCATTGGATGTTTAAGTCTAACTTCAGACCTAACCATATCAATCATATCAGCACCTTTACAACAATGACCTCCTAAAGATACAGGATGGTCTTGTGCAACCTCTTGTCTTACCCACACACCATTGTGAACTTCTGCAATAATACCACATCCAACAGAACATGCAGTACAGATAGTTTTTACTTTTTTAGAACCTGGAAAAGGATTTTTAACCTCTTCACTAGTAGCTTCTCTAGTAACTCCATCATTGTTTGCAAAAGCGCTTACAGCACTAGAAGCAGTCGCAAGTGCAGCCATTTTAATAAATGATCTTCTACCTACTTTAGCTTTTAGTGCTTCATATGTACTACTTGACATACTAACACCTTTTATCTATTTTGCTTGATTGTAATAATCTTCCCAAGCTTGAGTTTTTTTATAAGTAATCTCTTTTTTAGGAGAGTTACCTACAACAACACCATTAGAATCAGCTGTTTTATAGCTTTTTCCACTTGCAGCCAGTGTAGTAGCACCAACAGCTACACTTGCACCAACAACCATTGCACTTTTTTTGACAAACTGTCTTCTATCACTTTGCATAGTTGATCCTTATTGTTTTTTCAGTCTCAAAGAGACCAAAAAAAAGTAACAACTTACTCTTTTTTGGCCTCTTTAAAAGGCCTATATTTCTTCGTTTGAAGAAGCTATAAAAACATCTTCTTGTACTTTTGCACCAGCAGCTTTTGCTGCTTTATTTCTAGCTCTTCTTTCAAGTTCTTCTTTTGAAATAACTTCTTCGCATACTTCTTCTTTTATTACTTCTTTTGGTTTTGCTCTTGAAATACCAAAATATAATCTTTCAAATTCCATAAAAGATAATAAAGCAACTATTACATCTTTGTAAATATCTGCTTTTTCATGCTCATAAATTGCTTTTGATAATTCATCTACAAATTCATTTAAAATATCACTAAACATACAGTGTTGTAAAGTTTTATATTGTTCTTCACCTTCACTTACTAAAAAAGCTAGTTCAGATAGAACAGTTAAGATAAATCCAATAGAATCTTCATATTCAGAAAATCTCTTTTCATCTCTTCTTATTTTAGTTTTTGCTAGAAAATCCAACATTTGAACTCTTTTTTTACCACTTTCAACTTTTTCATCATAATATGAAGCAGTTGTTCTTATTTGAGTTGTTTGTGGATTATGGAAAATATCATCATACTCTTTTAATAATACAATATTAGAATCTTTTTGAAGTTTTTTTAAGATATTTTCAAAAGCTTGTGCAGAATATTCATCTAAAGAGTTGTTTTTTACTAACTCAATTAAATTTAAAAGTTGAAAATATTTATTTATATCTGGTGTATAAACAAAAAAGTTACTAAAAATTTTATAATAAACAGCTCTTGCTTTATTAACTTCTTGCTCTTTCATTTTTTATCCTTAACAAAAATAAAATTATTATATAGAGTTAAATAGGATAAAAATTGTCATATTTTTTACCATATTCAATATCTATTTTTTATTTTTGGTCAATTATTATTTACTAATTTTAAAGCTACTAACTTTAAAGAAAACTTAGTCTATAACTTTATATAGGTACTTTATGCCTATTTATAATTTAATAATGTAAAAAATAGGAACATATTTTTTTGTTAATTTTTTTTTACTTTTTTTAGCTGTTTTTTTTTTGTTATTTTTACTTTTTTAGATACTCCCTAAATTCCACAATTTCAAAAATATGCAATTTTTGCATATTTAAATACTAATTTATTATTTAATAATCTTTATCCTTTATTTTCTTGATTTAAATCAATTTTTAACAAATTTTGAAATTTTTTGAAATTTTTTAAAATTTTGAAGAAATCCTCTCAATTTTGAGAGGATTTTTTTATACTTTTTTATACTTTTTGTTCTTTTTTTAATTTTTTATAGTAAGAACTATGTAAAATTTCTAATTCCTCTTCCTCTTTATAGCCAGTAATTATACTATGAATTGCACCTTTAATTGCAAAAACAGACATATAAATATGTACTAAAAAAAGAGCTAAAACAGCAAGTCCTAAAATATTATGTACAATTGCACTACCTCTTAATAAATCAATTTGAGACAAGCCCATTTGCACAATAAAATCAAGTTTAAAATCTTGAAAATACATAATTGCGCCCGTTAAAATCATAATAATCCCACCAAGAGTCGCAACTAAAAACCAAGATTTTTGACCTGCGTTAAATTTACCTGCTGGTACTGGATCTTTTCTTTTATTTAAATATCCTCCTACAATCATCATCCATTTAATATCATCACTTGTAGGAAGCATATCTTTTACCCACATAAAAAACATAGGTATAACTGAAATAATAAAAAGTAAGGTTGCAATAGCATGAATTTCTTTATTTGCTCTTACAAATGTACCACCACCAAAAAAATCACCAAACATCATAACTACTCCTGTTGGTATAAGTAGTATAAAGGCAATTGCAGCTATGGTATGAACTACTCTATTGAAAACTGAAAAAACATAAATCTTTTTTCTATCATGAGAAAAAATCATTGGACCAATAATTTTATAATGTATAAAAAAGGCTGTTGGTACCCCAATTAATACACCTAAAAATAGTGGTTGAAAATATTTACTTTGTAAAAGTGTGAAATAATATCCTAAATGCAAAGACTCTTTTTTATCATAACCTAAAATATTTTTTATTAAATCTTCACCATAAATTGAACTTTCACTAGCAAATGCTAGTGAAGTTATTGTAAAAAATAATAAAACTAAATATTTAAATTTCATATTATTACTTTCTTTTATGAACCATATGCCGAACTCCATGATTTAGGAGTTTTAGCTATATGATTATGCCCTCTTGATAAGACTCTTGTTCTATAAATTTCAGAAACCTTTTGAGAATCTCCAACCAATAAAGCATTTGTTGAACAAACAGCAGCACATAAAGGAACTTTCCCCTCAGCAATTCTATTTTGTCCATAAAGGTGTCTTTCTTCACTTGAATTAGTTTCTAAAGGACCTCCAGCACACATTGTACATTTATCCATCGCCCCTTTTGTTCCAAAAGCTCCATCTCTTGGAAATTGAGGTGCACCAAATGGACAAGCATATAAACAATATCCACAACCTATACATTTCTCTTTATCATGAAGAACAATTCCATCTTCTCTTATATAAAAACAATCAACTGGACATACTTGCTCACAAGGTGCATCTGTACAATGCATACAAGCTATTGATAAAGAGTATTCAAGCCCTTCTATTCCTTCATTTAATGTGATTACTTTTCTTCTGCTAATTCCACTTGGTAATTCATGAGCTTCTGCACAACCTACAGAACAAGCAAAACACTCAATACATCTATCCTCATCACAATAAAATTTCATTCTTGACATTTCACTCATAACCTACTCCTATGCTCTTTCAATTTTACATAAACCAGCATTGAATTCTGGAATTTGTGTAATAATATCAAAGCCATAATTTGTAATAGTATTTGAGCTTTCACCTATTGTATAAGGTTTTGTTCCCTCTGGATAATTAGCACTCATATCCACACCTTGCATCACTCCTGCAAAGTTATATGGTAAACAAATTCTATCTGGCGTAACACTATGACTATAAATAGCTTTTACTTTAATTTTTGTTCCTTGTGGTGAATGTAACCACATCATATCCCCATTTCTTATTCCATAATCAGCAGCTAATTCAGGATTGATATTAGCAAACATTTCAGGAGTAATATGAGAAAGGTACTTACTTGTTCTTTCTAACATACCAGCCCCACTTAAGTTTACAACTCTCATAGTAACTAGCATTGTAGGGAACTCTTTTGACCAATCTTGAGCTGTTTGCTCTGATTTAAATCTTACATCAACCCTAAAGTTATTTTTTTGATCCTCATAAGTTGGATATTTTTGAACTAAATCATGTCTTGGAGAGTGAATTGGTTCTCTATGTTTTGGAATTGGGTCTGGGAATGTCCAAACTTTTGCTCTTGCTTTTGCATTTCCATACACACAAACTTCAGCTTCATTACACTTTTCTTGAATAATTCCACTAAAATCTACTTTCCAATTTGCTCCAATTTTTATTTTTTCTTCTTTTGTTAAAGTAATACCTAAAACTTTTTCAATATTATCTTTTGTAATTTCAGGGTATCCACCTTTGATTTTTGAACCTTTAACTGTTACTCTTTCATCAGGTAATTGAGAAACACCCTCATGTTCTAAACCAAATCTATTTCTAAATCCCATACCGCCTTTACTAACAGGTGTTGTTACATCATATAAAATAGGACTTCCTGGGTGTTTTGTATCCCAACAAGGCCAAGGTAAACCATAATACTGACCTTTCATTTTTCCAGAACCTTTTAAAGTTAAAGGATCAAATAAATGCCAATTTTCTTGGTGTTCTCTTAATCTTTTTGCTGTCCATCCACCAAGACCAATTGTTTTAATTGTTCTTGCTAACTCATTAGCTGCATCATCTGGCCAAATAAAACTATCTTTTACTACTTTTGGTTCACCATCAACAATATCCATTTTCATAGCTTTTACATATTCATCATAAAAACCAAATTTTTTAGCAAATTCAAACATTACATCATGGTCAGTTTTACTTTCATATAAAGGATCTACTACTTTACTTCTCCATTGAGAAGATCTATTTGTAGCAGTTACACTTCCTTCTGTTTCAAACTGTGTACACACTGGTAAAATATAAATATTATCAGTTTTACTTGTAATTACTGCTGCTTCATTTACAAAAGGTTCTGCAACAACTAATAAATCTAATTTATCTAAAGCTTCTTGAACTTTTGCAGTTTGTGCCATAGAAGTAATACCTGTACCTTGAACCCATAAAGCTCTAATAGGACTTGAAGAATAAGTTTTTTCTTCTTGTAATACTCCTTGCCACCATTTTGCAAGTGAGAAACCTTTTTCATGCATCCATTTAGGAGAGTGAAATCTTTTTTGTAACCAATCAAAATCTACACCCCAAGCTTTTGCATAATATCTCCAAGAAGCTTCACCTAATCCATAATATCCAGATAAACTATCAGCTAAACAACACATATCAGTAGAACCTTGAACATTATCATGTCCTCTAATAATATTTGTTCCACCACCTTTTTTACCCATATTTCCTAATACTAATTGAAGTATTGGAAGAATTCTTGTATTTGAAGTACCTGTACTATGTTGAGTAATACCAAGTGCCCAAACAACTGTAGTTGGTTTAGTTTTAGCTAAAAGTGTAGCTAATTGGATAATCTTCTCCGCTGGAATACCTGTAACATTTTGCGTCTCCTCAGGTGTCCATTTTTTTGCTTCTTCTCTAATCTCATCCATACCATATACACGGCTATCAATAAACTCTTTATCTTCCCAACCATTTTTAAATATAATATGTAATAATCCATAAATAAATGCTACATCTGTACCTGTTCTAATTCTTAAATAATGGTCTGCTTTAGCAGCAGATTTTGTATAAACTGGATCAACTACAATTAGTTTAGCATTATTTCTATCTTTAGCTTGAAGGAAATGCTTAAACCCAATTGGATTTGCCACAGCTGAATTAGCACCTATCATTAAAATTGCTTTTGAGTGTCCAACAACATCACCAAAATGATTTGTCATAGCACCATAACCCCATGTATTTGCCACCCCGGCAACTGTTGCGCTATGTCAAATTCTTGCTACGTGATCTATATTGTTTGTACCCCACATTGCTGCAAATTTTCTAAAATAAAAAGCTTGTTGAAGGTTAAATTTTGCTGAACCTAAAAACATCGCCACATCAGGACCATTTTCTTCTCTTAGTTTTAACATTTTTTCAGAAATTTCACTAATTGCTTTTTCCCAAGAAATTCTTTGCCATTTACCAGCAACTTTTTTTAGTGGAAATTTAACTCTTTGTTTACTTTTTACTAAATCAATTTGGTCAATACCTTTACAACAATGACTTCCTTCACTAATAGGATGGTCTTGTGCCACATCTTGTCTTACCCAAACACCATTATGAACCTCAGCAACTATTCCACATCCAGCAGAACAAATACTACAAATTGTTTTAACTTTCTTTGAACCAGGAAAAGGATTTTTAATCTCATCATTTGTAGCTTCTCTTAGGGTATTTGTAGAAGCAAACATTGAAGTTGCACCTACTCCTGCACCAAGTGAAGCTAATTTAAGAAAATTTCTTCTACCCATTTTCAAAGATAAATCATTGAGTATATTTTTACCCATTTTTTTTACCTTTTAATAACTTGCTTTATAAAAAGCTTCCCATTCTTTTGTCTCTTTGTATAAAATCTCTTTTTTAGGAGATTTTCCTACAACAACACCACTTGAACTACTATTTTTAGTATTGCTACTTGCTAAAGCAACGCTACTACCTGCTGCAACCAAAGCACTTGCACTTAGAGTTTTTTTAATAAAACTCCTTCTATTTTCTTTCATGCTTTCCTCCAAGCTATATTTCTCTCTTTTACCCAAAAAGAGATAACTCAAAAAAGAAATACTTTTCTCACTTATCTCTTTTAATATGCAAAATTTGCATATTTCTAAATAAATAAAACTCCACTAATATGCAAAAAAAGCATATTAGTGGATAAAAAAAATGTTACAGTGTTGTAACTTCGTCAAAATTTCTTTTTGCTCTTTGTTTAAACTCTTTTTTCTTTTGGTGAAATAGTTCTGGTTGCTTTCTATTTTTACTATTTTTGCTATCTTTTATATTATAAAAAGACCTTTCTAATTCAATAAAAACTTTTAAAAGAATGGCAATATTTTTATAAAATCGGCTATTTTCATGGGAATAAATATTATTAATAAATTCATCAATCATTTCATTTAAAATTGAAGAAAAAACTTCATAAGCCAGTCTATTTTCAACACTAAAATCCTCTTGAATTAACTTTTGCAAAAAAGCAAAAATAAAACAAATATGATCTTCTGCTTCTTTAAAACTTTTTGAGTCTTTTCTAAATTTTGATTTTAAAACTAAATTTGTCATTTCAACTCTTTTTTGTCCATCATCTCTATCTTCTGTGTAAAAAGAAGCAGTTACTGGAATAAAGGTAGTGCTTGGACTAAAAAATAAATCATTATTTTCTTCTTTTAAAATACTAAAACCTTCTTCTTTTAGATAATTATTTATATTAATAAAAGCCTCATTACTATACTCATCAATTGGAGTTAAACTTAAAAACTCTAAAGTTTTTACTATATTTTCATACTCTTCTTCATTTTCAATATATGAAAATAAAGAAGAAAACAATCCATAATAGATTGCTCTTACTTTATTTATATTTATATTTTTCATACTAATTGATTCTTTGATATATCTGCGCTTAGCATTACTTTTGGTTTACAGTTTTCACAACAATATAAAGTTCTTTGTTTTGCAGGATTATTTGCAAAAATTGGTCCCATTATATTTGCGATTTTTTCAACAGCTTTTTTAGTTGCGAACTCTTTTCCACACTCTACACATGCAAATAATTCATCTTTTGCAACAACTCTTTGTAAAAACCAACTTGGATTTAATTCAATAATATCTTGTTGTATTGTTAAACAGTCCTTTTCTGGACATGAAAGTTCACAGTATCCACAGGCTGTACAAATAGAAGGGTTTAATCTTAATGTATTATCTTCTGGGTATGCTTTTAAAGCATCTACATTACAAGCACCAACACAAGCTAAACATAAAGTACATTTATCTTCATTGATATTAACTTTTCCATAATGTAAATGTTCACCTGTTTTAACTACACCTAAATCCTCTTGTCCTACTAAAGCAGAAAGTCTTACTGCAAAAGTTTCTCTTTTTCTTTCATCTTCTTGATTATAAGAAAATTTTGATTTCTCAATAAAATCAACTTCTTGTAAAGCTTCTTTTAGTTCTTCTTCATTCATAGCAACAAAAATAGCTTTTTTACCATATTTTTTAGTATAAATTTCATTTAAAATTCTAATTGCATCTTTACTACCTTTTGATAGGAAATCAGTAAAAAATATTAGTTGAGAACCACTCTCTTGTAAAATTGTTAAAAAAGAAGTTTCATGTAAAAACTTTTCTCCTTCAATTTTAAAAGGTAATACATTTTCTTTTAAAGGAACATTTACAGAAGAAATATTCATTTTATTAGGAATTATTAAAGGAATAAAATCTCTAAACTCTTTTGCCATTTCAAAAATAGAGTTTCTACTAATAGGAGCATAATCCAAGGCACCAGAAGGACAAATAGAGATACATCCACCACAGCCATGGCAATCAATTTGAGAGAATTCTAAATGTTTTTTAGAATCAATTTTTATAATTGCAGTTGTAGGACAAACCTCTTCACATCTTCCACAAACTTCTTCTCTTCTTTCATGATATTGACAGATATTTGAATCATATGTAGTAAACTTTCTATATTCATATTCATCTATATTTTTTCTAAGTGTTTGAATTACTTCATTTATTGAAGATTTTGTTGGATCAAAGCTACCACTTTGCTTTAAACCTAACTCTTTTATATCAAACCATACAATTTGATCAACTTTTAAAATTACATCTTTTCCTTCATCATCAACCACTACACATAAGTTACCAATATGTCCAGAAATTGACTTGATAATACTTTCATCTATTTGAAATAAATCAAATTCATTTGGATTTATATTTGATATAAAACTTTTTGCATCATCACTATTTGCAATTAATAAAACTTTGTTACCAATATTTTGTGTATAAGTTATATCTTGGGCTAGGTCAAATTTTAAAGCAGCTATTTCATAAAGTTTATAAACATTTTCTATTTTTTTTGAGATGGGATCTAAACTATTTTTTATATAAAAATCTATTTCATCAGCACTTACTTCACAATCAATTTCAGTACTATTTGAAATTAGAAAGTTTGCATCTTTTGTTTCCTCGATATTTGAAGTTACATATATAGCTTCATCTAAAGGGAAATCTAATCCAACTGGATTATAATATACAAATTCTTGCATATTTCACCTTTCTATTTTTTGGTAAATTTATTTTTACCTAATTTTATTCCTTAAATTCTTAATTAATACTTAGAAATTAAATTTTACTTTACCAAATAAATTAAATTTGTTACTTATTACCCCTTTAAATATTATTAATTTCAAAATATAAGATATTAATTTGTTTTTCTGTAAAATATAAATATGACAAGAATACTATTAGTTATCATATCTATTTTAATATTATTTTACCTTCTTTTTAAAGATAAGGAATACACAACTAAGGAGATTTTACTTGGTGGTTCTATTCCTAAAACTAGCGTAATTAAAGAGTGGGGAGAAGCTGTAAGTACAGGCGCAAATTCTTATTTTAATTATGCAAATGATAATAAACTACTTAAAGATAAAAAGATACATTATATTTTATATGATGATAAATATGAGCCTAAATTAACAAAAGAGAATACAAAAAAATTACTTAATCAAGATAATGTATTTGCACTTTTTGGATTTGTTGGTACTCCCACAGTTAAAAATATTTTACCATTGATTGTAGAAAAAGATATACCTTTTATTTCAGCTTTTACAGGAGCTAATTTTTTAAGAAAAGAAGAACAAAAAAACTTTATAAATTTACGAAGTTCTTATGAAGAAGAGATTGAAGAACTTATAAAATATTTACATTATAATAAAAAAATATCAAAATTTGCAGTTTTTTATCAAAATGATGATTATGGAGAAGAAGGGTATGTTTCTGTAATTAAATCTTTGGAAAAAAGAAAATTAAAACTAATTGCAGAAGGAAGTTATAAAAGAAATACTCTTTCAATTAGTCATGCTTTTAATGAAATTAAAAATGCTAAACCAGAAGCAATTATAATGATAGGAGCAAATAAAGCAAATGCTTTATTTATAAAAAAAGCTAAAGAAAATTCTAAATTTAAAGATACTTTATTTTGTAATATTTCATTTGGTGATGCAAATGCTATGATTGATGAATTAGGAGAAGATACTAAAAATCTTATTTTTTCACAAGTTGTTCCAAACTATCAAGATACTTCAATTCCTGTTATTAAAGAATATTATGAAATAACAAATAAATATTATAAAAACTTTAAACCTGGATTTATTTCTTTAGAAGCATATCTTTCTGCAAAATTGGTTGTAAATGCTTTAAAAAATGTAAATGGTTCTTTAACTAGAGAAAAGTTTTTAAAAGAGTTAGAAAAACTTCCTAAAAATACTTTAGAAGGTTTAAATATTGAATTTAAGAATAGACAATTTTTAAATACTGTGTATTTATTTACATATGAAAATAATATGTTTAAAGAGATAAAAAGATAATGTTACGAACTTTTCTTTCATACTTTGATAAATTTAATTTTGCATTAAAAACAAACTTCTTAATTTTTATTATTTCTAATGGTATGCTTAGTATTGTTATCTTATCACTAATTTCAACTTTTTCTATAAAATATGATTTTGATAAATTATATGAACAAAGAACAAAACCTTTAATTAAACTTGAAAATATTAAAGATACCTATACTGTAAATATTCAAGATACTTTATATGATATTGAAAATAGACAAATAACATATACTCAAGCAACAGAAGTAATTAATTTAGCCTTACAATTAATAGAGACTAACTGGAAAGAGTATAAGCGTTCAAATTTTACTATTAAACAACCTACTATATATCTTGGAAATATTATTAAAAAATTTTTAGTTACTCAACAACAATTTTATAAAAATGAAACTTTACATAAAAGTATTTCAGAAAATATTGATAAAAAAATGATAAATATTAATGCAAAACTTCATAATCTTGAAATTGCAAATCATAATAATAATTTATCTGAAGAATTTAGTAAATTACATTTAGAAATAAATGCAATTAATATTTATATAACAAGCTTAATCAACTATGATTTAACTTTAGCTTTAAATGAAAAAAGAGATACAGAAAGAGTTTTTGATGTAATTATTGCTGTTTCAATGATTTCTATTGTATTAATTTTTCTTTTTTCTATTATTTTATCTGTTTTATTAATAAACCATTTTAAAAGACTTCATAATATTCTTGAGATTAAAGTAGAAGCAAAAACAAAAGAGTTAGTTGAACTAAATAATTCTTTAGAAAAAAGAGTTGTGCAAGAAGTTAAAAACAATAGGAAAAAAGATATTATTATGTTCCAACAAGCAAGACTAGCAAGTTTAGGAGAGATGTTAAATAATATTGCACACCAATGGAGACAACCTTTGGGATCAATTACAATGATTGTACAAAGTTTTCAAACAAAAATGCTTTTAGGAAAACTTACTGATGAATTTATAAATGAAAAAGTAAATGATGCCCTATTCTTAGCTGAAAATATGTCTAATACTTTAGATGATTTTAAAAACTTTTTTTCACCTGATAAAACAAAAAAAATCTTTAATATAAAAGAGTGTATAGAACACTCATTTGAATTATCAAAATATGCTTTAGAAAAAGAGAGTATAAAATATAATATTCGTGTAAAAAAAGATATTTTGATAAATAGCTATTATAATGAACTTTCTCATGTATTTTTAAACCTAATAAATAATTCAAAAGATGCTTTATGTTCTAATGTAAATAAAAATGCTAGAATTATAAAGGTTATAGTAAAGCAATACAAAGATGATGTTATTATTAATTTTATTGATAATGGAGGAGGAATTCCCAAAGATATTGCTCCTAAAATTTTTGAACCGTACTACACAACTAAATATAAAAGTGCAGGAACTGGTATTGGGCTTTATATGTCAAAACAAATTATAGAAAAACATATGTATGGCTCAATTTATCAAAAAAATATTATTCATAAAATAGATAAAGAGAATAACTACCCTTGTAGTCTTTTTATTATTAAAATTCCAATATTAAAAAAAGAGATTGAAAATGCAGAATAAAGACCTAAATATACTAAATAAATTTAATATTTTATATCTTGAAGATGATGTAAATTTATTAAAACATACTCATGATGTATTAGAAGACTTTGTAAATAATATCTACGCTGTTAAAACTTCTAAAGAGGCTTTAGAAATATTAAAAACAAAAAAAATAGATGTGATTATTTCTGATATTTTACTTGAAAATGAAAATGGAATTGATTTTTTAAAATATTTAAAAGAGACAAAACATATACATATACCAACTATTTTAACAACAGCTCACACTGATACAAAATATTTATTAGATGCAATAAAATTAAAAGTTGAAAATTATATTATTAAGCCAATAAATATAAAAGAGTTATTATCAACTCTTCATGATATTTTATTGCCAATAGTACAACAAAAAGAGATAACTAGAAATAATAGTGTAATAAAAACAATTTCAGCAATTACAGATAGTAAGCAAGTTGATGTAATAAAATATATTATAAATAATTTAGATAATAACAATAATTTTTCAGCTTCATATAGTGAAATTATGGAAAAAATAAATATATCAAAACCAACATTGATTAAACTTTTTAAGGATTTATCAAATAAAAATATATTAATAAAAATCCAACATAAAACTTATAGATTTAATGACCAAGCCTTAGATGAAATCTAAGGTTTAACTACTTCTCCCACATAAGAAGTTGTTTTTATAGCTTCTAAAATTGTTGCTATATTAGTTTTACTCTCATCAAAATTTATTACTGCTTTTTTATCTTGAAGTTTAACTTTTACCTTTGTTACACCCTCTACATTTTTTATAGCTTTTTTAACCATAGATGTACATAAAGGACAATGCATCTGTTTTACTTCAATAACTACTTCTTTGGAAAATAAAGAAACTGCAAAAATAAAAAGTATTAAAAAAAATTTCATAACTAAACCTTAATCTACAAAATATACTAAAAATTCAGGATAAAAAAGAAGTGCAAAAAATAGTAAAAATAAACCTATTGAAATAATAATACTTTTTTTTCTATTTTTACATTCACAAATAATGCTATTTTTACTTTTTTTATAAGCTATAAAAAGCAAAATAATTGTAAGAATTGAAAGAGGAATTCTAAGAAAACCTAATTCACTTAAAAAAGATAAGCCTGCTACACTAACACCAAAAAATAAAAATAAAAAAGCAGGAAGACAACATAAAGTAGCAAGCACAGCAGTAATAACTGCTGATACTACTAAATTTATACTTTTCATGCTCTTTCTTGAGAAGTATAAGAATATCCAAACTCTTTTGGTGAATAGTAATTTAATACATCTTCATCCATTTCTGCATAAGGATACCCTAACATATTTAAAGGATATTGTGCTGGCTTTGGATTTAATACAAAATCTCTTGCATAGTTAAATGCAGCCCAGTTCATTTCCCAATTTCCAAAGAAATATTTTCTTAAATCTTTGATTTTTTTATCATCATTTGTAAGTTTTTCTTGTGTTCTTACTTTTGTAACATCAGCTGGATCTGCTGGAATCCAACCTGCTCCATCAACATAAAACTCTGTTCTACAATGTTGTCCACCAGAAATTTTAGCAAAACCATTTGCATCTGCTTTTCCACAAGAATTTGAGATTTTTGATTGTCCTAATCTTATACCAAAAAGCTCCCTTGCTGGAACTCCTGCATTTCTTAAAAGTGCAACAAATACTGAACTTACATCAGTACATTTTCCACCAAATAGTTTTTGTTCAATAATTTTTGAAGCATCACCAACACCACAACCAATAACACTTTCATCTCTATACATATTATTTACTGTCCAATCATAAATAGCTTGTGCTTTTTCCAATTGAGTTTTTGAATCTTTTGTTATTTCATTTGCAAATGCAGTTAATTTTTCATTAACTGGAGTATGAGCAGTTCCTTTTAAGAATGCTTTTACATCTGCTGGGAAGTTTGTATTATTTGTAGCTTTTGATAAATCAGCTGTTCTTTCTTGCATAATAATATCAAATTTGATTTCTAATTTTCTTGATTTAGAGTTTTTATCCCATTGTGCATATAAAAGTTTTGTATCATAAGCATTGTCATTTGAAATAAAAGCTTCTTTAAAATCACCTGTATAAGAGATATTTAATACTTTTTGATAACTTGAATCTAATGGAAGTGGAACCCAAAGTCTAGCAACTTGGTCATTTGTTTCTAATTCAAAACTATTTGTAACAGAAAATTTTCTTGGTTTTTTTGTAATTCCAAATGGATTTGTTTTTGTATCAGCTAAAACTATTGATGGTGTAACTGCCATTGTTGTACCAACTAATGCAGCACCTTTTAAAAATGTTCTTCTTTGCATAATAATGCCTCTTTTAATGAGTAGTTCATCACTAAGAGATAAAGCAAGTTCTACTTTAAATCAACCATAACCTATGGTCTTGAACTTTAAATTATGATAAAATAATAATATAGTGTAAATAAATTCATCCTTAATTAGTAAATTTTTTTTTACTTTAAGATAATTAATTCAAGTTTAACATAATAAAAAGTAAAATCTTTTTTACATTTTTATAAAGTGTCTAATATATTATAAGGGGAAAGATGAACAACGAATATAAATTAACGAAATTCGTAAGAGCTGCTGGTTGAGCTGCAAAAATGGGTCCGGGAGACCTTAAACAAACAATTTGCAATTTAACGCCAAATGATAGCAGAGTCTTAGTGGGATTCGATACAAGTGAAGATGCTAGTGTTTATCAAATAAATGAAACACAAGCAATAGTTCAAACACTTGATTTTATTACACCTGTTGTTGATGACCCATATATTTATGGACAAATTGCTGCTGCTAATTCTTTAAGTGATGTATTTGCTATGGGGGCAGAAGTAAAAACTGCCCTAAATATAGTAGGTTTTGATAGAAAAAATATTTCTACTGAAGCTTTAGGTGAAATATTAAATGGTGGAAATGAAAAAATTAAAGAGTGTGGTGGTGTACTATTGGGTGGACATACTATTGAATCACCTGAGATGTATTATGGATTAAGTGTTACAGGAATGATTCATCCAAATGAAATAATAAGAAATAACACTGCAAAAATAGGTGATGTTTTAGTTCTTACAAAACCTATTGGAATGGGTATTTTAACAACTGCAATTAAAAGAGATTTATTACCTTTAGAGATGATGAAAAAGTGTAGTGAAATTATGGCAATGTTAAACTATCTTCCATCAAAAATAATGAGAAAATATAGAGTTCATGCTTGTACAGATATAACTGGATTTGGACTTTTAGGTCATGCTTTAGAGTGTATAAATAAAACAGTTACCTTTAGTATTGATTGTAAAAGTGTACCTGTACTAAATGAAGTAGTTGAACTTTCAGAACAAGATGTAGTTCCAGGTGGAACTAAAAAGAACTTAAAATATATAGAAGATAAAGTAACATTTATGAGTAGTGTTGCAAACTATTGTAAACTTGTACTTTGTGATGCACAAACTTCAGGGGGATTACTAATCTCTATGAATAAAGATGATGCAAAAGAGTATATAAAAGAAATAGAAGATTTATCTTTAGGATATGCTAGTATTATAGGAGAAGTTATACCAAAGGGTGCAACTGATATTATAATTCATTAAAAGTGCTAAGAATTCTTAGCACTTTTAAAAATACTTTTCTTTGCCAAATCATCATACTTCATAAAAATTTTTAAATCTATGATAAAATCTTTATCTAATTTTTCATATGACCTTTTCATTCTTTTATACTTATTTATTTGATTTCTTTCTTTAGCTTTTTGCATGCCTCTTATTATATAATGGTATCTAACTAAGTTTTTTGTATATAAAGATATTGGCCAATTTCTAACTATAAAAAAAGAAAGTTCTTCATGGTTATGAAAAGAGTATTGATTTGTCTTTTTATCTTCATCATCTTGAAAAGCAATAATAGGTTTTGCAATATCATGTAAAAATCCTGCACCTATCATCTTAAATTGTCTATTTTTAACTAAATGAAAAACCAAAGCTAAAGTATGGGCTAAAACTCCATAATAATGCCATTTATTTTGCTTTATAAAAAGAGTTATAAAAAAGGTTTTTCTAAAAATTCTTGATTTTTTCATTTAATAATTATAACTATTTTTTCTCTAATACTTTATTTTCTAAAGCTATTTTAAAATTTTCAATAGTTTTAATT
Organism: Malaciobacter mytili LMG 24559; assembly: GCF_003346775.1. Classification (NCBI taxonomy): domain Bacteria; kingdom Pseudomonadati; phylum Campylobacterota; class Epsilonproteobacteria; order Campylobacterales; family Arcobacteraceae; genus Malaciobacter; species Malaciobacter mytili. The sequence goes on along the minus strand of NZ_CP031219.1, from coordinate 1,081,103 downwards.
TCATTTTTTAAAAAATTAATATTAATTTCTTGAAATTTAACTAATTGTTTTTTTTGTAAAACTAAAGTTCTTAAAATCTCAAGTTCAGCATTTTTATTATTTAATTGACTTTCAAAGAGTCTATTTTGTTCTCTTTTTATTATTTCAATTTTTTTATTTATATTATCTTCTGTTATTTTTAAACTCTTTATGGAATCTAATACAATATTTTGTTGTATTACAAATAAACAAAGTAATAAAAGTGCGAAATTAAGGATTTTAATATAATAATCATAATGCATTAAAAAAGTTTGTCTTTTATCAGTATTAAAGAATTTTATTACTTCTACCACTACAAAAATAGCAAGTAAAGCATAAAAATATAAATTTATTTTATTAGTTGCAAAACTATTTGTAATTGAATAAGAAAAAGAGTTGAATATACTTATCACATCATATAGTACATAAACTAATAAAAATAAAGAAGAAGTCAAAAGTATTCTAATTATAATCAAAAAAGCTCCTAATTTTTATAAAATTATAATAAAATAAATATATTAAAAATCTTTATTCCATATTAAAATTAGTAAAAAATTTTTTACCTATATTAAGCTTTTTTCTATTTGGGATAAGATATAATCATAATAAATAAGAAATTTATGAGTAGAATTCAAGTTTGGCGAGAAGGTGTAGGAATCGAACCTACCTCCAACTTTACACAAAGCCAGACATCGGGGTTGAAGCCCGTGGCGTCCACCAGGATCACATACCTCCCAAACAAGTAAGTAATTTTACAATATATAAATTTAAAATAATCTAAAAGGGTAAAGATGGATTTACTAAAATCAATCCCAAAAGTTGATAAGTTTATCAAACACAAAACTTTTGAGAGTTGTTCTTCAAAGCTTATTACAAAAGTTGCAAAAGAAGAAATCACTAAATTAAGAGAAGATATTTTAAATAAAAAGATTGATTCTTTTTGTCAAGAAGAGCTTATAAATAAAACTTTAAAAGCCTATAATCAAATAATCAAACCTTCACTTCAAAAAGTTATAAATGCAACTGGGATTATTGTTCATACAAATTTAGGAAGAAGTCTTATTTCTAAAAAAAGTTTTGAAAAAGCTAAAGAAATAGCAAGTTCTTATAATAATTTAGAATACAATCTTGAAGAAGGAAAAAGAGGTGAAAGATACTCTCATATAGTAAAAACTCTACAAAGTTTAACTGGTTGTGAAGATGCAATAGTAGTAAATAATAATGCAAGTGCAGTATTTTTAGTGCTTAATACTTTTGCAAAAAATAAACAAGCAGTTGTAAGTAGAGGAGAACTTGTAGAAATTGGTGGAAGTTTTAGAGTTCCTGAAGTGATGACTCAAAGTGGAGCAATACTAAAAGAGATAGGTACTACAAATAAAACTCATAAAAAAGATTATGAAAACGCTATAAATGAAAATACTTCTATTTTAATGAAAGTACATAAATCAAACTATTCTATTGAAGGTTTTACAAGTGAAGTTGATTTAAAAGATATAATAGAAGTTGCACAAAAAAACAATGTAATTGATTATTTTGATATGGGAAGTGGACATATGATAGACCTTCCTTTTGGTTTAGATGAAAAAGAGCCTTCAATTTTAAAATATATGCAATATAACCCTTCACTATTGAGTTTTTCAGGAGATAAACTTTTAGGAAGTGTACAAGCTGGGATTATAATAGGTAAAAAAGAGTTAATTGAAAAAATCAAAAAAAATCAACTTTTAAGAATGTTAAGAGTGGATAAACTAACTTTATGTTTATTAGAAGAGCATTTAAATTTATATTTAAAAAATGAGCTTGATGAAATACCAACACTTAAGATGCTTCACACTTCAATTAAAACTTTAGAAGAAAGAGCTTTAAAAGTAAAAGAGTCTTTAGATAAAGTTTGTACTTGCGAAGTTCTACAAAGTTCAACTTTAATTGGAGGAGGAACAACTCCAAATAAAAAAATCCCAACTATTGCTTTAAGTTTAAAGTACAAAGATTTTAAACCAAATAAAATAGAAAAGCTTTTAAGACAAAGAAATATAATTTCAAGAATAGAAAATGAAAAAGTGCTTTTAGATTTTAGAAGTATTCAAGAAGAAGAGATACAAGAACTTATAAATATACTAACTGAGGTTTTTAAATGAGTAACATTATTATAGGTACAGCAGGACATATTGACCATGGAAAAACTTCTTTAATTAAAGCTTTAAATGGTTATGAAGGGGATGAAACAAAAGAGGAAAAACAAAGAGGAATAACTATTGATTTATCTTTTTCAAATTTAAAAAAAGCTCAACAAAATATTGCTTTTATTGATGTTCCAGGCCATGAAAAACTTGTAAAAAATATGATTGCAGGGGCTTTTTCTTTTGATTGTGTTATGCTTGTAGTTGCGGCAACTGAAGGAATAATGCCTCAAACAGTTGAACATATAGAAATTATTAATCTTTTAGGAATTAAAGAAATAGTAGTTGTACTTACTAAAAAAGATTTAGTTTCAAAAGAACAGTTAGAACTTCAAAAAGAGACTATTGAAAAATTTTTAAAAGAGTTTGAGTTTGATATAAAGTTTATTTGTTGTGTTTCTATTTATGAGGAAAAATCAATTGAAAATTTAAAAGACAAACTTTTTACTTTAAAAAGTTCTTCAAAACCTCAAGAAAACTTTTTTAGATATTATGTGGATAGAGTTTTTTCAGTAAAAGGTATAGGTACAGTTGTAACAGGAACTGTATTAGGAAATCAAATAAGCTTAGATGAAAAAGTTTTTATTCCCCATTTACAAAAAGAGACTAAAATAAAAAATATTCAAGTACACAACCAAAATGCCCTTGAAGCAAATATTTCAAATAGAGCAGCTCTTAATCTTCAAAATATAAAAGCTACTGAATTACAAAGAGGTGATTTAATCTCTAAAAAAGGCTTTTTAAGGGGGTTTGATACTTTAGATATTAGTTTTAAGTGTCTAAAAGGAAAAGAACTTCATCATAATAGAGTTTATTCACTATTTATAGGTTCTAAAAAAGTAGAAGTAAAAGTTTTACTTTTTGATTCAACTACTACTTTAGAAGAGGGTTTTGCTACTATAAAAGCTAAAGAAGAGTTTTTTTGCATATATAAAGAAAAAATTATTTTAAGAGAAGCAAATGATACAATTGCAGGGGGTATTATCTTAAATTCAGTTAATGACCCAATGAAAAAATCACAAAAAAAACTACTTTTAAATGCTTTATATGAAAAGAATATTAAAGAAGCTTATAATATTTTACTTCAAGCACATAAAAAAGGATTAGGGCTTATCTCTTCAGCTCAAAGATTTGCCTTAAGCCATGATGAAGCTATAAACTTTGGTAAAAACTTAGAAGAAGTATTTTGTGATGAAAAAGAGTTAGTTATTTATCCTATATTTACAAAAGAGTATATAAAAGAACAAATTAAACAAATCTATACAAAAAATAGCTATGCCCTACTTTCAAATGCAGCAATAAAACTTAGAATAAAATGGGCAAGTACAGCCTTTATTCAAACTGTTTTAGATGAACTTGAAAAAGAAAACTTTTTAATTAAAGATAAAAATCTTTATAGAAATGCAAATATAAAAGAGGATTTTGCTAAAAACTTAGAAGATATAATTTCAAAAAGATTAGAAGAAGAAGATTTAGCTCCAACTGCTCCATATAATATCTATGATGATTTAGATATTGATAGAAAACTAGGAGATAATATCTTAAAATCTTTATGTTCTAAAAAACAAGTTATAAGACTTCAACATAATTTATTTATCCATGCAAATAGCCTTTCAAAAGTAGTAAAACAAATGAAAGAGATTATAAAAGAAGATGGATATATTGATATTAACAACTTCAAAGATAAATATCCTTTAAGTAGAAAATACTTAATTACATATCTAGACTATTTAGATAACTTTTCTCAAATAAAAAAAATAGATAATAAAAGAGTATTTTTAAAAGAGTAAATCTTAGGATTTACTCACTACACTGTGCTACTACTTTTGAATCCTTTGCATAATATAAAACAAAAGATTTTAAATATGGTTGTATTGTTTCAAACTTTTCTGTATCTAAAAACTGACAAAATTTTTTATTTGAAGCATACTTTTGTTTTAACCCTTGTGCATTATTTAAAAAGAGTTCTTCCCACTGTTTTTTTGTATAAAGTTTAGTAAATTCATCACCTTTAATATTTAGCATTGGATAAATTATAAATTTATAATAAGTTTGTCCCTTAGCCACATTGGCTTCATTATAAGCAAATAAAAAAAAGGGAAGTATTGTTAAAAGTAATATTTTTCTTAGCATTTTCTTTCCTTAGTGTATTTGTAATAATATCAAAGTTTTATTTTTTTTGTTATTAAGATGTAACCATATTAAAGTTACAATTTTCCTATGAAAGAAAAAATATATGTACTAGATACGAATATCATTTTACAAAACATTCAAAATCTAAATAGAATTTCGGATAATAAAACAAATAAAATCGTAATCCCTGAAATAGTTCTATTGGAGCTTGAAGATAAGAAAAAATTGTTAAATGAACTAGGGTTTTATGCAAGAGAGTTTGCTAGATTATTAGCTAGTATGAAAATAAAAGAGGTTGATTATAAACCTGGATATAAAGTAGTAAAACTTTTTAATGAAGAATTAGTATTAAATATCATCTCAAAAGATAATTATGAAGCTAAAATCGAACAAAATTATCTTAGTGAAAGTAATGATAAAAGAATAATTGAAGTTGCAGTAGTAGCACAAGAGTACTATAAAGGTGCACAAACTATTTTCCTATCACTTGATGTATATGCAAGAACTTTTGCACTTTTTAAAGGAATTAAAGCTGAAACTTTACATGATGATAAATCAACTGTTCCAAAATTTGAGTTTGTAAAACATTTTTCTTTAGATTCTACACTTTTTAATAGCTTAGAATTAAGTGATATTAAAAATATTGATAACGAATATACTTATGAAAACTTTTGTTATTGTTTTGAAAGTGAAGATGGAAATAAAATCTATGCAATAATTATCAATGAAAAAATAAATATTTTAAATGAAGCAGACTTTAAAACTTTAAGTATAAAACCTGTAAATTTAAAACAAAAACTTTTTATGAAAGCAATTTTATCAAATATGTATGATTTACTTGTAATTGATGCAAAAGCAGGAAGTGGTAAAACTCTAATGTCAATAGTTTCAGCAATGCGACTAATTGATTTAGGGCATTATGATAAGATTGTATATGTAAGAAACTCTATTGAATCATTGGATAAAGGTGCAGATATAGGTTATCTATCAGGGAATGAAGAAAAATTTAGAATCTATAATATGGCATTATCAGATACTTTAGAGTTTATTGCAAAAAAACAACTAAGAAAAAATGAAAATCGAGAAAATAAAGAATCAATAGAATCAAAAATAGATGAGCTTTCTTCAAAATATTGTATAGAAACACTTTGGCCAGGAGAAGCAAGAGGAAGAACTTTAAGTTCAGCTATAGTGATTATGGATGAATGGCAAAACTCAAGTGAAAAGACAACACAACTTATCTTAAGTAGGCTTGATGAGTCTTGTATGGCTATTGTAATTGGCTCAAATAGACAAATAGATAATTTATACTTAAATAAATACAATAATGGACTTACTACTTTATTAAAACAAACAAATGAAAAGCACCCAGAATTAAAAATGTTTGCAATTGAGTTAGAAAAAGCAGTAAGAGGAAAATTTGCAGAGTTTACAGAAAGAATCTTTGATAAACAAACAAATAGAGAATAACTCTATTTGTTTTTGCAGTTATTGCCACTACCACAGCCGCAACCACCCTCTTTTTTAAAAGTTTTTTTATATAAAAAATATAAACAAAGTAAAGTAATAATTAATATAATAAAATCTTCCATAGTTTTCCTTAGTGATTATCATTATTAAAATAATACTCTTATTTTTCTTTAGTAACCATAATGCAATTGTATTTTAATATAATTTTTAATTAAGCAAAATAATTGTTTATAAAAAATATAATATAAAAAAATAAAAGGATTTTATAATAATACATAATAGATTAATCAATGATACAATTTATAATCATATTGAATATACAAAGTTAGAAGATAAAATACTTCAGACAAAAATAGTAAATAGGCTTCAGTTTATAACACAAAATGCTTTAGCATACTTCTCTTATCCTTCTATTACAACAAAGAGATTTATACATTCATTGGGAACTATGCATTTAGCTTCATTTATGTTTAAAAACTCCCTATTAAACGCTGATAAAAATACAAAAAATGAGTTTTTAAAAGAGGCTAAAGAGGTTATAAAAGATATTATTGAAAAAAATAATTTAAATCTTCAAATAAAAGATTTAGAATATTTTGATAATAAAGCTTTATACCAATTTACAATCCCAACAAAATCAAAATCTCAAAGGGCTGTATATACTATCTTATTACAAACTATTAGAATAGTAGGATTATTGCATGATGTGGGACATTTACCCTTTTCTCATCAAGTTGAATATGCACTAAAAAAAGTATATACAGATATTTTAGAAAAACAAACTCTCCTTCCAAAGGAAAAAGAGTTTAAAGAAATCTATGAACAAATTACTCAAAATAGTTCTTTGGTTTTACATGAAGCTATTGGAAAAAGTCTTTTAAATATTTTATTTGATTATGAAGTAGCTGAGTTTATAAAAAAAGAAGAGAGTAAAGATTATTTACAGCTTTTAAAAATTTTAGCTTTAAACATATTGGAAGAAAAAGTTTATAATAACTTTGATTTTAAAGTATTACACTCTTATATTGATGGAACTGTTGATGCAGATAGACTTGATTATATCAATAGAGATATGCTTTCAAGTGGATATATAACTGGTCCAAATGACCATATTAGAATTACGAAGCAAACTATTTTAGTAAAAAGTGATAATAGATTTATTTTAAGCTTTTTTGATATGTCTTTAATAGATATAGAACATATGTTAGAAATGAGATTTAATCTTTATAAAAAAGTTATTTACAATCACGGTATTGCAAAAACAGATGCTGTTTTAGAAAATGTTGTAAAATATCTATCTGATAACTATTTTAATGATGAAACAACAATTACTAAACTTTCTGATTCTATTTCAATGCTTTGGAAATTTTTAGAAGAAAAAGAGGTTCAAAAAAAGCTAGATATTATTAGTTTATTAGATGAAAACTGGCTAATAAGTCTTTTTAAAAATGAGTATTTTAAAATTAAAAATAATAAAGATATAACAAGAAGAGATGAAAAATATCTTTACTGTTTTGAAGAGGTTCTTTTTGGGAAAAGAGTATTTGCAAGTCCATGGAAAAACCTAAATGAATTTTACAAAGTTTTAAACTTTAGTACAGTTGAAAGATATAAATTTAGAGAAAGTTTTGGATATATAACAGAATTTAGGTTAAAAAAACTACAAAAAGCTTTAGATGAATTTGTAAATTATTGGGAAGTTGAAAAAAAAGAGGCTTTTTTAACTTATCAAATTGTATCTTTTAAATTAGGAATTCAAAAGAATTTTATGCTTTATGATGGAGATGAACTAATTAAATTAGATGAAGTTTCAACTTTAAGAAAAAGACTTAAACACTCTATGTTAAATACTGTTCCTTTTTATATTTATATTAGTCAAAAATATCTAAATGATGAGATGAAAAAACAACTAAAAGATATATTATTTAATATTTTTAGTGAATAGAAAAAACTATTGTAAACTTTGAGCCAGCTTCATAATCATATGTAAGTTTGGCTTTTAGTTGAGCTTTTGCAATAGAAGTAATAAGCTTTAGTCCTAAAGAGTTTGCTTTATAAATATCTATATGTTTTGAAAAACCTTCACCATTATCTAAAACTATTAATTCATAACTATTTTTAAGCTTTTTAAAACTAATAAAAAGTAAAAACTCCTTTTTATAAGCATATTTAAAACTATTTGTAATTAGTTCATTTAAAATTAATCCACAAGGCATTGCATACTGTATATTTAAATCTACCTCATCAAGCTTTAGTTTTATACAATCTTTTGAAATATTATAAGCTTTTGCAATATCAAAAGTTAAAGAAGAAATATACTCTTTCATAGGAATTTTATTTAAATTTGAAGATTCATAAAGCTTTCTATGCAATAACTCCATTGTAAAAACTCTTTCTTGAATATCACTAAGCACTTTTTTTGTTGATTCATCTTTAATCTTAGATTGTTGAAGTTTTATAAACCCTATGGTTAAAGCAAGATTGTTTTTAACTCTATGATGTATCTCTTTTAATAGCATCTCTTTTTCTTCCAAAGAAATAATTAATTCTTTTGTTCTTTTTTCCACTTCTAAATCTAAAGTTTTAAAATTTTTTTCTATATTTTCAAGCATAGAATCAAAAGTTTCACCCAAAATTCCTATATCATCTTCACCTTTAACTTTACTTCTTAAACTAAGATTTCCTTTGTTTACCTCTTTTGCAGTATTTGATAAAATATTTATATTTTTTAAAACTCTTCTAAATAAAAAATACCCAAGAATAATAGCAATAAGTAAAGATATAAAAGCATAAAATAAAACTTGAAAAAAAGAGTTAAGTGCACTTCTATTTATATCCTCTTCAAAAGCAGTAACAACCAATAAAAAAGCATCTTCTTTATCTTCATTTATTAAACTAACCCAAGTTTTTGCTTTTTTATTTTCTAAAATATGCTTTAATGGTTTTGTAGCAAATAAAATCTCTTTTGCTCTTAGATTACTTGTTGTGGGAATTTTTACATTGGACATATTACTTATCCAAAAAACATCACTTTTGCCACTACTTAATCTATCTATTCTTTCATTTTTTAAAGCCCATTGTTTATTTATATTTAATAAAAATATTTTTCCTTTGTGAATATCTGAAGTTAAAGCAAAACTCTTTTGAATATTATTTTTAATATCTTCTTCAAACTGCATATGTTTTGCTTTAAAAGAGTCTTTAAAGCAAGTTGCAACAAGAAGTTTATTTTCTGCTGTTTTTATGGCATATGAAATATTTTTATATAAGAAAAAATCCTTAACTATAATTTTAGTTTTTGTATCAAACCATTGATTTAAAGGTAGTTTTTCCTTTAAGAAACTAACTTTACAATTAATTTGTTTTTCTATTTTATTTAAATTGATTTCTCTATTTAATAAAATTTCATAATCTAAAAATTTTAAAGTAGTTTCTATATTTTTTCTAGCCATTAAATAATCATTTTTTATATGATTTATTAAAGCTTTTGAAGCCATATGGGCTTGTTGAGTAGTAAGATTAATCATCTGCTGAATTTTTGAGTCAATAAATTTTTGCTGTTGTTGTTTAATCTTTGGGGCAATTAAAAGAAAAAAACTTATTGCAAGTATTAAAGCAATAATAATTAATAAAGAGCCTACTTTTAGCTCTAAAGAGATATATTTGGGTTTTGACATTATTTTAAAACCTTTAGTTTATATCCCATATCATAAATATTTTCAAAAGGGTTTGTTTGAAGTTTTTGCTTTAATCTATATACTAAAGTTCTTAGTTTTCCCATATCAAATAAAGTTTGTCTATATATATAAGAACTAATAGTATCAAAACTTACAACCTCACCTGCTTTTTGGCTCATTATTTCAAAAAGCTTTATTTCATTTTTTGTAAGTTTTATTTGTTTATTATTTTTATAAAGCCTTTTATTTATAGTATCAAATTTTAAATTCTCTTCTAAAAAGATAAATTCACTTATCTCTTGATGTTTTTTAGTTTGAAAAAAATATCTATGTTTATGAAGTGCAGCAAGAAGTGTTGCTTTTACCTCTTTATCTTTGCAAGGCTTAATTAAATATCCATAAGGTTCACACTGCATTGCTTTTTTTATCACTCTATCATTACAATAAGAAGTTAAAAAAACAATTGGAATTTTATATCTATCCCATACTTGTTTAGCTAACTGTATACCATCAATTGAATCATTTAAATTTATATCCATTAAAATTATATCTGGATGCTTTTTATTTAAAAAACTTAAAGTATCTATTGCATTTGATTCAATAGAACTTACACTAAACCCCATCTCATTTAGAGAAACTTCCAAAGCTAAAGCTAAAACAATTTCATCTTCTACAATTAAAACTTCTATTTCATTTTGTATTACATCTAATAAACTTGACATACTATTCATCCATTTTAAAACTTATGCAAAAACTTGCACCTTTATTGTATTTATATTCTATTTTGCCCAAAAGCTGACCTGTGGAAATAGAACTAACTAGTCTTAAACCTAAACTTTTTGCCTTTGTTATTTCAAAATCTTTTGGCAACCCAAATCCATTATCTTCTATAAGTAAAGTTGCTATATTATCTTTTAATTTAAACTCTATTTTTACAAAAGGATTTATAGTATTTGTAAAAGCATACTTAAAAGCATTTGTTACTACTTCATTTATAATAAGTCCACAAGGCATTGCATATTCAATATTTATAAAAACCTTTTGTATATTTGTTATTAACTGTATATCTTTTTTTAATTCAAAAGTATTTTTAAGTTCATAAACTAACTCTTCCACATATTTTTTAAAATCAATTGAGTTTAAATCTTTTGATTCATAAAGTTTTCTATGCAATAACTCCATAGTATAAACTCTTTTTTCAATTTCACTTAAAACCTCTTTTGTATTTTTATCATTTACTTTATATTTTTGAAGTTTTATAAAATTAATTGTTAAGGCAAGATTGTTTTTAACCCTATGATGTATCTCTTTTAATAAAATCTCTTTTTCTTTTAAAGAGGCACTTAACTCTTTTGTTCTTTTTTCCACTTTTAAATCAAGATTTTTAATATTTTCTTCTAGTTTATTTAGCATAGAGTCAAAAGCCACACCTAAAACTCCAATATCATCATCACCTTTTACATTACTTCTTAAGCTTAAATTTCCATTACAAATATTTCTTGCTGTATATGAGAGTTTTTCTATATTTTTAATCCATCTTTTAAAAATAAAAAAAGCTACTAAAATAGAGATAACTAAAGCAAGAATTGAAACTACAAAAATTTTAAAAAAACTATTTTCTATACTATTATTAAAATCTTCCTCAAAAGAGCTAAGAACTAAAATAAACTTTTGTCTTTCATCTTCAAAAATGGTGCTTATCCAAGTTAAAGCCTCTTTTTCTTCTATTTTATGTCTAAACAGTTCTATATTTGCAACTTTTAAAATATCTTTTACTTTTAATTCTCCTGTTATTGGTTGTTTTATATTTGAAATTTTACTTATACAATAATTCTTATAATTTTCATTATTTAACTCATCTAAAGTAAGATTAGTATCTTTTATATCTTTCCTTACCCACATTAAATATACTTTTCCATGGTGTATATCTTGCGTTAAATCAAAGCCTTTTTGAACTATTTGTTTTACTTCTTTTTCTATATCATAAGAGTTATTTTTAAACTTACTTGTACAAGTTATATAAAGTTCTTTATTATTAAAGTCTGTTTTATATAAATAGTAATTTTCACTAGGACACATACTTATTTTATTAAAAGAGCTAAATCTTAGCCATTGGTTATTATTATATTTAGAAGGTTCAAAACTTAACTGTACATTGGGATTTTTAAAGATTTTATTATCTAAATTAATTGAGCATATATACTCTTTTGTTATATTTTCTAAATCGCTTTCCAAATAAGTATAATTACTATCTAAACTATTTTTTAATTTAATTTTATCAATATTATTTAGTATATTTATCTTATGAATATTTGCTTCACTTTTTCCATATCTTTTAAAATAATCAACCACAAGTTTAATTTGCTGAGTTGAAAGTAATACCATTTTTTGCGTTTGTAATAAAGCACTATTATAATCTTTTCTTTTTATATCTGGAATAATTAAAATAAATAAAATACTTACTAAAAGTAGCCCTAAAATAAAAAATGAAAGAACTATTTTTACCCCTAAAGATATTTTTTTATACTTTGCCAAACTATTTTAACCTATAACCTGTTTCAAAAATACTTTCGATTAAATCTGCTTTTATTTTCTGTTTTACTCTATATACTAAAGTTCGCAGTTTTCCCAAGTCATATAAGCTATCTCTCCAAATATAGTTGCTAATTCTTTCAAAAGAGACTGTTTCTCCCACATTTTCACAAAGTATTTCAAAAAATTTTGTTTCATTTCCTGTTAATTTTATAGGCTCTTTATCTTTATATAAAAGTGCTTTTCCAAGGTGGAATTTAAAATTATCTTTTAAGTTTACAAACTGTTGTTCTTCATCAAAAACTTTTATATTCTTAAAAAAATAGTTATGTTTATATATGGCAACTTGTATTGCAACACTTAACTCTTCATCTTTACAGGGTTTTAGTAAATATCCATAAGGTTCACAAGCCATAGCTTTTTTAATTGTTTTTTCATCACTATAAGAAGTTAAAAAAATAATTGGAATTTTATAATATTGCCAAATATGTTTTGCAGCTTCAATTCCGCTACTTGAACCTCTTAAATTAATATCCATTATGATAATATCCGGTTTTCTTTCTCTTACATGGTTTATAGCATTTGCTGATGTTGTTTCTATCCCACTTACACTATATCCCATATTTTGTAAAGAGTATTCCATACCAATTGCAAGAACTGTTTCATCTTCAACTATTAATATAGAAACATCTTCTTTTACAAAATTTGTAACTTTTGACATAAATTTCACCTTTTGTGATTTTATTGTGATTTGTATTAGTTATGATACTCAATATCAATTTAAACAAGGATTAAATATGAAAAATAACAAAATATTGTTAAGTTCTTTTGCAGCAATTTCAATTTTTTGCACACATGCGATTGCAAATGATTCTGCAAAACTTAACTCTGTTGATGTGTGGGAGACTGAAGTTGTAAGTTCATCTTTAAATTTAGGTAAAGATGCAATTGAAACTAAACAAGCAGATCACTTAAGTGATTTATTAAGAGATTTACCAGGTGTTGAAGTTGGAGGAACTCATTCAATTAATAATAGAATCAACATAAGAGGTTTACAAGATGAGGATTTAGATATTACAATTGATGGGGCAAAAGTTCAAAATGCAAATATGTTTCACCATATAGGTAACTTACTTATAAATCCTGATATTTTGAAAAAAGCAGATATTCAAGTTGGTACAAATTCAGTTGTTAGTGGAAGTTTAGGTGGTTCTATCGCATTTGAAACAAAAGATGGAAAAGATATGTTACAAGAGGGGCAAAAGTATGGTGCAAGAATTTCTACAACATATAACTCAAACAATTCAACAGCAGCTTCAATTGCTGGATATGGAAAAGTAACAGATAACTTTAGTTTTTTACTATATCACAATTATATAAATAAAGATAATTGGAAGTATCCATCAGGAGAAAGAACTTTTGGTATTGAAGGTAAAAATCACAATACTTTAGTTAAAGGAACTTATAATATTAGTGATAATCAATCTATTTCTATATCTTATGATAAATTAACTGATAAAGGTGATTATTTACCAAGACCAGATATGAATGCAGATGCAAATAGTGTTTTAACTGGAAAGGGGGTAACTTTTGATACAGAGTATGAAAGAGAAACAATTACTTTAAAACATAAATTAGATTTAGGCAAAAACCTAAAACTTGATACTACTTTATACTCAAATAATAATGAAATAAATAGAGATGAAGCTTGGAGTGGAGCAAGAAGTCCAAGACCAGATTTTAAAGGAACACTAGAAGGTGAAGTGAAAACTATTGGGCTTAATACAAAAGCTCAATCAAATCTTGAAACAGGCTCTTTATTGCATACTTTAACTTATGGTGCTTTATTTGATAAACAAACAAGTAAAGTAAAATGGAATGGAAATAAATATGGGAAAGATGAAAAAGCAAATACTTTTGCTATTTATTTAGAAAATGCCATTGATTTTAATAATGGTTTTGTTTTAACTCCAGGAGTTAGATATACAAACTATAAACTTGATGGTTCATATGGGGATATAAATGATAATGAATTAACATATGGTTTGGCAGCTGAGTATGCACTAACAGATACTATTACTTTACTTGCAAGTGCAACTACACTTTATAAAGGTGTACCAATGGTTGATGTTTTAGCTTCAAATAGAACTTCTATGTTAGATTCTGAATCACTAAAAGCAGAAACAGGAATTAATAAAGAAGTAGGATTTAGATATATCAATGATAATGTTTTAGGTGCTGATAAAGTTGGTTTATCATTTAAATATTTTAGAACACAAATTGATGATGTTATTGAGAGTCTTTGGAGTGGAAACAGTGCATATATGGTTAATAATGGAGACTTAGAGATTAAAGGATTTGAAGCAAGCTTTAAATATATTAAGGGTGATTTTAGTTCATTATTTGCATTTTCTAAATCAAATACTGAGTATTCAAAAACAAAACTATCTTCAGATTATGAAGCAGGAGATAAATTTACAATTGGGTTAAACTACAAAGTTACTCCTGCTGTTGATTTTTCTTGGAACTCAATTTTTGTAAAAAGTGAAAAAAATATTGGTTCACTTGCTGGAATTGATCATAAACCAGGATATGCAGTACATAATATGGCTGTTAAGTATGTACCACAGTTAAATAAAAACTTAACTATTTTAGCTGGAGTTGATAATATTTTTAATAAAGAATATATCTCTCACACATCAAGAAATGATGTGGCAAGAGGGACATTCTTAGGAGATTATGAACCTGGAAGAAACTTTAAAGTAACTCTTTCTTATAAATTTTAAGAGATAAAAAATGATAAAGAATTTTTATCTTTTTATAAAAGAACCCAAAGCCAAAATTGGCTGGGTTCATGGTATTTTAGCCTGTATAGGGGCACTATATCTTAGTTTTTTTAGTATGCTAAGCTTAACTTATATTTTACAGCAAGATTATGCTATTAAAATCTTACCTGCTATGATATGTACGCCTATACTAATTTGTTCTTTTGGAATTTGGATACTTTTTAGTTTAACTATTTTACAAGCACTAAAAAAAATCCTTTACGCAAGCTTACTTATAACTTTATTTTTAATAATCAAAGGTATATTATGAAAACTGAAAAGTTAAATTTAAAATACCTTCTACGCGCGCATACAGTTATAGGTTTAGTTTGCGTTTTTTTATTTTATATTAGTTCATATTTTGGGGCTTTTACACTTTTCTTACCCTATATTCAAATATGGGAAACACCGTCAAAACATATAAAACATACAGTTAATTATGAGTTTAATATTGATAAAAAACTTGAAAAGATTATAAATGAATATAAATTTAATACTAAAAATATAGAGATAACTCCTCCAAATTTTAAAGACCCTAGAATTCAAATCAGTTCTAAAAATCAAAATAGTGTTTTTTTAAATCCAAATACAAATGAAATATTAGATACTAAAAATGAACAAAAAACAGTTAGTACCTTTTTTAATATGATTCATTTTGGTGGGAATATTCCAATAGTTGGAAGAGTTATGATGGGTATAGCTTCCATTTGTATTTTATTTTTAATTATCTCTGGAATAATGATATTTTTTTTAAATAAAAAGAAAAAAGCAAATGAAAGAAAAAGTTTTAAAAGAACTTGGTATAAATGGCATAAGTATTTAGGTTTATTTTTAGCTACTTTTATTTTTATTTTTGCAATAACAGGAGCTTTTTTAGGCTTTATGCTTACAAATTCAGCACCATTTGCACTTACTGCTTCAAATTTTGAAAAAAGTAGTTTAAGACCTTTGGTTTCCCCTATTATTTTTCAGCAAAAAGAACTTTTAAAAGAGGATACAAATATCTCTAAAATGCAAGATTTATCCTTTTTAATTTTAAAAGCAAAAGAGAATTATAAAAATCTTCATATTGATAAAATCAATATTTATAATTTTAATAAAAGTAATTCTCAAATACATTTTAGAGGTCACTTAACAAATAATAAAGCCTTAACAGGCCCTTTTAATAAAGTATTTATTACTTTAAATAGTAATACAGCAGAAGTAATAGAAAAAAAACAATTAGAGCAAACTCATATTATAAATAAAGTTATGTCAGCTTTTTATTTTTTGCATTTTCTACCCGATGAAACAATACTTTTAAGAACTATATTCTTTATACTTTCAATTTTTATGATTATTTGTTTAGTTTTTGGATATTTAATTTGGGCAGAAAAAAAACTAAAACACCAAAATGATTTAGGTTATTTTAACTTCTTAAATAGATTTTGTATTGCAATTATGATAGGAGTAATCCCAGCAAGTTGTTTTGTTATATTTTTACATTGGCTACTACCTTTTGAAACTTATGATAGAGAGATTTGGATACAAGGATGTTTTTATACACTTTGGGCTTTTACTTTATTTTATAGTATGTATGAAAACTCAATTACTAAAATCTTTAAACTTTTTTTTCTAATATCTATAATTTTAATTGTTTGTGCAGTTTTACTCCATGGACTTAAAACAGAACTTTATTTTTGGATAAGTTTTCAAAAAGAACTATATGCTCTATTTTTAGTGGATATTATATTTTTATTTTTTGCTTTAATTTTACTATTTTTATATTTTTATATTGAAAAATTAGAGGTTTTTAAAAGATTGCATAATGAGGAGTTTTTATATTATGAAAAATAAATTTACAACAATTTTAATAATAGCTTTTTTTAGTATTAATTTATATGCTCACAATATGGCAGGCTTTGAAATGGTTTTAAAACCATTAAAAGATGATTTATTAAAAATTGAAGCTAAGATGAAAAACTCTTCAAGAAAACTTTATGGAAATAAAGTTCAATTAGTCTCTATGGTTGATAATAGAGTATTGTTAGAAGGATATTTACAAGAGAAAAAAGATTTAATAGTAAAAATTCCAAAGGAATCTTATTGGGTATATATTTATATAGAAGATAATGATATTGTGCAAGAAGGTCCAGCACCTATAAATGGTTTTAAGATTATTGTACAATCGCAAAAAAACAAAGCTTTTAAATACTGTTTATACCTTAGTTTACTATTTCTTATCCTAGCAGGCTTTATAGCAATGAAAAAAATAAGAGTTTATAAAAAATTAAAAAATAGCTAAAAATTTTCTATTTATACAAAAATGTGATTATTTTTGTGATTTTCTTTTGTTATGATAACGAATATCATTTTTAAAAAGGAAACGGATGAAATTAAATGCTAAAAATATCTTATTTACAAGTTCTGCACTATTATGCCTGCAAAGTGCAGTTTTAGCTGAAGTTACTTTAAAAGAAGTAAATATCAATGAAACTACTTTTAATTCACAAGTAAAAAGTATTACTGCACAAAAATTAGAAAATTTACAAGCAAGTGATATAAAAGATATTTTAAAAACTCTACCAAGTGTAGTAGTAGATGGAAATGCTAGATATTCGCAAAAAGTTTATGTAAGAGGACTTGAAGATAAGTTTTCAAATATAACAATAGATGGAGCAAAATTAGGTGGGCAGCTTTTCCATCACTCTGGAGACCAAACTATTGATGCAGAAATGTTAAAAATTGGCTCTATTGAATTAGGACCAAACTCTGCACTTAGTGGAAGTGGAGTTATAAATGGCTCTTTTGTATATGAAACTAAAGACCCAAGTGATTTTTTAAAACAGGGTGAAAACTTTGGAGGGAAAATTAGTGCAGGATACCAAAGTGCATATGAAAGAAAAAGCACAAGTGTAGCTGTATTTTCAAGAATCAATGATAAATTAGAATTTGTAGGAATAGGAAATATTTCAAAAGATGGAGATTTACATATTCCAAAGAAAAAAGAGATTAAATCAAAAGAGAGTAAATTAAAAAGTGCTTTAGCAAAAGTTGTATTTAAACCAAATGAATATCATACAATTAAACTTTCTTATAATAGGTATGAAGATGGAGGAAAGAGACAACTATCAGGGGAAAAAGCTGGAAATTATGTGCAATCAAATGACCCGTATAATGAAATCACAAGGGATACTTATACTTTAAATTATAACTATAATCCTACAAGTGAATATATTAATGTAGATGCAAAAGCTTACTACAACTCTCAACAACTTATGATTGAAGGTAGAAAAAATACAGATTGGTGGACAGATGCCAATAAAGCAAATGAACCTCAAAGAATCTTTGAAAATAAGACAAAAGGGTTAGATATTAGAAATAGTTCACTAATTTCCAATCATAAAATCACTTTTGGTTCAAGTTATGAAACTATGGAGCAAAAACTTGATGCAAAAGGAGATAGAGTTTATACAGAAGGTCCAAAAATAGGAGAAAGTGAAAGTTTAGATAAAGATGGTGGAAAAACAAAAGCTTATGGATTTTATCTAGAAGATGAAATAGAACTAGATAAATTTTTACTAACAATAGGTGCTAGATATGATATTCATAAATTATCAGGAGAGTATAATGGAAGTTATAAACAACTATCTCCTAAATTTAAAGGTGAATATCAAGCAACACAAAACTTAAAATTAAGAACAGGATATGGAAGAATCTTTAAAGGACCAGATTTAGCAGAAACATTAATGCTAAATTCAAGAACTTTATCAAATGAAAATACTAAAGCACAAACAGGACATAATTATGAAGTAGGTTTTGATTATAACCTTACAAATTTTATAAACTCAGATGATTCAAGTTTTGGATTTACTGCATTTAAATACAATGTAGATAATTATATGCACCCAACTAAAAATACCTCTTTAGAAAATCAAAGTGATGTGAAAATTTGGGGATTAGAGTCTATTTTTAGATATAAAAAGAGCAATTTTGGATTAAATCTAAGCCATACATATACAAATGCAGAAGAAAAATCTTTAAAAACAGGTACAAAATATGAACCTAAAACAGCAAATATTCACACTTTTAAACTAGGACTAGATTACCAATTTACAAAAAATTTAATTGGATATTATAATGCTGAGTTTGTATTAGGGAATGAATATGAATACTATAACTCTAGAAATGATAGTGTTTCAACTGTACAAAGAAAAGGTTATGGAGTTCATGATATAAATTTTTCATATAAATTAGATGCAATTAAAAATGCAAAAATTGATTTTGGTTTAGATAATATTTTCAATAAACAGTATGCAAGACATACAAGTTTTGGAACAGCCTTTGGAGATGATAGTTATACTCCATATGAAGTGGGAAGAAACTTTAAAATTAAACTCTCTTATAGATTTTAAGGCAAAAAGTGAAAAAGAAAAGTAATTTTTCACAAAAAATTAGAGCATTACACAGAGATTTGGGCTATTTTACAATTGGTCTAACTTTAGTATATGCCCTAAGCGGTATAGTTTTATCAGGTAGAGCTTTAGGTTGGTTGGAACAAAAATATATTTTAAATACAAAAATAGAAAAATATTTAGAAGAAAAAGAGCTAAAAAATAAAATAAATGAAGCTTTTAATAAACAATTTTTAGAAAAAAACATTCCTAATTCTTTAGTACAAACAGCTTTAGATTTTAAACATCTTAGAAAAGTAAAAGAAAATCAAGAGTTAAGTATATACAAAACAAAAGGAAAGGTAATTTTATATGAAAAGGAAAAAGGAAATATAACTTATGAGTTTTATTCTTATCCAATTTATATAAAAAAGTTTATAATTGCACATAAAGCTACACATGAAAAAGCTTGGTTTTATTTAGCAATTTTATACTCAATTATTTTAATATATTTATCAATTTCAGCTATTTTTATGATAAAAGGCAAATATGGTTTTAAAAGAAGAGGAGTATATTTTATGTTAGGTGGAATTGCTACAATTGTTTTATTTATCTCTTTAGGATAACCCTAAAGAGATAAAATATTAATCAAATGCTGGTTTTGGAGTACTTAAAGTAGACTCAGGTAATTGAGGGTATATAATTTGAGGTTTTCTACCTTTTAATGCTTTTAAGAAAGTTACAATTTCTTGCGCTTCTTTATCAGAAATTTTAATACCTAATTGAGTAGAACCCATCTCTTTAACAGCTTTAGATAAAGACCAAATCTGTCCATTATGGAAATATGGTGCTGTTTCAGTAATATTTCTTAAAGTTGGTGTTTTAACCATTCCATTTTTATCACCTTTAAAATCACCCACACTTGCAAAAGAGTATTTAGCTGCTACTTCAAATGGTTGCATTGTTCCACCTAAAGCTATTCCATTATGACAAGATACACAACCTTTATCAATAAATGTATTTAATCCTTTTTTCTCAGCTTCATTTAAAGCATTTGCATTTCCATTTAAGAAATCATCAAATCTTGAAGGAGTTACAAGTGTTTTTTCAAAAATTGCAATTGTTGAAGTAATCTTAGCAAAATCAATTTTTACATTATCTCCATATGCTGTTTTAAACTCTTGAATATATTCTGGAATAGAATTAATTCTTTCTTCAACTAATTTTTTAGGTGCTGCCATTTCTGGACCTGCTTGAACTGGACCTTGTGCTTGATCAGCTAAATGAGCACTTCTTCCATCCCAAAATTGTGCATCAAAAAATACTGAATTATAAACTGTTGGTGAGTTTAAATGATGAGGGTTTGCAGTCCATTTATGCCCAACAGCAGCACTTACACCATCTGTTCCACCAAGACCTAAATTATGACATGTATTACATGAAATAATACCACTTTTAGACATTCTTGGTTCAAAATATAACTTTTTACCAAGTTCAACTTTTTCAGCAGTTATTGGATCATTTTTATCATCAATTAACTTTAATAACTCCAATTGACTCTCTGGAATTGCTTTTAATCCACTATTTTTAGCTTTTGTTTCTAAAGAACTACTTGCAAATAAAAAACTTGCACTTAATGCACACAAAGTTAAACTTTTAATTAACTTCATAACTTCCCCTTTAATTAAAATAATTATAATCATAGGATAAAATTTATTAAATGAAAATTAATTTTTATAAAAAAATCATTTTATTTGATAATTTTAATTAAAAGTTAAGTTTAATACTTATTTTTAGCAACTATCTCCTCTTTTCCTTCAAATTTTTTATCATCTGTTGCATTTAATGCTTTTATGGCTAGCTTATTTGTCTTTTCGGCAATTATTCTAGTATTTTCTGCTGTTTTTGCATTTTCTTGAGTATTTTTATCCAATTGTCCCATTGTTGAATTAATTTGTGACATAACTTCATTTTGTTCTTTTGAAGTTCTTGAAACCTCTTCTACTAAATTAGTTGTATCATTTATTTTAGTATCTAGCTTTTCAAAACCTTGAATCATCTCTATACTAATACTTTTCCCTTCATTTGCTTTTAAAGTAGCATTTTCAACTAAATTTTTAATTTCACTTGCAGCTTGCGCACTTCTTGAAGCTAAATTTCGCACCTCTTGGGCAACAACTGCAAATCCACGTCCTGCTTCCCCAGCAGTTGCAGCTTCAACAGCAGCATTAAGTGATAAAATATTTGTTTGAAATGCTATTTGGTCAATTACAATTATTGCTTCTTTAATAGCCTCTACTGTTTCATTGATTTCTTCCATAGAACTAACTGTTTTTGAAGCCATAATTTTCCCCATAGAAGCAGCTTGCTTTGTCTCTTTTGAAATATTTGACATTTGAATTGTTTTCATTGTAGTATTTTCAATATTTGAAGTTATCTCTTCAATTGCTGCTGCTGTTTCTTCTAAAGAGGCTGCTTGTTCATTTGAGATTTGAGATAAAATTTTTACATATTTAGTTAAAGAATTTGAATCATTTTCTAAATATACTCCTGTTTTTCTACTATCTTTTAACATCTCTGTAATTGTTTGCCCTACACTATTCACATCTTGGGCTAATCTCTTCATACTTCCTTGCATTAAAGAGCTATCAACAAACTTTGTATAATCATAATTTCTATAACTTCCCAATACTTCCATAATAGTTAAAATATTTTGTCTCATATTTTCAAGCATTTCATTAATTACATCTTTTAATTCATTTAAAGTTTCATTGTTTGAAGTTACACTTATCTTATTACTTAAATGCCCTTGCTTAATCATATTTGCCACATATGTTGCATCATGAATTAATTCTGATTCTTTTTGAATATTAATTTTTGTATTTTCAATATTTTCATTTATTATTTTAGTCATACTTCCAAATTCATCTTTTGAGTTTATCTGTATTAATTTTACTTCATGGGTTTTTCCATTTATAAAATTAAAAAATTCTACTAAACCTTTATGAAACTTATTTATATTAGAAACAACTTGTGAAGCAATGAAATATGAAACTGTTAAACATAAAATTGTCATACTTGCAGCTAAGATAAAAGCCAAGATTTTTAATTTATAAACTTTATTTTCAGATTCTAAACTTATCTCTTTTACTGCATCTTTTAATATCTTTTCACTTAAAGAAGCTATATCTTTCATCTGTTTTAATAAACCTAAATTATTGGAAAATCCTTTTATTTCTTCTGCTTTTACTAAAGCTAAAAAATCCTCTCTATACTTTTTTAAACTTGTATATATCTCTTCTTTTTGTTCATTTGAGATATGTGTTTTATTACTTCTTACAATAAATCTTAACTTTCTAATATTTTTTTCAAATTTATCCACATAAGAAATATCTTTTCTTAACATAAAATCTTTTTCATCTCTTCTCAACTCCAATAATCCAACATTCATAGCTTGATAAGCAACTTTATCTCCTATTTCTTGAACTTTATGAACACTTTGTCTTAAACTACCATATAAACCATCTTTATGATTAAAACCTATTTCTTTTTGTTTTTCAACTACTTTTTCAAAAGTAGTTGAATATTTATCTAAAGAGGCTAAAAAGCCATCAATTTGAGTTGTTGAAATAGAATATGAAGATAATAGTTCTTTTAGATTTTTTGTATTTGAATTTAAAACTTGATAATCTTCAAATAACTCTTTTGCATAACTAATATCTAAACTATTTAAAAAGTTTTTTTCATTTATTCTTAGTTTTAGCATATTTGCTTGAAGAGTCTCTATATATTGAGAAGCTTTATTTAAATTACTAATATTTGAAATAGCAATAAACATTAAACTTGTAATTACAACAAATCCAACTACAGCTATAATTGTAGAAATTGCTAATTTTAATTTAACTGAAAGATTTTTCATCTTTTTCCTTAAGATATTTTTTTGGATTTTGCCAAAATAATATTACATAATGGTTACAAATGCCAAATCTTTCCCTTTATTTAACTATTCTTTATAAAAAGAAGTTTTTAAAAAAATAAAAATAATATTTTATAAAAGATGTCCCATTTTATTTTTTTTAGTATTTAAATAGTGTTCATTATATTTATTTATTTTTGTTATTGCTGGTATTCTTTCTTCTATTTTTATCCCTAAACTTTCCACATACTCTATCTTCTTTGGATTATTTGTTATTAGTTTTATCTTCTTTATTCCTAAATCTTTAAATATATGCCCTATTACTTTATAATCTCTCTCATCTTCTTTAAATCCCAATTCTAAATTTGCTTCTATTGTATTTCTTCCTTGGTCTTGTAAGGCATATGCATTTACTTTATTTAATAATCCTATATTTCTTCCTTCTTGTCTATGATAGATTATTAATCCGCCCTCTTTTGCTATAAATCTCATTGCTAAATCTAGTTGATTTTGACAGTCACATTTTAAGCTTCCTAAGGTATCTCCTGTTAGACATTCTGAGTGTATTCTTACATATGGTATTTCTATTTCTTTAAAATCTAAACTCATTATTGCTAAATGCTCTTGATTCCCTTCTTTATACGCTTTTATCTTAAATTTTCCATATTTTGTAGGTAAGCTTGCAATATTTGATTGTTCTATTTTCATAATATTCTCTTTATAATCTTTAATTTTTTGCAATTATATAACTTTTTTCTTAAGTGCAACTAAGTTGCATAAATAGCTTTTTTTCTTTAATAGTTTATAATTATTAATAAAATTAAAAAAAAGAATAAAGATGATAAAAACTAAAATTGATGCTTTTCACTTAAAAGATATTAAAAACCCCCTACACCCCTCTTCTTTCATAAGTCAAGAAGAGTATGATATTTTAATTATTAGATTACCTATAAAAAAAGAAAATAGACTTGAAGTTGAAAATAGCACTTTTATTTTTACAAAAAATAGCTACTTTTTTTATGATAAATTAAAAGATGATTTTATAGATATAAAAGATATAAAAGAGGTATATAATATTTTAAATAAAAGAGTTGATGAAGTAATGGAACTAACTTTAAAACTTTTTACAAATATTGAAAATATTGAAGATAAATTTTATGAAAATATTGAAATTAGAAACTTTAATAAAAAATGGTTTTCATATAAAAATCAACTAATAAGAATTAGTAGAGTTTTACTAAAGACTATTGAAGAGCTTAAAAAATTTATACAAAACTATAAAAAAGAAGAAGATTTTTTAGAAATTAATTTTCATGATTTATTAGAACATTTAGAAAGAGCCTATAGAAATAGTGCCCATAGTTTAGAAAAACTTGATGCAATTTATAACTTTCATAGTATTAATAGTAATGAAAAAATGAATAAAACTATTTATATTTTAACTCTTTTATCAGGTATTTTTCTACCTCTAAATTTAATTGTAGGTTTTTTTGGTATGAATACTACTGATTTACCCCTTACTAAAATAGAAAATGGAACTTTTTTTGTACTTAGTTTACTTGTTTTAGTGGGAATTATAACTACTTTATTAGTAATAATTTTAAAGAAAAAAAGCCAATAAACTAAAGTTTTCTTTAAAAAAGAAAAACTTTTAGTTTAAGATTTATAGTTATTTTTTAGAAAAAGGAGAATAACTAAACTCTTTTTCTACTTCAGTATCTTGAAATACTTCTATTTTATTTTTCTTATTTAAAATACTATTTATAATATGATTTGGAAATATTTCAATACTATTATTAAAAATTTCAATATTTTGATTTAAAATTCTAATAGAAGCAGAGATATTAGCTTGTTGTTCTGAAATCTCTTTCATTAAACCTTTCATAACCTCTACAGTTTTTAGCTCTGGATAAGCTTCCATTGTAATATTAATACCTTTAAATAACTCAGTAGTTGTTTGTTCAATCTCTTTTAATACAGAAGGTGAAATATTACTTGCCTCAAGTTTAGAAATTGAAGCTCTTAACTTTGTAATATTTGTTAAAGTTTCAGATTCAAACTCTTTTTGTTCTTTTAGAACTTTTTCTAGTTCTGGAATTACTTTTTGTTTTTGTCTTTCATATACAATAACATTACTCCATGCCCTTTCAATTGCATTATAATTTCCAATGATTTTATTGTAAACTATAATACTCCAAACAACTAGTATTACTAAAATAATTACTAATATTTCCATATTTTTTTCCTTTATTTAAAGTTATTATCTGTTTGAGATAACATATAATCAACTGCATTTAGTAGTTTTGATAATTTTTCTATTTTTGTAAAACCATTTAATTCTTCTATAAATTCTTTAGGAGAAGCAAGTCCATATTTTCTTGAAGCACTATTTGGCAAAACATCGAAGTTAGAAAACATTATACAAAGTTTATTATTTATAAATTGAAAAGATAGATAATTAAACTCTTTTGCTAAATCTTCAAAATATACAATAAGTGAAGGCTGTAAAAATTTAACAGCTGTAAATTCATCTTCACATTTAACTTGAAATTTCTTATTAAATTTAATTGATGAAGTTTTAAAAGTTTGTGGTAAATGTACTGAAAAAATATCAGCATTTATAACTATATTTGAAGTATTTTTAAAATCTACTTCAATACCATATTTATTATAATGGTCATATACTGTTCTTGTGCATGTGGATTTTCCACACGTATAAGTTTCTGTTCTTTTATTAACATAATGATAATTAAAAAGCTTTGCTTCTAATAAATATGTATTAGCTTGAAAGTTTGAAATTATATAAGTTTCTTTTAACTTATTTTGATAATTGCCTCTATTAAAACCAAAATAATTACTATTTAAATAATAGTGTGAAATAGTAGAATCTTTTTTAATATTATTGTCTAACATCATATCAATTTTATATATTGTGTTTTCAATATGTCTAATTTTCATATTTCTAAGTAAAGGAGTTAAAATTAAATAAATAGGTATAGCTAATAGCACTATTAGCCCTAAAGCAAGGCTATTAGACTCTTCCCAGTGTTCATTCCATTCCCATAAAATGTAAATATTATATAAAAGTATAAATAAAATAAGAAATCCACTAATTAAAAAATATTTATTATTTTCATAAATAAATGGTTTTTTATATGTTTTAATAATTTCTAAAACTTCATTAAGTTCTTCTTTTGTATTTACTTTTTTTATTTTCTCATCAAGCTTATTAATGGTTTGCTTTAAATTCATTTTTTATCTTTATTTTTTAGTTAAATTATAATAACAAATATGCAATAAAATATATATTAATATGTAATTTTATTATTTTTAAGTAGTAATTTTAAAAGAAGAAGATAACTAAAAATTAGTTATCTTGGATAGACTTTATAAAACTTGCCTTTTATTTTATTTTGATTTAACTTTTTTAAAGCAGTTTTTTCAAACTCTTTTTTTATAGCAACATAAGAATGAAAAGGAAAAATATCAATATTTCCAATATCATCTTTTGCTAAATTTGCAGTTGCTATTAAAGTTCCTACAATATCCCCAGCTCTTAATTTATGTTTTTTACCACCATTTATATATAAAGTTCTATATAAACTTTCAAGCTTATAAGAGTCTTCTTCTTGTATAGTTTTTTCAAAAACTATATGGGGAAATTTTTCTTTAATTTCTAATACTTTATCCATCTCATCTTTTGTATATAAAGTTACAGCTATTCCATTTGCACCAGCACGTGCTGTTCTTCCTATTCTATGAGTATGTACCTTTTCATCTTTAGCAACATCATAATTTATTACTAAATCAATATTATCTATATCTAATCCTCTTGAAGCTACATCTGTTGCTATCATAATGGGATAAGATTTATTTGAAAATAAAACTAAAGTTTCATCTCTTAATTTTTGGTCTAAATCACTATTTAAAATAACACAATCATAGCCCAATTCAAATATCTCATCTGCTATTTTTTCACAACTTATTTTTAAATTACAAAAAATCAATACAGACTTTGCTTTAGCTAAAGAGATTAGTTTTGGAAGAAGTTCACTTTTTTCTTCTTGCTTTACTTCATAAAACTTTTGATTTATAACTTCATTTGTATGTACTTCTTCATCTTGAATAAAAATAGGTTCATTTAAAATATTTGAAGAGAGTTCTTCTATATTTTTTTCATATGTTGCAGAAAAAAGCATTGTTTGTCTTTTTTTAGGCAAGCTTTCAATTATTTGCATAATATCTTCATAAAATCCCATATCAAGCATCTTATCTGCTTCATCTAAAACCAAAGTATTTATATTTTCCAACTCAATATTATTTTCACTAATATGCTTTAAAACTCTTCCTGGTGTTCCCACAACAATATGTGCTTTATGTCTTAGGGAAGCTACTTGGGGTTTAAAAGGAACACCCCCACATAAAGTTAATACTTTTACATTATGAATATGTCTACAAAGTTTTTTTATTTGAATGGCAACTTGATTTGCCAATTCTCTTGTGGGACATAAAACTAAAGTTTGAATAGCAAACTTCTTTACATTTAGCTTATTTACTACGGGAATAGAAAATGCAACAGTTTTACCACTTCCTGTCTTTGCTTGAACAATTACATCTTTACCCTCTAAAGAATAAGGTAAAGATTTTTCTTGCACTTTTGTCATAAATTTATACTCTAAAGAGTCAAGATTTATTATAAATTCTTCTTTTAATTGTAATAATTTAAAATTATTAATAATAGAGCCTTTTTTGTTTTTATAATTATACCATTTTTTTTCTAATGCCCATCAAATAGTTTAAATCTCTATTAAGTATTATTACAATAATCTATAAATAATTTTAAATAAATTAAAAAGGGACTTTTAAAAAGTGTCAAGAAAGGAAAAGAAAAATGCTGTCGAAAATGTCTATTAAACAGAAACTAATTTTGATTATGTCGATACCTCTGTGTATAGTTATTTTATTAGCTGCAAAATTAGGTTATGATTCATTTATTTATCATAAAAACCTAAAAAATTTAGACCATGTAATTGTATTATCAACTAAAATTGGTGCATTAGTACATGAGACTCAAAAAGAAAGAGGAATGACTGCTGGTTTTCTTGGTAGTCAAGGTAAAAAATTTCATGACACTCTTCCAAAACAAAGAGAATTAACAAATGAAAGATTAAAGGATATGAAAAACTTCTTATCTACATTTAATTCTAAATATTTTGGACAAGAATTTAATAAAAATTTAGATGAAAGTTTAGAACAATTAGCAAAACTTTCAAATATTAGAACAAATGTATCTGCACTTAATATCAAAGCCTCTGATGCAATTGGATATTATACTAATACAAATTCTATTTTATTAAATACAATTAGTAGTATTACAAAATTATCAAATAGTGCAAAAGTATCACAAGATATAATTGCTTACTTAAACTTTTTATTATCAAAAGAGAGAGCTGGTATTGAAAGGGCTGTTGGAACAAACACTTTTGCAAGGGATAATTTTGGCGAAGGTATGAAAGCAAAATTTTATACTTTAATTGCTGCTCAAAACTCTTATATGGATTCATTTTTAAAAGTTGCTGATAATGGGGCTAAAGAGTTTTATTATAAAACTGTAAAAGGTCAAGCAGTAGATGAAGTTAATAAAATGAGAAAAATTGCTTTATTTAATGGAATTGATTCAAATTTTGGAGTTGATTCAACATATTGGTTTAATACAATAACAAGTAAAATCAATCTTTTAAAAGAAGTGGAAAATTATCTTGCTGAGCACTTAATTGAAACAATTAGTAGTGAGAAAAAAGAAGCTACTTTTGATATGATTTTATTTGGTATTTTAAGTGCCATAGGTATAGGTATAACACTTATCTTAGCAAGAACAATTGCTTTTACAATTTTACTTGATGTGGATTCAGTAAAAAAAGGACTTACTGATTTCTTTGCATTTATTAACTTTGAAAAAGATGATATTCATTTAGAAATAGTTGATTCAAAAGATGAGCTTGGAATGATGTCTAAAATTATTAATGAAAATATTAATAAAACTAAAGAGAATATTCAAGCAGATAAAAGACTTATTGCAAATACTATTGAAGTTGCAAATATGATCAATAAAGGTCACTTAGATACAAGAATTACAGCAGATTCAAATAATCCATCATTAAGTGAACTTAAAAATATTATTAATGAAATGCTTCATACTTTAAATTCAAACTTTGAAAATATTATGAAAGTTTTAAATTCTTATTCAAAACTTGATTTTAAACCAAAAATTGAAGATAATAATTTAGAAGGGATAATTAAAGAGCTTGAAGATGATGTTAATATCTTAAGAGATGTAATTACTGAAACACTAATTGAAAATAAAAGAAGTGGTTTAATTTTAAGTCAAAATGCTCATACTTTAACAAAAAATATGAATGAAATTGCAAATGCAGCAAATAGCCAAGCAGCTTCTTTAGAAGAAACAGCAGCTTCTCTTGAAGAGATAACTTCAAATATTAGAAATAATACAGAAACAACTGTAAAAATGGCTGATTATGGAGAAAAAGTTAAACACTCTGTAACTGTTGGACAACAACTTGCAAATAGTACTGCTAAATCAATGGAAGAGATAAATGAGCAAACAACTGCAATTAATGAAGCAATTACAGTAATTGACCAAATTGCATTTCAAACAAATATTTTATCACTTAATGCAGCAGTTGAAGCAGCAACTGCTGGTGAAGCAGGAAAAGGATTCTCTGTTGTTGCTCAAGAAGTAAGAAATTTAGCAGCAAGAAGCGCAGAAGCAGCTAAAGAGATAAAAGAGTTAGTTGAAAGAGCACAAGTTAAAGCTAATGAAGGTAAAAATATTGCAACTAATATGATTGAGGGATATAATCTATTAAATGAAAATATTAGTAAAACAATTGACTTAATTGAAAATGTTACAGTTGCAAGTAAAGAACAATCTACGGGAATGGTACAAATAAATGATACTGTAAATAACTTAGATAAAATTACTCAAGAAAATGCACAAAATGCCTCTCAAGCTGATGTTATAGCTAAAAAGACTCTTGAAATTTCAAATATGATTATAGAACATGCTGATGCAAAAGAGTTTGATGGAAAAGAGTCTATTCAAATTAGAAAAGAGACTACTGATTTAAAATATACAGGAAATGAAAAAAGAGCAATTGAAAAAGAATTAAAAAAATCTGTTTCATTTAAACAAGTAGAACAAAAAAATGAAGAAAAAGATGAATGGGAGAGTTTTTAACTCCCCTTAGATTAAAGATAAAGAGACTTTTGCTCTTTGTCTATCTATGCTTTCTACTTTTATTCTTGGTAAATATTGATTTATTGATAAAACTTCCATAGGATGAGAAATTCTTTTTTCACTCATTTTAGAAATATGAATCATTCCATCATTTTTTAATCCCACATCAACAAAAGCTCCAAAATCTGTAAGATTTCTAACAACACCTGAAAGTTCATCTCCTTGTTTTAAAGACTCTAAAGTTACCTCATCATCTCTAAATACAGTTGCAGGTAATTCTTCTCTTATATCAAAGCCTGGTTTTAAAAGCTCTTTTATTACATCTTCACAAGTTTGTATAGAAACATTATATTTTAAAGCAAACTCTTGTTTATTTACTGCTTTTAAATCCCCTTGTGTTAATAAATCTTTTGCCAAATTATAATTTTCAGGATGAACTGCTGTATTATCTAAAATAGATAGCCCATCTTTTATTCTTAAAAATCCCACTGCTTGTTCATATGCTTTTGAACCAATACCTTTTACTTTTAAAAGTTCGCTTTTTGTTTTAAATTTACCATTTACTTGTCTATATTCAACTATATTTTGAGCTAATTTTAAACTAATTGCTGAAACAAAAGATAAAAGTTTATAAGAAGCAGAGTTTAAATCAACTCCTACTTTATTCACTAAGTCTTCTGTTACTTCATTTAATTTTTTCTCTAGTTTTGTTTGGTTTACATCATGTTGATATTGTCCTACACCTAAAGATTTTGCATCAATTTTTACAAGTGCAGAAAGTGGATCTCTTAATCTACTTGCTATTGAAATAGCACCTTTTATTGTTACATCTAAATTTGGATACTCTATATTTGCTATTTTAGAAGCTGAATAAACAGAAGCCCCTATTTCACTAACAACAGCAAATTTTAACTCTAAAGAGTTTTCTTTTATAAGTCTTGCAAAAAAAGAAGCAGTTTCATTTGAAGCAGTACCATTTCCAATTGCAACTGCACTTACTTTATATTTTTTAATTAAAGCCAAAATTGTTTTTGCAGAGTTTTCATAATCCTCTTGTGGTTTTGTAGGATAAATAACCGCTGAATCTAAAAACTTTGCATCTTCATCTATTACGCATATCTTACAACCTGTTTTATATCCAGGATCAACTCCTAAAATTACTTGATTTACTACAGGTGGAGTAATAAGTAGTTGATGTAGATTTTTACCAAATAAAACTATTGCATCATTACTAGCTTTTTCTTTTAAGTTTGTTAATACTTCTCTTTTTAAACTAGGAAGTAATAATCTTTTTAATCCATCAATATAAGCCTCTAAAACAAAAATCGAAGACTCTTTAGCAAATGAGGGAATTTTATATTTTTTTATATTTTCAATAATTTGTGTTTCATCAATCTCAACTTTTACACTTATTTGTTTTTCACTTACAGCTCTTAAAATTGCAAGAACTCTATAAGAAGGGATAAACTTAACTTTTTGAGAAAACTCTTTATAAAGTTTATAAACTCCTTCTTCTTCAAAGGTTTTAGTTGCTTTACACTCTAATAAAGCATGATTTTCTAAAATATTTCTAATTATCTCTTTTGATTTTAAATCATCTGCATATCTTTGAGCAATAATATCTTTAGCTCCATCTATTGCTTCTTGTTCATTTTTTATATTTTCATTTAAAAAAGTTTTTGCTTTTTGTTTTATTTCTTCTATATTATATTTCATACTTTGAATAATATTTGCTAAACCTTCTAAGTTATTCTCCAAGGCCTTTAAAGTTCTAGAACTTTTTGCAACTTTAAAAACACTATAAATATCATCAAGTTCCACTAAAGTTTTAGCTTGGTTTATTTGAAGTTCTAATTGTGAAGTTAAAACCTCTTTTTGTAAAAGATTTTGTTTTATTTCTTCTTTTTTCTCTTCTAATTTTTTACTATATTCATATATCTCACTAAACTCTCTTAGCTGTTCATCTGTTGCATTTCCTGTTAAATCTTTTCTATATCTAGCAATAAAAGGAATAGTACATCCCTCTTCTAATAGTTTTAAAATATTTTTTATATATTTTTCTTGCATAGATGTTTTTAACTTAATTGTTTCAATAATTTTATTCATATTTTGTCCTAAAGAAGAAATTTTAAATAAGTAGTTAGCACTTAAGTGCTAACTTAAGAAGTTTATATTTTTCTAAAAAAGTAAGATACTAAAAGTAATATAACAGCAACAATTGCAAGACCATAATATTTAAAATCTTCTGCACTATTTAAGATATATTCCCCTGCTGTATAACTTGCATATCCTACAACAATTGCCCATAAAGCTGTGGCAAAAGCATTAAAAACTAAGAATTTTGCTCCTGAGTATTTTGTTAATCCCATAGCTAAAGGAATTAATGTTTTAATTCCATAAATATATTTTTGAATAAATACTACAAAAGAGCCATATTTTCTCATCATTATATGAGCTAAAGCAACTTTTCTTCCATACTTTTTCATCATATCTTTTGCATATAATTTATTTTTTCTTGCAAGTGTAAATAAAAATTGATCTCCTAAAAAATTTGAAACACCCGCAACAAGCATAGAAATATAAATATTTAAATCTCCAGCATAAGATAAGACTCCTGCAAATACAAGACCAACGAAGCCTCCACCAAAAGAGTATGCAAATAAAGCCACATAGCCCCAATCTCTTATCAATTCTTCCAAAATAAACCTTTATAAAAATTTATGAGATTTTATCAAAATAAGATTAAAAGATTATATATTGAGTTTTTTTTCTATTAAATAATTTATTTTTTTGTTAAATAATTTTTTAATATGCTTTTTTTCGGTATTTTTAAGATTAAATAATATATAATCTTATTGAATAGATAAAAGAAGGTAGAGAATGTCTATTTTAAAAAAACTTAATAGATATAGATATAAACATAAAATAAAAACTCTGTTTTTAATAGATATTCTTTATATGAAAGACTTAAACGCTGTTTACTCTTTTGAGAATGGCGACTTTATTATAAAGCAACTTGAAAATCTGTTAAAGCAAACTATTAAAAATAAAATTAAAAAATATTTGCATAAAAATAGTTTTATTGATTTTGTAAATACTCATGTTGATGTATTTGGTATAACTATATATGAAGACTTATCACAAGAACAGATCAATGATATTAAAGATATTATTTTTAATACCATAATCTCTCATAAATTTTTACTTTTAGATAAAAAATCTTTTATAACTATCGATGTTACTATGGGTTGTTCTAAAAGTGCCGATAATAAACTAAAAATATATGCAGAAAAAGCCTTACATAATGCAAAATTAAATTTTGTTCATTTTATATATTTTGATAGTGCTTTTTACAAAGAAGAAGAGATAAGTGAAAATCTACTTCATACACTTAGATTAAATATTGAAAATAATTTAGTGGAACCATATTTTCAACCAATTGTAGATTCAAAAAGTGAAAAAATTTGTAAATATGAAGCACTTATGAGAGTTTTTGATGAAAATAATAATATGATTATGCCTCATGTTTTCATACAAAAATCTAAAAAATATAGACTTTATAATAAATTAATGGCTCTATTAATTAAAAAAACTATTATGTATATAGAAAGCTATAAAATACATGTAAGTATAAATCTTGACTTTCATGATATTTTAAATCCTAAATTAAAAGAGTTATTAATAAAAAATATCAAAAAAAATGATATTGGTAAATACTTAACTTTAGAAATATTAGAAAGTGATAAAATTTCAAACTATGCAATAGTAAATGATTTTATTAAAGAAGTTAAAAAGTATGGAGTACAAATAGCAATTGATGATTTTGGAACAGGCTTTTCAAACTATGAATATATTTTAAATATAGATGTTGATTATATAAAAATAGATGGGTCATTAATAAAGAAAATTGACCAAGAGATATATTTAAATCTAATTAAAAGTATAGTTTTATTTTGTAAACAACAAAATATAAAAGTAGTTGCTGAGTTTGTAAGTGATTTAAAGATTATGAGATATATAAGGTCACTTGGAATTGATTATGCACAAGGTTATTATATAAGTAAACCAAAATCAATTGATGAAATAATTGGAGAACTTAATGAAAGAAATTCTTAAGAAAATTACTGATGATACAATAAATGAGTTATTATTAAATGATATTATTTTACCTTCATCATATTTTCAATGTTTTGATAAGCACGCTAAAACTTTAGATATAAATCTTGAGGATAAAGAGTTTGATAATAAACTAAATAATTTAATTGCACAAGAATTTAAAGATATAAATGAATATGCTTCTAAAGCCTTAAAAAGTTTAGAACAAGTAACTAATGCAACAAAAGATGCAAAAGAAGCCATTAAAAATAAAGATGAAAGTTCATTAAAAAGAATTTATCAAGAGATGGAAGATTTAAAAAAAGAACTAAATTCTGTATCAAATAAAGTATTAAAAGATACTGTTACAAAAACTTTTAATAAAAAATGGATTTATAATATTTTTCTAAAAAATAATGAAGAGTTTAAAAATAATGGTGTTTTAGTTTTAATAGAAATTGATAATTGTGATTATATTTTAGAAAATTATGGACAACTAATCTATGATAATTTACAAATTTTTATTACTAAATTTGTCTCTAAAAAAATAAAAGAAGAAAAACTTCATTATGATGTAGCTAAATTCAATAAAAAACAATTTTTAATTTTCTTAGAAAATGAAGAGTTAAAAGAATCAACTAATGTAATGAAAAATATAAAAGATTTATTACATGATACAACATTAAAAAGTAAATCTGGTATTTTAATAAAACCAAACTTCTCTTATACTATTACTACATATAATAAAAAAGAGAAATTTAGTGAAGTAATTGAAAGTCTAAAAAAGTTTTAATTAAAAGAGTTATAAAACTCTTTTAACTTTTTTTGTGCTTCTTTTATATCTATTAGTTTAAATCTTATTTTTGTATTTGGCTTTGCTTGAGCAAGTTTAAAACAATCTATACTTAAAACACTTCCAATTTTTGGATACCCACCAATAGTTTGCCTATCTTTTAATAAAATAATAGGTTGTCCATCATTTGTAATTTGTATTGCTCCAAAACTAATACCTTCTGAGATTATTCCATTTATATTGCACTTTATACTCTCACCACTTAATTTACAACCCATTCTATTAAACTCATTTGTAATTGTAAATTCAGATGAAAAAAACTTATCTATTTGTTCTTTATTAAAAAACTCATCTTGATAAGAAAGAATAACTCTTAAATCTAAAGTATCTTCATATTTAGGGATATAACACTCTTTTAATCTAGCTTTATGATAAGTTAGCTTTTCATTAATAGGTAAAATATCACCTTTTAAAAGTCTATTTGCATTTAACCCACCAAGATTTTCCTTTATAGTTGTAGAATAACTTCCAAACTCTTTTTGGATTTTAAAGCCCTCTTTTACTCCCAAATAAACCTTTGAGCCAGATAAGATTTTTCCTATTTTTATAATATCACCTGCTTTAATATTTATTGTTTGCCAAGAAGAATATGGTTTCTCATTTATAAAAACTTCACAAATAGCTCCTGTTACTGCTATTTGAGTATTGCTATTTGCTTTTAATTGAAAATTTGAAAAAGCTATTTCTAAAATATTTTCACTATAAGAATTTCCTAAAAGCATATTTGCAATATAGTAAGCATATTCATCCATTACCCCTGAAGCTGTAACACCAATATGCGCATATGAAAATCTTCCTTTATCTTGAATAGTTACAAAGATTGGTGAGTTTATAACCTCTAAACTCATAAAACACCTCCTTGCTTTAAAAACTCTTCTTTTGAAATAGGATTAAACTTTACTCTATCTGCTACACAAATAGGAGATAAACTCTCTAAGCTTTTATCAAAAAATTCAAACGCTGTTCTTCCTATAATATTCCACCCACCTGGACTTGCTTGTGGGTATACTGCTGTTTGAGTATCAGCAATAGAAACACTTCCTTTAGGAATTTGTTTTCTTGGACTACTAAGTCTAGGAAGTGCAATTTTTTCATCAACACTTGCCAAATAAGCAAAGCCAGGTAAAAATCCAATTGCATAAACATCATAGATTTTTTCACTATGAAGTTTTATAATCTCATCTATACTTAAAGTTGTTTTTTTGCTTATATCTTCTAAATCCAAACCTACTTCAACTCCATAATAAACATCAATTGTTATAAGTTTTGAAGTATCTTCTAAAGTTGAACTTTGTTTAATACTTGAAGCTAAAACTTTACTAATTTCTTCAAAATCATATTTAAAAATATCATAAGTTACAAAAATTGAAGTATATGAAGGAACTATTTCAATAATTCCTTCAATATTTAAATTTCTTAAACAGTTATAAGCATTTTTAACTTTTAAAGCTATATCTTTATCTATTTTATCTGCAAAATAGATTATAAGTGAATCAACAGAGGCTACTTTTATCTTCATTAAATAAGTGCTTTCCTAAGTAATTTAATAAATTCTAAGGCTTTTTCATTATCTCCATGTACACATAAACTATCAACTTCTAAAAAGAGTCTATTTCCATTTACACTTTGAATAAAACCTTTTTCTTTTAAAGTTGTAATTCTTTGAGCTACTTCTAACTCATCATGAATTACGGCATCTTCTCTCATCCTTGAAACCAAAGTACCATCATCATTGTAATTTCTATCTGCAAATACTTCATAAAGTAGTGTAATTCCATAAAGCATAGCAATATGTTTATAACTCTCATTTTTTGGACTTGATAAAATCATTAGCTTAATATTTTTATCAAAAGATGAAATAGCACTTAAAATTGCTTTAAAAATATTCTCATCTTTCATCATATCATTATATAAAGCTCCATGAGGTTTTACATAAGAAATTACAGTTGAATTTGCCTTACAAAAAGCATTTAATGCTCCAAGTTGATAAAGAATAATTGACTTGATTTCTTCTAAAGAACAAAGTATTGTTCTTCTTCCAAAACCTACTAAATCTTGATATGCAGGATGAGCTCCAATTGTTACATTATATTTTTTTGCTAAGGCAACTGATTTGCTCATAGTTACAGCATCACTAGCATGAAATCCACAAGCAAGATTTGCCATATCAATATATGGCATAATTTGCTCATCTAATCCCATTTTCCAAATACCGAAGCTTTCTCCCATATCACAATTTAATCTAATATTCATAATTTCTCCCTCAAATTTTGCTTCCAAAATTATACCTAACCTATCATTTGATCTGGTAAGAAAAAGACTAATTGTGGGAAAAATGTAATTATTGCAACAGTTAAAATCATAATAATAAAAAATGGAAATGTTGCTTTTAAAATAGTCTCTATTTTCTCATTACTAATACCTTGAATTACAAATAAAGAGAATCCTACAGGAGGAGTAATTTGTGCCATTTCAACCATAAATACTAAGAAAATTCCAAACCATAAAGGATCATATCCTGCTAAAACTACAATTGGTAAAACAATTGGTAAAGTCATAACTACAATAGAAATAGCTTCTAAAATCATCCCTAAAATAATATACATAATTCCTATTAATAAAATAAGCATTAAAGGACTAAGACCAAGACCTGTAATAAATTCACTCATAGCTCTTGCTATTCCTAAAAATCCTATTACTTGTGATAAAAATACAGCTGCAGCAATAATAAATCCAATCATTACAGAAGTTTTTACACTATTTAAAAGTGCATTTTTTAGTATTTCAATTGATAAAGATTTAAAATATGTAGCAAGTATTAAAGAACCAACAATTCCTAAAGCCGCAGCTTCTGTTGGTGTTGCAAAACCACCATAAATAGACCCTAAAACTAAAGCAATAAG
Organism: Malaciobacter mytili LMG 24559; assembly: GCF_003346775.1. Classification (NCBI taxonomy): domain Bacteria; kingdom Pseudomonadati; phylum Campylobacterota; class Epsilonproteobacteria; order Campylobacterales; family Arcobacteraceae; genus Malaciobacter; species Malaciobacter mytili. The sequence goes on along the minus strand of NZ_CP031219.1, from coordinate 1,042,870 downwards.
TGAAAAAATTGGTGCTAAATCTTTTAAAGAATTAAGCTTATCTCTAAAAGTAAACTTTTCTTCATCATTTGGCATTACATTTTCTTTATCTGTTGTAGCTTTATACATAATATAAAATGAGTATAAAGTTGCTAATAATAGACCAGGGATAAGTCCAGCAACAAATAATTTACCAATAGATACATCAGATAAAACCCCATAAATAATCATAATAAGTGAAGGAGGAATTAAATACCCTAAAGTTCCCGAACCAGCCAATGACCCCATAGCAAGCATCTTAGAGTAACCTCTTTTTTGAAGTTCATCTAAAGTAATTTTTCCAACTGTTGCCGTTGTAGCTGCACTTGAACCTGAAACTGCTGCAAAAAGCGAACAAGCCGCCACATTTACATGTAATAGTTTTCCAGGTATGTGAGTAAGCCAAGGTTTTAAACCATTTAATAATCTTGTTGAAATAGAAGATTTATATAAAATCTCTCCCATTAAAATAAACATAGGTAAGGCTGCTAGAGACCAAGAGTTTAAAGCATCATAAAGTGATGAAGCTAATAAATCCCCAATTTTATCATAAATACTAATTACAGGAGGTAAATTATGATCATATATTAACATACCAATAATTCCTGTAAGCATTAAAGATATACCAATCCAAATAGATGAAAGTAAAAATATAAACATTATTGCTATTAAAACAATTGACAATATTAGTGGATCAGCTATCATTTGAAAATCCTTTAAATATAAATAATATAACTGCTAATATAAATAAAAATAGTCCTATAGGCATAGCTAGTTGTGTTAAATAAATTGGTGTTTCAGAAACATTTTCTGATACCATTTCAAAACTATATGAATCGTAAGTTAAAAGTACAGTTCTATATAGTGCAAAAAATAAAACACTTAAAGTAATAAGTGCAGCAATTATGTCTATTTTTCTATTTGCTTTTTTTGAAACTCTTGATGTTAAAATATTAATTCTTATATGACTATCTGTACTAAAAGTATAAGCAAGTCCAAAAAAAATCGAAGCTAAATAAAAATATCCACTATATTCATCTGCAATCATTGTAGAGATGTCAAAAAATGACCTTAAAAAAATCTCTAGAATAATTAAAGACACCAAAGCTATTAAAAAAAATCCAGATAGATAAGCTCCCATTTTTGAGAGTTTATCTATTAATTGACCAATTAAATTCATGGCTTAATTACTTTCTATATTCTTTGAAGATTTTTTGAATATCAGAACTTGCATCTTCTAAGTATTTTGTTAATAGTTTTAAAGCAATTGCATCTAACTCTTTTTTAAGTTCAGGTGTTACTTCTTGAACTTTCATTCCATTTGCAACTAATAAATCTAAAGACTCTTTATCTTCTGCTTTTACTGCTTCCCATTGTACTTTTTCAATTTCAGCAGCTGCTTTTAACATAGCTTTTTGTTGATTTTTATCTAAAGCATTCCAATAATCAAGGTTAATTGTAACTGCTTGTAAAGGATATGCATAATTGATTTTTGTATAGTTTTTTAAAACTTCCCAGAATTTACCATCTTTTCCTGAACTTGATGAAGTTACAACAGAATCAACCATTCCAGTTCTAAGAGAAGAATAAACTTCTCCCCAAGGTAAAGCAACAGCACTTCCTCCAGCTAAATTTACAAATTCTGCTGAGTTTTTATCATAAGTTCTAGTTTTTACACCTTTAAAATCTAAAATAGAATTAATCTCTTTAGTTGAGTAAAAACCACTTGCAGGCCAAGTTACAGAATAAAGTAGTTTTTGATTCCATTTTTTTGCTGTTTTTTCATATGATTTTTTAGATAATTGATATAATTTATAGGCATCTTCATAAGAGTTTGCTATAAATGGTAAAGCAGAAATTCCAAAAACTTTTCCCCCACCTGATGTAAAAGGAATAAACATATCAGTCATAGCTACTGTTCCATCTTTTACTGCTTTTAAAGGATTTCCTTTAATTAATGCACTTCCAGAGTGAACTGTAATCTCTACACTTCCTTTTGTGTAATCTTTTACTAAAGCTGCAAATTGCTCAGCACCTTTTGTATGGAAGTTATTGGCTCCATATTTAGCATTTAAATCCATTTTTACATTTCCTGCAAACATAGCACTTGCAAGAGATACAATTAATAAACTTTTCTTGAACATTTTAAATCTCCTTTTGATTTTATTAGGAAATCTTAACTTTTGCTAGTGAGTTATAAGTGAGTTTTTAAAATTTTTTAATAATTTATGAGAAATTTTTAAGTTTGTAACCTTCTTGTGGAATATTTGTAATTATATCAAAAGGTATTCTTTGTCTAAACTCTTTAATAAAAGTTTTTAAAGCACTCATACTCATAATCTTATCTTTCCAAAGATGCTCTTCTATTAAACTATATGTTAAAACTTGATTTTTATTTTCATATAATAAAACTATAAAATCCTTATCTCTTTTTCTAAGATTTACTATTTCATCATTATAAAAAAGTTCTCTACAACTCATATCAAAATAAAGTTCTTCTGTAAAATGTATCTTTAAAGTAAGTTTTTTTACTAAGGCTTTTAATATACCATTTAATAAAGTTTCAGAATTTACTGGCTTTAAAATATATTGATTTATATTTAAATTTATTAAATCTAGTAAATACTCTTCATTACTATAAGCTGTAACCATTATAACAATACTACTTAAATCTTTTTTTCTAATTTTTTCTATTAAAGCTATGCCATTTTTATTTGGCATTTCAATATCACTTAAAATAATTGAAGGTTTATATTCTAAATATAACTCATATCCTTCATCAACACAAGAAGCTGCATATACCTCTTTAAAGTAATATTTTAAAGTATTTACAAATCTTTTTCTAATACCTTCTTCATCTTCAACACACAAAATAGTGAAATTTTTTAATTGTTCTAATAGCTCTTTATTCATACCAAACCTTTTATTTTAAAAATATAATATATATATGTTTAAAAAAAGTTTTTTATATTTCACATAATCTAGTTATTTACTAAAATACAAATGTGTCATATATATTTTATTTTTTTATTATTATTTTTTAAAAATAAAATACAACTATGCCATAAAATTAAATTATAAATCATTTTTTTCACAAGTTTATTAGTTATAATCAAACTATAGAATTCACTTTTAAAAAATTATTTTAAAAGTACAAAGGATAAAAGATGAGTATTAAAAATAAACTTATTGCACTAAGCAGTGTGGTATTAATTGGTTTTTTAACACTTTTTGCCCTAGAAGAGTATAGTATCTCACAAATGCATAAACTAGGAATGGCAGAAACTTTAACAGAAAAATTAAAAGTAAATCAATTAGAATTAAGAAAAAATGAAAAAGATTTTTTAACAAGAAAAGATTTAAAGTATGAAAAAAAGCTTTTTGAAGTTTACGAGAATATGCAAAAAGATATTGATAGTTTAACTACAATATTAGAAGAAACAGGAATAGAAACAAAACATAATAAAGAGTTTAGCTCTATCGTAAAAGAGTATAAAGATATTTTTTCAAAACTTGCAAATACTCAAAAAACTATTGGTTTAACACCTAAAGATGGTTTATATGGAAGCTTAAGACATAGTGTACATAAAGTTCAAGAAATAGCTAAAAATGCCAATGATTATAAACTTTTAGCTTTAGTTTATGAGCTAAGAAAAGAAGAAAAAGATTTTATGCTTAGATTTGATAAAAAGTATATTGATAGATTTATTAAAAAACTAGATAAATTAATTGAAACTACTACAAATGAAGAGATAGTTCCTTATTTAAAAGCTTATAAAAACGACTTTTTAGCTTTAACTGAAAATGAAGTAATAAAAGGCTTAAATGAAAAAGAAGGGCTTTTAGGACAACTTAGAGAAACTATTTATAAAACAGAAGCCTCTATTGAAAATATGGAAAAACTACTACAAGAAGAGTTAGAACAAAAAGAGAGTTTTATTAATACTTTAGCAATATTTTTAACTGTTAGTATAGTATTTATAATAATGTCTATTTTATTTTTTATTGGAAAATCAATTATTAAAGCATTAAAAGAGTTTGAAGAGGGACTTATTGGCTTTTTTAAATATTTAAATAATGAAACAAATGAAGTAAAACTATTAAAAGATAGTGGAAAAGATGAAATTGCAAATATGTCAAAAATTATTAATTTAAATATTACTAAAACAAAAACTGCACTTGAAGAAGATAGGATTTTAATTGAAAATACTACACAAGTTGCATTAAAAATTAAAGAGGGATATTTAAATAATAAAATCACTGCAACAACGAATAATAGATCTTTAAATGAATTAAAAAATGTAATTAATGAAATGTTACAAAATTTAAGTGCAAATATTAGTAATATTTTAGAAGTATTAACATCTTATACAAACCATGATTATAGACCTAAAGTGGAAACTTCAAATATAAAAGGAGAGATTTTAAATCTTTGTGAAAATACAAATAAATTAGGAAGTGCAGTTACAACTTTATTACAAGAAAATAAAAAAATAGGAATTGATTTAAAAAATAGTGCAAGTAAACTATTAACTGATATGGAAAAATTAAGTCAAGGTTCAAATTCAACTGCTGCTTCACTTGAAGAAACAGCTGCTGCACTTGAAGAGATTACTTCAACAATTATAAATAACAATGTAAGTATACAAGAGATGACAAAACTTGCAAATGAAGTTACTAAAGATGTAAAAGTTGGAGAAAATGAAGCTATTAATACTACAAAGGCTATGGATGAAATAAATGAACAAGTAAGTGCTATAAATGATGCAATTACAGTAATTGACCAAATAGCCTTCCAAACAAATATTTTATCATTAAATGCTGCTGTTGAAGCAGCAACAGCAGGAGAAGCAGGACGAGGATTTGCTGTTGTTGCACAAGAAGTAAGAAACCTAGCAAGTAGAAGTGCTGAAGCTGCAAAAGAGATAAAATCTTTAGTGGAAACAGCTACACTAAAAGCAAATCAAGGTAAAAAAATTTCTGATATTATGATAACTGGTTATAGTAAACTTAATACAAATATTAGTAGCACTTTAAGAATTATTGGTGATGTGGCAAATGCAAGTAAAGAACAACAATCAGGAATTGAGCAAATCAATGATGCAATTACTCAATTAGACCAACAAACACAAAGAAATGCTTCAATTGCAGTTGAAACAAAAAGTATTGCAGAAGATACAAATAATATTGCTATTAATATAGTAAATGAAGTTGATAAAAAAGAGTTTGATAAAAAACATGAAATTTTAGATACTTTAAAACAAGTAGAAAAAAAACAAACTTCTCAAGAGGTTTTAAAGAAAACTTCAAAACCTCTTGAAATAAAAAAAGAGATAAAAAAACCTCAAATAAAAAATACTACGTCATCAAGTGATGATGAATGGGAAAGTTTCTAAGAAGTTGCTTTTTTAAAAGGAAGGGTCACTAAAAACAGTGCCCCTTTTGGTGTATTTTCAACACTAATTTCTCCTTCCATATTCTTTTCAACAATCATTTTTGCCATATAAAGTCCAAGTCCAGTACCTTTTGCACTGCTTTTTGTAGTAAAGTATGGCTCAAAAATAAGTTCTAAATACTCTTCTTCTATCCCACCTGCATTATCTAAAACTTTTATTATGGCACTATTTCCAATGGCATCTACCTCCACATAAATATTTGGATTCTTAATATTTCTTTGAACTAAAACATCTTTTGCATTTGAAATAAGATTTAACATAACTTGTGCAAATTCTCTTTCATATCCATAAATTACACTATTACATTTTACTTTTTTTACTAAATTTATATTAAAGTTTTTTATAGAAGCATTTACTAAAGTTAAAGCTTCATTACAAGCATCATCAACATAAAAATATACTTTCTTTTTATCTGGTTTAAAAAAGTTTCTAAAATCTTCAATTGTATTTGACATAAAACCTATTAGTTTATTTGACTCTTTTACTGATTCTTGAATTATCTTATCATCTAGCATTTTAAACTTACTTGCTGTTTCAAGCTCCATTAAAACTCCTGATAATTCACTTAAAGGTTGTCTCCATTGATGAGCTATCATATTAAGCATAGCTCCCATTCTTGCAAGTCTTGATTGATGCAACATTGCCCTATCTTTTTTTTGTACATCATGAATAGCTTTTTTTACTTTTAACTCTAAAGTTTTATTTAACTCTTGAAGTTCTTGCTCTTTTTTAGTTACGCTATTTTTATAATCATTAAAAGCTTGATTTATTCTATTTGAAATAAAAAAAGACAAAATCCCAATTACAAAAATTACTAAAAAAGAGATAACTACAACGGTTTCAATATATCTATCAACTCTTTTTTCTAAAAGTTTTTTATTTTCAAAAATTGAGTTTTGAATATCATTCATATATAGCCCTGCACCAACTACCCAATCCCATTTTTTATAGAGTTTAAAATACCCAAGTTTATTTGTAAACTCTTCATCATTTGGTTTTTGCCAATTATATTCTACAAATACTCCATTTGGATTTTTTATAGTTTCATCAACAAACTTTTTAGTTACTAATTGTCCAGAAGCATCTCTTAAATCAATATCATATCTTCCTATACTATCTTTTCTAAAAGGATGTGCAATTAGATGGTAACCTGTATCGTGTATCCAAATATATCCATTATTTTCATATCTAATAGTCTCAATATATTTAATCAAATCTTTTTTTATTTGTATTATATTTTTTTGGCTATCTTCAACAGTTCCAATAATCCAATCAAGTTTTGAAATATGTTTTATATAAACTAATTTATCTTTTAATTTTATAAAATTTCCTGTATCAGGATATAAATAGTTTTTTATAAACTTATCATCTAGTTCAAAATCTTTTTGAATACTTTTATTAAAAGGTTGGATAAATTTATCATTTTGAACATCATAAGCAAAAAAATAATCATTTTGTTCTATGGTTTTTGAATCTATTAATTGCTTAATCAATTGGGCTTTTTTATAATCATCTAAATGCTTATCTTTTATTAAAATCATTAGTTGATTATAAAGAAGCTCAACAGTATTTTTTACCCTTGTTTTAATCTCTTCTTGAGCTTTTTTTTCATGATAATCTATATATGAAATTACAGAGTTTATCTCTTTTTTTAAAATATTTTTTTGTTTTAATATAAACTCTTTTTCAACTCTTCTACTTTCATCTTCAAAATATTTATATTGGTTTTGAATAAAAAAATAAATAGTAAAAAATGCAATTAAAAGTACTGTTACAATAGGAGTTAAAATTATAAGCTTTGGTATATTTTTTTCACTAAACATAAATCTTCCTAATTTTATAATACTTTATAATAACTAGATAAAGTGGGCTTTGGGTGAGTTTTATAAAAAGATTATATTAATCTTTTTATATTTCAAATTATCATTGGTAAATATGATATTTTTGAGCTTCTTTTGTTCTTTTTTCTTCGATTTTTTTATAAGTATCTATAGCTTTTTGTTTCTCTTGTTCATTTAATAAGTTCCCAAAATACTCCTCTATAAAAGTATTTATAACTAATATATAAACAAAAGAGTTTAACTCTATACCATTATGATCTTTTAACTGTTTTGCTAAATCAATAGCATAAACAGCTTCTTGAAAAGTGTAAAAAAGTCTATCATTTATATGCTCTAATCTATAAGCATATCCTAAAATTGTTAGATAGTTTTCATAATACTCTTCAAATAAAGAATCTTCTTTTAAAATAGTAGCATACTCTTTTATTGCTTCTTGATGCTCTGTTACAATTTCATCTGTTTGTACAATTTTATTTTTAAATTGATGAAAAAAATCTGTTACTTGATTGATTATATCTATAATAAATCCTTTAAAAAAATTGCATAATTATATCAAATTATCTAAAAATAGACAAAAATCTTATATAATCATAAATATTATCAAAGGAATAAAGATGAAAATAAAACTTTCAATTGCTTCAATACTCCTATTTTCTTCACTTGCAAATGCTTCATGGCAAGATTTAGCAAAGGGTGTTATTGATGAAATAACTACTTCAAAAGATACAAAAACAGTAGAAAATCAAGAACAAAACTTAAGTGAATCAACTATGATTAGTGGATTAAAACAAGCTTTAGAAATAGCAGTTAATTATTCAACAAAAACTCTATCTCAAAAAGATGGTTATTTAAATAATGCTTTAGTAAAAATTCCTCTTCCAAATAATTTAGATAAAGCTGAGGGAATTATTAGAAAAGCAGGAGGAGATAAAATTGTTGATGATTTAATTAAATCAATGAATGATGCAGCTTCAAATGCAGCAATAAAAACAACTGATATTTTTTTAAAAAGTATAAATAATCTAACAATTAATGATGCTAAAAATATAGTTGCAGGTAAAGAAAATGCCTTAACAAGTTACTTTAAAACAAGTAGTTATGAAGAGTTAAAAAAGAGTATTACTCCTATTGTAAAAGAGTCAATAAAATCAAATCAAGTAGCTACATATTATGATACTTTTAATAGTTTTTATCAAACAAATGCAAAAGAGTATATACAAAATACTCAAATAATGAATTTAGCAAAAAACTTTAATCTTGATTCTTATCTTCCAAATGATACAAAAACTTTAGATGAATATATTACAACTAAAGCTATAGATGGACTATTTAAAATGATTGAAGAAAAAGAAAAATCAATTAGAGAAAATCCTGTTGAACAAACAACTTCTTTACTAAAAAAGATTTTTGGATAAATTAATTTTTATTAAAATATGAATTAACTCTATTTTGAACAATTAAAGAGTATGGAAACTCTAAAGTAGCTCTTTTATACTCTTTAAAACTATCTTTGTACTGTTTATTTAATTTAGTTGCTAAACTATTAAATAGTTTTCCATTTTTATCAAAAATAAATGTATCTTTATAAACATCCCAAATATATATTAGTTGTATAATTTTATCTTCATTTACTAAATAAGTTGAAAATTCATAATTTTTTTCTTCAAATCTATTTAGAAGTTTAAAACTTTTTAATTTTAGTTTTTCTTTAAAAAAATCTTCATAAAAGCTTCTTGCTTGTCCATTCCATTTACTTTGAGTTGAAAGATGAATATACTCTAAGAAAAAATCAAACTCATTATCTTGTACTTTTAAAGTATATCCTTCTTGTAAATATTGATTTGCTCTTGGTTCATAAATAAAGTTATTTAAACTAAAAGATAAAATTTCTTTTGAATCAACTTTAAACTTTATATTATTTTGTTTATAAGAAAAACTAGAATTATCTTCTATATCATTACAAGCAGCTAAAAAAAATGCAATTATAATAAGTATAAACTTTTTCATTTTACATCGTTAAATTAAAATAGTCTTTAAAAGCATTTAGTTTAACAATACTACTATCAAAATCAACACTAAGTTTTGAATAGTTTTCATATTTATAAATATAGTTTTTATCTAAATTTGTAATTAAAGTTTTAAATAGTTCACTATCGAAATCTAAAATAAATACATCTTTATTTATTTCCCAAATATAAATCATATGCAGTATTGCAAAGTCATCTACTTTATATATTTTAAAAGTATAGTGTTCATATTCTATTTCTTCAAGAGTTTCTAATTTTTTAAGTTTTAACTGTTCTACTAAAAATCCCTCATATAAACTTAATGCTTGGCCTTGCCATGTAGTATCATCATCTACTTTAATATACTCCATATAAAACTTATCTGTTTTAATAGTAAAAGCATCTACCGTATAAGGGTCATGTCTTGTTTTTATATCAAAATTTTCAAGATTATAGGTATAAAAAAAGTCTGAATTTATCTTAAAATTCAATTGATTTGCTTCCATAGAAACAATTGGTCTTGATACCTTTGCAATTGATTTTAAAAGATTTTTAAAAAAACCCATAATCTCTACCTTTTATTTAATATTAAGAATTGTACTTTAACATATTAAATTATATTTTTCAAGGTATTTGAGTCTTTTTTATGGTTTTTCTGTTAAATTTTAGTAGTGTGTCATTTTTATGACTAAAGTTTGATTTTTTTTCTTATATTAAATGGCATTTTATCTTTCTCTTTTGCTCTTTCATTATAATAAAGTCCGGATAAAATTAAGAAAAAAATAACTAAAAAAGTTAAAATTTCAAGCATAAAATCACCTCTATTTTTTTATTTGGGAATAATACAATAATTTTTTTTAAGATTTGGATTATATTACAAAATGAAAGAAATTATATAATTTTGGGTTAAGTTTAGATATACTTAAAAGTTAAAATAAGAGGAAACACTATGAATTTAGAAAGACACTTTTCAAAAAATAATATTATAGAAAATCTTGCAAAGTACGATATGTACTATCAAATCTCAATAGGTAAGCTTATAAACATCACAAAAAATAATAATGCTTCAACTCAAATTGAATTTCAATATGCTTTAGGTTCGATTTATGAATTATTAAAAGATTTACAAACTTTAGATAATGGCGAAGAACTTTTTGAAGATGAATTAAGAAAACAAGCAGCTATGGATGCAACTCAAAACTTTATTAATGAAAATCTTCAAGCAGTAAAAGAATCAAAAATTGAGATTGAACCAATTATTAATGATATAAATGATGGGTTTTTCTTTAATAGAACGATGATTGAAATATGCCAAAGTAATCATAGCAAACAACTTGAAAAGTGGGGTGAAATAATTACTGATGAAGTAGCAACTGCAATAATGCAGTCACTAATACAGCTAGAAGAAAATAATTAACTTCTAGCAAACTCTTCTAAGGCTTCTCCTGTTAATCTATAAGGAATCCATTCAGTTAAACCTTTTGCGCCAATACTATCATAAAAATCAATAGAAGGCTTATTCCAGTCTAAAACTTGCCAATCTATTCTTCCACATTTTTTCTCAACTGCAATTTGAGCAAGTTTTTTTAGTAATGCTTTTCCTGCCCCTACTCCTCTATATTGTGGACTAACATATAAATCTTCTAAATAAATTCCATTTCTTCCTAACCAAGTAGAGTAATTAAAAAAATATAATGCCATTCCAATTGGTTTATTATCTAATTCACAAATAATTGCATAAGTAACTGAATCTTTTCCAAATACTGACTCTTCAACTTGCTTTACACTTGTTTTAACTTCATGTTCTGCTTTTTCATAAATTGCTAATTCTTTTACAAAATTAAAGATTGTTTGAGAATCATTTATTGTTGCTTCTCTTAAAATAATTTTTTCCATATTATATTTCTCCATTTTTAAAAAAGAAAATATAACAAGTTAAGCTTAATCTTTTATAAATAAACTATAAATTTATTATAAAGGGAAAAAAACAATTATTAAACCAAATAAACTAAGTAAAATTCTATATATTAATTTTAGTTTATCGTTTACTAAAGCATTTGATATAAACCATAATCCAAGTCCTATTTTTATAAAAGAAATAAAAGCTAAAGTAAAATGAGTATCAGGTTTTATTAAATATGGATTTACTATAAAAGATAAAGGAATTAAATATAAACCTAAGCCTAATTTCATGGATTTAATAGCTACTTTAAGCCAATTTACCTGTGCTATTCCAGAAGCAATAAATACTGTTCCACAAACAGGTGGAGTAATTGTTGATAAAAGAGCAAACCAGAAAATAAATAAATGAGCTTGAATAGCTGATAGCCCATACTCTTGTAATATTGGACCAGCAATTGAAACACAAATAATATATGCTGCTGTTGTTGGTACTTCCATTCCCAAAATTAGGCAAGCAAATGCAGTTAAAAGTAAAGCTGTAAATAACTCTCCATTTGATAAATATAAAATTGCTGAAGTTATTTTTACCCCTACTCCTGTTATATTTAAAACTCCAATAATAATCCCAGCACAAATAATAACAGAAGCAATTGTTGCTATTTGTTTTGAAGCACTAATACATCCATCTAAAAACTTAAATATAAACTCTTTAAAACTAAACTGCCAATCTTTATTTACTAAAAGAAGAGAAATTGAAATAAAAATAGCTAAAGCAGCTGAAAATTGAGGAGTTTTTTTTATAATGATTAAAGCATATAAAAGTACACCAAAAGGCAATATAAAAAAAGGACTAAGCTTTAAAACTAAATTTATTTTTGGAATATCATTATTGCTTATTGATATTAGATTATATTTTTTAGCAAAAACATCTATACCTATCCAAACCGTAAAGAAAAACAATAATGCAGGGAAAATTGCTGAACTCATAATAAAAGAGTATTGAACACCTAAAAGTTCTGCCATAATAAATGCACCAGCTCCCATAAGAGGAGGCATTATTTGACCTCCTGTACTAGCAACAGCTTCACTTGCAGCAGCTAAACTAGCAGGATAATTTAACCTTTTCATTGTAGGAATAGTAAAAGCTCCTGTTGAAGCCACATTTGCAGAAGCAGAACCAGAAATAGAACCAAAAAATGCAGAAGCTAAAACAGATACTTTTGCTGCACCTCCTCTTAATCTTCCAGCTATCTTTGTGGATAAAGACATAAAAGCATTGCCACCCTCACCTACTCCTACAAAAGCTCCAAGAATTACAAATACTGCAACCACATTTACGGAAATTCCTGTTAAGCTTCCATATATTCCCCCCTCAGCAATAACTAAAGTTCCTAAAAAACTATCTAAAGGTATCTCTTGATGACCAAAATCACCAGGAATATAATGACCAAAAAGACCATAAGCAAGTGCAATTATAGCTGTTAGGGGAAGAGCTAATTTTATAGCTCGTCTTGCCATTTCTAGTACTGCTAAAAGTAAGCTAATAGCTACAAAATATTGTAAAGTTCCTTCTAAAGAACCATATTGTTCTTCTAAATCAATATGATTTACTATAATATAGTATGATGAAAACATAGCACAAGCTAGTAAAATATACCCTAGATACTTAGTAAATTTTGATATATTTTCATCTTGAGTAAGTAAAAAAATCCAAGGTAAAACCAAAAGTAAATGAATAGGTCTACTTACTAAATTTGGCATAAGTCCTGTAAAAATTAAATATATATGAAACCCCACAGTAATAATAGCTAAAGTGGCTACTATCAGATATTTAGCTGATAGTAGTTTAAATATTTCTTTTGTCATTATTTTAAGCTTATTGGAATAGTTGTATTTACTTCATTATAATATTTTAAAGCACCTTTATGCAGCTTTGTTTTAAACATTTTAAGATTATTAACTGTAATTGCTTTCCACCAAATATTTTGTTTTTCTAAATTTTCTTTAGATTCCCAAAAAGCCTTTGTAAGTTCATAAGCTGTCTCTTCACTCATTTGTGTAGTTGTATAAACTCCAACAGGTAAGGTAGTTGTTGTTATATCTTCTTTAAGACCAGCATAAGTACCTGCTGGGATTATTATCTTATCCCTTTTTGTTTTTGCAATTTCTTCATCACTCATACTTAATAGTTTAATCTTTATACTAGCAGCAGCTTCAATTACATTTGGTGCAGGATAAGACCCAGAAGTTGCAAAACCATCTATTTGAGCATTTTTAAGTGCAGAAACTGCACCTGATAACTCAGCACCAATAAGTTTTACATCACCCTTTAACCCAAATGCTTCTATATATTTTTTAGCTTCATTTGCTCCATATGTTCCTTTTCCAATAAGTAATGATTTACCTTTTAGATCTTTAAAACTATTTATATTTGAATCAGCTCTTACAACCACATGCATAGTAAGATAAGGAATAGGAAAAAGTGCTCTAATTTTTTCATAATCAGCTGGATTGTCATTTTTAAACATTGCTTTTTTTGATTTTGCAAGTTCTATTAAAACAGGTGGCGTTGTAAAAACATAATTGCCACTTCTTTTTCTAACTTCTTTTACATTTTGAACTGATCCTTGACTCTCTTCAATCGTTAAACTAAGATTTGAGTTTTTACTAACATTTTCGCCAATTTGAACTGCCATTTGATAGTAAGAAGATGAAGATTTTGCAGCTTTAAAAGTAAGTCTTTGAGCATTTAAACTTGTAATTAAACCACAAGTTAAAAGTAAAGTTGTTATAAATTTTTTTTTCATTTATATTCTCTCTTCTATAAATTAAAAAGATTATAGCAATTAAATACTAATATTTCTAGAAAATTGCAATAAATTATAACTATTGAGCTTTTTATTTTTTCCAAATATTAAAAAGAGTTATTAAATTTTTCTTTATCTTTAATAACTTGTGCAGTTAATACTATATTACTAATTATTTCATCTTTACTATTTGAGAATTTTTCTATAATTTCATCACAAACTTCTTGCAATTGTTCTTCATTTGCCATTTCACCAAGTAAAATTGCTTTATTATGCAAAGAAAGAGCCACTTGGATTAAGATTTTTTCTTCCTTATTTTTTTCATATTTTTTTATAACTTCATCATAAACTTTTAAAGCTTCTTTATACTTTAATAACTCTTTATATCTTGCTGCTTTATTTACCATAGCTTTTACAACAAGTTCTAAAGTATTTTTATTTTTAGTTGTTTTAAATTTATTTATTAGTTCATTATATACTTTTATAGCATCTTTATTTTTTTCTTCTTTTGAGTAAAGTAATCCTATATTAAATAAAGCTATAGCAACATCAGATAAGACCTCTTCATTTGTTGAGTGTTCAAAGTTGCCAATCATCTCTTTATATACTAAAATCACTTCATTTGTATCTTTTAACTCTTTAAGACAAATTGCTTTATTTAGATATGTTTTAACTAAAACTATTTCAAGTTCTAAAGAAGTATCTTCAATAAACTTTTCAAGTAATTTATCATAAGTAGCTAACTCTTTTTTATACTCTTTTTCTTTTGCATATATTAAAGCTTTATTATAATACGCATAAGCAAGAAGATTTAAAATTAAAACATCAGTTGTATTATCAAACTTTTCTATTACTTCATCATAAGTATCTGTAGCTTCTTTTAATCTATTTAAAGCAGTTAAAACTCTAGCTTTTGCCATTAAAGTATAAGCTACTTCAAGTTCTATATCTTGTGCTATATCTAATAAATCATAAGTTAATTCTAAAGCTTCTTTATACTCTTTATTTTGAAATCTTATTGTAAATTCATTATATAATTTTTTAAACTCTAATTGACTCAATTTTACTCCTAAAAAATAATAATATTTTTTCAAAGTATAAAAATATAATAGAGAATCTTAATTTTTGGTAATTATTTTAATTATAAACTATATTTTAAGTTAAAAATTGAATATTTTATAATTTTATTTTTCTTAAATACTCTTCAATCATTGGAATAAAATCCTTTTTGCAAATAAGATGAGTATCTAATTTAAAATCCATTTTTGTAACTTTTAATCTATTTATATATCCAAACTTTTCAATTATTTCCCTTGAAAATAGTGCAACTCCATATCCAGCTTCCACACAAGATAAAATTAGTTCATAATTTTCTAAATTTACGCTTTTATATAAAGTTTCACTACTTTCACTTAGATATTTTTCTAAAAAAATTCTATTTAAACATCCATTTTTATATGCAAAAATAGTATTTAAAGCAATTTTATCTTTTGGTTCAACTAAAACTATATCTTCTTTAAAAATATTTAAAATTTCTAAATCTTTATGATTTGGATTGCCATTTACAAAAGCAATATCAAGTTTATAATTAAGTAATTGCTCTATTAGATTTAAACTACTATCAACAACAAACTCTAATTTCATATCTTTAAAGTCATTATTTAATTTTTTTAGAAACTTGCTTAATCTTATTGTGGTATTTGATTGTGTTGAGCCAACTTTTAATAACTCTTGATAATTAATATTTCTCATTTTTAACGTTGCTTCTTCAACTTTTTTTACAATATCAACAGCATAAGGGTAAAGTTTTTCTCCCTCTAAAGTTAAAACAACTCCCCTATTTGTTCTATAAAATAGCTCATATCCTAAACTTTTTTCAAGCTGTTTTATCCTTAATGTAACATTTGATTGAGTAAAATTTAACTCTTTTGCTCCTAAAGAGATACTTTTAGTATTTGCAACACTAATAAATACTTTTAGTAAATTTGAATCCATAAATTACCTTTTAAAAATGTAAAGTTTGTATAACTAAAGTTGAAGCTATAATAAATAGTAAAATCTTTAATATTTTTGCATAAAATTTAGCATCAATACCTTTTTTTATTTTTATTCCTAAAAACATACCTAAAAAAACCACAAGCACACTAAATATTGAAATCTCAAAGGCTTGTAAAGTAAAAGTTCCAAAGTATAAAAAAACTGTTAATTGTCCTATTTTTGTAAATAAAAAACATAAATTTGATAGTTGTATTGTATCTTTTTTAGAGTATTTTAATTCTAAAGTGTACATTATCATTAAAGGAGCTACTATATTTGTAAGTCCAGATAAAACTCCTCCAAATAAGCCTAAACCATAAGTGGAACTCTTTGGATACTTTGAAACAAATGTTGCTTTTATATTTACTACTGATTGTAAAAGATATACAAAAATTATAAAAGCAAGTAAAAGCTTAAAATACTCAGAATTTGTATAAACAAGCAATATAGTACCTAAAGCACTTCCAATTACCATAAGCAAAATAATAAACCAAAACTTTTTTAAAGCTTCAAAAAATTTACCTTCACTTAAAATACTTACTATATTTACAACCATTGTGGGAATTAACATATATGTTATTGTAGTTTGAATATCAGTAAAAAGAGCAACTAAGGGCGTAGAAATCATCCCAAAACCAAAACCAATACTTCCATGAACCAAAGAAGACCATAAAACTATCACTGCCAAAGCAATAATAAAATTTATTTCCATATGACTATCCTTAATATTACATATAATTATTTGTAATACCAAAAGATATTACTAAGCATTATATCTAGAAAAGATAAAAGTATTATGAATATTTTTTTATAGTTAAAAGATTTTTTATTTATGATCTTTAAAAATAGTTAAATATTTTTTAAGCCTTTGTTTTGGCTCTTCTTCTAAAGATTCCACCCAAATATCAAGTTCCTTAAAACTCCAATTATTAAGAGAAATATCTTTATATTTTTCTTGCCATTGTTTTACTTCATTATCTTGAGTTATTATTTTAGCTTTTTCAAGAATTTGAAGCATTTCAAGTTGTATTAGTTTTTCTTTATTTTCATTTACTAAGTCTTTAAATAAATCTATATCTTCTAGTAAATTTTCTTGATTTAATATAATATTTAATTCAATTTTATTTATTAAAGCAAGTAAAACATTATTTAAAATTGCGCTTTCTTTAGAGTCTTTAAAAACATCTATTATATTTGAATATATATCCTTTGCATTATAAGATTCTTTTAAATTATGTAAAACCATTGCTTTATAGATATTAGCTTTAATAAATTGTTCTTTAATTTTTAAATTATTTGAATTATTAAATCTTTTTATTACTTCATCATAACATAAAATTGCATTTTGATTTTCAAGGAAGGAAGCCTTATTTATATAAGCTACATTAACAATATAAGATATTCGAATATCATTAAATTCTTTATATTCATTAATTAAGCTATCATATAATTCAATAGCTTTTTCTTTATTAGTTATTAAAGTTATTTTATTAATAAGTGCATTTAATTTTTGTTCAATAATTTCAATATTTTTAAAATCTTTACTTTTTTCAATTACTTCATCATATAATTCAATGGCTTTTTCTTTATCATAATCAACAAGATAAATAGCTTTATTTATATATCCACTAAATAATCTTGATATTAAAACTTCATCATTAGTTTCTTTATATTTTTCAATTGCTTCATTATATAATTCAATGGCTCTTTTTTTATCTTCTTTACCTATATTAAAAGCTTTATTTAAATAAGCATTTATTAACTGCCTTTGAATTAATATATTAGACGAAGTTTTATAGTTTTCTATTAAATTATTATAAATTTCAAGAGAAGAGTTTTTATCTATATCCCATAAAATATTTGCTTTATTTACAGAAGAATAAATAACATAAGAAACAATAGTAAAATCATTTTTTATATTAGAAAAGTCTAATATAACTTTTTCATAACATTCTAAAGATTTGTTAGTTTCTGCACTTAAAGTAAATAAATATCCTTTATTGATTAATATAAATGCTTTTTCTTCTAAATTAAGTAATTCACTAAAATTATTTAATAATTCATCATATATTTTTAATGTATCTTCACTTTTATCTATTAAACTTAACTCATAAGCTTTATTAATTAAAGCATTTTTAACTTGATTTAAAACATTTTTATTTTTTGAAGTACTAAAGTTTTCAATTAACTTATCATAAATATTAAGGGCTTCTTCTTTTTGATTTAATTTTTTTAGAATTTCGGCTTTAATAAATAGAGATTTTGATAATTCATCATCATTTTTACTAATACTTATAGTTTTTTCTATATATTTAAAAGCTTCTTTGATATTACCTTTATTATATTCTTCCATTATATAATTAAATAATTTTTCATAATTTAACTCAACATTATTTAATTTATTATTTACAAAACCTGAAATAAAAGAATCTATTTTATTATTTACATTAGCTTTTATTTTTAATAATAACTCTTTTGTTTCTTTTTCTAATTGCATTAAATATTTATCCACTTTAGGCTGAAACTCTTTATCAGCTTTTTCATCTATCCATTTTTGCAGTTCTTCTTTTGCCTCATTTGTAGCAATTGAGCCAAATCTTAAAGTAAAAGCAATTACAATAATTGCAGTTAATGTCCCAACTAATGTAAATACTACACCCCAAAAATTAATATCTGAATGTAAATCTTCTACTCTTTTATCTTGTCTATCTATTATTATCTTATTATTTTCAAAATCTTTTTGTATTTTTTCTTTATCTATATTATTTTTATTAAACTTATCTTCTAGTTCTTTAAACTCTTTTTTTAACTCTTTTATTTCATTTTCTTTTTCTATTATTTTAGAAAAGAAGATTTTTAGTTTTTCTTCATTTAGCTTTTTTTCATATTCATTTGCAAGTTTTAAATTTGTTATTTCACTATTTAGTTTATTTATTTGAGTTTGTGAAGTTTCTACTTTTGAAGCAAATAAAAAAATATGAAAAAATGTTATAAGAAAAAAGATTTTAAAAAAGTTTTTATTCATAAATAATCCTAATAAAAAATAAATTATATTTTATTATTTAATTACTATGTTTTTAGTTAAGCTATATTGGTGTTGTAAAATTTATTTTATAATTAAGAAGCTAAGTAGTTTTTATTAAGTAAAAAAGCCTATTTGCAACGCAAAATTGCGTGCAAATAGTTTTTATTTTATAAAGCTTTTGCAGTGATTCTTGATACTCTTTGTGCAAAAGAAACTGCATCAGTTACTTCCATACCTTCACTTAACTTAGCTTGGTCTAATAGTACCCATGATACATCTTCAACTAAAGAGTCATCTTTACAACCATTTAATTTTTTAACAATTTCATGCTCAGGATTTATCTCTAAAATTGGAGCACTTTCAGGCATCTCTTGTCCCATTGCTCTCATCATTTGCATCATTTGTGCCATTTGAGCATCACTTGCATCTTTTACTACACAAGATGCAGAATCAGAAAGTCTATTTGTAACTTTTACCTCTTTTACAGCTTCACCTAAAACTTCTTTAATTTTTTTAGTAATATCTTGAAATTTTTCTTCTACTTCTTTTTTCTCTTCTTCACTTTGCTCTACTTTTGGAGGTTCACAAGAAGTAATATCTTTAAATTCCCACTCTTTATAAGCTTGCAGTGCAGGAGTGATAATCTCATCTAATTCTTTATCATCACAAACTAGAACTTCAATATCATTTTTCTTATAACTTTCTAATAGTGGAGAATTTCTTAATACTTTTTCATTTTCTCCAACAATATAATAAATAGCTTTTTGCTCACTCTCTGCTCTTTGTTTATAACTTTCTAATGAAGTCATTTTACCAAGTTCAGTTTTTGTTGATTTAAATCTTAAAAGCTCTAAAATAGCCTCTTTATTTGTAAAATCTTGGTAAGCCCCCTCTTTTAAAGGTCTATTATATTGAGAGATAAACTCCTCATATTTCTCTTCATCTTTTGAAAGTTTTTTAATTTCACTTAAGATTTTTTTAACAGAAGATTGTTTGATATTTGCTAAAATTCTATTTTCTTGTAAGATTTCTCTACTTACATTTAATGGTAAGTCTTCACTATCAATAATACCTCTTACAAATCTTAAATATGTTGGTAAAAGTTCTTTTTCATCATCAGTAATAAATACTCTTTTAACATATAATTTAACACCTGGTTGATAATCAGCTCTATACATATCCATAGGTGCCGTTTTAGGAATATAAAATAAAGTTGTATATTCATTTACACCCTCTGCTTTTGTATGAATAGTTAAAAGTGGGTCTTGACTATCATGAGAAATTGATTTATAAAAATCATTGTATTCTTCTTGCTTTAATTTTGCTTTTGGCTGAGTCCATAAAGCTGTTGCTTCATTGATTTTTTCATGTTTCTTTTCAAGTTTTTTTTCAGGCTCTTTTCCAGCTTTTTTATCCTCTTCACTTAACTCTTCACTTACTTCTTCTTGATAATTTAAGAAAATTGGATATGCAATATGATTTGAATATTTTCCAACAATATTTTTAATTCTATATTTAGAAGCAAACTCTTGCGCTTCTTCATCTTTTAATTTGATATAAATAACTGTACCATTTGATTCTTTTATAACAGGGATAATCTCAAACTCACCAGTACCTGTACTAGACCATTTATAAGCTTGTTCTTCACCTGCTTTTTTAGAAATCACATCCACATTTGAAGCTACCATAAATACTGAATAAAACCCAACTCCAAATTGTCCAATTAAATTTGAGTCTTTTTTTGCATCTCCTGTTAAAGCTTCAACAAAAGATTTTGTTCCAGATTTTGCAATAGTACCAATTGAAGCAATTAAATCTTCTTCATTCATACCAATACCATTATCTACGATTGTTAAAGATTTATCTTTTTCATCAAAAGAGATATTTATTTCTCCCTTCCAATCTTCAGGAAGAGAAGCTTTCATTTTCTCATCTGTTAATTTTAAATAGTTTAATTTATCTATTGCATCACTTGCATTTGAAACAAGCTCTCTTATAAAAATCTCTTTATTTGAATATAAAGAGTGCGTCATTAAATGTAATAATTGTCCTACTTCTGTTTGAAATTGATGTTTTGCCATTAGTTATTTCTCCTTTTAGGAAATGGACAAATTGCTAAAGCAATGTGTACCATAAATTTCTCCTATATTTTTTTAATTTAATAAAGGAATTTTATCACAACTTTATAAAAGTTGGCTAAAGTTTAATATTTTTTTAGCACTTTTAATATTTAAGTGCTAAGAAATAGAATCTTTAATATTAACTTTAAAAGAATAAGAGTATTATTATTTTATAATAATTTTATAAAAGAGCTAAAATATGAAAAACAAAGTTTTATTTAAACTTATTCTTATTTCACTTATTCCAACTTTTGGTATGATATTTTTCAGTAGTGTTTATATCTATAACAAATATAAAGCCTTGGAAAATTTAAATAGCATTGATTCAAATATCAATTATCTTTTAAATGCAGAATTCTTATTAAATAATATACAAAAAGAAAGAGGAATGTCTGCTGGTTTTATTGGTTCAAAAGGTAAAAAGTTTATAAATGAGTTAAAACACCAAAGAATTCTTACAAATGAATCTAAAATAATCTTTGAAAATTTTATCTTAAAAAATAGCTTTGCAAAGCAAAATACACATATAAAAAAAATTCAAGAAGAAATTTTTAATTTAGAAAGATTAAGAAAAGAAGTAGATGAAGTAAAACTTACTTTAAATGAAGAGTTAAAAGAGTATAACCAAATTACAAATAGTATTATAAACTCAATGAACATTTTGCAAGTAAAAAAACAAAATTCACAAATAGATAATAAACTTCAAGCCTTATTATATTTAGTAAATATAAAAGAGTTTGCAGGACTTGAAAGGGCTATGTTATCAAATACTTTTTCAAAAAAAAATTTAAAAAAAGAAGACTATAATAAAATTATAGAGTTTATCTCTTTACAAAAAAATAATATTAAAAATTTTAAGAATATAACTACTATTGAAGATCTTGATTATTTTTATAAAACCTATAATAGTAAACTAATAGAAAATGTACAAAATTTTAGAAAAAAAATCTATAACTTTGATAGCTATCAAGTAGAAAACTCAGATGCAAAACTATGGTGGGAACTCTCTACTAAAAGAATTGATGCATTAGGAGAAATAATTGAATATTTTGTAAAAAAAGTATTAAAAGAATCAAAATTTTTAAAAGAATCAATTATTAATAGTTTGATTTATAGCTTTATTTTATGGATTTTAAGTATTGCTGCTTCTATATTTTCTATTTTTGCTATTAAAAATATTGTTAAAAAAGAGAATATTAGTTTTAAAAATCTAAAAAAACAAAAAAAGATGTACAATATCTTAAATCATGCAAATGAACTTATTATATATAACTATACAATGGAAGAGGTTCTAAATAAAGCTTGTAGTTTTGCCACAAAAGAGTTAGAACTATCTCTTAGTTTTATTTGTTTATTAAATAAAGATAAATTACAAATAGTTGAAAGTAATGGAGAAAAAAAAGAGATTTTATCAAAATTAGAAACAAACGATAATCATAAAATATATAAAAAGTCTTTAATTGAAAGAAAAAATATTGTTGTAAATAATATATTAAAAGATAAATCTTCAATCGACTTTTCAACAGAAAAAATCTCTTCTATTAAATCAATAGCTGTTTATCCTTTATATAAAAAAGATGAAGCCGTAGGTATTATGGCTTTTTGTTCAAGTGATGAAGAGTATTTTGATGAAGAGATAATAACTATTTTTGATAAGATGACAAATGATTTATCATATGGTTTAGAAAAAGAAGAAAATGAAAAACTAAGATTAGAATATGAAGAAGAACTAAGAATTGCTTCATACTCTTTTGACTCACAAGAAGCTATGGCAATAACAGATGCAAATGCCAATATTATAAAAGTAAATAGCTCTTTTACAAAAATCACAGGTTATGAAAAAGAAGAAGTTATAGGTAAAAACCCAAAAATTCTAAAATCAGGAAAACATAGTGATGAGTTTTATGAAAAAATGTGGAGAGATTTACTAACTTATGGTTCTTGGAGTGGTGAAATATATAATAAAAGAAAAAATTCTGAGATATATCCAGAAAGAGCTACAATTACTGCTATTAAAAATAGTATGGGGAAAATCACTCATTTTATTGCACAGTTTTTTGATATTACAGAAATAAAAGATAATCAAGAAAAACTTATTAGACAAGTTCAAACAGATAGTTTAACAGGACTTTATAATAGAACAGTTTTAAATGATAGATTATCACAAGCAATAGCCTCTGCTAATAGAACAAAAAACTTTGGAGCTTTGATTTTCATAGATTTAGATAATTTTAAATATATAAATGACTCTTTAGGGCATGATATAGGAGATTTATTTTTAATAAAAATTGCAAATATTATAAAGTCAAACTCAAGGGAAGATGATATTATAATAAGACTTGGAGGAGATGAATTTGTAATTTTAGTTCAAAATTTAAATTACCAAAAAACACAAGCAATAATTAAAGTTGAAACTTTTGCAAATAAAATAAGAGATGCTTTAGATAATCCTATAAAAATAAATCAGCATAATCTAACTACTACTTGTTCTATTGGTATAGCATTATTTCCAGAAAAAAATAAATGTTCTATTGATATAGTTAAAAATGCAGATTCGGCTATGTATTTATCTAAAGAAAATGGTAAAAATAAAGTTATGTTTTATCATGAAGATTTAGATAAAAAAACAAAAACTTTCTTAAAAATTGAAAATGAATTAAGAGCAGCCATAAAAGAAGAACAGTTTGAAATTCACTATCAAAATAAATTTGATTATAAAAATAATAGAATTATTGGTTTTGAAGCTTTAATTAGATGGATTCATCCAACTAAAGGAATAGTTTATCCAAACTACTTTTTAGAAGTTGCTCAAAAATCTGATTTAATTATACAAATTGGAAGATTAGTAATAAAAGAAGTAATAAAACAAATAAAAATTTGGCAAAAAGAAGAAGAATTTAAAGATATTAAAATCTCTATAAATATCTCTTCCCTTGAATTTGAACAACTTGATTTTTTAGAGTTTTTACAAAATACTATTAAAGAGTATAAAGTAGATACAAAATATTTGGAATTTGAAATTAATGAAAATGCTATGTTTAAAGATTTAAATTTTGTAATAAAAAGAATTAAAGAATTAAAAAAACTAGGTATCTCTTGTAGCATAGATGGAGTAGGAATAGGATATACCTCTTTTGATTATATTTCAAAAGTTCCTGTAGATACAATAAAGCTTGATAGAAGTTTTTTAAGAAAAAAAGATAAACTGATAAATGATTCTATTATAAATATGATAATTGAAGTTTCTCAAAAATTAAACTTAAATTTAATAATTGAAGGTGTTGAGAATGAAGAAGAATTAGAGTATCTAAAAACCAAAAATAGCTATATTTATCAAGGATATTATTTTAGTAAACCGCTTAAAGCAAATGAAGCAATTAAATTACTAAATAAAAAATAAAGAAACTTTCTCTATACTTACGCAAAGGATATTTATATGAAGAGAAAAGTTTACATTATTTCGACACTTATTATAGTTGTATTAGTTGGTTTTGTAGGTGGAGCAGTAGATATTTTGCTTACGGATTCAGTTATAAAAGTTGCAAATGATTTAGGATACCCTTTATATTTTTTTACTGCACTTGGTGTTTTAAAAATTATTGGTGGGGCTATGCTTTTATTACCTAAAAAACTTGATAGAATTAGAGAATTTGCATATGTAGGATTTGCTCTTGACTTTCTATTTGCCTCGTATTCTCACTATAGTTCAAAAAATAGTATAGAAGAGATTATTATTCCTTTAATATTCTTAGCTATTTTAATAGTATCATATACTTTAAAAAATCAAACAACTCTATTTAAAAATAATGAACTTTAGACAAAAGTCTAAAGTTTATAAATTCTTTAAAATTACTAAATACTACTTATTTAAAAAAAAGATTAAAAAAGATAGACTTACAAAATCTATAAAAAAGGATTGAAATGACTGAAAATCAATTTTTAAAAGATGTAGAAAAAATATATCAATTTTTAGAAAATGAAAAAAATAGTATAAATGAAATTATTAAAAATCTTGAAAATAAAGAGTTTGAAAAACTAACTATTATTGATGATTTTGCAAAAACTTTAGGATTAACACTTGATGATAATTTAAGATTTGCACTTGTTACAAGAGTAGTAAATTTAAGAGATGATTCCCTTGTACAAGTTCTAAAAAAACTTGCTAAAAAAGAAGAAGAAATTATTACTTTACAAGAAAAGGCTTATATTTTTGTAAAAGAATTTTGGGAAGAAAAACACTTAAAACTAATTAACTTTATAAATGAAAATAGACTTCTTACACCATTTTATAGAACAATTTTTAATGGAGTATTTAGCGTAGGTAAAGTTATGAGTACTTGGCAAAGTTCATGGACAGCACTAATTATAAATAAAACAAATAAAGACTTACTTGCAAAATTTAATGGTGATGAAAAAAAAGTATTTGAATATTTAGAAAAGGAAAAACTATTTGATTTAGGACATGGGGGAGAAATAGCAGATAGATGTTATTCTGCTCTTGTAAAAAATAAAGATAAATATGAATCACAAGCATATATAAAAGCCTTTAAAAAAGAAGTGACAAGTGTAGTTGATGCCCTTGAAAACTTTGCTGACAATTTAATAGAATTGGAAGATGAAATATATAATCAAAAATGGGATTATATTTTATATATACAAGCTTTAATTAAAGCATTTAGTGAAGATGACGTAAATTTACTTGTAGATAGATGGGCTGATGTGGATAGAGCTTGGATGAAAATTACAACTCCAATTCAAATAGGACATCCATTAGAGTATTATGAAGATCATTTTAGAAAAGCTGTTGCATTAGAGTGGGATATAAGACTTACAAATCCAAGTTTTGCAAAAAATGAAAATAGAGTAAATAAAATAAAAGCTGCATTTGAGAAAATTTATAATAGTTTTGAAACAAATAAAAAATATGAAGATATTTATAAATTTTCATTAAAATCTTTAGATAAAGTACAATTATATATTGGAAGACCTGCCCTATTTTTTGCAGCAGGATTTAATGGACTATTTTCTGCACAAGTTGTACCAAATGATGAAATAGTATCAAAAGAAGAAGGTAAAAAAATCTTTGCTTTTAGTGATGAAATTCTTCAAAGTAGCCGAGCAAAACCTTTCTTAAGACTTAGTCGTGAAATTTTTGGACAAGAGTTACTTACAAAAGATAGAGAATTTTTATTTAATGAGACTGAAAAATGGCATCAAGTTTATGATATAAGTACAATTGGTCATGAATTTGGACATATTTTATGGTGTGATAATGAAACTGAAGCAGTGATGAATAAAACTGGAAATTTTAAAAATATTGAAGAGTTTAAAGCAACAACAGGAGGACTTATCTCATTTTTTTGTGATGAATCAAATGATGAAAAACAGTTGGAAGAACAAGTTTTAATTGATTTAGTAAAAAGAGCAGTAGGGCTTATTGGTTGGATGGAAGTTGATGAAGTACAGCCATATTATTGTGAAGGACTTATTCATCTAAATGCACTTTTTGATACAAAAGTATTAGAGTTTGAAAAAGAAGTTTTAAGTATTGATTTAAGTAAACAAAAGATTGATGAACTTAAAAAATGGTATATTACAACATATACAAATTTAGCAAAACACTATTTAGAAAAGAAAGATGCAACACAATTTTTAAATCAATTTGCTATAAAAGAAGAAAAATATTTTATGCCAACAAATCCTACTATAAACTCTTTTGTAAAATTTTATTTTGAAAAATATAAAGATATAGGTCAAGAGTTAGATACAATTGACAAAAAAAGTAATTATTTAAGATAAAACACAATTTTTTGTGTTTTATTTATCGCTTGTGAAAAGAAGCTAAAATATTATTAAAGATTTTATCAAGTTCACCTTTATCCTTTTGCTGAATATAAGGGCTTTTAAAAGATTCTTTTAAATTTATAATTATTATTGGGTAATCTATATCACCATTTGCCTTTTCATACCCCCAAAGATATTCAGCATTATAAAAAGTAGTATTATTTTTATATACTTTATTTACAATTTTTGATAAAACTCCTTCATATCCATTTATAATACATTTTGAGATTTCTATTAATTCATTTTCTAATTCTAATTTTTCAAAATTAAAATCTTTTTTTACATTTGAGCCTGCTTTAACTCGAATATATCCTCTAAAATATTTATTTCTAAAATGTACACTTACATATGAATTTTGTATTTGTTTTTCTTTTATTTTTATAATAGCTTTATTTTCTAAACAAAAACCTCTATCAATTTTCCTTTTATCAAAAATACAAAAAAGATTATCTTTTATATTTTTAATTGAAGTATATTCTTTTTCAAAATTATCATTTAATACCTCTGGATTTTCTAATAAATATCCATCTTTAGTATATGTTTTATAAAAAACAATATAATTATTTGCTAAATAGTATCCTTCAATAGCTATATAGTTTGGGAACTTATTACCAAAAGATCTAAAAGTAATTAAATAGCTTCCTAACTTTTTTTCTTCCCTTCTAATAGTGGAGCTAAGTCCTTTGGGTACTTCTAATCGTTTTATTTCTCTTTTTCTTTTATCTATTAAAGCATTAAAACTATTGATATTTTGATTTGGAATTAACTCAAACTTTATATTATTATAATTATGAATTGAATAGTTAATTATTGAATAAGGTAATTTTACAGAAAATCTTTCTACACATATATGTAACCACTTTTTTGTTAATTTTGCATCAATATCTTTAAAAGATATATTCTTTTCAATCATTAAATATCCTTTATATACTATTTTAACAGTAAAATAACATATTATATTATTTTTTTACTTAATAAATATAACTTGATTTATTATTTATAAAACTATATTCAAAAACAAAAAGAAATATTAATTTTTAAAGCTAAAAGATTTTTTTCTTTTTTATAAAAAAAAGAAACTGTATATTTTTACAAAAATAAAAGGTAATAAAATGCAATTCACAATAACACCTGCACAAGTAGGTACAAGACCACCTGTTTCACTTCCAACACCACAATTTTTAGAACTTTTAAAAGAAGAAGGAATTAGAAAGCTTGTATCAGATCACTATGATTTATTAAGACAAAGTAATATTAAAGGGCTATTTCCTCCAACAGATGAAGGTTTTGCTTTAGCAAAAGAACATTCTGCTGATTTTTTTATACAAATTTGTGGAGGACCAAAATATTTTAATGAAAAAAGAGGTGCACCTATGATGGCAGCAAGACACTCACCTTTTAAAATCAATCAAGAAGCAAGAAGAATCTGGTTAGAAAGTTATGCTATGGTTTTAGCACCATTACAAATTCCAGAAGAAGTGAAAAAATCTTTTTGGAACTATATAGATATTTTTTCTATTTGGATGATGAATAGTATGGAAAACTAAGTTTTAACTTAGTTTCCTATTGCAAGTGCATATAAAACCATACTATTTTCTTCTAAAAACTCACACACTTCATCATCATAATAAGCCCCAATACCGCTACAACCATACCCCAAATAGTTTGATACAAGATATAATCTATGTCCAAGTATTCCTGCTTTTTGATATAATTCTTGATAATTTTTCCCTTTAGAAGTTAAGAAAAATGTAACTGCACTATCTTTTCCTAGACTTTGTTCTAAACATAAATATCCAGCTTGAGTTTTAAAATCACCCTCTTTTAGATATTTATTATCTTTATATAAACCTAAAGGCATACCTACTATTTTATTTATAACACAATAAATCTCTACATTTTCATCACAATCACTACAAATAGGCTGTTTTAAAATTTCTAAAATTTTAAAAAATTCCTCTTTTTTTATAGCTCTTTTGGAAAATTCTCGAATAGAACGCCTATTATAAACAATCTGCTTAAAAATCTCTTTATTATAAATAAATTGTGAATTTAACTCTTGTTGCTTTTTTTCTTTTATAAGACATGAGTCTTTATAGGCTTTTTCAATAAATTTATTTTTTTCAAAATAGTAAGTTCCATCTACAGTTGGCAAAGAAAATTCTACTTCTTTACTTTTAGTATTTGTTTGCTCTCCTACAATTATACAAGTTTGAAAAAACTCTTCATTGGAAAAATTAAATAGCTTATTAAATAGCTGTTTATTAAAATCATATTTAATCTTATATTTCTTATCAAAAATATAACAACTAGCTTCTAAACTCCCAAGCAAATGTCCACTATCCAATAAACAATATCTAAAAGCTCTATTTTTATACTTCCAAGAAGAGCGATAATATAAAGATGAAATAAAAAAAATAAAACCATTTATATTAGTATTAAATCCTAGATATTTTTCAAGTCCATCATTATTTATAGTTTTTAAAAGTGTAAGAGAAGAACTACTTATATCAAAATGGTAAATTCCATTTGGTATATCATCATTATTTCTACTTTGAAAATATATTTCATTTGGATAAAGGGCTCCTGCACTTGGATTTACTCTAAGATAATATTCAACTCCTGGATAGACTTTTTTTGCACTTATTCCAGCAATATAGTATAAAAAACTATGATTTAAAATATCCAAATTTAAAGATATTTTTTCAAAATTTTTATATGATTTAAAAACTTTTGGTTGATTATTCCAATCTAATCTATTGGGGAAATTTCTTACTGAGAAATAAGAATGTTTTGTTTGTAGATGGTATTCAAAAAAATCATTAAAATACATAAATTATCTTTTTGTAGTATCTATTCCTGGATTCTCTTTTGTTCCAATATAATCATTTACTTCACTATAATTATATTTAAAAACTGTATAAATTACTCCAATTAATAAACCAATTAAAATAACTAATTTTACAGTATTTCTTTTACTTTTTGATTCATTGTTATTATAATCTTCAATTTTATGCATACTTAGTTCATCTTCTTCAACTTTTTTCATAAGAACTCCTTTTTTTTAATATAACCAATAAAATCTTAAAACAGTAGTCATAAGTTTAACTTATAATATTATTTAAACATTTCTTTATAATAGATACTAAAAAGTATCTATTATATTGTTGAAACCATAAGTTGATTTACTGTTATTGCTATTTCTTTTATATCTTTTATTTCCCTAGACATAAATACATCTAAGTGGTCTCTAATTTTATAAAAAGTATCTTTTTCATTTGCAATAAAGTTTGAGAATGCAACTTCAGGTTCTTCATTTATCCTTTGAAAATCTAATATTTTTTTCGTATAATGAACTACTATATGATCAATAAATTGTAAAACTTGATTTCGTAAAATCAAATCACTTTTTGATAAAATTTTAATTCTATTTAAAGATACAATAATCTCTAAAATATTAAATTCATGTATTAATTGATAAAATAATACAATTACATCTTTAAAAGGATGTTGAGTATTTTCTTTAATTACTATTGCAGCAACTGCAAATCTTAAATAATCAATTACGCTATAAAATAGATTAAACTCTACATCATTTTCAATTATTACTTCTACTTGCTGATTATGTATTTGTCTTAATTGGGCAAATAACTCATTTTTATGGTCAATTATATGAGAAGAATCTATTTGATTTTTATTTAGATATTTTACCATCCATTTTGTACTAGCATATAAAATATATTCTAATTTATTAATTAGTTTATATTGTTTTTCTGCATCAAGAATATAATCTTGTTTTGAGATTTTTTCTCTTATTTCATTTGATCCAAATAGTTGTTTTACTATTAAATATGATTTAATTTTTTGTAAAAACTTTTCTTTACCTAACTTTTCATAATCACTAACAAAAGTAACCCCTTGAGAGTTAATTATAATATCTGCTATTTTTGTAGCAATTATCTCTCTTTTTAAAGGATGAGATAAAATTTCTCTTTCATATGCACCCACAAAAGATTTAGGGAAATATCTATATAAATATTGTGTAGCAAATTGTTCATCTACTAAATCAGACTCTAATAAAACTTTTTTAACAAAAATTTTAGAATAAGAAAGTAAAGAACTTAAAACAGGTCTTACAATTGAGCCATTAATATCAACTATTTCATGGATATTTTCATTTTTTGGAATATAAAAATCATTTCTATTAAAAGCCACTAGATTATTTTCTAAAACTTCAATTGATTTTATAAAATCATTTTGATATTTTCTTGAAAATCTTTCATCAATAGAAATAGATAAAGCTTGGTCATAATTATTTTGTAAAACTAGAGAAACAACTTGTTCAGTTAAACTATGAAGTATATTATTAGCTTCTTCTTCACCTACTAAACCTTGCTCTTTTATAATATTTAATAAGATTTTTAAATTAACTTCATGGTCAGAAGTATTTACTCCTCCTGCATTATCAATTCCATCAAGATTAATCTTACCACCATTTATAGCATACTCAATTCTTGCTCTTTGAGTAAAACCTAAATTTCCACCTTCACATACAATTCTAGCTTTAATCTCATTTGCATCAACTCTAACAGCTTCATTTTGTTTATCACCTATATCAAGACTATTTTCATCACTAGCTTTTACATAAGTTCCAACTCCACCATTAAAAAGTAAATCCACATTCATAGTAATAAGTTTTACGCATAACTCTTCACCACTAAGGCTTTTTTTAGTAATACCAAGAAGTTTTTTTATCTCTGGTGATAAAACTATTTCCTTATCACTTCTTAAAAATACTCCTCCTCCTTTTGAAATTTTGCTCTTATCATAATTACTCCAAGAGCCATTTTTAGATTCAAAAAGTCTTTTTCTTTCTTCATAACTCTCTTTTGGGTCTGGATTTGGGTCTATAAATATCTCTTTATGTCCAATTGCAGCAAGAAGTTTAAACTTATCTGATTCAATCATTCCATTTCCAAAAACATCTCCACTCATAGAACCTATTCCCATAACTGTGATTGAGTCTTTGTAAATATCAATGCCCTCTTCAATAAAAAATCTTTTTGTAGACATTAATGAACCACGAGCAGTAATTCCTAAATCTTTATGCCCATATCCATTTGAACCACCACTTGCAAAAGCATCACCAAGCCAATAACCTCTACTTATTGCTATATTATTAGCAACATCACTCATAGAAGCAGTTCCTTTGTCTGCTGCAACTACAAAATATGGGTCATCTCCATCATAAGCTATTATATTTTCATCTTTAATTACTTTGCCATTTACCATATTGTCTACTAAATCTAAATTAGCATTTATATAAAGTGAATATATTTTTTCAAAATACTCTTTTGAAATTAAAGAGGTGTCTTTATTTATTACAAAACCACCTTTAGATCCATCAGGAATAATTATAGAGTTTTTTCCCTCTTGTGTTATCATAAGAGATTTTACTTCTTGTCTATAATCTTCATGTCTATCACTCCATCTAAGTCCACCTCTTGAGATTTTACTCATTCTTAAATGAACTCCATAAAAATCACTATGATAAATAAAGTTTTCTATATTTGGTTGTAATCCTTTTAAATTTTCACTAAAAGTTTTAGTATCTATTTTAAAAGAAATAGTCTCTTTTTCTAAAAAATAATTTGTTCTTAATAAAGACTTTAAAAATGACAGCATTAGTTTTAAAATTCTATCATCCATAATTTGAGGAATAGTTTTAATCTGCTCCTCGATTAAACCTTCTAATTTTTCTAAAACCTCTTTTCTTTTACCTTTAAAATTTGGGTCAAATTTAGTAATAAAATACTCAATAAATTCATTTGAAATTTTATGATGTGAAGTAATTGTATTTAAAATAGCTTCAGTATTAATAGTAAGTATAGCTTGGTCTAAATACTCTATAAAAGCCTTTAATAATTGTATTTTTCTAATTGTAAGATTTTCAAATAAAACTAAAGAAAATAATCTTGAATGTTTTATTGAATTATCTAAAAGAGTTTGACTAATAACTCTTTGTAGATTTTCTTGAGCTTTATTTACTACCTCTTCATCTTTTATACTAAGATTAAATCTATTTACATACACAACTTTTGATTTATTAGAAATATTATAAGTTACCTCATCAATAATTTCAAAACCAATATCATGTAAAATAGGGATAATTGAAGATAAATATAATTGTTTTGTAGAAAAAATCTTTATATAATTAGAATTATTATTTTTTAAGATTTTTGTAATAACTTCTTCTTTTAGAATTTCTTGAAAAAATTCATCAGAAACTTTCAAATCCTCTTTTGTAAGCAATTGTGAGCAAATTGCTTCTATATCTGATGTAGCCATAGTCCCTCCCTTAAAAATGTAAGTTAAAAAATTATCTATTAACAAACTTTATATATAACTTAAAGGATAGGACTTTTTAAATAAGTTCTAAAAGGGTTTTCTAAACTACTCTTTAATTTTAAGTTTATGCTTTTATATCTTCTACTTTTGCATTTAAAATCTTTTTTAAATCAAGTGGATTTAGTTCTATATCCAATCCTCTTTTTCCACCACTTACATAAATAGAAGAAAATTGTAAAACAGTATCATCTAAAACTGTGGGCAATAATTTTTTCTGTCCAAGGGGAGAAATTCCACCTAATAAATAACCTGTAACTTTTGAGGCTTCTTCTTTATTTGCCATTATTGCTTTTTTTTCATTTAAAGCTGATGCTATTTTTTTTAAACTTAATTGATTTGATACAGGAACTACTGCTACTGCAAGTTTTTTTGGTGCTACTTCCACAAGTAGCGTTTTATAAACTTGTTTGGCATCTAAACCTAGTTTTTCAACTGCTTCATTTCCAAAATCATTATTTAAAGGGTCATGCTCATACTTGTGTATTTCAAATTTTATTTTATTTTTTTTTAGTAAATTAATTGCAGGTGTCATAAAAGAGTAAACTCCTTTTTTATTTTCTCTTTTCCATTTATAATAATAGAGATAAAATGTTTGCCTTTATAATGTTTTCTAGTAGTTAATTTTTTAAAGCTTTGTTTTTTAGCAAAACTCTTAGTTTTTTGTTTTATCTCATTTTGGCTTATCATAAATAGTTTTTTATTATGCTTATTATTGGCTCTTTTATAATATATTGCATATTCTATTCTAGCATTACCAATATTTTTTTCACTTTGTATATCAAAAGAGAAGTTTAACTCTTCTCCCATTTGTAAAGTCGTATCATACTTAAAATTTATTATATTTATATAAGAAGAATCATCATATCCAAATAAATTTAAAATTTTTTCTTCTGCTTGTTTAAGTAAAGTTCTACTTGCATGTTTACAAATCCAATCTAAATCTTTTGAAATTCCAAGATTTTTAGAAACAAACTCTATTACAAGGTGAGGATTATCTTTTGAAATATCATTTAAATTATTTGCTACACTTTTTTGTACATATTTACTTTTATCATTTTTAAGAATTTCTAATATCTCCAAAATTTTTAGAGGATCTTTTTTAAATTTAGGAAGTGAAATTCCCCAAGGAAGTCTAGGTCTGCATCCCTCACTAGCTAATCTTCTTATATGTTCATTTGAAGAGTTTGCCCAAAGTTTCATCTGGTTTATTGTTTTGTTTTCATCTTTTAAGATAAAAGCTCTTATTGCAAACTCACTTGTTGAATCAATTGTAAAAACTTCTAAGGCTGCAAAAGAAGTTTCAAAATCCTCTAAACCAAAAAGCTCTACAAAATCTTGGAAAAACATAGCTTCATATGAATAAAAATCTTTTGAGACTTCTTTTAAAATCTCTAGTTGTTCTTTATATGAAAAAGGTAAAAAAGTATTTAAGGTAAGTGCAATATGTCTCATACGCATTTTTAATTCATACTCTTCCCACAAAGGGCAAAAAATAGAAGATATAAACCCTTGTTTATTGAATTGTAAATAGACTTTTGATATTTTTAAAGCTAAATTCTCTATATAACTTTTAGTATATATATTTTTTAAAAGTTCAGCCATATTTCACCTTAATTATTTTATTATAATTTATCTGTAATAGTACAACCTTTTCCTTATTCCTTATTTAAAAACAAAATTTATTTAAAAATTAACATTTTTATTGCCTTATTTATTCTATAATTCAAAATATACATTTAAAATAGGGAAAATAATGTCTTACAGAACTTTAGAAGAAGAAATAAAAGTATTAGAATTAGGCTTACCTCCACAAGAAGATGATGGTTTTATAGGAGGAAGATTAGACCCAAATGAAGCTAGTTTAGTTTTAGTTCCAGTACCTTGGGAAGCCACAGTTTCATTTGGAGAAGGAACAGCAAAAGCTCCTGATGCAATAAGAACTTCAAGTCATCAACTTGATGTGGAAACTTTTCACTACATTAAACCTTACACAGCTGGTATTGCTATGCTTGAAACTGATAAAAAGTTATTAAAACTAAGTAATAAAGCTAGAAAAAAAGCAATAAAAGTTATTGAAGCATTAGAAAAGGGAAAATCAAATAAAAAAGCTTTAAAATTTGTAAATGAAGCTTCTATTGAACTAAATAGTTCTGTTTATAATAAATCAATTGATTTACTTAAAAAAGGTAAATTTGTGGCAGTTGTAGGAGGAGATCATTCATCTCCCTTGGGACTTATTAAAGCTTTAAATGATACGCAAAAAGAAGAGTTTGGAATTTTACATGTTGATGCTCACCATGACTTAAGAAAAGCATATGAAGGATTTACTTACTCTCACGCTTCAATTTTTTATAATGCAATGAATGAATGTAAAAAAATCTCTAATCTTGTTCAAATAGCAATTAGAGATTATAGTAAAGAAGAGGCTCAAAGATTAATTGAATATGGTAAAAAAGGTGCATGTTTATATGATACACATATGCAACAACAATTAGCAAGTGGTAAATCTTTAGAAGAGGTTTATAAACCATATATAGAAAAACTTCCAAATAATGTTTATTTATCAATTGATATTGATGGTTTAGAACCATTAAATTGTCCAAATACAGGTACACCTGTACCAGGTGGCTTAAAATATGGACAATTAGAACACCTAATATTTATGATAGTAAAAAGTGGGAAAAATATTATAGGTTTTGACTTATGTGAAGTTGGAGATAGTCAAGATGGTTGGGATGCAAATGTTGGTGCTAGGGTTTTATATCAACTTTGTGCAGCACTACTTGCTTCTCAAGGGAAAATAGAATATAAATAAAAGTAAGTTTTAAAACTTACTTTTAAACTCACTACTTTGTAAAGTATAATCTCTTTTTACTTCCACAATCCGTATTCTATAATCTATAAAAATACTATCTCTTCCTTCTTTTTGAGCTTTCATATGATCTAAATTCTTTTTCCAATTTAAAATAGCTTTTTCATCTTCCCAAAAAGATAAAGAAAGAAGTTTATTTTCTTGAACTAAAGATTGAAATCTCTCTATTGAAATAAAACCCTTTTCTTTTACTAATTGCTCTTTTAATTTTGAGGCAATTTGCAAATATTGTTCTTTTTTATTAGCTTTTATTTCCACTTCAAAAATTACACCATACATAATAACACTCCTTTTTAGTCTATTATAGTATAAATTTTTTAGTTAATTAAGAATATTTCAATTTGCAAGATAAATTAAATATTTTTAGCTTTTTTAAACTCTTTATATAAATTTATAATTTGAGTTTTACTTAACTCACTTTGTAATTTATCTGATTCTTCTTTTATTATTTGTCCAAAAGCAATACTATCTTGCTTAGATAAATTTTCATTAAAAAACTCACTTATTATAAAGCTTACTCCACCTTTTCCTGACTGGGAATTTACTCTTATAACTTTTTCATAATCTCTTTTTATATCTTTAGGGTCAATTGGCAAGTATGGAACACTCCAAGTTTCTAAAGCTTTTTGCCTTTGATAATCCATACCTTTTTTAATAGCATCTTGATGCCCTCCACTAAAAGCTGTAAATATCATCTCTCCAACATATGGATGTCTTAAAGGAACACTTAAAGAAGTTAGCTCTTCATACATTTTTTTTACTTCATCAATAATTGATAAATCAAGTTTCGCATCAATCCCATTTGAATAAATATTAAAAGCAAAATTTACCAAATCCAAATTTCCAGCTCTTTCACCATTTCCAAATAAAGTTCCTTCAACTCTTGAAGCACCTGCTAATACTGCTAATTCAGCAGAAGATACAGAAGTTCCCCTATCATTATGAGGATGTACACTTACAATTATTGAGTCTTTATATAATAAATTATTACACATCCACTCTATTCTATCAGCATAAATATTTGCACTACAAGCTT
The DNA here is from genome assembly GCF_003346775.1 of Malaciobacter mytili LMG 24559. NCBI lineage: Bacteria > Pseudomonadati > Campylobacterota > Epsilonproteobacteria > Campylobacterales > Arcobacteraceae > Malaciobacter > Malaciobacter mytili. The sequence goes on along the minus strand of NZ_CP031219.1, from coordinate 1,005,498 downwards.
CTAAAGTATTTGGAAGATTTATAATCATTTTTTTATTTGGTGTAGGCTTTACAACTTTTATTACTTCATTACAAATCTCTAAAGCAAATTCTAAATTAGTTTGGGAAAAACTTTCAGGTGAATATTCATAAATAACTTCACCATCAAACTCTTTTGTTTGTTCAATTAAATATTGCATATTTTCAACTGCCATTTGAACTATTTGTTTATCTGTTTTATTAAAAACCACTCTTCTTTGAAACTCATTTGTGGGATTATATAGATGAAAGATAGCTTTTTTTGAACCTTTCATTGCTTCAACACTTCTTTTTATCCACTCTTTTTTTGCAGGAATTAAAACTTGAATATACACATCATTTGGTATATGATTCTCTTCAATTAATTTTCTTGTAAAATCAAAATCTGTTTGAGAAGCACTTGGATAACTAACTTCAATATGCTTAAATCCCATACGAACTAAAGTTTTAAAATACCTTAGCTTTTGTTCTATACTTAAAGGATTTACTAAAGCTTGATTTCCATCTCTTAAATCTACACTGCAATAAATAGGCGCTTTATTAAGCTCATTATTTGGCCATTTTCTATCAAAATTTTTAACAATAGGATATTGTTTATATTTTTTATAATTCATTTTTATCTCCAAGATTAGTATTAAGAAAGTTATTTTGAAAGAAAATTAAAAGAGTAGGAAAGAAATAGTAATAGAAGTTTTATTTATAAACATCTTTTCTCCTTTTTGATTTTTACTATTGTACATAAAGAAAAAATTTAAATCTTGTACAAAATTAACATTTTAAGAAAATATATTTTTTTGAAACTCTTTTGGTGTAAGTTGAAATACTCTTTTAAAAGACCTATTAAAATGGCTTTGATCAAAAAAACCACACTCTTGTGCTATTTGAGAAATAGGAAGTTTTGAACTTAATAACTCTTTTGCTAGATGTACTTTTTTATTTAAAATATAGGAATGTATAGGAATTTTAAACTCTTTTTTAAAAACTCTTATTAGATGAACTACACTTAAATCAAAGCTTTTAGCTATTTCTTCTAAACTTAACTCTTCTAAAAAGTTTACATCCAAATAGCTTTTTATTTTTAAACTTAAAGTTTGTTCTTTTTTTTCAAACTTATCTTTAAATGAAAAAAACTCAAAACAAAACTCTAAAAAATGCTCTTCTTTTTCTAAAATTGAAACTTTTTTATTAAGTAAAAGTTCACATAAAGTTATAAATTTATTTTGCAAATCCTGTTTAAAATAATACTCTTTTTCAAAAGTTATATTTAATAAGTTTAAATACTGTTTTTTAATATATAAAACATATCCACCCTTAGCAACTTTACTATTTAAAGTAGCACAATGAGCAATAAAGGAGTTTATAAAAACTAAAAAAAAGGGATTTAAAATAAAAGAAGCTTCATTAAAAGATATATTTAATGAACCTTCTTTAAGTGCTGTTATAGTTACTTCTTCATGAAGATGCATTTTTTGACATTGAGTAATATTCTCAACATATCTTAATTCTAAAAATTCTAATTTACTATTTTTAAAAATCTTTGTTTTCATTGTAACTTTAAATGTAATAAAGGAAAAGGCTTTCCTAAACCATCAATTTCACTGCGACCAATTACCTTAAAATTCATATATTTATAAAAGTTTACAGCATTTTCATTTTGTTCATTTACATCAAGTGCATCTATATTTAAAGTATTAATTGCAAAAGATAAAAGTTTTTTTCCTATACCTTTTTTAAACTTTAAAGGAGTAATAAAAAGCATTTCTACTTTATTTTCTAAAACACCAATAAAACCTAAAATCTCTTGATTTTCTTCATATACATAAACTTCTACTGCATATAAATACTCATTTAATATTTTAGGTCTAAAAAAATCTATATCTTCTAAAGATAAAAAAGTATGTGTAGCTTTTACTGAATCTTCCCAAATTTCAATTAGCTTTTTAAACTCTTCTTCTTTTGCAAGCCTAATCATTTAAAATCCTAAGAAAGTGCAATTTTTACAATATTTGCAATTAACATAAAAATAAGTACAAAAATAAGTACTTTTTTTATAAACTCTTCTCCACCTTTAATTGCATAATGACTTCCCACATAAGAACCTGCTACATTTGCTAATCCCATAGGAATAGCAACAAGCCAAAGAACTTTTCCTGCCATTATAAAAGCAATTGCTGAACCCAAATTTGTAGCAAAATTTAAAGGTTTTGTAGAAGCTGTTGAAACTAAATAATCAAGTCTTAAAAACTTTTTCATAGAAATAGTCATATATGTACCAGTACCAGGACCTAATAACCCATCATAAAAACCAATAGGTGCAGTTGAAAGAATAATATTTTTTTTATTTAATTCTATTTTTTCTTCTTGTATTTTTTTACTTTTTTTAAATAAAAATATCATAGCAATAGGAATAGCTACTAAAATAGCCCATTTTATAACTTCATCTGATAAATACATTACCAAACTACTTCCTATATAAGAAGCTACTAAACAAGGAATAATAGCGATACTAACCACCTTCCAAGAGATTTTTTTACTTAAAGCATATTTAATTGTAGCCATTAAAACACCAAAAACACTTGCTATTTTATTTGAAGCTAAAACGTGAATAGGAGAAATACCACTAAATAAAAGAACTGGTACTTGTATCATTCCTCCACCACCAGCAATAGAGTCAATATAACCAGCAATAAAGCCAGCTATTATAAAGCCAATTACCCAAGAAAGGGAAATATCAGAAAAAAGTTCCATAAGTAAGCCTTAAAGTGAAGTAAAAAAGATAGCTTAAAAGCTATCTTTTTATATTAAGCAAATGCAGGTTCTAAGAAAGGAATAATTTGTTTTTTTCTTGATAGACAACCATCAAGCCATACTTTTCCATTTTCAAGTTTTACATTAAACGCTTTTTCAAAGATTGAAGAATCAACAGAAGATACTAATACTTCAGATCCTTCTTTCATAATATCAGTTAAAATTAAACAAGCTGTATGCAAATTTTCTTCTTCTCTTAATTTATTAATATCAGCTTGTAATTCATCTTTTATTTTATCAAAAATTGCTAAATCAATAACTTCAAGTTGTCCAATTCCAACTTTATGTCCATGCATATCAAAAGGTTTATAGTCTCTTAAAACTAACTCTCTTACAGGTACACCCTCAACTGCTGATTTAACTTTAAACATCTCCATGCCAACTGCACCAAAATCTTCAATACCAGCAATTTCTGCCAATTGTCTTACTGCTTTAATATCAATTTCTGTACATGTTGGAGATTTAAAAATTACTGTATCAGATAAAATAGCACACATCATAATTCCAGCAATATTTGCAGGAATTTCTACACCATAATATTCATACATTTCTTTAACAATTGTATTTGTACAACCAACTGGTCTAATCCAACACTCTAAAGGAGTAGAAGTAGTAATATCTCCTAGTTTATGATGGTCAACAATACCAACTACTGTTGCTTGGTCTAAATCTTTTGGAGCTTGTCCCCTATCAGAATAATCTGTAATATATAATTCGCATCCAGCAAATTGTGTTTTTAATTCTGGAGCATCAAATCCAAATTTATCTAAAATAAATTGAGTTTCAGGACTAACAGGTCCTTGTCTTGCAGGAATTGCTTCTCTTCCTATTTTATTTAGTAAGTATGCTAAAGAAATAGCTGAACAGATAGAATCTGAATCTGGAGTTGTGTGTCCACATGTATAAATTGCCATACCAAATTTTCCTATTTTAAATTTTTTGTGATTTTACCTAAAGTTAAGTTATGTTACTTTTAAAGAGTTGTATTACTATAAATTGTTATAATTTAAAAATCTAAAGGAGTAAAGATGATTAGTAAAGAGTTACAAAAAGCATTAATTGAACAACTAAATAAAGAATATCATTCTGCTTATATCTATCTTGGTATGAGTGCTTACTGTTCTAAAGAGGGTTTTAATGGCGCTTCTCATTGGTTTTTAATTCAATATCAAGAAGAAATAGCCCATGGAATGAAACTATTTAAATATCTAGAAGATCAAGATGTGGAGATTCAACTTCCTGCAATTGAAGGGGTAAAAGTTGAATATAATTCATTTTTAGATGTTTTTAAAAAATCTTTAGCCCATGAACAAATGATGACTAAAAACTTAAATATTTTAAGTGATTTAGCTATGAAAGATAAAGACCATGCAACATATAATCTTTTACAGTGGTATGTAACTGAACAAGTTGAAGAAGAAGCAACAGTAAAAGGAATAATTGACCATGTTAAACTTGTGGGAGATAATGGATATGGACTTTATACAATAGATAAAGAGTTAGCAACTAGAGTTTTTACAGACCCAACTGCTGCAAAATAAGAGGAAACACCTCTTATTTTGTAATTAAAAATTGTCCTAATTGTCTATTTTTAACTAATTTTGAAGAATCAACTACAACTCCATGCATAGCAATATAAGTTCCATTTTCCACAGTTGCACTTAAAAATCCTAAAGCTAAAGAGAAGTTCATTGTTGCTTCAACTTCTTCTATACTCATAGGAACCATAGCACCTGTAAAAACTATTTTTTTATCATTTATTTGCTCTTTTATTAAAGCACTTGTTAAATGAACAGTATCTGTTCCATGAATAATAATTATTTTATCATTTGCACTATTTTTTATTGCTTCACAAATTTCAACTCTATCTTCATCAGTCATATCTAAACTATCTTTTGAAACTATATTTTTAATTTCAAATTCAATATTATGGCAAGCAGCAATAATTTTATCTAAAGCAATATTGTCAGTTGGAACTTCAAGTTGTCCTTTTATTGGGTTATATCTTTTATTAAAAGTTCCACCTGTATTAATAACTGTTACTTTCAATTTTCATCCTTATCATAATTATTTACCATATTTCTAGGGTGTAGAAGTTCATCTAATTCTTCTTTAGTAAATAGTTTTTGCTCTAAAATAATATCATATACTCTTCTATTAGTTGCTAAAGCCTCTTTTGCTAAAGCTGAACTTTTTTCATACCCTAAAATAGGATTTAAACAAGTTACAAGAGTAACCGAGTTTAAAATATATTCCATACAAATATCTTCATTTGCTGTAATTCCTTTTACACATTTATCTGCTAAAGTATAAAAAGATCTTCTCATCATATTAATTGAAGTAAATAGTTTATAAGCAACTAAAGGTTCAAATACATTTAATTGTAATTGCCCACTTTCACAAGCAATAGAAATAGATGTATCTGCACCAATTACATCAAAAGCAACTTGATTTACAACTTCTGGAATTACAGGGTTTACTTTACCTGGCATAATTGAACTTCCTGGTTGCATTTTTGGTAGATTAATCTCATTTAATCCAGCTCTAGGACCACTACTTAATAATCTTAAGTCATTACAAATTTTAGAAATTTTTATAGCAACTCTTTTTAAGATTCCAGAAATATGAACAAAAGCTCCTGTATCTTGAGTAGCTTCAATTAAATCTCCAGCACTTACATAATCAACTCCAGTTACTTCTCTTAGATTTTTAATAACTTTTCTTTGATATTCTGGTTTTGTATTAATTCCTGTACCAATAGCAGTTGCACCTAAATTTACCTCTTTTAAAAGTGCTTGACAATCCCTTAATCTATAAATATCTTCATCAATCATAACAGCAAATGTTTTAAACTCTTGACCTAAAGTCATAGGAACAGCATCTTGAAGCTGTGTTCTTCCCATTTTTAAAACATCTTTAAATTCAATAGATTTTGCTTCAAAAGCATCTCTTAAAAATCTAAGTGAATCTTTTAATTTATAAATTAATTCATGTAAAGTAAGCTTAATTGCTGTTGGATAAACATCATTTGTTGATTGACTCATATTAATATGATTATTTGGATGAATAATATCATAAGAGCTTCTTGGTTTTCCTAAGATTTCTAAAGCTCTATTTGCTATTACTTCATTTGCATTCATATTAGTTGAAGTTCCTGCTCCACCTTGAATAGGATCAACAATAAATTGATCATGAAATTTACCATCAATTATCTCATTACAAGCTTGAATAATCGCATCTCTTTGAACATCAGTTAAATCACCTAACTCATAATTAGTTAAAGCACAAGCTTTTTTAACTTTTGCAAGAGATTTAATAAAGTTTGGAAATAAAGATAAATTTGTTTTTGTAATATCAAAATTCTCTTTTGCTCTTAAAGTTTGAATACCATAATAAGCATCTTTATCTATTTGTTTTTCACCTAAAAAATCTTTTTCAATTCTTACATTTTCTCTCATTTATAACCTCTTAAAATAAATTCATAAAAGCATATATTATAAAAGTATATAAAAAGTGTATTTTCTTTTCTCTTATGTAAATTTATTTTAATAAATTTTTAAGAGGTTTAAAGTAGTGAATATGATATTATTCGTTATGGATTTCTCAATTTTTAAAAACTTACCATATAGGGTATATATAAGAGATATTAATCACAAAATTGTTTATGCAAATGAACTTGTTTTAGATATTTTAAAACTATCATATAAAGAAATTATTAATAGAAACTATGAAGATATTTTTATGGATGAAAGATTTATACTTCATCTAAAAAAAATTGACTCACTACTTTTTAATAATGTAATGAACTCTTTTACAATAATTAAAGAGTTTAATCAATGTTATAAAAAAGAGAGTATTTTTAAAGTAATAGATTATATTTATACTTTTGAAGATAAAAAGTTTATTGTAACTATACTTGTGGAGATTTCAGATAGCTACTGTTTAGATAATGGTTTAGAGTTATATTCAATTGGAAGATATAATCCCTCAAATAGAATAATAAACTTAAATAGTGGAATTACTATTTGTTTAACTAGACTTGAAAACTCTTTTTTATTTTTATTATATGAGAAAAAAGGAGAAGTTGCCAATTATGATGAAATTTTCTTAGCAATTGACCCAGAAAATAAAATGGATAAAGTCTCTTTAAAATCTATGGTTTATAGACTAAAGAAAAAAATAAATCAAGATATAATTAAAAATATCTCAGCAAAAGGCTATTATTTATCAAAAGAAATATAAAAAATAACCTTATTTCAACTTTTTCAAAATTTTTTCAAAAACTAAAAATATATAAAAAATATCACTATTTCATCACTACTCAACTATTATAATTTCAATAGACCTAATATAAAAACAAAAGGAATAATTATGAGAAAAGATAGCGACTTCTTAGGGGAAGTAGAAATATCTAATGATGTATATTATGGTGTTCAAACATTAAGAGCTATACAAAATTTTAATATCTCTGGTACAACTCATTATGAAATGAATGAATATATTCAAAGTATTGCTTTAATAAAAAAAGCAGCAGCTTTAGCAAATTATGACTCAAAAGCTTTAAATAAAGAGATAACTCAAGCTATATGCGAGGCTTGTGATGAGATTATAGAGGGGAAACACTCTTCAAGTTTTCCTATTGATGTTATTCAAGGGGGAGGAGGAACTTCTTCAAATATGAATGTAAATGAAGTAGTTGCTTGTAGAGCAAATGAAATCTTAACGGGAACTAAATCATACTCAAAAATTCATCCAAATACTCATGTTAATATGGGACAATCAACAAATGATGTAATTCCATCTGCCATGAAAATAGCTACATATAAAAATCTAGAACAGCTTTTAATACCTTTAGAAATTCTAGAAAAAACCCTAATAGATAGACAAAAAAAGTATGAAAACATTTTAAGATTGGGAAGAACTTGTATTCAAGATGCTTTACCAATGACTTTTGGACAATATTTTAGTGGATATGTTAGTTTTGTACAAAGAATGCAAAAAAAAGTAAAAAACCTACTTGAAGAGTGTTTAGAACTACCTTTAGGGGCAACTGCTATTGGTACTAGTTTATCTGTTCAACCGGGATATTTAAATAATGTATATAAATATTTACAAAGTGAATCAAAAATAGAATTTAAAAAAGAAGAAAACTTTTTTGATGGGTTACAAAATGCTGATCTTTATATAGAAGTTTCTGCAACACTAAAAAGAATTGCAACAACACTATCTAAAATAGCAACAGACTTTAGAATTTTATCATCTGGACCTAAAGCTGGTTTTCAAGAACTAAATTTACCTGCTGTTCAACCAGGTAGTTCAATTATGCCAGGAAAAGTAAACCCTGTAATTCCAGAACTTGTAAATCAACTTGCTTATCAAGTTTGTGGAAATGATATGACTATTTCAATGGCAGTTGAAGGTGGAGAGTTAGATTTAAATGTGTGGGAGCCAATTATTATTAAAAATTTATCAGAATCATTTAGATTATTAAATAATGGTATTAGAATCTTTAGTGAAAAATGTATTGCAAATTTAACACCAAATAAAAAAATCAGTACAAAATATGCTTCAGATACTTTAGCCTTATCAACTACTATTTCTGCCATTTTTGGTTATAAAACTGGAACATTAGTTGCAAGAAAAGCGTTTAATGAAGAAAAAACTATAAAAGAAGTAGTTTTAGAATTAGAACTTTTATCAAAAGAAGAGACAGAAGAAGTATTAGACCCTTTTAATATGACTAATGAACAAATTAGTTCAAATATGATTTTAAAATATCAAAAAATTTATAATAAAGTTGAATGTTAAAAGCAAGGATTAAAAATGGAAAAATCACTTTCTGAACAAATTGCTTATTTTGTAAAAAATACAAAATATGAGAATCTTCCTTTAGAATTAATTGAATTAATAAAAGAGGCCCTTATTGATTATGTAGGTGTTACAATTGCAGGGAAAGAGGTTAAAAATGTAGTAGATACAAAAGAGTATATAAAAACAAGAACCAACTTAAAAGAAGCAACAATCTTTGGCTGTAAAGAACAAAGTTCAGTTGAATATACTGCAATGATAAATGCTATGGCTTCACATATTTTAGATTATGATGATGTAAGCTGGACAACAATAGGACATCCAACAGTTGTTGTTGCACCTGTTGCTTTTGCAATGGCTGAAAAATATAATAAAACAGCAAAAGATGTGATTTTAGCTTATGCCTTAGGGGTTGAAGTTATGCACAAACTTGCACAAAAAACTATGCCAAATATCTCTAAAAAAGGGTGGCATACAACCTGTGTTTATGGAGTTTTTGGAGCAGTAGTAGCAGCTTCTGTATTAAAAGGTTCTTCTTTTGAAGTAATAATAAATGCAATAGGAATTGCTGCATCTAAAGCTTCTGGTATAAGATCAAACTTTGGAACTGGTACAAAATCATATCATGCAGGATTGGCTTCTTTTAATGCAATTGAAACTCTTTATTTGGCAACATATGGTTTAAATTCATCAGTTAAAGCCTTAGAAGATACAGATGGTTTTATTCAAACTTATGCAGATATTAATTTACTTGAAGATTATAATTTAAATCTAGGAGTAAATTGGGATTTATTAGAGTTTGGCTTAGTTTTTAAACAATATCCTTGTTGCAGTGCCTCACATCCTGCTGCTGATTTAATAAAAAATTTAACTCAAAAATATTTACTGGAAGATATAAATATAGAAAAAATTGAAGTTGGTTGTTCTTTATTGGCCCCAAAAGAATTAATATGTGATTTTCCTAAAAATGCCCTTGAAGCAAAATTTTCAATGAGATATGCAATTGCATCAATGATAATTTATAAAAATCTTGGATTAGAAGAGTTTACAAATAAAAAAGTAAAAGAAAAAAAAGTTCAAGAATTAATGAAAAAAATAGATATTTCTATTGATTCAGAATTTAAGAAACTAGGATTTATAGGTACCTCACCCACTAGAATTAAAATTAAAACAAAAAATATAGAAATTGAAGAGATAAATTATCTTGCAAAAGGAAATCCAGAAAAAAAACTATCCGAACAAGAGATAAAAGATAAGTTTTTTCAATGCACTAAAGGCTTAGAAAACCAAGAAAAACTTTTTAATTTACTAAAAAGTTTTGAAAAAGAAAAAAACTTATTAAGACTTTTAGAGTATATAAAATAAGAAAAACTTTTTCTTATTTTATATTATTAAAGTATATCCCTCTTGGGGAACATTTTTTATAATATTTAGTGGCAATTTTGCCCTTAAATCTTTAATAAAAGATTTTAAAGCATGACTAGTCATCTCTTTATCTAACCAAAGTTCCTCTTCAATTTGCATATAAGTTACTATTGAATCTCTTCTTTGTACTAATAATTGTAAAAAATCTTTTTCTCTTTTACGTAATGGAATTATTTCACTATCTTTATAAATTAATTCCCTTTTTTCTATATCTAAAATTAAATCTTCAGTTATCTTTATGGGTTTATGATTTTTATTTAAATATTTTATCAAAGCTTCATTTAGTTTTTTTAAATTTAAAGGTTTTAAAATATAGTGATTTATATTTAGATTTATCAAATTCATTAAATACTCTTCATTTGAAAAAGCAGTTAAAACAAAAATTGTAGTATTTAAATCATTTTCTCTTACTCTTTTTATAAACTCAACCCCATCACAATTTTTCATTTGAATATCAGTTAAAATAATTTTAGGTTTATAATATTCATAAATTTCAAAAGCTTCATTTCCATCCCTTGCTTCATAAACCTCATCAAAATAGTATTTTAAAGTTTGAACAATAACTTCTCTAATACCATTTTCATCTTCAACACATAATATTGGTATATTTTTTAACTCTTTATATAATCTTTCATTCATTTTTTATCCTCTCAATGAGATTTTAAACACTGCACCATTTTCATCATTATAAACGCTAAGTTCACCATGCATATTTGTTTCAATTATAAGTTTTGAAATATATAATCCAAGACCTGTTCCTTTAGAAGAGTCTTTTGTACTATAATATGGATCAAAAATTAAATCAAAATTTTCTTCTTTAATCCCTCCAGCATTATCCTTAATTGTAACAATACTATGATAATTTTTACTATCTATTATTAAATCAATTTGAGGGTTTTGAATATCTCTTTCAACTAAAATATCCCTTGCATTTGAAATAAGATTTAAAATAACTTGAGAATATTCCGTTGGATAACCGTAAATTTGTCTATCATTTTTCACATCAACATTTAAAAATATTCCACTATTATCCAAAGTTGCATTTATTAAACTTATGGCTTTTTGACATGAATCATAAGCATAAAAATTCTCTTTTTTCTTATCTGGTTTATAAAAATTTCTAAAGTCATCAATTGTATTTGACATAAACTCTATCATTTTATCACTTTTTTCAATAGAGTTTAAAATATGTTCTTCTGTAACTTTTTTAAATCTTGTTGCAGTTTCTAATTCCATTAAAATAACTGATAATTGAGTTAAAGGTTGTCTCCATTGATGGGCTATCATACTAAGCATAGTACCCATTCTGGCTAACCTTGATTGCTGTAAAATTGCTTTATCTTTTCTTTTGGCTTCTTCAATTCCTTGTTGAACCTTATAAGATAAAGTATCATTAAGCCTTTGTAGTTTATCCTCATTTGTTTGTACTTGTTTTTTATATTTTTTAACAACATCATTAATAATAGAAATCATTAAAAGAGAAAAAAGTACCATAAAAAAAAGAACTACTTTTGTTAAAACAGACATAAAATTTTTAAATTCTTCTTGTCTTTTAATATGTAGTTCTTTTTTCTTTTCAATTAAAATATTAAGTGTTCTTCTATCATTGCTTTTACTAAGATATATCTCTTTATACTCTTTTAAATCAGCTTCAAAGTTTCTATCTGATAGTTTCAAATAGTAAGAAGTTGCAAAAAAAGCTATAAATAAGATACTTAAAAAAGGCATAATAATGGTAAAAAAGGGAATTCCTTCTTTTCTAAACATAAAAAACCTCTGATTATTTATATTACATATAATGGCTAAATCTTACTTAAAACTTTTTTGAACTAATTTTTTAGCTAATAATTCAGTTACATCAATTAAGTTTTTATTATTTGTTTTATAGTTAATTAAAGGAAGTTCAGTACAAGCTAAAAAAATCTCTTTTGAATCTAAGTTTATAACTATTTTCTTAAATTCTTCTATAACTTTAGTATCTTTTCCACCTCTTTTTTTTACTTCATAAATTAAATTATGAACTTTTAAAAAGTCTTTTGGAAGTTCCACATCAAAATTTTCATATAAAGGTTTAAAAACAGAATATTCTTTCATTTGTAAAATAGGTAGTGCTGCAATTATTGCTATTTTTTTTAAATTATTTTCTTCTATATATTCATTTACCACATCTAAAGTTGATAAGAATTTATCTTTATATCCTATACTTTCTATTTTAGATGCATACAAATTTAAAGTATTACATGCAATTACAAAATAATCCACATATTTACAAATTTCAATAATACCTTGCTTTAAAGTTTCCCAAACTATATCATAGTTTTTTTCTAATTCCATAGAAAGACCTAAATTAGGAATTGAAAAAATAGTTATATTAGGAGCATCTAAATCTCCATTAAACTTATCTTTTAAATATAGTTTATTTTCATATAAAATTTTTTGCCATAAATCAATTCCAGCTTCAGGCCCAGAGCCTGTAATAATTCCAATTTTTTTTCTCATAAAAAAAAAGAAGTAAGAAGACTTACTTCTTACTCCTTATCTCTTTTATCATTGATATTATCAACAATTTCTTTCCAAATTTGTTTATCAATTTTAAATTCTTGATAGTCATTATATCTTAAAACTGGTTTTATTCCCTCTTTAATTTGTCTATCATACCCTTTAATAAGTCTTAATACTGGTTTATATAAAATTGCAATTACAATCATATTAATAACAGCAAGTAATCCCATTGATAAATCAGCAAATGAGAAAATAGAACCTAAATCTTGAAATGAACCCCAAACAATTAATAAAATACAAACTACCCTAAAAATATTAAATAAAGGTATATTTCCTTTACTAAAGAAGTTTAAACTATTTTCAGCAAGATAGTAGTTATATAACATTGAAGAGAAACCAAATAATAATAAAGCAATAGTTACAAAGTATCCACCATATGGCCCAATATGCTCAATAAGTGCATTTTGAGTTAATAATACCCCTTGAACACCCTCCGCACCTGGAACATAAACTCCAGATAAAAGAATAATAAATGCTGTACAAGAGCATAATATAATAGTATCAATAAATACTGAAAAAGATTGAACTATTCCTTGTTGAACTGGATGTGCAACATAAGCAACAGCAGCAACATTTGGAGCAGAACCAAGCCCAGCTTCATTTGAGAACATTCCTCTTTTTGCACCTTGTAAAATAACTGCTCCAATACCACCACTAATAGCAGAACTTGGACTAAAAGCTTCAGATACTATAAGATTAAATAAAGCAGGTATTTCTGTAATATTTAAAGAAATTACAACAACTGCTATTAAAAGGTATCCTAAAGCCATAATAGGAACAATAACTTCAGATAGTTTTGTAATTCTTTTAATTCCACCAAAAATTGTTATACCAAAAATAATTGTTAATCCTATTCCTGTAACCCAAGTTGGAACAGAAAATGAAGAAGCAAATGAAGTTGAAATAATAAATGATTGAGTTGCATTAAAAGCAAAACCAAAAGTAATCATTAGAAGAACAGAGATTATAATACCTATCCACTTTTGCCCTAAAGCTTTTGTAGCATAATAAGCAGGCCCACCTCTATATACGCAAGAGTCTTGCTTATCTTTTTCTTTATATAATTGTGCTAATGAGCATTCGAAGAAACTTGTACTCATACCAATAAGCCCAATTATCCACATCCAAAATACTGCTCCAGGACCTCCTAAAGTAATAGCAACGGCAACCCCTGCAATATTTCCCCCACCAACTCTTCCAGCAACACTTAACATAAGTGCTTGAAAAGAACTAATATGTCCATCTTTATCATGTACAGTATCTCTTAAAATATTAAACATTTTAAAGAAATATCTAAACTGTACAAATCTCGAACTTACTGTAAAAAATATACCTAAAATTGGTAGTAAATATATTAAGATATTACCCCAAATAAGATTATTTAGAAAATCATTGATTTCTACTAACATCCCATCTCCTTTTGTGTTATTGAAAAGTGTAACATTCAAAGGAGGGGTAAAAGTGTAGTTTTTATGTTAAAACTTGCAAATTTTATAAAAAATATAAGTAAAAATAATATTTCTTATTATTTTACAAGTATAGTTTCAAAACCTCTTTGGGGTTCTTTTGGAATTAAAAAAGATAAAATAAAAGAAATAAAAGCAATACTTGCACCTATTATAAATACTAAAGAAGAAGAATATAACCATACAAGACCTAAAAAAGCAGGTAAAAAAACTGCAGCTATGTGATTTATAGTAAAACTAACAGCAGAAGCAGAAGCTATATCTTTAGGGTCTGCTATTTTTTGAAAATATGTTTTTAATGCTATTGCCATTGAAAAAAGTAAATGATCAATTACATATAAAGCAAAAGCTATATATACATTTTCCACAAAAGCATATGAGATAAATACTAAAATAAGCCCCATATATTCAAATCTTAAAGTAGTTCTTTCTCCAAATTTTACAATAAACTTACCAATTTTAGGTGCAAAATAGATATTTAAAACTGCATTTATAAATAGCAAAATAACCATATTATGAATATCTACACCAAACTTTTCAACAAGTAAAAACCCTGCAAAAACTATAAAAATCTGTCTTCTTGCCCCAGCTAAAAAAGTAAGAAGATAAAAAAGCCAATACTCTTTTTTTAATCTAATTTTCTTTTCTTGTGGAACTTTTTCTTTAAAATGAGCAAATAAAATCCAAGCAGCAATACCTATAATAATTGTAATTCCACCAAATATCATATAAACATATTTATACTCTACATTTAAAAAGTTCATTAAAATATAAATTAATACAAATACAATTAAACCTGTAAAAGATTTAATAGCAGAAATCTTTCCTAAAATTAAAGGAGCTTTCTTTTTATCTAACCATTGTAAAGATAAAGATTGATTTAAAGTCTCTAAATAGTGAAATCCCAAAGACATAATAATAGTTGTAATATATAATCCAATAGCACTAGGGAAAAGCCCTGTTAAAAAAGTACCAAAACCTAAAGTAATCATAGAAATATAAACTAATCTTTGCTGACATATAAAAATAATTACTAAAATAACACTAAAAGCTAAAAAGCCTGGAATTTCTCTTAAACTTTGAAGTATTCCTATTTGACTTCCATCAAAAGAAGCTTTTTCCACAACAAAGTTGTTTAAAAGGCTCATCCATGCAGAAAAAGATACAATCATAGCAATAGTTATTAAATATAATAAAATCTCTTTTGAGACGAAGATTCTTTTAAAAAATGTTCTTTTCATATAAACACACTCACTATTACTTTAATAGCTAAAAGTGACAATAAAACTTTTAATAAAGTTCTAAATTTTTTTCCATCAATTTTATCTCTTAGTTTAGTTCCTGCATAACTTCCTGCAATTGCTCCAATAATCATAAAAAGTAAAAGCCAAATATATTCAAAAAAAGCAAAACCAAAAAAAATAAATACAAAAACCTTAAAAATATGTGTTATTGCCATAAGCGCTGCACCTGTTGCAACTACTTTATTTTTATCTTCATAATCTTTAAATAATAAAGTCATACTAAGAGGACCAGTTGCTCCAACTACTAAAGAAACCCCTGTTTGTATAAATCCAATCAAAAAATAACTTTCAAATTTTTTTATTTTTTCATTAAATTTACTTGACCATAAAGATAAAAGAATATAAATACCAATAAATAAAGGGATATATTCTAAAGAAATATGATAAATAATTAAGGAAATAATTCCTACACCTAATAAAGAACCTAAAATAAATTTAGGTAAAACTTGATATTGGACATCTTTATATCCAAATACTGCCCTACTAAAATTACTAGTCATTTGAGTTAATCCATGAATAGGAATAAGAGCATTTAAAGGTAAAAAAGAAGGAAGTATTGCAATTAGAATCATTCCTCCACCAAGTCCAACAACTCCTGCAATAGTTGATGTGAAAAAGGTGATAATTCCAAGTAAAATTTCTGTAGTCATTTGTAATCTTTATAAATAAAAGTAAAATAGCTAAAAATATCTTATAAAGAGAAAAAATATATAGATTAACTATAATATATATTTAAAATATAAGTTTTTTAGATTAGTTCATTTACATCTTTTAAGCATTTGGTGATTTTTTTATTTAAATTAGAATAAGAAGTTGCTTTTGAATTACAACTTTTATTTCTTTTTTTATTTATAATTTTTAAAGAAATATCTTTTATTTGAATATTAAATTCATCACTAGAAGAGTATCT
This sequence comes from Malaciobacter mytili LMG 24559, assembly GCF_003346775.1. Lineage (NCBI taxonomy): Bacteria > Pseudomonadati > Campylobacterota > Epsilonproteobacteria > Campylobacterales > Arcobacteraceae > Malaciobacter > Malaciobacter mytili. Next base: position 989,198 of record NZ_CP031219.1, on the reverse strand, counting down.
ATTTGATTTATTTAAAATATAAATTTGTGCTTTATTATCATTTTTTAGACATATTTTGTATTTTGGCTTATTAAAAGTATCATAATTTACTTTTGTATTAAAAAAGCAGTATGACTTTTCTTTAAACCCATTTAGTGTATCATAATATATACCTAGCTTATAATAAAATTTCATATTTTTTGAATTGTTTTTATCTAAGATATTAAAATTTGCTTCCATATTAATCTTATTATATTCATATGAGTTAGCATGTAGATAAAAAAATGAGATAAATAACAAGATAATTTTTTTCAAAGGTTCTCTTTTTTTAGTGGAATTATAAAATATTAAAATAAAAATAATATTTTAATGTTTACTAAGATTTTAATTTAAAAAATAATTAAGAAAGGTTTTAAATGGATATATTCCAATGGATTGGCTTTTTAGGAATGGCATTTGTAGTTGGTGCTTACTTTTTTTTACAAACAAATAAATATGATATTCACTGTATTGAATATCAATTATTAAATTTAGTTGGTGCAATTTTATTACTTATTTCACTATGTGTTCATTTTAATTTAGGTTCTTTTATAATAGAAATATTTTGGATTATAATTACAATTTATGGAATCTATAAAAATTTAAGGAAGAAAAAAAATGAAAAAATTAATACTTTTAATCCTTAGTATTTATACTATTGTAAGTGCAAATGAATATGGCAAGATTGATATGCATGGTGGTAAAAGTGATGTAATTATTAATAAAAACCAAAACTTCAATAAATCTAATTTTCAAAGTTTAGGAAAAACTTTAAATAAAAAAGAAGAAAAAAAAATAGAAGTAAAAATGGACGCAACTTTTAGAATAGAGAGTAAAAAAACTACTTCAAAGTAGTTTTTTGCCCTTGACATAAAGTTTAAAACTTGTTAATATTTCAAATAGACCGACCGGTCGGTTTTAAACTAAAAGGATCAAAAATGTCAAGATTACAAGAAGAAATTAAAAAATATCAAGAGAGTTTTAAACAAAAAGTTCCCCAAGATATTCAAGAGCTTATGTTAAAAGCCACAAAAAAGCTACAAGAACAAAAACTAAGTAAAAATGCCTTAAAAGTTGGGGATAAAGCAATTACTTTTAAATTAAAAAATGCAAATTATAAAGAGATTTGTTTAGAAGAACAATTAAAAGAAAATGATTTTATAGTTCTAAATTTTTATAGAGGACAATGGTGCCCTTATTGTAATTTGGAATTACAAGCTTTACAAAGTATTAATGCACAACTTAAAGCTTTAAATGGAAAAATTATTGCAATTTCTCCTCAAACACCAGATAATAGTTTAACTACTAAAGAAAAAAATGAACTAGAATTTGAAGTTTTAAGCGATGAATTTAATAAAGTTGCAAAAGAGTATGGATTGGTATTTTCTTTAGATGAAGAGTTAAGACCAATATATAAAAGCTTTGGAATAGATATAATTACTGCAAACAATGAAGATAGCTTTAAACTTCCAATGCCAGCAACATTTGTAATAAATAAAAACAAAGAAATTATTTACTCATTTGTAGATGAGGACTATACAAAAAGAAGCGAACCTCAAACAATATTAGATATAATACAAAAAAATAAATAAGGGTTTATATGCAAGATATTAGGACAAGATTGATTGAAGCAACTTTTCAAGAGGTCTTTTCCCAAGGATATAATAAAGCTTCATTATCAAATATTTTAGAAAAAGCCAATACTAAAAAAGGTTCTATGTATCACTATTTTCCTTCAAAAAAAGATATGGTTTTAGCTATGATTGAAGAGAAAATTGAAAATAGATTAAAAATTAAATGGGAAGCCTTAGAAAAGAAAGATAAAGGGATTTTAGACGCTTTTATTGCTATTTTAAAAGATACTCCTAATTGGGATTTAACTTATGGTTGTCCTTTGGGAAATCTTCTTCAAGAGTTTCTTAATGAAGATAAAGAGTTTGAACAATTACTAAATACTATTTTAGATAAATGGAAAAATCAATTTATTAATATCTTGCAAAAAGCTAAAGATAATAAAGAGTTAAAAGAAGATACAAATATAGAAGAGTTAGCAATATTTTTAATGTCTTCAATTCAAGGGGCACTTTTACTTACAAAGAAGTACACAACAGACAAACTATTTGTAGCTTCAATGAATCAACTAATATCTTATATAAACTCTTTAAGAGTAAGGAATTAAATGCAAATATATAGATTTATCTCATGGAATGTAAATGGGATTAGAGCAGTGGAAAAAAAAGAAGCTTTAAAGTGGGTTGATAATGAAAAAGTTGATATTTTAGGACTACAAGAGATAAAAGCTGAAGAAAATCAAATCCCAAAAACTATTTTTGAAAAAGAATTTTCTTTTAAACATATAAATCCTTGTAGTATTAAAGGTCGTTCTGGAACTGCACTATATAGTGATATAGAACCTTTTTTTGCAGATAAAACTTTAAATGTAGATATTTTAAAAGAAGGAAGAATTAACGAAGCTCACTTTAATTTTAATAATAAAAAAATTGCTTTTTTTAATGTATATTTTCCAAATGGGCAAAGTAAAGATGAAAGACTAACTTATAAGATGCAATTTTATGATAGATTTTTAGAACACTGCGAAAATCTTAAAAAAGATGGTTTTTCTATAATAGTTTGTGGAGATGTAAATACTGCCCATAAAGAGATAGATTTAGCAAGGCCAAAGGCAAATGAAGAGACTTCTGGTTTTCTTCCTATGGAAAGGGAATGGATTACAAAATTTTTAAATCATGGATATATTGATACTTTTAGGTATATAAACGGTGATGAACCTCATAATTATAGCTGGTGGAGTTATAGAGCTAATGCTAGGACAAATAATGTTGGCTGGAGAATTGATTATTTTTATGTAAGTGAAGATTTAAAAGATAATATTAATGATGCATATATATTAAATGAGTATATGGGAAGTGATCACTGCCCTATTGTATTAGAAATAAAACTATAAAAAAAGGCAAGGTAAAACCTTGCCTCGTGAATAACCAATGTTATTAGTTTCTATTAAAACTTCTTCTTGGTCTATCTTCTCTTGGTCTTTCTTCTCTTGGTTTTGCCTCATTGATTTTAAGAGTTCTTCCTTCGAATTCTTTTCCGTTTAATTCATCAATAGCATTTTGTCCTGCACCATTATCATTCATTCCGATAAATGCAAAACCTTTTGCTCTTCCTGTTTCTCTATCAGTGATGATTTTAACAGAATTAACTTCTCCATACTGAGCAAATAAAGCTCTTAAACTCTCTTCAGTAGTCCCATAAGACATATTCCCAACGTAAATTTGCATTTTTTCTCTTTTCCTTTGATATTTATATTTTATAACGGACTTATACATACTTTACGCTGATTCATATTGTCTGTATAGGCACATCAAAAATATTAGTAAAGCCATTATACTATAATAATCTGTGTTTTTATCATTTTTTTATAAAAAAACAATACTTTTGAAAAAAAATGTTTTAAAAACCTCTTAGAAAGTTCGGAATTAAGGTGTTTTCATTAGTTAATGCAAACTCAATTTCTTTTATTAACCTTTGCTTATCTTTTGGTAAATTTCCAGCTAAAGCCAATGAATTTGAAGCATGATTTGAACGAAATATTATTTGTTTTGTAGGATTTAAATTTTTTAATAACTTTTTTTGCTCTTCAAGCATTTCTTTATCATCTAAAAATTCAAAATCAACTCCAAAGTTTTTAATATACTTTAAATAAGAATTTGAATCCAAAATTAATTGTAAAGTAGATAAATAATTAATTGTTGTTTGATTAATAAGTTCTGCTGTTTTTTTTATATGTAAAGAACTTAATGCCTTACCTGCAACTCCTAAAATAACTGTTGCAGAGATTTTAATATTTGCTTTTGAAGCTTTATTTAATCCCTCTATCATCTTTTCATTTGAAATTGGTTTATTGATTTTTTTTAAAACTTCAAAGCTACCTGATTCTATGCCATAATAAATAAGACTAAGTTTTTTACTTCTTAAAAGTTCTAACTCTTCAAAACTTTTTTCAAGTAAGTTAAAAGCAGAGGCATAAATAGATACTCTTCTTAAATTTGGAAAAGCTTCATTTAAACTATCTAAAATTTCCACTAAGATATTAGTTTTTAAACTTAAAGCATCTCCATCAGCTAAAAAAACTCTTGTAATTGTATTATTGTAAGAAGAAATAGACTCTATTTCTTTTTTTATAGTTTTAATATCTTTTTGTTTATACTGTTTAGTTTCATACATACTACAAAAGGCACAGTTATTAAAACTGCACCCAAATGTTACTTGAAGAATTAAAGAATTTGCTTCAGCAGGTGGCCTATATAAAGGCTCTTCATAATTTAAGAACATCTATTATTTATATCTTTTTTTATATAATCTTGAGATGTTTTAATAGATAAATATCTAACAACTAATAAAAATATAATAACCCCTGATAGTATTAAAATATTAAAATTAACTGGATTTGAGAAAACTGCTTCAAAGGATTTTAACTCAACAGTATTTACTTTTACCACATTTACAATAAATTCTCTTAAAGTTAAAATTATAAAAGCATCAACTAAGATACTTAAAACAACTCTTTGTTCCCTTATAAAATGAATTACAGCTCTTACTATTTCTAAAAAAATAATAAAATACAACATATAGATAATAAAATCCATAAGCATATCTAAAGCTATTGCAATAATAAATAATATTGTTGCAACTACTATTTCTATATATGATTTATTTTTTAAGAAATCAACTATTTTTTCCATTTATCCTCTTATATATTTTTTTTGATTTTTAACCAAGATTTTGGAAATGAATTTATACCATATTTTGCTGAAAATATCATACTTGCAAGCATAGCTCTAGCACTACTATCTCCACCTGCTTTTGCATTACAAAATAACATATCTTTTAAATTATCAAATTTAAATAGTAAATGTAATACTCCACCAAAACCTTCATTTACTCCACAAGCAGGACCAAACTCTCTAATTACTTTTAAAGTATCTGCTGTTTTTGTCTCTTGCGCTTTTAAAATAAACTCTTGAATATCAAAACTGCTTTCATCTTTTAGTTGAAGTATTGCTTCTTTTATTTGTATTCCTTCAAATACTTTTAAAAGTAATTTTGCAAAAAATATTGAAGCATTAATACTTTCTAAAGAGTTATGTGTAAGTTTTACAAACTTTTCAACATTTGATAAAAACTCTTTTTTTGATTTTGAAACTAAAAGTAAAGAAGCTATCCTTCCAACTATTGATAAATCAGATGAAGAAGCCCCTAGAACTTCACCTTTTTCTAATAGATTAATAGAGTTTTTTGAAGAAGAGTCTATATAGCCATTATATACTTTTATTTGTTCTAGCCAATATTTTGCATACTCTTTTTCATCAAAGTTCTCTTTATCTTTTAAAAATTCATATAACCAAATAGTTTGATCACCATAATGAGTAAAATCTCCAGCAGTTTTCCCTTTATGCCAAATGGCACAAGGTGCATTTAATTCGTTCCAGTCTATTTTTAAATTTAATAATTGCTTTTCATCATATATCCAATGGGCACCTAAACTATAAGAATCTGCAACTAAAGTAGCTAAAACTATCTCTTTAACTCTTTTTTTATCAAACATTTTTTTCTCCTAAATATTCCAGTTTTTATAATTTGTAAATGAAGGATATTGAGATTTAAACTCTTCTTCTTCAAAACTAAATTTATAATTTTCCATATAACTTAATAATAAATCATATGCATCTTTTAGTTCTTGAAATTTTTGCTCACTACCAGTTGGCGTATCTGGATGATATTTTTTTGAAAGCTTTAAATACTTTTGTTTTAACTGTTTTTTTGAAGTTTTAGTTAAAATACCAAATATATCAACTGCTTTTTCAAACTCTTCTTTATCCATAATTTTCCTAAATTCATATCTAGTTTTATCATAACTTATTTATTCTTTAATTATAAAAAGTTAATTTGTAATAATATAGTAACTTTTTATTTAAGATGCTATTATAAAAAAAACTTAAAAGGTAAACTGTGAAATATACTCTTTATTATATCCATGACCCTATGTGTTCTTGGTGTTATGCTTTTAAACCAACTTTAAATGAAATTAAAAACTCTTTAGATAAAGATTATAAGTTTATAAATATTGTTGGAGGATTAGCAAAACACACACAAGAACCAATGCCAAAAGATATGCAAGAAATGATTGAAAATATTTGGTATCAAATAGAAAATGAAGTAGGTACTAAATTTAATCATAACTTTTGGAGAGTTTGTACTCCTAGACGTTCAACCTATGAAGCTTGCAAAGCTGTAATAATTGCAAGACAGTACAATAAAGAAGAGCAAATGATAGAAGCTATTCAAGAAGCTTATTATCAAAAAGCTTTAAATCCTTCAAATTGGGAAACTTTAATTTCTTTAGCCCAAGAGTTAAATATCCCTAAAGAAGAGTTTGAAGAAAAAATAAAAAGTAATAAAGCACAAACTCTTTTAGAAGAGGATTTAAATCTAAGAAGAAAACTAAAAGTAAGAGTATTTCCAACACTTCTTTTAAAATATAAAAAAGAGATTTATCCTATAAATATACAATATAATGAACCATTAAAAATGCTAAAACAAATAAAAGATTTAACTTCTAATATTTATTTTTAGTATTCATCATTAAAGTTTTTATTATCTCTTCTAGTGGATAAAGCAAGGGTAATTAAAGATAAAACAATAAGAACAATTACAAAAATTATTGCACTTATAATTGTAATAATTTGTAAACTTTTTTGAGATTTCTCTTCCATGTTTTTTATCTTTGTTTCCACATCATCAATATAAGCACCTGTTCCAACTATCCAATCCCAAGGCTCAAACTTTTTAACATATGAAAATTTTGGTTTAGGTTCATCTTCTCCTGGCTTTGGCCAAGAATATAAAACTAAACCACCCTCTTCTTTTTTATTTGCTAAAGTTGCAAATTCTAAGAAGATTTTTTGACCTTCTTTATCTTTAAATTCACTTAGATTTTTTCCATTAAGTTCTTTAAAAATTGGATGCATTACCATTCTTGGTTCACTTGTATTTATCCAAAAGTAACCGTTTTCTCCATACTTAATTTGAGAAATTGTTTTTAAAGCTTCATCTTGAAGTTTTTTTGTAACATCTTCCACATAATCACCTGTTCCAATAATCCAATTGAAAGGCTTAAAAACTTTTATAAAAGAGATTTTATCTTGAGCTTTTTCAAAGCCTGGTTTTGGCCATAAATAATCAACAAAGCCCTCTTTATTTGTAGATGCCACATGAATAAAAGCTTTAAAAAGTTCTTTTCCTGTTTCATCTTTCATTTTTATAAGATTTTTATTATTTAGTTCAGTTTGTATGGGGTGCATTAGCATAATACCTTTAAAATCATTTACCCAAAAATAACCATTTTCTCCATATTTTGAAGCTTTAATAGTTTTTAAAAGATGCTGCTTTAACTGCTGTTTATTCATTGTATTTTTATGATTTTTATAAGTCTCTTCTAAAATTGAAAAAAGTAATCCCATCTGTTCTATTAGATGTTCTTGAACCTCTTGTTTTATCTTTTCTTTTGAAGTTCTTTGATAAAAAGATTCAATAGTTTGAATAGTTACTTGTACATAATTTTGAAGTTCTGTTTGTGTTTTTAAGTAAATATCAGTTTTATAATTTTCAATATTGGATTTATTTATAGAATTTACGGCAATAATTGTTCCAATTAAAGTAACAATTGCTAAAAAAAGAATAATAAAAATAGAAATAACTAAAATTTTAGTTTTTGTTGAAACATTTATTGTACCAGTCATAATAATCTCCTAAAGACCTTATAACTTAAGTATACTTCAAAAAATAAGATGTGTCAAATAAAAGAGGAATATCCTCTTTTATTTCATAAGTGGGTCAGTTAATCCTAAAGTATACATTCCAATTAGTCCTAAAATCCCTGCTACTAAACAATAGTAAATTGTAGGAATAATAGTTCTTCTTAAAGTTTCACCCTCTTGGTCAAGTAATCCAACTGTAGCTGATGCTGCAACAACATTGTGAATTGCAATCATATTTCCAGCTGCTGCCCCAACTGCTTGTAAAGCTACCATAAATGCTGTAGAGATAGTTAAAGCTTCTGCAACACCAAACTGAAATTGACTTAACATCATATTTGAAACAGTATTACTTCCAGCAATAAATGCCCCTAATGCCCCAACCATTGGTGCAAATAATGGATAAATATCTCCAACTGATGTAGCAACAAAGTTTGCCATTGCAACAGGCATAGAATCAAAACCAGAAGCATTTACTCCTGAATTAATTAAAATTCTAACAAGTGGAATAGTAAAAATAAGTACAAATCCTGCACCTAACATAACTTTTGATGATTCACTAACAGCTTCTTTTAACTCTTTAAATTCCATTTTATGTAAAAAGAAAGTTACTAAAACTACAAAAACTAAAATTCCACCTGGTAAATATAAAGGAGCAATTGTATAACCTAGACCTTCTCCTAAAATATTTTTAAAAGGAATTATTAAAGAAGAAACAAAAGCTTTAGCTTCTGAACTAACTCTTGTAATAACTAAAATAATAGCAACTAAAACATATGGTATCCATGCTTTTGTTAAAGACATAGGAACTTTTGCACTCATTGCATCAAGTTTAATTTCTAACTTACTTACCCAGTGAATTGGCCACTCTTCTTTTGGTGCAAAATCCCAAGTTGATTTTGGAATTAAAAAACCTTTTTTAGCAGCAAAAGTAACAATTGGAAGACCAATTAAAGCTCCAATTAAAGAAGGGAATTCAGCACCTAAGAAAATACCTGTTAGTGCATAAGGAATTGTAAAAGAAAGACCTGCAAAAATTGCAAATGGTAAAATAGATAAACCTTCTGTCCAAGATTTATTTTTTCCAAAGAATCTTGTTAGCATAACAACCATAAATAAAGGAATTACTGTTCCTGTAACAGCATGAACAATTGCAACTTCTGAAGTAATAATTTGTAAATAAACATCCCAACTTGAACCAAGTGTTTGAAGTGTAGAGCTAATACCTTCACTATCTAAACCTTTATTTACTCCAATTAAAATTGGTGTTCCAACAGCACCAAAAGATACAGGTGTACTTTGAATCATCATACCAACCATAACAGCAGCCATTGCAGGGAAACCAATTGCAACAAGAAGTGGTGCAGCAATTGCAGCAGGAGTTCCAAATCCAGAAGCCCCTTCAATAAAAGATCCAAATAACCAAGCAATAATAATAACTTGAACCCTTCTATCTGGACTAATATTATTAAAACCTTGTCTAATTACAGCAATTGCACCTGAATGTTTTAGTGTATTTAAAAGTAAAATCGCACCAAAAATAATCCATAAAACTGCAACTGTTATAAGAAGACCTTGAATTGTAGAAGCTAAAACTCTATTGAATGATACTTCCCAAACAAATAATGCCACTAAAGCAGTAGCAACATAAACAACTGGCATAGCCTTTTTTGCAGGCAATCTAAGACCAATTAATAATATAGCTGCAATAAAAATAGGTAGTGCAGCATAAAGTGCTTGTGTACTAATGTCCATATTCTCTCCTTTGAACTTAAAAAGAATGATAAAAAATAAATGTGATATTCGTATGATAAAAAAATAGTAGCAATAAAATAACTAGTATAATATTTTAAATGAGTATATTTGTAACACTACTTTTTATATATTTTTATGAACCAAGAAAAGTATTAAATTATAATTTATTTTTATTGCTTTGTAGTTTTCTTTTTGTATAATTTATAGATTTTACAAAGATTTTATATGATTATAATATAATTACAAATTTAAAATTAAGGATACAAATACAGTTATGAACAATAATACAATTATTTATATTTTCAATAAACTTTTAAGAGTTGGTATTTTACTATTTATTTTATATCTTATTTTTACAAACTTTGGTACTTTTTTAATAATATTAGTAACAATATTTTTATTGGGATACTTTTTTGTTTATAAAAAACTAAAAAAAATGTCAAATGGTTTTAAATTTACTTATACTCAAAATGATTTTAGACAAAATTCAAATTTTGATTTTAAAGATTTTGATTTTAATAGTTTCAACCAACAATTTGCTCAAAAACCCACTTTTAATGAAGTAGAAAAAGCAAAAGAGTTTTTTGGATTTACACATAATCCTACTAAAGAAGAAGTTAAAAAAAGATATAAAGAACTTGCAAAAAAATATCATCCTGATATAAATAATAGTGATGATACCTTAATGCAAGAATTAAATCATTATAAAGATGTTTTATTAAAATATGTAGGTTAAAAAGTGGAAATAAAAAAAATATCAAATATTTTTTTATTTATCACTATAATTAGTGCTTTTTTTCTAATTTATTTATGGTATAAAGATTATAAATTTAACAACTCTGCCTTAGATGAAAAAATAATAAAAAAAATTGAAGCAAAAACAAGAGAGTTAAAAGCACTAGCTTACAAAAACTACAATATTACATATAATATACCTATTATAATCTCAGATAAAATGAAAAATAATCTTTTTGGAATGGCAATTTTCAATAAAAAAGATGTTGCAATATATCTAAATAAAAATAGATTTAAAGAAAATCTTGAATATATGATAGAAGATACTTTACCCCATGAATATGCCCATGCAATAATGTTTTTATTGGGTGATTTTTCAAATGAAAATGCAGGACATACTTTAAAATGGGAAAATATTTGTAAAAATCTACAAGGTAAAAGATGTGATAGATTTGTAACTCATGATGATATTATCATAGAGAAAACAAATCCTTTTTAATTTAAATATTCATTGAAAAGATTTTATTTGACCACTCTTCATCATTTAAATTCTCTTCTAAAGCTACAGATTGAGCAATTGCTTCTAAATCATCACTATTAGAACTAGCCTTTATTGCAAGTTTATATACTTCTTTTGCCCAAACTTTATCATTTAACATATCTTTATTACATAAAGATTCTGCAATACATAAATAATCATAAGGTGAAGTAGTTTTCAAAAGTGCTTCTTTATATACTTCTTTAGCCATATCTTTATCATAAAAAGAGTCCTTTTTTAAAGCTAAAATATCTGCTAAATTTCTTAAATCTCTTAATAGTGTTACTTTACTTAGAGCCAATTTATATGCCTCTTTTGCTAATTCATTATCAGATAATCCATCATTTTTACTAATATACTTTGCAAAGTCTATATAATCTCTAAACTCTGAGGCATTTGATAAAGTAAAATGAAAAAGTTTTCTTGAAAGTTCTATATTTTTACCAAAATCTTCTTTTGTAAATTGGTAAGCCCAATTATTTAAATTAATTCCATATTCAAAATCTTTTAATATCTCTTTTATTTTTTTATGATTTTTATATGTAGTTTCTATTTCTTGTAGTAGTTGCTTTTTATCTAACAATTTTTTCCTTTTAAAAGCTTGGAAGGATTTCTTCTCTTCTTACTAATACCTTTTTTAACCCCATAAATTTTTCATACTCTTGACTGTGTTTGTAATTTGCAATTGCTTCTTCACTAGCCCACTCTTCATAAACTAAAAACTCTAGTTCATCATCATCAGCTTCGTAAACTTCATAATTTAGACATCCATTAAATTTTTTAATATTTAAAAGATGAGTAAATAGTAGTTTTTTTAAATCATTCTGCTTTGATTGATTTGCAATATAAACTGTCTGCTTTACTATGCTCATTTTTTTCCTATAAATTATTTTAAAATTGTAAGGTACTAATATAGCACTTACAACTATGTAATTTTATCTAGGTTTGGATATATTTCCACTTTTACAAAAGGATTAAGTATAGAAAATTTTATAAATATAGTTTTAGATTCACTAAAAATAGTAACATTTTGGGAAGCTTTTGCTATGACTTTATCAATTTTATATCTACTTTTAGCAATTAAACAAAATATTTGGTGCTGGGTTGCGGGATTTTTCAGTACCTTAATTTATACTATTTTATTTTATGATGCACTTCTTTTAATGGATTCTTTTTTAAATTTATACTATTTGCTTATGTCTATTTATGGCTGGTATTCTTGGAAATATACAAATAAACTAATAGAAAAAAAGAATTTAGAAATTTCAAAGCTTTCATTAAAAACAAATCTAAATTCTATTTTAATACTTACTTTTTTGAGTATTATTTTAGGTTATATAATGGATAATTATACACAAGCTCAATACGCTTATTTGGATACTTTTACTACTGTTTTTGCGATTTTCTCCACTTTTTTATTAGCTAAAAAAATTCTTGAAAATTGGTTATATTGGATAGTAATTGATACTATTTCAGTTTATATTTATATAAATAAAGGTTTTTATATAACTTCTATATTATTTATTTTTTATACTATCTTAGCTTTTATAGCTTATATTAACTGGAAAAAAGTTTATGCAAATAATTGAAATAGAAAATCTTCCTTTTTTTCAAAATAAAAAAATAAAAAGTTTTTCTTTACTAAAAAATCAAGGGTATAATAATATAAACTATTTAATAAAAACTTCAAAAAAAAACTATGTACTTAGAATTTTTAATTCAAAAGATAATTTAAATAGAGAACTTGAATATAAAATACAAAAAAAAGCTTTTTTAAAAAACATTAGTGCAAAACCTTACTATTTTGAAAAGAACAATTATCTAATTTATAAATATATAAAAGGCAAACATAAAACAAAACTAAAAAAAGCTGATTTAAAACTACTTATTAAAAGTATTAAAAAGCTTCATCAAATTTCTATAAAAAAAAGCTCTTACAATTTAAAAAATTTAGCAAATATTTTTGAGAACTATAGACTTTTTTTAAAAGATAAAAAAACAAATAAACAAATTTTAAAGGCAAAAAAGCAGATAAAAAAACTAAAAAAATACACTTTTTGGGAAAGTTTGTGTCATCATGATTTAAATCCCAAAAATATTATTTTTCAAAGAAAAAAAGTTATATTTATTGATTGGGAATATGCAAGACTTGATGATATATTTTTTGATTTAGCTTCTCTTTGTGTAGAGTTTAAACTATCAAAGAAGAAACAAATATATCTTTTAAACTTATACTTTAAAAATTTAGAAAAAGAACATTTAAAAAAACTAGCTTTATACAAACTTATTTATAAACTTCTTTGTAAACTTTGGTTTAAAAAAGAGAAAGTTGTCCAATAGTGTTCTTTTTTATCTCTTTAATACAATCTTTTTGATTATATAAAACCTTATTTACATTAGTAGATACTTCATAGATGTTTGTATTTTCACTTTTATAGACTTTAAAAAGTTTTATAACCTCTTGTAAATTTGAAGAATTTAACCATAAAGAAAACTCTTCTTTTTCTAAAACTATTGGCATTCGATGATGAATTGGTGCTAGTTTCTCATTTGCCTCACAAGTAATTAATGCAACTGTAATAATTTTTTGATTTAATTTTTTATCAAACCACTCATCCCAAATTCCTGCCAATGCCAAATAATCACTTTTTAATGAGCTTACATAATAAGGTATTTTTTCTTCTTTTTTCCATTCAAAGAAACCATTTATAGGGATAATACACCTTCTAAATTTAAAAGCCTCTCTAAAAGTAATTTTTTCAAAAATACTTTCACTTCTAGCATTTATATTCATAGAACTTTTTTCCCTAGCCCAAGAAGGTAAAAATCCAAAATGTGTATATAAATATGTACCATCATTTAAAAGTGTTGGTATTGGCATAGTAGGTGCAATATTATAATTTGAGTTAAGTTTTTGTATTAAATCATTTCTAATAAATTCTTTGGCATCTTTTTTAAATAAAATATCATTATATATTGAAACTCTTCCTGGCATTTGTCTCCTATTTCTTTATATTTGTGTCTATTTTAGAAAATTTAAATTTTCTTTCAAATTATTATATTATACTTTTAAAGTTAAATAACTTTTTGGAATAAATTGACAATATGAAGAAACTAATTTTTATTACTATATTTTTTACAATTTTAAATAATAGCCTTAATGCTACAACTACTACAAAAGATTTAAAAGAGATTACAGATTACTCAAAAAAAGACAAACTATTAATTGGCTACTATGGAAGACCAAATGCTGCTTCACTGGGAATTTTAGGTGAAAGTAATATTGATGAAGTAATTAATAAAATGAAGCAAAAAGAGAAGTATTTCAATAAAGAATTAGAAAATAATTTTGATATTGAACTTGCTTTTCATATTATACACTCACTTGCAACAAAAGATGCAGGAAGAAGAAATGATTATCTGTTAGGAATGAGTGAAGAAAGTGTAATGAAATATATTAATAGAGCAAAAAAAGAAGGCTTTTCTGTAATTATCGACTTACAACTTGGAACATACACTCCAGCAGAAGCAATAAAACCTGTATTAAAATATTTAAAATATGAAAATGTACATTTAGCAATTGATCCTGAATTTAAAATTCCAAAACATAGAAAATACCCTCCGGGGAAATATATTGGGCATATTTATGGTAATGAGTTAAATGAAGCACAAGAGTTAATTAGTAACTATTTAAAACAAAATAATATACTTGAAAAGAAGAATCTTATTGTTCATATGTTTCATGAAAGAATGTTAAGAGATAAAGAAGCTGTACAAAACTATGATAATATCAATCTAATTTATAATATTGATGGACATGGTAAAGGTGAAGTAAAAGTAAAAATCTATAATAGCTTATATGCAAATTCTCAAACAAATAAAGCTATTGGGGGGTTTAAAATTTTTTATAACAATGATAAAAAACCATTAATGACACCTAAACAAATAATGGGCTTAGAACCTGTGGGAACACAAAAAATAATGGTTAAACCTTATTATATTAACTTTCATTAAAATAAATTATCTATATAGCTATATATAGATAGTTTGTATATCAATTAAAAAAAGAAAAATTATAAAAATAATTCTTAAAATTTTCAACTATCATAAACAAGAAATAAAAGTATTTTTAGATAAAATTCCAAAATGAATCTAGAAGAAAAACTAAAAGAATTACCAAATAATGCTGGGGTATATCAATACTTTGATAAAGAGGGACATTTATTATATATAGGAAAAGCTAAAGTGCTTAAAAATAGAGTAAAATCCTATTTTAAATTTACTCCTACTTTAGCACCAGCTGATAAATTAAGCCCTAGAATTTTTAAAATGATTAGTGAAGTAAAATCCTTAGAATGGATTGTAGTACCAAATGAACATGATGCACTTATACTTGAAAATTCACTTATTAAACAATTAAAACCAAAATATAATATCTTATTAAGAGATGATAAGACTTATCCTTATATAGTAATTGATTATAAAGAAGATTTTCCAAGACTAGAAATTACTAGAAAAGTTTTAAAAGATAAAAATATTAAATACTTTGGTCCTTACTCAACAGGGGCTAGAGATATGCTTGATAGTATATATGAAATCATACCTTTAGTTCAAAAAAAATCTTGTATAAAAGGAAAAGAAGCCTGTTTATTTCATCAAATAAATAAATGTCATGCTCCTTGTATTGGTAAAATTTCAAAAGAAGATTATGCAAAACTAATACAAGAAGCTTTAGAATATATTTATAATAAATCAAAAATTGTAAAAAAATTAAATGAAAAAATGTTGCAATATTCAGAAGAGTTTAGATTTGAAGAAGCTATGAAATTAAGAGATAGAATTAAAACAATAGAAAAATCTCAAATTCAAACAGGTATGGATTTAGCAACAAAAGAAGATTTAGACCTTTTTGCTATTAAAGTTTCAAAAGAAAAAGCAGTAGTTGTTAGAATGTTCTTTAGAGATGGGAAATTAGCTTCAAGTAATCATGATTATTTAAAAATAAATCAAGGTGAACTTGAAATAGATATAAATGAAGCCTATAAACGAGCAATTATTAACTATTATGATAATGAAATTCCCCTACTTCCAAAAGAGATTATTGTTGCAAATGAAATAACTGAAGATTTAGAAGAAATAGAAGAGTTTTTAAAAGAGAGATTTGAAAAAAACATTCCTATTATTTACCCTAAAAGAGGTAAAAAAACACAAATTATTCAAATTGCTTTAAATAACTGTGAAGAGCTATTAAGGCTTCAAAAAGTAAATACAACTACAATATATGAAGAGTTAAAAGAGTTATTTTCTTTAAATACTACTCCAAATAGATTTGAATGTTTTGATAACTCTCATATGATGGGACAAGCAACTGTTGGAGCAATGGTCACATGGGAAGAAAAATTTGTAAAAAAAGATTATAGACACTATAATCTAGAAGCAAAAGATGAGTACGCTCAAATGAAAGAGACATTAATTAGAAGAAGTGAAAGCTTTGAAAAAAATCCTGCACCTGATTTATGGGTAATAGATGGAGGAGAGACTTTATTAAAACTTGCAATTGATATTAGAAACTCTATTGGAGTAAATTTAAATATTATAGCAATAGCTAAAGAGAAATTGGATTTTAAAGCTCATAGAGCAAAAGGTAGTGCAAAAGATATAGTGTTTTATGAACTTAATAATGAAATAAAAAGAGTAGATTTACTTCCAAGTGATAAAAGATTACAATTTATTCAAAGATTAAGAGATGAAGCACATAGGTTTGCAATTAGTTTTCATAAGAAACAAAAAAGAAAAGAAGATAGTAAAATTTCACTATTACAAATTAAAGGTATAGGTGAAGCTAAGATTAAAAAGCTTTTATTATATTTTGGTGAATTTGAAAAAATTAAAAATGCAACTTTTGAAGAACTAAAAAATGTTCTAAATGAGAAAGATGCAAGAATACTATTAAATTATTTTAACAATTTAGAGGGTTAATATTTTGGGAAAGATTGTAATTAACAAAACAAATTTATTTCATAATTTGGAAATTATTTCAAAACAAGCAAAAGGAAAAGAAAAAGTTGCAATAGTGTTAAAAGACAATGCTTATGGACATGGTTTATTAGAAATTGCAAAATTATCTAATGAATTTGGAATAAAAAAAGCAGTTGTTCAAACACTAGATGAAGCAATCAAAATCGAAAAATTATTTGACGAAATCTTAATCTTAGCTGAGGACATTTTTCACACTTATTCACACACTTTTCACATAGCTGTAAACTCACTTGAACAACTTGAAAAAATTCCCCAAAATTGGAATATTCATCTTAAAGTTGATACAGGTATGCATAGAAATGGAATAAATAAAAATCAGCTTAAAGAGGCTATTGATGGTATTTGTAAGAGAAACTTAAAATTCACAGGCTTATTCACACACTATAGAAGTGCTGATGTTTTATCAACTGAGTTTTATTGGCAAAAGGCAATTTTTGGACAAATAAAAAAAGAAGTAAAAAGTATATGTGAACAACTTTTTTTACCTTTTCCTAAGTTTCATTCTGCTAATTCATCTGCTTTATTTAGATTTAAGGATTATGATGATGATTTTGCAAGAGTGGGTATTGCAACTTATGGGTATCTTGAAAGCGACACTATTATTACTAATCCAGATTTAAAACCAATTTTATCATTGTGGGCAAAAAAAATGGCAACAAGAACTTTAAAAAAAGGTGAAAAAGTTGGTTATGGAGGAACATATGAAGCAAAAGAGGAAATGTGTGTCTCAACATATGATGTGGGATATGGTGATGGTTTTTTTAGATTAAATGAATCACACAAATATATTACTCCTAAAGGTTATGAAGTTTTAGGTAGAGTATCAATGGATAATCTTTCAATAAATAGTGATGATGAAGAAGTTTGTTTATTTGATGATGCAAAAAATTTAGCTAAAATACATAATACTATTTCTTATGAAATTGTAACAGCTTTAAAACCCCATATAAAAAAAGAGATAAAATGATAAAATACCTACTATTTGTATCGCTAGTTTTTAGTTTTTCTTTTGCTTTAACTTATGAAGAAGTGGAAAGTTTAGAGAAAAAAGAAGGAACATTAAAAGCTTTAAGTTATTATAAACAATTGGCAAGACAAGAGAATACAAAAGCCATTTTTAGATTAGCAATGATACATTTAAAAGGTATAGAAATACAACAAAATACAGAAGCTGCTCATGATTTACTTTTAAAAGCAGCAACTTTAAAAGATAAAAAATCAGCATATTATTTAGCAAAACTATATTTAAATAGAAATTCACCTTATTTTAATCTGACAAAAGCATATAATATTTTTTTAGAATTAAGTCAAGCTGATTATGCTGCTGCACAAAATATGATAGGGAAGTTTTTATTAAATGGAATTGCCATTGAAAAAGATTATAAACTTGCAGTTAAATATTTTGAAGCAGCCTCAAAACAAGGATATACAGAAGCACATTGTAATTTAGCTTTTATGTATGCAAGTGGGAAAGGGGTTTTCCCAAATTTTGGAAGAGCAAATGTTTTTGCAACAGAAGGGATGAAAAAAAATCATCCGTTATGTAAAAAAGTATATGAAGATTTTAATCTAGCTAAATATCCTGAAGATAAAAGTTTTAAATTTAATTTTTATACAAAGCCAAATTAAATACTAATATCTTTTAAAACATACTCTATTTGATTTTTATCTAAATACTCTTTAAACATTGAAAAATTAGATTCAACTTTATTTTTATCCACAGAGTTTAAAGAAATAACTGTTTTTCTAACTCCATCAACAAATTTAGGTAAAGAAGATAATTCAACATTACTATCAACTTTCTTCATTATATCTATTAAAGTGCTTTCTCCACATGTTGCAGTTAAAGAAAGTCTATATTTTATAACACTATTTTTAGCGTAATAAGTATCTAATGCTTGCATAACCATTGCTTGACTCATAGAAGGAAAGCCAGGCGTAAAGAAAAATCTATTTTCTAAATAAAATCCAGGTACATTATTTACTACATTATCTAATAGTTTTGCATTTATTGGAAGATAAGACATATTTATTCTATGGGGATAAGCTTCTTCTTTAAATTGCTCTTCAATAAGTTTTTTTGCCTCTTGCTGAAATTGCATTTCTCCATTGGTAAATACTTTTGCTGCCACTTGTCTTGTTAAATCATCAGGTGTTGAACCAATACCCCCATAACTAAACATTACAGAGTATTTATCAGCTTTTATAAGATTATAAATATTTTCCATTAAAGAAGGGTCATCTTCTATAATAAAAGAGGCTTTATGTCTCCACCCTCTTTTTAGAAGTTCTTGATTTAAAAAAGAAAAATGAGCGTCTTTTCGACGCCCATTTAAAAGTTCCGTACCAATTATTACACTATAAAAATTAATTAGCTCTTCACTTTGCATATAACTACTTTAAATTAGATTCTTGATTGAATAAAGTTATCCATTTCATCTACAATTTCTTCAATAGTTCTTTCACCATTGATTTTCTTTAATAATCCTTTTGCTTCATAAAACTCTTGGATTTGTGCTAAAGGTTCAGTATAAACTTTCATTCTATTGTTGAATACTTCAACATTATCATCAGCACCTCTTGCTCTTCCTAAAACTCTATCTCTTGCAACTTCTTCAGAAACTTCAACTTCAATAGTATTTACAAGTTCCACTTCTGTTTCATTTTCTAAGTATTTATCTAATTCAGTCATTTGCTCACCACTTCTTGGATAACCATCAATAACAACCACATCAGTTGGAGCTTTTTTAATTGCACCTACAATTGTCTCAATAACAATATCAATTGGAACTAGGTTTCCTTTTGATACATAAGAATCAATTAATTTTCCTCTATCACTTCCACTTGCTACTTCAGCTCTAAACATATCCCCTGTTGAATAATGAGTAATATTTTCGTGTTTTTGAGCAATTAACTCAGCATCAGTTGTTTTACCACTTCCTGGCGCACCAATAATTAAAAAAAGTTTTTTCATAAATGTTTCCCTTATCAATTTTTATAAACGTATTCAAAGTTGGCGTATTATATCAAAAAGCAACTTATATAAGTTGAGTATCATTTAACCTTGCATACCGTATGAGTAATTTTTACCTTTTTTATCAAAAGTCCTTTTTTTAATAACTATCTCTTTTTGTCTTTCTTTTCTTAAAGTATCTTTTTCAACAAAGATTTTTTTCTTTGTAAATGGATCCATTTCAGTATAATACATCACAGAAGAGTAAGTTCCAGGTGTGGGAGTAAATACTTGCGCTTGTTCTGGATTCATTTTTAATTCATTTGTTGTAAACTGCTTTAATTCATGCATATGTTTCTCTTCACAGCCAGGATGTGCAGCAATTAAGTAATATGTTAAAAACTGTTTTTTTCCAGATTCTTTATTTAACTTATCATACATTCTTTTAAAATCAATAAGTGTTTGTTTTCCAGGTTTTCCCATATGATATAAAACCTCATCACTTGTATGTTCAGGTGCAACTTTCATTTGTCCAGAAATATGATGATTTACCATCTCTTTTAAATACTCATATCCATTTTTTTTATCAGCAGTTATTAAATCATATCTAACACCAGAAGCAACAAAGGCTTTTTTAACTCCAGGTACTGTTCTAATATCTCTTAATAATTTTATATTTCTACTATGATCAACCTTCATTGCTTTACAAAGTCTTTGGTCATCAACACATCTATAATTATCTATACAAGTACCTTTTTTTAATTTTTTCTTACACTCATATCCATACATATTTGCAGTTGGACCACCAACATCAGAGATAATTCCTTTAAAATCTTTCATTGTTGTAAAATGTTTTGCTTCTTGAATAATATTTTTTTCACTTCTTGTTCTAATTGTTCTTCCTTGATGCACGGCAATTGCACAGAAGTTACACTCTCCCCAACATCCATGGTGAGTCATAATTGAAAATTTAATTGTTTCCAAACATTTAACATTTCCATCTTTTTTATGATAAGGATGCAAATCTCTTTGATAAGGAAAAGCTGCAATTTTATCCATCTCTTCTTCATCTAAATAATCACTTGGAGGATTTTGAATTAAATATCTTGAATCAATTTTTTGACATAAGCCTTTTGAATAAACTGGGTCATTGTTATCATAAAATACTTTGAAAAGGTCTATATATTTCTCTTTTTCTTTTAGGCACTCTTCATGGCTTGGAATTTGTAAATATTCAGTTACAGGCTCTTTTGAAATATAACAAAGCCCTCTAATTGTCCTTGGGTCTTTGCCCTCTTTTAAATAATTACCCAAATCAATAATTGCTTGTTCACCCATACCATAAATCATATAATCAGCTTTAGTATCAAATAAAATTGGCTTTCTTAGTTTATTTGTCCAATAATCATAATGAGTAAGTCTTCTTAAACTTGCTTCAATACCACCTAAAACAATAGGAACTGTATCTTTATAGTATCTTCTAATTAAGTTTGTATATGCAATTGTAGCTCTATCTGGTCTTTTATTATTTTTTCCACCTGGCGTATAATCATCACTATTTCTAAATTTCTTAGTGGCAGTATAGTTTGACACCATAGAGTCAATACTTCCACCACTAACTCCCCAAAATAGTTTTGGTTCACCAAGTCTTTTTATATCAATATCTGAGTTTATATCAGGCTGTCCAATAATTCCAACTCTTAAGCCTATACTTTCTAAGATTCTTCCAACTACGGCAATTCCCATAAAAGGTGAATCAATATAAGCATCTCCTGAAATTAGTACAACATCTAGTTCATCCCAACCACGTTTTTTCATTTCAGCTTTTGTTGTTGGTAAAAATTCATTTTTGTTCATATATATATTAAGCCTTATACTTTTTTCGTATTTTGCCCAAATCTCTTTTAACTTAATATATAAATTTTAAATTAGCTTATATCTTTTTTAGTTAAATTATCATCTATTTTTTTAATATCTAAAATCATCGCAACTTTTGAATCTCCAAATTCATTAATATCTACTAAACTTTCAATTAATGTTCCAGAACCCAAAAAGTGACTTTGAATATGCTGAATAGAATTTTTTTCAACAACACTTATATTTTCTAAAGAAGAAACTAATATTCCTATACAATGTTCTACATTATCTTTATCATATTCAAAAAGAATAATATTTGTTAATTCTTCATCTTTTATATCTTCTTTTATAAAATCTCGAATATCTAAAACAGAAATTAGTTTATCTTTATATAAAACCATACCTTTAAAATGATTCTTTTTATCCATCTCAATTGAAGCTTCAAGTTTATCAACACCTATTGATTGAATTACATTTTTAGCCTCAACTGCTAAAAATTTATTCCCCAAATAAAAAGTTGCCAAATCTACACTATCATTTGTAAGACTTTTTTTAGAAGAGACTGCAAATTTATCTTTTACTTTATATTTTGATTTTGATTTAATATTTACTTCACCAATATATATAAATACAAAACATAAAACATCATTTTTATAATCATCAATTATACTTTTATATTCCCTATATCCATTAGAACACTTAACAGCAACTGCATAATATTTACCATCAAACTCAATAATCTCACTTAATTGTTGAGCCTTAGGTAAAGTAAAAAACTTATCATCAATATCCAAAATTGATTCAACTGCATATTTACTATTTGTTGAAGAAATTACACTTTTATCCCTATTTGTAAATAGTGCAAAAATTCCATCAATTTTTTCACCTTTATTATCCCTTGGTAAAGTTTCATCTAACATTGCATTAAACTGAAAAGTAGAATCAAAAACTATTGCAATTCCTCCATTTACTTCTTTTTCATTGGAAATTGATCTAATAGCACTACAATAAATATATGTTGATTCATTTTTATAAAGGTTTGTTTTTTCAAATTTTGATACACAATATTTTGAAGTATCCTTTAAATTTAAAGTTTTACCAACCCAATCTTGAGTTAAAACTTTTCCTACTAAATACTCTTCATTTTTATTTGAAACAGCTACAACTCTTCCCTCTTTATCAAAAATTAAAAGATTTGTATAAACTGTATATAAATCATTTATATATTTTAAAATAGCACTTATTTCATCTTTTTTATAAGCAATTGAATTTAAATCTTCTAAAGCTTCTTTAAAATAAGAAGTTAAAGCCCACCATCTACAATCATTTGCTCTTTCATATAAGTTTCTATCCATAATATCAATAGCAAGGGAAGATAAAAACTCACTATCTTTTAAAATTGAACTTATAATTGTTTGATTTAAATTACTTAAAGAGGAGTTTGCTTTTACCCCTGTAATTCCAATTTCATTTAAAAGAGATTTTGAAAACTCTCTATTTGTAGAGTTTAATTTACTTTGAGAGATATTTCCATTCCAAATAACTCTACTTAAGTTATCTTGAATAGTTTTACTTTTATTAAATACCTCTTGAAGCTCTTTTGAAAAATGTTGCTCATTTTCCATCATTGATTCTATTATTTTTTCATCAATTTTTTTAGAATTTAAAGCATCACTTAAAAAAGCATACTCTAAAGGAATCATAATATGACCATACCAATTTAACCCTTTAAAGCCTTGATAACCTTTTGTTTTACAAGTTTTTGCAATATAATCCCTACCAGCAAAAGAGATAATCTTATACTCATCATTTAAAACAATTGGTAATTTTGCACCTAAAGGTATATGTGCTCTATCACTAGATGCAATAACACACCCTTCTTCATCTAAAATTGTAATTGATTCTTTATTTTTAGTATCTACTAAATTATTAAAAATACCTTTCATCTCATCTTGAAATCTAAAGCAAAGACACAATACTCCTAAATTTTCAGACTCAGAAGAATTAGTCTTTGTTACTTTATATGAATAAACTAATGATTTTTTATATTTGGGAAGGAATTCATGATATTTATATGTTTCCACATACTCTTGTGTAGTATTTAAAACTTCACTTATAAAATCATTGTCAATTTTTTCTATTTTTGTATCTTCATTTAATCTTACTAATATTTTGCCTTTTGTATTTGCTAAAACAATATCAAAATATACAGAATATTTTGCAACATACTCTTTAAATCTTTTTTGTATTTCATGCTTAAGCTCAATACTTTCATTATTATAATCAGAAACATAATTTTCAATAAAAGTTCTAATATCATCATCAGTTGCTAAAAATCCAATATCAGCTGTTCTTTCAAAAAGATTTCTAATTACTATATCAATAGCAACTTGAGCTTTAAAATTCATCTCTTGAGTTACTTTTTTAATAGTTTGTTCACTTAAATGATTTAATAGTGTTGAAGTAAGATTTAAAAAGTTTTCTTTAGTTTTACCAATATCAATATTAATATCTCCAAGTTGTCCTAAAAGAGCAAAAATATCCCAAGAAGAACTAAGTCTACCAAGTTCTTCTCTATATTTATCCACATCTTCTATATATTTGATTATAGAATACAACTCTTTTTTTACATTTATACCTTTATAATTAATTAGCTCTGACATAGTTTCTCCCCTAAATTACATATAAAAATTATATATCTTTTAAAGAATAAAATGTTTAGTTAATATGTATATGAAATATACAATTGTATAAAATATAAATAAAAATTATTTTTCTATTATATCTTTTGTTAGTTGATTTATATTTGCTTCCCAATTTCTTGTGAAAATATTATTTTTAATAGCAGTAGTTTCTGAATTTGAAGTAAAAAAAGTTATTAGCTTTTGTTCATCATTTGGATCAATTAAAAGTTTTTTTATTGATTTTTCTCTTGTAAAAAGTATTGTTTCATATATCTGTTTTGCATCAAAATATGTTTTATCTCTTTTAAAAAAATTTAATCTATACCTTTTTGCATAATATTCCCAAAATTCATCAAAAACATATAAATTATAATTTTCTAAAGTAAAAATATCTTTTTTTGTATTTAAAAAAATCTCATCAATTTCACTAAGTAATTTATCTAAATTATTAGAATATATCTCTTGATTAGTAGTATCTAATTTGATTATTTCTTCATAGACATTTAAAACAATTATTCTAAAATTTAAAGGATCAGTCCAAACATAAGGGTTATTGTCTATTTTAATAATTCCTTTTGAAACATCTACAATATCTATTTTAGAAATAGCTTTTAAATATTTTATAGGTTCTTTCTCTTTTGGAAGATTTAGTGTTAAATAGACTAAGTTTTTAGTAATTTCTCGTACTTCTTTTCTACTTAAATTTTCTGTTAAATAATTTTCAGAATATAAAGAATGAACTAAAAATCTTTTTTCTGTGATTGTTTGAATTATATAATCAAGTGGAGGTATTGCCACAGCCACTTTGGGCTTGGCAAATACAAAACACAAAGATAGAAAAAAAAGTATAATTATTTTTTTCATATCAAGTGTACTTTTAATTATGCTTGTGGTTGTCTAATTCTTAAACTTAACTCTTTTAACTGTTCATTATCAACAGCACTTGGAGCTTGTGTCATTAAACATTGTGCTTTTTGAGTTTTAGGGAAAGCAATAACATCTCTAATAGAATCAGTTCCAGCTAAAAGCATAACCATTCTATCTAATCCCATAGCAAATCCACCATGACTTGGAGCACCATATCTTAAAGCTTCTAATAAGAATCCAAATTTTTCATTTGCTTCTTCTTTACTAATACCCATAAGTTCAAAAACTTTTTCTTGTATTTCTTCTTTATGAATTCTTATACTTCCACCACCAAGTTCAGTTCCATTTAATACAATATCATAAGCAACAGACTCAATTTCTTCTAAATCTTCAATATTATCTAAAGATTTTGGCATAGTAAATGGGTGATGTAAAGCTTTAGTTCTTCCATCTTCAACTTCAAACATAGGGAAATCAACTACCCATACAAATTCATATTTATCTTCTGGAATAATTTGCATTTGGTCAGCTAAGAATAATCTAAATCTTCCCATATAATCCCAAACAGTTTTTTTATCCCCTGCTCCAAAGAATACCACATCTCCAACTTCAAGTTGTGTTGCTTTTACAATCTCTTCTAAGTCAGCTTCACTAAAGAATTTTGTTAATGGACCTTTTAATCCATCTTCTTTCATTTGGAAGTATCCTAAACCTTTAGCTCCAAATTTTCTTACATAATCTTCAAAGCTTTTCATTTGTCTTTTTGAGAAAATATTATCTCCATTTGGACATCTTAAAGCTTTAATTCTATTTTTCTTTTTATCTTTAGCAATTTCAGAAAAAATTTCATTTGTAGAGTTAGCAAAAATATCAATAACATCTACCATAGGCATATCAAATCTTAAATCAGGTTTATCACTACCATATTTTTCCATAGCTTCACTATATCTAATTCTAGGGAAAGTTGAAGGAACTTCTTTTCCACAAGCAGTAAATACATCATAAATTAATCTTTCAGCTACTTTTATAACATCTTCTTGATTACAAAAAGACATCTCAACATCTATTTGAGTAAATTCAGGTTGTCTATCTGCTCTTAAATCTTCATCTCTAAAACATTTAGCAATTTGGAAATATTTATCAAATCCAGCAACCATTAAAAGTTGTTTAAATAATTGAGGAGATTGAGGAAGCGCATAAAATTCCCCTGGGTGTACTCTTGATGGTACTAAATAATCCCTTGCTCCTTCAGGAGTAGATTTTGTTAAAATTGGAGTTTCAACATCTATAAAACCTAATTCATCTAAAGTATTTCTTACTTGAATAGTTGCTTTACTTCTTAATTTAAAAATATTAAAAGCTTTTGGTGTTCTTAATTCTAAAAATCTATTTCTTAATCTAATTTCTTCATTTACTTTTTCATCACCTAAATCAAAAGGCATAGGTTTTGATCTATTTTCAATTACTAGTTTCTCAACAACAATTTCAATTTTTCCAGTAATTAAGTTTGGATTTTCTAATCCTTCTCCTCTTGCTCTTACTTTTCCTTGAGCTACTAAAACAAACTCATCTCTTACTGTTTCAGCAATTTCTAAAGCCTCTTTACTATCTTGTGGATCACATACTAATTGAACGATTCCACCTCTATCTCTTAAATCAATAAATATAATTCCACCGTGATCTCTTCTACTATTAACCCAACCTGCAACAGTAACAGCTTCACCAATGTTTTTTTCAGTTACGTCAGTACAATAATGCGTTCTCAATTTTAAACTCCGTCTTTTTAAATATTCGCGATTATAACTAAGATTTACTTAATCTTTTGAAAACCATACTCTGTGGCATTATAAAGCTTTGGCTCATAATAAACTTTATTTCCTTCAATTTTTGTTTTAATAAGTTCATCTTTATTGTTATTAAAAAGTAAATTTACTCCTATTAAAGATGAATAATTAACCCAATCATAAACAATTTCAGAATCAAAAGAATCTAAAATATCTTCAAGTTTTTCATCAGTTTTATCTATAGAATTAGCAATAATAAAATTAATTCTATCTTCTGCTTGAGTTAGAGAAATCAATAAGGGATTATAATTTAACTGCGTAGATAAAATAACACTTGGTTGCTTTTGAAATCCTCTAATTTGAGATAATAAAATAGAAGTTTTAATAATAGAAGTATTTAACATAATTGAAGCTTCTTCTAGTTTTTCATTATCAACTAAAGCTTTATAATCATTATTAGAACCTGATACTTCTTTTATAATTTCAATAGAAGGTACACTATTTTCATAAATAGTTTTTAGCTTATTTCCTAAATAATTATTTTGAAAATACATAACATTTTTATTATTTGACATAGTTTGTAAAAGCTCTATTTGTCTCTTATATGAAATTCCACCATAAATAAAATTCTCTTTTGTTAAAAATAAATTATCTTTATTTAATAAAGGAAAATATACCTTTGTCTTACTATCAAAAGAAAAAGAAGTCATTTTATCATAACCCGTTTCTGTAAATAAAGCTATTATTTTAGAATAGTTTTTAGTTTCAATTTCTTTAATCTTCTCTTCTATACTTGTAGGTGTTTCATCTATAGTATCAAAAGTTTCAATTTTAAACTTTTCATTTTTAAATAGCAAATAACCTGTTATAGTATTTACAGTATTATTTGCATACTTTCCTACTATTTTTGAAGGATAAATAATTGCAAGTTTAAAAACTCCATCATCTAAATCCTCATCCTTAATAGCTTTTACTTCATTTATTACTTCTTGTGAAAAGCTTTCTTCATCTGCTTTGTCAGTTTTAGGTATCTGCGTTTTAGCAATATCTTGCTCATCTTTTTTTATTTCAATTACTTGTTGTTTTTGAGTACAACCAAAAAATAAAAATATTGAAATTAATATTAATACTATCTGTCTCAAGTTATCTCCAGTATAGATTTTATTTTTAGCATATCATAATATGCATCTTTTTTAAGTGATGGATTTCTAAGTAAAATAGAGGGTGAAAAAGTTGGCAATAAATTATAATATTTAAAAGGTAAAATATTTCCTCTTACTTGTTCAAAAGAACTATTATCATTTACTAGATATTTATAAGCTTTTTCTCCAAAAGTTACGATTAACATTGGGTTTAAAATCTCTATTTGTTTACTTAAATAGGCATTACAGCTATTTGCATGTGTAGGATAAAATCCCTCACTACTTTTACATTTTACTATATTTGTGATATATATATCGTTCACTTCCAATTCTAAAACATTTTGTATCATTTTAACTAAGATTTCACCACTTTTTCCAATATAAAACTCACCCGTTTCATCTTCACTTGCAGTTGGCTCATCTAAAATAAACATAATTTGTGCATTTTTACTTCCCTTTGAAAAAAGAATATTTTTTCTACTCTTACACAAATCACATAAATAACAGTTCTTAACGATATTTTCTAACTCATCTAAATTATTAGGTAAAGTTGAGTTAGATAACTCATTATTTCCAAAATCAACATTACAATGATACTCAAATCCAATAGATTTTAAGAAGTTCAATTGATATAAAATTCTATTTTTTACTGCTTTTGTCATGCAAAATTTTACAAAATTTAAACTTTTAGCCAAATTTGTTCCATTTATTTGTACAATTTATTAATTTTTATTGCTTTTTGTTCAAAAATTTTGTACAATAGAGTTTAAGCAACAATACAGGATTTATGATGACTTTACCAAGTCTTAGAAAATTGGAAAAAGATTTAGGAGTAAATAAGACAACTTTACATAATTGGAAAAAAACAAGACCTAAACTTTATAACTTTATAATTGAGTCGTATAAGCATAAAGAGCTTTTACGACAAAATTTACAAGTTATGATAAATCAAAAGAATATTTTGGAAGAAGAGATTAAGTTTACGGAGAATAAACTTTAAATTTATGCAAAACTATGAAGCTAAGTATTAGTTATAACCTTATTAGCGTGAACTTATAACTAATATAAGGCTTCATAGCTTTGTGTAATTAAATATAGTTTCCAGTATCAATAATTATCTTATTTCTACCTTCATGTTTTGCTTTGTTTAATAGTATATCAGCTTGATTTATTGCCTCTTTATATGAGTTATATTTATTTCTATATACAACTCCAGCACAAAATTTTACTTTTAGTTTTATATCTTTATGTACAAATTTATTAGTTGAAATTATATTTTGTACACGCTTTAAATAACTTATAACTTCATTATCTTCTGTATAATGAATAAGAGCAACAAACTCTTCCCCACCATATCTACAAATAACATCTTCTTCACGAGTTAGTTTTTTCAAAATAGTTGCAAAAGTAGTAAGAACAGTATCCCCACATTCATGCCCATAATTATCATTTATTGTTTTAAAATGATCTATATCATAAAAAACAATTGCATATTTTGATTTAAAAATCTCATATTCATTTTCTATTTTATCAACTTCTGCTACAAAAGCTCTTCTATTTGGAATACCTGTTAGAAAATCAATATCTTTTTCACGACTTACTTCATTTAAATCTTGTTGTAATTTATTTATCTGTTTTTGTAAAAAGACACAATCTTTCTGTCCTTTAAAAAGTTCAGCTTGAGACTCTTCAATACTATGTTCTAATTTATGAATAGTATCTACAAGTTTGCTTTGTAACATTGCTAAATCTCTTGCTGAATGCTTTGATAGCTCTAAAGCTTCAAGTTCACCCTTAATCATAGAAACTTCTTTTGATGTATCATTACTTTGAAGTAAACATTTATCAAAATATTTTCCCATAAGACCTATAACTTTTTTTACATCTTTTGCTTTTTCTTGCACTACTATTTTATCTCTACTAACTCTTTCATTAGTATATTTTCTAATTCTATTTAAAGTGCTATTTTTAATAAGTTTTTGAGGTTCACTTATAAGTTCTTCTTTTAGTTCACCTATTTTATTCTCTATAGAATAATCAATTGAAGGAGTTAGATAAAAATCTAATTGTTCTATAAATCGTAGTAAATCTTTATTTGAAACTCTATTTAAAAGTACTTGAGTAAGTTCATAGTAGGTTGTAATATTATTTTCTCTTATAAATAATTTTTCTTCATCATTTAGAGAATTTATTATCTTTTCAAATTCTTTAAGTTCATCAATGCTTAGATTTAACTCTTTTGCTTGCTTATAAAACTCTTTTGAATATTTAACAGGAGTAGCCACAATTTCTTGCGTTGTAAGAGATTTAATAGTATTTTTTATAATCTTTCTAATATCATTCATAACTATAACAACTTTATAAAATTTTATGGTTATTTTATCAAGATTATTCTAAAAAAGTAAAAAAAAAGAGACACATTTATAAATAAATGTCTCTTTTTATAAAAATTACTTATATCTGTGAGTAATTCTACCTTTATCAAGTGAATAAGGTGTAATTTCAACTTTTACTGTATCACCAGGTAAAATTTTAATATAATGCATTCTCATTTTTCCAGAGATATGACATAAAACTACATGTCCATTATCTAATTCTACCCTGAACATTGCATTTGGTAAAGCTTCAATAACTTTACCATCAATCACAATAACATCATCTTTTGCCACTTTATTGTCTCCCTAATTAATCTACTGTACTTAATATTTCAGCTCTACCATTTACGATAGCAACTGTATGTTCATAATGACTACCTCTTAATCCATCTTCTGAAATTACATCCCAATTATTTTCTAAAATAATAGGTTCTCTTTTCTTTTGACAAATCATAGGTTCTATACAAAAAACCATACCATTTTTGATTTTTGGTCCAGATTTAACATTCCCATTTTCTACATAGTTAGGAATTTCTGGTTCATCGTGAGGTTTTTTACCAATACCATGTCCACAAAATCTCACAAGTGGTTGATACCCTCTTGCTACTATAAAATCTTCAATAGCTTTTGAAAGTTCTTTAAATCTCATACCTTCATGAATAATATCAATAGCATGATATAAAGAATCTTTTGCACAAGCGATTAAGTCTTCATCTTCTTTTGAAATTTTGCCAATTGGCATTGTAATAGCAGCGTCACCATACCAACCTTCTAATTCTGTTCCAATATCTAGGCCTAAAATATCACCTTCTTTTAAAACAGTATCTGTTGGTATACCATGAATAATAACTTCATTTAATGAAGTACAAATAGCATTAGGGAAACCATAAAGACCTTTAAACGAAGGTCTAGCACCCAAGTCAGTTATAAATTTATCACCTAAAGCATCAACTTCTTTTAAAGTCATACCAGCTTTAACATTTTCTCTTAAGTAATTTAAAGTCTTCGCAACGATTACGTTTGCGTTGCGAAGCTTTTCAATTTCATTTGCTTTTCTAATTGGTATAGCCATTTTTTTATAGACCAACCGCACTTAGCGTTTCATACTTATTTGTATACTGTTGAGCTTCAATTTTTCTCATTGTATCAATAGCAACTTGAACAACGATTAAAACTGCAACCCCACCAAAATAGAATGGAACTCCCATAGATTTTACTAATAACCATGGAACAGTTGAAATTGCTGCAAGGTATAATGCACCCCAGAAAGTTAATCTACTTGCAACTTCATTTAAGAAATTTGCAGTTGATGTTCCTGGTCTAACACCTGGAATAAATCCACCTTGTCTTTTTAAATTTTCTGAAATATCTTTTGCATTAAATGTAATACTTGCATAAAAGAATGCAAAGAAAACTACAAATAAAAACATAAAAATATTAAATGTGTAACTACTTGGATTTAAAAAATCTGCAATAGCTACTAAATATTTGTTTTGACTTCCTTGTAATACAGTTGCAGGGAACATTAAAATCGCACTTGCAAAAATAGCTGGAATAACTCCTGATAAGTTTACCTTAATAGGAATATAATTCATCACTCTTTTGTTTTGATTTTGCATCATTACTTTTCTTGAATATGAAACAGGTACTCTTCTTTCCCCTAATTCAACATAAATAATTGCTCCAACTGTTGCTAAAATAATAACTAAAATAGCAATAACTGTTAAGAAACTCATTTGCCCATTATTAACTAGATCTATAGTACCACCAATAGCACTTGGAATTGCCGAAACAATACCTGCAAAGATAATTAATGAAATACCGTTTCCTATACCTTTTTGTGTAATTTGTTCACCAATCCACATTAAAAGCATAGTTCCTGTTAACATTGAAATAGAAGATACTGCGATAAAAGTACTCATATCAATAGATATTGCGCTTTGTCCACTTTGCCCTGTTAAAGAGTTTAACCCCATTGATACACCAATAGATTGAACTAATGTTATAACAATTGTTGTATATCTGATGATTTGCATATATTTTTGCATACCATCTCTTTCTTTTTTCATTTTTCCAAGTGCAGGGAAAGTAGCTGCTAGAAGTTCCATAATAATAGAAGCTGTAATGTAAGGCATAATTCCTAGTGATATAATACTTAATCTTTCAACCGCATTACCACTAAACATATTTACAAGACCTAATGCATTGTTAGCATTTGAGTCAAAGAATTCTTTTACTACATCTATATTAACACCAGGTACTGGCACGTATGCCAGTAACCTGTAAAGGAATATAAACCCTAAAGTAAGAAGAATCTTATTTACAAGATCTTTACTCATGATTAATTTCCAGTTGTTGTTACGTTTTCGTCTTTAATTTTAGATGCTAAATCTTTAGCAGTTGAACCAATTAATTTAACTTTTTCAACTGATTTAGATAGTTTATAAACTGATTTAATAGAATCTAAAGTAATCTCATCAAGTGTAGCAATTTTAGTTACTTTATCAACATTGATAGAGTAAGGTTTAACTGTTCTTGAAAAGAAACCTACTTTTGGAAGTCTTCTATGTAATGGTTGCTGACCACCCTCGAATCCTCTTTTATTCTTAAATCCAGATCTAGCTTTTTGACCTTTATTTCCTCTAGTAGCAGTCTTACCCATTCCTGAACCTTGACCTCTACCAACTCTTTTAATTTCTTTAACACTACCTTCAGCTGGTTTTAAATTATTTAATGCCATCTAATTATCCTTTAATTCTAGCTAAAGCTTCTACTGTAGCTTGTACAAGGTTATTTGGATTATTTGATCCTAAAGATTTTGCAATAATATCTTTAACACCTGATAACTCAAGAACTGGTCTTGCCGCACCACCTGCGATAAGTCCTGTACCTTCTGAAGCTGGTTTTAATAAAATTCTTGAAGAATTATATTTATGCTCAATATCATGTGCAATTGTAGTTCCTTTAATAGAAACTTTTACTAATGATTTGAATGCATCATCTAAAGCTTTTTTAATCGCATCTGGAACCTCTTTTGCTTTACCAGTTCCGAAACCTACTGTACCATTTTTATCACCAACAACAACTAAAGCTGTAAATCTGAATCTTCTACCACCCTTTACAACTTTTGTTACTCTTCCGATTTTAACGATTGCTTCTTGAAAATCTTCTCTATTTACTGCTGCCATCATTAACCCTTATAATTTAATACCATTGTCTCTTAATGCGTCAGCAAATGCTGCAACCACACCATGATACAGATAACCGTTTCTATCAAAAGTAACAGTATCAATGTTTTTAGCTTTTAAACTGTTTGCTAATTCAGCACCAGCTTTTGAAGCACTCTCTTTATTTGCAGTTAATCCTAAAGCTTTTGAACTAACTGAAGCTAAAGTGATACCAGCTACGTCATCAATAACTTGAGCTGATAAAAATCTGTTAGATTTGAAAATTGATACTCTTGGCTTTTCAGCAGTACCAGAGATTTTACCTCTAACTCTTCTTTTTCTTTTAATTCTTAAAGCATTCTTTTTTGCTATATCTTTTGCTCTACTCATACTTCACACCTTATTTTTTAGCAGTTTTACCAGCTTTTCTAACGATAACTTCGTCAGAATACTTAACACCTTTACCTTTATAAGGCTCTGGTTTTCTGAAACCTCTAATTACTGCAGCTGCTTGACCAACTTGTTGTTTATCAGCACCTTTTACATTAATAACGTTTTTATCAACAGTTATTTCTAATCCTGCAGGAATCTCATAGTTAATTGGGTGTGAATAACCTAATTGTAACTCTAACGCATTACCTTTAATAGCTGCTCTATAACCAACCCCATTGATTTCTAATGATTTAGAAAAACCATCACTTAATCCAACAACAGCATTGTTAATTAAAGCTCTATATGTTCCCCAGTAAGCTGAAGCTTGTTGAGACTCGTCAGCTCTTGATAATACAATTTGATTATCAGAAAGTTCGATTCCAACTCTTCCGTGAGTTTCAACAGAAGATACTTTATTTCCTTTTTTAACATTAACTACTGTACCATCAACAGTAATTTCAATTCCACTTGGTATTGAGATAGGTTTTTTTCCAATTCTAGACATTACACTCTCCTACCATACAGTACACAGTACTTCACCACCAACATTAGAAGCGAAAGCTTCATCATTAGCAATGATACCTTTGTTTGTAGAAACAATAATAGTACCGTATCCGTTTTTAAAACTTTTTAACTCAGAAGAAGGTCTATAAACTCTTCTTCCTGGTTTAGAAACTCTTGTTAATTCATTAATTACAGAGTTATCATTATCATCATACTTTAAAGTAACTTGAACTGTTTTTTTATTTTTTTCACCATCAATAACTTTGTAACTATCTATATACTCTTTTTGTTGTAAAACATCTAAGATACCAACAACTGTATTTGAGTGTAATAATGTTGCAACTTCTAATTTTCTCATTGCAGCATTTCTAATTCTAGTTAAAGCATCTGCGATTATATCATTCATCATAGCTTAATTTCTCCTACCAACTAGATTTTCTAACACCAGGAAGTAATCCCTCGTTAGCCATTTTTCTTAAACAAACTCTACAAAGACCAAAATCTCTGTAAACTGAATGTGGTCTTCCACAAACTGAACATCTTGTATATGCTCTTGTAGAGAACTTAGGAGTTCTCTTTTGCTTAGCAATCATAGATTTCTTTGCCATTACGCTCTTCCTTTAGTAAATGGAATTCCAACAAGCTCTAATAATCTTAATGCTTCAGCATCATTATCTGCACTTGTAGAAATTGAAATATTCATACCGTGAGTTTTGATAATGTTATCATAAACAACTTCAGGGAACATTAATTGTTCATCAAGTCCGAAGTTATAATTTCCTCTACCATCGAATCCATTTCTTTTTAGACCTCTAAAGTCTTTTACTCTTGGTAAAGCAATTGAACAAAGTTTATCTAAGAAATTATACATATTCTCACCTCTTAGTGTAACTTTAACACCAACAGGCATACCTTCTCTTACTTTAAAACCTGCAACAGATTTTTTAGCAATAACTTTAACTGCATATTGTCCAGCAATTAAAGAGATAGTATCTTGAATATTTTGCATTAACTTAGTATCTTTCATAGCTTCACCCGCACCAACAGAGATAACTACTTTTTCTACTCTAGCAGTTAGCATTTTGTTTTTTGGGAATTCAGCTTCTAATACTGGTTTAATTTCATTTTTATATTTTTCTAATAATCTTGCTGCCATAATTATTTACCTTCTACTTTTGCTACATTAGAGATATCAATAGGCATCTCTTTGTTTACAAAACCACCATTTGGGTTTTTCTCTTGATCTGGCTTAACAGCTTTTTTAGCAACTTTGCAATCTTTTACGATTACTTTGTTTTCTTTTGGTAACACTTTTAAAACTTCACCAGTTTTACCTTTATCGTCACCTGCGATGATTTTTACTGTATCACCTTTTTTGATTTTTAATTTAACTGCCATAATTATAATACCTCCGGAGCAAGTGAAACAATTTTCATAAAACCTGAATATCTAACTTCTCTAGCAACAGGTCCAAAAATCCTTGTTCCAACTGGTTCTCTTTTATTATCAAGAATAACTGCAGCATTATCATCAAATCTGATTAAAGAACCATTTTCTCTTTGAACTTCTTTATGAGTTCTAACGATTACTGCTTTAACTACTTGACCTTTTTTAATTTTTCCTGTTGGAAGAGCTTTTTTTACAGAAGCAACGATAACGTCACCAACTGTTGCATATCTTCTTTTAGACCCACCTAAAACTTTGATACACATAATCTCTTTTGCACCAGTGTTATCAGCTACATTTAATCTAGTAAAACTTTGAATCATTATTTAACTCCTGTAGCTACTATTGTTTTTAATCTGAAAGATTTAGTTTTAGAAAGTGGTCTGCATTCAACAGCAATAACAGTATCACCTTCATTTAACTCATTCTTTTCATCATGGATTAAGTATTTTTTAAATCTTTTTACAGTCTTGTGGTATTTAGGGTGTAAAACCGATCTTGTAACTAAGATAGACGCAGTTTTATCACCTGATTTTTTAACCACTACACCTTGAATCTCTCTTTTATGTGTCATACTTCAGATCCTTAGTTAGCTTTTGCTGCAGTAATTGCTGTTTGAATTTTTGCGATATCTTTTTTTACCACTCTTAATTCAGATGTATTTGTTAACTGCATAGTTTTTAGCTTAGCTTTTAATTCAAAAAGAAGCACCTTTTTCTCTTTTAATAACTCGTTTAACTCTGTTAAGCTTTTATCTTTAATATCAGTATAATTCATTTTCGCTATCTCTTGTTACAATTTTAGTTTTAAATGGTAATTTGTGCATAGCTAAAGTTAAAGCTTCTCTTGCTAACTCTTCACTAACACCAGCCATCTCGAAACAAACTCTACCTGGTTTAATGTTCATAACCCATTTATCAACAGCACCTTTACCTTTACCCATTCTTGTTTCTAATGGTTTAGCAGTAAGAGGTTTATCTGGGAAAACTTTAATCCAAACTTTTGCTTGTCTCTTAACTTTTCTAGTCATAGCAATTCTGGCAGCTTCGATTTGTCTTGAATCGATTCTTCCGTGTTCTACTGCTTTAATTCCGAACTCACCGTAAGCTAAAAAGTTACCTCTTGAAGCTTTACCTCTGTTTCGCCCTTTCATTACTTTTCTATATTTTGTTCTTTTAGGCATTAACATGATTACTTACCTCTTCTTTTACTTGGTCTTCTTTTTGGTTTAGAAGTTTCAGCTTTTTCTGGTTGAATACCTTTTGCAAGTACTTCACCTTTGAAAATCCAAACTTTAATACCAATACAACCATATGTTGTATGAGCTTCAGCAAAACCATAATCAATTCTTGCTCTTAAAGTATGTAATGGAACTCTACCTTCTAAGTACCACTCAGTTCTAGCCATTTCAGCTCCACCAAGTCTTCCAGAAACAGAAACTTTAATTCCTTTTGCTCCACCTTTTAAAGCGTTTTGCATAACTCTTTTCATAGCTCTTCTAAATGCAACTCTTCTTTCTAATTGTTGAGCAACATTTTCAGCAGCTAATTGAGCAGAAATTTGTGGTTTTCTTTCTTCTTTGATGTTTACAGCGATTTCTTTTCCAACTAATTTAGAAAGGCTATCTTTTAGTTTTTCAACATCAGCACCTTTTTTACCAATAATGATACCTGGTCTAGCAGCAACGATAGTAACTCTAACTTTTTTAGCAGTTCTTTCTACTATAGTTTGAGCAACACCAGCATAGTATAACTCTTTTTTAACGAATTTTCTAATTTTGTCGTCTTCTGCAACATTTACTGGCATTTTAGAAAATGAAGGAAACCATCTTGATTCCCAGTTTCTGTTAATACCAAGTCTTAAACCTATTGGATTAACTTTTTGACCCATTACTTATCTCCTTTTTCAGCAGCAGCTACTTCAATCATAATGTGTGCAGTTGGTTTATGCTTAGGTGAAGCACTTCCTCTTGCTCTTGGAGTAAATCTCTTAAGAACAGGACCTTTATCAACTCTAGCAGATGTAATAACTGCATCTTGAGGCTCTAACCCTGCATTTGCAACAGCAGATGCAATAACTTTTGAAATAATTCCTGCAGCTTTATTTGGAGTGAACTCTAAAGAAGCAATTGCGTACTCTGCGTTCATACCTTGAACTTCTCTAGCAATTAATCTTGCTTTGATTGGAGAAACTCTAATAAATTTTAATATTGCTCTAGCCATTCTTATCCTACCTTCTTCTGTACAGAACCTTTATGTCCTTTAAAAGTTCTTGTTGGTGCGAATTCACCTAATTTATATCCAACATGATTTTCAGTAATTAATACAGGAACAAAGTTTCTTCCATTGTGTACATTGAAAGTTAATCCAATCATATCTGGTAAAACTGTTGATCTTCTTGACCATGTTTTGATAGGTTTTTTATCATTTGCTTCAATAGCTTTGATAACTTTTTTCATTAGGTGTGCGTCTACAAATGGACCTTTTTTTATCGATCTTGCCATCTTAAACCCTTACTTCTTTCTTTTTGAAATGATTAATTTATCACTAGCTTTTTTCTTTCTAGTTTTATAACCTTTAGTTGGCATACCCCATGGAGTAACTGGATGTCTTCCTGAGTTAGTTTTACCTTCCCCTCCACCGTGTGGGTGATCAACTGGGTTCATCGCAGATCCTCTTGTTTGAGGTCTAATACCTAAGTGTCTTGTTCTACCAGCTTTACCAATTACCATATTGATGAAATCTTCATTTCCAACAACACCGATTGTAGCCATACAAACACCTAAAATTTTTCTCATTTCACCAGATGGTAATCTTAAGATAACATATTTATCTTCTCTACCCATAATTTGTGCATAACCACCAGCAGATCTTGCAATTTGTCCACCTTTTCCTGGTTTTAATTCAATATTATGAACCATTGTACCAACAGGAATGTTGATTAATTTCATTGCATTACCTGGTAAAATATCTAATCCTGACTCAGCAGCAGAAACTTTTGCTCCAACTTTTAATCCAGATGGTTGTAAGATATATCTTTTATCTCCATCAGCATAAGTAACTAAACAAATTCTGCAGTTTCTGTATGGATCGTACTCAATAGTAGATACAGTACCTTCTACTCCAAATTTATTTCTTTTGAAATCAATAATTCTATATAATTTCTTAGCACCTGCTTCTTTGTGTCTAGAAGTGATTCTACCGTTATTATTTCTACCTGCGTTAGCTTTTACTCTTTTTAATAAGCTTCTAACTGTAGGCTTAGAAGTAATATCAGAAGTGTCCATAACAGACATGAATCTTCTTGCAGGAGTTATTGGTCTAAATTTTTTAATTGCCATTTTTTATACTCCTTAAGCTGATAGGTTCGCTATTTCAGCGCCCTCAGGTAATGTTACATAGAATTTTTTGAAATCAGGTCTTTTACCGATTCTTCCTCTAAATCTTTTAACTTTACCGCTTTGTCTTAATGAATTAACCTTCGCAGGTGTTACTCCAAAATACTCTTTAAACACTTCTTTTAAACTATTTTTAGTCATTCTTGGGCTTGTTTGAACAACAATAACACCATTTTCTTGAAGCTCAATAGTTTTTTCTGTGTATAATATTGCTTTAATATCTGTAATATCTGCCATTTTTACGCCTCTTTTGTTAGTGCTTCAAATACTGATTTTTCAATTAGTACTGAATGGTATGCAGAAATTAAATAAGCATTAACTTCTTGCTTTTCAACAACATAACAATTTTTAATGTTTCTAAATGCTAAATAAGTTTTCTCTTCAATTGTATTAACTACAATTAAAGTATCTCTCTTAGCAATTTTATTTAAAACTGCAACTGCATCTTTAGTTTTTCCAGACTCTACTTTTAAAGAATCAACAACAAATAAAGAGTTTTGATTAGCATGAGCATTTAAAGCATAAGATAATGCTAAAGCTTTTTGCTTTTTATTAACTTTTTGAATGTAGTTTCTTTTTGTAGGTCCAAAAATTTGTCCCCCACCAACAAATAATGGAGATCTTCTAGAACCCCATCTAGCTGCACCTGAACCTTTTTGAGCTTTAGGTTTTTTACCACCACCGCTTACTAAAGTTCTGTTTTTTACTCTAGCTGTATTAGCTCTTAATGATGAAAGATAAGATTTTACGTATAAATATAAGTTGTGAGAGTTAATCTCTGCATAACTTGCTGGTAATTCTAATTCACCATTGTTTTCAAATTTTTCGTTTAATACTATTGCTTTACTCATTTAGCAACCTTTACTTTTCCTAATGCACCATTTGGTCCAGCAACTGAACCTTTTACAACTAAAATACCTGTTTCAGCATTAAATGAAAGAACTTCATTTTTTACAGATACGTTCGTATTTCCGTAATGTCCTGGCATTTTTCTACCTGGTTGTACTCTACCTGGCCATTCGCAGTTACCAATTGATCCAGGAGCTCTGTGAAATCTTGAACCGTGAGCACCTGGCCCTCCAGCAAAGTTCCATCTTTTCATAACACCAGCAAAACCTCTACCTTTTGTTTTAAAAGTTGCTTTTAAAACTTTAGCTTCAGCTAAACCAGAAACATCTAAGTCACCAGCCTCAGTATTTGCTACAGTCATTGTTGCAAATCTGTTGAACTCTTTACTTAAATTATATTTTTTTTGTTGCCCTTCAATAGCTTTATTAAATTTTTTACCATTTGTAAAAGCTACGATTGCTTTACCGTTTTCAGTGATCTCACATACTTTTGTATCAAGAACTTTTAAAAGTGTAACAGGAACACTTGGAACTGAAACAGTTCTGCTCATACCGATTTTTTCAACTATGAATTCCATTCTCTACCCTTTCTCTTATTCTTGACCCATTGATCTAACTTCAACATCAACTTCTGGAGCTAAATCAAGTTTCATTAAAGAATCAACTGTATCTGGAGTTGCAGCAATAATATCAATTAATCTTGCATGAACTCTGATTTCAAATTGCTCTCTTGAATCTTTATTTACGTGAGGCCCTTTGATAACTGTGTACTTTCTAATTTTAGTTGGAAGAGGAATTGGACCTCTTAACTCAGCACCAGTTCTTTTAACAGCTTCAACAATAGAAGCAACACTTCTGTCTAAAACTCTATGATCATAAGCTTTAAGCTTTAATCTAATTTTTTCCATTTTTTTCCTTTAAAGAACTCGTCAGATGCACGTAAAACGCACCCTAACCATTTAATATGGACGCGGATTATAACTTATTTTCTATAAAAAGTCAAGTTTTATGGGGCTTCACAAATAAATATTTAAAATTTATTTCCTTTTTATAAGGAATAAAATAGTAAATAACAAGATTTTTAAGTTTTAAAGTCATTTTTGGCTTAAAAATTAGCTTTTTATCCTTTTTAAAAGGAATAAAATAACTATTTTAAGTAAAAATGTAGATAAGAATATTTTTTATAGGCATTTTTATATTACTTTTAAATAAATCATTATAAAAATCACTGTTTATACTCTTTAAAGTATTTTTTATATAAAGTTTTAAACTTAAAAGGAGAATTATGATTGAATATATAAATGAAATTTCAAATGAAAATGGCTATAAAAGATATAATCAATACTCTATTAGTGATAACTTTAAAGAGTTAATTTTTGATGATTATTATGTTTATAATACTAAAGAGTATAATAAAAAAGAGTTAGCAGAAAAACTATATAATAAAAACTTTGTAAATAAATACAATAAAGATACACAAAAAGAAATCTTTGATTTATATATTAATAATGAAAAGTTTAAAGAAAAAGTTCTTTTTATCTATTCAATTATAGATGAAGAAAAATATACACAATTTGTACAAAAAAATCCAAATATACAAAATCCAAATGATTATACTATTACATATAATATAGTAGATTCAGATGGAGTTAATGTAAATATGTATCAACTATCTCTTAGTGATATAGCCTTTGTTTTTTAGATAATCTTTTAAGATTATCTAAATTATTCCTAAAGTTTTAAAAACTTTAAAAGTAAGCTTTTTTCTTAAAGATAATTTATTAAAATCACTAATTAATAAATTTGTAGCAAAAAACCAAACCTCTTCTTTTGTTTGTATATAGCCCACATA
The DNA here is from genome assembly GCF_003346775.1 of Malaciobacter mytili LMG 24559. Taxonomy (NCBI): domain Bacteria; kingdom Pseudomonadati; phylum Campylobacterota; class Epsilonproteobacteria; order Campylobacterales; family Arcobacteraceae; genus Malaciobacter; species Malaciobacter mytili. Next base: position 946,970 of record NZ_CP031219.1, on the reverse strand, counting down.
CCAACCGTGTTTTTCCTTTGGAAAAGTTGCCCAGCCTGTTTTAGAACTTAAGATATACTCTTTAGCTTTCTCTTCTATCATTATATTTTTTACTATATTTATATATTTTTTTTCAACTGGTAAATTTTCTAAATATAAGTTTTTTAAAAACTCTATTTGTTCCAAAGCAGAAATTTTTATATCTCCTTGTAACCAAAAATTATAAGAAGAGTTTCCTACTTTTTTATTTCCATAATTAAACTGTTTTAAATAGTATTTATATTTATCTATTGAGATTTCTTTTGAGTATTTTTGATAACACCAAACACAAGAGTATTTAAAAGCTGTTTTTAAAGTTTGGTCTTTATTCCATACTTCTAAAAATCTTTTTTTATTATCCCATTTAATTATCTCATTTTCATCTTTTAAAAGCTTTTCATTTAAGATTATTAAACTATTTGGTATTTTAAAAGTTGAAGCAGGAAGCAAAGCTTTTTTTGCTCTTTGTTCATTATAAATATATTGTATATTTTTATTTAAAGCTTTTATTACTATTGTTCCTTCAATATTATACTCTTTAAAAATTTCTTCAATTTTATTTGCATAAGCAAAGTTAATTACAAGTAAAAATACTAATAGTTTTTTCATTGAAAGAATCCTGAAAAAAGTAAAATATCATCACTTTGTGCATTTTTCTTATCATTTACAACCAAATCAGTTATTATACTTCCAATAGCAGGAGCAAAAGTCATACCTAACCAACCAAGTCCCATTGCATAAGTTAGATTTTTTATCTCTTCATCTCTTCCTATTAAAGGAATATCATTTGGAGTTAAAGGTCTAAAGCCACACCATAACTCTTCATTTTTCATCTCAAAATATTGATTATACTCAAAAAAGTTTTTCTTAATACTCTCTATTTGTTTTAAAACTACCTTAGTATCACTACTTCCTATTTCTAGTTTTGAAGTAAATCTTACATTGTCTCTTCTTGGAGTCATAACAATAAATAAATCATTGAAAATAGTAGAAGTTTTTGGTATAAACTCTTTTGGCATTTCAAAAGTAATACTATAACCTTTTGCAGGAATCATCGTCAAATCTCTATTACATTTTGAAGCCAATAAAGTTTGATAACCTGTGGACATAATATACTGTTCTGCTTCATAGATTTTACTAGAAGAAACAAGATGTTTAACCTTGTTATTTTCTACTCTTATATTTTCTATTTTCTCATTTAAGATAAATTCAACTCCTACTTCTTGCAAATGTCTTTTAAGTTCTAACATAACTCTTTTTGAATCAAAATGTGCATTTTTTTTAAAAAGTATTGCTCCTTTGATTTTTGAAGTGGCACTTGGAAGATACTCTTTTAACTCATTATTGTTTAAGATTTTAAATCTTTCTTCATCTATATAGTTATACTTTTTTAGCTTTTGATTATATGAGTTTTCTTCTGTAAATACTGATAACATACCCGTTCTATGATAATCAAAATCAAATGAGTCTTCTTTTACCATCTTTTCATAAAGCTTTAAAGAAATTTCTCCATATTTTTCAAAAAGCATCATTGTTTTTTTAGTTCTTTTTTCATTTGCACTTAAGATGAAGTTTAATAGCCACTTATACATTTTTAAGTCAAGTGTAGGATGAATTATTGCTGGAGATTGTCCTTTTAACATAAGTTTTAAAGTATTTAATACCACACCAGGATAACTAAGAGGAGTTTTATCAAAAGAAGAAAGCAATCCAGCATTTCCAAAAGAAGTAGAGTTTGTAATATCATTTTCATCTATTATAGTAACTTGTTTTCCACTTTTTTGAAGAAAATAAGCACATGAAAGACCAACTATCCCACCACCAATAATAATTATCTCTCTTTTCATAAACCATCCTTTATTTCTAATAGAGTAATAATACTAAAAAATAGTTTTTTTAACAAAAAAATTTATATATAATTTATATTTCTTATCTTTTTAAAAAGATACCTTTTTATACTATTTTGATATAATATTAAAAATACAATAGGAAAATATAATGTCTGAAATTAAACAAGATTTATTAGAATTAGTTCAAGAAAGTATGATACCAGAAGTTGAAGCATACCTTGAAGAGTTACATGAACTAATAAAAGAGAATAAACAAACTGATGAAGATATGGAAGAGATAAAGGAGATGGAGACATTTCTTGTGGAACTTCAAAATATAATCTTAGCTATTAAAGAAGATAAAATAGATGATATTCAAGCTGAAGAGATATATGAAAATATAGCAAATTTAGTTGAGGGAGAAGAAGAATAGGAGTAAAATTTACTCCTTATAAAAGATATCTTACATTTGAAATATCTTTTATTTGTGATTCAAAATGACTAATTATTGCAATAGTTATTTTTAGCTCTTTTAACATTTGTTCAATTTTTTTACTTAAAGACTCATTTAAAGAAGCAGTTGGTTCATCTAAAAGTAAAACCTTAGGTTTTAAAAGTAAAGCTCTTGCTAAAATTAACCGTTGTTGCTGTCCACCTGATAACTTTAAAGCACTTTTATTTAATACATCTTTTACTTCCTCATATAAATATACTTGTTTTAAAACTTCAATTATTTTTTCATTTCTATTTTTTATATTATGAGTTTTTGCAAAAAAATTTAAGTTTTCATATATACTCATAGGGAGTAAATCAGGGTGTTGAGAGACATATATTATCTCTTTTCTAAGTTCTTGTGCTTCATCATCATTTAGTTTTAGTATATCAATATATTTATTATCTTTTTTATAAAGAATTTCTCCACTTATCTTATAATCTTCTTCATATTTAATCATAGAATTAATACATAAAAATAATGAAGTTTTTCCAATACCACTTGGTCCTTGTATTGCTGTAATTTGATTTTCTTTTATATTTATATTTAAATTATCAAAGATAATTTTATTTGAAAATTCTAATTTTAGATTTTTAATAATAACCATTTTTTTTCTTTACTCCCTTTTGAATAAGCTTAGTAATTAAAAATAAAAATAAAGATATACATAAAAGTATTAATGCAGCACTAAAAGCCTGATTTAATTCATTTTCATCACTATAATTTGTAGAAATATAATATATATAAAAAGGTAAAGCTTCATATTTTGAAAAAATACTACTTGCTATCCCCACACTTGCAACTGCACCTGTGAGCATAATAACAGCCGTATCTTCACAAGCTCGTCCTAAAGCTAAAAAAACTCCACTTAATAACTCTTTTGAAGAGTAAGGAATAAGAACAAGAAATAAATTTTTTGTTTTAGATAATCCAAGATTTAAAGATAAAAGTTTTATACTTTTTGGAATATTATCTAAAGAATACTGAGTATTTTTTACAATATAAGGCATTATTAAAAGAGATAAGGCTAAAGATGAAAGTAAAAGTGAAGGTAAAAAATTTGTAAAAAATTTCTCATGCAAATATATACTTAATAGTAAAAAAAACAATCCTATTAAAATAGAAGGAACAGAAGAAAGAAGTTCAAAACAAAAATTTATATATTCTTTTATTTCTTTATTTGCATAAATACTAAGATATATTCCACTTGCAAAACCAAAAATAAAAGAGAAACCTAAACTTAAAAATATTAGCATTACAGTTCCTACAATTGCAGGGAAAATTCCATCAAAAACTCTTTGTTTTAATAAAATAGCATCAAGTACACGTACATCTTGAAAAATCAATTCTAAACTTATAGTATCAAACCCTTTATAAATTATAAAACCCAAAAGAGTATAAACTAGTAAAATTGCTATAAAAGTAAAAGTAGCTAATATTGATTTATATGTTTTAAATTTCATATGTATTAGCCTTTATTTTTCTAATAATTAATATTAAAATAAAGTTTGAACTTAAAAGTAATAATGCACATAAAAAAATTGCTTTAAAAGCCATAGATTCAAAGTCATTTGCAAATATTAAAGCAATATGAGAAGTTAAACTTCTAGTGGAATGAAAAATTGAACTAGGAAGAAATAAAGCGTTACCAGCAAGCATTAATACTACCATAGTATCGCCTAATGCCCTAGTTGTAGCCAATAAAAACCCTTGGGCTAAATGATAAGTTGAATTTTTTATAACAAAACTAAAAAAAAACTCTTCTTTACTCAAAGATAAATTAAGGCAACACTTCATATATTTTTGTGCTAAAGTATTAAAAATATTTAAAAATATTAAACTCATTGTAGGTATTAAAAGTAGTGATAATACAACACTTGCAACTAAAATACTAAGAGTAGAACTTGGTTTAAAATAACTTATAAAGGGTACAAAAATAAATAATGCTGAAAAAGCATAAATAACAGTGGGAATTGTAGCCATTAGTAATACAGTTTTTTCTAAAAATAATTTAATAAACTTTGAGTTTGCAAGGAAAATTATACTAGAAAGTGAAAAAGAGAATATAAATCCTAAAATCAAAGCTAAAAAACTTATTATAAAAGAACCAAGTAGTGGTACTAAGATTCCATATTTTTTATCTTCAATACTCCAAGTTAAAGAAAAAAACTCTTTTAGTTCATTTATAGTAAAAATATCAATGCATAAATAAATAATAAGAAAAAAAATACAAAAAACCAAAAGACTACTTATTAAAGTTATAATAAGTAATCCTTTAGAAAAAATATTATTCATTTACAGGAATAAAACCATACTTTGATACAATTTTTGCACCTTCACTACTTCGTAAATATGTAATAAATGCACTTGCTAATTTTGAAGGTTCACCACTACTTAATAAATATAAACCTCTTGCTACTTTATAAGTATTATTATTTATATTTTCAACGCTTGGAGCAATACCATCTATATTTATAAGTTTAACACTATCATTTACTACACCTAAAGATATAATTCCAATTGCATTAATATCACTAGAAACAGCTGTTTTCATAGCAGCATTTGAAGAAACAACTCTTGCTTTATTTGAAATTGGTGATTTTGCTAAAGCTTTATCCCAAAAAACTTTTCTTGTAGCACTTGATTCATCTCTTGTATATAAATTAATTGGAGCATCTGCTAATCCAAGCTCTTTAAAGTTTGTAATTTTTCCACTAAAAATATCTTGTAATTGTTTTGTTGTTAAAGTATCAATATTTATTTTTGGATTTATTATAACTCCTATTCCATCAATCGCAAATCTAAAAAGTTTTAAATTTCCATTTTTAATCTCTTCTAAAGTAGGTTTTCTTCCAGAATTTGCAAGGTCAATAATCTTTGAACTTACTTGTTTTATACCCATTCCACTACCTCCACCAGCAATTGAAATGGAAATATTAGGATATTTGCTCATTATATTTTTAATAGCTTCTTTTTCACATTTTATATGTGCAGTTCCTCCTGCAATATTTAAAGAACCTTCTAAGTTTTCAAAAACTTTTAAATCTGAGGCGTTTAAAAAAGTTAAAAAAGATAAGAATATTGTAAGTAGTAATTTTTTCAAAATTTACTCCTATAATTTTATAAAAATTATGAAGCATAAGTAGGAAAGTAGTCTCTTATGTTCTGCTTAAAACTTAAGCTATATTTATATTTTGAAATTATATAAAAATTTAAATTAAAAAGTTATAATAAAACACTTATAGAAAATACTTAGATGCACTAATTTTTAGTTTAGTATATATTTCCTCAAAGTCCACTGGATATACTCTTGTATTGCCAATAACACTTATAAAGTTTGTATCGCCTTTCCATCTAGGTAAAAGATGATAATGAACATGCTCAGCAATTCCTGCACCTGCGGCATCACTTAAGTTCATACCAATATTTACCCCTTGAGCATTCATTACATCTTTTAGTAATTTAACTCCTTGCTGAACTCTTTTACTCATTCTTAACCAAATTTCTTCTTCTAAATCTTCAATTTTATCAGTATGAGAATAAGGTATAACCATTATATGACCAGGAGAATAAGGATACTTATTCATTACCACATAGCATAATTCGTCACTAAAAAGTACTTGCATTTTTTCATCAGTTAAGTTTTTAGCAATATGGCAAAAAACACACCCTTTTATTTTCTCTTCTGTAACATATTCATGTCGCCAAGGAGCGTAAATTCTTTCCATTTTAATGCCTTAAATAAAATTTGGTGCATCATTTGCAAAAAGGATTAAATCTCCAGCTTGTGTCTTAGCAGCTAATGTCTCTTCAAGTTTTGATTTATCTTTTAATACTAAAATCTTATTTTCATCTATATTTGCACTTAATAAGTGAGAGTTTAATTTTCCTGTAATAATTACAAAATCAAACTTTTCATTAATCTCTTTTGCTAATAAAATATTTGCTTCATCTGTTGATTCAACAAGACCAGGAGTTACAATAACTTTTCTACCTTCATATGTTGAACAAATATTTACAGCTTCTAACATCCCTTCTAAATTACCATTAAAACTATCATCTATTATTAACTTGCCACCAGCTTTAATTGGTTGTAGTCTATGGGGAACTGATTCAAGCTCTTCAAAAGCTAGTTTTATCTCTTCTAAACTCATACCAAGTTCAAGTGCCACATGTATAACTGCTGTTAAGTTAATAGCATTGAAACTTCCAAGTAGTGGCGCATGGAAATGTTGTTTTTCTTTATTTATTTCAATATCAAACCAAATTCCATCAAGATTACTCATAGTAATATTTAAATTATCAGGGAATTTTATGATATTTGGATGGTCTTTTAAATGTACACTTTCATGTACAAAGCCCTTTTTCATTCTAGGAGATTGAAGTATTTCCATCTTTGTTCTAATAATATTTTCTAAAGTTTTAAAATACTCAATATGTTGTTCCCCTACACTTCCAATAACACAATATTGAGGCTCTAAAAAATTTGTAATTTCAGCAATATCACCTTTTTCTCTAGCTCCTGCTTCAGCAATATAAACCTCGGCATTTGAAGGTAAGTCTCTATTTACATCTAAAACAATTCCAGCAATAGTATTTACTGACCTTGGAGTTTTATAAGTAATAAATTTCTTTCTTAATACTTGATATAAATAGTTTTTAATTGAAGTTTTGCCATAAGAAGCCGTAATTGCTACTATTTTTAAATCTTTCATAGCTTTTATTCTTTGCTTTCCTTGATTTTTAAAAGAGATAAAAAATATCTTTTCTAAAACCATAGAGATAAGATAAGCTAAAATTAGAGGAATAAAAATTGCAGAAAAATGGCAAGATTGACTAGCTAAACATAAAGCTTTTATAGAAAAAGTAACAAATAGTAAAATAGCTAAAAATCTTTTTACCCTTGAAGTTAAAACAAGTGGTCTATCAAGTTTTTTATTCCATAGATAAAATAATCCAGCATAAAATACATAAAAGAATACAGCAAAAGCTATATCATTTAAAACATAAAAGATAATTATGGGAAAAACAAAATATGTAAAATGCCATTCTTGTTTATGATGTTTTAAAATAACTCTTTCAAGCTTATAGTTATACCATTGTAAATTAGTAATTAAATACCAACCTAGTGCCATTATAAAAACTATTTCGGTAAATATATCAAAGTATTCCATTTTCTATTTTCATAGCTATATCTTTTGAGTGTTTACAAAAGAAATAGTGATCTCCTTTATAAGATTTAAAAGTTGAGTTTTTAATTAAACTTGCTATTTTTTCTCCAGAAGCTAAAGAAGTTGCTGTGTCCTCTTCTCCCCAAAATATCAAAGCTTTATTTTCAAACTCTTCAAAGTATTTTGTAAAGTCTTCATTTACTACATTTTTAAAAGTTTCATACATATTTTCACTCATAGCTTCAACATCTTTACTTCTAAAAGCTTTAGTTAAATTAAAAAACCCTAACTTTTTAAAAAGTTTTGCAAAAAAGATTTTTGTTTTTACTTTAAAACTTTTAGGTTCTAAAATACCTGCACTACTTAAAAGAATAAGATTTTTAGGTTTTAGTAAAGTTGCAATTTTCCCACCATAAGAATGACCAACTATTGCTAAAGGCTGTGAATTTAAAGCATAAAGAAGTTTTTCAATAATTAAAGCATAATCATTTGTATGCAAAATATATTCATTGCTTGTTTTACCAAATCCTGGCATATCAATATAGATATGCCTAAACTCACTTAAAGTATTGCAAAAAGCATTTTTCATAATCTCTTTATTACTTCCCCAGCCGTGTAAAAAAACTATATCTTTTTTTGCTAAAGGGTTAATAATTTCATAAACAATATCAAATTCTTTTTCAAAAACTGCAATATTTTTAATTGCCAAGTTATTTACCTTTGCTTGCTTGAATTTTATTTACATATTCGTAGTTTATAGTTATCTTTCTAGTTTTAGGTAAAGAAGTAGCTAAATTTTTAATTATCTCATCAAAATTTGAGAATAAATAGTTTGCCATACTTCCTGGAACAGGATTTATTTCATTTAAATATACTTCATTATCTTTTACAAAGAAATCACATCTAATTATTGCCCCATCAAATAAAGTATTATAAATGGCTTTAAAATTCTTTTTTATTTCTTCTTGTAACTCTTCACTAATATCAGCTTTTAAAGCTTTACTTGTTCTAGAAAAATCTAAATATTTTTTATCAAAATCTAGAAAATCAGCTTTTTGAGGTTCTTCAATAATTGAAAAGTTAAATTCACCTGCTATTTTACAACCAGCTAAGTTATACTCTTTTATACCTTTTATAAAAGGTTCAACAATAATAGCATCATCAAACTCAAAAGCTACATCTAAAGCATACTCTAACTCTTGAGTATTATTTACAATAGTTACACCAATAGAACTTCCAAGTCTTACAGGTTTTATAATAACTGGATATTCATCAATTTCTATTTTATCATTTTTTGTAAAATATTTATAATCAATAGTTTTTACACCTATACTTGAAGCATAACCTTTTGTAAGAAACTTATTAAAGCTTACACTACATGCTTCTCTTCTAGGCCCTATATAAGAGATATTATTAAACTCAAATAGTGAAGCTATAACTCCATCTTCACCATCTGCACCGTGCATTATATTTAAAACCAAATCCATATCTAATAATTTTTCTTTAGATAAAAATCCACCTTGAGTATAAAATCCACTCTTTTTTAAAGATACCTTTTCACATTTTTTATATTCACCACTACTAAAAAGTTTTGATTTTATAATTTGTGTTGGGATATGATAGAAGTCTCTATTTTGATCTAAAAAAATATAAACAAATTCTGCATTAATCACATCTTTCATAGCAATAGCCGAAACTATTGAAATTTCATGCTCATAAGAAACTCCACCAAAAACAATACCTAACTTCAATCTTATTCTCCTAAAATTATTTTTGTAATTTTTTTAAAGCCTCTTTTACAAGTTCACTTGTAGTTGTACTTGTACAGCTTTTTAATATATTTGATACTATATCTTTTTTAAACCCTAAAGTTTCTAAAGCCAATGAAGCTTCAAGTGAAGCATTTGAACTATTTGCATCGTGTTCATTAAAGTCAATAACAAATCCAGATAATTCAACTAAAATTCTACTTGCACCTTTTGGTCCAATACCAGGAACTCTTTTAAGCATTGAAATATCATTTGAACTTACTATTTGAGAAAAAGAAGAAGGTGTAAAAGTAGAACAAATTGCAAGGCCAACTTTTGGCCCAACTCCATTTATTTTAATAACTGTATCAAAAAGTTTTTTTTCATTTATATCTACAAAACCATATAAATTTTGAGCATCTTCACGAATAATATGTGTTACAAATAATTTCACTTCATTTTTCGTTATTTTCGAGCTACAATTAAGAGAAACAAATACTTCATAGATTATTCCATTTACATTAATATGCAGTAATGTAGGCTCTTTCCTCTCAATTTTACCTTCCAAACCAACAATCATTTCAATATATCTCTTTTCTTATTTTTTTTATTAAAGTGTTACTTTTTTACGTAAATATTCTATTTTATATTAGAAATAATAATATATAAATAAAATTCATTATATAATAAATAAACTTAAAGAAAAAGGGGCTTTCAATGCTCGAAATAATAACAAGAAAGATAAGTAATAAAATAATCTTTTCACTACTTATTTTAATGACATTAAGTAGTTTAACTATTGTTTTTTTTACTACTAAAAGTGTAAAAGCTGATTCAATAGCAACAACAAAAGAAAACTTAGATATGTTAAATACGGCTATGTTTCAAAGCTTAAGAAATGCTATGAATACAGGTGATCCTGTACAAATTCAAAAAGCTGAAGAAGAAGCAAGAGAAATAAAAGGTGTAAAAGAACTTGTTGTTGCAAAGAGCCAACCTCTTATTGAAATGTATAATCCTGGAGAAAAATTTACTACTGATGAAGATATTTTAAAATCATTTAAAAATAAAAAATCTCAAATCTTAGAAGTAAAAACAGATTCTGGTCATGATTTAAGAATGATTAAACCAATGATTGCTACACAAGAGTGTTTAATGTGCCATGCTAATCAGCAAGAAGGTGATGTTATTGGGGTTATGGATTTAACATTTTCTTTAGATGAAGCTGATAGTAGAATTTATGATTTAGTTGTTGAAATATTAATTATTTCTACAATACTTGGATGGGTTACTATTGGTCTTGTTTTAATTTTAGTAAAAAAAGCAACAAATCCTATTAATAAGTTAAAAGAAGGATTTGAAAACCTACTTACTTCAAATGATACAAATATAAAATTAGAAGTTCAATCAAAAGATGAAATAGGAGAAGTTGCAGTCTTATTTAATTCATATATGGATAAAGTAAGAGAAGGCTTAAAAAAAGACGAACTTGTTATTGAAGAAGCAAATGATGTATTGGAAAAAACTGGAAATGGTTTTTTTGTTTATAAAGTAAATGCAACAGCATCTAACCCTTATGTGGAAGATTTAAAAAATAAATTAAATATGATGATATTAAGTACAAAAGCCACTTTAGATAAAATCAATGAAACTTTAAGAAATTATTCTGAATCAAAATTTGATTATAAAATTGATGATAAAGGTATATATGGAGACTTAGGTTCTTTGGCTGCTGGAATTAAACTTGTAGGAAATAATACTTCTGAAATTTTAGCAATGATTATGAATACGGGTGATGAATTAAGTAAAAATACTCATTTATTATCAAAAGCATCTGATAATTTATCTAGTTCTTCAAATCAACAAGCAGCTTCTTTAGAAGAAACAGCTGCAGCATTAGAGCAAATTACAGCTAATATTAAAGGAAATACAGAAGCAACTGTAAAAATGGCCTCTTTAGCTCAAAATGTTACAAATTCAGCTAAAAAAGGTATGCAGTTAGCAAATACAACGGCAACTGCAATGGAAGAGATAAACCAAAAAGTAAGTGCAATTAATGAAGCTATTGAAGTAATTGATCAAATTGCATTTCAAACAAATATTCTTTCATTAAATGCAGCAGTTGAAGCAGCAACTGCCGGTGAAGCAGGAAAAGGATTTGCTGTTGTTGCACAAGAAGTAAGGAACTTAGCAAATAGAAGTGCTGAAGCTGCTAAAGAGATAAAAGATTTAGTGGAAGATGCTACAACAAAGACAAATGAAGGTAAATCAATCTCTGATAATATGATTGATGGATATAAAGAACTAAATGAGCAAATCTCTAATACAATTGAGATGATTGATAGTGTTGCAACTGCATCTAAAGAACAAGAAAGAGGAATTATTCAAATTAATGATGCAGTTACAAACTTAGACCAAGCAACTCAAAAAAATGCATCAGTTGCAGATGATATTTCTAAAATGTCAGCTCAAATTGCACATATGTCTGACTCACTAGTAACTGCAGCATCAAGAGCAAGTTTCTTACAAGAAGCAAGAGAAGGTGTTGCAAATGTAGATTTAGTATATGATACTGCTAAATTAAAAGTTGAAATTTTAAGACTAAAAGATAATGTATATTCTAAACTAGGTACTTACCAAAAATGGAAAGTAGCTGAAGATAAATCTATGAATGAATGGATAACAAACTACTCATCATCAAATACATTAGCAGATACTGCTATTTTAGAGAATTTAAAAGTATTAAATTCAAATTTAAATACTAAACTTCAAAAATTAGTTGAAGCAAATAGTAATAAAGAAGATAATAAAGCTTTAAATGATAGAGCAAAAGAAGTAGAAGTAGAATCTCTTAAAATATTTACAGAATTAAATAATCTAAAAAAAGTAGCTTGTAAAAAACTAAAATAAAAGAAGTTTAAAACTTCTTTTATTGTTGCATCTGTTTAATTAAAGCTTCTAACTCATCATCTGAAATAGTATCATTACAATCACAAGGACCAATAGTTTTAGCTGAAGTTGCTAAATTATATAAAGATTTATCAATGTTGTTTTTTTCGCAAACAAAATTAACAACTCTTTCAATTTTTTGTCTATGTAAGTCTTGATGCTGTAATAAGCCTAAAGAATTTGAAATTTTTTCTGAGATTTTTTCTTTTTCTCTGATTGATAAATCAAAAGATTCAATTGTAGATTGGATGAATTCAAAGTCTTCATATATTTTGCAAGCATTATGTTCTGACTCTTTAATTACATCACATAGTTCTTTAATTAACTCTTCATATTTCATCTATGACCCTTAAGATAAACTTAGATATATAAGTCTATCTTTTTTTTACTTATAAATATAAGAAAAATAGGTCAAAGATGACATTTTTTTGATTTTTTAATGAATTAATTCTGAAATTAACTCTGTAGCGTAAGAACCTTTTGGTAAATAAAATTGAAGTTCCATCCAATTTTTATCTTCTTTATAGTTACTTTCAACTTCTTCAGGAAAAATCCAAGCAAATCTTCTAGCACCATCTTCTGGGATATTTTTAGTAAACTCTTCTTCAAAAGTTAATGCTTCATCTATTGATTTTTTTACTCTTTTTCCACAAAGTAATCCTGTAGGTACCCTATCTCTATTGTAAAATTTTTCAGCTTCAGCTTCTAACTCTTGGGCATGAAAAATCTTTCCATAAGGATAATGAGACATTAAATCCCCTGTTAATATCTTAAAAGGATGGGCTTGTTTTTTCATACTTTTTACTAAATCTAAAGGTAAAGATATTTTTTCATATATCTCTTTTGGCTCAAAAGCATCAATAAGCTTAGAGATTTCTATTCTTTTTGAAAGCCAATTATTAAACAAATAACTTTGATAAGCGTTGATATACATTTGCTTTAATTTTCTATCTTTTTCTTTTAAAGTCCCATTTATAATCGCTTCACCTTTTTCATAATTATTTTGCTCAATTCCAAATCTTTGAAAACCAAAATAATTTGGCATACCTAAAGTGGCAATTTGTCCTAAAACTTGTTCTATTTTTTTTGCATCTACAAGATTTACTCTTTTTAATCTAATAAAAAATTTATTGCCTTTTAAATGCCCAATTTTTATCTTATTATTATGATATGTAGTATCTAGAATTTTTATTTGGTCATGGGAAAAAGTAGCAAGTTTTTCTTCAAATTTTCTATGCACAGAGATATGTTGAACTGTCATTGCATTTTTATCTTTTAATCCTGCATATCCAATATCTCTACTTTTACAACCAAAATGATTTGCAAAAATTGAAAGAGCATCCCAAGTTGTTAAATCTTTTTTTCTAAACTTAATAATTAAATGTTCACCCTCATTGCTAAAATCATATAAAGGTATTTCTGTAACAACAAAATCCTCTTTGCTTTGCTTGAAAACAACATCAATCTTTGAATGATTTAAATATCTTTGTAAATTTGTCAATATAATATTCCTTAAAAATGGTGATTTTTAAAAGTAGTTTCAAAACTACCTTTTATAGTTTTTGCAAATATATTTAAAGGTACTTTGTGCTTTTTAGCAGCACTCATAATCTTTTCTAAATGCTTTTTGGGAAAAGTAAATAGTAACTCATACTCTTCTCCTGAAGTTCCAATATTTTCATCTATTTTTTCAAAAAATTTAAAACCAACTTTACTTGCTTTTGAAACCCTTTGTAATTCAAAAAATAATCCATCAGATATATCTAAAGAAGCATTTATATATTTTGAAATTTCATAAAAAAACTCTGCTTTTAGTTTTGGTTTTATAAATTTTGATTTTGAAGAAATTTTTTTACCTTTAAAAAGTTTTTTTAAATCCTTTTTACAAGTTCCCAAATCTCCAGTATAACAAACTAAATCCCCTATTCTTGCCCCACTTCTATATATTGGATTATTTGTTTTTGAAATAATTGTAATAGAAATATCTAATTTTTCATTTGATATTGTATCTCCACCTATGATTTGAATATTATACTCTTTGGCTACTTTTTTAAAGCCATTAGCTAATTTTCTTAAATCACTTTGAGTATAGTCTTTAGGGATAGCAACAGTTAAAAGAGCATAAAGGGGTCTTGCATTCATAGCAATTGCATCTGAGATATTTACAAGCATAGCTTTTGCAGCAATTTGTTTTAAGCTCATCCACTCTTTTTTAAAGTGTACATTTTCAAAAAACGCATCACTTGAGTAAACTAAGTCTTTTATAACTGCTCCATCATCACCAATAAATTTAGTTTGTTTGGAAAATTGTTCTATAAAAAAGTCTTCTTTATTCATGGGGGAAATTATACCTAATAATTGTATAAAGTAGTTGAAGTTAAAAACTAAGTTTTTTCTTAAATAATAATTTTACAAAGCTATACTTGCAATTTAATTAATAATTTTTATTATATAATAATTGTAATTTTTTTAAGGAGTTAGAACTATGCCAAAGATTAACAAATATGTTGATATAGATACTGTTGAAAGAGAAGCGAAAAAAGATTTAATTGATAGACACTCGCCATTTATTCACTGTAATGAAACTGCAAAAGCAGGAGAGCCATTTGAAGTAACTGTAAAAATGGGTAATGAATATACTCATCCAGATGATTTTGATCACTATATTGAGTCTGTATCATTATTTAATGGGGAAACATTATTAGCAAAAGCTACTTATGTACCTGGAACATTAGGAAATGTTAAAGCTCATAATACTACAACTTTTACAATTATTCCAACTGGTAAAAAACTTAACTTAGTTGCTCATGGATACTGTACTAAGCATGGTATCTGGGAAGGTACACCCGTAACAGTAGAAGTTGCAGAATAAGCTATAAGCCCTATTCTATTAGGAAGGTAAGAAGTAAAAACTTCTTACCTTTTTTATTTTAATAGCTTATTAGCAAGTAAAATTTATAATTTGTGCACTTTAAAATAAAAACATAATCATATATTAAAAATCACACAAGTTAAATATAAGTATGAGAGAGAAGTTTAAAAGCTTTCCCACTCATCATTATTATTTTTAGGTGTAATAGTTTTACTTCTTTCAACTTTTATAGGAGTTTTTTTAGAAGATTGATAAATTGAATTTGAATTATGCGAATTTGATTTATTTAAGTTAATATTTTTTGCTTTAACTTCATTTTTACCAATAAACTCTTTTGTATTGGCATCATTTACAACTAATTTTGCTATATTATCAGTTATTTGTGCCACATCATGAGCTTGTGATGCTATTTGTGCATTTTGTTGAGTTTGCTGGTCTAGTTGAGTTACAGCATCATTTATTTGTTCAATTCCAGTTAATTGCTCTTTACTTGACATCTCTATATCAGAAATAAGAGTTATAGTTTGTTGAATATTTTGATTTAACTCTTTATATCCATCTATCATATGACTTGCTATTTCTTTCCCTTCATCTGCTTTACTTTTAGCCGTCTCAACAATATTTTTAATCTCTTTTGCTGCTTCTGCACTTCTAGAAGCTAAATTTCGAACCTCCTGTGCAACAACGGCAAACCCTCTACCAGCTTCTCCTGCTGTTGCAGCTTCAACTGCTGCATTTAAACTTAAAATATTTGTTTGAAATGCAATTTGATCTATTATACTTATAGCTTCAGTAATTAGGCTTACTTGAGTATTAATCTCATCCATAGCAACAGTTGTTTTACTTGCAAGCTTTTCACCTTGTGATGCTGAAGTAGTTACATTATTTGAAAGACTAGACATTTTTGCTATATTACTTGTAGTATTTCTAATATTTGATGTTATTTCTTCAAGTGCTGCTGCTGTTTCTTCTAAAGAAGCTGCTGCTTCATTAGAACTAATATTTAATTTATCTACATTTGATAAAAGGATATTTGAACTTTCATCTAAAGTTAGACCATTTGATTTATTTTCAACTAACATTTCATTTATAATATCTGCTAGATTATTTAATCCTATTGATACTTCCCCTAAATCACCACTTATTCTATGTGTAAAGTTTAAATTTTGAAAAGAAGTTAAAGAAGTAGATATTTTATTTAAATCTCCATCAACTTTAGAAGAGACAATTTGATATAGTTCATTTATACCATTTTTAAGATTTTCAATTCCTTCATTTTTAGTTGATTCAGTTATAGTTTGTTTCATAATTCCTGTTTTTGCTAAATCAATAGAATTTTTAACAGCATCTATCACTTTTTTTGAATCAGTAATATCTTGTGCAAATTTAATAACTCTTGTTACTTTGCCACTTTTATTTTTTACAGGAGTATAAGAAGCTTGAATCCAAATAGAAGTACCATCTTTTTTAAATCTTTCAAATTCATCTATTTGAGATATTCCATTTGCTAAATCATTCCAAAATTTGGTATAAGCTTTTGAATTTGTATATGTCTTATCACAAAATATTCTATGGTGATTACCAACAACTTCATTAAGTTTGTATCCTAAAGCATTTAAAAAATTATCATTTGCATGTATAATTTTACCATTTGGTTCAAAAGATATAATTGCAAAGTTTTCTTCCATTGCATTAAGTCTTCCTATTTCTTCTTCAGTTTTTCCAAAATTAAACATTTTAATATCTCCTATCTAAATAAAAGTGTCACTTTTACCAATTAATTGTGTCTATTGTAACAAAATTTATCTAAAAATTTTTATTTTTTGATAAATTATTATTAAAATTTTATTACTTAACAATTATTAAACATTAAAAAAATATAATCCCAAAAATTAAAAAAAGGATACATTTTGACAAGTTGCGAAAATAGATTAGCTTGTGTTTTAAATGAAAATATTGGTAAATTAATCTTAAGATTAAGTATAGCAGGACTTATGTTATTTCATGGTTTTTTTAAACTTTTTAATGGAATTGATGGAATAAAATTCCTAGTTACACAAGCAAAACTTCCTGAATTTATAGCTTATGGTGTTTATTTGGGGGAAATTATTTTTCCAATTTTGATAATCATTGGTTTATTTACAAGGATTTCATCTTTATTTTTTGCTTTAACAATGTTTTTTGCCATATTTTTAGCCCATAGTACAGATATATTTACTTTAGAAGAAACAGGTGGTCTAGTAATTGAATTACCTTTAATTTATCTATTAATTTCTATTTCAATAATATTTATAGGAGCAGGTAAATATAGCCTAGATGCAAAATATAGAAAATAGACTCTTTTAAAAGAGTCTATTCTTCACTTTTTAAACTATAAAAAACTTACTACTTTATTAAAAAGAAACCTAAATATTTAAAAATACTTTTTAAATAAACTAGTGGTTTATTTAAATGAAAGTATTCTTTTGCTAGTATTAAATTACTTATTTTTAGAAAATATTATTAGAATAATAAATAAAGAAAACTATCATAGAAAATCAAGAAACAAATACTTAAATTCTTTGATTTAGCTATGTATCATAATAAGATACGAAAAAGAAATTTATATGAATGTAACAAAAAATAAAATATTATCAGTCTTTTTTCAATACTCAATACCATCTGTATTAGGTATGTTAGCAATTTCATCAGCAAATATAGTTGATGGATTTTTTATAGGAAATTATGTAGGAGATTTTGGACTTGCAGCAATAAATATAAGCTTACCTATTTTCTCTTTTTTATTTGGATTTGCTTTTATGTTAGCAATTGGTAGTAGTGTTGTAGCTGGAAAACTAATAGGTGAAGGAGAAATTAAAAAAGCCTCTATTATTTTTACTAAAACGATGATTTGTGTAACTATTTTTAGTTTTATAATTTGCAGTGTTTTATTTTTAAATATTGAGACTATTTTACATTTTTTTGGGGCAGATGAATACTTAACAAATGTTGCCATACAGTATTTATCTATTATGTTATTTTTTATTCCTTTTTTAATGATTGGAATAGTTTTAGATTATTTTGTAAGAATTGATAATAGACCAAATCTTGCTTTTATAGCTTTACTTTCTAGTGCTCTAATAAATTTTATATTAGATTGGTTTATGATTGTATATTTACAAAAAGGTATTTTTGGAGCAGCTCTAGCTACAGGTATTTCTCAACTTACTTTGTTGATTATTCTTTTACCTCATTTTTTTTCAAAAAAAGCAACTCTTAGATTTGTAAAACCTATAGGAAGTTATATTCAAATTGCAAAAGCTTGTTATAATGGTGCTTCAGAGTTTGTAAATGAAATTTCAATAGGAATAATGACTTTAATTTTTAACTATGTTATGATAAAGAATTTTGGTGTAGAAGGAATTGCAGCATTTACAGTTATAAATTATCTTTTATTTATTGGAATAATGATAAGTTTTGGAATAAGTGACTCTTTACAACCAATTATTAGTAAAAACTTTGGTGCAAAACAGAGTAAAAGAATAGAAGAGTTTTTAAAATTAGCTTTTATTTCTACAAGTTTAGTTGGTCTTATAATGATAAGCTTAATTATATTTATTCCAGATAAACTTGCAAATATTTTTTTAGAAGATACTAATCATAAAACAAAACAATTAGTTTTAAATTTTGCTACATTTATATGGATAGTTTTTCTTTTTGATGGTATTAATCTTGTGATTTCTGCTTATTTTACTGCAATTCATAAGCCTTTACAATCAATGATTATTGCGTTATCAAGAAGTTTTATTTTTCCTGTATTTTTTATATTTACATTACCATTTTTATTTGATTTAGATGGTATTTTTATAGCAATACCAATGGCTGAATTTATTACTTTTATAATCGCAGTAATTTTATATAGAAAATTTAACCCTAGAAAAATCACTTAAGAAAATAGAATTAATAAAACTATATAAATAGGAAATGAATTATGAAAAACCATACAAATAAATTAAATATTATTTTTTATATCAACTAATTGTCATAGTCAAGGTAGTGGATATAAAGCTTGGAAAGCAATAGAAAAAATCATCCAAAGACAAAAGTATGGGAAACTACTACACCCTATTTTGAAAAAAGAAATATTCATTTTTATGTAAATAAGTGTGGCTTTAAAATTGTGGAATATTTTAGTAAATATCATCCCGATCCAAATTTTAAGTCAAATCAAAATTTTGATGAGGAAGATGATGAAATGTTTAAGTTTGAAAAACAAATGTAAAAAATATAAAATTTATCTTTTTAATAAATCTTCTAACATTTTAATATAATCAATTAGATTCTTTTTCAAGTCATAATTTTCTAAAATCATAGATTGCAGATACATTCCATCTGCTGTTGCAATTAAACTTGGAATAAAATTTTTAGCATTTTCTTTCAAAACTTTTTTTGCAATCATATCATCAAAGATTTCATTTGTAACACTAAATAAATAATCATAGCACTCAGCATTTTTTTCTTTTATAAATTCATTTTCCACATTTAAATACATATAAAATGTATCTTTCATTAATTTATCAAAAGATTTATTTTCAGGATCTGATAGAACTAAATAGAAAGAAAAAAGAGCTAAAAGTTTCTCAGAAAATGTTTGAGCCTCATTTATCTCTTTTTCCGTATCAATAAAAAATTTTTCACTTTTTTTATCAATTACTTCAAAAATCAACTCTTCTTTTGTTTTGAAGTAATAATAAAATTGTCCTTTTGACATATTTAAAGACTCAATAAATTTATTTAAAGAAAAATTGTTTACTCCATTTTTTATAAATTCTTCGTATGCTTTTTCACATATAAAATCAATTTTTTCATCAAAGTTAACTATTTTTGGCATTTATTGTTCCATATTATATATTTTGTAAATATCTTAAGATATTTTGACTAAAAAGTTTGTTATTTTTACTTTTGAGTTAATCTAATTATTTACAAAACATACTTTCCCTCAATTCAATCTTTGTATTTTTTATAAATAAAAAATACAACTATAATTAAACATATAAGCTCAAAAATAAACATTTTTGCAAAACCAAAATTTGAGACTATAATTCCTGCTATTACGGCTGAAATAATCCTAGTAAATGAAAAAATACTTGATTGAATTGAATAGTCAATTGCTCGTGATTCTTTCCTTGAATAATCCATTATCATAGAAAAAATTATAGCTGAAGATAAAGAAATAGCTAAAGCTATAAAAGTAATACTTATTATTAGATAATAAAATGTTAGATTATAGTATTCAATAAAAATTAAAATTAATGTACTTAAAATATTAAAAATCATAAAAATAATAAGTAAATTTCTCTTTGAAAATTTTTGCCCAATATAGTTACTTAAACCTCCTCCTAAAATAGCTACAAAACTTCCATAAATTCCCACATAAATAGCTACATCATTAGCAGATATACCTTTATTTATTAAATATGGCTTCATAAATACCCAAAGAGCACTTATTGAAACAAAATAAAAACTTAAAATAAAAATCCAAATTCCAATATTTTTTTGTTTAAAAAAAGTGATTATATTTTTTAAAGATATTTTCTCTGTATTTATAACTTCATTATTTTCTTCTATAAAATGTAAAGCAAATAGTGAAAAAAGAATAAAACAAGCCATTAAAATAAATGTAAAATTCCAACCTAAATAATTAAAAATAAGTAAAAAAACTCCACCTCCCAATAAAGATGCCGTACCATAGGCAATTATTTTATAACTTCCTGCACTAATTCTTTCTTCTTTTTTAAAAGTTTTAATTGCCAAAGCATTAAGTGGAATATCCATAAAAGTCGAAACAAAAGCTGTTATTAAAATAGCTATAAAAACCGTATAAATACTATTTTCTAAGGATAAAAAACTAATTACAATTAATAGAAAAATATAAAATATTCCTATATAAAATATCCATTTTTTATAATGTTTTTTATCAAATACTATTTTATCTATTGGAGGTGACATTAAAAACTTAAATATCATTGGTAAACCAGCTAATTGAAAAATTCCAATTAATGATGCATCAAAACCTTTTATTTGCAAAATCATAGGAAGTCCCATAACAAAAAAAATCATAGGAGTTAAAATTGATGTAAATAAAATTGAAAATAAGATATTTTTTTTTGTCAATTGATTCATAATTTACTTCTTACAAATATGAATTTGACTTGGTGTCATAGGAGTTTTATATGTTGTGTATGAATTTATAGTACTAAATCCTACTTCTTCAAAAATTTTTGATAATTCCATAGGTTTTAATATGTTTTTACCTTGCAAATTTAAAGATAAAAAATAAAAAAAACTATTTTCATCAAGATTATTTTTTGTATCAATCTCCACATGACAACTTACTAAAATACCATTAGGACTTAAGGAATTGTAAATTTTTTCAATCACTTCTTTTTTATTTTTAAAAAAATAGAAAATATTACTACACCAAATTAAATCATAGTTTGTTCCTATTTCATCTTTTTCAATATCTCCACTTAAAACTGTAACTTGCTTTTCTAATTTATACTCTTTAATATGCTCTTTTGCAATATCTGTTACTTCTTTATAATCAAAAAGAGTAGTTTTTAAAGTTGGATGATTTTTTGTAATTTCTAAACCAACAATTCCAGAAGCACAACCTAAGTCAAGCATTTTATTTATAAAATTAAACTCTTTTAAATTTTTTATAATATCAAGTGCAATTGGAGCAATTAGATTTCTTTGTTCTTGCTTTAAAAATTTTTTTGAAGCATCAGCCCAAAGTTTTGCAGTTTTATTATCTTTTAATTTTATATCTTCTTCTAATAGTGATTTAATCATCTTTTTTCCATTTTCTATCATTTGTTTTCTATGTAAAAAAACATCACCACAATATGAAGAAGTTCCACAAATAAAAAATTCTTTAGCAAATTGTGTAACATAATATTTATCTTGTTTTACTTCAAGTAATTCCATAAAAACTAAACTATCCAATAATATTTTAGTTTTAGAATCATCTATTTTTATTTTTAAAGAAATATCAAAAACTCTATTTACACCTTCTTGTATTAATTTAAAAATTTTTAAATTTAAAGCTATTTCTAAAATTTCTGTTTTTTGTTGAATTAATAACATATTTAAATATTTATTTATATTTTTCATTTAAACTCCTTAAAATCTATAAGCTAATTTAATACCAAACTCTTGTTCTTCTCTTAAAATAGTTGTTGTTCCATTAAAATATGCACCAATAGCATCATAATTTTTATCCAATAGATTATTTACATAAAAATATATATCAAAATTATTTGTTTCATAACCCATTTTCATATTTACTAAGCTATACGCTTTTTGATAGTTTGTGTTTGCTTTATCAAAATATGTTTTTCCATAACCATTAAAATCAACTCTTGCATATAAGCCATTATTTGCTCTATACTGAGTTCCTATATTAAAATTATATTTGGGAGCAAGAAGATTATAATTTCCACTATAATTACCTGCTAAATCACTAAAATTATCAAATGTTGTTTTATTTATTCCAACACTTGCAAATAAAGTTAATTCATTAGTTATCATTCCTTCAACTTCCATTTCAAAACCTTTTGAAGTTGCCGTTGCTGCATTTACCATATAAATAGTACCAGCAACTGGTGCCTCTTCAACTTGCATATCTTTTATATCCATATAATAAATATTTGTATTAAATTTTAGACGATTATCAAAAAATATACCTTTATATCCCAGCTCATAAGAGATTAACTTTTCTTCACCATAAGCTTGTTTATTTACTGGAGCATAGGGATTAAATCCACCACTTCTATAACCTTTTGCTATTGTAAAATAACTCATTTGATTTTGATTTATATTGTATTGAATTCCTATTTTTGGAGAAATATTGCTATAACTACTTTCTAAATCAATATTTGTATTTTTAACTTCTAATTGTTTTTTTTCTTTGTCATACCGAACTCCTGCTTTTAAAATCCAATCTTCATTTAATGGATAAATAATATTTGTAAAAATTCCAACACTTTTTGAATTCATTTCTTGTGGATTGGCAAAGCCTGTTGGATTAAAAGGAGTTACTATTCTTGTATGTAAATCATCATTTTTTTTATCTAAATATATTCCTGAAATTAGTTCTACTTTATCAAATAAAGTTTCATATCTTAATTCTTGAGAAATTGTATTTAATTCATTATTTTTATATATATGCCTTAAAGTCAAAGGAGTCATATCTGCATCTACAATAGCTTTATCTTTATACTCTTTTTTTGTAGTTATTGATTTTATTTTAGAATATTCATCTAAATTATAATTAATATTCAAAGCATAAGTGGTATCTATAGGAGTTGAATAACCTTTTAGATTTGAACTTACTTCCTTTTTGTTATCTTTAGAACTTACCCAATTATGAGCACCATTATCTTCTTTATTTTTTGAGATTATTAAGGATAAATCTAAATTATCAGTTGGAGTAGTTCGTAAAATAAGTTTTCCATAATCACTTTTTTTATCATTTATATACTCATTTGTAAGACTATTTTTTATAAAACCATCTTTTTGTTGATGTTTATAAGTAACACCTACATAAAATTTATCTTTTACTATTGGCCCTGATATATTAAATCCAACATCTTTTCTTTTATTATTTCCTATTGTTGAAAAGATTTTTCCACTTATTTCATTATTTGGCTGTTTTGTAATGATATTTATAACTCCAGCTTCAGAATTTTTACCATAAAGTGTTCCTTGTGGCCCTCTTAAAACCTCTATTCTTTCAATATCACCTAATGCGTCATCAAAACCAAAAGCACTAGTAGTTGGAATCCCATCAACATAAAGCCCTACAGGTGTTGAATAAGATAAAACATTTCCACTTATTCCTCTAATTGAAGGAACGATTAATCCCTCTTGTCCTGTATTATAAAGTATCAAATTTGGAGTATATTTTCCAATATCTTCTAAAGATGAGATAGATTTATCTTCAATTGATATTTCATCAAATACACTTAAACTAATAGGTACATCAATAACTCTTTCTTCTTTCTTTTGTGCAGTTACGGTAATATCATCTAATGCAGTAATATTCTTTGCTAATAGTTCAGTTATAAGCAATAAAGAAAAAGATAATAATACTTTTGTTTTTTTCATTTATTTTTACCTTTTATAAAAATTTAATATTTATAGTATATAATTCTTAAATATTGATAGTCAATATCAATAATATTATAAAAGGTTTTATTTCTATTATAGAAGGTTAAAATGTCAAGATTGTATTTAAAAGATTTAATAAATTCCAATTTTAATTGTGAAAATAATATTATAAAAAATAGTTTTCCTTCTGAAATAGGAGTAGATTATATGGAGAAAATATATTTGCAAGAGGGTCTTTTATTTTTAAAAACAGATTATAATATTAAAAATCCTATATTTTTAGAAGCAAAAAAACAAAATGAAAGAAAATTTGTTATAACAATATGTACTAAAGGTAATTCAACTTACACAAATAATTATGATAAAAAAACTTTACCCTTCAAAGAAGGATTTACAACAATATCTTTATTTAAAAATACAGAAGGTTTTAGAGAGTTTAAAGATAAACAAATAAGCCAAATTAGATTAATTTTAAATGAAAATTTTCTAAAAAGAAATTTCCAAAAATCTCTAGTTGAAAAATTTTTTTATAATAAAGAAAATTTGCAATTATTAGATTTTAGTTTAACTAGTTTAGAATCTCAATTTTTATTAAATGATATATTAAATTGCAAATTAATTGGGGAATTAAGAAATATGTATATACAAGGGAAAGTTTTTGAGTTATTATCTTTAGAAATTTCCAAGCTTCAAAAAAATAAAGAAGAAATAACTCTTGATGAATATGATAAAAATGCTATTTTAAAAGCAAAAGAAATTTTATTAGAGAATTTACAAAATCCACCTTCAATAGTTACTCTTGCTAAAAGGGTTCATTTAAGTGAAGTAAAACTAAAAAAAGGATTTAAACAGTTATATAAAACTACTCCTTATCAGTTATTACTAACTCACAAAATGAAACTTGCAAAAAATATGCTTCAAAGTGGAGAATATAATATTAATGAAGTAGCTTTACAAATAGGTTATAAATTTGCAAATAATTTCACAAATGCCTTTTATAAAGAGTTCAAAATAAGACCTAAAGATATTTTAAAAAAATAAATTTTTAATATATTATTTTTTAACAAATAATTAACTCTTTTTTACTAAAATCATAGAAAAAAGTAGGAGAGTTAAATGCTTAAAAAAATCTCAATAATAATGCTATTTTTAACATTTAGTGTTTTTGCATCACAAAATAATCAAATGTTTCAAACTGTTAATAAAAAAGATGCAACTTTAGTAAAAATAGATAGTAGTAAAGAGTTTTGTAATGTATGTGGAATGAATCTTACAAAATTTTATAAAACTTCTCATGCAGTGGAGTTTAAAAATGGACATAAAGAACAATATTGTTCACTTCATTGTTTTGCAAAAATAAATGAAAATTTTGGCAATAAGATAAAAAAAGTAGAGGTTGTAGATACAAAATCTTTAAAATTAATAGATGCAACAAAAGCTTATTATGTAGTTGGAAGTTCAATAAAAGGAACTATGAGTATGGTAAGTAAATATGCTTTTTTACAAAAAGAAGCAGCACTTGAATTTATCTCTAAAAATGGTGGTGAACTAAAAACATTTAATGAAGCTTTAGAAATTGCAACAAAAGCTTTACCAAAAGATGAGATGATGGTAGATAAAAAAAGAGAAAAAGTTGCAAAAAAAGGTAAAAAAATTTTTGAAACAATGTGCAATAAAAAAGAACTTCCTTCTTTTAATTCAGTGGGAGAAGCTAAACAATATTTAATTGATAATAAAGTTTGCAAAAACCTAAAACCTGATATGCTACAAGCAGTTGCAATTTATACTTTTAACCCAGCTTATGCAACAGATGATAATAAAAAAATGCAAATTCCAACAGATGTGAAATGTCCAGTTTGTGGTATGTTTGTAGCTAAGTTTCCAAAATGGGCTGCAAAAATGAGTGTAAATGAACATACTCATTATTTTGATGGAACAAAAGATATGTTTAAGTTCTACTTTAATCCTTCTAAATATGCACATAATCACAAAAAAGAACAAATACAAGAGATAAAAGTAACAGACTATTATACTTTAGAAGAAATAGATGGGAAAAAAGCCTATTATGTTATTGGTTCAAATGTGTATGGCCCAATGGGAGAAGAGTTAATTCCTTTTAAAGATGAAAAATCTGCAAAAAGCTTTAAAGAGTCACATTATGGGAAAAAAGTTTTAAAATTTGAAGAGGTAAAAGAAAGCTTATTTTACTAAGCCATATGACAATGCGATTTAATCGCATTGTTAATAACAGCTTATTTAATAAAAGAGCAGCAATAGTCAACTAAACTTTTTACTCTTAATTTAAATTTTGAGTTTGATGGGATTTCAAAAGAAGCAGGTCCTTTAACTTCCATCCAATCCTCCGCAGGTAACATTACTTCTAAAACACCTGTTTGAATATCCATAACTTCTTTATGAACAGTATTTAGTTCATACTCTCCTGGAAGCATAATACCAAGTGTTTTTCTACTACCATCTTCAAATATAATAGATCTACTTGTAATTCTTCCTTCAAAAAAGATATTAGCTGCTTTTGAAACAGTAACATTTTTAAATTCTGCCATTAAATTTCCTTTCCTATATTTATCAAATATCATACCATAAAATTCGTATGAAGCATATATCTATTTTAGATTTGTTATAATTTTTTAGAAAAATTGTATTACAAATAAACAAACATATAGGTATTTTAATAGATGCAAGGCTATATCTTAGATATAAAACCCGTTAAAGATGATGATTTAATAGTAATAATACTAACAGAAAATAGAATTTATACTACATATAGATTCTATGGAGCAAGACATTCAACTATAAATATAGGCTATAAAATAGACTTTGAACTAGAAGGTAGCTTAAAAAGTGATATTTCAAGGCTTAGGGATGTTATGCAATTAAATTATCAGTGGATATTAAATTCACAAAAAATGTATGCTTGGCAAAGATTTATAAAGCTTTTTAATTCACACTTTAGAGATATTGAAGAAATAGATGAATTTTATTTTAATTTATTAAATGAATTAGTTCATATGATGATAAAACAAAATGAAAAAAGAGCAATACTTCAAGCTTATTTAAAACTTCTTGAATATGAAGGAAGACTACATACTGATTATACTTGTTTTTTATGTGATATTGAAATTGAAGATAAAATCTCTTTAGTTAGAAGCTTTTTACCTGCTCATCCACAATGCACTTTTTCAAAGATTTTTTCTATAGATAAAGTAAAAGAGATGTTTGAAGAAAACTCACTAATTAATTTTACAGATGAAGAAATTGATTACTTATGGAATATTTTACTTCAAGGCTTATAATATAATAAATTATTAAATAATATTTAATTATAATAATTTTTAGATAAAAAGATTTAATATTGGTTAATTTTTGTTTTTAAAGATTAGTAAGTAAAAAAATCATATAATGTTTTAATTTAATTGGGAGAAGAGTTGATGCTAGATGACTATAATGCTACAGCTTATTTGGATTTAGAAGAAGAAGATATAGCAGTAACTAATATTATCACAAAATATAAAATTTCATCAAAAAACAACTCGTTTTTATTTGATGTAGAGGATGATTATAAATCATTGATTAACTACATTGGAGAACTATTTATAAAAAATCAAACTCTTCCTGATGATATAAAAAATCAACTTCTACATAACATCAATTTTAGAAGTTTTTTAATAAAAAATATAATAATAAAAATCGATAATATCTTTTTTGATAAGAAAACTATAGTTTTTAAAGAAATTGTAACTATAATTAATTTACTATCTTTTGGAAAAAATTTTAATATTTTTGAAAATTATATATCTTACAATTTAGATAATCTTTCTTCACTTTTTAGAGAATATGAAGAAAAATTAGAAAAAAACCAAAATATAAAAGAAGAATTTGAACTACTTTTTGCTCACTATACTTTACTAATAGAAATTATTAATGTTTTATGTAAAATAAACTCAAGTGATGTACAAAGAAAAAAAACAATAAATCCTATTATTGAGATTTTAACTGAAACTATAAATATCTTAAAATTTAAAATTTCACTAAATGAAGAAAAAGTAAATATTTTAAATAATATCTTAGGGAAATTACTATTTTATTATGCCCATATTCCTTATATTGATATTACAAATAGAAAACTTTTTGATGTAATTGATGAGTTTTATTTTAACTTTGAAAAATCAATTGCAGGGTATCAACTTTCAAAGAATACTTCTTTTGGAAATTCAAATGAATTAAAAGAATATAAACTATTTTTAAATACTATTTCTACTCTTTTATCAAATATGATTTATAAATTAGAAAGTGAGTATGAATATAATGAATATAAAGATTTGGCATTATTTAAAAATATTTTAGATTTATATGAAGAAGTAATAGTTCATACAAATATACCAAAAATTAAAACTATTTTTGAGTTAAAAAAACATCTAATTAATAATTATATTTTTATTTATAGTGGAAATTGTGAAGATAGCGTTGATATTATTATTAATGATTTTTTTAGTAATAAACAATTTGATAATTCTACTATTCAAATCATCTATGCAATTACTTTGTATAGTGATATTAAAAATGATACTTTAATTGAGATTCTAAGAAAATTCCTTAGTATGGAGAAGTTTCACAATGACTATTTAGAGTTTTATAAACTAAATATTTGTGATGTGATAATCAATAAATTAATAAGACACAATAATTTTGTTTTAGATGAAGAACTTTCTAAAATTTTAGTTGATTACATAAATGAAAATAGCGTTGCTTCACATCTTATTTCTATATATACAAAGGTATTTTTATCTTTAAGTTTATATTATTCAAATTTTAATGATTTTAAATCAATAGAGCTTTCTAAAAACTATTATGCTATTTATATTAATATCAATGGATATAATCTTCTAAATAATGAGTATTCTTCTATAAATAGAAAAATTCTTGTAAATTATGGTAAAAACTTAATAGAAGAATTGGGAATAGAAGTAAATGGTGTTAAAAATGATAAATTTTATACTTTAGGTGAAAAAAGTGTAATAAAGCATATAACACAAAATAAAATAAATAAAAAGTTTTATATGAATCAAAAGCTTTCTGATTTACTAACTAAGATTTTAAATGAACAAAACTTAGATGATGAAAAAATCAATAGTTATATTGAAGAATTTATCTCAAAAGATATTTTTTATGGCTTAGTATTTTGTGCAGTTGATGGTTTATGTAAAAACAAATGTGAAGTTTTAGACTTAGGGTATGAGATAATACAAATTCCATTATTTAAACAATTTACTTTAAAAATTGCCTACTCAACAGTTTATAAAGATGTATTTCAAAATATCTATTTAAATACTAAAGAGTATATAGAAAAAAATGTCTCAAACATAATAATTACTTATCAAAAAACAATTCCTATGTTTTTTGATAAAGTTACAGGATTAAGAAATGTAAATAGACTTCAAAAAGATTTTAAAGAACTTCCAAATGAGTTTATCTTTATAGAGTTTTATCTTCATTCAATAGAAGAACTAAATACTAAATTTGGTTATGCAAAAACAAATGAGATTTTTAAAGAGTATATAAGTAAGATAGAACAAATAACAGACTTATATAGATTATCTGGTCCAAAACTTGGAATAGTTTTACCTTCAGATTTTAACTATAAAGAGTTAATTATGAATATTGAAAAAATCGTAGTATTAAGTTATGAAGAAGAAATCAAATTTGAAAATACATATGCAATAACATGGGGAAATAAAAATAATATTTTAGAGAAATCTGCTTGTTGTATAGCACTTGCTAGAAAAGATGGTAAAAAAAGTTTAGAATTAAAATAGTTAAGGTTTAACCTTAACTATTACTCTTCATCTAATAATCTATCTTGAAGTTTTTCAATAGCAATTTCTAAAGCTTTTACATCTAAATTAAATTCTTTTGCTTTTTCAATAGCATTTTGGATACTTTCATCACTTAAAGCACAGTTTACTTCACAAGCTGTTTTTACTACATTTAAAATCTCTGCTCTTTGTCTAAATGCTTCATCAACATTTGATAAATCATCAACAAATTCAATTGAGTTTATTAAAGTATCACTTAATTTCCAGTGCCTAAATATTCTTGCTGTTATTTCAGAAGTTGTAAGACCTAGAAGTTCTTTTTCTGCTTGTGCAGTTGAATAACCTTGTGATAAAAGAGCTTGAAATTCAGAAGTTTTGCCTTCTAATTCTAAAATATCAGCAATTACAAATTTACCTGCTTCTTGTAATAATGCAGGTAAAATAAGTTCTTCTTTTAAATCATATGATACTTTAGAAAGCCACAAATTAGTAAGAGTTGTAGCCATATTTGAAACTCTCATAAAATCATCGCTATTAATTCCATAAGGAGATAAATTTGCTTTTAATAGATTTTGAACTGTTCCACCAATTGCAATAGAAATTGTAAAGTTAATCCCAAGAAGATTAATAGCTCTACTTGGTGTTTCTACTTTACTTCTAAATCCAAACATTGCAGAGTTTGAAACTTTTAAAAGTGTTGAGATTATTAAAGCATCTTTTTCTATTATTTTTAATAATTCAAAGGCTTCTTTATCCCTTTTTTGTCTAAACTCTTCAATTTCAGCAATTGTTTTTGGTAATGGTGGTAAAGATTCAATTCTTTCTAAAATATTTTCTGACACTTAAAACTCCTAATAAAGTCAAAATTGTTTGATTATAACTAATCTTTAATTAAACATTAAACCTAAAATGCATTACATCTCCATCCTGAACAATGTAATCTTTTCCTTCAAGTCTTAACTTTCCTGCTTCTTTGCATTTAGCTTCACCACCATAATTTACAAAATCTTCATAAGAGATAACCTCAGCTTTTATAAAACCTTTTTCAAAATCATTATGAATTACAGCAGCAGCTTGTGGTGCTTTTGTATTTTTTCTAATTGTCCAAGCTCTAACTTCAATTTTACCTGCTGTAAAATATGATTGTAAACCTAATTTATCAAAAGCTGTTCTAATAATTTGCTCTAGTCCTGATTCTTCAACACCTAAATCAGTTAAAAACTCTTTAGCTTCATCTTCTTCTAAACCTACTAATTCTTCTTCAATTTTAGCACAAAGCATAATAACATCAGCACCAACTTCTTGTGCATGTTGTTTTAACTCATCAACATATTTATTTCCACCATCTGCTAATGAATCTTCATCAACATTAGCTCCATAAATTACATCTTTATTAGATAAAAATCTTAACTCTTTATCTAATGCTTTAAAATGTTCATTATCTAAATCTTCAAAAGTTTTAACAGGTTGTAATTCACCTAAATGTTCCATAAGTTTTAAAGCAACTTCCAATTGAGCAGCTGCATCTTTAGAACCTTTTGATTGTTTTTTTAATTTATCTATTTTCTTTTCACATTGTGTTATATCAGCATAGATTAGTTCTGTTTCAATAATTTCAATATCTCTTAAAGGATTTACATCACCCTCAACGTGAGTAATATTTCCATCTTCAAAACATCTTACCATATGTAAAATAACTTCAACTTCTCTAATATTTGATAAGAATTGATTACCTAAACCTTCACCTTTACTAGCACCTCTTACAAGTCCTGCAATATCAACAAAGTCAATTGTTGAGTATTGAATTTTATCAGGATTTACAATTTTAGCTAATGCTTCTAATCTTCTATCTGGTACCGGAACTATTGCTTTATTTGGTTCAATTGTACAAAATGGATAGTTTTGTGCCTCTGCATTTTGAGCTTTTGTTAAAGCATTAAAAGTTGTTGATTTACCTACATTTGGAAGTCCTACTATTCCTACACCTAATCCCATTAATTTCCTTTTTTATAATTAACTAAAAGCTAAAAATACTTTTTAATATTTTTAGCTTTTAATTTGTGCAATAAGTATTGATTATATCTAAATTTGACTTTTTGAAGGCTGAAAATAATTTTAAAGAAAAAATCTTTTTATATTATCCTTATATTTATACTTTTTTTATTTTTTAGTATTATTATAAAAGTAAAAACATAAAGTGATACAATGAAACATAATAAAATCTATATTTTATTACTAACAATATTTTTTCTTTTATATATATTTATTATATATTTTACATACACTGAAAATAAAAAATATCTTTTAGAAAATACAAAAAATAATCAGCTTAAATTAGTATATGCATATAAAGAAAAATTTGATGAAAGATTAGCTGCTTTAAAAAGAATTGTAGAGACTTTAGGTAAAAGTTTAATAGATAAAGATAGGAACAAAGAGTTTAAAAATATAAAAGAGACTTTAACAAATGCAATGATTTCTGGTAATGGATTTACAAGTGTTTATATCTCTTATCCTGATAATTTTACTATTTCAGGAAGACCTGACTGGTATTATACAAAAGATTATGTGGCAACTAAAAGACCTTGGTATATAGAAGCTATAAAAGCAAATAAAACTATTATTTCTAAGCCTTATATAGGCTCTGCTGGTTTTGAAGATAAATTATATATAAGTATTGTATCTCCTATTTATAAACAAAATAAATTAGTTGCCGTTATGGCTAGTGATTTGGAATTGGAATCTGTGCAAAAAGAATTAACTAAACTATTTCCTTTAAAAAATGGTTTTGCTTTTCTAATGACAAATAATGCCCAAGTAATAGCCCAGTCAAATAAACTAGGAATTGATTTTAGTAATAAAAATCTAAAAGAGTTTTTATCTTCTTTTTCAAAAAACAAAGTTGGATATAGTACTTACAAAATTGCTAATAAGCACTATATTTTTACTTATGAAACTTTAGAAAAAAGTGACTGGTTATTTGTATCAGTATTAGATGAAAAAGAGATTTACAAAGATTTAAATTATCAATTATTTATGAACCTTTTAGCTTCAGTTTTTCTGTTTTTATTAGGATTTGCAACTATAATATTTATTTCATTTATTCAAAAAAAGCTATATGAAAAGCATCTTTTATTAGGACACTTTGCAAAAAGCCCAACTTGGGGTATTTTACTTACAGATAAAAATGGCAATATTATATTTATAAATAAAGTTTTTGAAAAACTTTTTTCTTTAAAAAGCAAAGCTTTATATAATAAATCCATAAATAATATTCTTTTAAAATTAAAAATTAATCAAAAAAACAATAATCAAATATTATGCTTTAAAGATATTGAAGATAATATCTATTCTATGAAAAGTTATCCTTTAGAACATAAAGGGAAATATTATCGTATTCAAATTACTCCTTTAGTAAATAATTATCAAAAAAAACTTGAAGGTACAATTATTACAGTTAATGATATTAGCCATGAAAAATATCTTGAAAAAAAAGAGAGTGAACATGAACAAATCTTAATTCAAAATAGTAAAATGGCTGCATTAGGAGAAATGGTTAGTGCAATTGCACATCAATGGAGACAACCTTTAAGCACTCTTTTAATGTTACTTAGTAATGTAGAAGAGTTTATTAGTAAGGAAAATCCAAAAGCCATAAATTATCTATGTAGATCTAAAGATACTATTAAATATATGAATGAAACAGTAAATGCTTTTAGAAATTTTTATAAAGAAGACTTTGAAAAAAGTAACTTTAATCTAATAGATATAATAAATGAAGTAATCTTAATAAGCTCTCCTCAAATGAAAATGAATGCCCTTGAATTAGAGTTTAAATATAATGAAAAGCATAATTATACTTTAGAAAGTTATCCCTCATATATAAAACAAGTACTTATTAATCTAATTTCAAATGCAAAAGATGAACTTTCAATTATTTTAAAAGATGAGCCTTTATATGAAGGCAAAATAAAGATTTTTTTATCTAAAGAAGAAAATAATTTTCTAATTAGTATTGAAGATAATGGAAGAGGTATCTTAGCTGAACATAAAGAAAAAATCTTTAAACCTTTTTTTACAACAAAAAAAGATCAAGGTACTGGAACTGGTTTATATTTATGTAAATTATTAATAGAAAATAAAATTAATGGAAAACTTTTTCTTGATAATTTAAAAAATCCAACTAAATTTATAATTCAAATAGGAACAAATGATGTATGAAAAAGCTAAAAAACTTTTAAAAGATAAAAATATATTAATTGTTGAAGATGAAGAGAGTTTAAGAGAGATAATAGTTGATTCAATTCAAGAGTATGTAAAAAAAGTATTTATAGCTTCAAATGGTTTAGAGGGATTAAACTATTTTCAAAAAGAAGAAATAGATTTAATTATATCAGATATTCATATGCCTAAAATGAGTGGTTTAAGAATGAGTTATGAAATAAGAAAATATGACTGTAATGTTCCTATTATTTTTTTAACTGCCTATGATACGGATGAAAATATGTTACAAGCAGTAGAAATAAGAAGTAAAAGTATTTTAAAAAAACCTTTTGATAAAAAACAACTTGTAATTTCAATGATGCTAGCTCTTTCTTCAACAATAGAAGACTCTAATAACTTTGATCTTTTAAAAGGATATACTTATAATTTAAATACTAAAGAGTTATTTTTTAATAAAGCACTTATAAATTTAACTAAAAAAGAACAAAGACTTTTAGAATTACTACTTAAAAATCAAGAACATATAGTTCCTTTTAGTTTAATAGAAAACTTTGTTTGGATTGAAAATGGAGCAACTGCAGATACTATACGTATGTTTATAAATAAACTTAGAAAAAAAATATACCCAGAATTAATTCAAAATATTCAAGGAATTGGATATAAGCTCTCACTAAAATAAAACTTAAAATATTTTTCTAAAATTAAATAAAAAGTTTATACTTATTTTATACTCTTGCCATAAAATTTCTATAGAAACTAAAAAACTATAGGAGACAAATATGACTTACATTTCAAAGATAGGTTTATGCTTATTTTTAAGTGGAACTTTAGCTATAGCTTCTAATTCTATATTAGAAAAAAAGTCTGACTTAATACAAAATGGCAAAACCATTGGTTTTGTACAAATATTAACACCAGTTGAGATTATAAAATCAAATAAAGAAAACAGTGTTATTAAAATAAAAGGGTTTAGACTTGAAAACTATCCTCAAATGATAGTAAGAGATATAAAAAGAAAAGAGTTATATGCAGAGTTTAAAGATGAAACTATTGCAAATAACTCTTTTAAAATTCTTAAAACTTATGAAGATGAGTATGGAGAAGTTTGGCATGAAGTTGAAGGAGAATTTACAGTAAGTACAAATACTCTTACAAAAGATAAAGATAACTTATATCTAAATGCAAAAAAAACATATGAAAGAACTTGTTCTATGTGTCATCATCTTCCTCTTTCAACTGCTTATACAGTTAATCAATGGCCTCAACAAATTGAAAGTATGATGGAGCAAGTGGCACTTGATGATACAACAAAAAATTTAATTATCAAATATCTTCAGCAAAATGCTGCTGATGCAAAATAAAGGAGTATAAAATGAAACGTAGAGATTTTATTAAATTAAGTTCAGTGGTAGGTGCATCAACAACTATTCAAGCAAGTGGTTTAGATGGATGGATAGATTTAACAAATTTTGATAGAAAAAAAGTCCTTAGTGCAAATAGATTTGGTATGTTTTATGCAACAATTCAAAGTGGAGAAGTAATTGAAACAAAACCCTTTGAGGGGGATTATTTTCCAAGTCCAATGATAAGAGCAATTGCTGATAGATTACAAAATACAACAAGGGTTGAATACCCAATGGTTAGAAAATCTTATTTAAAAGCAAAAGGACCTTCAAATCCTCATTTAAGAGGTAAAGAGGAGTTTGTTAGAGTTTCTTGGGATGTGGCACTAGATTTAGCTGCAAAACAAATGAGAACTACTTTTGATAAATATGGACCTGAAAGTATATATGGAGAGTGCTATTGGTGGGGAGGTTCTGGTAGAGTTAGCTGGGGAAGAACAGTTTCTAGAAGAATGATGAAAATCTTAGGAGGATTTGTAACTGAATCAGGAGATTATTCTACTGGGGCAGGATTAGTTATTATGCCTCATGTTTTAGGTGGTTCTGCGGTTTATGATACACCAACTAAATGGAAAGCTATTATAGAAAATGCAAAAAATGTTGTAATATGGGGACAAGACCCAATAGTTACAAACCAAATAAATTGGGCAATACCTTTACATAGATGTTTTAAAGACTTTGAAAAACTTCAGCAAGCTTCTATTAGTGGAAAAATTAAAACTTTTAGTGTTGATCCAAGAGTAAATGATACTGCAAGATTTTTAAATTCAAAACATATAGCCCTTAGACCAGGAACAGATGTTGCTTTAATGATAGGAATGGCACATTATTTATATACTAAAAAACTATATGATGCCGAGTTTATAAAAAAATATACTGTAGGTTTTAATAAATTTAAAAAATATTTTCTTGGTGAAATAGATAATGAAGTAAAAGATATAAAATGGGCTTCAAAAATTACAGGTGTAAAAGAAGAAGAAATTGCACAATTTGCAACTACTTTAGCAAAAGAAAGAACTGTGATTTTATGTGGTAGAGCACTACAAAGACAAGACCATGGAGAGCAACCACACTGGATGTGTACTGTACTTTCTGCTATGTTGGGATATATTGGATTACCTGGTGGAGGAATTGAGTTTTCTTTAGGGTATAACTCAAGTGGTGCAACAGATAAAATCGCTCCAACAATTGCTGGTATTAGCCAATCAATTCCTGAAAAGTATAATCAAAAATATCCTAATGCACCTTGGTTAAAAAATCATGATGTAATTATTCCTTCTTCAAGATCAATTGAAGCCTTAGAAAATCCAGGAAAAATAATAGAACAAAATGGTAAAAAAATAAAATTACCTCATATTAGACTTATGTATAATGCTTCTGGTTCTCCTTTAACTAGGCATCAAAATGTAAATAATATGCTTGAACAATGGAAAAAAGTTGATACTGTTATTACAGCAGAGCCTTATTGGACATCAACTGCAAAAATGTCAGATATTGTATTTCCAGTTGCAACTGAACTTGAAAGAGTTGATATTGACCAAACAGGAAGTACTAAAGAATATATTATTGCAAGAAAGGCTCATATAAAACCAGCGGGAGAGAGTCAAAGTGACTTTTGGATTTGTAGAGAGTTATGTAAAAGATGGGGATATGAAGAGGTATTTACAGAAGAGAAAAATACAGAATTTGAGTGGGTTAAATATATTTATAAAAATGCAGTAGAAAAAGCAAACTCTTTAAATATTAAAATGTCATCATTTGAAGAGTTTTGGGAAAAAGGTTATGTTAAATTTGAAGAAGATGATAAATCAACTGAAAATTATACAAGATATGAAGAATTTAGAAATAACCCTTATAAACATAGATTAGGTACACCATCAGGGAAAATTGAAATTTTTTCTCCTGTTATTGAAAAATTTAAATATGACGATTGTAAAGGATACCCATCTTGGATAGAGCCAATTGAATGGCTTGGAAATAAAAAAGCAGAGAAATATCCTATTCATATAGTAAGTCCACACTCTAAATATAGATTACACTCTCAACTTAATAATACTTATATTAGAGGACTTTATGAAATAAGTGGAAGAGAACCACTATTATTAAATCCTAAAGAAGCACAAAAAAGAGGTTTAAAACAAGGGGATATTATTAGAGTATTTAATGATAGAGGAGAAATTTTAGCAGGATTACATATTACAAATGATGTAATTGAAGGAGTTGCTGTAATGTGCGAAGGAGCTTGGTATTCTCCTGAAGTACCAGGAGAGAAATCTTTATGCCAACATGGAAATGTAAATGTTCTTAGTATAGATAAAGGAACTTCAAAAATTGCTCAAAGTAATATTGCTCATACAGCATTAGTAGAAATTGAAAAATATAAAGGTGTAATAAAACCAATAAATGCCTTTACAAAACCAAAAATTCTTCAAAGTCTATAATAAAAAAGGTCTCATAAAAATGAGACCTTTTAAATAAAAATTAAAGATTTTTTATTTGTGTGGGTATGAGAGTGTGAATGATTGTGAAAACTATCGTTGTGATTATCTAAAATTACTTGAAGTTTTTCTTGAGTTAATTTTTCTAATTTTGAAGTTTTTATTTTTTCTAAAATCTCAAAAGTTTCAATCCTCTCATCTCCCGCATAAAAAAACTCAAAATTATTCTGTTTTGCAAGATTATAAGGGTTTCTTCCAATATCTTTAATAATTAGTTTTTTTACATTATTTTCTAAAAGCCATTTCATTACACTTCTTCCACAACTACTCTCATTTTTTTTAATACTAAGGTTAGTTCCATCATAAAAAGCAAAATATTTTGCTTTACAAAATGATGGTGCTATTGCACTATTTTCTTTTGATGTTTTTACTGGAAATGCATACATTTTAAAACTCCTCGTCAAATTTTTGTGCGTTTTTAAAACAAAATCTATAAGCCATATATATTACAAAAGGCCAAACACTTAACCAAATTAATGAACTTGTATAATCCATATTTTTCTCCTAATAATTATGTGCATCTTTTGACATAATTTCTTCTTTGGTGATTTTTACCTTATCCATTTGAAACCAAGCATATGCAATATATGCAATAACAAAAGGAACCATTAAGGAAACATAACTCATCACAACTAAGGTATATTCACTACCTGAACTATTTTCAATTGTTAAAGAACTTTGTAAATTATAAAGTGAGGGATAGTATGAAGTACCATTAAATCCCACATTTAAAAAAAGTGCCATTACTGTTAAAACTATACCTACTCCACCAGTTTTAATACAACAACTTTTTTGTTTTTCAACTGTATTAAAAACAGAAATTATTACAAGTATAATTCCTAAAATAAAAAGTAATCCAACAAAAGGCATATCTATAAAGTTATTTAAATATTTATATTTTTCTATAAAAATATGAGCATTTTTATCATAAGAAAAACCACTTCTTGTAAAAAGCATATATAAAAAGTTTAAGAAAAATACTAAAAAAACTATCATATCAATTTTTATAGAGTTTATACTTCGTTTTTTAATTAGTATATTGTCAATATTATTTATAAAATACATAGCTGCACTAATTCGAACTAAAAATAAAAGTGATATTCCTAAAAGTACATTAAAAGGGTTACTTAAAGCCTCCAATCCTCTTAAACTATTTTGCCAATATG
Source organism: Malaciobacter mytili LMG 24559 (assembly GCF_003346775.1). Taxonomy (NCBI): domain Bacteria; kingdom Pseudomonadati; phylum Campylobacterota; class Epsilonproteobacteria; order Campylobacterales; family Arcobacteraceae; genus Malaciobacter; species Malaciobacter mytili. The sequence goes on along the minus strand of NZ_CP031219.1, from coordinate 907,612 downwards.
AAAAATTTCTTTCATCAATATAAAACTCCGAACCACTAAAAAAAGTAGCAATTGCAACCCCAAGTAAAAATACTCCCAAACTTCCATTTATATATAAAAATATTTCATAAGTTTTTTGACCAAAAAAGTTATTTGGTTTTGTTCTAAACTCATAACTTACTGCTTGTAGAATAAAACAAAAAAGTATTCCCATCCAAACCCAATAAGCTCCACCAAAACTTGTAGAATAAAATAAAGGAAAAGCTGCAAATAATGCTCCACCAAATAAAACCAAAGTGGTAAAGCCTAACTCCCACTTTCTACCCAAAGAGTTAATTAACATTGTTTTTAAAGTCTCATCACCTTGAGATATTTTACCAAGTAAAGTTTGTCCTCCTTGAATAAACATCATAAAAGCAAAAAGCCCACCAAGAAGTGAAATAATTATCCACCAATATTGTTGAAGTTGTAAATATGTTAAATTTTCAAACATTAATGACCTCCATTTGGACCAATTTTTATCTGTTTTGCCATAATTTTTAGTTCTGCAATTAATAATGCTGTAAATAAAATTGCAAATAACCAAAAAGTAATTTGAACATTTGCAGTAGCAATATTTGTTGCAGCAATTCCAACTGGCATTAAATCTTGTATCGCCCAAGGTTGTCTTCCCACTTCAGCTACAATCCAACCAGCTTCAGCAGCAATATAACCTAAAGGAATAGAATACATACTTGCATATAACCAAAATCTTTGTTTAGTAATATCTTTTTTAAGAAGTAAAAATAAAACAACTGCAAAAAGTAAAATAAACCATCCACCAAGTGTAACCATTAGATGAAAGGAATAAAAAGTAAGTGAAATAGGAGGAATAATATCTTTTGGTTCAGTTAAATAACCATACCCAAAATAGTTTATATAACTTTCTAAAACAAATTTTGCATCATTTGCTTTTTTAGTATTTCCTTCTTTTATATATTTTTTATACTGTTTAAAAGCTTCAAGAGCAATTTTCCCTTTTAGAATTTTCTCTTTTGCACTTTCAATATTATATTTTTCATTTCCATAAACCAAATCTTTTAATCCAGGAACAAAAGCATTAGAATTATGGTAACTTAAAAGTGAAAGTGCATAAGGTATTTCTAATTCAAAATGAAAAGTTTTTTCATTATTGTCTATAGTTTTTTTACTATTTAAAACTCCAATAGCTACAATTGAGGCTGCTTCTTTACCTTCATAAAGTCCTTCCATAGCTGCAAGTTTAACTGGCTGTTTTAAAGCAACTTGATGAGCTGATTCATCTCCACTTAAAGCCAAAAAAATAGACACAATTAATCCAAATGTAGCTCCTACTAACATAGAACTTTTTGCAAAAGCAACTTCTCTTTTTTTAAGTAAATACCAAGCACTAATTCCAACAACAAAAAGTGCACCTATTACATAACCACTGCCAACAGTATGTAAAAATTTACTAATTGCAACTGGAGATAAAGCCACATCCCAAAAATTTACCATCTCATTTCTAACTGTATCTATATTAAATTTCATTCCCACTGGATATTGCATCCATCCATTAGCAACTAAAATCCAAAAAGCACTTAAATTTGAACCTATTGCAACTAACCAAGTAGATAAAAGATGAAAACCTTTAGATACTTTGTCCCATCCAAAAAACATTACTGCAAAAAAAGTTGATTCCATAAAAAAAGCCAAAATTCCCTCAATAGCTAATGGTGCACCAAAAATATCCCCTACAAACCAACTATAATTTGCCCAATTTGTACCAAATTCAAACTCCATGATAATACCAGTTGCAACTCCAATTGCAAAATTAATTGCAAATAAAGTCATCCAAAACTTAGTCATCTTTTTATACTTTTCTTGTCCTGTTTTTACATAAATTGTTTCCATAATTGCAATTATAAAAGATAATCCCAATGTTAAAGGAACAAATAAAAAGTGATAAATTGCTGTTAATGCAAACTGAGCCCTGGACCAGTCAACTAAACTCTCTTCCATGCTAATTCCCTTTTATCATATTTTTATAAACAAAATCTTGTTTTTCTTCTTTTGTTTTATATTCACTTTTAAAATTTTTGTCATAAACAAAAATATTTAATACCACTAAAATAGTAATCAATTTAATAATTACTATTTTCCATAAACTTTTTCCTATTGTTAAGTTTCTAAATCCATCATAATAAAGATTAAAAACTGATTTTAAAAAGTTCATTATGCTCTCCTTTTTGAACATATGTTCATAATTTTACAACTTTTATGAACATATGTCAAGAAATAAAATGACAAATTATTGAAAATATGATAAAATATCTTTTTTATTATAAGGAATTAAATGGCTAGAGATAAAAATCAAAGAGAATTAAACTTCAAACCACTTTTTAAAAAATTTGGGCAAACACAAATTGAAAATAAAAATGAAATAGCCCTACTTCATGAAGAGATTGAAGCAATTTATCTTATGGATTTATTAGGACTTTACCAAGAGGATGCAGCAAAAAGAATGAATGTATCAAGACCTACATTCTCTAGAATTATTAGAAATGCAAGACATAAAGTAGCAAATTGTCTAATTAGTGGAGCAAAACTGCATATACATGACCAAAAAGATAGTTACTTAATTGCTATTTGTAGTGATGAGGAAGAGGAATTAATCAACTGCAATGCAAGAGGAAAATATATTTTAATTTTTGAAATTCAAGATAAAAAATATACTCTTTTAAAATGTATAGAAAATCCTGTATTTTTTGAAAATCAAAAGCCAGGAATGATTTTACCAAAGCTTTTAGTGCAACAGCGTGTAAACTTCTTTTTAGTAAATGAAATAGGAGCAGGACTTAAAAACTCTTTATTATCTAAAGGTATTTATACTATTTTGAAAAAACAAATAAAATTTAATGATTTAGCAAATATTCCAATATAAGAAAAAGTGTTAAACACTTCTTCTTATAAGCTTTTTAAAAACTCTAAAGTCATTCTAACCCCAGCACCACTTGCTCCAAAAGGGTTATATCCCCAAGCTTTTTCAACATATGCTGGTCCTGCTATATCAAAATGTATCCATTTGTCTTTATTTTCTTCATAAATAAAATTATCTAAGAAAATTCCAGCAGTAATTGCTCCACCATATCTAGTATTTGCAATATTACTTATATCAGCAACTTCTGATTTTATTGTTTTTCTTAAAAATCTATTAAAGTCTAAAGTTGTAGCATATTCTCCTGCTCTTAAAGCACTTAAAACTGCATTTCTTTTTAAAATATCATTATTTCCCATAATACCTGTAGTATATTCTCCAACTCCAACTACACAAGCTCCCGTTAATGTAGCAAAATCAAAAATATAATCTATATCTTTAATCTCATCTTGAGCATAACATAAACAATCAGCAAGAACCAATCTTCCTTCTGCATCTGTATTTTTAACTTCAATAGTTGTACCATTTTTTGCAGTTAAAATATCATCTGGCTTATAAGCATTTCCACCAATCATATTTTCAACAGCTCCAACTATTCCATGAACTTCAATTGGTAATTTTAGCTTTGCAACTGCATATAAAATACCTAAAACAGCACATCCACCTGATTTATCAGATTTCATTGTTGTCATATAATCAGCAGGCTTTAAAGATAACCCACCTGAATCATAAGTTAAACCTTTACCAACAAGTACTATTTTTTTAGAAGCATTTTTTGGTTTATAAGCTAAGTGAATAAGTTTTGATTCATGAACTGATGCTCTTCCCACACTAAGCATTGCATTCATAGAGTTTTTTTCTAAATACTTTTCATCAAAGATACTACACTCTAACTCATTTTCTAAAGCAATATTATTTGCAATTTCTGCCATAACTTCTGGATAAAAATCTGCTGGTGCAGTGTTTACCATAGTTCTTACTTTATTTACAGCCTTACAAATAGTAGTTGAATCTTCTAAAACTTTTTCAAGTTTTGAAGAAACCTCATCTACAATAATATTTAACTCTTGTTTTTTACTTTTTTTAGCATTTGATTTATAGTTTTCAAATTTATAATTACCTAAAAGTGCCCCTTCAACTACTGCTTTTAATAAAGTTGTATCTTCTATATAAACTTTAGCACTTTTAAAAGTTGTTGAACTAAACTTTTTAATCGCAGTTGCTATTGCAATAGCAATACTATCATAATCACTTCCTTCACACCCAACATAAATTCTTTCACTCTCTACTAAAAGAGTACAAGCTTCATCTTTTGGCTCAAAGTTTAAGCTTTTTAAGGCTTTTTTATCTTTTGCTTTTTCTAAATCATTTAATATAATTATCTCTAAACCAGATTTTAGTTTTTTATTTTTATCTACTAAATTAATTTTCATATTTATCCTTTTTTTGAGTAGCTTTATTAAAATAATATATTATACTTCCACCAAAAACAAGTGCAAATGGTAAAGCAAAATACCAATGTTCTTTTACCCAATGTAATACTTTTAAAATCTCTTCTCCAAAATACCAAACAGGAACTATAGTAATAGCCGCCCATAACCAAGCAGAAATAAGATTAATAAAAGCAAACATTTTTGCACTATATCTTGTAAGTCCTATTGAAATTGGAATAATTGTTCTCATCCCATACATATATCTTTGTATAAAAATAATAGGCCAACCATGCTTTTTTAGTAATAAGTGAGCAAGGGCAAATTTTCTTCTTTGTCCTCTAAATTTTCTATGAACATATGATTTATTAAATCTTCCAATATAAAAATATACCTGATCTCCTGCAAACCCACCAAGACCAGCTACAAAAATAGCAATATAAAGGCTCATATCTCCTGTATGAGAAAGAAGCCCTGCCATAATTAGCCCTGCTTCTCCTTCTAACATCCCCCACGCAAAAAGAATAATATAACCATACTCTTTTAATAAATATACAAATTTATTTTCAAACCCATCAACAGGTGCATGATAAAGGTTATATCCCAGATATGAAAAAAATATTATTACTACAAAAGCTAAAATTTTTCCAGAATGAGGTTGTATTGTCTTAAAAAACTTTTCCATAAAAACACCCTATTCAAAGTCTAATAAGCTTTTTGCTTGTATCATATCTTTATCACCACGTCCTGAAAGATTTACTATTACTATCTTATCTTTTAATTTCTCTTTTGCTTTTTTTAAATAAGCTATTGCATGCGCACTTTCAAAAGCTGGAATAATTCCCTCACTTCTACTTAGCCATACAAAAGCCTCTAGTGCTTCTTCATCAGTTATTGAATCATACTTTACAGTTTTATTATCTTTATGAAAAGAGTGTTCTGGTCCAATTCCAGGATAATCAAGCCCTGCACTAATAGAATGAGCTTCTAAAACTTGTCCATCTTCATCTTGAAGTAAATATGAACATTGCCCATGTAAAACACCAGGAGTTCCTTTTTCTAAACTACAACCATGCATATTTGTATCTAGCCCTAAACCTCCAGCTTCAATACCAATACAAGTTACCTCTTCATCTTCTAAAAAGTGAGAAAACATTCCTATAGCATTTGAACCACCACCAATACATGCAACCACATAATCAGGTAATTTATTCTCTTTTTCTAAAATTTGTTTTCTAGCTTCATAACCAATAATAGCTTGAAAATCTCTTACCATCATAGGATATGGATGAGGACCTGCAACAGTTCCAATTATATAAAAAGTATCCCTTGCATTTGTAACCCAGTATCTAATGGCATCATTCATTGCATCTTTTAAAGTTTTACTTCCACTTTCAACTGCAATTACTTTTGCTCCAAGAAGTTTCATTCTAAATACATTTAACTCTTGTCTTGCCACATCTTTTGCACCCATAAAAATAGTACATTCTAATCCTAATAGTGCAGCAATCGTAGCTGTTGCAACTCCATGTTGCCCTGCTCCTGTTTCTGCAATAACCTTAGTTTTTCCTAATTTCTTTGCAAGTAAACCTTGAGCTATTACATTATTTACTTTGTGAGCACCTGTATGATTTAAATCTTCTCTTTTTAAATATACTTTTGCACCTATTTCTTCTGAAATGCTTTTTGCAAAATATAATGGATTTTCTCTTCCAACATAATCTTTTAATAAAGCATTAACTTCATTCCAGAACTCTTTATCAAATCTATATTTTTTATATTCAGTTTCAAGTTCCTGTAAAATTGGCATCAATGTTTCAGGAACATATCTACCACCAAATATACCAAAATGTCCATTTTCATCAGGATCAAATTTACTTATCTTTGGGATATAATCACTCATTTATTTTCTCTTTTTTATATATCTAAAATAGTGTAAACATTAGCATGTTCTTCTACTCTTTTTTTACCATCTAAAAATGTAAGATTTAGTAAAAAACACACTTCTACAAGATTAGCTTTTACATTTTTTATAAGTTTAGCTGCTGCGTTTGCTGTTCCACCTGTTGCTATTAAATCATCTATTAATAAAACTCTTGCATCTTTTTTTTCATTAAAAGCATCTAGATGTATCTCAACTTCATCAAAACCATACTCTAACTCATACTTTTCACAAACCGTAGTTCCTGGAAGTTTTCCTTTTTTTCTAACAGGTACAAAACCTACATTTAGTCTATCCGCAAGTGCAGCACCAAAAATAAATCCTCTACTATCAATACCAGCTACATAATCTAAATTATACTCTTTATATCTATCTTCTAAATGCGTCATTAGAAGATTAAAAGCTTCTTTATTATTTAATAAAGTTGTAATATCTTTAAAAACGATACCCTCTTTTGGAAAATCATATATATTTCTAATAGAATTTAATAAAAACTCTTTATCTTTAGCAGTTAATTCTTTCATTATTTTCCTACACTTTTAATTTTTTCAATTGTTTTTGTTGTACTTTTACCATCTACAAACTCTACAAGTTTAGTCTCTTTTGCTATATTGCTACCTACGACTTCTTTACCTTCATAATCAGCACCTTTTACAAGTACATCAGGTTTAACTTTAGAAATTAGTTCGTAAGGAGTATCTTCATTGAAAATTACCACATAATCTACACACTCTAAAGCACTAAGAATATAAGCTCTATCCTCTTGAGTATTTATGGGTCTGTCTTCTCCTTTTAGTCTTTTTACACTCTCATCAGAGTTTAAACCTAAAATTAGCACATCACCAAAAGATTTTGCCACATTTAAATAACTTACATGACCTTTATGTAAAATATCAAAACATCCATTTGTAAAAACTATTTTTTTATCTTGAGTTCTTAATCTATTTGCTATTTTTTCTATTTCATCAAAAGTTTTTATATGAAGCTCAATTGAGCTTTTATTTAAGCTTGATTTATATTCTTCAATTTCATCTAAAGTTACTGTTGCACTTCCAATTTTTCCCACAACCACACCAGCAGCTAAGTTTGCAAACTCTATTGAACTTACTAAATCATTTCCTAAACTTAAAGCAAATCCTAATGAAGCTAAAACTGTATCTCCTGCACCTGTTACATCAAAAACCTCTCTTGCCACAGTTGGTCTAATAATTACCTCATCATCTTTTAAAAGTGCAATTCCTTGCTCACTTAAAGTAATAATAGAGTATTGTAAATTTGCACAAGTTTTTAAAGCAACTAAAGCTTTTTTTAATGTATCTGGATTTTCTATTTGAACTTTTGAAGCAATTTGTGCCTCTTTTTTATTTGGAGTTAAAAAATATGCACCCTCATATTTTGAATAATCTTCCCCTTTTGGATCAACTATTACTTTTTTATTATTATTTTTTGCATAAGCTATTATTTTTTTAGATAACTCTTTTGTTAGGACACCTTTTCCATAATCTGAAAAAAGTATCATATCATATCTATTGATTAGCTCTTGGAATTTTTCAAAGATTTTCTTTTCACTTTCAAAGGAAATAGAGTTTTTACTTTCATGATCATATCTTACAACTTGAGAGTGAGAAGCCATAATTCTTGATTTTTTAGAAGTTTTTCTTCCTTTTTGCTCTATTAAAAAAGACTTTGCCCCTGCTTTATCAAGCATAGATTTCAACTCTTTTGCTACTTCATCATCTCCAACTACTGAGATAACTCCCACTTGTGAGCCTAAAGATAAAAGATTATTTATTACATTTCCAGCACCACCTAAAACAGTTGTCTCTTTTTTTATATCCACAACAGGAACTGGTGCTTCAGGAGATATTCTATCACTACTTCCCCATAAATAGTGATCTATCATAAGATCACCTATTACTAAAATATTTGGTTTTTTATTTATTGTTATCATACTATTTTACCTCTTGTTCAAATAGCCTTTTTATTTCAGGAATATAAGCTTTAATTCCATCTTCAAGCTCAAATCTAGCTTCAAAACCTAACTCTTCTTTTGAAGCTTGTACATTTGCTTCTGTATGAAATTGATATTGTCCTATGTAAGGATTTGGGATATATTCAGTTTGAAAAGAAGTTCCTAACTCTTTTTGTAAAATATCTGCAATATCTTGAAAAGATCTAGCTTTTCCTGTTCCCACATTATAAATTCCACTTTTTTTAGGAGAACAAGCTTTAATATTAGCTTGAATGACATCTTCAATATAGATAAAATCTCTTAAAATTTTATCACTTCCTTCAAATAATTTTGGAGCATTCCCTTTTAATAATTGATGAGCAAATTGAACTACTGTTGAAGCTGTTTTATTTTTAAAAAACTCTTTTGGTCCATATACATTAAAATATCTAAGTCCCACAATAGAAATATCTAAACCTTTTTTAAGATATGAGTATGTGATATTATCCATCATTAATTTACTAAAACCATATACATTATTTGGTGATTCATTACCAACAGTTTGTGGACTTGAAGCATCTCCATATGTTGCAGCTGAACTTGCATAAATCATATTTGCTTTATGTTTAATTGCCAATTTTAGTAAATCTTCATAAGCATTTACATTTGTTTTTACCATTAAATCTTGTTCACTAACAGTTGTATCTGAAATAGCAGCTTGATGAAAAATATAATCAAATTTATACTCATTTTCTAAATTTAATAATATCTCTTTATCATTTATATCACCGCTTATTACAGTACCTTTAAATCCAATAAGATTTTTAAAATGCCCAAAACTTTTTAGGTTTCCATTTGAAAAAGTTTCTCCTGATCTAAAACAATCTAAAGCTATAATTTTAGCTTCTGGAAAATTTTCTTGAAAATAAAAACATAAATTTGAACCTATAAATCCAGCAGCACCAGTTATTAAAATCGTTTTATTATTAAAGTCTATATCAATATATTTCATTTTATTTCTCACTCATATTTGTAAAGTAGAATATTTTAGCCAAAAAAGCATTATGTAAAGGTAATAAAAAGGTAATAAATAGGAAGATTTAGCTGTACTATTAGTGGAAAAGAGATTAAATTGTTACTACTTTTTTAATCTCTTTTATACTATTTATTATAAAAGTAGCTTGTGATTTTTTCTCATCAAATTCTTGTCCTGATTTTACCTGAATAGAGTTTTTTATTCCTGCATTTATTGCACAATTAATATCTGAGTCTTTATCCCCAATAAGCCATGAGTTTTCCAAATCAATATCATAACTTTTTAAAATCTCATCTATCATACCAGTTTTTGGTTTTCGGCAGTTACAATTAGACTCAGGAGAATGAGGGCAATATTTTACTTCTTCTATTTGTATGCCCTTTTTATCGAACTGTTGTTTCATCCAAGAAGTAAGTTCTAAAAACTCTTCTTCTTTATAATACCCTCTTCCAATTCCTGATTGATTTGTAATAATAAATAGTTTATATCCTTTTTCTTGAAGATATTTAAAACTATCAAAAACACCTTCAATAAACTCAAAATCATCTATTTTATAAACATAGTTTTTATCAATATTAATAACTCCATCTCTATCTATAAAAAAAGCTTTTTGCATAATCTTCCTTAGTATAAATCAAATAAGCTATCTTTCACTCCAGCTTCTCTTAATTTTTTACAAATCTTATCAATATCTTTATTAATCTTAACTTCTATTGTGGCTTGGCTTTCATTTAAAGTTATAGAGACACACTCTTTTTCACCAACACTATACCACATCTTATTTTTATTTACATTCCAATTTTTATTATTGATTGTAACAAATTTTGAAATATCGTCTATTCTTCCACTTGCTAAATATTGAGTTTGCAAAGCATTTACAATTGTAGTAATATCTCTTTTAACAGTTGTTACAACTGCAACATCCCTTGTATTCATATATTTTGGAACAGCAAAACTTCCAATAATAGCCAAAATTACAAGAACAAATACTAGTTCTAATAAAGAGAATGCTTGTTTCATAGTAAAGCCTTTCATAATTTTTTAAATTATAAAAGGTTTTAAATAAAAATAATATTAATTATTATTGATAGTTAGTTATTAATAAAAATTAGTTACTTGTATTATGATTAAACTCAGGAACTATCTCTTTTAATTTTGCAAGTTTATCTTCACAAACTAAAAGTTCCTCTATATCTTTATTTAACTTAGCTATATCGTATTTTGTAGCACTTGCTACCATAATAGAGTCATATTCTGTTTTTTTATCTGTATCATTAATAAGAAGTTCTTCATAAAGTTTTTCTCCTTGTCTTAAACCACAAAACTCTATTTTAATATCTTCTCTACCACTTAATTGACACATCTTTTTAGCTAAATCATATATCTTAACTGGTTCACCCATATCTAAAATAAATAGTTCATTACCTTTTCCAATTGAAGCTGCTTGTAAAACTAGCTCACACGCTTCTGGAATTAGCATAAAATATCTTGTAATTTCTGGATGTGTTACAGTAATTGGACCACCATTTTTTATTTGCTCTTTAAATTTTGGAATTACACTTCCACTACTTCCTAAAACATTTCCAAATCTTACAGATACAATTTCAGTATCAAAAGAGTTTACATTTTGAGCATATAATTCACAAATTCTTTTTGTAGTTCCCATTACATTTGTAGGACGAACTGCTTTATCAGTTGAAATTAATACAAACTTTTCAGCCTTATATTTAATAGCTAAATCTATACAGTTTTTAGTTCCTATTATATTATTTGAAATACCTTCTAAAATATTTTCTTCCACTAAAGGGACATGCTTGTAAGCAGCTGCGTGGATAACTATTTGAGGTTCATACTTTTTAAAAGTATTTTCTATAAAACCAAAGTTTCTAACAGTTTGCATAACAGATACTACATTTGAAGAGTTTAACTCTTCTGTTATTTTATATAAATTATATTCACTATGATCAACTAAGATAAGTTTTTTAGCACCAAATTTTTTACATTGTCTACTTATCTCACTTCCTATACTTCCACCAGCACCTGTTATTAAAACTACTTTGTTTTTAATAAATTTTTCTATTTGCTTTTTATCTAAGTCTTTTGGATGCCTTGCAAGTAAATCTTCTACACTTATATCTTTTAATTGATCTGAAAAACTTTTTTCATTTAGAATTTCTTGCAGTGATGGTAGAATTTTAATTGCATTAAAATATAAGCTTAACTCTTCATAAATCTCTTTTATTCTATCTTTTGGAACACTTGGCATTGCAATTACAAGTAAATCAAGCTTATCTTTTCCTATTTTTTTAATTAGTTCTTCTTTTGATAAAATATATACTGCATCAATTGTTCTTTTTTGTAAAATCTTATCATCATCTACAAAATATTTTACTTTATAACTACTTTGTTCAAACTCTTCTTCAAGCTTTATACCAGCTTTTCCTGCACCATAAATTACAACATTTTTTGTTTTTTGTATTTTTCCTCTATTTAATAAATAGTAGTATGCATACATAGAAAAATTTATTGCAAAAAGATAAAATGCAAGTTCAGATACCATAAATGCTATTCTAATTTTTCCATAATAAAAAGGCATATAGACACAAAAAGCAATTATATAAACTATACTTTTAATAAGAAAAGTTTTTTGTGTAGATTTACTCCAAGATAATGAATAATCCTTAAAGATTAAAAAAGAGCATAAAACTCTTACAAAAATTACTGCAAAAACTACATCTAGTTCAAAAGGAATTTTAAATATAAAAAAAGTCCAAGAAAAAGTAATAATAGTAAGAGCTATTATTACTATAAAATTTAATATTCTTTTATCAAGATAGTTTATCATTTTTGTTATTTTCCTTAATATAATAGTGCTGTATAATACTTAATTTGTCATAAAAATATCATATTATAAAAAAGCCTTTTTTTTATCAATATATTTCATTATAAAAACTAATAAGATTAAACAAAGGCAAAAAGCTATAAAAATATTTGAAATAAAATATACTATTAAAAATAGTATAATATTTATAAGTATTGAATAATTTGTAACTTTAAAGTGACTCCATCCTGCTTGTGTAAGCCTTTGATAAGCATGTTTTTTATGAGCTTGAGATAGTTTTTCTTTATTAATCTTTCTTCTTATTAGTGTTAAAGTTGCATCAAACCAAAAAAGAGAAAACAAAATAATCCAAATCCATAAATTTGAAGGCTCATTATTAGCATAAGAAATAGAAATAATAGCTATATTGTATCCTAAAAGAGTACTTCCTACATCTCCCATAAAGATTTTAGCTTTATTAAAATTCCAGTATAAAAACCCAAGAATAGCCATAGCTAATACAAGAAAAAGAGAATCACCAAAAAGTAAAAAACCTGCAATAGATAAAAAGATAAATTCACTTCCCACATACCCATTTATCCCATCTATAAAATTTGTAAGGTTTATAAACCAAATTATCATAAAAAAAGCAAAAATATTTGTAATAATAAAGTTTGAAATATCAAATAAACCAAAAGTTAAAGTTTCAAAACCACCTAAAAAATAAAGACCTAGCATTGCAACTAAAGCTTGTACTAATAATCTTAATTTAGGACTTAATTCATATAAATCATCAAAAAAACTTACAATACTTATAAAAAAACCTACTAATAATGCATAAAAAAGATTAGTTTCTATTTGTGAATTAAAATATAAATAAACTAAACCTATAAACCAAGTAATAGCAATTGCAATTCCTCCGCCATGGGGAGTTGGAACAGTATGTGAACTTCTTTCATTTACTTGTGCCACAAGTGATTTTTTAATTGCATAATTTTTTATAAAATATGTAAGAAAAAATGATAAAATAAACAAAATAAAATAAAACATAACTTTAATCCTTATTGTATATTCTAATATATTTATTAAGAATAATTTCTTCAGAATAATATTTTATTAAAGTCTCTCTTGATTTTTTTCCTAATTGAATGAGACTATCTTCATTTTCACAAATTTCATCTATTAGATTTGCTAATAAACTAGGATTTGAAGGAGTACAAGTCCAACCTATTTTATTATCATTAATAACTTTTCCTATCTCAGTATTTTTATCTCCAACATATAATAAAGGCTTTTGCGCAGCCATATTATAATAAGATTTACTTGGGACACCTAAACCATACATTGAATTATTTAATGATACTATTGAAATATCACAAGCATTTAAAAATATATTTTCTTCTTTTGATGGATATTTACCAGCATATATAATATTATTTTTTGTATTATTTTTTATAAATTTTTCTATTTTAGTTTTCTCTGCCCCATCACCAATAAAAAGCAATACAAACTTTTTATTTTTTACTAAAGATGCTGCTTCTAATAAATTTTCAATACCTTGAACTAAACCAAAATTTCCAACAAAAGAAAATACAATTTTATTTTCTAATTTAAATTTTTTTATAATTGGATTATCTTCTTTTTTCATTGGAATTATTTTCTTATGATCACACCAATTTTCAATTAAAAAAATATCTTTTTTATAATCAACTTTCTTTTGGATAAACTCTTGCATATCACGACCAATAACAATTAACTTATCCATATTTTTATATGACCAATCATAAACTTTTTTTAAAAATTTATAAAATATATTTTTAGGGTTTAAAATATTAGTTGCTATTAGATTTTCAGGAAACACATCATATACAAGTAAAGTTATTTCAAATTTTTTTATTTTCTTTAAAAATGCCATAAAAGGTAATAAAAAAACTGGATTAGTAACAATAAATACTTTATCTTCTTTCTTTAAAAAAAATATTGATTTTAATATTAATTGAAAAGTTAAAAACAATAGTTTAAACACTCTAAAAATTATATTTTTACTTTTAAAATCTATACTTTTTAATCTATGAACTTTGCCATTAATAAAATCTAATTCTTTTTCATTTCCAAGATTAGAAGTACAAATTACTTCAACATTATTTGAAGTATTATTTAAAGCTTTAACAATTTTAGTTATTAAAATTGCATCATTTCTTTCTTCTGGATAAAAGTATTCAGTAACTACAATAATTCTTTCTTTCAACTTTTTTTCCAAACTGTTTTATTAACATAATCTGTATATGATAATATTATTCTTATTACTTTCTCTGATACATTTGGCTTACTATAATCTTCTACTCTTTTTAATGTATCCTCTTTTTGACTCTCTAAAATATCTATCCCTTGTATTATTCTGCTCTTCTCTAATCCTACCATCATTACACTTGTCTCTTCCATCGCTTCTGGTCGTTCATGGGCCTCTCTTATATTTAACGCTCGAAAACCTAATATTGATGACTCCTCACTTATTGTTCCACTATCACTTAATACTACTTTTGCCTCTTTTTGTAGTTTTACATAATCATCAAATCCTAAAGGTTTTTGTAATTGTATCTCTGCTTCAAACCTTATATTTAATTCTTTTATTCTATTTCTTGTTCTTGGATGTGTTGATACTATTATTGGTCTTTTATATCTCTTTGCTATTGTATTTAAGCTATCTACTAAATCTAGAAAGTTCTTATCTGAACTGATATTCTCCTCTCTATGTGCTGATACTACAAAGTATTCTCCTTCTCTTAATTTTAATTCTTCTAATATTTTTGAATTATTTATATCTTTTAGCTTTTTATTTAATACTTCATACATTGGGGAACCTGTTTTTATTATTCTATCTGCTGGTAACCCTTCTCTTAATAGATATTCTCTTGCTATATCACTATATGTTAGGTTTATATCTGCTGTATGATCTACTATTTTTCTATTTGTCTCTTCTGGTACTCTTGCATCAAAGCATCTATTCCCTGCTTCCATATGAAATATTGGTATTTTCCTCTTTTTGGCTGGAATTGCACATAGACAGCTATTTGTATCTCCTAAGATTAAAACTGCTTCTGGTTCTTCTTTCTCTAATATTGGTTCTATTGCTATAAATATTTTCCCTATTGTCTCTATGGCTCCTCCGCCTGCTGCATTTAGAAAATAATCTGGCTTTTTTAAATTAAAATCTTTAAAAAATACTTCATTTAATTCATAATCATAATTTTGCCCTGTATGTACTAATATATGCTCTATTGCTTCTGTCTCTTCTAATTTTTGTATTACTGATGACAATCTTATTATCTCTGGTCTTGTCCCTACTATTGTCATCACTTTTAATCTTTTTATTCCTCTATTTTTCATCTCGTACCTTTAAAAAATATGTATCTGGATTTTTTTGATCAAAAGTTTCATTTGCCCATAAGATTAAAATCATCTCTTCTGTACCTGTATTTTTAATATTATGAGTATACCCAGGAATCATTTCAACTATTTGCATTTTTTTATCACTTACTTTATATGAAATAATCTCATTTGTTACAATATGCCTAAATTCAATTAATGCTTCACCACGTACAACTAAAAATTTTTCATTTTTTGTATGATGATAATGATTTCCTCTTGTAATACCAGGAGCTGTAGTTGATAAAGAAAATTGACCACTATTTAAAGTTTTTAATATTTCGTAAAAAGTTCCTCTTTCATCTTTATGTCCATTTAAAGTATATGAGAAATCATCAGTAGGTAAATAACTTAAATATGTTGCATATAAGGCTCTTTCAAATCCAGAAGCAACATTTGGGATAAGTAAAGTAGTTCTATTTTCTTTAAAAGCAAAAAGTAAATCTCTAATTTCTGCTAAAGTTTTTTTATAAATTGTTTCTATTTCTACATAATAATCTTTTATTTCTTTTATTTCTAATTGTTTTATAAAAGATTTAATAACATCATCTATATAAACTAAGTTTAGTTCTACTTTTTCATCATTTATTTGTATATCTAAATTATTTGCAATATTATAACACCAAGTAGAAATTACGCTATTATAATTTGGTTTAGACCATTTACCAAATACATTTGGTAATTTATATATAAATACTTTTGCTTGTGTAGATTTAGAATATTCTAGAAGAATTTTTTCTGCTTCTAATTTACTTTTTCCATAATCATTATCTAAATTTGATTGAATAGAAGAAGAAAATAAAATAGGTGTATTTTTTTTATTTTCTTTTAAAATATTTACAATATTTTTTGTTAAATTACTATTTCCTTCATAAAATTCAGTAATATCTTTTGGTCTATTTACACCTGCAAGATGAAATATAAAATCAACTTCTTTAACATAAGTTTCTAAAATATTTAAAGAGTCTTTTTTATCAAATAAATAAAGATGTAAATTTTCATTTGTTTTTAAATGTTCTATTAAATTTTTCGCTATAAAACCATTTGAACCTGTTATTAAAATTTTCATTTTTTTACTCCAAACTCTCTTAAATCTTCTTCTATCTCTTTTAATCTCATTAACATCTCTTTTAATTCTTCTTCTTTTAATTGTTTTGTATTATGTGAATGATATTCCCCTGATTCTGTTATCACTTCTTCTCCACTCTCTACAAATTTATTATAATTTAAATCTCTTGTATCTGCTGGGATTCTATAATATCCTTCCATATCTATTGCTTGTACCATCTCTTCTCTTGTTAAGAGTGTCTCATACAACTTCTCCCCATGTCTTGTCCCTATTATATTTATTTTATGCTCTGGCTTACCTAACATATCTTTTATTGTTTTTGCTAGTAGCTCTACTGTGCATGCTGGTGCTTTTTGTACAAATATATCCCCATTTCTTGCGTTCTTAAATGCAAACATCACTAAATCTACTGCATCATCTAAACTCATCATAAATCTTGTCATTTTTGGATCTGTTATTGTTATTTCTTTCCCTGTTCTTATTTGGTTTATAAAAAGTGGTATTACTGACCCTCTACTTGCCATTACATTCCCATATCTTGTACATGATATTACTGTCTCATTATCATCAAGGTTTCTACTTTTTGCTACTGCTACTTTTTCCATCATTGCTTTACTTATTCCCATTGCATTTATTGGATACACTGCTTTATCTGTACTTAATACTACTATATTTCTTACTTTATTTTTTATTGCTACATTTAGTACATTCTCTGTTCCTACTACATTTGTTTGTACTGCTTGCATTGGATAAAACTCACATGATGGTACTTGTTTTAATGCTGCTGCATGAAATATATAATCTACCCCTCTTATCGCATCTTCTAACGAATTCTTATCTCTTACATCACCTAGATAAAACTTCAATTTATCATTATTATATCTCTTTCGCATCTCATCTTGTTTTAGTTCATCTCTTGAAAATATTCTTATCTCTTTTATATCTGTATTTAAAAAATTTCTTAGGACTGCATTCCCAAATGAACCCGTCCCACCTGTTATACATAAAATTTTATCTTTGAACATCATTTTTCCTTAAAAAAAATACTTTTGTAAAATAAATTATAAATATTGATAAAATAATAGATATTGCTGTTCCAGCTAATATATTATACATTGGCATTAAAAGAATAGTTGCACACATTGTCGCAGAGACCAATTTTATTAAAATACCATCACTATATCTAGCACGAGATAGAGTATAATTTAAAATAATTCCTAAAAAGAAGGAAACCATAAAAACTCCAAAAAATGAGAAATCTAAATATACTCTACCTAATAACGATAAATAAATACCATTTAATAACAATTTATTCATTGCCTCTTGATAAAAACTTGTTTCAAATATTTTATCAATAAACATTGTAAAAAGAGGAAAAGTATTTACTCCCCCTAATAGTTGTTCATAATTTATATAAAAATACTCAGATAATAAACTTAATGAGTGAGTAATATAAAAAACTAACATTACAAAGATATAATATATTAAACTCAAAAATTCATTTTGAAAAGGAGATAAAGTAACTTTTACTCCAAAATCTCTTTCTAAATTCATTGCAGTGTCATAAACTGTTATTCCTCTTAATTCTGCTCTTTCTATAAATAAATAAAGAACATAGGATATACTTAACAATATTAAAATAGCAATTAAAATTTTATATTTAGTTTTTATCTTTTTTAAAAGATTAGTCTTTTGTCTATTTTTATTTTGAAGTAAATATACAAAAAAAAGTACAAATAAAGAAATTACAAAGAAATTTCTTCCTCCACTTAAAAAATAACTAAATATTCCTAATATAGAACTACCTAATAGTAAATAAAAATAATTACCTATTTCTTCTTTTTTTAAAACTATTAATATTGTTATACCTATAATAGGCATTCCACCTAATAATATATTAAGCATACCAATAACAGAACCTCTTCTACCTTCATAATACATCATTTCTCTTGCTACTGTAATACCATATTCTAAAACATTTCCAGCTATTAAAGAGTCATATATTACTAAAATTAAATACAATAAGCTAAATAATAAAGTAGCTTTTATAATTAAACTATTTTCATTATTCTCATTTTTATTTTTGACAATAATTTTTTTAGGCAATAAACTATAAAAAAAGTATCCAAAGTAAAATCCTATAAAAAATATAAGATTTAAATAAAAAATTTCTGAACTATAAGGATATTGAATAGGTCCAAAAAAAAATAATAAGAGGAACGAACTCCAAGATATAATTAAAATATTTGTAATAAAATAAAAATTATTTGGAAATACTATCAAAAATTTTAACCTTATCTAATTTACTAATATAATTAATTAAAACAGCTTTATATTTACCTTTAAAAACAAATAAACTTCCAGCTGAAACACCTATAATTCCAAATTTATTTACAACTTCTTTTATATCATCAATTGTTCCTGCTCCACCTAAAATAGTCATTGGAACATTAATTAAAGATTTGATACTACTAATTAAATCTATATCATAACCTTTCATTACTCCATCATTATCTATAGAATTTAGCACTATTTCACCAACTCCTAACTCTTGAATTTCAAGAATAAAGTTTTTTAAATCTTTTTTTACTTTCTTTTTACCATTATAAATATAAATATCATATCCACCAAAAAGTTTCTTTTTTACATCAATAATTACAACAACACTTTGAGCGCCAACTTCTTTTGAAATTTCTTTTATTAAGTTTATATCTAATATAGCTGATGAACTTATTGCTATTTTTTCAACACCTAAATTAAATATTTTTTGTGCTTGACTTGCATTTTTTATACCACCACCATAACATAATGGCATTCTACATTCTGTTGCAAGTTTTTCTATTAAAGTATAATTAGGTTCTTCATTTTTTACTGAAGCATCAATATCTAAAACAATTAATTCATCAACTTCTTTTTCATTAAATATTCTAACAACATTAATAGGATCCCCTACATATTTTGGATCATTGAATTTTACAGTTTTAACTAAACCTTTATTATGAATCAATAAGCAAGGTATAATTCTTGGTTTTAACATTACATTTCTCCAAAATTTTTCAATATAGTAATCCCATTATTATGACTTTTTTCAGGATGTTGCTGTATTCCAAATATATTTTCTTTATTTATTGCACAAGCAAATTTTTGAATATAATCAGAATATCCTATAACATTATTTTCATCTAAGCATTCAATAAAGTAAGAATGTAAAAAATAAAAACTTGAATGATTGTCAATTCCTTTAAATAATCTATTTTCTTTTATATCTAACATTGTATTCCAACCCATATGAGGTAAAGGAAATTTATTTCTTAATTCTTCACTTATTTTTATTTTTTTTACAGTTGCATCAATCCATCCAAGACCTGATAAGCTTCCTTCTTCACTAGAATTTGCAAGCATTTGTAATCCTACACATATTCCTAAAACTGGTATTTTTTTTTCTAATACTAATTCATCTAAAAGTTCTCTCATTCCAGACTTATTTAAACTTTGCATAGCATGATCAAAAGAACCAACTCCTGGTAAAATAATTTTATTAACATTTTTAAGTTCTTCTTTAGTTTTAACAATACTAAAATCTAAATTTAAATTCTTATAGATATTAGAGAATGCTTTTATATTTCCCACCCCATAGTCAATAATACCTATCATCTAAATAGCCTTTTTTCTAATCCTAAAAAGGTCATTATTCTTGCACCAAGTCCTATTAGATATCTTTTATTTTTATAGTCGTAAAATGTTTTATTTTCTCCTTCAAAAATATCTTTAAGTTCATTTGTAGTTAAGTCTAACTTACTAGCAACATATTCAAACTCTTTATTTAAAAAATCATCACTTAATTCTGGTTTAGAAATTCTTTTTATAGCTTCTTCTCTACTCATTTGCTTTGTCATTATTAAACTTGAAAAATGTGCTCTTCTTTTTTCATATCCAAACTTTTTAGGCATCCAATAATCTTCATAAAATCTTGTAAATCTAGATTCATGATGTTTATGTTGAAAAGGTTTCCAACCAAATAATTCAAAAAGTTTTGCCTCTGCTTCTGTTTTTTTATAAGGAAGATAGTTTAGTGGTTTAATAACCTGCATTCCAAATAAATATTTATATATAATTTTATATACAAAAATATCAATAATAGGGAAAGTTTTCAATTTATTTTTACTAAATTTAGTATGAATATCTGTAATTAATCTTTTATCAAGTCCAGGGTAAGCTCCCCATTCTTCAGGTTCTCTACAACATTCTGTAGAATAATTTCCTCCAGTTAAAACATACTTTATTTTATTTTTTCTTGCAAATTTGTATAATGCAGAAAAGAAAGCAGTATCTTGAGGTAAATCCTGATCTGCAATTTGAGATTTAAAAAATGATTTTTGTAAATCTTTCATTTCTTCCCAGTTAATTACTTCTGTATATAAATCTAATCCTAATCCATCAACAAGCTTTTCTATATTTTCAACAGCTTGTTCTGTATTCCACCCTGCATCAACATGTAAAAGAAGGGGTTTAAGCCCCATTATTTTTGTTGCTACATACGCAGTATAAGAACTATCTAATCCTCCACTAAGTCCTATAATACAATCAAATTCTGTATCTTTAGCATTATTTTTAATTTTTTTAGCAAGTTCAAGTAACTCTTTTTCTCTACCAACTCCAAAATTCCATTCTGGCAAAATACTATTTTTGAAATTATTACAATATTCACAAACACCATCTTCATCAAATGTTATATTTGGATCAGAAGTATCCATAATGCAACTCTTACAAATTTGATATTCTCTCTTCATTAATTATAATCCTTAACTGCAAATTTTTTATAAATATATACTAAATAATGGGTTAATATATAAATTCTAACTATTGTAAATACTAATGCGAAATAAATTATACTAGTCTTAAAATACCAACATAATAAAATCATTATAAATGTAATCATAAACATATTAAATGTCATTTTTAAAACAAACTTTTCATTAGAAACTGCTATAAAAAACCAATCATATAAAAAAACTGGTATTTGAAATAACAAACCTAAGAAAATAATTAATATCGTTTTATAAATTGTAATATCACTGTAATCTGGATAAAAAGTGTTTAAAAACGACTGTAAATAAAAAATAAATAATAAAAAAACTAATATTCCTGAAATAACCACAAGTATAATTACTTTATTGATTTTATCTAATAGTATCTTAGAATTATTAAAGGAACTAAATTCAGATAACCATTTTGGTCCCAATACGGTTGTAATTAAACCTAAAGAAAATATAGCCATCATATATATAATCATTGAAAAAGAGTATTTTCCTAAAGAGACTAATCCTAAAGACGAAGTAATCGCCCATTTATCAATATTTAAAGTTAAATTTCTAATTATATTTGATGAAAGGATAGCTATTCCATTTTTAATTGCATCAGTGACAAAATCTAAACTATTTTTTAAATGAGAAAAACAAAATCTTTCATTTTTGTTATAAAATAACACTACTATAAATATAATAAAAAAAGATACAATTTCAACCCATATTACACCATTTGCTTTATATATAGGAGCAATAAAATAACCAGTTAATACTACTAAAAAAGATTTTGAGAATAACATTAAAGAATAAGAGACAAATCTATGTTGAACTCTTAAAAAAGCATCCATTAAATTAAATTCTAAAGCAGAAATAGCCAAAAAAATAGATAATAATAAAGAGTTATAAACTTTATTATCTATTTGTATAAAATTAATTACTATAAAGAAAACTATACTAAAAAAAACAGCTAATAAAATACTATAAAAAATTGAAATATCTCTAAGTTTCAATATATATTTAAATTCTTGTTTACCATATGCTTTTGAGCCTAATTTTATAATTGCTTCATTTAAACCCAATCCACCTAAATAGACAATAAAAATATAAGTACTAAGAACTAAACTATATAAACCATACTCCTCAGGACCTAAAATTGAAGAAAATAGTGTTAATTTTACAATACTAAGTAAGGCAGATAAGCCCATTAAAACTATATATATTATTTTATTTTTGCTGAACATATATATTTCTTATATCTCTACCTATATTAAGTGAATCAATTACATCCTTTTCATTACTTAATTTCCATGAAGCATCATTTATATATTTACCTGGTATAAATGAATTTAACACATATGCAACTAATTTCTCTTGTTCTTCTTTTGTAATAACATTTGTTCTTTCTTTTATAAAATCAAGTATTTCATTTGCATCAGTATTTATATTTATATGCATAAACTGTTTTCCATACATATAATATGGTTTTGTAACTGTTAAAACAGGTTTTCCTCTTAGTGCTGCTTCAAAGCCTACACTACCTGTCCATACTAATACAGCATCAGATATATTAATTAAAAAATTAGAGTTTTCATTAGTAGGACAAAGTATTAGATTTTCAACTTCTAATAATTTTTTATAAAAACTATTTTTTCTTAATCCTGTAACATTTGGATGTTCTTTAACTACAACTAGAAAATCTTTTGATAATTTTTTTAAATATTCTATAAGTTTTATTTCATATTCAATTACATCAAGTTCTTCGCACCAATAATCTATAGTAGCTTCAGGGAAAAACTGTAAAGGAATAAATATCTTTTTTTTATTGCTTTGTTGTATTTTATTTAAAAAATCTTTATCTCCAATATCTATTTTAGGAAATAATTGAAAACTATCAATTGATGATTTTTGTGTAGCCCAATAGTGATAATTATATTTTTCTGAACTAATTAATCTTTTAATGGAAAAATATGGTATTTTAATTAAATTTCGTATATGTTTTTTTAATAAAGATTTATAAATATTTTTTGATGAATTAATTACAAATCTAGGTTTATAATCTTTATTAGTTAGCATTTGAATAACTTGATTTATTTCATCTTTAGTAGATTCACGGCAATAAGTATTTTCTCCCTTTGCAGAAATTCTATAATAACCATTTATAAAAGTTACTAATAAACCTACAAAAGGAATATTTCTTTCATTACATTCATGAAAGATTAAATCCATTAAATATTGGTCTATTGTTTCACTTACAACTAATTCTGGATTAAAACTATCAAAAGTCTCTTTTACTGATTGTCTCATTGAGTATAAATGTAAAAGGGCTTCTTTTTCTTCTAAAGAACGTAAAAGCCTACATCTTTTAATAATATCATTATCAAGTTCAGTTAAGGTAAAATGTTTACTCTTATTCTCTTTTAGTAATTCATAATATCTATTTGATAAATTTGATTTGTCAAGTTTTTTAAATCCACTTATTTGAAGTGTTTGTGCATTTTCATCAATACCTTTTACTATTGTTTTATATTGTTGAACGCACCAAGGTCCTACATGATACATTATTTTCATAGTTTTCCTTCTAGTTTTTCATTTATTTCATTATAATCACTAGGTTTTCCCATATCAATCCAATAATCACTAATTTCAAAACTTTTAATTATTTTTTTTCTTTTTCTTAATTCATCAAATAAAGAAGGTAAATCATAAAAAGTATTTTTAGGTATATATTTAATAACAGATGAATTTAGCACATAAATTCCAGTATTAATAAAAAATTCATTTATTGGTTTTTCTTTCATTTCAATTATGTTTTTATCTTTATCAACTTCTATTACCCCATATGGTATTTGGTAACTATGTTTTCTTATACACATTGTTGCATTAGATTTATTATTTTTATGAAATTCCAATAAATCTTCATAGTTAAAAGGAGATAAAACATCTCCATTTGTAACAAAAAAAGGTTCATCAATTTCAAAATCAATTAAACTAAGTGACCCACCTGTACCTAGTCTAGTCTTTTCTTCAAGATAAATAATTTTTATTCCTAAAGATGAACCATCTTTAAAATAATCTTTTATTACTTCTGCTTTATAATTAACACTTAAGATAAATTTTGTAAAGCCATATCCTACAAAAGTATCAATTATATGTTCAAGCATGGGTTTACTTCCAACTTTTAACATTGGTTTTGGTGTATTTTTTGTTAAATCACCTAATCTTGTACCTAATCCACCTGCCATTATAACTACCCAATTAGGTTTTAAATTAAAATCTATTTCATCAAGAGTAAACATCTTAATAAATTTATTTTCATCATCTACAAGAGGGATATGTCTTCTATGTATTTTTTTAAGAAAATTAATTATTTGTATTTTTGAAGAGTTAATATGCAAACTAAAAGGATTTTTATTAATAACTTGTTCTAAATTTAAATTATTATTTAAAATTGCTCTTCTTACATCACCATCTGTAATTATTCCTATTAATTTATTGCTTTTATCAACAACAGCTAAAACACCATTCCCATTTTTATCTAGTTTTTCTAAAGCATCTCTAAATGTTGTTTGTTTTGTTAATATTATTTTACTCATTTTCTATAATTCTTCCTCTCAACTATATAGCTAGAATATTTACTAAATTTAAAAATAAAAAAAAGTATACAAGAAATTAAAATAGTTAATTCAAATATATTCATTTTAAAAATATTTTTATGAAAAAGTGACAAAGACAATAATAGCAATGGAAAATGAATTATATATATAGTATATGAGTATTTTGTTACACTAAAAAATAAATTAGAAAAATAAAGTTTTTTCTCACTTAAATATATACAATAAAAAAGAATTAAAAAAATTGAAAGTATTGTCAATGTATTAAAACTTGCAATTCCTTGGTATGCCCTAAAATAATTAATATCATACACCATTAAAGCCAAAATCAAAAATAAAAAAACTATAAATAATTGTTTTATTCTTTTAATACTTAGTAATTGTTTAAGCTTAATAAAATAAGTTATTAGTCCTATAAAATAATATAATAAAAAATATAAAAAACTATAATTTATATAATTATTATAAGTAAATTGAAATATAAAAAAAGAAATTATAATTAATAAAGAAATAATAAATTTTAAAGAGTAGTATTTATTAAAAAAAAGAATAAATACACAAGCAGTAAGCATATAATTATAAATTTCAAAATTTATTGACCACAATGGACCATTCATACTTGGAGTAGAAATATTATAAACAACACTAGGCAAAAACAATAAATTATAAAGTATTGCTTCCCAATCATATATGGCTTTTTCTCTTGGAACATATTTATCTTCAGCCAGTCTATATAATTCACTGCCATTTAACTGAAAATATTGAATTATAAATACAATTATAATAAGTAGAATAATAGAATACACAAAAGGTGGAAGTATACGATTAAACCTACTTTTTATAAAAATTTTTATATTTATATTTTTATTATTTTTTAAATAATTTGAGTGTAAATTATTTGCTATAGAATATCCAGATATTAAAAAAAAGCAAGCTACAATATCTACTCCAGCAGATTGTACAACTTTTAAAAGTAAACTATCTGGATCATAAATTAAAGGAAGTAATAAAATCTGATATGTATGAATTAGTACAATTATAGAAGCAAAAAAACCTCTAAAATAATCAATATTTTTTTCATACATTAATATTATTTCCTTTTAATAAATATTCAATATACATAAAATCTTCAATTGTATCAACATCAATAGAACGATTTCTAGGCATTATATATGCGTATGAATTATCACTAAAATATTTTCCTGCTTTTATTAAATCATAATTAAAAACAAAAACTGCACCATTTGGATAATAGCTTTTTTTTATTTCTTGTCTATTTTGAATAGTATCTTTAAATATATTTTCAAATGTTCCATCTTCATTGATATATTTATGCCATTGTAAAGGATGATGTTCTTCTGTATAGCTTATTACACTATGTGCTTTTTTATTTTTAAATAATTCAATAGCACCATCAATATCTTCCTTTTTTCTTAAAGGAGAAGTAGGTTGAAGAACAACAAAATCTTTTATATTATAATTGAAATCTTTATTTAGCCTATCAATTGTATAAATATAATTATCTATTGCAAGGGCAGTATCTGAAGCTAGAAAAGATGGCCTTAGAAAAGGACTTTTTGCTCCATATTTAATTGCGATTTCTTCTATTTCCTTGCAATCAGTTGAGATAATAACTTCAGTGATATACTTAGATTTTAATGCTTCTTCAATAGTATATGCAATCATTGGTTTACCACAAAGATCTTTTATATTTTTGCCAGGCAATCCCTTAGAACCACCTCTAGCAGGAACAATTGCTATCATTATTAAACTATATCCTCTTTTAATAAAATATGATCAAATTTTAAATCTTTATTTATTGTTCTACCAACTAAGAACTCTGTCATTTCAGGAAGAAATCCTTCACCTGGCCTCTTATAATCAATATCTTCGTATTTTATTACTTCACCTTTTTTCATATCTCTTGTTATTACTATACTTCTTCTAAACTCTTTCTTTTTTTCTTCAGTTTCACTTACAATTATTCTATATGAGCCTAAAGCATCAGAAATTCTTTTAGAACCTTCTACTATATTTATCATTTCATCTTTAGTTGCAGATACTTTATGATCCCAACCTTCCATATTTTTATCTAATGTAAAATGTTTTTCAATGATACAAGAACCTAAAGCAACAGAAGCTAGAGGTATAGCTATACCTAAAGTATGATCAGAAAATCCAATAGGATATTCAGGATAAGTTGTCATAAGAGTTTTGATATTATTTAAATGAACATCACTATCAATTGGTGGATATGTAGATACACAATGTAAAATAATAATATCTTTATTTCCAGTACTTTCAATAGTTTTAACTGCTTTATCAATTTCATATAACTCACTTAATCCAGTAGAAATTACAACAGGTTTACCTTTTTTTGCAATATATTCTAAAAAAGGATAATTATTTAAATCCATTGAAGCAACTTTTATAAAAGGAGCATCTAATTTATCAATTAAAAAATCTACTTCTTTTTTACAAAAAGGTGTTGATGTACAATCAATTCCAACTTCATCTGCAAATTTTTTCATTTCTAAAAGTTCTTCTTCTGATATTGAATACTTATCAACTATTTCTTCTAATGTATAATCTGTTCTATCTCTATAATCATCTGTTAAAAAATAGTTATCTTCATATTTTTTTCTAGATAAAACTGAATCTTTGCTCCAACTTTGAAATTTAACACAATCTGCACCAGCTTCTTTTGCTTGTATTATAAGTTGTTTTGCTAATTCCATATCCCCATTATGATTAGCTCCTAACTCAGCAATAATATAGGGTTTACAAAAATTATAAATCTCTTTTTCTGCAGTCAGTTTTATTTTTTTCATTATTTTTCCTCTATAAGTTTTATTTCTTCCCACCAAAGTGGAAATTTAATATTTTGATTATTTATTAATTCTAAAGTTTTTATACATTTAATTTTATCTTTTAATTCCAACATCTGTTTTAATAAATCAGCATAAATTATATTTTCTTTAATAAGTAGTTTATATTGTTTGATTTTTAAATCAATTCCTTTTAAAATTTTATCTTCTGTTAATTTTCCTATACCTATTATATTATCACTATGTTGTCGATAAAATGTCTCAGTTTCATTTGTAAATACAGCTTTTAAACCTTTTATTAATAAATATGAAAATAAATACCAATCAATAGCTATTAAACTTTTATCAAACTCTATTAAATCAACTTTTTCTAATTTAATTGCACTATTTGACATCCCAAAAATATTTTTATCTAATATTAATTCTAATTTAATTTCTGAATTATTATTAATTCTATTTGAAAAATACATTTTATTGTAATAATTTTTATTATAAAAAAGTGATAAGTCGTTTATTACTATGTCATATTTTTTTAGTTTTTCAATACTTACTTCAACTCTATTATTTTTAAAATAATCATCACTATCTCCAAAAATTAGAATATCATAGCTATTACTAATTACATAGTTAATTCCATATTCTCTATTTTTCGCATGTGTATTTGAATAATTTAATTCTATAATTTTTAAAGTTGCATATTTATCTTTAATTTTATTAAAATCTTTATAACCATCATTTACAACAATAATATCAAAATCTTTAAAAGTTTGCTTTTCTAAAGAATCAAAAAATTGTATAAGATATGACTCATTCATAGGAAATATTGTTGTTAATAATGCAATTTTTTTATTCATTTAATCCCTATCAACATTTGGCACATATAATTCTGCTTCCCCATCAGTAACAATTTTATTTCTAACTTTACATACTGTTTTAAAGAAAACTCTTCTTTTTATTTTATCAATTTTTATAACTTCCACAATTGCCGTTACTGTATCATTTATATAAACAGGTCTTTTGAAATTTAATGATTGAGAAACATAAACACAACCTTCACCTGGTATTTTTGTACCAAATAATGCAGAAAAAAATGATGCAGTAAGTAGACCATGTGCAATTCTTTTTTTATATTTAGAATTCTCTGCATAAACTTCATCTAAATGTATAGGATTTCTATCTCCAGATATTCCAGAAAAACTTTTAATATCAGAATCTGTAATAGTCTGAGAATAACTCACACTCATTCCAATTTCAATATTTTCAAATGGAATTTTATTAAAAACTAGATTTTCGCCCATTTTATTTCCTTATTATTTAGATATTATAAATGATTTTTAAAAACCTTTCCAATAATCTACAAAAGATTTTTTATATACTAAATATTCAGTTTGCATCTCTTTATTTATTTCATTTACTTTTTGCTCAATTATTGAATCATCACTTTTCAATAAAATCCAACATCTTGCAGACATACAATAAATACTTGATTTATATCCCCACTGTTCCATTAAGATTTCCATACTTTTATTAGTATGAAAAGTTGTATGTACAGGAGGTTCTAAATAGAACCAATTGGGATCATTTTGAATATCTTCACTAATTCTTGTATGAATTATCATTGCTCCATTATTAGGAATAACTAATGAATTAATTTCATCAAATTGTTTTCTATAAACTAAATGTTCAAATAAAGCACTATTTATTACAGTGGAATATTTTGTTAAATTTTCTTTATTTATATATTCAACAAAACTATTATTTTGAACATATGGATCATATACTGGTAAATTTATATTAAAATATTTTTTTAATAATTTACTTAAACTTCCATATCCTCCTGCATAATCTAACATATTTTCACTATTTATAATACCATTTTCTGAAAGTATTTTTATTAATAATGCTTGTTCTAAGTATGGAGGTTGATTTATATCTGTACTATTATTTTCTAAATAATGGTGAAAATCAAAATTTAATTTTTCCCATTTATTTTGTTCTAATTCTTTATGAGTTTTAGAAATAGTTAATGAACAATTTTCACATTTATAATATTTTACTTCGCCTATATCTTTCATCATTGTTTTAAAAGGCTCTTTATTGTATGTTTTTGAAAAATAGTAGTTCATTGAAGATTCACACACAATACATTTCATTAATTACTCCTTATTTTACTTATAAATTATTTTCTTCGTTTTAGGTTTTCTTTTGTTAATTCAATAGCTGGATTTCCAAACATAACCTTACCTGCTGGCACACTTTTAGTTACAACCGAACCAGCAGAAATTACAGAACCTTTTCCAATTTTTAGAGGTTTATTTGACTTTCCTTGATGGATAATAACCCCTGTACCAATATAAACATCATCTTCTATAATTACATTGCCATTGCATTTAACAGAAGGAGCAAAAGTTACATTATTTCCTATAACACAATCATGAGCAATATAGCTATAAATATTAGCTTGAAAATTTCTACCTATTTTTATATTTGAAGTTATTGTTACAAAAGGACAAAGGACACAGCCTTCATCAATAATTGATGATTTAGAAATAAATGAGCTTTTATGAAAAATATTTGGGAAATTAACCCCTTTATCTTTTAAATACAAATATATTTTATTTCTAAGATTAGAATCAGCAATAGCAATAACTACATTATCATTTAAAGCAAAATTAAAATCTCTTTCATTTCCTAAAAAAGGAGCTTTATATCCATATTTTTTATATTCTATTTCATTAATATCAAAGTAACCTTTAATATTGTAATCTTCATTATCTAAAATATATTCAGTAACTTCACTAGCAAATCCACTAGAACCAATAATATAAATATCTTTCATTATAAAATCACCGAACTTGGGATATTTACAACTCTTTCTTCAAGATACTTTGCATTTTTCAAATCTGTACATTGGCAATTTTCAAACATTTTAAGTTCATTCATAAGTCGCCAAATAGGTCTTGTCATTACACCATTTTTATTTGTAAACTCTAAAAAGTTGTTTCTATGATTTATATTATCTAATAAAATAGCTTGAAGCCAATAGTTTGATTTTGAATCTTTTTGCTCCATTACAAAAGTTATGTTATTTGCTAAGAAAAATTCCTTATATTTTATAGCCAAATCTCTTTTTGAAGCTAAAAATTTTTCTAGTTGTTCTAGTTGGGCAACTAAAAGTGCAGCATTTATATTTGGTAATCTATAGTTGTATCCTATCTCATCATGTACATACTCATAAGGATGTGCAATTTTTGCTGTTGTTGTAATATGTTTTGCTCTTTTTGCAATAGCTTCATCATCAGTAACAATTACACCTCCACCACCAGAAGTGATAATTTTATTGCCATTAAAACTAAAAGCTGCAATTTTTCCAAAAGTTCCTGTATGCTTACCTTTATAGTAACTTCCTAAACTCTCTGCTGCATCTTCAACAAGTGAGATATTCCAATTATCGCAAATTTCTTTTATTTTATCTATTTTACAAGGATGCCCAAAAGTATGCATAGGAACACAAGCTTTTATTGTTTTTCCTGTTGTTTTATTTATGCACTTATTTTCTTTAATTTCACAATTTGTTTCTAAAAAACTCTTAAGTGAATTTGGACACATTCCCATTGTATCTAAATCAACATCCACAAATATAGGATTAGCATTACAATAACTAATAGCATTACAAGTAGCTATAAAAGTCAATGGTTGTGTAATTACTTCATCATTTTTTTTTACATCTGCAAGTATTAGGGAAATATGAAGTGCAGCTGTTCCATTTACGGTTGCAACTGCATATTTACTTCCAATATACGTAGCAATCTTTTTTTCAAATTCATCTACATATTTACCAACACTTGATACAAATGAAGAATCAATACAATCATTTAAATATTTTTTTTCATTTCCAATAAATTTTGGTTCATGTAAAGGTATAAATTCATTTGTATTAAAAGTTTGTTTTATAAAATCTACTATTTTTTGCATAAACTATCTCCAGCAATAATAAAACTTTTCTCAAATGATTTTAAATCTGCAAAAATAAAATTATTATTTACTTTAGAAATTTTACATTTTGCCATCTAAGTATTTTCCTGTTTCTTTATGTCCAAAGTCTGGTATCATTGTAAAAAATTCTTTTACTATATCTTCTTTTGTCCATGATAAATTTAATTTAAAATCTTTAATTTTATTTTCAAAATGATTAAGTTTATTTTCATCAAATAAAGCTTCATTTTTTATAATCCCTAGATTTTCAAATCTATTCATATCTAAAACTTCTTTATCAGTAAAAAACTCTTCAAAATCTTTTTCTCCAGTTGTATCACTTGATGTGAATAAACATGGCCATTTACCTTTTAATGGCAGTATTTTTGATAATTCTCTTGCCTCATCTTCATCTTTACATAAATATGGCTCATATCCTAAACCTTTAAGATATTTCACTGCTATTTCTGCAAAAGTTATAAGATGCAAAGTTTCACTAAGTTTTGGGAAAAAGATATCTCTATTTTCTCCAAAAATACAAGACATAAGACATAATTCACCGCTTTCCTGTGGTGTAACAAAGTATCTTTTTATATCATTTGGTGCAACAATTGGTTGATTTTTTTCAATTCTTTGATTAAAGCCATGAAGTAAACTTCCATCACTAAAAGCTACATTTGCAAATCTTGCCATTGAAACATTTATTTGCTTTGATTTTCTCATTACAAACATTTCCATAATTCTTTTACTTGCACCCATCATATTCACAGGATTTGCTGCTTTATCCGTACTTACGCAAAAATATTTTTTTGTTTTATTTTCAATTGATTGTTGAAGTGTTTTATCAGTATTAAAAATATTTGTTTCAATCATTCGCATAAGAGTAAAAGGGTCTTTTTCACTTCTTACATGCTTAAGGGCTGAAAGATTTAATACATAATCATATTTTCCATCAGCTTTTATAAAAGCATCATATTCACTACTTCCTATATCAAGTGCAAATGTTGCAAATTCTCCATTTATATATCCAAAACTACTTCTTATATCTCGTACTAATTCAACCATATTGTTTTCAGATATATCAACTACATGGAGTTTTTTAGGGTTTCTTTTAAATATTTCTTTTGTTACAGCTTGACCTATGCTCCCTGCTCCACCTATTACTAAAAAAGTTGAAGAAGATACTATTTTTTCTAATTGTTTATTATAACTATTTATATCTTCAACAAAAAGTTCTTTTGTTCGGCCAATTAAATCTAAAATTTTTGACATATCTAGTTACTATTTGATTTAAAATTATTTAAAAAATTAATAAAAAAGATTAAGAAAATTGACAAAATAAGTCCAAATAAAAATAAAGTAAAAATAATTATAACTTTTTTAATATTTGTAGGTTGAAAATCAACTAAAATTTCACCTATAACTTCTGTATTACTGATATTACCATTTTTAAGTTTTAATTCTTCAAATTCTATATTTTTTTTCAAGTTTTTTAATCTACTTTCAATATCAATAGATAATTTTGTTTCTAATTGTCTAATATTTTCATTAAGTAAATTTTCTTTTTTTATTTTTAAATCTTTTAATGTAATTGATTTTAATTTTTCTTTTTCAATAAAAAGATTTTGAATTTTATTTTGAATTTCTAGTATTAAATTTTGAGTATTTAACATTTGCATTGACATTAACATATTTTGAGTATCATTTGAAGATTTTTGTTTTGCAACTTTTATCAAAATATTTTCGTAGTCATTAAGTTTTTTCTCATAAAAATTTAATTTATTTTCAATAGTTTTAAGTTGTACATTTTTAATTAAATTTATTTCTTCATCAATTTTAGGAATTGCTTGTTGTTTTATTTTTTCTATATTTTTCTCAATCTCCAATTTTTCTACATTTTCAATATGAGTTATATTTTCTTTTAGATTTTCTATATTAAATTTTGTTTTTAAAATAAATTCATCTATTTTATATTTATATTCATTTTGAATAAATAATACAACCTCTTTATTTTTTTCTAAAGCAAGTTTTTTTGAATATGATTGTGTTGAAATTTCAATAAAATTATTTATATTTCTTACAGTTTTAATATTTGATACAATAGCTTTATTTTCTGCAACTTTATTATTTTTATTATCAACATTATAGATAAGTCTTAACTTTTTTTCTAAAATATTACTATCTTCCACTAAAGTATGGTTAATATAACCTATTCTTGCCACAGATTTAACTTCATAAATAGTAGGTTTCTTAGATACATAAATTATTCCCATAATAGTCACAATACTTGTAAAAATGAATAGAAATATTTTTTTTTGCCAAATTTTAGTAAATATTTCTTTTAAATCAATTCCCTGTTCAAAAATATGTGTTTTTTGCAATGTACTTATCCTATTTTTTATATTTTAATATAATATCTAATATATTATAAAAGATTATTTAATAATTTAAATACGGCATTTTATCCTTTAAATAAAAATTATTAAATTAAAAAATGATAGCTATTTTAAATTATAAAAATCTTGAATATTTTTTATTTTTTTATATTGTTTTTCTATAAAATCTTTATATAATTCTATTAAATAAATACTATTTGTAAATCTTTTTTCTTTTTCTAAATATTTATTTAAAAATGATAAATCTGGTTCATAATAAATATTCATAGGATTTTTATTTATAATTAAATTATCAGGATTAAAAGAATAAAGTGGCCAAATACCACTTTTTACTGCCATTTCTTGTTGTTCTATTCCATATTTTAAATTATATCCATGAGTAATACAAGGACAATAAGCTATAATTATTGAAGGTCCCTTAAATTTTTCAGCTTCTTTAAAAACTTTTAAAGTATGTTCTGCATCTGCACCCATTGCAATTGAAGCAACATATACATGGGAATAATTTAAAGCTAATAAGCCTAAATTTTTTTTTGATATATTTTTACCTTCA
Source organism: Malaciobacter mytili LMG 24559 (assembly GCF_003346775.1). NCBI lineage: Bacteria > Pseudomonadati > Campylobacterota > Epsilonproteobacteria > Campylobacterales > Arcobacteraceae > Malaciobacter > Malaciobacter mytili. The sequence continues at coordinate 872,855 of NZ_CP031219.1, read as the reverse complement.
AGAGAATATTTCATTTTTGCACCCAATGGTGTTGAATTAGAAGTATGCCCTCCTGTATTTGCATAGCCTTCATTGTCTAAAACTAAAATATTTATATCTTCTTTTTTATTAAGAATATGATCTATTCCACCATATCCAATATCATATGCCCATCCATCTCCGCCAATAATCCACAAAGATTTTTCTATTAAATAATCACTTATTTTTAATAGTTTTTTTGAATTTAAACAATTTTCTTTTTTTAAAAGAGTTTTATTTAGTTTATTAACAATTTGTTCTTGCTTTTCAAAATCAATACAATTTAAAATTTCTTTTTTAATATTATCATATTTAAGAGTTGAAAGTAACTCATAAGCTTGTTTTTTATGTGATTGAATTCCAAGTTTTAATCCAAAACCAAATTCCGCATTGTTTTCAAATAATGAATGTGACCAGACAACACTTTTTCCATTAGTATCTTTATTCCAAGGGATAGAAGGTAAATTTGCACAATACACTGTTGAGCAACCTGAAGCATTAGCAATATATAATCTACTTCCAAATAATTGTGTCAAAAGTTTTAAATAAGCTGTTTCACCACATCCTGCACAAGCAGAAGAAAAGGCAAAAAGAGGATCAATAAACTGAGTATTTTTAATTTTATCAATATATTTATTTTTTTGTGATTCAACAATTGTATTATTGAAAGTATTCCATTTTCCTTCTTCTTTTTCTAAGATTTGTTTTTTTTCTATTTGAATTAAAGAATCAATTGAATATTCATCTTCATTCGAAGTTGGACATACTTCTATACATAATTCACAACCAACACACCCATTAGGTGAAATTTGAATAATAAATTCATTTTGTGTAAATTGAAAATTATCATCAAGTGCAATTGCAGAATTAAAATCATAAAATATATTTTTCTTTTCTTTTTTTGTAATAATCTTACTTCTAATTGCACCATGAGGACAAACAAATACACATTTATTACATTGGATACAGCTATTAGGATTCCACATAGGGATTTTATCTACATACTCTCTTTTTTCAAATTCATATGTTGGTTCAATTTCCCAGATTGCATCTTTCCTAAACTTATGAACAGGAATTAAATCTCCTAAATTTTCACTCATTAATTCTTTTAAATTTTTAGATTGCTTAAATTGTTTAATTGGTTCATTTGTTTTTATAATATTATAAAGATAAATAGACTTTTTAATATCAGCTATTATTGTATCTTGAATTAGACTATCTTTTGAGTTATTAAATATCCTTTTTTCTAACTTTTCCATAATATAAAAAAAAGCTATTTGTATAATAAAAGATATTTTTTGTTTATACTTTTTACTTATAAAATCTGCATCAAAAACATAAATCTTAATTTCTTTATCTCTAATCTTTTTTTTAGTTAAAGGAGAAATAACTTTATTAAATTTATTTTCTAAAAAAGAACTATTTATTAAAAGTATTCCTTTCTTTTTTAAATTATCAACTAAAGAATATTTTTCTAAAAAATAAAATTGATTACAAACCAATATATCTGCAATTTTTATTTTATATGGCTTTGAAAAAGTTTTTTCACCTATTCTTAAGTGACTAATTGTTATACCACCTGATTTTCTTGCATCATATTCAAAGAAAGTTTGAGTATATAACTTTTTTTTAAAAATATTATTTATAATTAATTTTACAGTGGATATTGTTCTATCTGAACCCAATCCATAAAAAAGAACTTCGATTAAATCATTTTTAAATTCAATATTAGTATATTTAAGTCCTAATTTATCATCTTCTATTCCTATGGTAAAAGTATTTTTAGGATTTTTTTTATCAAGTTCATTAAATACTGATAAGGCCATATTTGGAGTAAAATCTTTTGAAGATAAACCATATCTTCCATGTATAATTAAAGGAAAATTACTATTTAATTTTTTATTTGAATATATTTTTATAAATGCACTACAGACTTCTTGATATAAAGGTTCTCCCACTGCTCCAATTTCTTTTGTTCTATCTAATACAGCAATATGAGTAATAGTTTTAGGTATTTCTTTAATAAAAAAATCAACACAAAAGGGTCTAAATAATCTAACTTTTAATACACCACAATCTTTATATTTGCTATTTCTAATATCTACTGCTTCTTTAACACACTCTGAAGCAGATCCCATTATAATGATTAATTTAGTAGCTTCTTTTTCTCCATAATACTCAAATATTTTGTAACTTCTACCTGTAAGTTTTTCAAATTTGTTCATTAATTTTTGTAAAATTATAGGCAATCTATCATAATTCTTATTTATGGTTTCTCTTACTTGAAAACCTATATCACTACTATATATTGCACCTCTTATTGCGGGGAATTGATTATTTGGCATATTATAGTAAAAATTATTAAAATTTGATGCTTTAAAAAACTTAACTATTTGTTCATCACTTATTAATTTAACATCAACTATCTCATGACTACTTCTAAAACCATCAAAAAAGTGTATAAAAGGAACTCTTAATAAATAAGTTAAAGTATTTGCTATTAATGAAAAATCCATAATTTCTTGATTATTATTTGAACACAACATAGCAAATCCACTATGTCTTAAAGACATTACATCAGAATGATCACCATATATATTTCCACCTTGGTAACCTAAACTTCTTGAAGCAACATGAATAACAGTAGGCAGTAATTCTCCAGCAATTCTATTCATAGCTGAATTCATTAATAAAAGTCCCTGAGAAGAAGTAAAAGTTGTAGTTGGAACACCTGTTTGTAAAGATCCATGTATAGCCCCAGCTACACCTATCTCACTTTGCATTTGTTCATATAAGGGGATTCTCCCCCAGATATTTTTTTCTCCATTTAAAGCTTTTTTTTCAAAATCTTCACTCATAGGAGAAGAAGGAGTTATTGGATAATAAAATAATATATCATTTAATTTATAAGCAATATATGTTGATGATTCATTTCCACTTAATAACAACTATTTTTACCTTTTTTAATCAAGTAAAAACTACAAAATAAAATTAATTACAGTTCTTTTTTATAGTATTACATATAAATTCAACATCATTTTTTGTCTGTGTTGTACTACTTGCTAAACAAAGTCCTTTTTTAAATAAGTTTTCACTAGTTCCATCGACAAATGATTTTGAATTTTTAAATAATGGCTGCATATGCATTGGTTTCCATAATGGTCTTGATTCTACATTAATTTCATCTAATACTTTAATTATCTTTTCATAAGAAGTATTTTCAAAAGTTACTGCTGTTAGCCATCTATTACCTCTACTATTTTTAAGTTCCGGCATAAAATTTATCTCTTCAATATCTTTTAAATTTTCATTATACCAATTAAAAATTTCTCTTTTCTTACTTACTCTTTCTTCAATAATTTCCATTTGACCTACACCAATTGCAGCTAAAACATTTGACATACGATAATTATATCCATATTCTTCATGTTCATAATAAAGAAAAGGTTCTTTTGCTTGTGTAGAATAGTATTTTGCCTTTTCAATCCAATTTTTATTAGGACTTACTAGCATTCCTCCACCACTTGTAGTAATGATTTTATTCCCATTAAAACTATATATTCCAAAATCACCAAAAGTTCCTGTATGCTTACCATTGAAAGTTGCACCTAAGCTTTCTGCTGCATCTTCAATAAGATATATATTATGAATTTTACAAATTTCTGCTATTTTTTCTATATCTGCGCACATTCCATAAAGATGAGTTAATATCAATGCCTTAGGTTTCTTTTCACAAACTTTTAAATACTCTTCTAAAAGTTCTGGTGATAAATTCCATGATTTATTATCACTATCTATAAATACTGGATTTGCATTTTGATAAAGAATTGCATTTACAGAACCAATAAAGGTAAAAGTTGAAGCTAAAACATCATCTCCATTTCCTATTCCTAAAACTCGAAGAGCCAGATGAATTGCAGCTGTTCCACTATTAACAGCAAGAGCATTTTCACTTTTTATATAATTTTTAATGCTTTCTTCAAATTTATTTACATATTCACCAAGAGGTGCTATATAATTACTTTCAAATACCTTTTCAATATATTTTATTTCATTTCCACTCATATGAGGCGAGTTTAAGAAGATTCTATTTTTCATTTTTTTATTATCTTTCAATTATTCTTATTAAATTAAAGGGCTCTGCTGCCAATAAACCAACTTGAGATCCAAAAAATTTTGCCATATGTTCTATATTTTCTATACTTCTTGGATGGGGAAACTCTTTTAATTCATCTTTATATTTTAATAATGCTAGTTTCTTTTTTTCTAAAAATTTTGTAATATCAATATAACAATTAGGTAAAAATTGAGTAGAAGAACTATATCCTCCCCATTCTGTTGAACTTGGAGTATAGTAAGTAAATATTTTTTTTATAGATTGGTTTGGAACTGGTCTTGCAACAACCATTAATGAATCAAAAACTATTTGATGATCTTTATTAATATCATTTGGATGATGTACAAAAACAATATCATATTTTTTTTCACATAAAAATTCTTCTAATTTTTTATTTATTTCAATATGTGATAATGTATCAAGCTTCATATCTGGTAAATTCCATTTATAAGCATTATCAACATTTAAAATATTGCAACATTCATAAAAATAAGTATTTCTATTTTTTTGTTTTTCTAAATCATTTAAATGTTGAGATGAAGAACTATCAGTTAAAATTAAAACATCTACTTTCGCACCATCTTCTTTTGCTTTTAAGATTGTTCCACCCACTCCTAAAACTTCATCATCACAATGAGCTCCTAAAACTAATATTTTTTTATTTTTAAATAAACTCATTTTTTTACCATTTCTTCCAATTCTTTTATTTTTTTATTTAAAACCTCAATTTCAGATATAAAGTCTATTCCAAAACAATCGCCTAACTTAAAAAAATTAATATCATTTTTTTCTTCAACCCATATATCTTTTAGCCATATAGGAAAATCTTTACACTGCACTAATAAAGAATTATTTTCTTTTTTTAAGATTTGTCCAAAGGTTCCTTTATATTTACAATTTTCTTCTATTTCACTATCCCAAAATATCACTTTTTTATTTTTATAATATGAAAATGCTCCAGGATAAGGATCAGTAGTTGCTCTAATTAAAAGATCTACTTCTTTATTAGTCATTATTTTAAAATCAATGTAACCATCTTTAGGTTGTCTTTTTGCTCTTATTGTTCTTTTTTGCAAATCTTGATTTACTTCTTTTAGTTCATTATTAATTATTTTTGTATAGACTTCTACAAAAGCATCAGATAAATTTTCACTTATTAAATCATATAATTTTCTACTATTACTATTAGGAGGTATATCAAATTCTTTTTGTAATAAAAGAGCTCCTGAATCTACACCATCATTTACTTTAAATAAACTAACTGCTGTAGATTTCAACTCCTCTAATATTGTCCAAACAACTGGCGCTCTACCTGCACCATATGGTAATTTACTAGGGTGACTTCCAATTGTAAAATATTTAGGTAAAGAGAGTAATTCACTATCAAATAGTTGGCTCCAAGCTAAGATAAAAATAACATCCACATTGATATTCTTTATCCAGTTTTTAGCTTCTATACAATTTATATCATCTGTTTCAAAATATGCAATTTTATGTTTTTTTGCAAAAGGCTCTAAATCAACATAATCAGAACCTTTTTTTTCTTTTTTCTTTTTTGTAGAAATAAGCCCTGAAATTTTTATATTATTATTTATAAGTTTTTTTAATGAAATTAAAGTTTCTTGATTAAATCCAATACACAAAACATTTAAACTTTTCATATTTAATTATCCTGCACTAGAGAACTTTTTAGTATATGTCTATAATATGATAAGAAAAAAGTTTTACTATTGATATTTAAAATTAAATTCACTTATTTATTGCCTTAATTTAAAGAAATTGACTTGTGAAAAAAAAGATTTGATTTATTTTATTGAAAGATTTTTTTATTAACTGTTTTATTATTATTTTATCTTTTACAAATACAAATTTTAAAAATATTTTTTTTAACTCTTTCAAAATATGATTTAATTGCTAGTTTAAATTTTACTAGTATTTATCAAATTCTTTTTAAAAGAAATTATTATACAGACACAAAGCTTAAAGTGAGTTGCTGTATTTTTATATAATTTAAAAATTTATGTTTCTACTATAATTTATTTAACTAAAAAAATAACCTTCTAACATCTTGTTATTATACATTGAAGCTATTCCATCTTTAATATTTATTCTGGATTTAAAATTAAATTCATTTTTAGCTTTATCACAGTTTAAGTTAAATCGTTCAAAAGGAATATAATCCTCTTTTATAATTTCTATTTTTCCTTTTCCCATAACATCTGTACAAACTTTGGCTAATTCATATATAGAAGTAGTTTCTTTAGCAGCTATATTAAAAGTACCTTGAAGATTATTTAAATAGACTTGTAATGCAGCAATTGATACATCCATTGAGTGAATAAAATTGATTTTATTTTCGGGCTGATTAATTTTTATGGGAATATCATTTTCTATTTTATTTATAAATTGATTTATTATCTTATCTTTTCCCAATCCTAAACCATAAACAGAACTAGGTCTTAATATAGTAACTTTTAAACCTTGATGAATATAATGATTAAAAATATTTTCTGCAAGTAATTTACTATATCCATAAAAACCACCTAATCCATAAACTACTTTAGAAGCATCTTCTTTTATATTTAAAGCATTAGTGTCAGCATAAACAGTAGAACCTGATAAAAAAACTATTTTCACATTGTTTTTTAAAGCCCATTTAGAAATATTTAAACATGATTTAACATTTACTTCAAAAATTTTTTCAAGCTCTCTATCAAGGTTTTTAGGAAGAACAGCAGCAAAATGAAAAATACAATCCACATTATTAAATAATTCATCAAGTTCTTCATCTTCTTTCCATACAGAAAGATCCCAAATTTTTCTATCAATATCAAGAAACTCAATATTATTAGATAAACACAAAGCTTTAAAATGGGAACCTATCATTCCAGTTGAACCAAGAATAGCTATTTTTGACATCTTTAATAATCCTATTAAAATAATTGAGATGTAGCTTTTATGCTAGGAATAATATTCTTCATATTATTTAATTCATCAATATCATCTTTTTTAACTAAAACCTCAGACCAATGTCTTAATACTACACTTTCATAATCAATAGAATACTCATACTCTAAATTCATAAAGTTTTTAAGATAAAATTCTACAGGATTTAATCCTAATTGAGAACAAAAAGGAGTAGTACCTGAGAATCTACTATTAATTTCAAAGACTTTTGGAATTCCTTTTTCATCAATTCTTAATTGAAAATTACAAGACCCATTAATTTCTAGGGCTAAAGATAAATCAGTTATATACTTTGATATTATCTCCGATTTTATAGGTTCTGCTCTAAAAGTATCTCCTGCACGTAAAACTCTTTTTAATATCATTACGTCTGAAACTTTTTTATTAACAACAACTACTGTACAAGTATATTCTTCTTCATTTGTTCCAATTAATTCTTGTATAATTAGTCCATTTTCATTATTTAATCTTGAAGTTAATTCTAATTGATTATTTGCAACACTAACACCAACAGACCTTGAACCTATAGCTGGTTTAACTATTACAGGATAATTTAATTTTTCAAATTCAACTTCATTTGGCAAAAAAGTTTTAGGATGAAAAAAATTATGTTCTTCTAAAAATTTAAAAGTTAGATATTTATTATTTGCTATTTGAACAGTATTTAAATTAGAAATTATTACATTAACATTAAAGTTTTTTTTAAAATATTCTTTATTCTTAGCACAAAATTCAAGTTCCAAATCAAGACCAGGGAAATAATGATCAATTTTTTCAAGTAAAAAAATTTCTTCTAATCTTTTTATATATTCATTTGATGTACATGCAGGAACTAAGTAAGATTTATCACCAGCATATATACCTGCAGCTAAAGGACTCATATCTGCTGTAATAATATTAATTTCTAAATCATTAATCATTTTTAAAGATTTTATAATTCCTTGACCTACTCCGCCACCTACTCCTGTAACTAAAACATTAATCATTTTTCATCTCCCAAAATGAATTTAATTTATTTTTTGTATCTTCGCTTAAACTACTATTATTTATTTTATTTATCATTATTTTTGAATCAACTTTAACTTTTACATAATCAAACTCAATAAAATCATCAAAAACAGACAAAATAAGAATACTAGGTTCTGTTCCTCTTGGCTGACCTATTGATCCAGAATTTAATATCAATATACCTTCATCACTATTTTTAAAACTATTATATAAAAAATTATTACAAACTTTTAACTCATTTATAACAATACTTTGTTTACTTCTATGAGTATGCCCAAAAATGCCTATTTTCATATTTTTATCATATAAAGTTTTAGCTGCTTTTTGAATATTCTCTTCATCATTTAGATATTCCCAATTACCATATTCAAAAGGATTTGCATGTGAAAAATAAATATTACTAATTGAAAAATCATTTTGCCAAGGAAAACTTTCAAATAAATTAAATTTTAGTTTTTCATTTGTCCATAGTATTGATTCTTCCACAAAACTTGCTATTTTATACTTTTTATAATCTTTTTTATCTTGTAAATCAAAATAAAACTGATCATGATTTCCTTTTATAAAAATACATTCATAATTTTTTTGAAATTCTAATAATAAATCTATTACCTCATTTGGCATTGTACCATATGTTAAAAGATCTCCTAAAATAATACATAAATCAATTTTTTGTTCTTTTATTTGTGCAATAGAAAGGCTTAAAGAAGTAAAATTTGAGTGAATATCTGAGATAATAGCAATTTTTTTATTCACTTTTTACCTTTTTAGATTCTTTATATGTATCTAGTCTTTCCATTGTAACTTGATTATTGGGTGAAACATCACTTCTTTTTACAACTTTTAAAAATGTAAGAAATAATATTTTCATATCTAACCAAAAAGATTGATTATCGACATACCATAAATCATATTCAAATCTTTTTTCCCAAGAAACTGTATTTCTACCATTTACTTGAGCCCAGCCTGTAATACCTGGCTTAACATTATGTCTTCTTTTTTCATTTTCATTATAATAAGGTAAATATTCTACAAGTAAAGGTCTAGGTCCTACAAAACTCATTTCACCTTTTAATACATTAAAAAGTTGAGGAAGCTCATCTAAACTTGTACTTCTTATAAATTTTCCAATATTATTAAGTCTTTCTTTATCAGATAAAAGATTTCCATTTTTATCAGTTTCATTAGACATAGTTCTAAATTTATATAAATTAAATATTTTTTCTTTATATCCAGGTCTTCTTTGATTAAATAAAATAGGTCTGCCCATTTTCCATAAAATAAATAAGCTTACAATTATATAAATAGGTAAAAAAAGTATTATTAAAATTAAGGCTAATGTTTTATCAAATATTTCTTTCATCATTTTTATCTCCCATAATCTTTTTTATTAATAAATAATTATTTTCTACATTGAAAAACTTATCATAATACTCTTTTGCATTTTTTGATAGTTCTAAATACAATTGTTTATCACTATAAAGTTTAATTAAATTTTCTTTATATTGTTGCATATCTGTTGCAAGACAACAAATACCTGCTTTAATTTCATTTTCCAATAGCTTACCATAATCATCAAAAGCACACTTGTCTACACAGGCTAATATAGGTAACCCAAGTTTTAAGTAATCAATTGTTTTTGATGGAAAATTAGGAACAGTAAATCTTGGATCTAAACTAACAATACCTAAATTACAAGAAGATATTAAATTTTCATAGTCATTTCTAGGTACAAAATCTTTAAAAGACACATTTTCCAACTTCATTTCTTCTTTTAACTTCTTCAATTTCTCAGTTTCAGTACCTCTTCCAACAAATAAAAACTTTATTTGCTGTATATTTCGTACTTCAAATGCCAACTTTAAAACATTTCCTAAGTTTTGTGGTTTTCCCATATTCCCACCAAAAACAAGTATAAAATCATCATTTTTAAAATTGTATTTTTTTCTAATTGATTCTTTATTTATATCACAATGTTCTTTTTTATTACCCCACAAAGGAAATAAAAATAATTGTTTTTCATCTAAAAAACTATAATTCTTTTTAACATAATTAATATTTCCTTTAGACATACAACCAATATAATCAAAACTTTTTAGATTTTTATGTTCTTTATTTTTAAAAAAATTAAATACAAGTTTGTTTTTTAATAATTCTAAATCTTTAGCATTTTGAGGAAACAAATCCCAAAGTATTAAAAAAGATGAACATTTATAATAAGTTTTTAATCCATTGATTAATTTATAATTTGCCATATATGGTGTTGTACCAACTACTATGTCAAACTTTACATCACCCCAATATTTTTTTATTTGTTTTAATATATTATTATTCATAGTCATCATGGTAAAAAGTTTTTCAAATTTTGAAATATTATTAAACATATTACCACTTTTTATTCGTAATACATTTACTCCATTTTCTTTAGAATATTCAGTAGGTTTTCCAAACTTTTTCTCTCTAATTGTTGCAATATAAACCTCTTCCCCATTTATATTGAACTTATCAGATAAATCTTTAGTTAAATTTGAATCATTGGGATTTTCAGGATATGAAATAAATAAAAAAAGTATTTTCATATTATTATTAACTTTTTTTCCAAACTGTTTTATTAACATAATCTGTATATGATAATATTATTCTTAATACTTTCTCTGATACATTTGGCTTACTATAATCTTCTACTCTTTTTAATGTATCCTCTTTTTGTCTCTCTAAAATATCTATCCCTTGTATTATTCTGCTCTTCTCTAATCCTACCATCATTACACTTGTCTCTTCCATCGCTTCTGGTCGTTCATGGGCCTCTCTTATATTTAACGCTCGAAAACCTAATATTGATGACTCCTCACTTATTGTTCCACTATCACTTAATACTACTTTTGCCTCTTTTTGTAGTTTTACATAATCATCAAATCCTAAAGGTTTTTGTAATTGTATCTCTGCTTCAAACCTTATATTTAATTCTTTTATTCTATTTCTTGTTCTTGGATGTGTTGATACTATTATTGGTCTTTTATATCTCTTTGCTATTGTATTTAAGCTATCTACTAAATCTAGAAAGTTCTTATCTGAACTGATATTCTCCTCTCTATGTGCTGATACTACAAAGTATTCTCCTTCTCTTAATTTTAATTCTTCTAATATTTTTGAATTATTTATATCTTTTAGCTTTTTATTTAATACTTCATACATTGGGGAACCTGTTTTTATTATTCTATCTGCTGGTAACCCTTCTCTTAATAGATATTCTCTTGCTATATCACTATATGTTAGGTTTATATCTGCTGTATGATCTACTATTTTTCTATTTGTCTCTTCTGGTACTCTTGCATCAAAGCATCTATTCCCTGCTTCCATATGAAATATTGGTATTTTCCTCTTTTTGGCTGGAATTGCACATAGACAGCTATTTGTATCTCCTAAGATTAAAACTGCTTCTGGTTCTTCTTTCTCTAATATTGGCTCTATTGCTATAAATATTTTCCCTATTGTCTCTATGGCTCCTCCGCCTGCTGCATTTAGAAAATAATCTGGCTTCTTTAAATTAAAATCTTTAAAAAATACTTCATTTAATTCATAATCATAATTTTGCCCTGTATGTACTAATATATGCTCTATTGCTTCTGTCTCTTCTAATTTTTGTATTACTGATGACAATCTTATTATCTCTGGTCTTGTACCTACTATTGTCATCACTTTTAATCTTTTTATTCCTCTATTTTTCATTTTCTACCTCTAAGTAATATCTATTTTCTTAATATTTTTATTTGGACACAATAGCCTTTTATATATTTCTAAAGTATTTTTATTAAATTCTTTATTTTTTTACTCCAAACTCTCTTAAATCTTCTTCTATCTCTTTTAATCTCATTAACATCTCTTTTAATTCTTCTTCTTTTAATTGTTTTGTATTATGTGAATGATATTCCCCTGATTCTGTTATCACTTCTTCTCCACTCTCTACAAATTTATTATAATTTAAATCTCTTGTATCTGCTGGGATTCTATAATATCCTTCCATATCTATTGCTTGTACCATCTCTTCTCTTGTTAAGAGTGTCTCATACAACTTCTCCCCATGTCTTGTCCCTATTATATTTATTTTATGCTCTGGCTTACCTAACATATCTTTTATTGTTTTTGCTAGTAGCTCTACTGTGCATGCTGGTGCTTTTTGTACAAATATATCCCCATTTCTTGCGTTCTTAAATGCAAACATCACTAAATCTACTGCATCATCTAAACTCATCATAAATCTTGTCATATTTGGATCTGTTATTGTTATTTCTTTCCCTGTTCTTATTTGGTTTATAAAAAGTGGTATTACTGACCCTCTACTTGCCATTACATTCCCATATCTTGTACATGATATTACTGTCTCACTATCATCAAGGTTTCTACTTTTTGCTACTGCTACTTTTTCCATCATTGCTTTACTTATTCCCATTGCATTTATTGGATACACTGCTTTATCTGTACTTAATACTACTATATTTCTTACTTTATTTTTTATTGCTACATTTAGTACATTCTCTGTTCCTACTACATTTGTTTGTACTGCTTGCATTGGATAAAACTCACATGATGGTACTTGTTTTAATGCTGCTGCATGAAATATATAATCTACCCCTCTTATCGCATCTTCTAACGAATTCTTATCTCTTACATCACCTAGATAAAACTTCAATTTATCATTATTATATCTCTTTCGCATCTCATCTTGTTTTAGTTCATCTCTTGAAAATATTCTTATCTCTTTTATATCTGTATTAAGAAATCTTCTTAGGACTGCATTCCCAAATGAACCCGTCCCACCTGTTATACATAAAATTTTATCTTTAAACATTTCAACACCTGATTAATATTTTTTTTACAGAAATTGTATTATAATTCCTCTTATTTTCTTTTGAAGGTAGTCTTATTATTATAGTTCAAATATTACGTATTCATCAATATATAAAAAATTTTTTTATTTTTGCACCTTTATTATTTTCATTTCATTTTTCTACAATTGATATAATAAATACTACTTTTGTATTTATTTTGTTTTGTATATTAGCAAGTAGTATATATATTTTTAATGACTTAATGGATATAAAAGAAGATAGAAAACATCCAGTCAAAAAGTATAGACCTTTAGCTAGTGGAAAATTAAAAATAAATACAGCTATTTTTTTATTAATTTCTTTATCTCTTTTATCTTTAGGTTGTGCTTATTTTCTAAACCATGAACTATTCTTTGTTTTTATTTTTTACTTTCTACTAAATATTTGTTATTCTTTAAAATTAAAACATATTAGTATTTTAGATATATTTATTATTGCCATAGGGTTTGTTCTTAGGCTTTTTGCAGGTGCAAGTATTATTAATACTTCATTATCTATGTGGATTATTATTATGACTTTTCTTCTTGCACTATTTTTAGCAATTGCAAAAAGAAGAGATGATGTGATTTTATCTAACAAAGGTAAAGAAACTAGAAAAAATATAGATGGATATAATTTAGAATTTGTTAATGCAGTAATGGTATTTATGTCAGGGGTTATAGTTGTATCATATATTTTATACACAGTATCAGATGATGTTATAAAAAGACTTCACACAGAAAATCTTTACCTTACATCTTCTTTTGTAATATTAGGGATTATGAGATATATGCAAATAACTTTTGTGGAAGAAAATAGTGGAAGCCCAACAAAAATAGTTTTAAAAGATAGATTTCTACAAATAACTATTTTACTATGGCTATTAAGCTTCTTTTTAGTAGTAAATATTTAAATGAATATAGCTATTAGATATATATTTTTTGCTATTACTTCTTTAATAGTAAATTTATTATTCCAATATATTAGTTTTTATATTTACAATGGATTTTTATCTTTATATATAGCAATGTTTTGTGGAACTATTGCTGGATTAATTCTTAAATATATACTTGATAAAAAGTATATTTTCTACCATAAACCAAAAAATAAAAAAGATGATGGCAAAAAATTTTTATTATATTCTTTAATGGGAGTTTTTACTACTTTCATATTTTGGGGTTTTGAAATAGGATTTGATTTGATATTTAAAACAGAAATGGCTAAATATATAGGTGCTGTTTTTGGTCTTAGTATAGGATATATAATAAAATATTTTTTAGATAAAAAATTTGTTTTTAAGGATTAATGTGAGTTTAAATAGTTGGGGAATGTATCCGCTTATAAAAAATAAAAAAATAATGTTTCAAAAAAAAGAAGACTTAAAAAATAAACTACAAGAAAGCAATATTTATATTCCTTTTGGAAATGGTAGAAGTTACGGAGATAGTGCATTAAATAAAAACATTATTTATTGTAAACCATATAACTATTTGTTAAATTTTGATGAATCAACTGGACTTTTACATTGTCAAGCAGGAATTATGTTAAGTGAAATTATTGAAATTTTTGTTCCAAAAGGTTGGTTTTTAAAAATAACACCAGGCACAAAACTTATAACAATAGGAGGAGCTATTGCTTCAGACGTTCATGGGAAAAATCACCATATTGAGGGATGTTTTAGCGAGTGTGTAGAAGAATTTAGTCTTATGCTTGCAAATGGTGAAATAAAAAAATGTTCAAAAACAAATAATGCAGAATTATTTAAAGCAACTTGTGGAGGGATGGGACTTACAGGAATAATATTAGATGCCAAAATAAGTTTGAAAAAGATTAATTCACAATATATAGAACAAATTACAATTAAAACAAAAAATTTAAAAGAAACTTTTGATGCATTTGAAAAATATAGTAATAAACCATATTCTGTAGCTTGGATAGATTGTTTAGCTAAAGATAATGAAATAGGTAAATGTCTACTTATGGTAGGAGATTTTGAAAATGATGGTAACTTAAATTTCAAAAGTAAAAAAAAGTTAAATATACCCTTTAATTTTCCTTCTTTTGCTTTAAATAAATTAAGTGTAAAAGCATTTAATTGGCTATATTACAGAAAAGCTCCAAATGGAGTATCTAAGCAAAAAGTAGATATCGATTCTTTTTTCTATCCATTAGATGCAATAAATAATTGGAATAGAATTTATGGAAAAGCAGGATTTACTCAATATCAATTTATTTTACCTAAAAAAACTAGTTTTGAAGGATTAACAGAAATTCTTAAAGAAATATCAAATAGTGGGAAAGGTTCTTTTTTAGCAGTTTTAAAACTTTATGGAAAAGAAAATGATAATTATTTGTCTTTTCCAATTGAGGGATATAGTTTAGCACTTGATTTCAAAATTGAAAAAGGTCTTTTTGAACTTTTAGATAAACTTGATCAAATAGTTTTAAAATATAATGGAAAAATTTATCTTACAAAAGATGTAAGAGTTTCTAAAGAGACTTTTGAAAAAGGTTATCCAAATATTGAAAAGTTTAGAAATTTGAGAAAAGAATATGGTATGGATAAAAAATTTCAATCATTACAATCATTAAGAGTAGGAATATAATATGAGTTATGTATTAATAATTGGGGCTAAAAGTGATATTGCAAAAGAACTTGCAAGAGTTTATGCAAAAAATGGATATAACCTTTATTTAGCAGCAAGGAATAGCGATAGTTTAAATGATTTAGTAAATGATATAAAAATTCGTTCAAATGTTGATGTTCAAATAAAAGAGTTTGATATAGTAAAATTTGAGACACATCAAAATTTTTATGATTCACTAGAAACAAAACCTTTAGGCGTTATTGTTACTGCGGGGTATATGGCTGAGCAAAAAGAATGTGAAAAAGAATGGAATAAAACTCTAAATACAATAAATGTAAATTATTTAGGAATTATAAGTATTTTAAATATTGTTTCAAATGATATGGAAAAAAATAAAAATGGATTTATCATAGGTGTTAGTTCAGTAGCAGGAGATAGAGGAAGAAAAGCAAATTATATTTATGGTTCAAGTAAAGCAGCATTTAGTGCTTATCTTTCTGGACTAAGAAATAGACTTTATGAAAGTAAAGTTCAAGTTCTTACTGTTAAACCAGGTTTTGTAAATACTAAAATGACTAAAGACTTAGATTTACCTGCGAAATTAACAATTGAACCAGAAGATATTGCACTTGATATTTATAATGCACAACAAAAAGGTAAAGATATTCTTTATACAAAAGGAATTTGGAGATTAATTATGCTAATAATTAAACATATTCCAGAATTTATTTTTAAAAAGATGAGTATATGATTTATAAATATAATCATATATTTATTAAATTTTTTTTTATTTTTATACCTTTTATTTATGCAATTTTATATGCACCATATGGATATGATGGCTATGACAATGGATTTATTTTAGGATTATCTTGGCAATTTTTCAATGATTATGTACCATATAAAGATATTATTTATGTAAGACCTCCTATATCATATATGTTTCACTCTATCTTTTTATATTTAGGAGATTACAGTATTATTATAAATCGATTATTTGTATATATACAAATAGCAACTTATTCTTTTTTAACAATATTTATGATTTCCAAAGCATTTAACTATAAAAATCCTACATTTATTTATTTTTTATCTATTATTTCGTTTATGATTTCAGCACATACTTTTCCACCAATGGCATGGCATACTATTGATGGGATATTTTTTTCTATTATTGGTATATTTTTAATTTTTAATTTTCAAAATATACTTTTAGTAATACTTGGAAGTTTAATATTACTATTGGGTGTACTAACTAAGCAACCATACTATATTGTACCTATTATAACCTTTTGTTTTTTATTTATTCAAAAAGATTTCAAAAAACTTATTATTTATGTAAGTTCTTTTAGTTTATTTCTATTTTTATTTTTTTTATATTTACATAAAAATGATGCTTTTTTACAATTTATTATACAAATAACTGGGCAAACAAAATTAAAAGATTTGTTACAGTCAGGATTTATTTCTTATATAAAAAGTTTCAAAGATTTTTTCTTTGTATTTTTACCTCCGATATCAGTTTATTTAATATTAAAAATTATTTTACCAAAAATAAAAATAGAATTTTTTTATTTGATAATTTTTTGGATATTAATATTTATGCTAAATACTTATTTAAATGCAAATAGCTTTTATTCTGTTGCTCATAACTTTTCTCATTTATTGTTTATCGTTTCTATCATATATACATTAATTAAACTAATAATTTTTAAAGAAAATAAGTATACATTATTACTATTATTTATAATAATTTCATGGGCTTCGAGTATTAGTTGGGGATATAATTTAACTATTTTCTTTATGGCACCAATACTTTTTATTTTAGCTATACCGATTTTAAATGATTTTGAGAAATCATCATCAATAGCAAAAATGAATTTAACAATAATTCTTGCGTTTATTACTTATTATGTAGGATATCAACATCCATATAATTTAGATCACCCTAATAATAAAAAAGAAATGACTTATAAATTAGAAGATATATTTACAAAATTTAAATATATCTATGTTGATAAAAAGACTTATAAAGAATATAAAGAATTAAAAAAATTAACAAATCAGTATAAAGATAATTTTGTAGTTTTTCCTGCATCTACACTAATACATTTTGTAACAAATACGAATAATCCTATAGGTGTAGATTGGGTAATGAATGCAGAAATAAATACAGAAAAAAATAATATCATTAAAAAATTAGAAGAAAATAATATTGCTGTTATATTAAAAAAGAGTAATTTAAATCCTGATGGAAAATTTGGTTCAGAAGTTACTAATTATATTTATTCAAATTGGGAAATTATACAAAAAGGAGATATATTTAATGTATACAAATTTAAGAAATAATTTATTTCTTGCTGGAATAATCATTACTTTTTCATTTATTATATTAACAATTATACATATACAAAAAGACACTACAATATTAAACACAATATGGAATGTTTCTTTAATAAAGCCTCAATTTTCAGATATTAGAACAATTACTGCATATAATGAAACAATAGCATTAGGAGAAAATCCATATTTAAATAATATTGCAGATCCTTATAATAGAGTAATGAATTATCCACCTTTTTGGGCTTATTTTGCGAAACTTACAAATATATCTCATTCAAATGCAATTTTTTTTGGTTTTTTTAATATTATATTGTTATATATTGGATTTCTTTTTTGGTCATTTAAAATAAATAATAAAATAGGTATTAGTATTTTATTAATTATATGTTTCTTTTCTCCATCAACATTACTATTAATGGAAAGAGGAAATATTGATATGATTGTATTTTTTTTAATTTCGATTGGTATATTATCTAGTAATATCCATATATTTAATACTTTAATATTATTAGCTGCATTTGTAAAAGTTTTTCCAATTTTTTCAATTTTTTCAAATATAAACTCAAAGAAAAACTGGATTAGTATATTTATAACTCTATTTATATTTTCAATTTATATTTTTGCTCATATTCAAGATATTAAACTAATGAAAGAAGGAACACCTCAACCAACAGGTTTTGCGTATGGAATTAATATTATTTGGATGATTATAAAAGAAAAATTCAATAATGAAATATATTTATTTTTTAAATATTTTAGTTACATATATGTAGTTATTTTAATATTTATTTTTTATAAAATTAGAAATATCAATTCATTAAAAATTACTTGTACTAATGAAACTACTTTTATAAGTTTTAAAGTTGGTGCAATTATATACATAACAACTTTTTTATTAAATAATAACTGGGATTATAGATTGGTATTTTTAATTTTTTCTATACCTCAATTATATACTTGGTTTAATTCAAAAGATATAAATATATATATTAGAATATTATCTGCGATAAGTATTTTCTTAATAGTTCATACTATGTGGTATCTTAAAATAAATTTATTCTTTAGCATAAATGTATTTATTGATGAAATTTTTAATTGGTTATTATTTACATTTTTATTTTTACTTTTAATTTTACCTAAAAAACAAGAAGTTAGTGAGATAAATAATGAAACAAAATAATATAGCTTTTTTTGATTTTGATGGAACTATTACTATAGACGATACTTTATTAAAATTTATAAGATTTGTAGTAGGTGATAAAAAATTTTTAGTGGGTCTTTTTATTTTATCACCAATTCTTATTTTATACAAAATTAAAATAATTCCAAACTATAAAGCAAAACAATATATGCTTTCTTGGTATTTTAAAGGTATGCAGAAAGAGGAATTTTTTAAGGTTTCATATGAATATTCTATGAACTATATTGACTCAATAGTAAGACAAAAAGCAAAAGAAAGATTACTTTGGCATAAAAACCAAGGAGATAAAATTGTTGTAGTTTCAGCTTCAATTGATTGCTGGATTAGACCTTGGTGTGAAAAAAATGGTTTAGAACTTATTGCAACTAAACTTGAAATTAAAAATAATAAAATTAGTGGTAAATTACTAACAAAAAATTGTTATGGTCAAGAAAAAGTAAATAGAATTAAAAATCAATATAATCTAAATGATTATAATCATATTTATGCATATGGAGATAGTAAAGGGGATAAAGAGATGCTTGAATTAGCAAACTTCTCTTTTTTCAAACCTTTTAGATAATAACCATAAAAATAGTAATACCCAAAATGAAAACATTGTTTCCATAAAATTAAAAATTTGGTTATTTGCGGGCATATATATAAACATAATAGCAAATAAAGGTAAAAGAGTTTTTGCTATTATGTTATTATCTCTTATAGCTGAAATATATATTGAACTTAATAAATACCCTAAAATAAACATTATAAATATTAATCCATAAAAACCAACATCATTTGCAACTTGACTATAAAAAGAATGCCATTGAACTAATCTATCCCATTCATCATGAACTTTAAATTGATAAGTTCGTTCTATTAAATCAATGTTAAAAAAATATTTAAATTGATCTAATAAAAAATATGAATGTCCTATTCCATAAGTAGAATCAAACTTTTCATCTAAAGCTAAGGACATTCCGTAATATCCTTGTGTTAAATAGGTTGATACTTTTATATAAAATTCCATTATTTTGGGTGATACTATATCAGACTTATTAGAAGAAGAATAAAAAGGAATTTTAATCGCATTTTCTTTACTTACAGTTTCCATATACTGAAAATTACTATTTCTTTCTGACATTGATTTATTAAAATAAAAAGGAAAAAATAATGTAAAAGAAATTATTAATATAAGTATCGTCTTTCTTTGACTTAATTCTTTAAATCTATTTCCTTTTTTTATAGATAATAAATGAATAAATAATGATAAAGAAAATATAACAAGTGTATCTAAAATTAATTTATTTGTACCAATAGATACTGTACCCATAAATGGTATTAAAGAAATAAACAGACCAATAGCTTTTTGAATAGTATTTAACCTATTCCATAAAAAAACTAATATAGGTATCAAACTAAATTTAATAAAAGCAATAGAAGAATAAAATATGGTAACAACTTTATTAGACTGATAAGAATCAAAAGAATTTAAAAATTTATCTCTTACAGCATCAGGACTTATAATTCCATAATAAAAATCTAAGAAAAGATTATATGGAATATAACTATTTGTATGACAAGCATTTTTATAAGAAATTAATGTACCAACAAAAGCTATAAATAAATAAATCCAAAAATACTTCTGCATAAAATTATTCAATTTATTAGAATAACATAATTCATTAGTTATTAGAACTGATTTTTTATTTTTTTGTATGCTCATTAAATAGCCAATTAAAAAGGCAATATGATAACAAATCATTAAAAACCAAAATTTATAAGGACTTTCTATATCCCATACTACTGGTCCAAACGCAAATATTAACAAAGTGATTAAAAGATAAAATTCAATTAAGATTAATGGCAATAAAAACATAAGTTAGCTCTATTTTTCTAAAAATTTTTCATAATATAAACTTGCATTAGAAGAAAGTAAATCATAATGTTTTTGATATTTATCATAATCTATATCTATACTTTTAAATTTTTTATAAATAGAATAGAAATTGAATAATATTTGAACTCCGTAAATATAGATATTTAAATTTAGTAATCTTTTTAAATATTTATTTGAAAGATTAAAACAAAATAATCTATTTTTTAAAAAAATTTTATTTAAAAATCTTTTTTCATTATTAATTAAATATTTAAATATTGCTATTTTATCATTTGAAAAAACATCATTTTTTATAATATATGTTGAATTATTAGTTCTTCTATAATAAATAAAAATCTTATCAATTTGTTTAAATTTTAATGGAGAATATGTTTCTGACATTTTTATATGTAATGGATAATCTTCTGTTACCAAAAATTTTTCCATAAAATTTATTACTTCATTATTCCTCAAAGCATTAACATTATAAACAATACTAGGAGCATTGAAAAAATTAATTCTTTTTAACCTATCATTATAATTTGAATTTTTATAAATAATATTAGTTGCATATAAATTAAAAATATCAAACGTTGAATCAATCATCTTGCCATCTATAAAATTAATAGGTAATCCCGATAAAATATCAACATCATTTATTTTTTCAAATTCAACAAATAAATTTTCACATGAATAAACATCATCACCTGCAGTAAGTTTACACTTATCTGTTTCTAAATATTTTAATGCTAAAGATAGATTTTTACAAGTACCTCTATTTACTCCATCAGCAATTACATTTATCTTATTAAATAAATTAGCATTTTTATCTAACCAAAATTTAGATAATTCCACTGTTTTATCTTTTGAGCCATCATCTGCAATAATAAGATTGCAAGAAATATCTTTCCCAAAATTAATTATTTGATATTTTATACTTTCCAAATGCTCTAAAATATATTTTTCATGATTATATGAAATTACAATAAATGAAAACTTATCCAAAAAATACCCCTATTTTCTTAATAATAATTCTATATGCAAATAAAAAAACACCTAATCCAATCATTTTATATCCAGTTATAAAAAAATCAATTTTCCATTTAAGTGTTCTTTTATTACTTCCTCCTACTTTATCAGTCAATCCTCTTTTTGATAAATCTAAATCTAATTTATATTTGTCAACTAAAGGCAAAACAACACTAGACACCCATTTGCTTCTATAAATCGCCCCTCCCATAGAATAATTGTAAGGATATATATCTTCATTCTCTTTTTTTATACTATAAAAAATACTTTGTTTATTATAAGTACGATAACTACCAAAATACTCCCATGCCCAAGGGGAATCATTATCTTCAATAAAACTTATTAACTTATCTTTTTTCCAAATGGCAGGAGCAGAATTAAGTTTATAATCAGCTTTAAGGGGTAAACGTTCAAAGCCTTCAAATTTGCCATCATCAATATTCTTATTTTGACTATGAATAAAATAAAATGCACAAATATCTTTATTTTTTTCATCCTCTAACCACTTTATACATTGTTTTATTTTATTTTTATTAACATTTCCTTCTAAAATAAAGTCATCATATAACATTATTACAAAATCACTATCTATATCCTGTAAAGTTTGTTTAAATCTTTTTCCCCAATTATCTAATGTAGATGTTTCATTAAAAGTATGTGTTGTTACATTCGATAAATTGCACTTGATTTTTTCTGTATTTAAAACTATATTATATTCACAATCTGGCCAATATTCTTCAAATGCCTTAAAAAACAATTCCCACACATCATTGTAAGCATCGCAAGTATTTATTACAATTGTACATTTACTCATATTATATTTATTCCTTTATTTTACTTAAATCTCTTATTTTATCTCTTACTATACCCATACTTAAAGAACTTATTATTAAAAAAAATATTCCAACTGTTATAATTTTAAATATTAATATCCATCTATTAGTTAATACATCTATTTTAAAATCAATTAATTGGTAAACTAAAAAAGCTAAAAATATCACACTTAATAAAATAGGTAAAATATCTTTTAATAACCATTTAAAATGAAAATTTGGCATAAATTTATTATGAATGTACCATGTAAAACATACAAACCACAAAAAATTAAAAATCAACCATATAAATCCAGAACCTATTGCTCCATATTTAATTATAGAATAATATATGATAGGAATCTGAAAAATCACCATCATAGAAGCTCCACGAACATAATACTTTAAATTTCCAAATGAATTTTGTAAATAATATTGAAAACTCCCAAATACGAAAAAAGTATATCCTAATGTATACAATATTAAAATATTTTTACCCCATTCTGATGCTTCAATATTTCCAGTAAGTATATAAAGTATTTGCTCTGAAAATATACATATTATTAAACTACTAGATAAGATTATCCAAGTAACTAATTGTGTCATCTTTATATATATATCTTGCATTTTAATATTATCATCACTACTCAATAACATTGTCATCTTTGGAGAAATTGCTAGAAATATGGGTGTTGCAATAGTTATTAAAGAACTAGCAATAAGTATAATAATAGTAAAATATCCAAATTTATCAAGAGCTAAAATACTTGATAAAATAAGTTTATCAAATTGCATTAATAAAGTCCATATTAATGTCGTATAACCAATAGACATAGCAAATGGCAAAATATTTTTTATAGTTGGAATATCTATTTTTAAACTAAAAATATTATTTTTGATTTCATTTATAGGTAATAATTTATATATTCTCAAATTTAAAATTATTACTTCTATAATTCCAACTATTAATTGATAATAAAAAAATATTTTAATATCTTGAGATATAAAAATTAAAAGAATTAATGCACCTAAGTATTTTAATGTTGCAATAAAGATATTTACCTTATTTAACCATACTTGGTCTTCAAAACCATTAATTCCACTTTTATAAACTGTTGTAAACCATCTTACTGAAAGAATTATTCCCATTAAGATAATACAATGTTGAACGGTATTAGTTTCTAATGAATTTGTATTTATCCATTCTTTTGATATCCAATAACTTGTAAAATAAACTAAAAATATCACGAAAATAGATAATATGAAAAATATAATTTCTACACTTCTTAAAAGTTTAAAAAAATCTCTAAATTTTTTATAATTACCTCTAGCTTCAGCAACTTGCCTAGCTAAAGTTGGAGAAAGACCACTATCAAGTAGATTAAGAAAAACTTGCATTAAAATAAAAAAACCTACTAGCCCATATGCTTCTGCACCCATATATTGCAAATATAAAGGCATTACTAAGATACTAAGACCCATTACATATATTTGACCAATATAATTAGCTAATATGTTCTTTTTTGGTAAACTCATATCTCTAAATACTTTAGTTAAAATTATTTATTATTTGAATAATTCTTTTAGTATCTTCTAATGGCTGTACACTACTAATAGGTAAACTTAATACTTCATTATGTATTTGTTCACTTATTTCATAACTTTTTATATTCCACTCTTTGTAAGCTTCTTGTTTGTGAGGAGGTATTGGATAATGAATCAATGTTTGAATATCATTTTCAGCTAAATAATTTTGTAATTCATCTCTTTTATTTGTTCTTATTACAAATAAATGCCAAACATGGTTATCTTTAGCTCTAACAGTTGGTAAAATCAAATTGCTATTTTCAATATTTTGTAAATAATAGTTTGCTATTTCTCTTCTTTTTTCTATTTCATTATCAAGATATTTTAGTTTTACCCTAAGCATTGAGGCTTGTATTTCATCAAGTCTGCTATTTACACCTTTGTAAAGATTTTCATATTTTTTATGACTTCCATAGTTTCCTAGTGCTTTTATAGTATTTGCTAACTCTTCATCATTTGTCGTAACTGCTCCACCATCACCTAAAGCTCCTAGATTTTTACCTGGATAAAAGCTAAATCCACTTGCATCACCTAGATTTCCACTTCTTTTATCTTTGAAATATGCACCATGTGATTGTGCTGAATCTTCTATTACTTTTAGATTATATTTTTTTGCAATTTTATTTATTTTATCCATTTCACAAGTTTGTCCATAAAGGTGTACAGGCAAAATTGCTTTTGTTTTTGAAGTAACTTTTTCTTCTATTTTTGAGGGGTCAATTAAATATGTATTTATATCTGGCTCAACTAAAACAGGAACTAAATTATTTTGTGAAATTGCTAAGATAGAAGCTATATATGTATTTGATGGAACTATTACTTCATCACCATCATTTATAATACCTAATTGTTTATATGCTCTTAAAATTAAAATAAGTGCATCAAGTCCATTTGCTACACCTATTGCATATTTTGTTCCACAATATTTGGCAAACTCTGTTTCAAATTCTTTACACTCATTACCTTGAATATACCAGCCACTATCTATTACTTTTATACAAGCCTCTATTAATTCTTCTTTGTATTGAGAATTTAAACCTTTTAAATCTAAAAATGGAATCATTTTCTATTTTCCTTTACATTGAGTACAAATCAGTGTTTGATCAGATTTTTGTCCACATTTGCAAACATAACCTTTGTGTTTAGCTGGATTACCATACCAAAGTTCCTGAGCTCCCACATTTTTTGTAACTACACTTCCTGCACCAATCATTGCATATTCACCTATTGTTACACCACCAACTATAGTGCTATTTGCACCTATTGAAGCAAATTTTTTTATAATAGTTTTTAAAAACTCTTTTGGATATTGCTTACTTCTAGGTAAGAAATCATTTGTAAAAGTTACATTTGGACCAATAAATACATTATCTTCTAATATAATGCCATCCCAAATTTGAACACCACTTTTAATTGTTACATTGTTACCTATAAAAACATCATTTTCTATAAAAACTTGCGAATTAATATTACAATTTTGACCAATAGTTGCATTTTTTAAAATTACACAAAATTGCCAAATATTAGTATTATCTCCAATATTTAAAGATTGTACATCAGATAATTTATGAATCATTATTTACTACTTTTAAAAATCTATCATAATCTCTTATATAGTCATGCTCATCATATTTTTCACTTGCTAATACCACTAAAACACAATCTGAACTAAAATCTTTCATTTCTCTCCAAATAAGACCTTCAATAAAAAGACCTTGATTTGGATTGCTTAATTTTATCTCTTCTCTAGAACTTCCATCATCAAGAACAAAAGTACAACTACCTTTTACAGCTATAGCTATTTGTTTAAGATTGATATGAGCATGAAAACCTCTTTCAATACCCTTTTTTGTATCAAAAATATAATAAACCCTTTTTATTTGGAAAGGAGCGTTATAACCTTCTTCTATTGCTATTAAAGATCCTCTTTCATCTCCTAAAGTTTTAAAATCTATTAGTTTATAACTCGTCATTTACAAACTCCATATTTGCTCAAATACCATTCTATTGTTTTAACTATACCTGTATCAAAGTTTTCATCAGCTTTCCATCCAAGTTCACTTTCTAACTTAGTTGCATCAATAGCATATCTTCTATCATGTCCTGCTCTATCTTCAACAAAAGTGATTAACTCTTTATATGAAGATTTATTCTTTGATGGAAATTCTTTATCTAAAATCTCACAAATAGTATTTACTATTTGTAAATTTGTTCTTTCATTTCTTCCACCAATATTATATGTTTCACCTTTATTACCATTATGATAAACTAAATCTATACCTTTACAATGATCTAGTACATACAACCAATCTCTTATATTTTTGCCATCACCATAAATTGGAATTGGATTTTCATTTAAAGCATTTCTTATGATAGTTGGTATTAACTTTTCATTATGTTGTTTAGGACCATAGTTATTTGAACAATTTGTTATCACACAATTCATACCAAAAGTTTCAACATAACTTCTAATTATCATATCACTAGATGCTTTACTAGCACTATAAGGAGAATTTGGAGCATATGGAGTTTTTTCTGTAAATAATCCAGTTTCTCCAAGTGTACCATATACTTCATCAGTAGAAATATGATGAAATCTACAATTTATATACTCTTCTTTATATAAAAATGGTTTTTCCATCCAATATTTATAAGCTACATCAACAAGATTATATGTCCCATTTACATTTGTTTGTATAAATACTCCTGGATTTTTTATAGAGTTATCTACATGAGATTCTGCTGCAAAGTGAATAACCCCTTTTATATCATATTCACTAAATATAAATTCTAATAATTCTCTATTACAAATATCACCTTTTATAAATTTGTATCTTGGATTATTTTCACACTCTACTAAATTGTTTAAATCACCTGCATAAGTTAAAAGGTCTAAATTTACAAGATTATAGTTTGAATATTTTTCTAAAAAATATGGTACAAAATTACTACCTATAAATCCAGCACATCCTGTAACTAATATAGTTTGATTCTTATTATTAAACATTTTCTTCCTTGATTAAATCATAAAGATATTGTCCATAACCATTTTTAGATAATGGTTTTGCTATTTGTAAAATTTTTTCTTTACTAATCCAACTATTTCTATATGCTATTTCTTCAAGACAAGCAATTTTATAACCCTGCCTGTGTTCTATTGTTTGTACAAATTGTCCAGCTTCTATTAAGCTATCATGAGTTCCAGTATCTAACCAAGCAAAACCACGGCCAAGAAGTTCTACTTTTAATTTTCCTTTTTTTAAATACTCTTGATTTACACTTGTAATTTCCAATTCTCCTCTATGGCTAGGCTTTACTTTTTTAGCAATTTCAATTACTTCATTATCATAAAAATATAAACCAGTTACTGCAAAATTTGATTTTGGATTAATTGGTTTTTCTTCTATACTTATTGCATTTTTATTTTGATCAAATTCAACTACACCAAATCTTTCAGGATCTTTTACTTGATAACCAAATACAACCGCACCATTTTTTAAAGAAGCTGCATTTTTAAGCATTGGAGTAAAGCCTTGCCCATAAAAAATATTATCTCCTAAAATTAAACAAACATTATCTTTACCTATAAACTCTTCACCTAAGATAAATGCTTGTGCAAGACCATCTGGGCTTGGTTGTATTTTATATTCCAATGTTATACCCCAATCGCTTCCATCTCCCAAAAGTTCTTTAAATTTATCTATATCTTGAGGAGTTGAAATAATCAATATTTCATTAATACCCGCTAACATAAGAACAGACAATGGATAATATATCATTGGCTTATCATATATTGGAAGAAGTTGCTTACTTATACTTCGTGTTATAGGATAAAGTCTAGTACCACTACCTCCAGCTAAAATAATACCTTTCATTATATTTCCTTTTTATAAAATTCTTTATACCACTTAATAAATTCTTTAATACCTTTATCTAAAGTAGTATTTGGTTTATAATTAAAATCTTCTATTAACTCATTAACATCTGCATATGTACTTTCCACATCTCCATCTTGCATAGGTAAAAACTCTTTTGTGGCATCTTTTCCTATTTCTTTTTCTAAAGTACTTATAAAATCCATAAGTTTAATAGGCGAATTATTACCTATATTATAAATTCTATATGGTGCAGTTGATATAGAGGTATTAGGATTATTTGCATCAAACTTTTCTGATGCTTTTGCAGGATTAGCAATAACTTTTACAATACCTTCAACTATATCATCAATATAAGTAAAATCTCTACTCATATTTCCATGGTTAAATACTTTTATAGGTCTATTTTTTGTAATTGCATCTGTAAAAAGCATAGGTGCCATATCTGGTCTTCCCCAAGGTCCATAAACTGTAAAAAATCTTAAACCTGTTGTAGAAATACCAAAAAGATGACTATAAGTATGTGCCATAAGTTCATTTGATTTTTTAGTTGATGCATAAAGTGAAATTGGATGAGATACATTATCTGTAGTTTTAAAAGGTTGTGATTTATTTAGTCCATATACAGATGAACTTGAAGCATAAGATAAATTCTTAACATTAAAAGTTCTACAAGCCTCTAAAATATTTAAAAATCCAACAATATTTGATTGAATATATGCATCAGGATTTGTTAAAGAGTACCTAACTCCAGCTTGTGCTGCTAAATTACAAACAGCATCAAATTTCTCAGTTTCAAAAAGTTTAAATAAATTTTCTTTATCTTCCAAATTAAGTTTTATAAATTTATGTTTTTTATACTTACTACTTATTATTTGTTTATTGTAATCAATCTCTTCTTTTTTTATGCCAAGTTCATTTAATCTAGCATATTTTAGGTTTACATCATAATAGTCATTTATATTATCAAGACCTACTACTTCATCTCCTCTTTCAAGAAGTTTTATAGCTAAATGGCTACCTATAAATCCAGCTGTTCCCGTAATAAGTATTTTCAAAACTTTCCTTCTATAAAATAAACAATATTATATTAAAAGTTTGTTTTAAATTTAGTTAAATTAAGTGACCATTTTAGAACTTCATTTTTAGAAGAAGTTAATATCTATCATATATTTTAAGGGTTTTTTCTTAAAAAATCTAGTTAAAATGTTTAACTAGATTTTAACTGTCAGAATTAAAAATATCTCTTGTATAGATTTTTTCTTCAACATCTTTTATTTCATCTGAGATTCTATTTGCTACAATTACATCACTTATAGCTTTAAATTCTTTTATATCTTTTATTACCTTAGAATTAAAAAAGTCATCTTCTTTAAGCACTGGTTCATAAACTACTACTTCTATACCTTTTGCTTTTATTCTTTTCATAATTCCTTGAATAGCACTTGCTCTAAAGTTATCACTTCCCTCTTTCATCACAAGTCTATAAACACCTACAATTTTAGGTTTTTTTGCAATAATACTATCAGCTATAAAATCTTTTCTTGTACTATTTGCTTCTACAATAGCACTTATTAGATTATTTGGAACATCTTGATAATTTGCTCTTAATTGTTTTGTATCTTTTGGTAAACAATACCCTCCATAACCAAAACTAGGATTATTATAATGACTTCCAATTCTAGGGTCTAATCCTACTCCTTGTATTATCTCTTTTGTATCAAGATTATGAGTTTGTGCATAAGAGTCCAATTCATTAAAATAAGCAACTCTCATTGCTAAATAAGTATTTGAAAACAGTTTTACAGCTTCTGCTTCAGTTGAGTTTGTAAATAACATAGGAATATCTTTTTTAATAGCACCTTGAGCTAAAAGCTTTGCAAAAACCTCAGCTCTTTTACTTTTTTCACCAACGATAATCCTACTTGGATATAAATTATCATATAAGGCTTTTCCTTCTCTTAGAAATTCAGGACTAAAAATAATATTTTTACAATTAAATTTTTCTTTTACACTATTTGTATAACCCACTGGAATAGTTGATTTTATAACCATTATAGCTTCGCTATTTACTTCTAACACATCACTTATTACAGCTTCTACACTTTTTGTATTAAAGTAGTTTGTTTCAGGATCATAATCAGTTGGAGTTGAAATAATAACAAAATCTGCATCTTTATAAGCCTCTTTTTTATCTAAAGTCGCTCTAAAATTTAATTTTTGATTTTTTAAAAAATCTTCTATTTCTTTGTCTTCAATTGGAGATATTTTATTATTTAACATTTCAACTTTTTTCTCAACTATATCTAAAGCTACAACTTCATTATGTTGAGCTAATAAAACTCCATTTGATAATCCCACATATCCTGTGCCAGCTATTGCTATTTTCAATTAATCTCCTTTAATTTTTTTGAAGTTTTTCTTTTAAAATAATTTTACCAGCTTCAACCCCTGGTTGATTATAAGTATTTATTTGAACAAACCTTCCAACAACAGAAGTTAGAAGTTGATAACTAAACATTAATTTTGCAATATTATACTCATCTACTCTATTAATAGTAATAACATCATAAGGTATATCAGCTAACTGTTTAATAGACTCAATTGTTGCATTTGCTTGTTCATCTATTAGTTTTGAAAACTCTAAATTATCAATATATTCTAAACCTTCAAAGCCATCTAAAGTATTTGAAGGTATCTTTGTATTATCTTGAAAATCAGCAACTTTTATAAAAGTTACCGTTTTATCTCTTTTACCCTCAGCAATAAGCTGTAAAAATGAGTGTTGATCAACAGGACCAATTAATCCAATAGGAGTTAAAGCTTGTTTTGTTCCATTTATATTTATCTTGCCTAAGCTCTCTCCCCAAAGTTGAATATACCACTTATTAAACCCTTCAAGGCTAGCGGAATAAGAAAAAACTACATTTATATTAAACCTATTTTTATTTTCAACCATAAATCTAGCTTTTTCCATAATTGTTTCATAATAACCTTTTTTTTCAAAAAAGCTATTTTTAACCTCTCTTGCACCAGCTAATAAACTATCTATATCTACACCCAAAATTGCAAGAGGAACTAATCCAACTGTTGAAAAAACAGAAAATCTTCCACCTACATTTTTAGGTATTTCAAAAGTTTTCATACCATTTTTAAGTGCAAACTGCGTTAATTTACTATCATTTTCACTAATAATTACACAATTATTTTTATCAATTTTTACCAATGAAGCAATATATTTAAAAATAGAAATTGTCTCAATTGTAGTTCCTGATTTACTAATAACTAAAAATAAAGTATTATTTAAATCAAGTTTTTTAAGTCTAAGTTTTATATCAGTTGGATCAGTTGATTCAAAAAAATGTAACTCTTTACTATACTCATGAGTTGGCTTTAAAAATTGATAAATAGCATAAGTTCCTAAAGTGCTTCCACCTATACCAATAATGGCAATATTTGAGTATTTAACACTTTTGGCATACTCTTTTATCTCTTTTGTATCTTGTAGAGGTAAAGAGTAATATCCTATGGTATCTATCTCTTTTTTTACATACTCAAATATAGTTTCACTAGATTTTATTTGATAAAAACTTTTTGTATATTGCATATTTATTTACTTTTTTCATAAAAATAATTTGTTGCTTTTACAAAGCCATCAATACTTCCACAATCAAATCTAATGCCTTTAAATTTAAAACCTAAAACCATACCTTTTTTTGCTTGTGTTAAAAGAGCATCTGTAATTTGTATCTCTCCACCTTTTCCAGGTTTTGTCTCTTTTATAATTTCAAAAATATCAGGAGTTAAAATATATCTTCCAATAATCGCTAAATTTGAAGGGGCATCTTGGGGTTCTGGTTTTTCAACCATATTATCTATCATAAAAATACCATCTTCTATCTCTCTTCCTGAAATAACACCATATTTATTTGTCTCTTCTTTAGGAACTTCTTCAATAGCTACAATACAACACTGATATTTTTCATATAACTTTACCATTTGAGACAATACTCCACTACTTGTATTATCACATAAATCATCAGCTAAAATAACTGCAAAAGGTTCATTTCCAATTAGTGTTTCACCTGTTAAAATTGCATGACCAAGACCTTTCATCTCTGTTTGTCTTGTATAAGAAAAAGTACACTTTTCTATAACATCTCTAATTTCAGTTAAATAGTGTTCTTTACTTGTACCTTTTATTTGATGTTCTAATTCATAAGAAATATCAAAATGATCTTCTATTGCTCTTTTTCCTCGTCCTGTTACTATTGCCATAGTATTACATCCAGCTTCAATTGCTTCTTCTACTCCATACTGAATAAGTGGTTTTGTAAGGACTGGTAACATCTCTTTTGGAGTAGCTTTTGTAGCAGGTAAAAATCTAGTTCCATAGCCTGCTGCGGGAAATAAACATTTTTTTATCATAAAAATCCTAATTTATCCAATTTTTTAACTTAATATTATAACTAAACTTCAATAAAATCAAAGTATCATAGGTACATCAATATTTGTCTCTTTATTTGCATCAGCAACAGCTTCAAATACAACTTCAATAGGTGTTTCATTACTATTTGGCTTATCCACAAATCTAGTATATTGTTTATGAAAGTCAAGTTTTACTGTACCTATTGGTCCATTTCTTTGTTTTCCTATAATAATCTCTGCTTCTTCAACTGGCTTATTAACAAAAGTAGATTTATACTCTTCACCCTTATCTTTTGCCTCTTTTTCTTTTCTAGCCTCTTCTCTTTCTTTATAAACATCATCTCTATATACAAACATAATAATATCGGCATCTTGCTCAATAGCTCCAGACTCTCTTAAATCACTTAGCATTGGTCTTTTATCAGGTCTATTTTCAAGTCCCCTATTTAACTGAGAAAGGGCAATAATAGGTATTTTCATCTCCCTTGCAAGCATTTTAAGACCCCTTGAAATATCAGAAACCTCTTGGTGTCTATCTTTATTTCCAATACCTTGCATAAGTTGTAAGTAGTCAATTACTACTAGTGAGATATTATTATCATCATTTTGAGCTAATTTTCTAACTCTTGCTCTTAATTGGTTGATATTTACACTTCCCCCATCATCCACAAAAAGTCTTTTTTTATTTAAATCCTCTATTGCTTTTGAAAGATTACTCCACTGTTCATCATCCATATCACCTTTTCTTAAATTTTGAAGAGGTATTGAAGTTTTAGCAGCAAGCATCCTTAACATTAATTGTTCTGCTGGCATCTCTAAAGAGAAGAAAATCACACCTTTATTTGCTTCAACATTTGCTAAAGCCATATTTAATACAAGAGCAGTATTATGAGTTACTGTCATATCTTCAAGTAAGAATAACTTATTTCCATCTATTTCAAAACCAAAATAGTCATCTACAATATCTTTTTCTATTGTTATTCCTGTTTGATTCCATGTTCTATTGCAATCCCATGCTTTTGCTTTTTTTCTTTGAATTTTTACAGGAATAATATCTATATTTCCAAATATTCTAACTCTATATACATAACATTTAAAATCTATTTCTTTTATAGATGCTTTTTTCTTAGTTAAAGAGGTTCTAAAGCCTAATGTATCGCACAAATATTTTATCTGTTTTGCTAAATTTTTATCTTTTTGAGTTATTTCATATCCATTGCAGTTCTCATCATAATATCCATCACTATCAATCAATCCTGCAAGTAATTCTAATCTTTTTTCTTTTGAGTTTATTAAATAATTTTGAGGAATATGTTTATCTTCTAAAACTTTTTCATCTCTTAAAAGTTTTTGTAAAGAAAATGCTGTTTTTCCATCAACTGATTTTTTATTAGTTATTGAGTATTCTGGACATTTATTTTCAGCTATATATTCTCTTAAATCTAAATTCAATCTATTGCTATATTCTTTTAAATATTCAATAATTTCTCTATCTTTTGTATATATGGAAACTTTTGAACTTGAACCATCACCTAACCATAAACCTAAGAAATATGGTTCAATTAAGGTATCATTACTTTTAAACTCAACTGCAACTTTGTACCCTTTATAATTACTTTTAAATTTATCACTTTTTTCTAAATACTCTTTTAAACCAATATTTAAAATTTCTCCATTTTTATGTGAGCCTTCACTTCTACTTCTTTTTAAAGATAAAATATGTGATTCATTTACTCTATAATCAATTGCTTTATTTTGTCTTATCCAATACATTTGTTCTTTACCTCTTGCAAGAGATAATACATTTCTAGGTGTTGAATCATCACCCATAAGTTGATCTCCAACTTTTATATCTTCAACATTTTTTAAAGTTCCATCATACATTAAAACTTTTGTTCCACGTCCTAAACATTTTCCCATAGCAGGTCTTGCAGCAATAATTACTAAATCTCCCGCATTAAATCCAGTTGTTCTTTTATCTAAATCAAAAAATCCAGTTGTTTCACCAATTAGGTGTTTATTACCCATCTCTTTCATTTTCTTAATATAACTTAAAGTATCAGTAGTAATAATATTCATATCTTTTAATTCAGATGTGGCACTATCAGTTGAGATTTTATATAGTTCACCTTGAATAGTATCTAAAGCTTCATTTGCAGGAATATCTTCTTCTATTGAAACTTTTTTTATAGTAGTTGCTAAAGAAGCAAGTTCTCTTTTAATACTTCCATCTTTTATCTCTCTTACATAAGCCATAGTATTTGTAATAGGATTTGCTGAAAGTATCTCTATTATAATAGAATCATCCACATCTTTTGAGCTTACTTTTCTTCTAATAAACTCTTCATCTATTGGCATATCATCTTTATAAAGATTCATCATAACTTCAAAAATCTTTTGATGTGCAGGAAGGTAAAAATCTTTTGGTTTAAGTATTGAGATAATTTCTTCTATTTCGTCAGGGTTAAAAAGTATTGAGCTTAGTACAGCTCTTTCAATGTTTATGCTATAAACGCTATCCATAAAATCTCCAAAATCAATTAAAGATTTTATTATATCTAATAGTTGCTAATAACAAAGAAGAAGAGTTATTTCTTCTTTGCTTCTTCTTCTACTTCTTGTAAAAATCTATCAAGTAATTTATCAGTAGGAAGTTTTGCTATAGTTTCACCTTTTTTTATAATAAGTCCACTTCCTTTACCATAAGCAATAGCCACATCGGCACTTTTAGCTTCACCTAAGGCATTTACAACACATCCCATTACAGATACATTTAAAGGAGTTTTTATATGCTTAGTTTTTTCTTCTACTAAAGCAACTGCACTTACTAAATCAGCTTCAATTCTTCCACAAGTTGGGCAAGAAATAATATTAAGTCCCTCTTTTACAAGACCTGCATCTTTTAAAATAGCACGACCCACTTCAATCTCTTTTTCAAGTTCCCCAGTCATAGATACTCTTAAAGTATCCCCTATTCCATCTAAAAGTAAACTTCCTAAAGCAATTGAAGATTTTATAGTTGAGTGAAATTGAGTACCAGCTTCAGTAACTCCTAAATGAAAAGGATAATTGTTTTTAGGTCTTAATCCTCTATATGCCTCAACTGTTCTTTGAACATCACTTGCTTTTAATGATACTTTAATATCTGTAAAATCTAAATCTTCTAAAAATTTTATATTATAATCAGCACTTGCTATCATCCCTTGGGCAGTTTGACCATATTTATCTTCAAACTCTTTTTCAAGTGAGCCACAATTAACTCCAATTCTAATAGGTAGATTTCTTTGTTTACAAGCTTTTACTACCTCTTCAACTCTTTTTTTATCTCCGATATTTCCAGGGTTTATTCTAATACAATCAACAACCTCTGCTGCAATTAAAGCTAATCTATAGTTAAAATGAATATCTGCAACAATTGGTAAAGTTACTTGTTTTTTTATCTCCTTTAAAGCATTTGCTGCTTCTTTATCAGGAACTGCAACTCTTACAATATCAGCTCCAGCAAAATGCAATCTTCTTATTTGCTCAACTGTTGCTTGTACATCTGATGTCTTAGAATAAGTCATAGACTGAACGGAAATTGGTGCATCTCCACCAATAGGAACATTGCCTACATAAATCTTTTTTGTTGGGTATCTTTTTATCATGCCGAAATTGTATCACAGAAATATTAATTTTAAGTGAAATTTTTCAATTGATATTTTTATTAATTATGTTGCTATTGTGTCATATTTTTATTGTATAAAAAGTGAACATTCAATATAATAATAAAAACTAATAGGTGAAATAGAAGATTATTTTATGATATATAAGCAAAACCTTTACAAATTTTTTACATTATTTATTATACTAGCTCTTAGTATAATAATTATTACGACCTTATATATTCATAATAAAGAGAAAAATCTTTTAAATTCAAAATACTTAAATACCTCAAATAATATTCATAAATTTATAAAAAGTTTAATTGAAGATAAACAAAATGCTACTTTAACCATAGCCCTATCTTTAGCAAAAGATGATAGACTTTACTCATATTTAAAAAATAAAACTTATGAAAATTTAGAATATTCAAAAATCTCTTTACAAATGAAAGAATATACAGAGTTTAAAAATGTTTGGATTCAAATAATTGATAAATATGGAAACTCCATTTATAGATCATGGAGTAAAGAGAAAAATGACAACCTTCTTTTTAGAAATGATTTGTCTAAAATGATAAAAAAACAAGCAATTACAACTTCTATTAGTGTAGGTAAATATGACCTTAGTATAAAAGCAAAAACTCCAATTTTTGATACAAATGGTGATTTTTTAGGTCTATTAGAAGTAATTACACACTTTAATTCTATTTCAAAAAAGCTAAAAGAAAATAAAATTGAAGCCTTAATTATTGCAAATAAAAAATATAAAACTAGATTACAACACTCCTTAACAAATACTTTTATAGATGATTATTATATTGCAAATTTAGATGCAAATAAAACTTTAATAACATATTTAAAAAATAATAATATTCTTAGATATTTAAATATTAAAAATTATATTTTAGAAAATGACTATTTAATAAATTCATATATTCTAAAAAATAACGAAGATGAAAACTTAGGAAGTATTGTAACTTTTATAAAAGAATCAGATATTGATACAGAAGCTATTCAAGCATACAAAAAGCAAATGATTATGCTAATAATTATTGCTTTAATTATTTTGATTTTTATCTTTACTTTTTATGTTTATAATATTGATTCAAAAAATATTTCAAGATTAAATGTTAGATTAAAAAAACATATCTTGCAATTAAAAATACAAGAGAATAAAAAACAATCAATTTTAGATTCTCAATCAAATATTATTGTAATAACAAATGGTGAAAGAATTATAAATGCAAATAAACAACTTCTTAAATTTTTCAAGGATACAAAAACACTAAGTGAGTTTAGAAGAAAATATACTTGTGTTTGTACAGCTTTTGTTGATATGCATACAAAAGATTATATTATAGATAAAGATTACAATGGAAAAAATTGGGCTCAACATGTACTTTCAAAGCCACAAAAAAGTTTTAAAGTTGCTATGTATAATCATAAAAATAATATCAAACATTTTTCACTTAAAGTCTCTAAAGGAGAAGTTGATAATTTTATAATTGTAACTTTAACTGATATTACATTAGAGATTAAACAAAAAGAAGAATTAGAATTTTTAAATAACAATTTAGAACTTTTAGTAAATAAAAAAACAATAGAGCTAAAAAAATTAAATGAGACTTTAGAACTTAGAATAAATGAAGAAATAGAAAAAAGTAAAGAAAAAGATAGACTTCTTTTCCAACAAGCAAAAATTACAGCAATTGCAGATACTTTAAAAAATATTGCCCATCAATGGAGACAACCTTTAAGTACAATTAGTACAGCAACAAGTGGTATTCAAATCCAAAAAGAAATGGGAATTTTAAGTGATGAAGACTTTGATATTTCTTGCAAAACAATACTAAATAACACAAAAAAACTTTCAAAAACAATAGATAATTTTACAAACTTTTTTATTGAAGAAAAAAATCATACAATTTTCTCCCTTGTAAAAGCTATTCAAAACTCTTTAAAATTTTTAAGTGCCACTTTTGAAGAAACAAATATAAAAGTAGATTTCACTTATGATTTTGATTTTGAAATAGATGGGTATAAAGTTGAATTTCAGCAAGCTATAATAAATATTTTAGACAATGCCATTTATGCTTTAATAGAAAAAAAAGAGCTAAAAGATAGATATATTTTTATAGAATTAAATAATAAAGTTTTAAGTATTAAAGACTCAGCAAATGGCATAGAACAAGAGCATCTTTCAAAAGTTTTAGAGCCTTATTTTACAACAAAACATCAAGCTTTTGGTATAGGTTTAGGACTTTATATGGTGCAAGAATTATTAATAAAACATATGAATTTTAAAATTGATGTAAAAAATTGTACTTTTATACATAATAATAAAGAGTATAAAGGTGCAAATATAATTATAGATTTTAACTAAATTTTGCCTTTTTAAATATCTTTAGAAAAAGTGCAAAGCCTTTAGTCTTCTTCTTTTTAAACTTCTATTTGGAAAAACTTAGTTATAATACTCATTATTTATAAAGGAACTAAGTTGCAAGAGTTTACATATTTTGATATGGCTGTAATTGGTATTACCCTGATATTAGGTCTAAAGGGTCTTTTTAGAGGGTTTATTAAAGAGGTTTTTGGGATTATTGGGATTATTGGTGGAATCTTTATTGCTTCTAGATATTCACTTGATATTGGTAATTTAGTTAAGCCTATTTTAGCACTAGAAAATGAAGCTACTATAAAACTTATTGGTTTTATTGTTACACTTGTTGGATTTTGGGTTATTGTCTATTTTATTGGACTTATCTTAAATAAAATCTCTGATTTAAGTGGCTTAGGTGTAATAAATAGAATCTTAGGATTCTTATTTGGTAGTGCAAAAATCTTTTTAATCTTCTCTGTTATTATATATGCTTTATATCAAGTACAATCATTTAAATCTGTAATCGATGAAAAAATTGGAACTTCAATGACTTTTCCTTACTTAGTTGATGTTGGTGGATATATTATAAAACTAGATACAACTGAGGTTACAAAAAATATTGAAAAAAGTGTTGATTCTGTGGTAAATACTACAAAAGAAACATTAAATAAAGCTATTGAAGAAAAAGTTACACAAGAAGTGCAAGAAGCAACTAAAGAAGTATTAGATAATGTAACAAATACTCCTACAGATGAAAAACCTGTAGAACCTACAACACAAGAGAAATAGATAAAGGAATTTAAATTTTGTTTGAGAATAAATATATACAACAAAGAATTGAAAAAGCAAATAATTTAAGAGAGTTAGGTGTAAATCCATATTCAAATGAGAGTAAAAGAAATACAACAATTTCAAAATATTTAAATGTAAACTCTGATATTTATCAAAAAGAAGAAAAAAGAGAAGAAAATAGACATTATACTGTTGCTGGAAGAATTAAGTTTTTTAGGCTTATGGGAAAAGCAAGCTTTTTAAAAATTGAAGATGAAAGTGGTATTTTACAAGTTTATGTAGCAAGAGATAACCTTCCAGAAGGTTTTTATAATGATGTATTTAAGAAGAATGTAGAAGTTGGAGATATTATTGAAGTATCAGGATACCCTTTTGTTACAAATAAAGGAGAGTTATCACTTCATGTTCATTCTCTTTCAATTTTAACAAAGGCTATCTCTCCACTTCCAGAGAAATACCATGGAATTCAAGATAAAGAGTTAAGATATAGACAAAGATACTTAGACCTTATTATGAACTCACAAGTAAGAAAGACTTTCCACATTAGATCTAAAGTTATCTCATTAACTAGAAGATTCTTTGAAAATAAAGGTTTCTTAGAAGTTGAAACTCCAAT
Source organism: Malaciobacter mytili LMG 24559 (assembly GCF_003346775.1). NCBI lineage: Bacteria > Pseudomonadati > Campylobacterota > Epsilonproteobacteria > Campylobacterales > Arcobacteraceae > Malaciobacter > Malaciobacter mytili. The sequence continues at coordinate 832,724 of NZ_CP031219.1, read as the reverse complement.
GATGCACCCAATTCCTGGTGGAGCAAATGCAAAACCATTTGTTACTCATCATAATGCTTTAGGGGTTGATAGATACTTAAGAATTGCACCAGAGTTATATTTAAAAAGATTAATTGTTGGTGGATTTGAAGCTGTATTTGAAATCAATAGAAACTTTAGAAATGAAGGTATGGATGCAACACACAATCCTGAATTTACTTCTATTGAGTTTTATTGGGCATATAAAACTTATAAAGATTTAATTGCTATTACAAAAGAGTATTTTGAGTATTTATTTGAGCATTTAGATTTACCAAATATTTTACCTTATGGTGAATTTGAGATTGATTTTAGTAAATTTACTGAAGTTCCATTAATTGAATCGCTTACAACTATTGGTGGTGTTCCAGCTGAAATCACTCAAGATAAAGATAAAATTTTAGCTTATTTAAAACAAAATAATTTAGAAGCAAATGAGAATCTAAATCTTGGACAATTACAAGGTGAATTATTTGATGCTTTTGTAGAGGATAAATTAATTAACCCTACATTTATTACTGAATATCCAGTTGAAATTTCACCTCTTGCTAGAAGAAATGATGAAAAACCTCATTTAACAGATAGATTTGAGCTATTTATTGCTGGAAAAGAAATAGCAAATGCTTTTAGTGAGTTAAATGACCCACTAGACCAATTAGAAAGATTTGAAGCACAAATGGCTGCAAAAGATAAAGGTGATGATGAAGCACATGAAATGGATGAAGATTTTGTAAATGCTTTATCATATGGTATGGCTCCAACAGCTGGTCAAGGAATAGGAATTGACAGACTAGTAATGATGCTTACAAATGAGCATTCTATTAGAGATGTATTATTATTTCCAGCAATGAAACCAATTAAACATGAAATTGATTTATTAGCAGACGAAGAATAAAAGGAGAATAATATGAGTTTTTTATCAAATGAGAACTTAGCACAAGCAGATGAAAAAGTATTTTCCATCATAGAGAATGAATTAAAAAGACAAACAAATCATTTAGAGATGATAGCAAGTGAAAACTTTACAAGCCCAGCAGTAATGCAAGCAATGGGTTCTATTTTTACAAATAAATATGCAGAGGGTTATCCATATAAAAGATATTATGGAGGATGTGAATTTGCTGATGAAGTAGAACAATTAGCAATCAATAGAGCATGCGAAATCTTTGGATGTAAATATGCAAATGTACAACCACATTCAGGAAGCCAAGCAAATGGTGCAGTATATGCAGCATTATTAAGTGCAGGAGATAAAATCCTAGGAATGGATTTATCACATGGAGGACACTTAACACATGGTTCAAAACCATCTTTTTCAGGTAAGAACTATCAAGCATTCTATTATGGAGTAGAACTTGATGGAAGAATTAACTATGATAAAGTATTAGATATAGCAAAAATAGTTCAACCAAAAATTATAGTATGTGGAGCAAGTGCATACGCAAGAGAGATAGATTTTAAAAGATTTAAAGAAATAGCAGATGAAGTAGGAGCAATTTTATTTGCAGATATAGCACATGTAGCAGGACTAGTAGCAGCAGGAGAGCACCAAAGCCCATTCCCATACGCAGATATAGTAACAACAACAACTCATAAGACATTAAGAGGTCCAAGAGGTGGGATGATAATGACAAATGATGAGGAAATAGCAAAAAAAATCAATAGTGCAATTTTCCCAGGATTACAAGGTGGACCATTAGTACATGTAATAGCAGCAAAAGCAGTAGCATTTGGAGAAGTTTTAAAACCACAATGGAAAGAGTATGCAAAACAAGTAAAAGCAAATGCAAAAGTATTAGCAGAAGTACTAGTAAAAAGAGGATATGATTTAGTAAGTAATGGAACAGATAATCACTTAGTATTAGTATCATTTTTAAATAAACCATTTTCAGGGAAAGATGCAGATGCAGCATTAGGGAAAGCAGGGATAACAGTAAATAAAAATACAGTACCAGGAGAGACAAGAAGTCCATTTGTAACAAGTGGTATAAGAATAGGAAGCCCAGCATTAACAGCAAGAGGGATGAAAGAAAAAGAGTTTGAATATATAGCAAATAAAATATGTGATGTATTAGATGACATTGAAAATACGCAACTTCAAGAAAAAGTAAATAAAGAACTTGAAGAGCTTGCTTCTAAGTTTGTTATTTATACTCAATCTACTTACTAAAAATAAGGATTAATAATGGAAATCAAAGGCGAAGATTTTTTAAAGAAAGTACAAATAAAACAAGAGACTGAAGAATTAGAACAAAGATTATCTCAACTAAAAAAGGAAGAGGAAATATCTTTTAATCCTCAACCTCAAAATAGTATAAGAAATAATATTGAAGAGGATGCAGTAAAAGTTGATATTGCCGATCAAGAATTAGGGGATATTATGCTTGGAACTTCAAATGACTCTAATGAAATAAATAAGAAAAAATACCTTATTTTAGGGCTTGTATTAATTATACTTTTTTTATTAACAATAGTAATTATTCGTCTTTTAAATTCTCCAAGTGAAGATAGTGGATTTGAAACAAACAAATCTAAAGAAGAAAAAATTTTAGAAAATGATAATATTGAAGAACAATATCAAAAAATCATTGATGAAAAATTAAAAAATATAAAAGAACAAAATAATCAAGTGGAGCAAAAAGAAGAAGAGTTAAATATTCAATCTATTGAAGAAAAAGAAAAAAAGATTGAAGAAGAAACTGTTGCAAAACCTGATGTTTTTGGTATAAAAGAAGAAGTAGCTGTTGAAGAGAAAAAAGTAGAACCTGTAAAAGAAGAAGTAGCAAAAGAGCAAACTACTTTACCAAAGAAAAAACCTGTGGTAACAGAACCAAAAGTAGAAAAAAAACCTGTAGTTAAAACTACAACTAAACCAGAGGGAACTTTTGTACAAGTTGGAGCTTTTTCTAAACAACCAGCACAAAAATATTTAGATAAAATTGTAAATAATGGATTTGCTTTTACTATTTATAAAGTAAATATCAATGGTAAAATTTATAATAAAGTTTTAATTGGACCATATAAAAATAGAGCAGAAGCTGAAAAAAATATGGAAATTATTAAAAGAAAACTAAATATTTCTAGTGCCTTTATTTTAAGATTTTAAGGTAATTTAATAATGAATTTTTTTTCAAAAGAGCTTTTTTTAGATCAGTTTACACCTGTTTCTATTTATGAAAAAGTAAAAAATCTTTATAAAGATGAGATTACTTTTTTATTTGAAAGTACAATTAACTCAAGTGATGGGAACTACTCTTATATAATTATAGGAGCGAGGGAAAGAGTTTGGTATAAAGATAATAAATCATTTTATAAAAATGAAGCGGGAGAAGTAACTGAAGTTGATTCAAACCCTTTAAAATTTTTACAAAAATATTATAAAAACTTTGATAAAGAAGTTTATAAAAATAAATCAAGAGAGCTTGGTATTGGCTTAATTGATGGATTTATTGGAAATGTTGGTTATGATATAGGAAAAGAGTTTGAACCAACACTTAAAAAATCAATGAATAATTTAGAAGATCAGTTAAATATTGCTGATGTTGATTTAATAAGACCTAAAATAATCTTAGGTTTTTCACATAAGACTTCTAAATTAGTTATGGTGACTTCTTTAAAAGAGTGTGAAAAGGAGTGTGAAAGAATTGAGCAAGAACTTTATACTCCTTATACTTTTACACCATTAAAAAAAGCAGAACTTTTAGATGAAGGTAAATTTAACTATACAAAAGAACAATTTTTTGAAATGGTTAAAAAATCAAAAGAGATGATAAGAAGTGGAGATATTTTTCAAATTCTTATGTCTAATAGATTTATTCAAAAAGCAAAAGTTGATCATTTAAGCTTTTATAGGGCTTTAAGAAGTAAAAATCCAAGTCCATATTTATATTTTTTAGAGTTTGAAAACTTTTCAATTGCAGGAAGTTCTCCTGAAGTTATGATAAAACTAGTAGATGGACATTTACTACTAAGACCAATTGCAGGTACAAGAAAAAGAGGTAAAACTTTAGATAGGGATTTAGAACTAGAAAAAGAGTTACTAAATGATCCTAAAGAGAGAGCAGAACATATTATGCTTGTAGATTTAGGAAGAAATGATGTGGGAAGAGTTGCCCTTGCAGGAACAGTTAAAGTTACTGATTTAATGAGAATAGAAAGATATTCACATGTTATGCATATAGTATCAGATGTGGAAGCAATTATTGATGACAAATATGATATGTTTGATTTATTTGCAGCCACTTTTACAGCTGGAACGATGACAGGTGCTCCTAAAATTAGAGCTATGGAATTAATTGCACAATTTGAGGGAATTAAAAGAAGCTTTTATAGTGGAAGTATAGCTTATTTTGGTTTTGATGGTAATATGGATAGTGCAATTACTATTAGAACAACTCTTCTTACTAAAGATAAAGTAGTATTCCAAGCTGGTGCTGGAGTAGTTGCTGACTCTATTGATGAACTTGAATACTTAGAAGTTCATAATAAACTTGCTGCAAATATTGCAACACTAAAAGATTTATCGTAACATTTTAATGTTGCGATAAAAAATTATATTTTCAAATAATTTATTATTTAAACTTATTTTAAACTTAAACTTATAAAAAATTTGCAAAAATAATATTTTAAACCACCATAGGGACACATCTATGAGAAAATATATCTTTTTTGTATTTATTATATTTTTTAATATATATGCTAAAGAGTTAAAAAATAATGAATATATAACTACTTCAAATGAGTTTATTTTTGCTTCTTCCCAATATAAGTTAGGTAATTATATAAGTGCTTATGAAAAGTTTAATAAGTTATTTTTAAAATATAGTGATAATGTTGATATTAACTTTTATCTAGGAATGAGTGCTTTAAAGTTAAAACTTTATGATGATGCTAGTGCAGCTTTTGAAAGAGTTCTTATAAAAAAACCTGATTTTCATCGAGCAAGATTGGAATATGCAAGAGTTCTATTAATTTTAGGTTTTAAAGAAGAGGCTAAAAAAGAGTTTTTAGAAGTACTTAAGTACCCTATTCCACAAAATGTAAGAAAAAATATACAAGAATATATAAAATTAGCTCAAAATAATAAAGAGCTTAATTCTACTTTTATTACTTTAGGGTTTGGATTTTTATATGATAGCAATATAAATAGTGGAGTAATTCAAGATACCTTTAATTTACCAGGATTTAATAATCTTGAAGTTAATATGGATAAAGCAAAATCAAGTCTTTCTTATACTTCTCTTTTTCAGATAAATCATCTACATTCAATTTCAAAAGATTTACCTTTTACTTTAAAGCATAGTGGAACATTTTTTTATAAAAATCAAGTTGAAGATGATAAATATAATTTTACTTATTTTTCTTATAGACCAACTTTATTTTATAATGATAATAAAACAAATAGTGAATACTCTTTGGAATTTGGATTTGATAAGATTTTAACAGGAGATAAAGCTGATTTTGATACTTACTTAATTACTCCAAAATATAAAAAACTTATCAATAAAGATACAATATTTTCTATTTATTCTTCTTTTCAAGAATTTCATTATAAACATAAAATAGATAGAGAAAAAAACTATTCAAAAAAACTAATTGGTGCAAATATAAAATATAAAGATTTTACTTATGAATATATAATAGATAAGGACCATAAAGATTTAGGACAAAGAAGTGATATAGATAAAAATAGTTATACACATTTATTTTATTATTCATATGATATACAATCAACTTTAGTTTTAAATCTAAAATTCCAACATAAACAAATCGAGTATAAAGAAAAAGACTTATTTTTTAATAATGTAAGAAAAGATTATAATAACCAATTTTATATTGGACTTACAAAAATAATAGATAAAAAAGACTTTTTAACTTTATCATATACAAAAACTAAAAATAACTCAAATCAAGAAGCTTATGAGTATAAAAGAGATGCTGTTTATCTAAACTATATTTGGAGATTTAGACTATGAAAAAAATATTGATTATATGCTTATTTTTTACAACTTTTTTATTTGCAAATGTGGCAAAAGTTGTGGCAATTACAGGGGAAGCTTTAATTATTAGAGATACTGTAAAACTAAAACTAGAAAAAGATTCAGATATTTTTAAAAATGATGAAATTGAAACTAAACAAAATACTAAAGTTCAACTTATTTTTAAAGATAATACAATAATCACTATTGGTAAAAATTCTACATTTAAAATCAATGATTATATTTTTGATGAAAAAAATAAAGAATATAAAGCACAATTTGGTCTAATACAAGGAACTTTTAGAACAATAACTGGAAAAATAGGAAAACTTGCCCCAGAAAAATTTAAGCTTAAATCAAAAAACTCTTCAATTGGTATTAGAGGAACTCAAATTTTAAGTAATATTCAAGAAAATAGAGAAATTATTTTTTGTACAGAAGGAACTATTGAAATAGTTTCTTTATTAACTAATGAAGTAATAATAATCAATGCAGGAGAGTATATTGAACTAAAAGCAAATGAACCTATACAAATCAAAAAGTTTGATACTACTTCTATCTTAGAAACTGATGAAAACACAAAATTCTTATCAACTGAAGAGACTGAAAAACTATTATCAGAGTTTGGTTTTGATTTAAAAGAAACTCCTACTACAAATATTGAGCAAAATGAACAAACACAAGAAGTAACAACACAAGAAGTAAATGAAAAAGAGAATTATGATGAATTGAACTCTTTACCAAAAACAACAAATGAAACTACTAAAATCACAGGATATAATGTCTTTACAACAAATATTTCTTCTGGAGTTCTTGAAGATAATAAAACAACAATAACAGACACAAATGGAGATGTAAATTTAAATCTTCAAATGGAAAATCTTTTATCAAATTTTGAAAATGATGGAGTTTATAGTGGAACTTTAACTTTATTAAGTGGTTCAAAATATAATTCAGATACAAACTTTTTTTTAACTAGTAGTTCTTATTCATCTAAACCAGATAAAGCAGATGGAACATATAATACTGATGATGATGTACAATGGGGTGAGTGGAATGCTATGGCAATGGGAAATGACTATTATTATTTTGGTGGATATTGGATATTAGGGACACAAACAAAACTATCTGAAATACAAAATTTAATTAATAGCAGTGCTTTGGCAACTTATAATGGCTATGCTTTAGGATATGGCTCAAACAATTTTGATGCAACAACTTCAACAGTTTCTTTAAATATGAATTTTGGTGCAAAATCATTAAGTGGTTCTTTTGACTTAGCAGGAACAACAATTAATGTTGCAGGTAATTTATCAACAAGTGGCTTTAATTTTAATGCAACTGGTACAGCAACAGGTGGTGGAGAAGGTAAGTTTTATGGAGAAAATGCAAAATCTGTTGGAGGAAAGTTTAATTTTAATGAAGCAGGATATGATTATGCAGGAGTATTTAAAGCTTCTAAATAACTCCTATTTTTCATTATGAGTAAATACTCCATCAAAGTTTTTTGGTGGAGTTTTTATATAATATTCACACCTTTGTATATAAATCTTATAGATATTTTTATTTGTTTTATTTTCATTATTATCTAAACTTTCAAATATTTTTAAAGCCTCAGTAAATTTTTCTTCTTTATATAATTTTATTGCAAGATTATAAGTTTCTAACTCTTTTTGTAAAGTTTTATTTGCTTTTCCAAAATCAATTACTTGCCATATCTCTACGGGTTTTGATTTTCCTTTTACTTTTACCAAATCCAAAAATCTAAAAATATACTCTTCTTTTAATTTTTCTTTTGTAAAATTAGAAATATTTAATTTTGAATCATAATATTTACATAAAGATTCTAATCTTGAACCTAGATTAATTGGATCACCTATTACTGTATAATCACTTCTTCCTTTACTTCCCATTTCTCCCACTACTGCAATACCAGTATTTAACCCTATTCCAATTTCAATTAAAGGTAAATTATTTTCTTTTAGCCTTTCATTTAATATTTTTAAATATTTAAGCTGTTCAAGGGATGCTTTTACTGCTTTATCTGCATGATTTTTAACCTCACTTGGAGCATTCCAATAAGCCATAATTGCATCACCAATAAACTTATCAATAGTGCCCTCATTTTTCATAATTATCTCACTCATTGGCTCCATATAATTATTTAAGTAAGTAACTAAACTATTTGCACTATCCATCTCTTCTGAAATAGTAGTAAAACTTCTAATATCAGAGAAAAATACAGTTATTTCTTTTGCTTGAGATTGTAAAGTTTTAGATTCATTTTTCAATAAATCTTCCATTACTTTGCTTGAAACCTTTGAAGAAAATTTATTTTTTATCAAATTTGCTTGTTTTATTTCAAAAAAGTAGTTTATTAAAACAGCAATTGTACTTCCTATTGCAATTGAGAATAAAGGAAAGAATATATTTAAAATATATCCTTTTGAAAAAAGCATTTCATATAAAAACCAAAAATCAAGTAGAAAAAAACCTAAAATAAAAAAAGGTATTAAGTAGATATTACTGCTAATTAAAACTATAAAAACTAATATAAGCAATAAAATCATATGTAAAGTATCAGCCCCCTCTATCCAATAAGGCTTTTGTAAAAAATCTTGAGTTATTATATTATCTATTACATTTGCATGAACTTCTACCCCTGGATAGGCAGCCCCATAGGGAGTAGCTCTTAAGTCTAATAATCCAGCAGCACTTGTCCCTATTAAAATTATTTTATCTTTTAACTCTTCTTTTTTAAAATTATTATTTAAAATATCAATAACTGAAAGATAAGGGAAAGTTCCCCTATCTCCTCTAAAATTTACCATTAATCTTCCATATCTATCTGTAGGAATAGAAAGTTGTGAAAAAGAGATATTTTGTACACCTAAATTATCATAATTTATAAGTACTTTTTGTTCTTGGTATAAAGCTCTTAAAAGTTCTAAAGCTAATGAAGAATAAATCTGTTCTTCATATCTTAAAATCAAAGGAACAGACCTAATTACACCTGTATCATCAGGAATTGAGTTAAAAAAGCCACTAGAATAAGCACTATTTTGAATAATAGGTATATTTAAAATAACACCTTTTGCATTAAATACATAATCCATTTCTAAATTTCTATTTTTTTCTATAAAAATTGCAGGTAAACTTGGAGTATTATCTTTTTGTAAAAAAGCACTATTTAATAATTGAAATTGATAGCCTAGAATAACAGGAGAGGAGCTTATAGCATTTGCAAAAATTTCATCAAAATCTATATTATTATCAGTTTTAATATTATACTTTTCAAAAAGTTTTTTTGGACTTGTTCTATCCTCTTCAGCAAAAACAATATCAAAACCTATTGCTGCAACTTCATTTAAAGTAAGAGTCTGCAAAAGTTTTGCAAGAATATCCCTACTCCAAGGCCATTGACCTAATTGTTTTAAAGACTTCTCATCAATATCTACAATTACAATATTATTTGAAGTTGGAATTTCACCTCTTATAATAAACATAAAATCTCGTAAACGATTATCAATACTTTCTAAAGATTTTGGGAAAAATAAATATACAGATGTTAAGAAAATAATTGAACCTATTAAAATAGCAAAATAAATAAGATATTTTTTTAGTTTATAAAAAGATTTCATTATTATTCCAACTTAATAACTTTTCCATATTATAAACAAAAATAGATTAAAGAGATTTTTTATTAAAAAATACTTCTAACAATATAAATATTTCTTTTAGCATATACATAATATTGATAATTATTTTATTTTTATTTAAACCTTTTATATTTATAAAAATAATTACTATTATCATAAGACTATCTTTTCTTAACTTAAAAATACGAACTTACTAGTATTAATTTAATAAGTTTTAGATAATATTACAAAAAGACATTAAAAGGATTTATCATGTTACTTGGCGTAAATATTGACCATATTGCCGTATTAAGAGAAGCTAGAAAAATAAATGACCCAAACCCTTTAGATGCATTAGGTATTTGTAAACTTGCAAATGCAGATCAAATTACTATTCATTTAAGAGAAGATAGAAGACATATTCATGATGAAGATGCAGAAAAGATTATAAAAAACTCAACTTTACCTGTAAACTTAGAGTGTTCAATTAATGATGAGATTATTGATATAGTTTGTAATTTAAAGCCACAAAGAGCTACACTTGTTCCTGAAAATAGACAAGAAGTTACAACAGAAGGTGGACTTGATGTAAAATCAAATTATGAACAAATTAAAAAAGCTGTTGAAAAACTTCATAAAAATGAGATTGAAGTTTCTCTTTTTATTGACCCAAATAAAGAGATGATTGAACTTAGTTCAAATTTAAAAGTACAATGGATAGAACTTCATACAGGAACTTTTGCAAATATTTATGCAATGTTATATGGAAACTTAAGTAATACTCATCATAGTATTAAAGAGTTAGAACTACCAAGAACACAATTAAAAACTCTATTAGATAATTCAAAAAAAGAGATAAAAAAAGCTTCAAAATATGCAAATGAATTAAATTTAAAAGTTGCAGCAGGACATGGACTTAATTATCAAAATGTAACAATGATTAGTTCTATAAAAACTATACAAGAGTTAAATATAGGACAAAGCATTATTGCAAGATCAGTATATACAGGACTTTACCAAGCAATTTTAGATATGAAAGAGTTAATTAAATGAAACCAACTATTGCTATTTCAATTGGGGATTTAAATGGTATTGGTATTCAAATAGCATTACAAAGCCATGATAAGATAAAAAAACTTTGCAATCCTATTTATTGTATAAATAATAAAATGTTAAAAAAGGCTTCAAAACTTTTAGATATGGAAGTACCAAAAGATTTTGAAACTTTTAAAACAAAAGGTGATTTTGAAATAAAGCCAGGTCAAGTTTCTAAAAAAAGTGGTAAATTTGCATATGAATCTTTTATTGATGCAATAAATCTTACAAAAAATAATGAAGCACAAGCTGTTGTTACACTTCCTATAAATAAAGAATCATGGAATAAAGCAAATATCCTATATAAAGGTCATACAGAAGTTCTAAGGGACTATTTTGCTAAAAATGCAATTATGATGCTAGGATGCAAAAAGATGTTTGTTGCTCTTTTTACAGAACATTGTGCTTTAAAAAAAGTTCCTAAAAAAATCAATGAAAAAGACTTAACTGAATTTTTATGTGATTTTTATAAAAGTGTAAAAGCCTCTTATATTCAAGTTTTAGGTTTAAATCCCCATGCAAGTGATAATGGAGTTTTAGGAGATGAGGAAGTAGAAATTTTTAAAGCTATTAAAAGTGCAAATAAACTTTTAGATAAAGAGATTTTTAAAGGGCCTGTTGTTCCTGATACTGCTTTTTCAAAAGCAAATAGAAAAACTTGTAAATATTTTGTGTGTATGTACCATGACCAAGGTTTAGCTCCTTTAAAAGCTTTATATTTTGATGAAAGTATAAATGTAAGTTTAAATCTTCCAATTATTAGAACTTCAGTTGATCATGGAACTGCTTTTGATATAGCTTATAAAAGTGCAAATGTAAATAAAAAAAGCTATATAAATGCAGTAAAAGAAGCAATTGAACTTATAAATGCAAGAAAATGAAAACCTTAGAAGTTTGTTATGAATTAGACTTTTCAAAAATCAATTTTATTGAAAGAAAAGTTAAAATACAAGAGAGTAAAACATTAGTTTATGGAGCTCCTAAATGTGGAAAGACTTACCTTATATATGATTATTTAGCTGCTTTTGATACAAAAGACTATATATATATTGATTTTAATGACTTTAGAAATGATTTAGAAGAGATAAAACAAAATCTAAATAGCTTTATAAAACAAAAAAATATCAAAGTTTTAGTTTTGGAAAACTTTGATTTTTCTTTTGAAATTCCAAATTGTGAAAGTATAATAATCTCTACTCATAATTATATTGAAATTGATGGCTTTGAAAAATTGCAAGTTAAAGCTTTAGATTTTGAAGAGTATTTATTGCATGAAAATAAGTTTCACACAGCAACTCAGGCTTTTAATACTTTTCTAAAATATGGAAATATGCCTGGAGTTGTTAATTTAGAAGAACATAATAAAGAAAGAAGACTGCAAGAGATTTTAAGACTTTATGCAAAAGACTCAACTTATGAACAAATTATAAAAATCCTATTTTTAAATATTGATGAAAAAAAATCACTTTTTCAGTTATTTAATACTTTGAAAAGTAGAATTAAAATTTCAAAAGATAAATTTTATGAAGTATGTAAAATTTTTGAAAATTCTGGATTAGTATATTTTTTACCAAAATATAATCAAGAAAAAGCAGTAAAAAAAATCTATTCATATAACCATGCCTTTTTAAATGCAATAACTCACTCAAAGAAGTTTAAAAATGAGTTTACAAATATGGTATTTTTACAACTTGAAGTTAATTATCAAGAAATTTATTATTTAGACACTATTGACTTTTATATAAAAGAAGAAAATTATTTAGTTTTATCTATTCCTTTTTTTAATCCCTTATTAAAAACATCAATTTCTAAAAAATTGCAAAAAGTTATACATGAATTGCAAATAGAAAAGGTAGATATTGTTACTGTTGGTTACAATGAAAAGTTTAAACTAGCAAATATTGATATAGAAGTTTCTCCATTTTTTGAATGGGCAGTTAGTTAAATCTATTTTATTAAATATCTCTTAATTTTTTTTTAGATATAATCACGAAATTCTAAAAGGAAATCGATGAATAAAAGAGTACTTGTTAAATTTTCTGGTGAAGCATTAGCTGGTGAAGAAGGTTACGGTATAGATACTCAAATTTTGGACTATATCGCAGAAGAAATAAAAGAATTAGTGGATAATGGTATAGAAGTTGGTATCGTTATTGGTGGGGGTAATATTATTAGAGGTGTTACGGCTGCTGCTGATGGTATTATTAAAAGAACAAGTGCAGATTATATGGGAATGTTAGCAACAGTAATTAATGGTGTTGCTATGCAAGAAGCACTTGAGCATAAAGGGTTAAATGCTAGATTACAAACTGCAATTAAAATGGAACAAATTGCAGAACCATATATTGTAAGAAAAGCAATGAGACACTTTGAAAAAAATAGAGTTGTAATTTTTAGTGCAGGGACAGGAAATCCATATTTTACAACTGATACAGCTGCTACATTAAGAGCAACAGAAATCAACGCATGTATGCTAATTAAAGCTACAAAAGTAGATGGTATTTATGATAAAGATCCTATGAAATATCCTGATGCAGTTAAACTTGATACTATCTCTTATGATAAAGCATTAGAAGACCATATTAAAGTTATGGATGATACAGCTATTGCATTAGCGAAAGATAATAAACTTCCAATTGTTGTTGCTGATATGAGTGAAAAAGGTAATTTACTTAAAATCATAAATGGTGATTTAAGTAAATGTTCAATTGTAAAATAAAAAGGAATTTGAATGTTAAGATTAGAAGAAAGAATGGCAAAAGCTTTAGAAAAAGTAAATAATGATAGATATATTTTATCAGTAGCTGTTGGACAAAGAGCAGATGAATTAAGCAAAGGTGCAAAGCCATTATTAGAACAAAATACTCAAAACATGAAATATACTGATATTGCAATTGATGAAATTGCAAATGGACTATTAGTTATTGAAGGTTTAGTAGAAAAAGACGACTAATTATAAAAGCTTTTTGCTTTTATAATTAATTTGTAGAGCCCATGGATCCATTTATACAAAGAATACAAAGCATCAATACTATTGAAGATGCTATTAATGAACTTAAAAAACATACAAAGATTACTCCTAAACTTCAAGAAATAATTGATTTTACTATTAAAGCACATGAAAATCAATTTAGAAAAAGTGGAGAACCTTACTGCGTACATCCCTTATTAGTTGCCACTATCACTGCTTATTTTAGTCCAGATGAAGCAGTTATTGCAACTTCACTTTTACATGATGTAGTAGAAGATACAGCATATGATTTAAATTTTGTAAAAGATAATTGGGGTGAAGATATTGCCCATATGGTAGATGGTCTTACTAAAATTGTAGAGATAAGAGAACACGAATTTTCTTCAGCTTCAACAACTACAGATACAAAAACAATAAGTGCAGCAATGACTTTTAGAAAAATGTTAATTGCTTCTATTGATGATGTAAGAGTATTATTAGTAAAACTATGTGATAGATTACATAATATGCTAACTTTAAGTGCACTACCTGCAAATAAACAAAAAAGAATTTCTGAAGAAACACTTGTTGTTTATGTTCCAATAGCACATCGACTTGGAATTTCTACACTTAAAAATCATCTTGAGGATTTGGCTTTTTTTTATATTTATCCACAAGAATACAAGAAAATTGATGATTTTATTCAAGAACATCAACATGCAATACAATTAACTTTTAATAACTTTATTACAAATACAAAAAATATTTTAGAAAAAAATGGTTATGACTCTTCTAAAATTAAAATCTTAAGTAGGATAAAACACCACTATTCTATCTATTTAAAAATGCAAAGAAAAGGTGTTAATATTGATGAAGTTCTTGATTTGCTTGCTATTAGGGTTTTAGTTCCTGAAGAAATAGATTGTTATAAAGTTTTAGGACATTTACATCTTGCTTATAAACCTTTAATTTCAAGATTTAAAGATTATGTTTCAACACCTAAAGAGAATGGTTATAGAACTATTCATACAACTGTTTTTTATAATTCTAAAATTTATGAAGTTCAAATTAGAACTTTTGAAATGCATAAAATTGCTGAATATGGTATTGCAGCCCATTGGAAATATAAAAGTGGTGCAAAAAATGGTCCTAATTTAAACTGGTTAAAATCTTTAGAGTTTTCAAATGAAAATATTGAAGAGTTTTATGCAGATACAAAAGATGATTTATATTCAGATGAAATAGTTGTTTATTCCCCTCACGGAGATACATTTAATCTTCCAAGGGGCTCAACAGCTTATGACTTTGCATATGCTGTTCATACAGATGTTGGTAAAAATGCTTATGAATGTTATATAAATAAAATTAAAAAACCACTTTTAACAGAACTTAAAAGTTCAGATATTGTCTCTATTAAAACATCCAAAGAGGCAATTCCAAGATGTTCTTGGATGGATATGGTAAAAACAAATAGAGCAAAAAAACAAATAAAACTTTTATGCTCACATAGACAAAAAGAGTTAAATGAACTAAGTGGTAAAAATATTATTGATAGTATTTTTAGTAGATATACTCAAGAAATAACAAAAACTTATCATTTTGATTCACTACATAAAGTAGTAAATAACTTAGATTTTTTAAGAAATATTAAAAAACAAATTGAAACAAATATGATAAGAGAACATGGATTTGTTACTAGATTTAAGATTTTAGCTAGCAATTTAAAGAAATATAAATTTGATAATATTTTAATATATTCAAATTTTAGTATAAATTCTGTATCATTTGACCACTGTTGTCATCCAAAATTTGGAGATGATATAGTAGCTTTTAAAGATGGAAATAAAGCTATAATTCACCATAAAATGTGTGATAAAGCATATAAAAAAATTAAATCAAAACAAAGTATGCTCTTTACTAAATGGACAAAAGATACCCTATATCCATATAAAATGGTAGTATCTTTACCAAACACAAGAGGAGAATTAGCAAGACTTTTAATATATATGTCTAAATATGAAGGTTATATTTTAAGTGTTGATTATGGAAGAGAAAAACACTCTTATAGGCAATATTGTGATATTGAATTTGAAATAAATATCTCAAATGTGGAAGAAGTAAGAAAAATTATAGAAAAACAAGCAAAAGTAATTGAGTTTTTTTCAAAAAAAGATGCATACACTAAATAAGAAGTAAAGAGGAATTATGGAAGAAAAAATTAAAAACGCATTGGCTGAAATACAAAGAGGATGCGCTGAAATTATTGATATAGAAGCAATTGAAAAACTTATTAAAAATTTCTTTGAAAAAGGTGAAAACTTCTATGTTAAAGCTGGGTTTGACCCAACAGCACCTGATTTGCATTTAGGACATACTGTACTTATTCAGAAAATGGCAACTTTTCAAAAATATGGTGCTATTGTACAGTTTTTAATTGGAGATTTTACAGCAACAATAGGTGATCCTACAGGGAAAAGTGAAACAAGAAAAGTTTTAAGTAGTGAACAAGTTTTAAAAAATGCAGAAACATATAAAGAACAAGTATTTAAAATCTTAGACCCAGAAAAAACAAAAGTAATGTTTAATAGCCAATGGTTAAGCCAACTTGGAACTGGGGGGCTTATTGCTCTTGCATCAAACTTAACTGTTGCAAGAATGCTTGAAAGAGATGATTTTTCAAAAAGATATGCTTCAAATACTCCAATAGCAGTAAGTGAATTTATCTATCCATTACTTCAAGGGTATGATTCAGTAGCTATGAATACTGATATAGAAATGGGTGGAACTGATCAAAAATTCAACCTATTAATGGGAAGAACATTACAAAAAGCTTATAATTGTAAAAAACAACAAGCAGTATTAATGATGCCTTTATTAGAAGGTTTAGATGGTGTACAAAAAATGTCTAAATCATTAGGAAACTATATTGGTGTAACAGATGAACCAAATGATATGTTTGGTAAAACACTTTCAATTTCTGATGAATTAATGTGGAGATATTATGAATTATTATCTTCAAAATCACTACAAGAAATTCAAGAGTTAAAAACTGGTGTTGAAAATGGTACTTTACATCCTAAAAAGGTAAAAGAAGAATTAGCTATGGAAATAGTTGATAGATACCATGGTCTTGGAATGGGAATAAAAGCAAAAGAAGAGTTTGAAAAAGTTTTTGCTAAAAAAGATATACCATCAGAGATGCCTGAATTTGAAATGGAAAATGGAATTTGGCTATGTCAAGCTTTGGTTGATGCAAAACTAGTTGCTTCTACTTCACAAGCAAGAAGAGATATAGTTGCTGGTGCAGTTAAAATCAATCAAGAAAAAGTAACTGATGATAAACTTAATTTAAAATCTGGAGAATTTATTTTACAAAAAGGTAAAAAGAATTTTGCAAGAATAATAATAAAATAAAGGGCTAGTATTGAGAATAGGAAAATATGAAATAAAGCATCCAATAATCCAAGGAGGAATGGGTGTTGGAATAAGTTGGGATAAACTAGCTGGAAGTGTTAGTAAAGAGGGAGCCTTAGGAGTTATTTCAGGAGTTGGAACAGGTTATTATAAAAGTGAAGATTTTAATATTAGAACTAAAAAAGATAAACCTGTTGATGTAATGAATTTTTACTCAAAAGAAGCATTAACTGCTATTATTAATAATGCAAGAAAAATTTGTGGAGATGCCCCACTAGCTTGTAATATTTTATATGCTTGCAATGATTATGGAAGAATTGTAAAAGATGCCTGTGAAGCAGGAATTAATATAATTATTACTGGGGCTGGACTTCCTACAAATATGCCTGAATTTACAAAAGATTTTCCTGATGTTGCACTTGTACCAATTGTTTCTAGTGCAAGAGCTTTAAAACTAATTTGTAAAAAATGGCAAAGATATAATAAGTTACCTGATGCTATTATTGTAGAAGGTCCTAAATCAGGAGGTCATCAAGGCTTTACTTATGAACAATGTTTCCAAGAAGAGTATCAATTAGAAAATATTATTGCTCCTGTAATTGAAGAAGCAAAAAAATGGGGAGAAGATATTCCTATTATTGCTGCTGGAGGAATTTGGGATAAAAATGATATTGATAAATTTTTAGCAATGGGATGTGCTGGAGTTCAAATGGCTACAAGATTTATTGGAACTTTTGAATGTGATGCTGATATGAACATGAAAAAAGTTTTACTTGAAGCTAAAGAAGAAGATATAAAACTTATGAAATCACCAGTTGGTCTTCCTGCACGAGCAGTTATGACAAAACTTCAAACTTCAATAGAAGATAAAACTGCACCAAAAGTTACTTGTATTTCAAATTGCGTTGCTCCTTGTAATAGAGGAACAGAAGCTAAAATTGTAGGATATTGTATTGCAGATAGATTAGGTGCAGCATATCAAGGAGATATTGACACAGGACTGTTTTTTACAGGATCAAATGGTTATAAAATTGATAAAATCATTTCTGTACATGAGTTAATAGAAAAACTTACTAAGGGAGAATAGTTATTTTAAAAAATATATTCTTAGTTTTATTACTTTGTATAAGCTTTTTAAATGCTTCAAATAAAAACTTACAAGAAGAATATAACTCTCTTAGAATGAGTTATCTAAGGGCAGTATTAAAAAATGATACTGCTTTAGAGATTAGTCATCTAAAAAAAATTATCTCATTGGGTAAACAATTAAATATCAATACTTCAAAATATGAAAATGAACTTTTAAAACTAACTAAAAAACAGCAAGATAAAAAAACTCTTCCTGAAATTAAACCAAAAAAACAAGAGCCAAAACCTCAAATTACTTCCATAGAATCTTCAAAATATACTATTGAAAAAGTCTATACAAAAGATAATATGATAATTATTGATTTTTATCATCAAGTAAGTAAAAATCATATTAATTATGAAATAGAAAAAACAAAATATGCAAACTACTACTTATTTAATTTAAAAGGCTCTTTTAAAGATGCTGAACCTACAAAATTAGAATTAACAAATATAAATAGAATATATGTACTACAAAAGCAGACAAATCTTTTACAAATTAAAGTAAAAAATAAAAATAGTTTAAAACCAATATATATTATAAATAATAAAAGAATAATTATCAAATTTCCAACAATACAAAATACAACTAATAATATAGTAAATAAAACAACAACTACTACTTCAAAAACTACAAGTAAAAATGTACCAAAAGATATAGCCTTAAGTATTAATAAATATAAAAAGAAAATTGTTGTAATTGATGCAGGGCATGGTGGAAAAGATGCAGGTGCAGTTGGACCTGGAGATAAATATGAAAAAACAGTTGTTCTATCAATAGGAAAATATTTATATAATATTTTAAAACAAAAAGGTTATGAAGTATATATTACAAGAAACAATGATAGATTTATAAAAGTAAGAAATAGAACTGTATTAGCAAATAATAAAAATGCTGATATTTTCCTTTCTATTCATGCAAACTCAGTACCAAAAAGTAAAGCTCATACAATACATGGAATTGAGACATTTTTCTTAAGCCCTGCAAGAAGTGAAAGAGCAAAAAGAGTTGCGGCAAAAGAGAATCAAAGTGATATTCGAACTATGAGTGATGCTACACAAGAGTCTTTTTTAATGGTATTAAATCAAAGTAAAATCACTGCTTCAAATAAACTAGCTATTGATGTACAACAAAATATGCTTTATTCTTTACAAAAAAAATATAAAGATGTTGTTGATGGTGGAGTTAGAGAAGGACCATTTTGGGTACTTGTAGGGGCTCAAATGCCCTCAATTTTAATAGAAGTTGGATATATTTCACATCCAAAAGAGAGTAAAAGATTATATAATAGATATTATCAAGAATTATTAGCAAAAGGTATTGCTAATGGAATTGATTCTTATTTTTTAAAAAATCCTTGATTTTATAAATAAGAATTTTTTGCTTTTTCTTAATTTCTGGAAGCTCATTTAAAGTAAAAAATTTAACTTTTGAGTTTTCCCAAGATAAATACTTATCAAGTAATCTATCCTCTGTAAAATATTTATCTAAACCTTTGATATTTTTAGCATTTGCAAGCCAAACACCAATATCTTTCTCACTATTTTTTTGTTCAAAATACTCTTCAAATAAAGAGATATCTACACTTATACTTGACTCTTCAAAAAACTCTCTTTTTGCACATTGTGCAGGAGTTTCACCAGTTTGCATTACACCTTTTAAAAATCCCCATCTATCTTTACTTTTCACAGATTTACACAGTAGGATTTTTATCTTTTTATTTTCAATCTTATATAAAGCAACCCCATAAGCTTTATCAGATTTTTTTTTCATTAAATTTGCCTACCTTAATATGATATTTTTTTTCTATAAATAATATATGATATCATAAACCATAAAAACATTGGTAACAATAATGATATCTCAGGAATAATTATTCCACTATTTGAGAATTTATGCAATAAAAAGAAAAGTCCCCAAATTATTAAAGTAAAAAAGATTGACAAAGATACAAACTTTCCAACATTGAAAAATCTACTATTTAATGAAGAATATATAAAAATTAACATCATCAAAGGTAAAATAAAAAATGATACGATTAATTCATAATATAAAGCTGCTCTAATCTTATCAGTATTTATATTTTGCTCTTTTAAAAGTAATAAAGCAGATACTGCATCAATAATTGAAAAAGTTGATCTTGATTCATAAACATTATTTAAAATCTTAGGTTTAAAACCTTCTAAAGTATTTAGAAATTTTTCATATCTTATTTCAATTTTTGAAGAATTAAAATCAATTTCTTGTGGTTTTTGAAGAATTTTTGCATCTATAATATACCACTTATTATTTTGAAAATATGCTTTCTTTGCAACTATACTTTCTACAATATCTTCATTTGAAACATTATAAATATGTATATTTTCAGCTCTTTGCTCTAATGGATAAAGCTTTTGAAAATAAATATAATAATTATTGTACTTTAAAAAAATATCAGATTTTGAACTAATAAAATATTCATTATCCAAAATTCTACTTTTTTCTTCATATGAGTATGCCAAAGGTGTAGATTGTAGTCCTATTAAAACTACAATTAATAAAAAAGAGATTTTAAAAACAGGAGAATATATTTTATTTTTGCTAACACCTAAAGAGACTAAGGCAACTAATTCATTGCCTTTAATTAGTATAACTAAAGTTAAAATCCACCCAAAAACCAATGATAATGGCAATGTTAATGTTAGGGTAAAAAAACTATTATAAAAAAGATATAGTAATTGTAAGTTTGCAGAATCTGGTAGATTTTTTGCATTTTGAAAGAAATCAATTCCCACAAAAAATAGTTGTAAAGATACTAAAACAATTAAAAAACTTTTTAAATATTTTTGCAAAATGTATTTTGTTAAAATGCTCATTATTACTTCAATGTGAATTTAGATTTTACTTCATTAATAGATTCAACTTTAAGTGCTTCTATTGCTTTGATAGTATGAGGTATTATATCCTTTAATCTATTTAATTCCTCTTTTGAAAAGTTACTTAAAACATAATTTGCAACATCTTCTTTGTTTTCTGGTTTTCCAATACCAACTCTAACTCTTATATAATCCTTTCCAATGTGACAATCCAATGATTTAAGACCATTATGACCTCCATGTCCTCCACCAATTTTAAACTTTACAGTTCCAAAAGGTAAATCTAAATCATCATGAATAACAATAATTTCTTCATTTTCTATTTTATAATAATTTTTAATTGCAATTACTGCTTCACCTGAAAGATTCATATAAGTTTTAGGCTTAACAAATAAGTCATAAGAAGATTTATAAACGTCAGCTTTAAAGTTTGATTTGTTTATAGAAGAAGTTTTAAGGTTTTTGATCATCTCATCGATGATCATAAACCCTATATTGTGTCTTGTTAATACGTATTTATCCCCAATATTACCAAGACCTACTATTAGCATATTAAAATTACTTAGCTTTAATTACACCAACAACAGGTACTCTTGGGTCTAAGAAACATTGTACACCTTCTGGTAATACTAAATCTCTTACTAAAATATTATCACCTGTATCTAAATGATCAATAGTTAATTCAAAAGACTCTGGTAAGTTCTCAATAGTAGTTTTAACTGGAACTCTTTTTTTATGGTAAACAAAAAGACCTTTGTTTTTTAAACCTTTTGGAGTACCAATACCATTTACTGGAACATAATAAGTTGCTTTAACACCTGGTTGTGCAACCATTAAATCAACATGTAATAAATCAGAAGTGATTGGACATTTTTGATATTCTTGTACTACAACTTTTAAAACATTTCCACCAACATTTACATCAAATGCAACTGTAGTTTTATTTTTTAAGAATTTAATAAATTCATTTGTTTTAAACGCAGCGTGAACGTTTTCTAAACCTTTTCCATAGATATTTGCAATTAAGAAACCATCTCTTCTTAAAGATTTAGTTGCTTGTTTTGTCATACTATCTCTAACGATACCCTCTAACATAAGCATTTCCTTTGTTTTAAAATAAGTTGCGCATTATACTTAAGTCAATATTAATATTTGCTTTAAGTAAAATAGCTATTTTACTTTAGTTATATAATAGTAAAGTGAAGTTAATTCTTCATCAGTTAAAAAATATGTGGGCATTATTAAAGATTCAGTTTTATCAGATTTAAGTTTTGATTTAAAATCTTCAAATTTTACTTTATTAATTGGTGGTGCAACAATTGTTTTTAAAGCACCTTTTTTATCCCTATATTTTGCAATTGTTACACTTTTTTTGCCATTTCCATGGCATTTATTGCACCCTATTCCACGGGGGTTATTATATAACATTGCACCATATTCATATTTAGTAATAAAAGAGTTATCATCTTCAAATGAAAAGAGTGTATTTATAAAAAAAAGCAGCAAAAGCCCTATTTTCAAACTTAACCTTTGTGTAAAAGTATTTTTGATATTATATCAACCTAAAATTAAAACATATATAAGGTTTAATTCCCATGACTATACTTGATGGAAAAGCATTATCTAATAAAATAAAAGAAGAAGTAAAAGCTGATGTTGTAAAACTTCAAAAAGAAAAAGGTGTAACTCCAGGTCTTGCGGTTGTATTAGTAGGTTCTGACCCAGCTAGTGCAGCATACGTTAATATGAAAAGTAAAGCTTGTAAAGAAGCAGGTATATATTCAATTGTTCATGAAATGCCAGATACAATTTCTCAAGATAAAATCTTAGAAATTTTAGCAATGATGAATAAAAATCCTAATATTGATGGTATTTTAGTTCAATTACCATTACCAAAACATGTTGATACAACTGCAATTTTAGAAGCTATTGCTCCTAAAAAAGATGTTGATGGTTTCCATGCTTACAATACAGGAAGAATGAACTTAGGCTTAGATTCATTTATTCCAGCAACACCATATGGAGTAATGGAATTACTAAAAGAGTATAATATTGACCCACAAGGTAAAGATGTATGTGTAGTTGGTGCAAGTAATATTGTAGGAAAACCTATGAGTACACTTTTATTAAATGCAAATGCAACAGTTACAACTTGCCATATTTATACTAAAAATTTAAAAGAGCATACTTTAAAAGCTGATATTATTTGTGTTGGTGTAGGAAAAGTAAATTTAATAACTGAAGATATGGTAAAAGATGGGGCTATTGTAGTAGATATAGGCATTAATAGGCTAGATAGTGGTAAACTTGTTGGTGATGTGGATTATGAAAAAGTAGCACCTAAGTGTTCATATATCACTCCAGTTCCAGGTGGAGTTGGTCCAATGACTATTGCAATGCTATTAAAAAATACTATTAAAGCTGCAAAATTAAGAGAAGAAAGTAAACTAAATGATTAAAAAAGCATACAATTGGGCTAGTTCTTGGACTGGTACAATTATTATTGTATTAGGGATTATATTTTTTGTTGCACAAGCTTTTGTTATTCCTAGTGGAAGTATGAAAAATACTCTACTAATTGGAGATATGCTTTTTGTAAAAAAATTTTCATATGGAATCCCAACTCCTAGAATTCCTTGGCTAGAAATACCTATTTTACCTGATTTTAATAATAATGGACATCTAATAGAAGGTGAAAAACCAAAGCGTGGGGATATTGTAGTATTTAGATACCCAAAAGATGATTCAATTCATTATGTAAAAAGATTAGTAGCAACTGGTGGAGATTTAATTTTAATTCAAAATAAAAATCTTATTTTACACCCTAAAGAGGGTAATGAATATGTAAGAAAAAATTATTCAAAAGAGCAAATTATTGAATCTGATGATAAACTTTGGGTTATAAACCCTTATGCAAAAAATCACCCTGGTATTCATAATGACCCTAATGTTATAAATAATGGATTATATCCTAGTGAACTATTTAATATGTTACCAATAAAAATTCCTGAGGGTGAATATTTTATGATGGGTGATAATAGAGACCACTCTAATGACTCAAGATTTTGGGGAACTGTTGAATATAAACATATAGTAGGTACTCCTTGGTTTATTTACTTTTCTTGGGATGAAAATAAAAAAATTAGATGGGACAGAGTATTTAGCACTGTTGAGTCTATTGAAGAAGATTTAATAGGTAAAGAGATTGATATTAATCATAAAGAGGGGATTTATTAATGAAATATTTTATAGCAGCAGATCATGCAGGTATAGATATTAAAAAATATGTAAAAGAGCTATTTGAAGCAAAAGGTCATGAAGTAATTGACTTAGGTCCAAATAGTAAAGATAGAGTTGATTATCCAGATTTTGCAGCAAAAGTTTGTACAGAGGTTCTTGCAAATAAAGGAAGCAAAGGTATTTTAATTTGTGGTTCAGGTATTGGGATGTCAATGGCTGCAAATAAATTTGATGGAATTAGAGCAGCTTTATGCCACAATGAATATTCAGCTAAAATGGCAAGAGAACATAATGATGCAAATGTAATTTGTCTAGGTGAGAGAGTTAGTGGATATGGAATGATTGAAGCTATAATTGATACTTGGGACAAAGCCTCTTTTGAAGGTGGAAGACATGAAGGAAGAGTAGAAAAAATAAATGCCTTAGGTAAAATGGGAAGCTGTAGAGTATAGGAAACTCCTATACTCTTACCATCTTATAACCATCTTCATTTTCATAATAATTTTCTAAAGTTTTAACTATTTTAAATCCAAATTTTTCATAAAGTTTTATAGCATTTTTATTAGATACTCTAACTTCCAATTCAAATTTACTTTTATTTAAATTATTAATTGAAAACTCTAAAAGTTGCGAAGCAAAACCTCTTCCTTGAAACTCTTGCAAAATTGCAAAAGAATAAAGTCTATAATACTCTTTTCTTTTAAGCCATAAACAATATCCAACTATTTTTTTATCAATTTCCAATTTAAAAATAGTATTTCTTTTTAAATGGTATCGAAAAGAGTTTAGACTTAAAGCAAATACCTCTTGTTTAAAAACCTCTTGTTCTATGCTAAAAAGAGGTTTAATATCTTTTATTGTGGCTACTTGTATCATTTTTGATAAATTGTATATTTTGGAACTAATTTATAAGGTCTATATGACATTTTAACTTTTTTAAGATTTTCAAATCCCATATCATCACCAACATTTATATATTCAACATTATATTTATCTTTTAAAATTTTTGTAAATTCTCTAAATATATATTGAGCACATCCTAAAATCTCAAAATCTGTTTTTTCTATAATTACACTTGCAGTTTGTTCATTTATTTTTTCACCAACTGTAAAGCCTTTTATTTCATCATTTATATAAATAACTAAACCTATAACATCTAAATTTTCATAGTCATTTATTAATCTTTTAATGGCAAATCTTTCAAAATAAATACCATCTAAGAAAATTTCAACTTCTTCTTTTGGCATATAAGTTGTTCTATCTTTTACCCATTTATTAAATAAGTTCATAACATCACTTGAATGTTTTTGTTTATCTAAAATCTCTATTCTAAAATCTGGATAGATTTTTTTAAACTTATTTATTTCATTTCTTTTTGATTTATATGAATCACCTTTTAATTCTATTAAATCCTCAGCTTTATAAATATAATCTACAAGTTTTTTCTCAATAATAAAATCCTTTAACATCTCATATATTAAAGTACCCTCTTCTAAATAATCAACAAACTCTTCAAGTATATTTTCATGCACATACTCTATTTTAGAATAATTTCTATTACTATTATGTGAGTTCATAATTTCAAAACATTTTAATATTGCCTCATATGTATTCTGTTTTGTTCCAATTGGAGGCAATAGCATAGAAAGTTCTCCTGAACTTAATATAAATAGACAAAAAGTATCATTTACAATTGTATAAAATCCAGTTGCAGTTGATAACCAAATATAATTACCTGCAAAAGTATAATCACTTACATCTACATTAATCTGTTTTAAGTAATGTGTCATTACCTCTTTTGCTTTTAAATCAAAGTGTTTTAATGTGTAATTATTTACTGTCAATGTTGACATTTTTTTCTTTATCCTTAATAAAATTTGCGGAATTATACTCCTATTTTTTCATTTTGCATCAAAAATTAAAAAATTTAGTTCTAAGCACCAATTTATCAATGTTATGGGATAATTTAAAAACTGCTAAAAAGGAAAAAAATGCAAGACTGGCAAGTATATTTAATGATGTTTGTAATTGTATCTTTAATGATGCTAGGAAAAAAAATGATGTTCTTTTCCAATGATGAAGAAAAAAAGGATAAATAATGATAAATCCAAAGATTATTGATTATATTTTTTCATCTGCATCTATTCAAAGATGGAATGATTATCCACGAATGGTAGAACTAGTAGAACTAGATAAGCAAGCACATAAATTTATAATTGCATACTTTATAGCAAAACTAGAAAAAGATATAAACTATACACACCTAATAGAAGCAGGTATTTTTGAATTTTTAAGAAGAATAGTTGTAACAGATATTAGGCCTGATGTATTTAGAAAAGCTATTCAAAAAAAATCAAAAGAGATAAACTCTTGGGTTATTGAAAAATTAAAAGACTCCCTTGAACCAATAGAAAATGGTAAGTTTTTAAGAAAATTTGAAGAGTATTTAAATGATACATCTATGTATAAAAAAGAGAGATTTATACTAAAAGCTGCTTCATATTTAGCAACTAAATGGGAATTTTCTATTGTTTATCAAACTTCAAAATTTTTAACAGATATTGAAAATGTTAAAAGAAGTGTTGAAGATGAAATAGAAGACTATTATGAGTTAATAGGTGTTAGAAAAATAGCTTTAAATAAAAAACTTTCAAGAATTATTGATTTAAGTGGAAGATTAAGATTTCAAAAAAGATGGGCTCAAACACCAAGAATTCCTGAAACTTCTGTATTAGGACATATGCTAACTGTTGCAATTTTTGGATATTTTTATTCTATTGAAGTAAATGCTTGTGAAAAAAGACTTCAAAACAATTTTTTTACAGCACTTTTTCATGATTTGCCAGAAGCTTTAACAAGAGATATAATCTCCCCTGTAAAATATAGTGTTGATGAGTTATCAGATATTATTGCAGAGTATGAAATTATAAAAATTGAAGATGAAATTTTACCTTTTATTCCAGAAGATATAAAAGAGGAGTTTTCATATTTACTTGGACTTTATGATAATAATAAAAAAGATGAATTTTTAAATAAAGTATATAATAATGAAAAAATACAAATTGTTGAAGAAGTAAGTAAATATAATCTTGATAAATATAATGCAATAGATGGGGAAGCTTTAAAGCAGTGTGATAAGCTTTCAGCTTTTATAGAAGCTAGTCTTTCAATTTCCCATGGAATAAAGTCAAAAGAGCTTCAAACAGGTAAAAAACAGATTTTAAAAACACTAAAAACTGTTGAAGGAATTGATTTTAAAGAATTAGCAAGATTAATAGATATTGAGTTTGGAAGTACAGGACAAACTCAAGTAATTATGGATTTTGACTAAAAGAGGAGTTCCTCTTTTAGTTTATTAAAAACTATATTTTAAGTTAAAATATACATATCTTCCAGGTTCATTTAATAACATCACCTCATCACTATTTGCTGTAACTAATGTTAAATCTTTATAAGTATTACTTGTAGCATATGTTTTATCAAAGATATTATCAACTCCAATTGTTAATACAGTATTTTTAATATATCTATTTTCATATTTTAAATTTGCAACCGCATATCCACCAATATCTTGTTCACCATTATCACTATCTATACTACTCCAAGCCTTAGCAGCAACAACTTCACCTCTAATTCTATTTATACCTTTTTCATAATTTACACCAAGATTTGCTTTTAATGGTGGGATTTCTGCTAAGTCTTTATCTGTTTGACCGCTTAATGCTTTATCTTTTTTACCTTTTTGATAAGCTAAACCATAATCAAAAGTAAGTTCTTCACTTGCTAGGTATTCTCCACTTACTTCAAATCCATAAATTTTTGCATCAACATTTTCAAATTTATTTGTTGTTTTTGAATTATTAAAAGCAATATAATCTTTTAAATCAGAATAGAAAAATTTTGTTTTAACTTTAAAATCACCTATAATTTTTTCAAAACCTAAATCAAACTCATAATTTTTTGTTTGTTTTAAATCTTCAGTTCCTACAACAGAACCTGTACTACTTACAAAATATAATTCCCTTGCATCTGGTACTCTACTTGATTTACCAAGTGCAGCAAAAATATTAAGGCTCTCATCAATTTTATAAGTTCCTAATAAATAACCATTTAATGAATTATAATCATTATTTTTTGCATTTGCTTGAGTAGTAATATCTGTTCTATCATATCTAGTTGCAAGTTCTAAATTTAAGTTTCCTATATCTTTATTGTATTTTGCAAAAAAAGCTTTATTTTTAGTATCTGTTTTACTAATACTATCTCTTATATAAGGTTTTATTTTATTACTATATTCACCTTCCCAAGTTCTTTTACTTGTATCTAAGCCTAAAGTTAAAATTCCTTGTAAAATCTCAGTATCATTTTGAAGCTTAGCACCTTTAATTTTTGATTTCATATGATTTGTCATTTTTAAAGCACCGTTATTTCTATATGTTGTTGCCATAGGATGATCTACTTTTGAATAGTATGTATTAAATTCTAATCTTTTAGAAAAGCTTGATAAATCATTTGCAATATAGTTTAATGTATAAATATCAGAATCATCATATATAGCATCCATCCCACTATTTGGATATAAAATATTATCACTTCTATTTGCTGTATATGAAAAGTTTATCTCTTGATTATCAGTTAAATTAAAATATAACTTTGTCATAAAAGTTTTCTTTTTATATGCATCCATATCTTTATAATCATTTGCATATTTTTGATCATTGCTTTTTGCTTTATTATCTAATTGTTGGGCTAATGTATTTCCATTCCCATCTTCATATTGATCACTACTTTCAGTTGAAGCTGAGATTAATGCTTTTATATTTTTTGTTCCACCACTTACAGTTGCAGAGTATTTACTATAACCAAAACTTCCATAGTTTATATTAATATCCCCATTTATTCCCTCTTTAGGTTTTTTAGTATTAACCTTTACAACTCCACTTAATGTTCCAAAATTTTCCACATCAAAAGGACCTTCTTTTACTTCAACACTTTGTATATTATTTGATAAGACATGAGAAGTAGCTGGATCCATTCTATTTGGACATGCACCATAAATTTTAGCATTATCAATTAAGATATTTATATTATCTTTTTTTTGTCCCCTTAAGATAATATCATTTGCAATACCACTTCTTCTAACTAATGAAACAGATGGAATATTTTTTGTTAATGCTTCAGCTAAATCAGCAGATTTTAGATTTTCATTACTTACATCATTTACAATTTTTGATTGTAAATTTTCTTTTATAATAATAGAGTCTAAAGTAACTTGCTCATTTGCACTTAATAATGCAACCGTAACTAAAGATAGTGTTACTATTTTTTTCATTATTTCCCTTTATAATTTTTGGAAATTTTATTATTAAGCTGTTAATTAATTGTTAATTTTTCTTTAAATAATAAAAGTAGTTTATATTCAACCACTTTTATTTTTTATGCAGGTTTAAAAGATTGTTTAGTTTTACAAATATGAGGGAAAAGACAATTATCACAATCAGGATTTAAAGCTTTACAAGTATATCTTCCAAAAAGTACCATAGCTTGATGAAAAATATGTAAATCATCTTTTAGTTTTTTTACAAGTTCAGCTTCTGTTTTTTCAACAGTTTTTTCATATGAAAGTCCAAGTCTATGAGAAACTCTAAAAACATGAGTATCAACAGCCATCAAATTTGCACCCTCAAACTCAATCATAAATACATTTGCTGTTTTATTTCCTACTCCTGCAAGTTTTACAAGCTCTTTTTGATTATGTGGAATATTTCCATCATAATTTGCAATTACACTTTGTGCCATTTTTATAATATTTTTTGCTTTATTATTAAAAAAAGAACAAGTTTTTAGAAGCTCTTTTACATCTTCTAAGTTTGCATCAGCTAAAGCAAAAACATCTGGATATTTTTCAAAAAGTGCAGGAGTTATTATATTTACTCTTTTATCAGTACATTGAGCACTTAAAATAATTGCAATTAATAATTCATAATCATTTGTATAATTTAACTCTGTAACTGCACCTGAATAGGTTTCAACAAAGGCTTTTTTAATTATTTCAATATCAGCTTTTGTAGCTTTTTTCATCTATTTCCTTAAATACTTTTTTATTTGAGGGAATACTTTTTGAGCATAATTATATCTTACATCTTCAATAGTCATAAGATAGTTTTCCCCATTTCTTTTTATAACTATACTTTTAGGATCAAAATATTTTTTTAACTCTTTGTATCTGAATAAAGCTTCATCTTTTGTAAAAAGCCCAACTCTAATATTTATTTTTTTACTTAAATCTTTAGTTGTAGTATCTTTTAAAATATTATTCAATTCATTTTTTTGTAAATTTCTAACTTCACTTGGTTCTTTATCTTCTGCTATATCTACAACTTGTCCAGTATTTAAATCTCTTGTTGCACCATTTGAAGTTACACTTATTTGACCATCTAATGTAGAAATTTTATTTTGATCACCTACAATAACTGCCGCTTGTAAAAAATTTATCAATATTGTAATTAATAAAAAAGATTTTTTCATCCTCTTATTCCTATCACAGAGAATTTTGTATCAATTTTAAATTGTTCAGGAGCCAATTCTCCAATTTTCCCAGTTTTTAATCTAAAAGAACCATTTAAAATTTTTAAGTTTGTTGCATTATTTTCTTTATTTTCTTTATCATAATAATATTTTGCAATTTCTAAAGTAGTTTTAGGACCTATATAAATAATAGTATCATCTAAAAATCTAATTTTTAATTTTGATTTTTTGTAAGTTTTAATAATATCATTTTGATGAACAACAAAGCCCACATCTTTTAAGTTTAGAACTTCATTATCCCTTTGAACTAAAGCAACAAGTTTTTCTTCTTCATCTACTATAACTTTTTCAACTTTTCCTACTTCTTTTGCAAATATATTAAATAATAGAAAAAGAGATAAAAATATTATTTTCAAAGAAAAACTCCCTGTAGTTATTTAAATTTATATTAACATTTTTTAGCTAACATTTGTCCTATGAAAAATATTATTAAATATCTATTTATGTTAGTTTTAATCTTTAGTAGTATTGTTTTTATCTATATTAAACAACCTAATTTATTAAAAATAGTAGATAATCAAATTGAAGATTTATTATATATTTTTAAAAATAGTAGTGAAAAAAGTAAAAATGTAGTTATTATTGATATTGATGATAAAAGTATAAATAAATTAGGTCAATGGCCTTGGTCAAGAGATATAGTTGCAAAACTTATAAATAATCTACAACAATATAATATTAAAACATTAGGAATAGATATAGTTTTTTCAGAAGAGGATAGAAGCTCTCCTTCTAAACTTTTAGAAAAACTAGATTTAGATATGCAAGATATTCCCAATTATGATAAAATTTTTGCTTCAAGTATTGAACAATCAAAATTTCCAATTGTTTTAGGATACCAATTTTTAAATAAAGAACTAGAAATTGTAAATTTTGAAACTCCATATATTCCAGCAATATACCATCCAGTAAAAGAAGTACAATTAGAACTTTTAGAGGCAAAGGATATAAATTTAAATATTCCTATTATTCAAGATAGTGGAAATTCTAGTGGTTTTTTAAACTCAACACCTGATATTTTTGGAACAATTAGAAAAATGCCCTTACTTATCTCTTATAACAATCAGTTATATCCTTCTTTAGCTTTAGAAATTGCTAGAACTTTTTATAAGTTAAAAGAAGTAAGAATTGAAGATTGTACAGTAGGAATAAATAAAATCGTTTTTAATGATTTCTCAATTCCCATTGATAATAATGCCTTAATAAATATAAACTACTATAATCTTGAATTTTTTAATAGTATCTCTTTTATTGATATATTTGAAAATAAAAAAGATTTAAATGAGATTTTAAATAATAAAATAGTGTTAATAGGAAGTTCAGCTTCAGGAATAGTAAATTTAAATAAAACTCCTTTAAATCAATATCTAACAAGTACACAAATTCAAGCAACAATTTTAGAAAATATCTTAACTAAAAAGTTTGTTTATGAACCAATTTGGGAAAAAAATCTTATTATTGCTTTTTTATTTTTTACTATTGCAGTAGTTTTAAGTTCTATATTTTTTAGCAATTTTTTAATTACTACTCTTTTTGCTTTTATTTCATTTTTAACTTTTACTTTAACTTTATGGTATTTATTTTATAAAAAAGGATTAATAATAGATGCTGGATATGTATTTATAACTTTAATCTTTATATATTTTATAACTTCAGTTTTAATATTTTTAAAAGAGAGAAAAGAGTTAAAAACTATTAAAAATAAATTTGCTGCAAAAGTTTCAAAAGATGTAATGAATGATTTATTAAAAAGTGATAGTTCTTTACATTTTACTACTAAGAAAAAAGAGATTACTATATTTTTTTCTGATATTATAGGTTTTACTAAAATTACCAATAAAATTGACAACCCAGATAAACTTACTAACTATTTAAATTTATATATGAATCCTATGACAAAAATAATAATGCAAAATAAAGGAACAGTTGATAAATTTATAGGAGATTCAATAATGGCTTATTGGAATGCTCCAAATAATGTTAAAAATCATCAAGACTTAGCATTAAGTTCTGCTTTAAAGCAGTTGGAATATTTAAAAAACCTAAATCAAGAATATTTAAAAAATGCTTTACCTTTAATTCAAATTAGAATTGGAATTAATAGTGGTATTTCATATGTGGGAGAAATGGGTGCTGATGATAGAAATGATTATACAGCAATAGGAAAAGAAGTAAATAAAGCTGCTATTTTAGAACAAGTTTGTAAATTTTATAAAGCCTCTTGCATTATCTCTCAAAGTGTAAAAGAAAATTTAAAAAAAGATTACACATTAAGATATATTGATACTATCTTAATTGATGGAACAAAAGAAGCTTTTAAAATTTATGAAGTTTTTAAAGAAGGTTTACCAAAACCTGAAGAAAAACAAGAAATTGAACTTTTTGAAAAAGCTGTAAATTTATACCAAGAAAGACAACTTGATAAAGCTTTAGAACTTTTTAAAAGTTTAGATACAAACTCAAAGTTCAATCCATATATTAGTAAAATATATATTCATAGAATTACAAAAGTTTTAAATGGTGAAAAATTTAGTTCTATTTCTCATATAAATAAAAAACTAATTTCAAATTAAAAAGATAAAAAACTTATAGTTTTTTTATCTTTTCTATTTCATCTCTTAGTCTAATAGCCTCTTCAAAGTTTAAATCACTTGCAGCTTTTTTCATCTTTTTATTTAATTCCACAAGTAACTTTTTCTTTTCACTTGCAGGCATTTTTTCTAGTTTTTGTTTTTTCCAAGCTAAATCATCATACTCTTCAACTTTTAGATTTTCATCTAGTTTTCTCTTTGTTGATTTTGGAGTAATATTATGTTTTTTATTATAGTTTTCTTGTATTTCTCTTCTTCTATTTGTTTCATCTATTGCAAATTGCATAGAATCAGTTATTCTTTTAGCAAATAAAATAACTTTTCCATTTTCATTCCGTGCAGCTCTTCCTATAGTTTGAATTAAAGAGGTTTTACTTCTTAAAAATCCTTCTTTATCTGCATCTAAAATAGCAACTAAAGAAGTCTCAGGAATATCAAGACCTTCTCTTAGCAAGTTAATTCCCACAAGAATATCAAATTGCCCAAGTCTTAACTCTCTAATAATTTGGTTTCTTTCAATTGCATCAATTTCACTATGCATATATTTTATTTTAAGTCCTAAATCACTGTAATAAGAAGTTAATTCCTCAGCCATTTTTTTAGTTAAAACAGTAACTAAAACTCTTTGATTTTTTGCAACTACTCTTTTTATTTCATCAAAAAGTTTTTCTACTTGATATTCACTATCCATTATCTCAATAACTGGGTCAAGTAAACCTGTGGGTCTTATTATTTGTTCAGCTACAACTGAACTTTTTTCAAGTTCAAGTTCATTTGGAGTTGCACTTACAAAGAGAAAATGTGGTGCTTTATTTATAAATTCATCAAATTTTAAAGGTCTATTATCAAGTGCACTAGGAAGCCTAAATCCATACTCTACTAAAACCTCTTTTCTACTTCTATCAGCTGCATGCATTCCTCTAAATTGTGGTAGTGAAACATGAGACTCATCAACAATTAGTAAAAATTCTTCTTGCATTTGCTCAAAATAGTTCATTAAAGAATAAGGTGTTTCACCAGCTTTTTGTCCAGTTAAATGTCGAGCATAATTCTCAATTCCCTTACACATACCTGTACTTTCTATCATCTCCAAATCAAACTCAACTCTTTGTTTTAGTCTTTGATACTCGACTAATTTATCTTCAGCTTTAAAAAACTCTAATCTTTGTTGAAGTTCTTCTTCGATTTGCTTAACTGCAATTGCTAATTTATCATTTGAAACAACAAAAGGATTAACTGAATAAATTATTACTTCATTTAACTCTTTTACTTTTGTATTTGTTAGATATTCATGTTTAGTAATTGATTCAACCTCATCACCAAAAAATTCCACTCTAATAAACTCATCTTCATAATAAGCAGGGAAAATATCAATTACATCACCATTTACTCTAAAATCTGCCCTATCAAAAAATTTATCATTTCTTTTATATCCCATTTCTACTAATTTTAGTAAAAACTCTTTTTGAGAGTAATCAAAACCAACTTCAATTCTTTGAACCATTGCTTTATATTCTTCTGGATTTCCCAATCCATAATTAGCTGAAACTGAAGCAATTACTATTACATCATCAAAAGATAAAAGTGAAGCAGTTGCACTAAGTCTTAATCTTTCTAATTCTTCATTAATTGAAGAGTCTTTTTCAATAAATAAATCACTTCTTGGAATATATGCTTCAGGTTGATAATAATCATAATAAGAGATAAAGTACTCCACATGGTTATTTGGGAAAAATGCTTTAAATTCACTATATAACTGTGCAGCTAAAGTCTTATTATGTGTCATTATAAGTGTTGGCTTTTGTACTTTTTCTATCACTTTAGCCATTGTATATGTTTTACCACTTCCTGTAACACCTAAAAGTGTTTGATACTTATTTCCTTCAAGAATAGAACTACTTAATGCTTCTATTGCTTGTGGCTGGTCCCCTGATGGTTCATATTCACTTACTACTTTAAACTTTGCGATAACATATCCTTTGAACTTAAAAAATAAAATAAAATTGAAATCTCTTTATTTGACCAAATTACTTCTTTTGATAAAAAATCTTTTGTTTTATTAATATTTACATAGTTTTTATATTTTAATAATATAGTTTGAACCAAACTATGTAAAGATTCTTTATCCAATTGTAAAATAATTGGATGAAAAATCTCTTTTTTATTTACAATAAAAAATTCTTTTTTTAATTTATATAATTTAAATAAAATAGAGATTTGCCAAGTATGCCACTCTTTTTTATCAAACTCTTTTTCACTTAAGTGTTTTAAATCTAAAATATAAAAAGTATGAAATATTTTTTTTGTAATTTCCAAAACTTTACTAATATGCATATCTTCAATTTTTGAAGGTAAAGAGATAGCTTCTATATATATATGTTGTTTTATTTTATGTTTTTTTATTTGCATTTTTTGTTTATTTCTTTTTTTTCTATAAAAGAAAATAGGGATAAATAAAACTATAATTGCAATAAAAAATAAAAAAGTATAATTCATAATTTTACTTTTATAAACTTTTCATTTTCTAGCTTTGTATACTCTTTACTACAACATAAAGAAGGAATATTTACATATCTTTTATTATCAAATAAAAACTCTTTTCCTTGATGAAAATGTCCTTCAATTACAATATCACTATTAAAATACCCTACTCTTCTTTTTGCTAAAGTTTCAAAACCTTTAAAATCAGAGCAAATAGTCTTTTTTATTAAAGTATAATATATTTTTTTTGAAATAAAATTATTAAAATCTATAAAATTTAAAAAATTTAAAAGGGGTTTATTTCTTATAACTTTACAATAAATATCATAAGATTTCGGAGTAAAGTTATCCCCATGAGAAAGAGCTACTTTTTTATGTTTATATAGAGCAATTAAAGGTTGGTTTTCTCTTTTTACTACTAATACATTTGGAAAAAGTGAACTAAGATTATAGTCATGATTTCCTTCTAAATATACTATTTGTATAGTTTTTGAAAGTTCGTTTATAAGGTTTAGTAGTTTTTGATTTCTTTTTACAAAATATTTACTCTCTTCTGAAATAAAATCAAACATATCACCCATAAAAAAAAGTTGCTCTGCTTTAATCTCTTTAGATTTTACTTTCTCTAAAAAGATTAAAAACTCTTGATTTCTCTCATTATAGTGAGAATCAGCTACAAAAATCGCATTTTCTTTAATATTAAGGAACATAAGCAATTTTTGGGATCCCAAGACCCTCTTCATATCCACACATTAAGTTTGCATTAACAACTGCTTGAGAAGAAGCACCTCTTAATAAGTTATCAATTGAAGAGTTAATAAATAAAGCTTTACCATTTCTTTTTACAAAAATATCACAAAAGTTTGTTCCTGCTGTTGATTTTATATCAACAGGAGTTTTTCTAATTCTTACAAACTCACTATTTTTATATGCCTCTTCTAAAATACTCTCCACATCAATTTCTTCTTTTAAAGTTGCATAAACTGAAACTAACATTCCTCTTGTAACAGGAATTAAGTGAGGTACAAAGTTTATAGAAAATTCTTTATTTTTAACTAATCTTACTTTTTCTTCAATCTCAGGCATATGTCTATGAGCTAAAGGATTATAAGCATGAATATTTTCATTTATATGGCAAAAATGTGTTGTCTCTGCCAATTTTTTACCTGCCCCACTAACTCCTGATTTTGCATCAATAAAAATAGGTGTTTCTTCTTGTATAAAATCTACAAAAGGTAATAGTGCTAAAAGTGAAGCAGTTGGATAACATCCTGGATTTGCAACTAAAATTGCTTCTTTTAAATTCTGTTTATAATATTCAGGCAATCCATATACAGCATCATTTATATTTTCTTTATCTTCATGTGCACAATAGTGTTTTTCATAAGTGTCAAGTTCAAGTCTATAATCTGCACTTAAATCAACTACTTTTACCCCCTCTTTTAATAACTCTTTAGCAAAAGCCATAGAAGTTTTATGAGGTAGAGCCAAAAATGCTAAATCAGCAACTTTTGATACTTCCTTTGCATCTGCATTTTCAACAGTTATATTAATCACATCTTTTAAACAAGGATGTAACTCTTGCACATTTATTTCACCTGTTGAATTTGCAATATATGTAATATTAAATTTTGGATGATTAATTAAAATTTTAATTAATTCTAAACCAGTATATCCACTAGCTCCAATAATTGCTATATTCATTATAGTTCAATCTCCTTATAATAAACCTCTAATATTTCAAAAGTTCTAACTCCCCCAGGAAGTGTTGCTTGAACTTCATCTCCTTCTTCTTTTCCCATTAGCTGTTTTGCTAAAGGTGAATTAAATGAAATCATTCCATTTTCAGCATTTGATTCAATTCCACCAACTATTGTATATGTAAACTCTTCATCCGTATCAACATCAACTAAATTTACAGTTGAGCCAAAGCTTACTTTATCATGTGGTAGTGTTGAAGGATCAATAATTACTGCCTTACTTATAATGTTGTTAAGTTCTGCAATTTGAGAATCAATAAGTTTTAATTTATCTTTTGCAGCATGATATTCTGCATTTTCTTTTAAATCTCCTAATTGTCTTGCTTCATCTAAAGCAATAACCGTTTCTGGTCTTTCTTTACTTTTTAAGAAGTCTAAATTGCCAGTGATTTTTTCATATCCAGCTCTTGTCATTGGTTCTTTTTCCATCAACAACTCCATTAATTATTTTATGGTATAATACCTAAAATTTTTAAAAGAGTAGATTATATGAGATATGACAGAACAAAAAAACTATTTGGTGAAGAAAATTTTGAAAAATTTACAAAGGCAAAACTTATTCTTTTAGGAGTTGGTGGGGTTGGAAGCTTTGCCCTTGATGCTTTGTATAGAACAGGAATTACAGATATTACAATAGTTGATTTTGATACGTATGAAGAGTCTAACTTAAATAGGCAAATGGGTAGTGAAGGTAACATAGGAAGAGTAAAAGTTGAAGCTTTAAAAGAAAAATATCCAAAAGTGACACCAATTCATGTTAAAATAACAAAAGAGTGGATTGATAACTTTGATTTTAGTTCTTATGATTATATCTTAGATGCAATTGATGATGTAACACCAAAGGTTCACCTAATTAAAAAGTACTTTACAAAAGTAATTAGTACAAGTGGTGGAGCAAAAAGAATAGATCCTAGTAAAATTGAATATAAATCAATTTGGGATACATATAATGATCCTTTTATTAGAAAAATTAGAACAGAGTTAAAAGCTCAAGGGTTTAAAAAGAAGTTTAAAGTTATTTTTTCATCAGAAGAACCAAAATGCCTTGAAAAAGGAAGTTTTGAAGGAGTTACAGGCTCTTTTGGACTTATGATGGCTTCTGTTACAGTTCAGAAATTGCTAAAGAAGAAATAAAACAACATTTGTAAAAAGTTGATTATAAGAAAAAAATATATATAATTTATACATCACAGAAAAAGGAATAATATGAGTGGCATTAGTAGTAGCGTTGAACAAATGACTCAAGGACATAGAAGAAATGTTCAGCAGTTAGCTGTATTTTATACTAGTCATAATAATATTTATGCAATTAATATCGCAAAAGTAAAAGCCTTTGTTATTAAAGATGAAGTAACAATTAATGACACGCCAAGTGACTCAAAGATTATTGCAGGGATTGCTACAATTAGAGGGGAACCTGTAACTTTAGTAAATCTTGATGCATGGCTTGGTCAACAAAAGATGGAGATGGATCAATATAAGCTTATTATATATTGTGAATTTAACCATAAAAAAGTAGGTTTTCTAATCAAAGATATGCTTGATATTGTTGAAAAAACTACTGATGAATTAAGACATACAGAAGAGACAAATTCAAAAATCACTTATACAACATATGTAAAAGTTCATGATAAAAATGAATTATGTACAGTATTTAATGCAGAACAACTTCTAAAAGATATTGGATGGACAGATGATGGTGAAGATGCTGTAAATAAATATGTTGATTCTCCTCTAATTTCAGAAAAATTAGTTCTTGCTGCTGAAGATTCAGGAGTAGCAAGGGAAGTATTAAGTAAATTCTTTAAAAAAGCAAAAATAAATTTTGAAATTTATAATAATGGTGCATTATTATTGCAAAGAGTTAAAGAGATAAATCCTGATAAAATTGGACTTATTATTACTGATATTGAAATGCCAGAAGCAGATGGTTTCCAAGTGGCAACATTTATAAAAGAAAATAACACTTATAATCATATTCCTGTTATTGTAAATTCATCTATGACAACTGATGCTGTTAAAAATAAAATGCATGCTATTGGAGTTGATGGATTTATTGGAAAAACTGATGTTCAAGCTTTATATGAAGCAACAAAAAGGTTTTTATTAAAATAAGCTATTAGTTGCTAGGTTCTAAAACTAGTACCTAGTAACTAAAATACTTAGTAACTAGAAATTAATTTCTAGTTAGCCAAGTTTTAAATACTTCAATTTGATTTTCTGTTTGTTTTGTAGAAGTTCCACCAAATGATGTTCTAGCATTCATTGAAGCTTTTAAGTCAAGATACATTACTATCTCTTCATCAATATTTTTAATCTCTTCATTTGCACTTCTAATTTCATCAATATTTAATTCACTAATATCTTTATTTAAACTATTTGCAAGTGCAACCACATCTTTTGTAATATAATATGCAGTTCTAAAAGGTAAATTTTGTTTTTGAACTAAATAATCAGCTAAATCCGTAGCACTTAAATGCCCAATTTTACAAGCTTTTTGCATTTTATCAACATTTACAATCATAGTTTTTATTACTTCATTTAAAATCTTTAATGAAATTTCTATTGTTTTAACAGAGTCAAATACTCCCTCTTTATCCTCTTGTGTATCTTTATTATATGCAAGAGGTAAACCTTTCATTACTGTAAATAAAGAGATTAAATTTCCATATGTTCTTCCTGTTTTACCTCTTAATAGTTCAGGTACATCTGGATTTTTCTTTTGTGGCATAATTGAAGAAGTTGTAGCATATTCATCACTCATTCTTACAAATTGGAACTCATAAGAAGACCATAAAATAAGCTCTTCAGAGATTCTACTAATATGCATCATTGCTGTACTAATATTAAATAAAATCTCTAATGCAAAATCCCTATCACTTACAGTATCCATAGCATTTGCAGTTGGAGCTTTAAAGCCTAAAAGTTTTGTAGTTGTTTCTCTATTAATATTATGTGGAGTTCCTGCTAAGGCAGCACTTCCTAAAGGAGAGTAGTTATTTCTTTCATATGAACTTTCAAATCTTTCATAATCTCTTTTAAACATATTTGCATATGCTAGCATATGATATGCAAAATTAACTGGCTGTGCATGTTGTAAGTGTGTCATTCCAGGAATTAAAGTTGAAGTATGTTTTGAAGCAACTTCTACAAATGTAGAGATTAGCTCTTTTAGTTGCTCTTTTATACTTAAAGATTTTTCTTGAACATATAATCTAAAATCAGTCGCCACTTGATCATTTCTACTTCTTGCTGTATGAAGTCTTTTTCCTGCATCACCTATAATTTGTGTTAATCTACTTTCAACAGCCATATGAATATCTTCATGCTCAATTTTAAATTCAAATTTACCACTTTCTATCTCTTCTTTTACTTGTAAAAGCCCTTTATGAATTGCCTCTTTATCTTCTAAGCATAAAATCCCTTGTTCATATAGCATTTGACTATGTGCCATTGAACCTTTAATATCTTGTGAATATAGTTCTTTATCAAACATTACAGAAGCATTAAATTCATCTAAGATTTGTGCATTTGTATTTTTTAAAATTTGATTATTTTGATTTGACATTAATTCTCTTCCTCAATTTTTTCTAGTGTATCTTTTATAATTGCTAAGATTTTTCTTTTTGCTTCTTCTTCATCATTTTCTGGAACATCCCATCCAACAATAGCCATATATTTATTAACTAAAGAGTTTACATCAGAAACAATAGTATCGTGTAATTGTGCTAATTCTTTATCTTGAGCAGTCATAATATCCCCTTTTTTAATTTGGGATATTATAACATAACTATGATTTTATGAAAGTTTGCATTGGGTCATTTTTAGAGATAGTTTCATATTTTTTCATCCCTAAAAAGCAATTAATAAAAAATAAGATATTTGAAAGTATAAATAAAGTTGCTGCAATATCTATAAAAATTTCAGTAAAAAATCCATATAAAATAAAAAAAACTAAAGAAGTTATATAAATATAAAACTGTATTTTTATTAAATCTTCATTTATTATCTCTTTTATAGTTGGTATTTGGAAATATCCCTTTGAACTTAAATGAAACCAACATAAAAAAGGTATTATTTTATAAATCATTCCTTGAAGTAATGAAAATAAAAATCCAAAAGCAAAAAGAATAGTTAAAAAGTATGAAGAGTCTTGTGGTACAAAAAGCCAATTTAACATTGCTACAATTAAAGAATATAAAGAAACTTTCCAATACCAAAGAGTAACATCATCAACAGGTCTTCTTCTATTGCTTAATGAATTTAAACCATGAAAAGCAAAAATAATAAAAAATATAGTAAATAAAATCTTATAAATATAAAAATCAAGTTCTAAAAATGCAAAAGCTATATAAGAAATTAAAAGTATAAAAATAGAAATAGGTAATCTATTTTGAACAGATTTAGGAAAATCTAAAGCCACATAAAACATAGGTATCACTTGAAATGATACTCCAATTATAAGCAATGCAGCAAATCCAAAAATACCTAAAAGTATATGAATATTTACAAATGTATAGTGATTTGAGGCAATATTTCCAGATAAATGTGCACCTGCAAGGTGTAAACCCAATAAAGCAGTTAAGATACCTGCTATTGCAAAAAGACGCATTACATTAACAGTAGAAGTTAAATACTTAACTTTAAATAGTAAAAATATTGCCACACTAAAAAAAGTTAAAAAAGAAATAGCTAAGCATATAATTGCAACTATAAAAAATTTATCTAAATTAAATAAAAACTTTAAAGCAAAACATAAAGTTCCTATAGTTAAAGAGCTATGAACTATTGTTGCAAAAAGTCTAGCCCTTTTTATAGGTGCACCGGCAAGAACAGGCATCATTTGTTGCATTGCACCAAAAATTATCATTGATAAAACACCTAAAGTAAATAAATGCACGATTGCAATAGTTTCATTTGAAAATCTATTTGTAATAACTTCTGCTGGATAAACTAAAAACAATACTCCAATTAATATAGCAAAAATTGGTGCAGTTAAAAAAAACCTAAATGGCACTGATATAGGCGGCGCTTGGTCTAATGATAACCCTTGATTAAACATCTATTTATACTCTTTTTAAATCTTTCATTTGTTGAATAATAAAAGAAGACTCATCTTGTAAATGTGCATCTGCCATAGCATAAAGCATCTGTTCTTCTTTCATATTATGTTGTTGCATTAACATCATTAAGCTCTCACTTAATCCAAAAAAGTGTGAACTATTT
Organism: Malaciobacter mytili LMG 24559; assembly: GCF_003346775.1. Classification (NCBI taxonomy): domain Bacteria; kingdom Pseudomonadati; phylum Campylobacterota; class Epsilonproteobacteria; order Campylobacterales; family Arcobacteraceae; genus Malaciobacter; species Malaciobacter mytili. The sequence goes on along the minus strand of NZ_CP031219.1, from coordinate 789,761 downwards.
TTAGAGATTATATCTTCTCTCATTTGTGTAACTACACTATTCATTTGTGCATGTTCCATTCTCATTACTTGTGTTGGCCCACCACACATTCCAGTTTTTTCTTCAAAAGCTGGAAACATTACTTTTTCTTCCATATCAAAATGCATTTGTAAATCAGCTACAAATTTATCAAAAGTCTCTTTTGCTTTTTCCCAATTTCCACTTGCTACTGCATTTTCCATATTTGCAAACTCTTCATCACAATCTCTATGGTCTTGTGTTAGAAAAGATTTAATAGTGTCACTCATTATGTATCCTTATTATTATATTTCTAGGAATTGTACATAAAAAAAGATAGATAATGATTGATTATAATCAATAAAAGAGGTGTTTCCTCTTTTATTTTAAAAAATTATATAGGTAAAACTCTAATGTTTTCATCAACTTTTTGTCTTAATACTGACTCAATTGCATAAAGTGTACCAGTGCTTCCTGATGCACATCCAGAACATGCACCTAAGTATCTAATATATAAGTCATAGTGAGGAATATTTTCTTTAATATCAATAATTTCCATATTTCCACCATCCATAACTAGCATTGGTCTAATATCTTCATCTAATACAGTATCAATTGCTTTGATTCTTTGAACTAAAGTCATTTTATCAAAAGATAGAGTTCCGCTAGCACTTGCATCAGCAGCAACTTTTAGTTTTTCTTGATCCATTTCAGCTCTTGTATCTGCTAAAATATCTACTAAATATATCTCTTTTTCTTCATGCCCACCAGGCTTAATACATGATTTACAAAATGCCCCTGCTTTTGTGTAATCTGTAATTTCTTCAACAGTTTTTAAATCATTTAATCTAATAACTTCTTTTAATGTTGCTAATGAAACCCTTGCACATTCACATACAATTTGTTCTTCTTCAAAAGATTCCATATCAACACCTTTATACTCTGCTGCTGCTTTTTTAATTACATCATAAGCCATAACAGAACAGTGCATTTTTTGAGGAGGAACAGCTGGTGTATCTGGGTTATCTCTTAATGCTCTTTCAACATCAATATTTGTAATTTTTACAGCTTCATCAACAGTTTTTCCAACACATAACTCAGCCATAACATCAGAAGATGCAATTGCAGTACCACAACCAAAAGATTTGAATTTTGATTCTAAAATTTTATCTGTAGCTTCATCAACTGCCCAATAAAGTCTAACAGCATCACCACAAGATTCAGCTCCAAAATCTGCAACAATAAGTTTTGCATTTAACTCTTTTGCTCTTTCTTCTGTAATCTCCCCTTGATGTTGAGGATTATTCATTCTATTGATAACTTGATTTGAATATTCATCCCAAATTGAACCGCTTACTAAATCATTTTTTGCCATTTTTGTTTTCCTTTGCTAACTTCTTATTATAATCCACATTTGTGTGATGATGGTGCATAAGCATATGAACTTGAAATATTTCTTAATCTTGTAACTGCTTTTTTAATCACATCAATTGCATAATCTATTTGTTCTTCTGTATTAAATCTACTTAAAGAAAATCTAACTCCTGTATGAGCCAATTCACTATCACTTCCAAAAGCATTCATAACTGGGTTTGCTTCTAAATCTTCAGAGGCACAAGCACTTCCTGTACTTGCTCCAACACCATTTTGATTTAAATCCCAAAGCATTGATTCACCTTCAACACCTCTAATAGAAATAAGAGTAGTATTAGGTGTTCTATTTTCTTTTCCACCAATAACAACAGTTTCAGGAATTTCTAAAATTGCAGCTTCTAATTTATCTCTTAATCTTTTAACTTCAGTTGCTTCAAACTCTAAGTTTTCAACTGCAAGTTTCATAGCAAATCCCATTCCTACCATTGATGCAACATCAACAGTACCAGCTCTTTTTCCACCCATTTGTTCTCCACCGTGTAATAATGGAGTTATTTTAATACCTTTTTTAATATATAAAGCACCAACACCTTTTGGTCCATGGAATTTATGTGCTGAAAATGACATAAAATCTATATTTGCTTCTTGAACATCAACTGGAACTTTTCCAATAGCTTGAGTTGCATCAGAGTGGAATAATACTCCAGCTTCTTTACAAATTTCACCTATTTCTTTAATAGGAAAAAGCTTTCCTGTTTCATTATTTGCCCACATAATTGATACTAAAGCTGTATCATCTCTAATAAAATCTTTTACTGTATGAGCTTCTAAAACTCCATTTTCATTCACTGGTAAGTAAGTTACACTTACACCTTGTGATTCTAAAAATTTACATGTTGCAGTTACTGCTGGATGTTCTACTTCTGAAGTAATAATATGGTTTTTATTTCCATTTAAAATTTGATCAATCCAAACACCTTTTATTACAGTATTAATACTTTCTGTTGCATTTGATACGATAATAATATCATCATCATCACTTGCATTTATTCCACTATATAAATAATCTAATGCTTCCATCATCTTTGGATGAGTTCCTGCTCCAAATCTATGTAAAGAGTTTGGATTTCCATACTTTTCACAGAAAAATGGTCTCATCTCTTCATATACAATTGGATCAACTATTGTTGTAGCATTATTATCTAAATAAACTTCCATCATATTTTTATTCCTAGTTCGATAATATTTCTTCATTACCATAAAAATTTTTCGTATTTTATTCCAAATAGGATAAATTTTGTCTTAATTAATCATTTTAGTAATTTTTTATTTACAAAAAGTAACAATAAAAAAATATTTTTTTTACTAAAATTAACATTATTAAAAAATTATTTATGCCAAACTTATTGTGTATTTTATCTTTTATAAGTTTTATATTCACTTTGATAAGATTTTAAATATAATTAAAAGTTAAGTTTACTTTGTAATAATATAACAATTCATACACACACAAGGAAAGATTATGAAAAAAGTAATAAAAGGGATGTTAATATTACTTTTGACTTTTTTATTTATTGGCTGTAATGATGAAAAAGCTAATAATAATGAGTCAAAGGTTTTAAAAGTTGGAATGGAATTAGCTTATCCTCCTTTTGAAATGAGTGATAAAGAAGGTAATCCTACGGGTGTTTCAGTGGATTTTGCAAAAATGTTAGCAAGATCTATGAATAAAGAATTAATAATAGAAAATATAGCTTGGGATGGACTAATCCCCTCACTTAAAACAGGAAAAATTGATATAATAATTTCTTCTATGACAATAACAGATGAGAGAAAAAAATCAATAGATTTTTCAATTCCTTATGCAAAATCTGCACTTGCTATTTTAGCAAATAAAAATTCAAATATAAATTCAATTGAAGATTTAAAAGAAAAAACTATTGCAGTAAAAAAAGGTTCAACAGGACATATTTATGCAAAAGAAAACTTTCCAAATGGGAATATCTTAGTATTTGATAAAGAGAGTGCTTGTGTCCTTGAAGTAGTTCAAGGGAAAGCAGATGGATTTTTATATGACCAATTAACTATATATAGAAATCATCAAAATCATAAAGATACAACAGTAGCTCTTTTAAAGCCTTTTCAAAAAGATTTTGAATATTGGGGAGTTGCTTTAAAAAAAGATAATACTGAATTAAAAAATCAAATTGATCAGTTTATTACTAAAGCAAAAGAAGATGGAACTTTTGATGATTTTGCATATAAATACTTAAAAGATGCAAAACAGACTTTTGATTCACTAAATATTGAGTTCTTTTTTTAGGAGATAAACATCAAACTAAAAAAATTTTTTATAAATGAACTTTCAATAAAAAAAGATAAACCAATAGAAAAAAAGGTTTATCTTTTTAATGCTTTTCTTCTTATTACTTTTATTTTTTTTATCTTTTATATAATGTTTTCAAATTTAACTTATGATTTTAATTGGCATAGTGTTTATGAATATAAACAGAAGTTTATAGATGGCTTTTTTATGACTATTATTATCTCTTTTTTTGCACTTATTTTAAGTTTTATTATAGGACTATTTTTTGCATATGCTCAAAATAGTAAATTAATTTTTTTAAGATTTTTTGCAAGATTTTATATTGAAATTATTAGAGGAACTCCCCTACTAGTGCAAATTTTGATTTTCTTTTATGTTTTTGCAAACAACTTAGGTTTTGAAAATAGATATATAGTTGGAGTTGTAATTCTTGCTATTTTTTCAGGGGCATATGTATGTGAAATAATTCGTGCAGCAATTGAATCTATTGAGCTTGAACAATATGAAACAAGTTTAAGTTTAGGAATGAGCAATTATCAAATGTATAAATATATAATTTTCCCTCAAGCCTTTAAAAGAATGCTTCCCTCACTTACAGGACAATTTGCATCTATTATAAAAGACTCTTCTTTATTATCTATTATTTCTATTTCAGAATTTACTATGAATGCCCAAGAAGTAAATGCTTATACTTACTCAACTTTGGAAAGCTATATACCTTTAGCTATTGGATATTTAATATTGACCTATCCTATTTCATATTATACGAAAAGCTTAGAAAAAAACATAAAATAATTAAACTAGCCCTTTACAACTAAAGTTAAATATGTTACAATTTCTTAAATAAGACAAATTATGTCCTATTTAGGAGTTTATATGAAAAACGAAAAAATAAATAGTGTAATTGCCAATGAATATAGCCTTGGATTTGAAACTATTGTAAATAGTGAAACTTTTCCAAAGGGTTTAAATGAAGATGTTATAAAAGCAATTTCAACAAAAAAAGAAGAACCACAATGGCTTTTAGATTTTAGATTAAAAGCTTATAGAAAGTGGCTTACTATGAAGGAACCCAAATGGGCAAAATTAGGTTATGAAAAGATTGATTATCAAGATATTTCATACTTTTCAGCACCAAAGAAGCCTATAGATTCTTTAGATGAAGTGGACCCAGAGATTTTAAAAACTTATGAAAAATTAGGAATTCCACTTGAAGAGCAAAAAAAATTAGCTGGAGTTGCAGTTGATGCTGTTTTTGATTCAGTATCAGTAAAAACAACTTTTCAAAAAGAGCTTGAAGAGTTAGGAATAATTTTTTGTTCAATTTCAGAAGCTGCAAATAAATACCCAGAGCTTTTAAAAAAATATTTAGCTTCAGTAGTTCCATATAGTGATAACTATTTTGCAACATTAAATAGTGCAGTATTTACAGATGGAAGTTTTGTATATATCCCAAAAAATACAAAGTGTCCAATGGAATTATCAACATATTTTAGAATAAATGCATTAAATACAGGACAATTTGAAAGAACACTAATTATTGCTGATGAAGGAAGTTATGTTTCATACAATGAAGGATGTTCTGCACCAATAAGAGATAATAGCCAACTTCACGCAGCAGTGGTTGAACTTGTTGCTTTAAAAGATGCACATATTAAATACTCAACCATTCAAAACTGGTATCCAGGGGATAAAGATGGAAATGGTGGAATTTTAAACTTTGTTACAAAAAGAGGAATTTGTAAAGGAGATAATTCAAAAATCTCTTGGACGCAAGTAGAAACTGGTTCTCTTATTACTTGGAAATATCCTTCTTGTATTTTAAAAGGAAATAATAGTGTAGGAGAGTTTTACTCTGTTGCTCTTACTTCTTTATCTCAACAAGCAGATACAGGTACAAAAATGATACATATAGGAGAGAACACTAAATCAACTATTATTTCAAAAGGTATTTCAGCACTAAATGGTTCAAATGCATATAGAGGTTTAGTAAAAGTTGCAAAAAGTGCCAAAAATGCAAGAAATATCTCTTCTTGTGATTCTTTACTTATTGGTTCAAATTGTTCTGCACATACATATCCATATCAAGATATAAAAAATTCAAGTGCTAAAATAGAACATGAAGCAACAACTTCAAAAATCTCAGATGAACAACTATTTTATGTGAAACAAAGAGGAATTAGTGAAGAAAATGCGGTATCATTAATTGTTCATGGATTTTGTAAAGAAGTTTTACAAGAATTACCTATGGAATTTGCAGTTGAAGCAAAAGCTTTATTAGATATATCATTAGAAGGAAGTGTTGGATAACTTTCCAAAAAGAGGTGAAAAATGTTAAAAATAAAAGATTTAAATGTAAGTATTTCAAATAAACAAATATTAAAAGATTTTAATTTAGAGATAAATGAAGGTGAAATACATGTAATTATGGGAACAAATGGTGTAGGAAAATCTACTTTAGTAAAAACTTTAAGTGATCATTATGACTGTGAAGTGCATAGTGGACAAATAGAGTTTAAAGGAAAAGATTTACTAGAACTTGATGCAAGCCAAAGGGCAAATGAAGGTATCTTTATGAGTTTTCAAAATCCTGTGGAAGTTCATGGAGTTAATAATATGTATTTTTTAAAAACAGCAGTAAATGAAAAAAGAGCATATCAAAATCAAGAAGAAGTAAACTCAGCACAATTTTTAAAAGAAGTTAAAGATATTATTAAAGAGTATAATTTAAGTGATGAAATTATAAAAAGAAATGTAAATGAAGGTTTTAGTGGAGGAGAAAAGAAAAAAAATGAGATGCTTCAACTACTTGTTTTAAAACCTGATTTAATTATGTTAGATGAGATAGACTCAGGACTTGATATAGATGCAATTAAACTTGTAGCAAAGGCTGTTAATTCTATGCTTGATGGTAAAAGATCAGTTTTAATGATTACTCATTATGATAGATTATTAGAGTTAATTAGACCAGATTTTGTTCATATTTTAAAAGATGGAAAAATTATTAAATCAGGAGATTATAATCTTGCATTAGAAGTTCAAAAAAATGGTTTTGAAGCCGTTGGGAGCTAAATTATGAAAATAGTAGAAATAAATAATTTAGATAAAACTATCTTGCCAACTAAAAAAGTAGAAGAGTTTAGACATTTTGATATTTATAGTATATTTGAAAAAGATTTAGATTTTAAAATAAAAGAAAATATAGATATTAAAGAGTTTGAATATTTAAAAAATGACTACTTTTATAATATCTATTTTGTAAATAATAAACTTTTAATAGAAGATGAAACTTTAAAAGAAGCTATAAATATACAAGAAGAGGATTTTGAAGAAAGTTTTAATAAACTGTATAAATTAAATAGCTATTTTAGTCATAAAACTTTAACTTTAAAGCTTTTAAAACCTTTAGATAAACCTTTAAATATTATTAATATTTTTAAAGCAGAAAACTCTTTTATAGCACAAAGTTTAAATATAGAAATATTTGCAAATAACTATATTATTGAAACTTTTGAAAATCAAGATTTAAAACAAAGTGTATTAAATCTTAATAGAAAATACGAATTAAAAGAGAATATAACTGCTAATATTAGTAGAATTCAAACACTAAATAATGCTTCAATTATTACAAATATTAAAACAGTTTTAAAAGAAAACTCAACTTTAAATTTTGTAAGTTTAGATTATAAAGCAACATTAGCATTAAATATTTTTGATAGTAAATTAGAAAGTAAAAACTCTAGTTTAAATATAGATGCAATTGTAAAAAACTTTAATGAAGAGAAAAGTGCAAATATTGCTTTTATTGAACATCTTGAAGAAAGTACAATAAGTGATATTAAAATCAAACATCTTTTAGATAAAAAAGCTCAAGCTTTATTCGATATAAGTTCAACAGTACAAAATAGTGCTAAATTTGCAAAAGCTTTTCAAAATAGTCAAACTATACTTTTAAGTGATGAAGCAAAAATTAATGCAAACCCAAGGTTACAAATCTATGTTGATGAACTTGAAGCAAGTCATGGGGCAAGTTGTGGAACACTAAATGAAGATGAGTTATATTATCTTTGCTCAAGAGGTATTAGTAAAAATAAAGCAAAGCAGATGATTATAGAATCAATTGAATTAAAAGTTATTAGAAAAATAGACATTAAAGCTATTAGAAGATATATAAAAGATATAAAAAGGATAAATCATGTATAAAAATGACTTCCCTTTTTTTAAAAATAGTAGTGTTACATACCTTGATAATGCAGCAACTACTCAAAAACCACAAGCTGTTTTAAATAAAATTTTAGAGTATTATACAAACTACTGTTCAAATACACATAGAAGTAATCATGGGGATGCAAACAAAGCAACTAAAGAATTTGAAGAGACAAGAACTATACTAAAAGAGTTTATAAATGCGAAAGATGAAAGTGAAATTATCTTTACTAAAGGAGTAACAGAAAGCTTAAATATGGTTGCTTCTATTTTTGCAAAAGAGTTTAAAACTATAATTATCTCTTCTATTGAACATCATTCAAATATTACTCCTTGGCATATGCAAAATAGAACTTTACATCAAGGTTTGGAAGTTGTTAATATAAAAGAAAATTTAGAGTTTGATTTTGAGCATTTTGAAGAATTACTTAAAGCTAATCCAAACTCATTTGTTAGTATTACTCATGTTTCAAATGCTTTTGGAGTAAAACACAATATAAAAAAAATAGCAAAACTTACACATAAATATAATAGCTATCTTATGGTGGATGGTGCTCAAAGCTTAGCACATTTTGAAATTGATGTACAAGATTTAGATGTGGACTTTTATGCAATTTCTTCCCATAAAACTTATGGACCAACAGGAGTTGGAGCATTATATGTAAAGCAAGAGTTATTAGAAAAATTAAAAACTTACCAAACAGGTGGTGCTACAATAAATGATGTAAATTTTCAAAGAAGCCTTATGTTAAGTTCACCTTATAAATTTGAAGCTGGAACACAAAATATTGCTGATGTGATAGCGTTTAAAGAAGCTTTAAAATATATAAAAAATATAGGGTACAAAACTATTCATACAATAGAAGAAGAGATTTATAGCTACTTACATAATGAACTAAAAAAAATAGAAAATATAATTTTATACAATAATGTGGAAAACTCAATAGTTAGTAAAAGCTTTAATATAAAAGATATAAATAGTGAAGATATTGGTATTTTACTTGATAAAATGCATATAGCTGTAAGAGCAGGACATCATTGTGCCCAACCAATAATGAAAAAATTAAATATTGATGGTACAATAAGAGTAAGTATTGCTTTTTATAATACAAAAGAGGATATTGATATATTTATAAAGGCCTTAAAAAAAGCAATAACAATGCTAAAGGATTAAAATGATAGAAAGTAGAATAGATTCTATTAAAGATGATTTAGAACTTTTTGATGATGATTTACAAAAGTATGAATATATTATAGATTTAGGTAAAAGTTTACCAAACTTAGAAGAAGAACATAAAAAAGATGAAAATTTAGTACAAGGATGTACTTCAAAAGTTTGGCTAATTTGTGAAAAAAAAGATGATATTTTAGTTTTTAAAGCAGATTCAAATGCAGCAATAGTAAAAGGTTTAGTAAAAATAATACTAACAATTTTTAATAATCTATCAGCAAAAGAGATTTTAGATTTTGATACACAAATACTGCAAAAACTAAATCTTCAAGAGATAATTACACCAAATAGACAAAGTGGTGTACAAGGAATGATAAAAAGAATAAAAGAGTATGCAAAAGCTTTTGCATAAGGAGAAAATATGAATAATTTTACAAAAGAACAATTAGAAGATATAGAGAAAAAAATAATATTTAATTTAAAACAAGTATATGACCCTGAAATACCTGTAAATATTTATGATTTAGGATTAGTATATAAAATAGAATTTGAAGAAAAAGAACCTTATTTACACGCAATAGTTACAATGACTCTTACAAGTCCAGCTTGCCCTGTTGCAGAGAATTTATTAGAACAAGTAAAATATGTAACACTTGCTGTTGATTTAGTAGATGAAGCTTTTGTTCATTTGGTATTTGATCCACCTTGGGATAAAAATATGATTTCTGAAGAAGGAAGAGATTATCTTATGATGAATGGAACATTAATTTAAATAATAATCTCTTAATTAAGTTTATGTGATAATAAAATAATCAGTCACATCACTAAAAAAAAGAGAGTTTATGAAAAATAATAAGAAAAAAAGCAGTCCATTATTTCTAATTATAACAGTTGTAATTATAGGGGTTTTCTCTTTTATATTTTTTAAAAATAATAGTGGTTTTGGAACAAGCATTTTTTCTCCAGATATAAAAGGAAGTGGCTCTGTAAATGAGCATATACCTGCAAAACTTAGATGGGAAAAAGCTTTTAGATTTGACACAGGTGGAAGTGATGATTCAAAAGAGTCATCAAGCCAAAACTTTCTACAATATGAGAGTCAAAAAAATAAAAATAAATAACTTTGACTCTTTATATAGATAAAATATCTATAAAAAGAAAAAAATGGAAACTAATAAAAAAAATAATCCTACTTTTATAATAGGATTGATTATTGTATTAACTTGCTTTTTTATTTATTTTATTTTCTTTTATGAAAATAATAGTAGTCTTGGAGAAGGGATTTTTTCAGGTAAAAAAGAAAAAGGAATTATAATAAATGAACATACACCTCAAAAACTCAATTGGAAAGATTCCTTTAAAGATAATAAATAATTCTTTTTAAAAGGTTTATTATGGAATTTATATATACTCTTTTTTCAATTATAATCTTTTTATTGGCAATAATACTAAGTTATAAAACATATCAATTTACAAAAACTATGTATAAATTTAAAAATAGAAAAAAAGATGGAAGTGAAGATAAAGATTTTAAATACTTTGATTAAAGTTTTAAAAGTTTTGTAAATTTACTTTCAAGGCAAACACTTATATCAGTTGTAATAAACTCTGCATTATAAAAAAGTGAAAATATAGTTGCTAAAGTTGGAGAGTTTTGAGCTTTTTGTAGTGTATCAAGCTTATTTATTTCTAAGGGTATATTATTTTTTTTACAAACTTCTTTTAAAGAAGTTAAAATATATACTTCTGAATATACGCATCTATTTGAATAATATACTACAACTCCTTTTTTAGTAATTTCTCTATTTTTTACGCACTCTTTAATTTTTATATTAAAAGGTTTTTTATTTATTTTCAAACCTAAAATAACAAAACCATCAGTTGTTTCTTCTACAACTTCAAAGCCATTTTTTAATAGCCACTTTGTATCACTCATAAAATGAAACTTTTTTTTACCTACAATTGTTACTAAACCATCAAAAGAGTCTTTTTTTGCTCTTTTTATAGCCTCTTGTAAAAGTTTTTTTCCATGTCCTTGATTTTTATATTTACCACTAACCCAAAAACAGCCAATAAAAAGATAATTACTATTTTCTAGTGGTACCCAAGCATCTTTTAAAGGTATAGTTTCCATAAAAACCTTTGCTCTTTTATCTAACTTTTGGAAAATAAAGTTATTTTTAAATTGAAGTTTTAGCCAAGTTTTTTTTGCTTTATATCCCTCACTACACTTTTTATCTGAAAAGCCACAACAAATATGCTCATTTTCAATATTATTTTCATCTAAAATAAGATATTGCATATTATTTTCTTTTTTTTAAAGTTATTAATATTCCAAATAAAATAACAAAAGTTGCAATAACTAAAGTCAAACTTAGCTTTTCATCTAAAAATATTATACTTAAAACTATAGCTAAAATAGGAACTAAAAGTTGTAAAATACTTGCAGTTATAATTTGCATTTTAGGTAAAACCTCATACCATAAAAGATACCCTATTGCAGAAGTTAAAGCCCCAGAAATAAAAGCTAATAAAAAAGTAAAACTATCAACTTTTATAAAATCAATAAAAAATATAAAAAATAAAATTGCAAAAAAACTAGCTTTAATAAAATTATCACTTGTATTAAAAAAAGCATCTTTTGATTTTTTACCTAAAACTGTATAAATACCCCAAGCAATTCCAGAAAATACCATAAGCAAGGTATGTTCAAAAGATAAAGAAAAATCTTCTTTGGGATATAATAAATAAGCTAAACCACTAAAAGCTATAAAAATTCCTAGAAGTTTATTTAATGTTAATTTTTCTTTATAAAATAAAGCAATAATTATCATACTTAGTTGAACAATTGCAAATAAAATTAATGTACCAATTCCAGCTTGCATATTTAAATACGAATAAGAAAAACAAATTGCATATAAAAAAAGCATTAAAGAACTTAGCCAATTAGTTTTTAGTTTAACTTCAAATTTTTTATATTTAATAAAGTATAAAAATAAAAGAGTTAAAGCCCCAGAAAAGACTCTAATAAAAGTAAAGGTATAAGCATCTATATTTGAAGTTATAAGTGCCATTCTACACAAAATAGAATTTGCAGCTAAAAATATCAATGAAAGTATAATAAAACTAAGAAGTTTAAAATCAAAAACTAAACTTCTCATCTTTTTTCCTAATTTGCTATAATTGTAGCAACTATTTTTCTTTGTTGAGCATTATCTCGATGTTCTCCAAGATATATCCCTTGCCAAGTTCCAAGATTTAATTTTCCATTAGTTATAGGAATAGTTAAACTTACACCAAAAAGTGAAGATTTAATATGTGCTGGCATATCATCTTCTCCTTCATAAGTGTGTATAAAATAGTTTTTATTGCAAATAACATCATTTACAAAATTTTCCATATCACTTCGTACACTACTATCACAGTTTTCATTTAAACTTAAACTTGCACTTGTATGCTTAAGTAATAAATTTAAAGTTCCTATATTAAAACTTTGTATCTCTTTTAAGTTAAAAAGAACCTCATCTGTAATTAGATGAAATCCTCTTTTTTTTGCTTTTAAAGAAAATTCTTTTTGTAAAATTTGCAAAATTTATCCTTAGTTTGAAACTAATTTTAATCCAACAAGGGAAGCAACTAAAGTAAATAAGAAAAATAATCTTAAAGCTCCAATTGGTTCATTATAAAAGAATATTCCAATAATTATTGTACCAACTGCACCTATACCTGTCCAAACAGCATATGCTGTTCCTATTGGTAAAGTTTGTGCAGCTTTTGTAAGAAAATAAAAACTCAAACTTGCACAAACTAAAAATATTGCTGTTGGTACAAGTTTTGAAAATCCCTCAGTAAGTTTTAAAGTGGAAGCAAATCCCACTTCAAAAATTCCTGCTAATATTAAATAAGTCCATGCAGACATTATATTCCTTTTTCAAAAACCCTATCAAGTTTTGCTAAAGATAAAAACTTATCATAATATGCTTTATAATATTTTTGTTTTGCATTTGTAAGCAAATAGTTTGCATCTGTTAAATCAGTAGATTTTACTAAACCTTCATCAAATTTATCACTTACTATTTTATAGTTTTCTTTAGCTTGTTCTAAAGCAAGTTTAGCACTCTCAAAGTTTTCAGTTGATACTTCAAAATCTGTTTTTGCAATTTGATATTGAAGTTTTATATCAAGTTTTGTTTTTTCAAGTTGTTCTTTTACTTGCCTAACTTTTAGTCTATTAATGTCCATTTTGGAATATTTAGAACCACCATTATACAAATTCCATTTTAATGAAACTTGTGCTACTTTTTGATCATCTGGCTCTACATCTTTTGCAGTTGGACCATCACCATATTTATTATATGATAAACTTGCATCAATAGAAGGTAAAAATTCTCCTTTTGTAGAATTTAGTTGAGAATTTAAACTATCAATACTCATTTTTAAAGCTTTTATTTCACTTCTATTTTCTAAAAATTCCAATTTATATTCTTGAAAAGTAATCTTTTTTTCATTTAACTCTTCAATACTTTCTTTTTCTAAATCTATTCCACCAAGAATATTACTTAGTTCATATTTTGCAATTTGTAAATCACTATTTGCTCTTGTTAAATTTTGTTTTGCATCTAACATTTTAACTTGAACATCTAAAAGCTCATTTTTTGCAATTAAGCCTTGTTCATATCTATTTTTTGAATCTTCATATTGTTTTGAAAATAAGCTATAAGCAACTTCATAAGTTTTTTGATTTTTTCTTTTATCCAAAAAGTTAATATATGCAACTTTTGCATTATAAACTAAATCTTGCTTAAAAGCATAAAGATTTAAATTTGTTGCATTAGCACTATATTTCGCACTTTGAACTAAGTTATAATCTGAAAATCCATTAAATAAATTATATGATACAACTGCACTTGCACTTGAATCTCTTTTTAAGCCACTTGCTACTTTACTTCTATCTGTATATGTATAAGCTAAATCAAGTTTTGGTTTAAAACTTGATTTATTTAACTCTATATTCTCTTTTGCTTCATCATATTCATAAACTTTTTGTTTAAGTTCATTATTATTTTGTAGTGCAAGATTTATTGCACTATCTATATTTAAAGCATTAGCATTAATAGCAACAAATGCACTTAATAAAAATATACTTTTTTTTATCATGCTTTTCCTTTATGCTTTACTTAAATCAACTGAATTACTTCTTGTTTTTACTCTTTGTTCCAATTTAATAAAGAACATTAGTAAAGCAGGAGTAATAAAAATAGTAAATACTGTTGATAAAGCCAATCCACCAGTAATAACCGAACCTAAACCTCTATAAAATTCACTTCCAGGTCCTGGAACTAAAACTAAAGGTAACATACCAAATACAGAAGTTAATGAACTCATATATATTGGTCTAATTCTTGTTCTTGTTGCTTCAATTACTGCATTTTTATGCTCATAGCCTTGCTCTCTTATTAGATTTAAACTTTGATGAACAATTAAAATAGCATTATTTACAACAATACCCACAAGGATAATAAATCCTAGCATTGTAAGAACATCAAGGGGTTGAGGGGCAATAAAGGCATTTGTTAAAGCCAACCCTATAAATCCACCTGCTGTTGCTAAAGGAACTGTAAACATAATAACTATTGGATATAAGAAATTTCCAAATAATGCTGCCATTAATAAATATATAATTACTAAGGCTAAAATAAAGTTTATACTTAACATACCAATAGTTTCTGATAATTTATCAGCCGTACCACTAATTTTTACATCAATACCTTTTGTAATTTGACCTTCATTTTTAATTTTTGAAATTGCACTTTCTAAATGAGTCATTGTCTCTTCAATAGTCATACCAGGAGGTGGTGTAATTTGAAGAGTAATAGTTCTTTTTCCATCCAAGTGTCTAATTTCACTAATACCTGTTGTACTTTCATAAGATGCTAAAGAACTAAAAGGAACTAAAGAACCATTTGGCAATACAACTTGTGAGTTTAAAATATCTTCAGGTGTTTTTATTTGCTCATCTTTTGCCCTTACAACTAAATCAATCTTTTTCTTACCATCTTGTTCAAAATCACCTATTTGTCTTCCATCCATAAAAACATCTGCAACTATTCCTAAATCCCGAGAACTCATACTTAAAGCTTTTAGTGCATCTTGATTTGGTTTAATTCTTATTTCTGGATATAGTAACTCAATTGAAGGCACAGGTCTTACTTGTGCTCCTGGTATTATTTGGTTTGCTGCCATAAAAAGTTGAGTTCCCACAGCTGCAATCTCTTCAATTTTTTCACCACTAATATCAATATTTACATTATTACCTTCTCCAACTCCACTTTCAAAAACTCCACTTTGAATTGTTACTCCAAAAGTTGAAGGAAGTGAATTTACAATTGGTCTAAATAAAGGTATTAAATCTTTTGCCCTACTTTCATGCATTGAAGTTCCACCAAATAAAGTAAAATCTCCGAAAGATACATAAAAAGCTCTGTTAATTCCAGGGTATTCCCCCACATCTTTATTATAATGTGGTTCTACTTGTTTCATTAAATATGCACCCATATCATATCTTTCTTGGTATGATAATCCTGGAGGTGGAATTAAAATATTAAAAATTAAGTTTTTATTACCTTGTGGTAAATAGTCCATCTTTGGAAATAAAACTAAAATTATACTAATAGATCAAACTGCTAAAACTAAAATTGTTACAATTTTTGTAAAAGTACTTTTAAGTGATAAGTGAACAATACTCATAAATTTTTTAACAATATTATCACCAAATTTTGTAAGAGAACTTTTTCCCCTTGGTTCTTTTCCACTTATACTTGCAAACTTTTTCCAAAGCATTGGAATAACAGCAATAGACACAAATAAAGAAAAAGACACTGCAGCTGTTACTGCAATAGCAATATCTTTAAATAACTGCCCTGCTTCATCTTCAAGAAAAATAATAGGTAAAAATACAGCCATAGTAGTTGAAGCACTTGCAATTAATGCTCCCCATACCTCTTTAGCTCCCACATAAGCAGCCTCAGAAACACTCATACCCTCTTTTCTATGTCTATCAATATTTTCTAAAACTACAATAGCACTATCTACTAACATACCAACTGCAAAGGAAATACCTGCAAGTGAAATAGTATTTAAACTTCTTCCCAATAAATCAAGCACAATAAATGTACCAATTACTGAAATTGGAATTGCAATAGAAACTACTGCTGTTGGAGATACCGCTCTTAAAAATAAAATTAAGATAAATACTGCAAGAATACCACCAATAATAATATTTTGTTGTACTAAATCAACTGAACCAACAATATAAGGTCTTTGGTCATAAATCCATTTGATTTTCAAACCTCTATCTTTTAATACAGTCTCATTTAATTCATTTACTACTTTTTCTACATCATTTGTAAGTTGTACAGTATTTACATCTGAGTTTGGTTGAACTCCTAGGAAAATACCATCTTTCCCCATAAACATAGCAACACCACTAGCTGTTTCATAACCAAAATCAACTGTTGCCACATCACCAACTGTTACTCTTTGTTCTCTATTTGAAATAAGCACTATATTTTTAATATCTTGTGTTGAAGTAAACTTATGAACTGTTCTAATTCTATAAGCTCTTCTTCCCATATTTTGAACACCAGCAGAAATATCAACATTTTCTTTTTGTAAAATATCAATTACTTGATTAATAGTTAGATTATAAGAAGCTAACTTATTTACATCAAGATTAACTTGCATCTCCTGCTCTCGTCCACCACCACCCATAGTTCCGGCAACTCCATTAACTCTTTTAATAAGTGGTTTTATTTCATCTTCAAAATATGTTTTATATTCATCAATATGTCTTGTATTTCCCTCTAATGTTTGTAACATCATCCAAATAACTGGGCTTGCTGTTGCAGTTTCAATTATTGGTTCATCAACATTATCAGGATATGAACTAACTTCATTTAATTTATTTGAAACATCTTGTAAAGCTGCTCTTAAATCTGTTCCTAATTTAAATGTTAAAGTTATTTCTCCATAATTATCTTGAGAAGAAGATTCATATTCTATTAGATTATTTAAACTTTTTAAAGCATCTTCTTGCTCTTCTATTATCTCTCTTTCAACTTCATAAGGAGTTGCCCCAGGCCATGATGTTGTAATCTTTATCTCCGGCTTTGTTACATTGGGAGTTAATTGATAGGGTAAACTATTTAGTGATAGTAAACCAAACATTACAACAATCAAAACAGATACTATAATAGTAACTGGGTTTTTGATTGAAAATTTAATTAAATCCATTAAAATTCCTATTTATTTAAAACTTTTACTGGTTGATTTGGGAAAACTCTTTCATTTCCTTTTACAACTACTTTCATTCCTTCTTGTAAACCTTGTGCTTGAATACCCGCATTTAATCCATCAAAACCTATAATTTGTACAGGTATCATATTTGCCATAGATTTATCATCAATTACAAAAATTAAATCTTGATTAAATCTTTTAATAACAGCATCTCTATTAATTACAAAAGCATCTTCTTTTACTTTTTTAGCAAGTTTTACTTTTGCTTGTGCTCCATCAAAAATAAACTTATCTTTTATACTTGCTTTAAATCTAACTGGAAAAGTTCTAGTTAAAGTATCTCCACTTGGAATTGCTGCGTATAATTTTGCTTGAATAGTTGTATCAGCTAATGAAATTTCATATTTTTTTGTTTTATCAAGTTGATATACATACTCTAATGGAAGATTAAATGTCATCTCCAAATCAGTTGTATTTACAATCTTTGCAATTTTAGTTCCATTACTTACCCACTCATTTAAATTTACACTTTTTTCAACGATTATTCCATCATATGGTGCTTTTAAACTCTTTTTATCTTTTTGAATTTGTAATTCTTTTAAATTTGCATTTGATGACTCAACTTTTTGTTTTGCCATTTCATAAGCTAAATATACATCATCAAAACTTTTTTGAGCAATTGAATCTTTTTTTAATAAAGCACTATATCTATTATAATCATTAGTAGCATTTTTAAGCTCTACCTGGGCAATTTTAACTGCTGCAACTGCCGCTTTTATTTGTGCATCTAAAATTGAAGAATCAATACTTATTAAAGTTTGTCCTTTTTTAACTTTATCTCCAACTTCAAAAAATATTTTTTTTACTAAACCATTACTCTCACTTGCTAAATTTGAACTATTTTCAAATTTAACACTCCCAATAAATTCTGTTAAAGGATTAATTTTCCCTTTTTTTAAGCTCTCAGTATTTACTAAAGCTTCACCTTGTGCGAATAAAGATGTTGCAACAATTGCAACAAATAACACTTTTTTTATCACTATTACTCCTTAAAAGCTTTACTTAATCTCTACTAATTCAAATAAGTTATCTACAAATTTTTTGCACAACATTTCTATATCAACATTATCTTGAGTCATTTTAGTAATAGCAACTCCTCTTTCATAAGTCAAAATAATATCAACTAAATCAACTGCACATGATTTTAATTCACCTTTATTAATACCTTCTTGTAAAATGTTCTCCAACTGAGAATAAAAAAATGTACTACAGCTACAATTGAATTTAAGCATCTCATCATTTTCTTCGCTTAGTACAATTGAAAGATACTCTTTAAACCTATTAAAATGTTTCATATTTTCTTCAGAATTATCAATAACAAACTTAAAAAAATGTAATACTTTATCTCTTGTCGTTTTTTCTTTTTTGATTTTTTCTGAAAATTCTTTATGATACTCTTCTATATGAATATTTATTATTTGAAAAATAATATCTTCTTTATTTTCAAAATATTCATATATTGTTCCCTTTCCAATCCCTGCAGTTTTTGCAACTTGTGAAACAGTTATTTTTTTAATTCCTACATCATGGATAAGGTCACTACAAGCTAAAGCAATCTCTCTTCTTTTTTCTTCTTTATTTACTATTTTTGGCATCAATTCTCCATAGTGAAATCTTAAATCTTTTATGACTGACTGTCGGTCAAGATGAAATTATAGAACTTTTTTCTTAAATAAAACTTTTTATTGACTATTAGTCAAAAAAATATTTTTTAATTTAAAACTCATTATTTTTTCATAAATAACTAAATTAGTTGTTATATTATTTTATTATTCTTAATTGTAAAACGGCTTATGAAATGTGAATTATTTGCTTATGAAATGTGTGTACATATTAATAAGTTAAGATTTAACCCTTAAATTACGCTTTTGTTTACATAACTCTTACTTACTTTTTATAACCAAATATATATCTTTTATCTTTTTCTATATCAAACATTTACTAACATTTTAAAAGCAAATGTTTTAAACTATATTTTTATTAATACTCCACTTACTTTTCCAATGATACTAACATCATCTATATTTAATGTAATATCTTCATATGATTTATTGGTAGACATTAATACTACTTTATTATCTTTAATCTCTATACGCTTAATATATAAGCCATCATTAGTATTTATAAGATAGACACCTTTACTATTAATATCTCTTTGACTCTTATCTATAAACAATAAACTACCATCTTTTATATCAGGCTCCATGGACTCTCCTAATGCCTGTAAGACTTCAGTATATTTATAGTTACTATTTATATAATCTAATAGCTGCTTATCAATTATTAAAGGAGATGGATTTACTTCATAGTTAATTGCACCACCTCCAGCTGAAGCTGTAACTGTTCTTTGATACTTTAATATTATATAGTTAGATGTAGGTTCAATTAAAGACTCAGGAAGCTGAAGAAAGAAAAACCAGTTGATAGATATATTTCTTTTGGCTAAAAAAGTCATAATCTCAAAATATGGCACACTATTTCTATGTTTTAGTTTTCTGAAGTTTGAAGCTTCTATTCCAAGAGCTTGTGCAACATCTTTATCATACATCTTTTTATTCTTTATCTCATTTGATAAAATATCCTTGAGTCTCTCTATAATATCATTGAAGCTTTGTATCATATTCTATAACATCCCCAAGAATTTTATAAAAAGCATCCGTGCAATCAGTAATATAATATGTTGGACTTTCAAATTGAAACGTATTTTTAGGTTCCATTACTTGAGCTGGTTGCTGAACAACAGTTGATGGAAGAATAACCCCCAGTAAAGTTAGTTTATTAAATATTACATGGTCTTTATAGTCATTCACTGGAAAAGTTTTAGCTTGAGTCTTTAAAGAAATACTATGTGATTGCAAAGAACCACTATATATATCCTTTAAATGATTGTAGATTTTATGCCAGTCAATATTATTAAACATATGTATATTTGTTAAAATAATACTTTCATAATAGTTTAAAGATTTATTTTTTACTAGTTCAGAAGATAATCTAGCAACTATACGAGCATTTAAATCAAAAGGTGTAGTTCTTAGTTTCTCAACAAATTCATATATAAAGTTTTGGTTTTGTGTATTATGCTTTAAGTCTGCATAAAATTCTTTCTTTGTATTTTCACTTATCTTATCGTGCTCATATACAAAGTATTCACAACGCTGAAGTAAACGTTCAAAATCAAAAGCATTAAAGCTATCTTTTAAAGCTTCTAATGAACTGACTTTATAAATATACTTTAATGCACCTTTCCCTAAAGAAAAACCAAATGCACTAGCATTTTCAGCCATATCCACTATATCATATCTTTGTTCATTCATAATATCTCCAAGTATTAAACTTGGAGTATTATATCAATAATTCATAATAAAAACTTCCCTAACACTCTTTTTCTTTTTGTGCATATTCGCTCCAAGTGTATAATTAATCTCTTTTGTGGTTATTATATTAAAGTCTTTGTACAGCTCTCTTACAAGTTCACAATCATTATAAGATAGTAAAAACTTACCTTTTACTTGAGATAATAGTGTTGCTAATTCCTCATGCTCTTTTCTTCCAAATCTACCAGTATTTTTGTAATAGCTCTCTGTTGATACATAAGGAGGATCTACATAAAAGAATACCTCTTCTTTATCATATAAAGGTATTAACTTATTAAAGCTCATATTCTCAATAGTAACACCTTTTAGACGTTTACTCCACTTTTGATATGATTTATATATATCTTTTGGTTTACGACCACTTTTAGCATTCATTGCAAAGCTATCACCTTTAGCTCCAAATGATTGATTTAATTTATATAAATAAAAAGCCGCAGATTCTATTTTATTACGTGGTTTCATATGTCCATCTCTAATAGCAAAAAATAGCTCTCTTGAACACAACAGTTGATTTAAATAAAAGTTTAATGTCTCAGGATTAGTTCTTATAGATCTATGTAAATTGATAAGCTCACCATTTATATCATTAACAACTTCAAGTCTTGATTTTTCTTTAGCATATAGAACGCTTAAAGCTCCTCCAAAAACTTCAATATAAGTAGTATGTTTCTCTGGTATTTTCTCAACAATATCTTTGGCTAGTTTTGATTTACCACCTACCCATGCAAAGGGTGCTTTTAGTTTTGTAGTCTGCATTCTTTTTTCTCCGTTCCAAAAAGTCACATATTTAAATGCTCGCAACTTTTTTCGTTAATATTCGTATGCAGTCAGCTTGGGGAAGATGGCTGTGGTTTGTAGTTAATTTTCTATTTTGATGGTAATATGCCATCCACTTTTATTGACTATATGATCTACTCTTTTGATATGATATTCATCATCATCTTCTAAGGTTCCATTTAATACTAAAATAGCTCCAGCATAAATTTCAAATCCATCACATTTAATAGATCCTTCTTTAGTTCCTGAGTTTGCCTTTTGTAAAGCAGCTTCAGCTTTTGCTCTTGCATCTGATTCACTTTCAAATGCATCTCTTAACATATAAATAGGCTCACCATCTCCAACAATAAGACTCTTTTGACTATTAGATTTAATATCACGCCATACAGCTTTACAACTATTATATGAGGTTTTATTAGTTGGTTCTATTCTTATATTATTTATATCTGTTTTACTTAAATAAAATCTTGGTAAGTCATTAGACTTTTGACCTTCTTTCACTCTTTTAACGAATATAAGTGTATTATTTTTTATAGAGAATAGTGCATTATATTCTTGTGATATTCTTTTTAAAAAATGTAAATCACTTTCCATAGTCTGCTCGAGATGTAAAATAAATATCTCATCAAAATCACTTTTTAAAGTAAGTCCATGCCTAGTAGCTATAATTTGACATACTTGCTTAATTGAACATTTTTCAAAAGTTTGACTTCTTTTAACCTTTAAATTTTTAGAAAAATCAACCGCAGTTGCAGTAATATGTAAAAAATTCTCTTCTCCATAACTTACTGGTGTTCTTGAAACCTTAAATAATCCACAATAAAAAAGACTTGTCTTTTTAGTTCCTAACCACAACTTTAGTTCATCATCTCTTTTAGGTCTTTTATGTAGTCCTTCCACTCTTAAAGTAATCTCATCAGAAACAATTCCAGCTTCATCATTAAAAGTAATCTCTGAAGTTTCACTATTTAGCTGTTTTGTTACATCAACACCATTAGCTTCTATTTTATAGATTGGTTGCATTTTAACTCCAAAGTGCTTTTACTGTTTTCTCTATAATTGTTTCTTCAAACTGTGGAAGCTCAACCGTATCACCTAAATCCAAAACCACCTTTGAAAGAAGTTTAGGATTCAAAGCAATTACATTATCTAAATGAGTTAAGTCTCCATAATGTTCTAAAACCACATCATTAAGAGTTTGATTTTCTTGTTTGATTAATACAATCATTTTTCATACCTCTCAAGCTTTAATGTAAATCCTTGTTCCAATTGTTCCCCTGTATTTAAGAAATTAGATTTAGATATTGATAAATTCATCATCTTAACTTGAATAGTTGGTAAACTTGGAAGAGATAGAACCACTGGTTCTTGTTTTCTTCCAAGTTCTTTTAAAACTTCAAGTTCTTTAATACTTTGCATAAGTAAAGTACCTGATAAAGTAAAACTCTCTTTACCCTTTGAAGAGGCTTGATGTTTAGGATAATTACCTATTCTAAATGAGCTTACAATACCAAAGTCAATTTCTTCAGTAATAGAATCTAACTGAGTTTTTGTCATTCTAAATTCATATTCATCTATCATTCCTAACATCATTAATCCTCAAAACTTCTATTTCTTTTTCTTCGCTCTGCATTTTCAATAGCCTCTTCAATAGCTCTTGTTACATCGACATTACTACTTGCATTTGATGCATCTACTTTTAAAGTATATGCATTATGTTGAGTTACAGCTGCTTGAGGTTTTACTTCTCCAGTTTTAATTGGATTAGTAGCTAATGCAGTTGTAGTAATTGCTGTTGCTGCTAACTTTTTAGTAGTATCACTTTTCTTAGTTGGATTACTCTCTTCATCCTCTCCACCAAAACCTATAAAACTAAGTAGTTTCTTTCCACCTTCATATAAGCCATTAAACAGATTTCTTACAGGTTCAAATTTTTTATATAAAATAACTCCAAGACCAATTAATGCACTAACACCAGTAATCATTAACCCAATAGGATTAGCATTAAGTGCAACATTAAAAAGCCACTGTTTAGCAGTAACTACTGTTGTCCACAAAGAGTAAGCTTTCATTCTTAAATTCAATGCATTTAAAGAAGTTGCACTCATATAGTTTTGAGCCATTCCTAAAAACATTGCTTTTCTTACAGTATTGGTTGCTAATGCAAATCCAAGCTTAGTTAAAGTGGCCACTTTTATTACTGTATATAACCCAATAATTCCAAAAGTCACTCCACTTATAAGAGGTATAAACCAAGATACTCTTTCATCTACCCAAGCTATGCTTTTTGCGAATCCACCTAAAGTAGTTGCTGCAAAATTTACTACTGGAGTTAAAACTTTTCCAAAAGTAAAACTTGCATATGACACAGCATTACCCATTTTCTCCCAGCCATAACCACTATCCATAGCTAAAGCCATTTTCTCAGACTTTTCTAGTCCACCTTCCATAGCTTTTGAGATATTTTTTTGAGCTGCTTCAAGTTCATTCATTTTAGGCAATAACGCAGAGATAGTTTTAATAGCCTCTTCACTTCCAAATGCTTCTTTTAACTCATCATTCTCAGCTAAATCTAAATCACCATACTTATCTTTAATTTTTCCAAGAATTTCAACCATTGGTAGCATTTTTCCATGGCTATCGGTAAACTCTAGTCCTAATTTCTTTTGAGCTTTACCTACACCACTTAAAAAACCTCTATATCCACTACCAGCTTCACTTGCACTATCAAAAGCACTTTTAGAAAGTCCAATAATGGCTAACTCTTCTTCTAGTGATACTCCCATAGCTTTTGCACTAGCCCCAACATTTGAAATACCAGCTGCTAAATCTGCTCCATCAGTTCTAAAGGCTTGAACTGAAGCTGCTATTGCACCACTGAAACTTTTACCAAAGTTCATATCAGAGCTAAAATCTTTTCTAAAGATTCCGTAACCTAAAGCATAAAGCTTTGTCATATCTGCAATTTGAGCTTTTGTTGCAACAGCTGTAGTTGCTGCCATTTTAGTAAAGTCTCTTACACCTCTTTCACTTAATGATGCAATACCACTTTTAATATCATAACTGGCTCGAATAAATTGAGGAGCAGTTATTTGTCCAAATTGTAAACTCATCCTATGACCAGCTTTAGTTATATCATCAATACCTCTTTTACTAATATCAAGTGATCTAATCTCACCTTGTGCTTTTAAAACATCACTTGCTACATCTGAAGTCTTTTTTAATCCATAAATAGCAGCACCAATTCCAAGGATATGTGCTTTTTGTTGAGAGAACTGCTCTTTTGCTCCTTTGATTTTAATATCAATCTTAGAAGCCTTTTTTAAGTTCACTAAACTAAGACGTAAAAGCCTACTATCTTGCTCTAAATTACGTGTATCAATACCAGCTCTTTTAAGAGATTTTGATAAACCATTTAATTTATCTTTATTCTTGGTTGCATCTTTGGATAACTTGTTAAACTCTTTCATTTCAAACTTAGTTTTACTCATGCGCTTGATACTTTTATCAATACCTACTAAACTAAAGTTTGTTTTTTTAATTGAGGAACTAAAAGAGGAAGATATTGCACCTTGAATAACGATTCCTAAGCCGATTGTTTTCAAAATATCCTCCTTTACTATTGTGTATTCAATCTTTTAAATAGATCATTGGCTTGTTCTACAAGAAACTCAAACTCAGAAACCTTTAAATTTTCCATATCTTCTATGGAAAAATGACACACATGACCTAAAAAGGCCATATGTTCTAAGACATCACTTCTTTCGAAGATTGGAAACTTTGCAAACCCTCAATTAACGCCTCAAAAATATGAGTTGGTAAAGATTCGATTTCTTCAACTGTATGACCTGTAAGATTTGCAATTAATGTAGCATTATTTTCAATCTCATCTTCAATATGATTAACCAATTTAATATCTTTGATTAATGGTTGTCTCATAATGATTTTTGATACTGGCTTACCACCAACTTTAAGCTCACCCTCAAGCTCAATAATTACATCATCTAATTTTGCTTTTAATTTAACTGTGTTGCTCATCTATTTTTCCTTATTGTAATGATTGTCTCATATGTTTAGCATGATCAACTCCTCCATGCTCACCAATACCTTTGTCATGATCAATATTAGTAATAACTTCATCATTTAACTCATGATAATATGTGCTTAAACCTTTTTGAGTAACAGTTACATCTAAAAACTCTCCAGGTTTAGAATTGCCATATTTAATTGACATACCACCTCTACATTGCCACTCCTCTACATCATTGCTAACTCCAGTTTTCATAGTTCTTTTAACTGTAACTTTTGCTTCATCTAATTTAGCCATCTCTTTATAGATATTTGCTGGTATAGATTGAAACTTATACTCTACGTCCAAGCTTTCAAATAGAGGTGTAGTTACAGTTCTCTTTCCAATACCAGTTTCTTGATCTAGTTCCAAGAAAGAAACATCAGCTTGTTTAAACTCACAAGAACCAATATTTCCAATACCATCAACAATTACATTTACACCTGTAATAGTACTTCTATGTTTCATCACTTTATCCTTTATAATTTATTATGCTACATTTAGCATTTCATATACAAGTGGTGCAAATCTATCTGTTTGATTAAACGTTACACAAATTCTAACTGCTACTGGCATCTCTTGGAAATCAATAATAAAATAGAATCTACCAGCAGTAATCTCTGAAGGTGTAGTTCTTTTCATATCAAGTTTAACTTCATGAGCCAACATTATATTTTTACCAACAAGAGTATTCATAAACTCTCTAAGAGATTTTTTTGCTTCTCTTAATTTAACAATAGGCTCATCAACTGCAAAGAAAATACCTTTTAAAACAGCAGCCGATGCTAAGTCAACTATTCTTACCCTTCTTGCATCTTGCCAAATTGGGTCTGCATCTGTTGTTTGGTAGTTCCATGTTCTAATACCCATATAAGTAATATAACTCATAATTTGAGCTTCTGTTAATGGATCAGTTTCATCTAATACACCAGCTACAAAATCTGAAGGTTCTTTGATTGAACTGAAAGGTAAAACCTGATTAGAAATAGATTTTGACCAACCAATTTCATCAATACCATCTACATAAGCTCTAAGCCAAGCTAACACAATACCACTATCATAGTAATCTGTACTATTAGTTTTAGTATTCCACTTACCAAGTGAAGTCTT
Source organism: Malaciobacter mytili LMG 24559 (assembly GCF_003346775.1). Taxonomy (NCBI): domain Bacteria; kingdom Pseudomonadati; phylum Campylobacterota; class Epsilonproteobacteria; order Campylobacterales; family Arcobacteraceae; genus Malaciobacter; species Malaciobacter mytili. Next base: position 763,002 of record NZ_CP031219.1, on the reverse strand, counting down.
AGAAAGCGTAACTCTATCGCTTCCAAATAAATCTCTTTGTGAAATAGCATCACCATTCGAATCTGCATCTAAATCAATAAATGTACGAGCTTTAATTGCAGTACATACACTAATCATTGCATTAGCAACATCCATATCACCAATCGCATAATCTGCAACAGCTATAATGTCAGGGTTATATCCAATAATACTTCCTTTAGAACTTGCAAGATTTACTGTTGAAGCTGCTTTCTTAATAGAATTAACTCCAGTAATAATATTGGACTTTGTTTCTGTATCATCTACACCTTCATTACATACAACTATAATAGTTGGCACTATTACAGGAAATTCATCAACTCCTAATTGTAGATATTTCATCATATTTCCAGTAGTATGAGTTTTGATTACATCATCATTAATTGCATCTTCGGGACTATCAAAACCATAAATACCAGCTGCAATATTTGATGTTACTACTAATGCAATTGGAAGTGTAGAATTAACTTTTATAGGCCTTGCACTATCACTTGAACGCTCTGTTACGATTCCTCTATTATTTGCCATTCTTTTCTCCTTTTTAAGATTTAATATTTAAATAAAATTTCTGCTTTTTTAATCATTGCTTTTTGACTAGCTTCAACTAAACTTTCAATCTGAACTGTATGTGCTTTATTGTCAGCACCTTTCCAATTTACAGTTTGCTCTTTATACACATAGTTATATGCATTTTCTAAACTCATAACAGTCCCATCAATACCTATTGAAATAGCCTTATTGAAAGTAGCATTTGCAATTGATATAACTGTTGACATATTTCCTAAAGCTTCTCCATTTGCATCATATAAAACCGTGTTATAGTCAATCACAAGAGAATTGAGCTCTTTTTCTTTGTCTCTTTTTGCCTGTTGCTTTTCGTTTTGATAAGCTTCATCTTCTAATTCTTTTAAAGTTTTCCAAGGTTCAATTTTATTGCTATTCTCATCTAACCAATTCTTTAATAAATCCGTATATTCATATCTATACTTTTGCGTTGGAATTTGTACTTTAGAACCATCATCAAAAGTTATAATCACACCATCATTTTTATCATCTATATATTTAACTTTTTGTATTGTTTTCATTTAATATACCTCTGCATCTATTGAAATATCTAACTGCCCATAACAAGGATAAAAATTTAATAAAGAATTAGAAACAACTGTTGCATCAAATCTACATTGATTTTTTTTAATCTCTGAAAAAGCAACACTTGAAATATCTACTGAAATAATATTGTCATTAAAAGAACCAAGATTTGAAGCAAAAATTTGTGGTTCAATTCTTTTATTTTTATATTCAATTAAACCTCTTACTCCAGTTCCACTATCTGTTTGTCCAATTATATTTAGAGTTCTTTTCTCATAAAAATATGAACACAACTCTTTTTCTAGCCATAAAGGACGGTTTTCAAAATTAGTAGCTTTTTCACCCTCTTCAAGTTGAAGTTCATTTAATCTAAAAGTCGAATTAAAATCTGCACCTGCAGTTATAATTACAACTAAATATTTATTTGTTGGATTTGCTTCAGGTAATGTCAAGGTTCCTTCAAATTTTTCCCAATCAGTATTTGTTTTTATAAAAGTAATAGATTTAGCAACTTGATTTATTTCAGCTAATAAACTATCTCTCCAAATAAAATACACATCAAAAGAACCTATTAAACCTTTTCTCTTCATAGAAAAAGTAATCTGTTTATTCTGTAAGTGCTGTATATCTTCTTTTAAAATTGCTTGTGCATAAATTCCATTTCCTGATACTCCATCATTTAAAGTTACTTGATAATCATACGTTCTATTTATTTCAGAAGGAACAGCTTCTACAATACCTACAAGAGTATGTGCTCTATTTGCTGTATATTTATTTGAAGTTTGAAAAGAAAGACCTTTATCCCAAATATCAAACCCTCCATTTATAATAAAATTCTTGAAGCCAGTAGGTTTTGCATCAACATAACTAATATCTGCTTTTTTAATAAGCCTAGAATTTACATACTCTTGACTAGCCATTACAATAGATGGATCTACTTGTAAAGTAACTGTATCAGAGCTAGAGACTTCAAAGATTACTTTTATATATAAATCTTTTGCAACTCCAGCTGTTATTATTGGCTTAAAAGTTTCTGGGTAATTTCCAATAGCTATTAAATCTCCATCCGTATCAAATACTCCAACTTCTCTAACCCAAAAATTACCTTGATTTGAAGGGATATATCCTTCTGCAATAAACCAACTTGAATTTTTTTCATCTACTCTTAAATCATTAAGAGGTGCTCTAAACTTTTCATTTGCTAAAGCTGTTTTAGATGCATCTGGCATAGGAACTGTTCCATTCCCATCTCCAAGTGCTATATGAGTTAATGCTATTGTTGAATTTGCTACAGTTGCAGCAGCTATCTTTTCTTTTCCTTTTTTTGTTAATAATGTAAAATATTCCATATTTCTAAACTCCTAGGGTTTTATTACTATTTTTTCTATCATATAAACACTAATTGCACTTTTATGATTTATACTTGTTTCTATATCTTCAATTGTTTTTGGAAATACATAACCAACCTCACTTGATGTAGTAACTGCATTTGTTTTATATGCACCATTATTTTTCATATTTATAGTTATTCCTGATAAGTGTCTACTCTCAGGTTTAGCTGTATCAATTAATCTAATTGTTTTATTTAGGTTTTCATCTGTTACACTCTTTTGAGGTGTAACATCTACTTCAATTTTAAAAGTACCAGGAACTGTTCCAACTTTGTTCCATGGTTGAACCTTAATATTTTCTCCAAAAACAGAAAATGCAGCTTTATTAACAGCCCATACACTCCCCGTAAGTCTTTTAATTTCTCTAGCATTCACTAAATATACCCTAGCCTCATCTTCATCTAGTCCTAAAATACTTACATCTAAATCAAAAGCTAAATGAGGGAGTAGTGATGCATCACACTTCATTGGATCAAGTGTAATATAATCAAGTTCTTCAAAGTTAAATATTCTTGCACCTAACTCTTCAATGGTTCTTTCAATCAAATTTTCATTCGAAGGTAAGATTGATTTAAAATCATTCATAAGATGCCTCCACAAAAGTTGGATTAACTGTAATGCTCAGGTATTCATTTGAGTGTACACTTAAGTCAATATTCTCAAGCTCTACTTCATATACATTTGCTACTTCTAAAGCTTTAATAGCTTTTGAGTAAGGTAATGTTTGACCTATTTTAAATTTGCTATTAAAATTCTCTTGAATATCTTCATTTACTTGATTAGTTTGTAATAGATCAAGTAAGTGTACTGTGGGAGTTAATATTACCTCTTTTTTAATAGCTTTTTTTACTGTTACTACATCACAAAAAGCTTGCACTCTATCATTACCTTGTACAGCTTCAACATTTGTAATTACATCATCAATTACATTCTCATCAGAGCTTAAAATATATAAATCTATAAGTAATGGAGAAGGAGAAATAACTTTCACATCAAATACTCTCTCATCAGCTAACTTACAAAAATACTCATACGCTTTTTTCCCTCCAGCAGTTGAGTATTTATTTAAACTTAAAATAGCCCTTTCAAAAAACTCTTCATCAGTTTCAGGATTACTTCCACCTGTAAACTTACCAAGAGCCTTAACAGTAATCACATGAGGGAAAGTAGAAATAGGTGTTTCTGTTTTAATATCACTATCCTTAGTTTTCATATCAAGTTTTACTTTTCCTTGAGCACTTATCTCACCAGCTACAATTACAACATTTTCCATTAAATATGATTGTACGGTTCCTTTGTCTCCTAGAATAAATCCTTTAGGAACTGTTATATTATTGCTCAATGCTTCATCTAATTTAAACTCGTAATTACATATTGGTTCTTCACCAAGGTGTCTTAGCTCACCTCCATAAAAACCAAAAATAAAATTGTCTAAATCCTCATCTTGACAATAGTGAGGGAGCATAAGCTTAATCTTATTATTTAAAGCCACATTATGAAAAGCCTTTCTATATGCAATATTTTCAAGCTGCATTAAAATAGAATCAGATTCAATCAAGTTCACTTCAGGATGTCTGATTGAGAACTCCTCTTTAAGTTCACTTAAGATTAATTCTGCACTTTGTTCCACAAAAATTTTAAGATTAGGTAATTTATTAATCTTCTCTTTTAAACTGCTCATCAAAATCCTCCCATTTGAGTTTCAATTTCAAAACCTTCAAAATTAATACGTGCTCTAACACTTCCAGTTAATATGTCAATACTCACTATATCAACACTTCTTACTTTAAACCTTTTATCCCATGGCTCATTATTTTCATCAAAAAAACACTCAAATAAGTATTTTTTAAATAACAATTTCCACCTCTCATCCATAACCTTATCAATAAGTTCATGCATTCTACTTCCAAAATTAGGCCTTAAAGTTCTACTCTTTAATGGAGTTGTAGTCATTCGAGTAAAACTCTTTTGCATAGATACACAAAAAACAGATGTTGTAATACTTGAAATAACTTTTACTGTTTTCATTTAATCCCTTAAGTATCCATTATTTGTATGGTTTGTAAGTGAACCCTTTTTATCACTTATCTCTCCATCTGCACTAATATTTTTTGTAGTTTTAATATCACAATCAAACTCTGCACCAATTGTTACTCCTTCAGATGGAATTACTTTCATTCCTCCAAGCAAAGAAGTTAATCCCTCAACAGTTAAAGTACCTTTAACTAAAGTTTTACTTTCAATAATCGTATTAGGTGCTTTTACATAAGCTTGTTTTGAAGCTTCTACATTTACATCAACACAATAAATATTAATAGTTTTTACTGCATCTACTTCTAATTTTGAAGCCTTTGAATCATAAAACATTTTAGTTCCATCTTCAAACTCAATCACTGTTGTGTGCTCATTAGCTCCAGTTGGAACCTTACACTTATTATGAAAAATAGATCTAATAATAAATCCACCATTAATATTGCCAAATGGACTTATTACTATGACCTGTTCTCCTGAACGAACTGGAAAGAAAGCTTTTCCAAAAGAATTAGCTAAACTCTTAATAGGTAAGAATGGACTTACTCTTTTATTAATTCCATCGTCATCTAAAACAACTCTGGCTAAATGATGTCCCTCTATAATCTTAGCTTCATGTACACTACCAATTTGAACAATATTTTCTAATCGCCTTTTTAGTTCTGACAAGGAAATCATTTTCTTAAATATCCTAATATCTCTTTTTGATACTCTTTTATCTCACTAATAGAAGTATCAATATGTTTCATTTGCTCTGTATTTACTTCTTTAGTTACAAAAGTATTACGAGCTTTATCTTCATCCATTTTTCTATTAACTATGTTATACAATTCTGCAATTTCATTCTGTTTTAAAGAGTCAATAACAGAGGTGTTTCTTCGAGTCATATAAACTGTAATTGCAATTATTGCGATGATAGTTCCAACACCCCAAGCAATACCCCATAAACTACTTATTTCACCCATAAAAACTCCTAAAACCTATAAGTGCATGAAAACATCTTGTTTCGTACACTTATAGAACAATTTACTTTTTTTCTTTATTCTTTACATCTTTATAGATGTCATAGCCAGTTGTCACTGCATTATCAAATTCTTTAGTATGATACTTCTCTCTTTTTTCTTCAGAGACAAAAGTTTGCACACCTTTTTTACCCACTTTGTATCCAGTTTCAACAATCTTTTGTTTTTGTTCAGGAGTAAGGTTTTTAATACTCTCACATCCAGCAAACAAACCAATAGCCAATAAACCAGCAAATAAGATTAATAATCTTTTCATCGAAATTCTCCTTTAAAAGTAATTTCTTTTTCCCTTGAAATAAACTCTTTACCATCAGCAAAAGATTTATCACCATACTTTACAACAGCAATAAAATACTTCGTAGCTCTTAAAAGCCTTGGAATAACTAGCCATCCACCAGTATTAATAATCTTTGCTGTCATGTTGTATAAAAACATCACATCAGTAAACATTTTGTCCAACCATGTTTTTCCATACTTATAACCCCAATCATGCGGGCAACAACACTCTTTGCTAATATCTAAACCATATAGAGTATTAGGCACTAGCTTTCCACTTAGATCAAGTTCACTTCCACAGCCATTACAATCTTCTTTAATTGCTTTGTCTCTATTTTCCCACCATTGTTTTGGGGCATAAAAAGGTAACTTTTCCATTACAATACCTTTTTGTCTTGTTCTTCAATTTTTACAACTTCTACTTCAGCTCTAATCAAAAAGATGTCTTTTATCTTTTTGTTCTCTTCTACAATTTCACTTTCAATAACTTCCAATGAATCGGTACTAGCAGTAGCTATCATTAAATCATTAAAAAAAACTTCACTATTTTTAGAAGCAACTTTTAAACCAAAAAACACGTATTTAGAAATTAGGTCTTTAGGCTTTCTTCTTAAAATTACTACTTCAAAGTCAGTTCCAGCATGTTCTTTTATTAGAGTTTCAATTGCTGTTTTTGCTTCAGTTTCATTTAAATGCATAAATACGATACCTCGTCCGTTTCATCATTATTAGTTTTATTCAAAGCAGAGTTTGAACGATCTAACCAATAAGATTGAAAAGTCTTAACATCCTTGAATGTCTCTAGTGACTCCTCATACTCATTAACTCTATCTTGCATATCAACCCAAAGTAATGGAGCAAGATAATAAAAAGCTTTTGATCCAATAACTTCTACCTGTTGAATCTCATCTTCGAACTCAACATGGTTATAATCCCAAATTGCTCTATTTAAGTGAGGAGTAATTGCTTTAGCTTCTAAACTTAAAGGGAATAATCCCTTTAAATCTTCAATATTAACTGCTTCCATTTTCTACTTCTTAAGCTGCTGTTACTGTTACTTTAATTTCTTTGTACGAAGTACCATCATCAACTACAACAGTTGTTGACCCTTCAGCTACACCAGTTACAGTAATTTTTCCATTTGAGCTATCATAAGTAGCAGTTGCAACTGTTTCATCTCTAGAGATTGCAGTAACACCAGCAAGTCCATTTCCAGCTGCACTTGATACAGTTCTTTGACTCGATGCACCAACTGCAACAGATACTTCATAAGAAGTAACAGTTAAAGAAACAATTGTCATGTAAGTTACATACTTATGAATATCAAACTCATAGTCTGGATAAACTACAAACTTATATCTAAGACAATCTTTTTCATTGTCGTACCATCTTTTTCTCTTAACTTTTGATGATATACCAAAGACCATGTTTTTAAGAGGTGTTAAAAGATAAGTACCATTTGGAACATCTGGTCTAGTCTCAATTTCAAACCCCATAAACTCTTTTTCTTTTGCTTTTAATAGCGTTGCAAGACTTTTAAACTTCTCAGCAATTTCAAACTGATAATCCATATAGTCACTTGCACTCATTAAAATTGCAGCAGAACCTTTAACATCATCATGAGCATTTTTAACTAAATGCTTTAATCTATAAAGAATAGATTCATTTGAAGATGTTGGTTTATTAGTTGTATCACTCTCTTTTGCTACAGTAATCCAACCTTTTGCAAGTTCATCAAAAGGAGCATCTACTGCTGGATTATCAGCTTTTCCAACAACTCCTAAATATAGTAAGTCATTTGAGAAAATTTGACCAAATGCATTAAATTGCTCTTTGTCAAAGTTTGGATTATCTTTTGCATCTTCTAAAGTATCATCGTTAATTTTTGCATTTAACTCAACACCTTTAGTCATATCAAGAGTACAACCAATCTTTCCAAGCTTTTTCATATTCTCATCTGGAGGAGTTTCACCAGACACGTGTCTTGTTAGCATTCCTTTTGCAACATCTAAACCACTTCTCTCTTTAGTAAGTTTTCCTGTAATATCAGTAGTAACTTTTCCAAGTAAAGCATCAGATGCAACAATAGTGCTTACAAAAACTCTACCCTGCTTTGGAGTTAGTTCTCCATTTAAAGTGGCTTCTTGAGGTGTTAATCCACCTGTCTTTAAAATTTCACTTAATGCATTTTCTTCCATTATAAAATTCCTTTCGATGGATCTTCTTTTTCTTCTTTTTTGATTTCTACATCACCATTTTGTCTACTCTTTTTAAGAGCTTCTTTTGTCTCTTTGTCACTCTTTTCTAAAGATTCAACCTTAGACTTTAAATCTTTGATAGTCTTAGTCATTGGTTCCATTGCTTTATTTAAAGCATCTTCAAAATCTTCTTTTTGCATTTCGTTATTTTCTCCTTGTTGTTTTTGAGATTTATCAACATTATCGTTGTAATGATGGCCTCTAACTTCAAAAGATGTAGAAGAGAACATTTTTTTAAACATTGTTAAAACATCATTTAAAGAAAAGCTTTTCTCATCTGCTTTTTTTACAGTTGGATTTTCTTCCTCTGTTTTAGTTGCAGTTCCAGCCATAGAGATACCAGCAATATCTCCATCTTTTACACCTTTTTTTAACTCTTCATCTTCAAGCTTGATTCCAACAGCCCAAGAACCTACTGGCTCATCTGGGAAAATAGAGTCATTCTCTTTTACAATCCAACTCTCTGCTACAAAAGCTTTCTCAACTTCAAATGAATGGTCTTTATCAACATTATTTGTAAACCTTGATTTCATAAATGCATATGAAGCTTTTAAAATTTCATCTACATCTGTATAATCACCGTCTGTATCAACTTCATTTGGTGCATATACAATCCCATAAATAATCCCTTGCTCATCATCACTTTTCTTAATCTCAATATTTCTTGCATAAGGTGGCTCACCATCAGAAGATTTATAAATAATCGACTTCTTGTTTGCTCCAGCTTTTACAAGTGAAATATGAGTAATAGCAATATTTGATAACTTTGGCACTCTATCTCCTTTTTTGGATTTGGTAACTGATTAAAGTTTCGATGCAGCAATTTTAATAGCTTTCAAAATGAAAAACACTCCATATACATACATCTGGAATGATTTATATTTTTTTTTATATTAATATGGCTGGTTATTGATACGACAACATAGAAAGCCTATAGATAGGCTATTTTGTTTATGTTGTAATAGTTGTAAGAAAAAAGGGTTTTAATGAGTGATTTAATTTTAAAAGGTGCAAAAGAATCTAGGCAAACAGTTGGGAAAGATAGTCAAAATTCAAATGGAACTATTGATCCACATATAAACTTTGATTTATTATTAAAGTTTTATTACTTCAATGTATATCATCAAAGAAGTATTAGATTAAAAGCAGCACTACTATCTCAATATACTAATAGTGACTTAGAGAAGTTTATTCCAGATAATGAGATTGCAAACTATTTCTTATATGCTCTTACTATGGATATGGAAATATATGGAAATGCTTTTTTAGAACAAGCTGGAACTAAAAGTGATTTTTACTTATATCATGTCTTAGGCTTTCAAGGTAGAGTTAATAAGAACAAAGAGATATATCAAATTCCAGAGAATAATGAAGAGCCAGTTAAATTAGATGGTTTTCATTTTAAATATCACTCCCCATCATCTAAATATTATGGAGAGCCAGATTATCTTACAACACTAGAACAAATCAACACCACAAAACAAGCAGACCAATATAACAGCTCATTTTTTAAAAATGGAGCTAGACCGGGCTTCGGTATTGTATTTGAGAACAGCTCACCAAATCAAGAGCAAGTAAACTCTTTTAAACAGTTCTTTGGCTCTAACTTCAAAGGCTACAGTAATGCTCATAAGAGTTTAGTTCTACATACTGGTAAAACATCAGATGGAGCAAACCCAGCAAAAGTAAGACTTGAGAAATTAAGTGGTGTAGAAGATATGAGTTTTGAGAAGCTTAAAAATGTAACAAGAGATGAGATTATTGCAGCTCATGGAGTACCTCCAAGATTAGTAGGTGTTATGAGTGCTGGTGGATTAGGTGGAGGAAGAGAGTTAATAGATCAACTTCATGCATTTAATGAAGTAACTATCAAACCTAAAACAAAAGTTATTAAAGATTCATTTGCTCACATTGGAATTACACATGAGCCAGAGCTTATAGATGTAACAAATTTTAAAGATGATAGTGACTTGGTTTCAAACTTAGTTGATAGACAAATTTTGACAACTCTTGAAGCTAAAGAGATTTTAGGTTTTAACAAATAAGTAAATGTGTGTTTAAAAGCGTTTAAAACCCGTTTAAAAATCAAAGAAACGATTTATTCATATAAATACTCGAAAAAGGAATAAAATCAAAATATGGCGTATTCTAAAGAAGATAAAGAAAAAGCATTAAATCTTATCAAAGCTGGTGTTCCTATCATAGAAGTATCACGAGATTTAAATATCAACAGAGGAACACTTAACAACTGGATTAAAAAGTCTAAAGATAAACAGACAAATGATAGCTCTATTGAGAATATTAAAAAGCAAATTGAGACTATCTCAAAAAGAGCACCAACAGAAGCTAACTCAAGAAAACTTGCAATGCTTACAAAATCTCTTGAGAGATTAGAAAAGCAATCTAAGAAGATTGATAGAAAGAAAAAAGCTAATCAGGAGATTATCTATTCTGAAGATGTAAAAGTATTTAGAGACAAAATGCTACATCCAGATTATGGACTATATGAGTATCAAAGAAAGTTCATTGAGGATAACAGTAGATTTAGAGTATGGCTAAAGTCAAGACAAATTGGTGCAACTTATGGATGTTCTGGAGAGTGTTTAGTAGATGCGATGTCTGGTATGGATCAGCTTATCCTTTCAGCTTCAGAAACTCAAGCTTTAAAATGGTATGAAGAAATACACAAACATGCAGAGAAGCTCGGTATATTACTTGATGGTTCTAAAAGTGAAATAAAAGTTCCAAGTGGAGCTACTATTTATATCTTTGCTAATAACTTTAGAACTATTCAAGGGTTCTCTGGTTCTGTTTGGATGGATGAGTTCGCATGGTATTTAAATCCTAAAAGAATATGGGAAGCATTTATTCCATCTATTACATCAGTTAAAGCTGGAGAAACAAAAGCAAGAATTACTATTTTATCAACTCCGTTTGAGCAAGATAGTTTATTCCATAAGCTTTGTGTTGACACAGAAAAATATTATATGTTCTCAAGACATCATACAACAATCTACGATGCTGTAAAAGATGGTCTTGATGTTGATGTAGCTGTATTAAAAGATTTATTTGATGCAGATTCTTGGGCTATGATGTATGAGTGTGTATTTGCAGATGATGATAGTAGTTTATTCCCAATCAAACTTATTAAGTCTTGTGTTAAAGATTATATGTATTACACACCACCTTACCAAAACGTATTATGGTCTGGTTATGATGTAGGTAGAGTAAAACACTTATCTGTCTTATCAGCTCTTGATAAACTAGAAGGGAAATATGTTCTTGCTATTCAAGATATGTTTAAAAATGCTTCTTTTGAAGCTCAAAAGACTGTATTAAGAGAACATTTAAACTTATATCTTAAAGCTAATATGAGAATAGATAAAACTGGTATTGGTATGGATTTAGCAGAGGGTATGGAAAGAAAATATCCAAGTAGAGTAGAAGGTATATCATTTACTGCAAGTTCTAAAGAATTTATGGCTTTAAACTTAAAAAAGATGTTTGAAGATAAGATGATAGTTATTCCAAATGATCCATATCTTATTGCTGATATACATAGTATTAAAAAGAAAGCTGGAGCACAAAAGATGATCTATTATTCAAATGAAAATAAAAATGGACACGCAGATAGATTCTGGTCTTTAGCATTAGCTGCTAAGAAGTTAGACTTCTTAGACAGAGGAGAGAGTGGAGAGAGTAAAGGTGGAGCTATTATTTTATAGTGGCATTTTTTAAAGACTTTTTTAAAGCATCAATAAACTCATCTTTTATTTCATGAGCTGTGTCATTCAAGGCTCTATCAAGTCCACCACTTGACATATATTTTTTAAGCCCATCTTCTAAGTAAGGTTGTGCTTTTGTTCCTGGGTGTTTTACACTTTTTCTAACTCCAAAAGGAGTTTTTAAAGCTCTTTTATTTTTAGCTTGAATCTTATGTGGTTTTGTACCACAATGAACAAACTTAGCATAGGGAGCTAGTTTTGAGTTTCCTATGGATACTTCTAAATTATCTATATTGTCATCAAATACTTGAATATCTTTTTTAAGGTTTCCACCTCGATAAGATTTTCCATCACCTTTACCAATAGGTGCTAACTCTTTTACTTCATTTACTGCTTCAGCACCTATTCTATAAAGTAAGTTTTTAACAGCTTTCATATCATTCATCTGCAAACTCCTCTTTATACCAATTTTGAATATATATTAAAGCATCAACAAAAGAACCTTTAAAGCTATTATCTTTGTGAACGAACTTGCATTCTTCTGTAAATATCTCTATTTCATTAGCATCTTTTATAGCTTCATCTTTAGGTACAAAAGGATCATACAAAGCTATTAACTTTCCATTTTCTTCTTTACATATTCCTATAGAAGATGGTGCATCTGCTACATCTTGATAATCTTCATAACTTCCTTTAAAATCAGTTATATCGATTTCCCAGCCATAACTTTTATTTATTTCTATATTAAATGTTCGTACCATTTTTTTACCCTTTGCATAGTTTGCCCAGTATCTATATTTATTATTTTATTTTCTATTGCATTATCATTAAAATACTTGTTTGCATTCCTTGTGGGAACAAAACAACTTATAAGTTCATCAGATTCATAAATCAAAGTATAACCACTATTTGTTAAAGCTACTGCTTTTACATGCTCATTAGGATGTACTCCACTTACTTTGTGAGGAGACTTATATTTTATGTCATTCAAAGCACCAACTAACTGCTTCTCTGTTAAGCCATGTTTACCACCAACTATCTTTTCATAGATATGAGGTTTAACCTTTGTTTCAATTCCAGTTTTATCAATATGCCTTAACTTATACTTCTTATCATTTTTTGTACTCTTAACCTTATACAGCTTTCCTGTTTTAGTATCTAGCCTATCATCTTCATTTATCCATACAGGAAGGTTTTCAGTTCTACAATGTCCATGATAGGGAGCTAATCCAACATTAGGAGGGAGCTTTCCATAAATTGGTTTATTTTGCCAAGGAGCAGCTTGTTTTTTATCATCTATACTACTTGAAGACAAAAGTTTATCTATTTGTGTTTTTAGATGATTAGCTGTTATTATCTTTCCATTTAACCATCTACAAAAATCACTTGTTTTATTGTCTATCTTTGCACTTACTTTAAAATGCTTAACACCATATTTCAAGCCTTGATTAACTCTACTTATTGCTTGTGCTTGTGATATATTACTATCAGCTACTAATTCAAAATATGATTCACTTTTATTTATAACACCATCAAATTTCTCTTTTAAAACAGAGCTAACTTCTGCTCTAGTAATCTCACCTTTAAAAGTATCTGATATAGTATCTTTTAGAATGTTTTGTGTTTCAATATTATATTTATCTGCTGACCAATAAAAACTATCTCTCATAACCTTTATTGCTTTTAAATCTATCTCGTCAAACTCAAATTTTGTACTAGGACCATTTACAACAGATAGTTTCTTATAAATATCATCTAGCCCTTTTGTATCAAAAGATATGTTTAGGTCTTTTAACTTACCTCCTACTATTGTAAGAAGTGCATCTTTGTCTGTATTGCTATAGTTTCTATTAATATAAACTACCATATCAGACAAGAACTCTTCCAGCTGCTCTTTAGCATTAATAGATTGAGTCTTTACAAACTCATCTATTATCTCACTTATTTTCTTTTGCTCTTGGCTCTTGGCTTTCAAAAGGGCTTTCAAAAGTTTCTTTTGCATAATCTCTCCAGTAATCATCAAACTTTATTGCTTCAATTGTAGAAAATGAATAGTTACACACTAAACAAGTTCTAAACCTCTCATTTTGTGTTCCAGTCGTAGTTCCTACAACCTTTGTCTTACCACAACACTTAGGACACCACATAATCCCTCCTATTGCATTTTATCAATAGCAATAATTACCTTTGTAGCCTCAGCCTTAGTAAGAACTTCAATACTACTTCTTTGAGTGATTCTTTCAATAAATGCATTCATAGCACTTGTACTTTTCTTCTTAGCTTTATCTTCCCAAGTAGTTTTAATCTTCTGTTTTTGTGCTGATGTGATAGGAGCTACCAAAGGTATATCACTTACTTTTCTAAGGCAAAAGTTAAGCATTTGATTTAGCTGGTCAATACTCATGTGTTTTGTACTAACACAATTAAATCTACTTTTCATAAAATCTCGCCTTGACTCATCGTCTGGAAACACATTCTTTTTATTGATTTGTATCTTTTGAATGAGTGACTTTTTATATTGTTGTTGTTTCCCAGTCATTACTTCCCTTTGTTTTACAACTATTACAACAACTACAACATAGCGATTTTACGGTATGTTGTAGTTGTTGTTTATGTTGTTTGTTTTTATAGTAAAGAATAAATATGCTTCTTACCATCTTGTTCCATCTTGTAAAACTCACCCTCAAACTTCTTAAGTAAGTTAATAGCAGTCTTATTATCTTTACGTGTTCCAATACCCTCTAAAACATCTGTTTTATTTAAACCTTTTGGATGCTTAGCCAACAGTGCTTTTACATTATTTACAAACTCCGTCTCTTGTGAATCCATTCTTGAAGTCACTGCATCAGCTTTGGTCATCTCTAAAGTATTAGTATTGATTTTCCAATCACACGCTCTTACTCCAGACCTCTCTTTTTTAGGGTCTAAGTTTACAACAATATACTCACCCATTACAGATTTAAGAAGTGTTTGTTTAAACATAACATCAAGTGAGTTCTTGATATTGTTACTTCCTTCATAGTTCTTACCATCTTTATTTGAGTGTGCAATACCTACAACAGTCATACCAGCTTCCCTTATATCCATAAGTAAGTTCATCATATACATAGCTTTTTCATCGTTCTTAATATTAGTTACATTTCTCCAGCTATCAATGATTAAAACCATATCTTCATAAGCATGATGTTTTGAGTTATCTTTATGAGCTAATTTTTCAAGTAATTCAATAGGTGACTCTTCTAAATCACTTCTATGGATATATTTAAAATTTGCAAATCTATTCATAAGTAATTCTGATACACCTCTATCTTTAAGAGTATCAAGTGGATTATCTAAGTCGATATAGTAAACTCTCTTTGCCAAGTTGTGTTGACAAATATATGCAGCGACTCCATAACTTAACCATGTCTTAGCATTACCACCATCTGCATAATACATTGTAATCATTCTTTTGGGTAGAAAATCAGGTATTAAAAACTCTGTTTCTCTATACAATCTGTCAGAAGTTAGAGCAATGCCATCTAAGAAATCAATCATTTTGTTTGCCTCACTTTCTTTAATTCATTATCAAGCCAATCTTTTAACTTGGCTGCATTCTCATTGTTGACCAGTTCTGTCAACTCATCAAATGGATGCTTGTTATATTTCATCTGCACAAATAAAACTTTTAATAGCCACTTATTTAATACATCTTTATCATCTGTTTTTACTATCCTTTGAAAGTAGTTATAAAACTCTTCAAAGTTATTATAAGCACTAATATGCATACTTAAATTATTGTAAGCTCTATCTAACTTATCATTTCCTGTATTTGGAGTAAACATTAAGCACCTCCTATAAAGCCACATTTTTTACACTCTACAACTATTACAGAATAAGAACCAATGATTTCATAGTCATGTTTACATTTTGATTGGATTTTTTTTATAACATTATTTGCTTTTTCAATAACTTCTTTATTTTTTTTTATAGTCATTTGGCATTCTTCAATTATTCCATTTAATATTTGAAGTTGATCATCAAAATCCATATTTTCTCCTTTATATAATCTCAATAGAGCCTACTTCAAAAAGTAAGCTCTCAAAAATTACTATTATTCATTATCCTCATAAACAAGGATAAAATCTCCTATCTCTTCCTGTACTTCAGTAACAGGATGTTCCCATTTATCATCAGTTTCTCTTACTCTTACAATATCTTCATCTTTTGCATTTTTTAGTAACTCTTTTAACTCTTTAACTGTCATTTTATAAGTACTCCATTTGGTCTATGCCTTTTTTAATTTGTTCCAATGTTTGATTATATATATCAACATTGTCCTCTTTTGAGTGTTGATTTAAATCTTCAAATAATGCTAAAACTCCATTTCTTGAAAACTATTTTTCTTTAACACTAAAATCAACATCTAAATCACTAAGCTCAAAATCATCACAATATTCAAGCTTAATTCCATATTGTCCATCAATTGATGGAAAACCTTCAATTCCTTCATTAAAAGCTTTTATTGCTGCATTCACACCACAATAAAATGAACTCTTCATATGTAACCTAATAATTTCATTTCCTATTAATCTTGATACACACTTATAAATACAATTATCAACATCCTCTAATCTATTTTTACTACCACCCCAAAAGTTATTAATTTCATGACATTTTTTTTGCGTTTCTGGAGTATCATCAAAAACAATTTTTATATCTACAACATCTATATAAGTAACTGTCACTTCTATTTTTTTACTCATTTTCTTTCCTTACATTAAAGTTAATAGTTATCATTCTATGACCTTTTAAATACTTCAAACTCAAGTCAATTGCTTCACAAAACCATCTAGTTAAATCACCATTTAAGAAGCACTCGTCTGCTCTTAAAAAATCATCATCATTATCTATAAAAAAAGGTTCACATATAATGCAAGGAGCTTTTGTATATCTAAGTAAATATCCTCCTCTATCTTCTACTGTTCTTGATTTAATACCTCTATCTCTATTGTCTAATCTTTGGACTAAATGATTTTGAAAAAGTCTTGCAACTTCTTTACTTTTTTCACTCTTATAGTAATAAAGCATCTCACAACCAAAAGCTTCAGTATCAAATGCATTACAATGTAAACTTACAATCAAATCAGGATTTAATTCATTTATCTCTTGTGGAAGATTTTTATAGCCATTTTCTCTATATACAACGATAATCTCATCTTCAGGATTTAACTTCCAAAAATTATGCTCTATATCATGAGCTAACTTCTGATTAAAATCAAACTCACTTACATCATAAGAGCTATTTCTAGCTCCTTTTGATGTTTCACTATGTCCAATTATTACTGCTACTTTCATTGATTATCTCCTTGCTTTTCTTTTACAAGCTCTTTTTTAACTGTTTGAATTTCACTTTCTTCAACTGGAAGTGCTGCTAAATCTAAAACAATAGTTTCCATTCCACCATCTATTTTAAGTCCTGCTCTTTGCTTAAATCTAATGTATGATTTAGTTCCTGCAATCTCTGTAGCTTCATCAATCATACTCATTGCTTCTTTCCATTTTGGATGAGTGATGTTATATGACTTAAGACCTATAATCTGCTTTGCATCAACCTTTCCATTCTTCACATCAAAAGCTCTTGTAATTAGTGTTTGGATTTCTGAGTCTAAGTTCTCTGTTTTATGAGTTAAGTACTCATCTATCTTTTCTTTTGCAAGAGTTAGCTTTTGATCAAAAGTAATCAACTTTGCAACTTGGATTTGCACCTCTTTTATTCCATTGAAACTTTTTAAAGTTACAGCTCCTACAGTGCTAGTAATTCGTTCCATCTCATATTCTTTTCTAAGTAAGTCAACAAATGCATAGCACTCAGCAAAAGCTTTAATTTTAAAATCTTTCATTTGTTTGTGCAGAACCAATGCAGACTCTACTAACCCTTCAACAAGCTCATCTTCTATTTGCTTGTCAACTCTAACCATATCAGGGTGTTTAAAGTTCCCCTCCTTGTCTTGCCATTTCCCATTCACAATTACTGCCATTTTTACTCCTTAAATTTCTTTAAATTCTTTTTCTAGCTTTACTTTTTTTGCTATTAAAATGTGGTCAACTGTATTTACAATTTTGTCTATATCTTCTTTTGAAAAAATATTTCCTTCTGCTTCAAACCCTATACCTCTATTTTCACTTGCTGAAACTAGCTGTACACCATGACAAGAGTGATTATCTTTAAAGCTTTTATACTTATAAAGTAGTTCATACAACTTCTTTATCTTTTTTAACTCATCATCAATTTTTTTTGCTCTTTCAAACTTTTCTCTATTCATTTTTTTTCCTTTCTTTTTTGCTTTTAAAATGTGAGTAAAACTCAATAAAGGGCTTTTTTAGACAATGCTTTATCTAAGGCAGTTAAGCCCTCTATGAATTTTTAACATTTAAATTTCTTTTTTGATTTTATTTAGTAGGTATCAATCCATCTTCTAAGTTACTATTTGCAATACCCAAATAACCATATCTGAAATTACAATCAGTTTTTATTTTCCATCCATGAAGGCTGCAAAGTCTTATTAGTATATCCTTACTAGCTTCATAGGATACATTTATCTCTTGCCCTTCACTTTGGATAGCAATACTTCCATCTTCACTTGTATATACTTTTGTATCATTCATATAATTACTCCTTGAATGGTATTTTTTCTTTATCTTCTTTTCTACTTCGTAGCACCTCATTTAATATAAAACCAACAATAAAGCATAATATACTTATCACTAATATTATTCCTGTATTCATAGTTCTTCAATCTCCTTTGCAAGTTCTTTTAAATTTGTTGTTTTAGCTTCAACACCAATAATTTTTGTACTATTAATTTTTCTATAAATATTATCAATCATTTTTTTTGGATTAGGGTATTTTTCTCTTATAATTAAACTAATAGTAGCTTTTGAAACATTTACTAATTTAACTAATTCTGCTCGTCCCAAGTTCTTATCAGTTTCTTTTATAACTGACATTTTATTTTTATAATCACTTGATTTTTTATAAGTATCTTCTAGCTTACTTTTTTCTGTTTCTCCTTTATTTTTCAATGTATATTCAAATTTTTTAGAAGCTCTTTTATATTTATCATTTTCAAACTCTTCTTTTTTGGGTTTTATAACCTTTAAAACCACTCCCTTTTCTATTAAAGAATTTATTTGTTGATACTCTTTTTTTGCTATTAAGTTTTTAATTTGAATATAAATATTTTTATTTATTTCAAAAGAACCTTTATAGTTTCTAGGAACATATCCCTCTTTCTCTTTTTTTATTAATAATTCAATTTTTTCAAGCTTTTTAATTGCCTGTTTAAAAGTACTACCTAATAACTTACTCTTTGAAAATAAAAAAGTATAAGAAACCTCTTCTTGTGATATATCAAGTAATGAAAAAACTTTAAGAAAAGGAGTTAATGATTTACTTCCACTTTTTGAAGTTTTAGTAATATTCCCTATATTTAAATCTAGTCTTTTTAATACACTATACATTCTATTTGTAATAGTTTTAGGATTATTATCAAGTCGAATAAAGCCTTTTGATTCATACTGTGCTAATACATTTAATAAGTACTCAATAGTTGCACCTGTAACAAGCATTGCATCAGAAAATACAAAAAACTTTTTTCGTCTTATATACTTCCAAATTTTTACCTCTATTTTTTCAATGTTCATTTATTTTCTCCACTTCACTTGCTTTAAAAGTTTTTAAATCAACACTATCATAATCATTAAGTTCACAATAGTTTTCAAGGGCAGTAATTAGAACTTTTATTGGTCTAAAATTTCTATACTTATTATGTAAATATTCAACTAAATCATTTTCAATTTTAATTGTTGAACTATCACATAATCTTCGTATATCATTTAAAGTAGTAGGAATCATCTTAATTTTTCTTGCAAATCGATCATAATAATGTGCATCTTTTTTAAACTTCTTTTCACATTGTTCCATTCCTGTAAAAACAATAGGTGTCTTTGCAACATCATGTATATCTCTTAGCATTACAAGTAAAATCCTTTTATTGTTTTCAAATAAAGTATCTATTTCATCAATTATCAAAATTCTTGGATGCTCAGTTAATTCATCAATTACTCTATTTTGTAAAGTTGCAGTCGATCCTTTATCATCCAAACCTAACTCAAAACATATATCTATAAGCATACTTTTAGCTGTCCATCCACCAAGAGTTCTAACTAAAGCAGCATCTAGTTCTGCTGATAATCTTTCAATAATTAAACTTTTACCTCTTCCCGCATTTCCAAAAAATAAGCCCATTTTTTCCATATCTCTTGGTAAATCTTTTAACTCTTTAAGTGCTTCTAAGCACATAATATAATTATCTGTTGTAATAAATTTATGCTGCATATATATCTCCTTATGATATTTTTAATTGTTGTTTTGCAATCTCTACTAAATCAGGATGTTTATCCATCAATACTTTGTCTCTATCATTCATTTTGTCTTGGTGTTCAAGAACCCAAACAAATCTTTCAACTTTAGATTTAAAAGGTGGTCTTCCGCTTGGCAATACTTTAGTTGGCTTTCCACTTTCATCTTTATTTTTAAAGTCAAATTTGTTTGATTTTTCTAAAGCTTTCAAATCTTCAGTTTCAATAATTAGTGCATTTCTTTTCAATGCATCAATCATCTCACTTTGCTTTGGAACTGTTATTGTATAAGTATCAACTTCATCTTTGATATTTTCTATTCTTGTTTCAATTGTTACATCAGCTAAGTTCTTAGCTTCTTTTAACATTTTGTCAAGATGCCGTGTAAGTGCATTCCATTTACTCTCAATTTTTTTAGACACTGCTCTACTTTGTCCAGTATGTTCTAAATCTTCAGCTATACAAATGAAATTCATATTCATATCATGAACAAAGATATATCCCATATCATCAGGAGCCAAGATAAAAACACTTTTTCCTAAATGCTCAATTAGTTTCTCATGTGCATAATTGCACTTATCAAAACTAATTCCCTTTTTTCCTACTTTTCTAATAACACTTTCACCAAGTAATAAATTCAACATATTTGGATCGGAAATACTCTCAGCAGGAATCACACATTGTTGCCACTTTGCAACAGGTGTCATCTCAATACTTTTATGAACTTTTCGCTCATAAATTCTATGAACCCATTTATCACACATATCTTGCAGTTCGTTTGCTGTTTTTAAAACATTCAGCTCTAAACCTAAGTTCTCTTTTTTAATCTTCCAAGCATCTCTTATTTGCTTTCTCTCATCAGGTGTCTTTTTACTCTGTAAAGCTCTCCATGCCTCAATAGAGTTAACCTTTTGTGCAAAAGATTGTCTTGCTTGTATCTTTTCTCTTTGAGATACATTACTTCCTACAAATCCAGCTACTTGCATAAAAAGCTGTCTTGATAATGTTCCAAAAACTCTCTCAATATGTGGCTTTTTCTCTCCACTAAATGGTGGTACAATGATAGGATTAATTTTTAAGTTATAACAAACACTCATAAAGTGATTTGATGTATAATCCTTACCATTATCAATAATAACATTTTGTGGAATACCAAGTGTAAGTATGGCTTTTCTTAAAAGCTGTGCAATACTATAAGAGTTAGATGTTTCAGCTACATGAAAAACCACTCTTCTTGAATAAACATCCATTGCAGCCATAATAGCATAACGCTTTCCATCTTCACATATAATATCTGCAGGTGTCGAGTCAAGTTCCCAATAATGGTTTTTATGCTTGGCTTTCGCACTCATATTTCCAACTGCTGGTTTAAACTTATTCTTTGCACCATCAGGTGATTGTGCAAATGCATAAAGTAATGGATTATCTCGCTTCCACTCTTTGTAATAATTCAATAAAACATCATATGATGGTAATGTTTCACCAAACTTATCAAGCATATTCAAATGCACATCAGTTATCTGAATAAATGTATCTTTGATAAAGTAAGCTTCTGCAACCTTTTTCATCTCTTCACTTAAACTCTTAACACCAGCTCCAGCTTTTGCACCTCGTCTATCAATAAAAGCTTCAACAACATTTGTACCAGCTTGTTTAGCAGCTTTATATTTGGCTATCCAATCATTCAGCTGTTTAGTTGATACCTTTCCAAGCACATCAAAATCAATACTTACTCTTAGTATATGTCTCAACCACTGCTCTTGGTTCATATTGTCATCACGTTTAAAATACTTTTCAATAAACTGACATTTTAAAATTGCCTTTTCTCTTTTGTGTTTACTTGCAGTCAAATAAACACTTGTAAAGCCAATATTAATAGTCTCTTCTTTTGTCTCTAGTTTATATCCATGTTTCTCAAGCTTCTTTTGATAACGCTTAGGTAAATCCTCAAACTGATAATGTTTGACAGGTCTTGTAGAACTTTCAATTTTTTTAGATTTGCAAGGAATATTTTTCAATGCATTAACTAAAGCTACATGAGATAATTCTAATAAGTCTTGTAACTTTTTACTTGTAAATTCCATTTTATTGCTCCTCTTTTTTCTCCCATGGAAGTGGTCCTATCCAAACCTTATCTTTTTTAAGCTGTGCAATAATCTTACGTACATCACCACTTTTTTTATTGCTTTGCTTTGTTCCAGTTGAATTACCTTTAAATACATCATATAAAGTACTTCTATCTACTCCAAAAGCTTTTGCATAGGCCATGGGAGAAAAACCACGTGAATCAAATCGTTCACGTAAATTCATATCTTTTAAACTTTTTTTCATTATTTTCCTTTAACTTACTTTAAAACATTTATAACAAACTATTATCTCTTATCAATATTCACAGTTAAGCCCTTGTTTGCTATGATAAATTCGCAACAAAACACAACAAAAAGGACTTAAATATGAACAGCTCAGAAGAATATCTTAAAAGTGAAGAGTGCATTACCGATGCAAAAATAGCAGCTCTTCTAAAAGTTTTAGAAAAAACTCATCCAAGTATTTGGCAAGAGTATGACAATGCCTTATCAGATGAGTTTTTAAAAAGAAACATTAGTCCAGGAGAGTTTCCTTTAGGCTATTACATAAAACAAGACTAAAACTGAGGAGCTATAGTAATAGCTCCTTTTTTATCAAGTTCGTTCATATATTTTATTGCTTCTTTTATTGCATCTTTTTTCTTTGAATGTCCATCAGTATAAAACTTTTTTTCATAACTTCCACTACTGTAACCTACATAAATCTCAACAGACCAATCTGTCATTTTTTGCCAAGTTAAACTAAGATTAAAACATCTACTTTTACACAACTCAGTTAACTTATTAAATTTTTTCATATCAACTCCTTTATATTCACTATTGAACCACCAAATAGTGACTCAAATATAAATACACTTACTCCTAATGTTACACAACAGTCCTACCTCACATTAGTTAGAATTTTTAGCCAGTCATCGTTTGCGTTGCTACTGGTTGAAATGTTAAAGAACATCGAATTTATAATATATATTTATAAATTTGCTTTAATTTGTGATATAATTTCTTTCGTATGTGTAAGAAATCATATCGAAATTATAAACAAATTATTTACATTTGTCAAGCATTTTGTAAATAATTTATTTCCATAATTATTCAAATACCTATTTTAAGGGCTTTAAATGACAAAATTAAGTAAACGATTTAGTGACGCGATAGAATTTATTGGTATTAAAAATGCTGATATTGTAAAAAAATATTCAGTATCAAGACAAAATGTAAACAATTTTATGACATCACAAAAAACTATGACAGAAAAATTTGCAGAAATATGTGATGGTGAAAATATAAATATCAATTGGTTATTAACAGGAAATGGAGAAATGTTCAACAATACATCTGTAAAAGAAGTATCAACTGAAGCTATTACCGTTAACTATTATCCAAATGTATATGCAGCTGCTGGAGGTGGTGCAATAAATGGACACTCAAATGTAGTGCCAATGTTATTCGATAAAGGCTTCTTAGAATCATTAGGATTAAAACAGTTTAAAAACCTTGATATGATAAAAGTAACTGGTGACTCAATGGAACCATTTATTCAAAATGGTGAGATGGTAATACTTGAAAGAAAAAACGAAGCTCAGAACAATGATGTAGTAGTTGCAAATATAAATGGACAAGTATATATAAAAAGATATGAAGCAGATCCCTTCTTTAAATGGATTAAATTAAAAAGTGAAAATGAATTTTCAGGAGATATACTGTTAGAGAACCAAGAAGAGATGGATGCACTTTCTATTATAGGTATAGTAAGAGCAAAAATAAGACCATTTTAGGAAACTCATTATGTCAAACTACGGTATTTGCAACTTAATTATTCATGTAGACAAAGATGAAGAATATGTAATTTCACAAATCCTTGAGTATGAAGATATACTTCAACTATGTGGATTGCCAAGAATATCTGAAAAATATATTCACAATTACACCATTAAAGTAATCAAGAGAGGCCAAGACTTTACTCTGGATTGTCAACTAAAAAGCTATAATAGACTAGGTGTTTCAAAAGCTGTTTATGATTTTGATGACCCTTACTCTACTTTAGAACAACATTTTTTTAGTGCAGCTAACTCATTAGCAGCTGGTTATGATCACACACTTCATCTAAACGCTTTCAATTATGAATAATATAATCTAAATAATATTTGCATTTAAAAAGTGGATAGAGTTACTTATTATATTTTGATAATGTAACACTTAACACTTTTTAAAAGCAAATATGTACTAGTTACATTAGTTACATTACTACATTACATTACCACGATTTTACAACTTAAAACACTTTTTAATATTCATACATAATATTCGAAAGATAATTGATATAATCGAAGCTTAAAAGATAGATTAATTTTTTGAACACTTATTGAACAATATATAGTTGTTTTTGAACACTTACTTTTTTACAACATAAAGTAAAAAATGCTACAACTCCTATAAAATGGTAGGTTTGTTAAAAAATTGCCTTTGGAATGGCACTTACTTTTTATACACTACCTTACATTAATAGTGAAGTATCAATATTTAGTAAGTCTACAAATTATAGTAATAAAAATAAATATTTATTTAGTAAATATTAAATTTTTCTGAATAATTATGAATATTACTTGTTTTTAAGAATGATTATTAGAAAGTTTTAAGTTCATCTAGTGCATAATTTAAAATTGATGATTTATAAAGGTATATATTATGAATAGAACAACTGATTCTGATATTGGGAAACTAATACTAAGGCTAACAGTAGCTATTTTAATGCTTTTTCATGGTTATGCAAAAATTATCCATGGGGTTAGTTTTGTTGAAAATATGTTAGTTGAAAAAAATTTACCCGAAATTTTAGCATATGGAGTTTATATTGGTGAAGTTTTAGCCCCTATATTTTTAATCTTTGGATATATGACAAGATTAAGTGCCTTTACTATACTTTGCACAATGCTAACAGCAATTTATTTAGTACATCCAAATGATATTTTCCTTTTAAATAAGTTTGGTGCACCTGTTTTAGAAACTATCTATTTTTACATATTTAGTTGTATTGCTATCCTATTTTTAGGGCCAGGTAAAATAGCATTTGATTCAAAGTAAAAGAAGAATTCTTTTACTTTGAAAGAGTAATCAACTTTTCCAAACTATTACTTATATTACTAATTTCTTCTTTATTTAATTTAGAAAAAACATCTTTTTCAATTTTTAATATTTTAGGAAAGACTTCTAAAACTACTTGTTCACCTTTAGTAGTAATACTAATAGGCTTTGTTCTTAAATCATCTAAAAATATCTCTTTTGTTATATAGTTCTTTTTTTCCAATCTTTGAATAAGCTTTGTAATTCCACCTGTTGAAAAAAGCAACTTTTTATATAAATCACTTGGCTTTAAAAAATCATTTTCATTTTCATGTAAAACAACTAAAATCTCCAATTCATAAAAAGTTAATTGATGTTTTTTTAAAATTTTTTCAATTTCTTTTTTTAAGATGTCATTTATCTGATATATTTTTGAAGCAAGAGTAAAAATTGGATTTGTTGTGAGTTTTTCAAAAATTATTGGCTCTAAATTTTGTGACTTTGGATTCATAAAAATTCTTTAAATAACTATTATTTTAATCTTTTTTTATTAAAAAATCAACAAGTTTAGTTACAAAGGGTGCCACAAAAAATACAATTGGAAAAGCAATAAAAAATGCTTTGTAAAATGCAGTAATCCACATATATATAAAAGTATCAATAAATCCTAGATTTAAAAAAGTAATAGCAAAACTCATAATAAATGTCATAAAAAGTGCCATCAAAAAAGAAAATAGCAATCTTCTATATTTTTTATTTATCAAAATAACCTCTTAAATTAATTTTTGAAAATATAACTAAATTGTGGTTAAATTTATATCAATAATTTATTATTTATTATAACACACTAGTTAAATATATAATGACACAAATACTTACTTCTTTTTACTTAATGAATGTGTAAGTTGTCATATTAGAATTAGACAAAAGTAGGATTAATTTTTAATCCTACGAAGAACAAGAAAGTCTAATATTTGCTAAATTTATAGGTGTAGGTTTTGAATATCGTTCAAAAGCTGGATGTTCATCAAAAGGGTTTTGAGCAATATTTAATAACTCATTTACTAAAGTAAAATCTCCTTCTTGTGCCTTTTGTATTGCCTCTTGAAGCATATAATTTTTAATAATATATTTAGGATTTACTTTTTTCATAGCTTCAACTCTTTGATTATAACTTCTTGGGTCTATTAAAATCGCTTTTTTATATTCATTAAACCACTCTTTCATAAAAGCAGGATAAATACAATTATCTAAAATTAAACTAATATCTTCATAATCTTTTAATTGAGTTAGCAAGTAAAAAAACACATTATAATCAATTTTTGTTTTTTCTAAAGTATCTAAAAGTTTTAATATTAAATCAAGGTATCTATCACCACTTAAAGTTGAATCAAGCCCCAATCTTTCGCAAATTAACTCCAAATATGCCTTTTCATGCTGAGAAAAAAAGCTTTCTAAATATTCTAACATTTCATCTAAATTAGCTATTTGTTTTAAAGCATAGGCTAATACTTTTAAATTCCATTTTGCAATAAAAGGTTGATTATTATAAGAATATCTTCCCTCCACATCTGTATGATTACAAATACAATGTTTTTCAAAATAGTCCATAAAACTAAAAGGACCATAATCAATAGTAACTCCAGCAATACTCATATTATCTGTATTCATAACCCCATGCATAAACCCATATACTTGCCATTTTGCCAATAAAACTGCTGTCTTATCAACTAGTTCATAAAACATTTTTTGATATTTATTTTCTTCATTTAATAAATGAGCATAATTTTCTTTTATTACAAAATCTGCTAAATTTAATAAATTTTCTTTAGAATTTTTAGTTCTTGCGAAAAATTCAAAAGTTCCAATTCTTATCCAAGAAGGAGATACTCTTAATACAATTGCACCTTTTTCTGCTTCCCACATATTTCTATATACATCATGTTGTGAGCCAATTAAAGCTAAAGCTCTTGTTGTGGGAATATCAAGTGCATACATAGCTTCACTTATAATATATTCTCTAATAGAAGACCTTAAAACTGCTCTTCCATCTCCTTGTCTTGAATATTTAGTTAAACCTGAACCTTTAGTTTGCAAATGCCAAGAGTTTATGCTTCCAAGATTTATAGCTCTTCCATCTCCTAATTGTGGAACAAAATAGCCAAATTGATGCCCAGCATATACCATAGAGTATGGAATAGAACCTTTTAAAACTTTTTTTCCATTAATAAAATCTACAAAATCTTTACTTTCACACTCACTATAATCAAGACCTATTTCATCACACATTTTTTTATTGTATGAGATTAAAAAAGCTTTATTTAAAGGAGTTGGTTTAAGTAGTTGGTATAAATCTTCATCTACACTATTTAAATAATTTGTTTGTAATACTAATTCATCTAACTTCATAAAAACTCTTTTTATTTGTAAAATAACAAAACAAGACAAAATTTATCTTATATTATTTCTATTATATATTTTTTTTAATTCATAAATAATTTTAAAAATTTCAATACTATTTTTATATAATCCTTTTTTCAAAGGATAACTATGAGTCAAAACCTACCTTATTATAGTTTTAAAACATATATGAGTAAAAAATATGGTACAACTTTACACTCTATTCCAATAGACTTAGAGTTAGGTTGCCCAAATAGAGATGAAGAAGGGAAAGGTGGCTGTACTTTTTGTCCCTCAAATGCAGCAAGAGCTGTGCAAACTTTAAATGCACAAAATATTCAAGAACAGATAACTTATGGGATTTCTTTTGCAAAACAAAGATATAAAGCTAAAAAATTTATGCTATATATTCAAGCATATACAGGAACTTTTACTTCTGTAATAAATCAAAAAAAAACCTATTCTCAACTTTTATCAAAAGAAAACTTTAGTGCAATTAGTATAGGGACAAGACCTGATTGTTTAAGTAAAAAAACTCTTGAGTATTTAGAAGAATTAAATCAAGAAATTGATGTATATATTGATTTAGGAATTCAAACTTTAAATGATAATACTTTAAAAAGAATAAATAGAGGACACGATAGTAAATGTAGTCTTGATGCAATTAAAAATATTAAAAAAGCGGGATTAAAAGTTTTTGCACATATTATAATAGGTCTTCCAAATGAAACAAGACAAGATTGGGAAAGTTGTATAAAACAACTGGTAAAAATGGATATTGACGGTATAAAAATACACAATTTACATATTATAAAAAATACTCAATTACATCAAGAATATATTAAAAAGCCTTTTAAAACTTTAAATGAATATGAATATGCAGAAGAACTTATAAATCTAATTAGACATATACCAAACCATATACCAATAATTAGAATTTCAACTGATACTTTAAAAGAAGAACTTATAGCTCCCCTTTGGCATATGCAAAAAGGACAATTTGTAGAATATGTAACTCAAAGTATGTTATATAGAGACTATTATCAAGGCGAATTTATCAATAAACAAAATTTAGTTTTACCAAAACAAAATATCTTTTCTTTAGAAGATAAAAGCAAAACAATTTGGGATAAAATTTATAAAGATTATTATCATCCTAAAAGTGGAGCATATGTTCAAGCAAAAGAACTTTTTATTAAACAATCAAAATTAATACAAAAACTTGAAAAAAAAGATGTTGAGTTATTAGATATTGGCTTTGGTATGGGATATAACTCACTTTTATGTATAAAACAGAAAAAAGAGAACTTCTTAAAAATCACTGCTTTGGATTTAAATAGACAAATTATTAAAGCTAGTGCAAATTTAAATGAAAATGAAGATGAAAAAAATATCTTAAATACTATTTACAAAACCTCTTTTTATAAAGATGAAAAAAACGAATTAAATCTAATTTTAGGAGATGCAAGGCATACAATTAAAAGCCTAAATAAAAAGTTTGATATTATATTTTTAGATGCTTTTTTACACAATCTTAACCCCTCTTTATTAAGTATTGATTTTATATGTTTATTAAAAAATCTATTAGAAAAGGAAGGCATAATAATCTGTACAAATACCTATCATAAAGTAAAAGCTGCTTTTTGTTTAGCAAAGTTTACATATGAAGAGTTTTTTATAGAAAAAACAGATATAAAAGCTTTAATAGTAAAACATGGAGAAAAACTATATAAAGAAGATGTTTACAAAGACCCTTATTTAGTATATAGAGAAAAACAGATTTTAAATAATTAAAAACCTTAAATAAAAAATGAGTTTAAAATATATAATGAAATATAATTATTTTTATTGTAAAATATTATAGATTATTAAAGTAACAAAGATGGGGAATAAATGTACAAGAATATAGAAACAGCCTTAAGTCATATAGCAAAATTTGCACCAATTGAAGATAAAAGTGGTGCTTCACACTTTCCAATATATAATACCGCAACCTTTGATTTAAAAAAACAAAATGGTGATAAAATTTACGATTATACAAGAAGTGATAATCCAACAAGAGAGATGCTAGAAAACCTTTTTACACATGTGGAAGGTGCAGCTGGATGTGTATGTACACATACAGGAATAGCAACTATTGCACTTTTATTTGAAACAGTTTTAAAAGCAAACTCTCATATCTTAGTAGAAGCTGATTGCTATGGGGGAACATTTAGATTATTAAAAGTATTTAAAGAAAAATATAATATTACAGTTCACTTTGCAAATTTTTTAGATTTTGAACAATTAGAAGAGATATTAAAAAACAATAAAATAGAATTGGTTTTATGTGAAAGTCCTACAAATCCAGGTCTTAAAATAATAGATTTAGAAAAAGTATCAACACTTAGCCATAAATACAATGCACTTTTTGCAGTTGATAACTCACTTGCTACATTTATTTCTCAAAGACCACTTGAATTTGGTGCTGATTTTTCTTTATTTTCAACTACTAAATATATTTCTGGGCATGGAAGTGTAGTAGCAGGTGCAATAGTAGCTAAAACAAAAGAGTTAAGTGAACAAATTCATTACTATGCAAACGCACATGGAAGAAGCCAAAATCCAATGGATGTATTTTTAATTTCACTTGGTATTCCAACTTTAAAAATAAGAATGCAAGAACATGAAAAAAATGCTTTAGAAATTGCAGAATTTTTAAAAACTCAAGATTATATAAAAAGTGTAACTTTCCCTGCATTAAAAGAGCATCCACAATATGAATTGGCAAAGAAACAAATGAGCTATATTCCAGGAGTATTTTGTGTAGATTTTACAAGTGTTGAACTTGCTGAAAAGTTTATAGAAAATAGTAAAATTTTTGGTGAAAAATGCTCTTTTGGAAGTTCTGATTCAAGAGTTGAAATTCCAGCAAAAATCTCTCATGCAAGCTTTTCAAAAGAGGAATTAGCTGCAATTGGTATTAGTGATAGTACAGTTAGATTTTCTATTGGTTTAGAAAATGTTCAAGATTTAATTGAAGATATAAAACAAGCAGTACAAAAGTAGAAAAATGAAAGATTCGGTTTTTACACATATTCCTTGTGGGGAGACTCTTCCTATAAATAATATCCATGCAGTTTCAGTTAGTATGCCAAGCTTGCAAGATGTTATTGATTATGAAGAACAAACTCCTGAAATTTTAGAAAAGATAAAAAGTGCTTATCCTAGATTTGTACTTCATCCATATTTAAAACTACTAGCAAATTATATAAAAGAAAAGTACAAAGTAAGCAATAATTATGAAGTAGTATTGCTTTCTTCACAAGAAGCTGTAAAAATAGTTAGTAGTAAATATTTTATTCATAATAAAATAGATATTGAAGAACCGTTTGGAGTAATTTTAGTTTTAAGAGGTACTACACAACTTCAAAAAGTTCTTACTTTTATTCAACATGTGGGTTGCAATCTCTCTTCAAGATTTGCTCAAGACTATCTATTTGAAGTAGGAGTTTTAAAACATAAACATCAAGAAGAACTAGAAAAAGAAGAAATATCCTTAGAGATTATAAAAAAGACTTTAGCACAAGCTTATAATCAACCTATATCAAATGTAGGACTTGCCCCTTCTGGAATGAATGCTATTTATTCAGTGATTAGAGGGCTAAAAAAAATACAAGAAAAAAACAATAGAACTATTTTAGTTCAACTTGGTTGGTTATATCTTGATACTATGAATATAGTGGAACATCACTATAATAGAACAAAAAAGTTTTTGGATATTTCTAATTTGGATAAACTTGAAAACTATTTAGAAGAGTATGGATTAAATGTTTCAGCCATAATTACTGAAATACCAACTAATCCCCTACTTCAAAGTGTAGATTTAGTAAAACTTAGAAGCTTATGTGATAAATATAATATTCCACTTGTAATAGATGCCACATTGGCAACTCCTTATAATTTAAACCTTAAACCTTATGGGGATATTTTTGTAGAATCACTTACAAAATTTGCCTGTGGAAATGCTGATGTTTTAATGGGAGCAGTTATATTAAATGAAAACTTTAAAATTTCTCATATGCAAGGGGAGTTTTTTAAGCACCTAGAAATGGTTTATATAAAAGATATTCAAAGACTAGCTTATGAGATTAAAGACTATAAAAGTAGAGTAAAAAAAATAAGTGCAAATACTAAAAAACTTGTAGAGTTTTTTAAAACTTGTTCTTATATTGATAAAATTTACTACTGCTTAAGCAGTGAAAATGAAAAAAATTATAAAGTAGCTATGATAGATGAGGAGTCATATTCAGGGCTTATTTCTGTTACTTTTAATAAAGATTTTAAAACTATATATGATAATTTAAATTTTGCAAAAGGTCCTAGTTTAGGTACAGAATTTACACTACTTATGCCTTATGTATATTTAGCTCATTATGATTATATTCAAACAACAAAAGGAAGAGAATTTCTAAAACAAATTGGTTTACCAATAGACCTACTTAGAATCTCTGTTGGAATTGAGAACTTAGATGAGATTATAAATGAGTTTAAAAGAGTTGAAAAATATTTTTCAACTTAAAAATAATATTAAAAATATCAAAATAGGTAAAAGAAGGGAAGTAAATAAAAATATATCATTAAAATTTACTCTCTTTTCTTTTATTTCTTTATTTTTTATTAGTTTTTCTTCCAAACATTTTTTAATATATTCTTTTTGCAATTGTCGTTTTGATTTATAAAATAGTATATTCTTCAATTCTTTAGTATCAATATTTTTTAAATCTTCTTCACAAGTTTTAATATCTTTTACTAACTCTTTTAAACAAAGATTTAAACTATGAATTTTACTTTTTATTTCATTTAAATTCTTTTTTTTTACATTAGCAATATTTTCTTTTTTAATCAATTTAAACTCCAATTATATATAAATAATTTTTAATATTATTAAAAAAAAGATAAAGATTTACTTTATAGATTTTTAAATATTTAAAATATATAAACTTTTTTATTGGTTTTATATAGATTAGAAGAAGATTTTCTTCTAATCTATTTTGCAGAAAATAGTAATAAAAGTCCTAAAATAAACATAATTATAGGAGAGATTAATTCTAAAAGATTTGTTAGTTTATGGGATTTATCACTTAGTTTATGTAAACTCACTCCCAAAAAAGAACTTGCAAAAATTACCAAGCCCATACCTAAACTAATTGAAAAAGAAGCTAGAATTACAGCAAAATATGTTTTTAGTACAAAAGCATAAATAAATAAAATCACTGTACCAGGACAAGGGATAAGACCTGCTGTTAAAATAAAATATAAATCACTTTTTTTATTTGATTTTTGAAAGCTAATATTATTATTTGCTTTTAGGTTATTTGAAGGCTTAATACTCCAAGAAATACCTTTATTTGAACAACTACTACAAGAACAACCTTTATTATTTAACTTTTGTAATAGAATATAAAAGGCCAATAGCATTATTAAAACTGCTGAAATTTGAGTAAGAGCTTTTATACTATCATTTACAAAATTACTTAAAAGGCTTTCTAAAATAAAAACAGAAATAAAAACTAAAATCAAAGCTGTTAAAATATGTATAAAAGCTGAAGATAAAGAGATAATAAAAGCCTTTTTATAACTACTTTTATTTGAAGTAAAATAAGAAAAAGCTAAAGTCTTTCCATGACCTGGACCTAAAGCATGAATAATTCCATAGATAAAAGAAACAAATAATAAAGTAAATAAAGCTAATGTATTTCCCTTTTGAACCTCTAAAAGATATTTTTTTACTTCTAAAATAAATTTATCTAAAAGAGTTGGTTCTTTTTTTTCTTTTAGTTTTTGTTCACTTTTTATCTCTTTTTTTTCTTCATTTTTTGTTATATTAGCATTTGAGATTAAGAAAACTACACTTTGATTATCTACAATTTTTGCGATTTTTGCTTTATTTTTAAATACTAAATAATCTTTTTGTAAAAGTAAAACAAAATAGTTTTCATCATCATTTATACTTACATAAAAACTATAATCATTTTGTATATTATAATCAAGTTTTATAGAATAAAAAAAATGTAAAATTCCATTAATAATCTTTGTTTCATATTTATAAACTTCGACTTTATCAGAAACTTCTTTATTGATAGTTTGACCATAAGAAATATGTGTCATAAAGTTTTTTAAGGTTGCATAATCTACAAATGCTTTTTGAATAAGTTCTAATTCATTTTTATTTAGAGTATTATCTAGATTTGTATCATATATCTCTTTTAGTTGATTGGTAAATTCAGGAGTTAATATCCAAGTTACATCCATTGAAGTAATTTTTGTATCTGTTGAATTAACTTTTAATGAAACTTTTGTTTCAGGAGAATAAATTGTACACAAAGCACAAGAAAAAACTATGCTTTGTGTTATAAAAAGAATATATAAATATCTTAACATTATTTATAAGAATCTACTATTTGTTTTGAAGTCTTTATAAGTCCTTCTTTCCAGTTTTCTACTAAGGGATCCATAATAACTGCATCACCTTTTATACTATTTGCAATAACTTTTGCACTTTTTTGTGAAAATTGAGGTGCTACAAAAACTATTTTTATATTATGCTCTTTTGCTTCATTTATTAATTCTACTAATTGATTTGGCTTAGGCTCTTTTCCTTGAACCTCAACTGCAATTTGTTCTAAAGTAAATCTTTTAGCAAAATATCCCCAAGAAGGATGAAATACCATAAAAGCTCTATCTTTTACAGGTGTTAAAATCTCTTTTAATTGTAAATATAAACTATCTAATTCTTTAATAAAATTTTCATAATTTGTTTGATAAAACTCACTATTTGCTTCATCTATTTTTACTAAAGTTTTATAGATATTTTTAGCTTGAATTTTTACTAATATAGGGTCTAACCATACATGTGGGTCTAAGCCTTCATGTTCATGTTCATCTTCATGGTCTTGCTCATGCTTATGGTCACTATTATGATTGTGTTCATCGTGTTTATGCTCATCGTGTTCTTCTTCATGTGAGTGTTTAGCCATAGGAAGTTTTTCAATACCTTCAGTTGTATCAACTACTAATAAATTTTTATTTGCATTTTTAAACTTTTCAAGCCAAGCTTTTTCAAAAGGTACACCAATAGAAAAATATACTTTTGAATTTGCAAGTTTTCTCATTTGAGAAGTTTTTGGTTCATAAGTAGCAGGGGAAAAACCTGGTTGCACCATAACATTTACAGATATTTTATCTTTAGCAATTTTTTCAACAAAATATTTTTGAGGAAGTATACTAACTGTTACTTCTTTAGCAAATAGTGAAAAATTTAAAGCTAGAAAAAGTAAAAATAATTTTTTCATCAATTCTCCTTTTTGCAATCGAGTTGCATTTAGCGAATATTAATATATAAAAACTTTAACGCAACTTAGTCGCAAATTTATAACCCTATTTTAAATAAAAGTTGATATAATCTTTTTTATGAATGCAGAAAAATTAATAAACAAAAAAAATTTAAAACTTACGACTGCTAGAAAAGCAATATTAGAAATATTTATAAATTCAAATAGACCTTTATGCTATGAAGAAGTAAAAAATAGTTTATCAATGGATAAAGCTACTTTTTATAGAAATATCACAAAATTTGAAGAAGAGCATATTATTAGTAGCTTTGAATCAAATGATAAAAAAAGATATTATGAAATACAAAATAATCCTCATGCTCACTTTATTTGTTCAAAATGCTCAAGTATTGAGTGTATTCCACAAGAACTTGAATTAAAACTTCCAAAACATGAAATTGATAATATTATAATTAAAGGAATCTGTCCTTTATGTCTAGAAAAATAGCAATATTATTCTATATTTTCCCATATTAAATGATAAAATTAAAAGATGAAAAAATTACTTTTAAATACTACTTTTGAAAGTGTTAGATTATCAAATGATAACTTTAGCAAGCACTTTCATGATACTTATACTATTGGTATAACTTATGAAGGAATGCTAAAAACTTTTAACTCAAATCAAACTTATGATTCATATGAGTTTACTTCAAGGGTAAATAATCCAGGAGAAGTCCATGGAGGAGTTGCAACTTCGTGGTCTCATGCTAACTTTTATCCTAGCGTGGAAATGTTAAGTTCTTTATATGAAGATATATATTTTGAAAAAAAAGTTCCACTTTTTGAAAAACATATAATAAATGATAAATTTCTATTTTTTAAATTGCATAAATTTTTTCTTAGTTTTTATAAAAATGAAGATTTTTTACAAACACAAACTCTTTTAATAGATGCCTTATCATATTTAATTATAAATTATACTTCTCAAACAAAAAAAGATTTTCATATTTTTGATAATAAAAAAGTTGTAAAAAGAAGCTATGAATTTATCCAAGATTGTATTGACTATGAATTTGATTTAGATATTTTAGCATCAAATGCAAATATGAGTAAATTTCACTTTTTAAGAGTATTTAAAAATGAACTTGGTATAACTCCACATAATTTTATAATAAATGAAAGAGTTAATAAGGCTATAAAACTTATCAAAAATGGAGTTAGTCTTTCTCAAGCTAGTATGCAAGCTGGTTTTAGTGATCAATCTCACTTTACAAGAAACTTTAAAAAGCTTTATGGATATACTCCTGCTTTTGTAAAAAATAGCAATATTGTTCTATAAATAATTTTTCTTTTTTTATAAGATAAAAATAAAAAGTAAATAAATGACACAAACAAATAAAAATATATTTTACATTATGATGATTTTTGCTATGGCAGGATGGGGAGCTTCTTGGGTAAATGCAAAAGTGCTAAGTTCTTATATAAATGAATATGAATTAATATTTTTTAGAAATATTTTTACTTTACTTACTTTAACACCTATTTTAATTTTTGCAAAAAAATATTTTTATATAAATAAAAAAAGTCTATTTTTGGCTTTTTTAGCCTCACTTGTTATGATAGCATATATGAAATGTTATTTTTTAGGAACAAAATTTGGAACTGCAAGTTTAGGTGGAGCATTGGTAACTACACTAATACCAATAAATACTTTTTTAATTATGGCGATTTTTTTTAATAAAAAAATTCAAAAAAAAGATTTTTTAGCTTTAGGTGTGGGAGCTATTGGAGTTTTAACTATTCTTCAAGTTTGGAGCTTTAATTTTGAACAAATATTTACAATTTACAATGCTTATTTTTTAGCAGGTTCACTACTTTGGGCAATATTAACTATAATTAGTTCAAGAAGTACAAAAACTTCACCAATGGTTTTTACTTTTTATATGTATGTGATAACTACTATTTTAGTAGTGATTTTTTTCTTAGATTTTAAAGCAATAAATTACCAAAGTTTTGATTGGATTTTTTGGGTAAATATCTTGATATTATCAGTTATTTCTACTACTTTTGCAACAACAGTATATTTTGTAGGAATTGAAAAACTTGGAGCAAATGAAGTTAGTTCTTTTGTATTTTTAGTTCCATTTTTTGCAATTTTATTTAGTGTAATTTTTTTAAAAGAGCATATTAGTTTATCGATAATTTTAGGAACAGTTATGACTATTTATGCAGTTAAAATTTTAAATAATATAAAAGTTTTTAAAAAGTAGCTTTTAAATTTGAAACAAATATCTCTTTTTTCTTTTTATCTATTAAAAGCTCTATATTTTTACTATCATAAAAAGTAGTAATTATATAAAGTAAATAATCATAGTTTGCACTATATTTATTTATTAAAGCAATTAACATACTATTTTGGGCATTTAAAACAGCTTGTATATTAGTAGTTCCATTTTCATATAAAGCTCTTATTTTATAATAATTATTTGTGGCATTTTGATTTGAGATATTTGTATATTGAATTGTTTTATAATAAGATAAAACCTTTTCTAATGTTAATCTAATATTTTTAAGTATTTTAGTTTTTGTATTATTTGAAGTAAAAATAAGATTTTGTAATTCTGCTTTATTTTGTTCACTTTTTATAGTAACTTTTGCATCTTTATATAAAGAAAGCTTTTCATTAACTATTTTTTCAAACTCATTATCTTCCCAAGGTTTATACTCTTTTTTAGAACTATCAAAAGAAGTAGAACTCTTCAATAAAGAGCTTTGGTTTGTGATTTTTTTAGATACTATTTCTTCTTTTGCTTTTATAAGTTCAATTAAGATCTCTAATTGTGTGGAGTTATCAATAAAATTCTTTGCTAAAAAATTTGAAAATTTATTAAAAGAAGTATTTGTTAATAAATAAGAAGAAACTAATTTTTCATCTATTTTAAAAAACTCTTCATCAAAAGCATAATCTCTTAAAGTAATCTCTTCTTCTATTTTTAAAATAGTTTTTAATTCATTTATTTTTAAATTAATCTCTTCTTGATACCTAAGCATATCAAGATTTACTCCTGTTAGTTCATTTTCTAGTTTATCTAAATCTTTTTCAATAGAAATACCTAACTTTTCCCTTTTTGAAATTAATTTATGTACTTCTAAAATTAGATTTTTTCTTGATTTTGCAATATTTAGGCTTTTTTGTAAAGTTAATATTTTAAAATATAATATTGAACTATGATAAAACAAAGCTTCATTTAAATCCTCTTGTATAAACTTTTCTTCTTCTTCTAAAAGTTTTGAAGTCTGTTTTGGT
The DNA here is from genome assembly GCF_003346775.1 of Malaciobacter mytili LMG 24559. Taxonomy (NCBI): domain Bacteria; kingdom Pseudomonadati; phylum Campylobacterota; class Epsilonproteobacteria; order Campylobacterales; family Arcobacteraceae; genus Malaciobacter; species Malaciobacter mytili. Next base: position 724,619 of record NZ_CP031219.1, on the reverse strand, counting down.
GATAAAACTTGATTTGTATTTAAAAGTTGTCTTATTACTATTGAGAAGTTATAATTGTTTTGTGAATAAAGACCATTTAGATTTGAAGAATAAGCTTTTTCTATTTTATAGTTTTTATTATCCACATTTAAGTAATCATCTAAAATTTTTATATTATGCTTTGTTTTTATTATATTATTATATAAATCTTCAATTGTTAAAACTTTTTGGGCATAAAGATTTGAAAAAAAAGAAAAAATTAAAAAAAATATTACAAAATTTTTCACAAATAGCCTTTTTAGTGGTAAAATAGTCCCAAAATGTCTTATTTTATGTGCTTTTATTACTCTAATATTATAAGACAAATATTATAAAGTTACAATAAAAAGTTTGCATAAAGTTAAATTAATATAAAATATTTAACCTAATTTTTTTAACAAATATTATTTAAGGATGAAAAGAATGCTAAAAAAAATAACAGTTGGTTGTATTGGAGTTTTATTATCACTAAATAGTGCTCTAGCAGATTCAAAAGTAAGAAATGGCGAAGTTTTAGAATTTGAAAATAGCGGTGGATATACATATGTAAAAATTAAAGATGAAAAAGACAGCTATTGGGCTGCTATTCCACAAACACAATTAAAAGTAGGTGATAAAATTTCAATTAGAGAACAAATGTGGATGGAAAATTTTAAAAGTAAATCTTTAGATAAAACTTTTGATAAAATAATGTTTGCTGAATTGCCAAATCAAAAACCTTCAAATGTACATGGAATTCATGGGCAAATGATAAAAGAAAAACCTACTCCAAAATTTGATGATATTATTATTGCAAAAGGGGAAGCTTTAAAAACAAATATTGCTGAACTATATACAAAAAAAGATGAATTTAAAAATAAAAATGTGGAAATTGAAGGTGAAGTATTACAAGTTTCAAATAAAGTTCTTGGAAATACTTGGATAAAAATTAGTAATGGGAAAGATGCAGTTATTTTTAGATCACCTAATGAAGATGAAAAAGTTGCTATTGGTGATAAAGTAAAAGTAATTGGAACAGTAAATACAGATGTTGATTATGGATATGGTTTTAAATATAAAGTAATTGGTGTAAATGCTAAATTTGAGAAAATCAACTAAGAATTATTTTTAGTTTTCTAACTTTTTTAAGATAGGTAAGATTTAAAAATAGTTTTTACAAATTTAAGATGAAAAGATTTTTTGCAAAATGTACAAATAGTACATAAGCAAAAAACTTCTTTTCAATAAAAATAACTTATCTTGGATAAGAGCAATTATTAATATCTAAACATATACCTGTTATATATTCTGGACAATCAGTAGCTAACCAAACAATAGCTTTAGCAACCTCTTCTGCTTGGGCAAATCTACCGCTTACTACTGTCTTTTTAAACTCTTTTTTTCTTTCTTCCGAGTTATCTTTTTGCATATCTGTTTCAGTTGGACTTGGAGCAACACAATTTACAGTTATTCCATCTGCTCCCAATAATTTTGCATAAATTTTAGTGGCATTTATAAGTCCAGCTTTAGCTATTCCATACCAAACATCAGGATGACCTATTTGTCCAGCAATAGAAGCTGTATTTACTATTCTTCCATATTTCTTTCTTTTCATTGCTTCACTAAATAGATTTATAAGCTCAACAGGAGCATATAAGTCCACATTCATAATATGTTCCCTAGCTTCCACAGGATAGTTGTCATATGTATATTTTGGTTGCATATATCCTGCATTATTAATTAAAATATCAACTTCTCCAACCTCTTTTACAAGTGCTGGTAAAGTCTCTAATTTTGATAAATCACACTCAATTTCTGTAACATCTGGTAAACCACCAAGAGGAAAATCAGAAAAATCTCTTGCAATAACAATAATCTCATGTCCTAGTTCTAACATTGCTCGTGAAACTGCAAGACCTATTCCTTTATTTCCTCCTGTTATTAGCACTCTTTTTTTACTCATAATCTTCTCCATTTTTTATATATTTAAAGTATATATGGCAGATGGTTTTAAAATTCTTAAAAAAATAATATATTTTAGATTTTATATTTATATTATAAAAAGCGAAAAATTTCGCTTTTTATTTATTCTCTTCTAGTAGATGTTCATATCTTTTATCAGTAAGTAATTTCATAAAAGCAACTAAAGCTTCTACTTTTCTATCACTTAGTTTTTTAGCTTTTAACTCTTCAAGTGAAATTGTCTCTTCAACTTCTGCTTTATCCCAAGCTTTATTTGTTTCTGGATTAATATTTCTATTTTTATTGTTATATTTATCATAAAACTCAACAACAGTTTTTAAATCTTTAAATACTCCATTATGCATATAAGGTGCAGTAATTGCCACATTTCTTAAAGTTGGAACTTTATATTTTCCTTTATGTGATTCATCTTTTACAGCTGGATTATTTAATAAACCATTATCTATTGCAGTTACACCATTTTTAGCTCTTAATTGGTGATTTATTGGTGTTCCTATATTATGATACTCATAATTTGTAAAAGTTTCTCCCTCTTTATCTTCACCTTTTAAAACATGACAATTTGCACAAGAGTTATTATTATTTGAAAAAAAGATTGATTTTCCTAAATCTTCTAAAGGTGTTAAATCATACTCACCTTTTAAATACCTATCATATTTAGAGTCAAAAGGAGCAAACTCTTTTGTCATCTCAAAAGCTTCAATAGCTTGAGTCATAGCACTATAAGCTTCATCATTTGAATTAAATATCTCTAAACCAAAAATCTCTTTAAATTGCTCTTTATAAAACTCATTTTCTTTTAATCTTTCAACTACTGCTTTTTTATTTGGCATTCCCATTTCAAGTGGATTTAATGGTGGTCCACCTGCTTGTCCAGCTAAAGTTGCCTCTCTACCATCCCAAAACTGTCCACCAATATATTTTTTCTTATTTTTATCATAATGAAATTTTGGAGAAAACTTTGCATAAGAGGCAGTTGGAGCTTGTCTATCCCCAAGAGATTTCCCATCATCTCCAAGTGAAGCCATAGAATTTACTGTATTATCTCTATTATCAACAAATCCAACTTCTGGATTATGACAAGTCGCACAGCTTTGTGTTCTATTTTTTGATAGGTTTTTGTCAAAATATAGAACTTTTCCTAAAACTTCTTTTTTTGCTTGAAGCTTAGCAAGTTCTTCTTTTGAAGGTTGTATTTGCTCTTTACAACCAGTTAAAATAAATACACTTATACATAGTGCACTTATTAATTTTATATATTTCATATTTTGTTCCTTTGAGTAAAAGTAATAAAAGGAGTAATAAGTAATTTAAATATAGATGTATATTGACTCATTTGCTCCTTTCTTAATCCAAATTTCAATGTTTTAACCTCATTTGAAAGGGTTAAAGTATTAAACATCCTATCCCAAATAGCTAAATAGCCACCATAATTCCTATCAAAATGTTTTTTACTATGATGTATTTGGTGCATATAAGGAGAGATTAACCATTTTTCTAAAAAGGCAAAATATCTTAATTTCACATGAGAGTGTCTAAGATTTGAGCCTAAAAATGAAAAAATAAAAACAAAAATATTTACTCCAAAAATAGAATAAATATCAAGTTTTGCACCAAAAAAATAAATAAAAATTCCCGTTACAAAGCCTATACTTAAAGAGTATCTAAATCCAAAAAGTATATTTTCAATTGGATGAACTCTGTAAAAAGTAAGAGGGTTTAAAACTTTTGCACTATGATGTACCTTATGAAAATGCCATAAAAAAGGAATAGTATGTAAAAATCTATGTGTCCAATATCTAGTAAAATCACTTACTAAAAATAGACAAATCGTATATAAAACTATAATAGTTTCATAAGAAAATAAGTTTGTATAAAAAAATCCAAACTCATTCATAAGTAGTTTATTAATTGCAAGTGCAACAGTTTTTGCACTTACAACTATTGGATAAATCATAAATAACTTAATAAAATAAGAAAGAATAAAATAACTATAATCAAGTTTTGCACTTGGGTGAAACCAATATTTTTTTGAGTATAAAAGTTTTGAATTTTTATCTTTTGAAAAATAAAAATAGATTATTGCAATAAATAATGAACTTAATAAAAATCCCCAATATACTCTTTTATTAGGGTTTACAAAATACTCAAGTGCAAAAAAATCCACTAGTCACCATCCGCATCTAAAATTTTTGCAGTTACTGATAATTGTTCAACTAATGATAAATAATAAGTATTGTGAAAAATACTTAAAGCTTCAAATAGTTTTTGAGCTTTTGAAAAATCCTCTTTTTGTAGTTTATTAAGTTCATATATAGAATTTTTTAAAGCAATTCTAACTTCTTCAACTTGTTTTTTAGCTCCACCATCTATTGCCATACTAGCAAAATTTGGGAAATTTTTTTCACCCATTACTTCTTCATGTACATCTAAAATAGCTCTTATTGCAGCAAAACTTTGCTTTGATAAATAATACTCACCTCTACTATTATCAGGGTTATTTCTATATTTTCTTGAAAGTCCAGCAGGGTCTCCTACTCTCCACTCTTTTAGTTTATATGTTCCATCAATTAAAGCATTAATAATTACTGCATTTCCCCATTTTTCATCTTTTTGTTTACCTTGTAAATATGTAGTATAAACTGTTTTAATATCATTTAAATGAGAAATAATTGCATCAAGCATTACAGTTAATAGCTCTTTTTCTCTTTTTGTTAAAGTTTCATCTTTATATAAAATATACTCAACTGCATTAATACTTTTATTTGAATTTTTAAATAAAGCAAGACTTGCTTCTTCATTTGAAGCTATTGCTCTATTTAATTGTTTGGTAATATCTTCATTTCCATGATGGAAAATATCCACATATCTTGGAGTATCAATATAATCTTCATTTATATCACCTGCAAGATACAAAGCCTGAACTTTTTTCCAAGAAATTACAAATTTTTCAAAATCTTCTTTTTTAAAATTGCTTTTTAAATCTTGTGCATTTTTTATTGCTTTATTAACATTTGGAAGTGATACATTAGTTAAAATATTTGAAAATGTATTTGCATAACTAAAACCAAAAGCTAAAGCTAATATTATAAAAATCTTTTTCATTATAGTGTTCCTAAAAATTTAATTAACTCTTCTCTTTTTTCTTTTGATAGATTCATATAGTTAAGTTTGGCATTAGTTGCCTCACCACCATGCCATAAAATTGCCTCTTGAAAGTTTCTTGCTCTTCCATCATGTAAAAGTCTTGGTTTTTCATTATTTATTTTTTCATGTAAAGCTAAACCCCATAAAGGTGCAGTTCTAAATTCACTACCTGTTGCTTTAAATTCTACTCTTCCATCTGCTAACTCTTCACCCATATCATGCAATAAAAAATCAGAATATGGTCTAATTTCTCCAATTTTTGTCTCAAAGCTAGTTATATGGCAAGAAGCACAACCAATATTTTTAAATAAATTTAAACCTTTTTTAAAATTTTCATCTTCTTTGGGTTTATAAACTTGCAAATGAGTAAGATAATATTCAATAGATTTTAATCTATCTTCTGTAACATCAAATTCATATTTGTCAGCTATTATTGCTTCATTACACTCTTTTTGTGCCTTAGTACAATTTTCATAAGGATGTAAAGGTGTTGTAAGTCCCATATCATTGTGCATTGCTCCTGCAATTTGCTCTAAAACAGTTGCTGTACTTGCTTTCCAAGTATATCGTCCAAGTTCAATTTTTTTTGTTAATACAGAATAAACTCTATTTGCTTTTCCTGATATTCCATCATTATTTTTATCTTCAATATCTTCATTTGCTAAAATTGCTTCATTAGAAATTAATTCAATTAAACCCATCCCCATAAGAGTTGGAGCTATTCGATAAGAGACAATAACATCATCTTGCATTTTTCCATAATTTAACTCTTTTAAAGAGTATTTAGGTTTTAAAAGTGTTACTACTTCTTTATCTGGAAAAGTTACTTTTACTTCACTAAATTCTAAAGTAGGTTTTCCCTCATATTTTACCCCATGAACACCATTTATAGATAATTGTGCCCCATATATTGGCTCTTTTACAAATCCATTTTTATATAATTCTTCTTGATGCATTTTTGAATTATTAGAAGGAATTGAAAGTCTAACAACTAAATCTCTTGAAAGTTCATTATTTTTTGAATATAAAACTCCTCTTCCATTTGCGGGATGACAGGAAATACAGGTATTTGCATTAAATAAAGGACCTAAACCATCCCTTGCAGTTGTAGCACTTGGAGATTCAACCCAAGGAATTCTAAAAAAACTTTTACCTAATATAAATCTATCTATTTGCTCATTATTTAAACCTTTTATTGATTTAAATATACTGTTTTTTTCTATTTTATTTGTAAAAACTTCTTTATTACTATTAACGGCAAAAAGTCCTGTAGCAAAAACTGCTACAAGACTTTTAAAAAATAGTATTCGTTTTAACAATAAATTAGATTTTTGTTTCTTCTGGATCTGTAACATCATCTGTTGATAACTCAATTCCATTTGCTTTTGCAACATTTACCATTTCATCTCCAAGTTTTCTTAGCTCATTTTTAAGCTTAACAATAACTTTTGACTGAGGGTCATTTGGTTGAATTTGATAGTCAAAGTGTCTTGATGTTTTTGCAATTACATCAATATCTGAAATTTTATCTTCAATAGATGCCATTAAATTTAAAATTCTTTCTTTTGACTGTGCATCAAGCATATCAATTGCAGCTTTACCAAAAACTCTACCATTATAAGTTCCCATTAAAACATTTTTAAAACCTTGGTAATTTGTAACAATATCTCTATGAGTATTATCAGAGAAGCAAGAGTGTTCATCTTCTTCACTTGGAGTTAATACAGCAACTGCAATTCTTTCATTTGCAAGTTCAGATTTAATAAATACACCCATTCCCGCAAAAATTTGTCTTAAGGCATCTTTTTCAGAGATATTTTTAGAAGAATCTTTTCCTGTTAAAGTATTTAATAATGCAGCTCTATATAATCCATTATTTCCATTTACTTCTTTTTCCCAAGCAGATTTTACAGTTTGTAAATCAGAAACAATTTTTGAACTTGCAGCTTTTAAATAAGTTAATCTTCTAGGTGCATCTACATCAGATGTAAAATCACTAAGTGGTCTTTGTCCAGCAACTAAAGCTCCTTTAGTTATCGAATCTTTAATAAAGTTTGAATAATCTTGGTCTTGTCCCCATAATAAGAATTCAATTGCATGGTAACCTGTACTAACATTTGCTTCTCCACCATTTTCATTTAAAGCAGTTAAAGCATCAACTGAAATATTTGTTACATCAACAACTGTACTTTCTTCTCCCCCTGGGTTAAAATTACCTTTAGTATCAATAATATTACCAGATGTTTTTTTACCATTTGCATCAATTGTATAATCAATCATATTTTCATCAAGTGGCCAAGCATTGATTTGACCTTCTAAAGAACCATAAGCTTCAGCTACCCATCCTTCTTCAGCATCAATTGGTCCATTTGATAATCTAAAAATTTCTGTTTGACCATAAGACTCTCTTGATTTTAACCAAGCAGCTTTTGCTAATTCTAAATTTCTAGAAGTTGGATTATTTGCAAAGTTATTAATTGCTTTATCTAATTGTTTTGCATCTTTTAATGCATCATTATAATTTGCATAAGCAATATTTGCATAAGAGTTTAATAATTGACTTGCTGTAACTTTATTAGCTTCATTTGTATGCACTTGAGAAGCTGTACAACCTGTAAGTGCGATAGTCGCAGCAATAGATAAAGATGCTACAAAGATTTTCGATTTAGAAAATGCCATTTATATTTCCTTTTTTAATTTTAATATTTATTATCAATATGAAATTAAAACAAAAATATAATTAAATATAACTTAAAAATGACAATGATTATCAAAATGGATTGAAATTTAAAGACAAAGAGAGAATTTTATCTCTCTCCATTACCAAAGAATTCTCTAAATCCTTTAATAATATCTTGTGTAGTTTGAGAACCTGCTTCCTCACCTAGCTTCTCTTTTAGTTTTTCTTCTAATTTTTTAGAATGTTTTTTAATAGCTCTTTCACTCTCTTCTTTTAGTTTCATTTTTAATAACTCAGTAGTATCAACAGAAACTTTTGGAGAATTTAAATTTCCTGTAACCGCAGTATCAAATTTTATACCTTTTAATTCTGTTTTAATAAGTGCATCAATAGTTGATTTATCTAAATTTACTATACTTTTTGTTACATCAATAGAAGTTAAATTACTTTTCATATTTATAGTTGAAGAGATAACTTTTTTATCAATATTACTTTTTAGATCTATTTTTTCATAAATCTCTTTTGTAATATCAAATTTTGCAAAAGTATTAATTAGTTTTGAATATTCATTTGGTAAGAACTGTCCATTTGTTAGATTCCCTAATACTTCACCTTTTTGCTCTTTTAAATCATATGCAAGATTTACATCAGCTTTTGAAGTGAAAAACTCTGGATAATACATCATATATGTAAGTTTTTTAATATCAATTTGTTTGATATTTGCTTTAAAATTATCATTTAATAACTCAAAATCTAAAGTTCCATCAAGAAGTTTTGAATTACCTGTAACTTTTGTAGAAGTTGGAGTTTTTTCAAGGTTACCCGCAATATTTAAAATACCTCTCATTTTAGTTTGAGTTACATCATAAAGCTTTGATAAATCTGCAATACTTAGTAAATAATCACTATTAATATTCATATTAGAAAGATTTACAGTTGCTTCTTTTACTATAAGATTAGCCATTGTTGTAAAAAAATCAACTTTTGTAACTGCTTTACTTGGCTGTAAAGTTGTAACAATATCCCCTTTAAATTCTAAAGGTGCTTTTAAATTTTGATTAAATGCTTGATTTACAATTGCATTATTTACTTTACCATTTGTAATTACTGTTGCAATTATCCCATCTAATGTTAAGATATTTGCATTTTTTATTTTACCATTAATAGATAAATCACCATTGGCAAAAACAGGCTGGTTTAAAGTATATAATAGTGTTTGTATTTTTGCATTATCAACAAAAAAATCAATATTTGAAGGTTTAAAATCTACAAGTTTAACATCATATGTAGTTTTACTTCCAAAAATATCACTTATACCTTTAACAATAGTTAGTTTTTCATCTCCCAAAACAGTACCTTTTGTAAAAAATTTACCATTTAACTTTTGTTTTGTATACTTTTCAAGTTTTGCTAAATCTTTAATATTTACTTCATAATTTAAATCAACTCTTTTTTTAAGTAATGCTAACTTGCCAATAATATCTATTTGTGAATTATCATCAATAGTAGCTATAAATTTTATATTAGAAGTTGTAAGTAAAAACTCTTTTACTTCAAATTTACCATCTATTTTGCTATTTACACTATTTTGAATTAATGAAGCAACAGTTGAATTCCCAATAGGCGTAAATAATAGTGCATATAATAAACCTAAAAATATAAATATTGAAGCAATAAAAAAAAGAAAAACTTTTTTCATTTGGATCCTTTTGTTTGAAACTTTATTTGATTATACAAAACTTTTATCAAAAATAAAATTAGAGAAAAAATAATGTTACAAAATGTAATTTTAAACTATTTTTTTTCTTTTTATAAAGTAATTTTAAATTTAAGTTTTGTATAATCTGCCCAATCAAAGTGATAAGTAGGGATACGCAAGCCGAACAGACTTTGAAAGTAAAAATTTAAATAAGGAATATAGAATGAAAAAAATCGTTCTTTTAATGCTAGCTATTGCTGGTTTTGCATTCGCTGCTGATGGTGCAGTTGCAAATGAAACTTTAAAAGCTTACTCTGTAGTTGCTGCAGGTATTGGTCTTGGTCTTGCTGCATTAGGTGGTGCTATTGGTATGGGTAACACTGCTGCTGCAACTATTGCTGGTACTGCTAGAAACCCAGGTTTAGGTTCAAAATTAATGACTACTATGTTCATTGCATTAGCGATGATCGAAGCTCAAGTTATTTATGCATTAGTTATTGCGATGATCGCATTATATGCAAACCCATTCTTAGGGTAATTTATAAAATTACAGATTTTATAAACTCTAAAAGGTCGGAAGTTTAGGCTTCCGGCCTTTTTTTATGCAAAATTAAAATTAAACTCTACAAAAAATCAATTTTTTATACTATACTACTTTTTATACACTTTATGACACTAAAATGTAATTAATGTATATTACAATATCAAAGGAAATAGTAAAGGATTAGTATGAAAACTAATAGTATTAAATCAAAGGTTCTATTACTTATATTTATAAGTATTTCTTTGTCTTTTATTGTTTTGGGATTTTATAATGCTCAAGGAGAATATAAATCTCAATATAATGCAATAAAACAAAAAGAGTTAGATTTAGCATTTGATAGTGCGAAATTTATTAATAGCTATTTACAATCAAAAATAGATATTGTTGAAGCAGTTACAAATCAAATGCCAGCAGAAGAGAGTGAATTAAATGTAAATAATCAAAATATTCTTCAAAAACTACTATTGGGGTCATTATCAGGTAAGTTTGTTGATTTATATATAGGTTTTGAAAGCAATGGAGATTATTTAATGTCTGATGGAACAATAAGAACAACTTCAACAACTGATTATGACCCAAGAAAAAGACCTTGGTATAAACAAGCAGTACAAATGAATTCATCTGGAATTACTGCACCTTATGTGGATTATTCAACTAAAAAATTAGTTGTAACTGTATTTAGTCCACTAAAAAAAGATGGTAAATTACTAGGAGTTGTTGCTTCTGATATTTTTATTGATACAATTGTTGATACTGTATTAAATGTACAATTAAAAACTACAGGATTTGCTTACTTACTTGATGAAAAAGGTAATACTTTAATTCATAAAGAAAAAGAACTTCTTGAAAAAGAAAACAGTATCTTTAAACAAGTAAAAAATGATGAAAAATCAGGTTTTGGTGAAGCACAATATGAAGGTAAAGAACTATTAGTTGCTTATAAGCAAATACCTATTACAGGTTGGTATTTACAAGTTCAACTTGATAAAAAAGAGATTTTTGATGAAATAAATAGCAATATAATTAAAGAAGTGATTTTATATATTGTACTATTAGTTATTATTTTAGCAATTTTATTTTATACAATGGTAAAACTTCTTTCTCCATTAAAAGAGGTTGAAGAAGGGCTTAACTTTTTCTTTAAATATTTAAAAGGCGAAGAAAAAGAGATAAAAGAATTAAATATTAAAACAAAAGATGAGTTTGGAAATATGTCTGCTGTTATTGATAAGGAGATGAAACTTATTGCAAAAAGTTTTGATGAAGATAGACAACTAATTGAAGAAGTTAAAAATGTTGTAAATCATATCAATAATGGAAAATTAGATATTTTAGTAAAAGCTTCTACTTCAAATAAAGCTTTAAATGATTTAAAAAATATTTTAAATGAGATGATTACAACTATTAATGCAAATGTTAATAGTGATATTAATCCTATTTTAAAAGTATTAGAAGAGTATGCAAAACTAAACTTTGTAAATTTAATAGATAATCCAGATGGAAAAGTGTCAGAAGGATTAAATAACTTATGTAATATTATAAATGCTATGTTAAGAGAAAATAAAATAAATGGTTTAAATTTAGATAAAAACTCTAAAACTTTATTACATAATGTTAATATTTTAAATAAAGCTTCAAATCAAACTGCTGTTTCACTTGAAGAAACAGCTGCAGCAGTAGAAGAAATCACTAGTACAATTATCAATAATACAAATAGAATTACTGATATGTCTGAGCATTCAAAAGAGTTATCTTCTTCAATTACACAAGGGCATAAGCTTGCAACATCAACTGTTAAATCTATGGATGAAATAAATGAACAAACACAGGCAATTGCTGAAGCAATTACTGTAATAGATCAAATAGCATTTCAAACAAATATTTTATCACTTAATGCCGCAGTTGAAGCAGCCACAGCAGGAGAGGCTGGAAAAGGTTTTGCAGTAGTTGCACAAGAAGTGCGAAATCTTGCAAGTAGAAGTGCTGAAGCTGCTAAAGAGATAAAAGAGTTGGTTGAGAGTGCTACACTTAAAACAGATAACGGTAAACAAATAGCAGATAGTATGATTCAAGGATATACTAAATTAAATGAGAATATTATAAAAACAACTCAGGTAATAAAAGATATTTCTGAAGCTTCTAAAGAGCAAAAAATTAGCATCGAACAAATCAATGATGTTATTACAAAACTAGATCAACAAACACAAAACAATGCTTCTGTTGCAGCTCAAACACATGAAATTGCAATAAGCACTTCAAATATTGCTCAACAAATTTTAGATACAGTTAATCAAAAGAAGTTTAGAGAGTAAGTTAAGATACAAGTTTTAAACTTGTATCTTATTGTTCATGAAATTTTTTCTCATTGGCAGCATTTAAAATCTCTTGAGCCATTTGAGAAGTTGCAATTGCTATATTTTGAGCCTCACTTGCTACTGAAGCATTTTGTTGAGTTTGTTGGTCAATTCTATTTATCATATCATTTACCTGTTCTATACTTATCTTTTGCTCTTTTGAAGCTGTTGAAATACTAGCAATAATTTTTGTAACTTTTTCTGCATTTATACTTAATTTTCTATATCCATCTATCATATTATCAGCGATGATTTTTCCATTATTAGTTTTTGTAGAAGCTTTTTCTACAAGCTCTTTTATTTGTTTAGCAGCTTCAGCACTTCTATTTGCAAGATTTCGCACTTCTTGTGCAACTACTGCAAAACCTTTTCCAGATTCACCTGCTGTGGCTGCTTCAACTGCGGCATTAAGTGATAAAATATTTGTTTGAAAAGCTATTTGATCTATTACTAATATTGCTTCTTCAATTAATTTTGTCTCTTCATTAATCTCATCCATAGCACTAACTGTTTTATTTGCTAAATCTTCACCTGTTGAAATTGCAAATGTTAATTCATTTGAGAACTCTGTCATTGCTTGAATATCTTGAGTATTTGCTTTTACAGTATTTGTTACTTCTTCTAAAGCAGAAGCACTCTCTTCTAAAGATACTGCTGTATCATTTGATGATTTATTTAATATTCTTACATTTTCAAGTAAATTTTGTGAATTTTCATTTAAAAACTCTCCATTTTGTTTATTTACTTGTAACATTTTAGTAATAATATTACAAAGTTGATTTACTTTTATTGCAATTGATCCAGTTGGATTTTCTATATGTTTAGTAAAATCAAGTTTTGAATAGTTTTCTAAAATATCTCTTATTTCATTTATATTAGAGTTTACATCTCTTCTAATTGTTAAAATCATCTCATTTAAAATATCTTTTAACTCATTTAAAGATTTATTTGAACTACTTCTAGTTACATCTTTTGAAAGGTTTCCTTCTTTTATTAAAGTAACTATTTCTTTAACATTTTGAATTAGTTTTTCTTCTTCTTGCTTTGATTTTTCAACTAATATCATCTGTTCATCAATGATTTTTCCCATTTTTCCAAATTCATCATTTGAAGTAATATTTAATCTCTCCACATTATCTTTTTCACCTTTTAAATAGCTAAAAAATGAATAAAGTCCACTTTCAAATTTACCTAAAGCACTTAAGGCTTTATTTAAAAATAAATATAAAATAGAAAGAATTATTGATAGTAAAATAACAAATAAAATAACTGTTTTTTGAATTTCTTTATTTATTTGACCAAAGATATGTTCTTCTGCAACTTTAATAAAAATATACCAATTTAAACTTTTTATTTTTTCAAAGAAAATATGTTGTTCTACGCCATCTTCATCTTCAACAATATATCCCTCTTCATTTGTTTTAATCTTTTCTAAAAATTTAGTAGTTTTTCCCATAAACTCTTTATTTTTATGTATTAAAATTTCTCCATCATTATCAACTACATAAGCATATCCACCATCAGTAATATCAGAAGAAGATAGTTTATTTATTAAAACATCTAAAGCAATATCTGCACCTAATACTGCAACAATTTCATTATTTTTAAAAATAGGCTTATATAAAGTTACAACATAAGTATTTAAAGTTTTACCCCAATAAGGTTTTGTAACTCCTAAAGCTTTTTTTTCTACTGCTTGCTTAAACCATGGTCTTTTTCTAGCATCAAAATTGTCTTTTTCCAATGTTAAAGTTTTTCCACCTGATTCAACTTCATTTCCATTATTTGAAAAACCAAGAAAAAACAGACCAAACTCGCCTGCACTATTTCCAAGTTCTAATATTTTGAAAATACCTTTATTGTGAACACTCATCTCTTCTTTTTCTAACTCTTTTGCAATAGTATTAACTATAGTAATTTTTGAGTTAAAATAAATATCTAGATATTCAGCAATATTCCTAGAAGTATTAATCTCTTTGTTTTTTACTAAAGTAGATTTTGATTCATAAGAATTTGATGCATTTTGATACCCTAATATCCCAAAAGAGATACCCACACTAATAAAAATCAAAACTAATAATTTTGTTTTTAAACTATATGTCCCCATTTGTTATCCTTTTGTTCAACATTTTTTCATGATAAATGCTAACTACCTAAAGAGACTTAAAAGTGACTTTTCCTTAGTTTTTTAAATTATTTTTATTTTTTTATGTAAATTTAAGAAAATTATTCGAAGAACTTAATTGTATTTTTTCCTGCTCTTTTTGCTAGATACATTGCTGTATCAGCTTGCTTAATTAATTCATTTTCATTAAAAGAATCATTATTAAATAGTGTTATTCCTATACTAGGAGTAGAGATATTTGCATAGCCATTAATAGTGTGAATATTATTTAAAGCACCTTTTATTTTTGAAGCTAAAATTTGCATATTATTTCTTGCACTTGCCTTGTCAGTGCCTATAAAATCAGCTAAAACAATAAATTCATCACCACCAATTCTTGCAATAGTATCTTCTTTTCTAACTGTTTCTTGAAGTTTTTTTGAAACTTCTTTTAATAATATATCACCTGTTTCATGCCCCATAGTATCATTTATAGTTTTAAAATTATCCAAGTCAATAAAAATTATCCCTCCATAAGTTTTGTGTCTAGTTATTTTATTGATTGAGTGCTTAATTCTATCAAATAAAAGCAATCTATTAGGAAGTGCAGTTAAGCTATCATGGGTTGCTTGATATTCTAAATATTGTTGTTTTAGTTTTTGTTCACTTATATCATTATATTGTGATAAATAATGTTTTATATTTCCTTGTTTATCTTTTATTGCAGTAATTGTTGCTTTTAAAATAATATTCTCACCATTTTTCTTCTTATTATATACTTCCCCACTCCAAGTTCCTTTTGTCAAAATAGAATTCCACATATTATGATAAAACTCATCAGAATGTTCCTCTGATTTGAAAATCTTTGGATTATTACCTTTTATTTCATTTTTTTCATATCCCATAACTTTGCAAAAGGCTTGATTTGCATTGATTATTTTTGCTTCATGATTTGTAATAATCATTGGTTCATTTGATTCAAAAGCATATGAAGCTATTCTTAGCTCTTCTTCTTGTTTTGCTTTATTTTTTTCATAATCAATTTTTTCTAGTGCATACTCAATATCAATAATCATCTTATTAAAAAGTATTTGTACTTCATTATCAAAAAAGTTTTTATTATTTGAAAAAAGAACTAATAAAGCTACAATTTTATCAAACTTCTTTATAGGAAATACAGCTACTGATTCTAAGTGATTTTCATTGATAAATTTAGGTGTTAAAGTACATACTTTTTCTATTTTTGAGTTTAATATAATATTTTTTCCTGAAACAATAGCCCTTTTAACTACACAGTTTTTTGTATTTTCATCTTCTACAAATTCAAGTTTTAAAGAGTTTTCACCTTTTGCTATAAGTAATCTTTTTTGAGTTTTCTTAACTTTGTAAATCATACTTAGTTTAATATCGGGCTCAATATTATCTATACTATTTAAAACTTTTATAAAAAGTTTTTTTCTATTTTTTACTTTTAAAATCAGTTTATTTACTCTGCTTAAAATTTTATATATATTTTGTTGTTTTTCTAACTTATTAAAATTTTTTTGTTGATTAAAAACAATAGCTTTTAAAACAAATAAAAGACTAATTAGTGTTGCAAAACAGATAAAAAGAAAAGATAAACTTAAGATTTGCGAAGTTGTAGCCTCTTTTTGTATTTTTTGCGAAAGTTTTAAAATATCAGAACTTACAAACTTATGAAGTTTACCTAAATCTTCTATTCTTAAAGTAGATATTTCCCACCAAGTTTGAATATCTAACTTATTATTTAAAATTAATTCTTTTAAGTTATTTCGAATTTCATAAACTTTTTTTGTGTACAAAGTATTTTGTAATTTATTATAAAACTCTATTTCTTCTATATCTGCTTTTAATAAAAATTCTTTTAAATTTATCTTTTGCGTAGAATATGTATGAAGTAACTTTTTATAATTATCTTCTGGTATTGATTTTAAAACTATATTTATTGAAGTTAATGCCCTTTCAACACCTGCACTCTCCTTTGCTAATAAAATATTTACTATATATGAAAATTTTGTATTAAATTTTGTTGCACTATTAATAGGTTTTATTGCATAAATAGTATCTAGTAAAGATTCATTTATATAACTATACTCTAAAATTACACTATAAGCATCTAATTGTTGAGTATCAATTTGCTGTCTTAAAAATGAAAAATTTGAGAAAATCTTTTGTATTTTTGGTACACTAAAAGTTAGTTGTTTTATATTTTTATTGATATTTTCTATCTCTTCTAAAAACTCTTTATAATAACTATCAGTTTTTTTCTTTTGCAATATATATTTTTCTTTATCTTTTTTTGATGTAAGATAAATTACTGCTAAGCCTCTTTCTTTTTGAAGAGAGTTAATTAGTCTTTCTGTATAAAGTATATATCTAATATCTTTTTGAATATTAGTTATATCACTTAAAGTATTAATTTTATCATAAACTAATAGTGTACTAAAATATAAAATACCTAATGCTGGAAGTGTGAAAATTAGCAATATTTTTACAAAAAGTGAATTTTTAAACAAAAAATAATCCCTCAAATAAAAGACTAAACGTTAATAAGTATAAATAATAACCAATCTTTTATTATATAGGGATTTTAATATTAAAATTTTTGTATAATTTAAGTTTAGATATGAAGTTTAGTTACAATTAATAATTTATTGATTGAGCAAACTCTTTTTCTAATAGCTCTTTATCACTAATTAATCTCTCTTTTACCATTTTAGAAAAACCATCAGGATATATTTCATATTGAGAATTTTCAAGGGCGTTTATTACTTCATTTACAATATCACTTGGTTGTGTTTTAGGTAAATCTTGTCCTTTTGTCATATTTGTATCAATAGGCCCAGGTAAAACTTCATATACCTCAACTTGTTTTTTATTAAATTCTACTCTTAGGGCTTGTGTAAGTGAATGTAAAGCACTTTTTGAAGCACAATAAAGTCCCATCACAGGTAAGTTTATTAAAGCTAAAATTGAACTAATATTTACAATTGCTCCTAAAGTATTTACTTTATTACCTAAAATTTGGCAAGAGTTTAAAGTACCAAATAAATTTACTTCAAAATCTATTTTAGTCTCATCAAAGACTCTTTTACCACTATTTACTCCTGCATTATTTATTAAAATATCTATATTTTCAACTGTTGAAGCTACTTTTTGAACTTCTTGTTTATTTGTAATATCCAAAGCAATTACTTCTATTTTTGAAGAAAGCTTATTTATCTCATCTAAGCTTTTTGTATCTCTTACAGCACAATATATTTTTTTTACATTTTGATTTAATAACTCTTTTACAAATGCTCTTCCTAAACCACCATTTGCACCAGTAATAAAGGCAACTTTATCTTCTAATTTCATACTTATCTCCTTTGTATATTTAAATATACTTTATTTAATAATTCAAGTAGCAAGTTATATTCACTATCTGTTAAACCTTTTGATAAAAATTTATTATATTCAGTAGAAATAGGTACTACTTTTTTAACTAACTCTTTTGATTTTTGTGTTGGAAAAATATTTATTACTCTTCTATCTTCATCATTTGAAACTCTTAATAAAAAACCTTTTTTTTCCAACCTATCAATACTTCTTGTAATATTTGCTTGATCTTTATATGTAGAATCAGACAACATTTTTTGTGTTAGGCCTTCATTTTCCACTACACGAAAAATTAAAGACCATTGTTCGGGTGAAATATTAAACTCTTTTATTCTTTCATTAAACTGCATTTTTGAAGCTAATGCTGTTTTATTTAAAATAAAACCTAAAGAACTATTCATATCAAAGTTCATCTTTCCTCCTTAAAGTAAAACTATACTCTTTTTAAATTTACTTGTCAAGACAAGTAAATTTAAAAAGCTAAAATTTTTTATTTGTTCTAAAAATACATAAGAAGCTAAAAAACTAATACTTGTATAAAACTAATGAAATTATAATACAAAAAATAAGCACTTATAAAAAGGAAACAAATGAAAAAAAGTATATTTTTTATAAATATCATAGTTTTAATAATATCTATTTTATTTTTTAGTGGTTGTACAAATCAAGATATAAAAAAAGATGAATTAGTATATGCAAGTACTAAAGATATAAGAAATATAAACCCTCACTTATATAGTGGAGAAATGGCAGCACAAAATATGGTATTTGAACCTTTAGTTTTAAATACAAATAAAGGAATACAGCCTTGGTTGGCAAAAGAGTGGCAAATAAGCAATAATGGTAAAACTTACACTTTTTATCTAAGAGAAGATGTACTTTTTAGTAATGGAGAAGTTTTTAATGCACAAGTAGTTAAAGAAAATATTGATGCAATTTTAAGAAATAAAACTAGACATGCTTGGTTAGAACTTATAAATGTTATAGACTCAACAGAAGTTATAGATACTTTTACTTTTAAATTAAATCTTAAAAATGCTTATTATCCAACTTTAACAGAACTTTCTATGACTAGACCTTTTAGATTTCTTGCACCTCAATGTTTTATAAATAATGAAACAAAAAACTCTATTTCTTGCTATGTGGGAACAGGACCTTGGGTACTTAAAGAACATAAGAAAAATGCTTTTGCAAGATTTGAAAGAAATCTAAAATATTGGAATGAGAAAACTAAAATTTCATCAGTTAAATGGAGAGTTATGCCCGACCATCAAGCAATATTACTAGCCCTTCAAAAAGGAGAAATAGACCTAATTTTTGGTGCTGATGGAGATATGATAGATATAAATGCTTTTTCAATGCTTGAAAAGCAAAATAAATTTGCTACAAAATTAAGTAATCCAATAGCTTCAAGGGCAATATTATTAAATACAAATAAAGAGTTTACAAAAGATTTAAAAATTCGAGAAGCACTTCAATATGCAATAGATAAGCAAGCTATTGTATCAGGTATTTTAAATAATACAGAAACTGTTGCAACTAGACTTTTTTCTACTTCTATTCCATATTGTAATATAAACTTAGAAAATAAAGAATTTAATATAACTAAAGCAAAAGAGATATTAAAGAATATCGGTTGGCAATTAAATGAAAAAACAAATTTTTTACAAAAAGATGGAAAAACACTAAGTTTAAAACTTTATTATAATATAAGCAATGCACAAGAAAAAATGATTAGTGAATATATACAAAGTAATTTAAAAACTCTTGGGGTTGATTTAAAAATAATTGGAGAAGAGAAACAAGCTTTTTTAAATAGACAAAAAAGTGGTGATTTTGATTTACAATATTCTTTATCTTGGGGATTACCTTATGACCCACAATCTTTTGTTTCATCATGGAGGCTTCCAACACATGGAGACTATCAAGCACAATATGGTTTAGAAAAAAAAGCTTGGTTAGATAAAGAAATAAAAGCTATTTTAATAGAAGAAAATAAACAAGTAAGACAAAAAAAATATAAAGAAATTTTAGAGTATATTCATAATCAAAGTGTATATATTCCTTTAAGTTACTCAAGAACAAAAGCAGTACATAAAACTACATTAGAAGGTGTAACATTTAATCCTTCTCAATATGAAATAGCTTTTGAAAAAATGTATTTTAAAAAGTAGTTAAATGAGCTTTTTAAAACAACTTTTTCTTTTTTTTATATTTTTAATTGCCATTTCATTAGTTTGTTTTATTTTGGTAAATTTAAGTCCAAATGATCCTGCTGAAGTTGCTTTAAGAGTAAATGATGTAGTACCAACAAATGAAGCAATAAAGCAAATGAGAGAAGAGTTAGGACTAGATAAACCTCTTTTTATTAGATATTTTGATTGGTTAAAAGATATATCAAAAGCAGATTTTGGAATAAGTTATATTACTAAAACTTCTGTAAATGAAGAGCTTCTAAAAGCTCTTCCTACTACTTTTTATTTAAGTTTATTTTCACTTTTTTTAATAATTAGTTTAGGTTTAAGCTTTGGTATCTTATGTGCTATATTTGAAGGAAGTTTATTTGATAAAATCTTAAGAGCAATAACTTTTGTTTCTATGGCAACTCCAAGTTTTTGGTTGGGACTACTACTTATATGGATTTTTGCTTTGCATTTTAATTTATTTCCAACAGGAGGTTTTGAATCATTTAGTAGCATTATCTTGCCCTCTATTACTTTAGCTTTTCATAATACAGCTACTTTTGTTCGATTGATAAGAAATAGTTTAATAGAAAATAGAGAAACTATGTTTATTTACTATGCAAAAGCAAGAGGTTTAAAAAAAGTTCTTATTTTAAAACATCAAATTAAAAATGCTTTACCTACTTTTTTGGTGGCTTTAGCAATGAGTATTCCTAAACTTTTAGCAGGAACAGTAATTGTTGAAAATATTTTTGGGTTACCTGGCTTAGGAAGGCTTTGTATTGAAGCTATTTTTAATAGGGATTACCCAATAATTCAAGCTTATGTACTTTTTATGGCTGTTTTATTTATATTTTTTAACTTTATTACAGATGCATATATAAAACTAACAGATCCAAGATTAAAAGAAGTTAGATGAGAAATTTTTTTTATAAAATAATTAAAGACCCTATCTCTTTAGTATGTATTTTTATAATATTATTTATCATTATTTTGGGACTTTTTGCACCCTATTTTGCACCACATGACCCACTTTTACCAAATTTAAATGAGAAATTTGCACCTTGGAGTACTAATTATCCTTTAGGTAGTGACCATCTGGGAAGATGTATTGCTTCAAGACTCATTTTTGCTATAAGAACAACTTTTTTTCTAGCTATTTTTGCTATGTTTATTACTATATTATTAGGTTTAGTTTGTGGACTTCTAGCAAGCTTTTTTAAAAGATTAGAAACACCTATTTTGAGGCTATGCGACCTAATGCTTTCTTTTCCAAGTGAGCTTATGATGTTAGCTATTGTAGGAATACTAGGAGCAGGAATAGAAAATATTATTATTGCTAATATTATTTCAAAAGTTCCTTGGCATACTCGTATGATTTATACTTTTTGTTTAAAATATAAAAATGAAAATTTTATTTTATATTCAAAAGTTTTGGGAACACCATCTTATTTAATACTAAAAAACCATCTTTTACCTTTAATTTTATGTGATATTGCACTTCTTGCAACACTAAATATAGGTGGAGTAATTTTAAGTATTTCAGCTTTATCTTTTTTAGGGCTTGGTATTCAAGCTCCAACACCGGAATGGGGAATGATGCTAAATGAAGCTAAAAATGTAATGAGTATTGCCCCTTTACAAATGGTAGCTCCAGGTCTTACTATTCTTATAATTGTTGTAATATTTAATTTTTTAGGAGATAGTATAAGAGATACTTTAGACCCTAAATTTTACAAAAAGGAACGAGTATGAGTTTTTTAGTAATAAAAAATCTAAATATCACAAATAAAAAACTCTTATTATTAGAAAATATAAATTTCGAATTAAAAAAAGGAGAAGTTTTAGGAATAATAGGAGAAAGTGGAAGTGGAAAATCTTTACTTTGTAAAACTATTTTAAATTTAACACCTTCAAATTTAAATGCAAAAGGAAATATTCTTCTAGAAAAGCAAGAGATTTTAAATAGCTCTTGCAATATAAGAGGTAAAAAAATAGCTGTTATATTACAAGAAGCAATAAATGCCTTTGATCCTATGTATAAAATAGGTGCACAAATATTAGAAAGCCTAGAAGAAAAAAATAAAAAAAAAGCTAAAGAAATTGCTCTTAGTTGGTTAGAAAAAATGGATATAAAAGATAGTAAAAAAGTATTTGAAAGTTATCCAAATGAGTTAAGTGGAGGACAATTGCAAAGAGTAATGATAGCCATAGCTTTGGCACAAGACACTCCTTTAATAATTGCAGATGAACCCACTTCTTCTTTAGATGTAATTACGCAAAGAAAACTCCTTGAAATCTTTAAAAATCTAAAAAATAAAACTCTTATTTTTATTTCACATGATTTAGCTTTAGTTTCAAAACTTGCAAATAAAATTTTAGTAATAAAGAAAGGAAAAAGTATAGAATACAATCAATGTGAGACTATTTTCAATAATCCCCAAAGCGAATACACAAAACATCTAATAAAAACAAGAAAAGAACTTTCACAAAGGTTTTTATCATGCTTAAAATAACTAATCTTTCTAAAAATTATAAGCAAAAAGAGGTTTTGAAAAATATTAATTTGGAAGTAAAAAAAGGTATAGCATTAGCACTTGTAGGAGAAAGTGGTAGTGGGAAAAGTACTTTAGGTAGGCTTATTTTGGCCCTTGAAGAAGCTAGTTTTGGAGAAATTTATATAGAAAATAAAAAACTAAAAAGTTGGCTAAAAGAGAATAAAAGTGCAATTAGTATAGTTTTTCAAGACTATAGAAGCTCAATAAATCCTAACTTTAAAATAATAGAAGCTTTACAAGAGCCTTATTGGCAAAAAAAACAGCAAATAACTTTAAAACAAATAGAAGAACTTTTAACACAAGTCGAGCTACCTAGTTGGGTACTTAACTCCTATATACATGAATTAAGTGGAGGTCAAGTGCAAAGAGTATGTATAGCAAGAGCTTTACTTTCAAACCCTCAAATCTTGATTTTAGATGAAGCATTAAATGCTTTAGATATTTATACTCAAACTCAAATTATAAAACTTCTTAAAAAATTACAAAAAGAAAAAAATCTTACATACTTTTTTATTACCCATGATTTAGAGAGTGCAAGTGCTTTATGTGAAGAAATTGCAGTTTTATATAAAGGAAATATTGTTGAGACTTTAAATATAAATAATCTTAAAAATGCAAAACATTTTTATACAAAAGCTTTGATACAAGCTGTTATTCACATATAAAGGAAAAAAATGATAGAAAATATAACTTTTAAACAAGTTGATAAGGCTTTAACATTAAAAGCAAAAACTTTTATTATGCAAGAGTGCTATAGTAATTATTCTACCCGTATTACAACTAAACAATATAAAGTTTTAGCTTTAAAACTAGATAAACTGATAAAAGATAAAAATAATGCTTTTTTTGTAGCATTAAATGAAAAAGATGAAATAGTTGGTTCCATTAGTATATCTGCATATGATAATAGAATAGAAGTTTTAAAAAAGTATTATAAAAATGAAAATCTTGCAGAAATTGGAAGATGTTATATTTTAAAAAAATATAGAAGATACAAAATTGCTTCAAAACTTTTTAATTTAGCAACTCTATTTGCTTTAAAAAAGAACTACCAAAAGCTTTATTTACATACTCATTATTTTTTAGATGGAGGTTTTAGTTTTTGGAAAAAGATGGGATTTGAAATCACTTATGAAGAAAAAGGTATTTGGGAAACTATACATATGCAAAAACTTATACCGGCTCAATCTTATGAATATAAAAATCTTAGTACAAGTTATATGGAGTATTAAAAAAGCTTAATGTACAGGGTCTTAAGCTTTTTAATATAGAAATAGAAGAAGAAATTTCTATTAGCTGATTTGTAGCATTTATTATCTCTTTTCTTCTGTGTATAAAAGTGTCATAATACAAAATTTTATTATTTTTATTTATTAGTTCTAACAAATCTATAAAGAAGATGTTTATGCTTAGCTGGAAACATCCTAAGAAAGGTATATATTATTATAGTTATAAAAAGATTTTTCAATGAAATATATTTTTCTTTATAACACATATATCTAAATTTATACTCATTTATTAAGTATTTTAGGCCACCTCGTCTTGAGTATTGATTTTCATCTGTTCTTACATATACTAAAGGCTCTTGAATACAATAATAGTTTACTTCATTGTTAAGTAATCTTAAATGTAACTCATAATCTTCTAGCATACCTACTTTTTCATTATAGCCACCATTTTTTATAAAAATATCTTTATATAACATAATAGTAGGATGAGATATAATATTTCTAATTTTTATAGATTTCCTAATATCTTTATCAAATTCTGGTGTTTTTTTTAAAGCTGTAATATTATTTATACTAGTTGTGAACTCTGCATGCCAAGAACAACAAACCAAATTCTTATTACCTTTTAATTTATTATACTCTTTTTCAAATCTATTAAAAAAACATATATCATCAGCATCCATCCTAGCTACTATTTCATTTGTACTATAAGTTAAGGCTAAATTCATACAATAGGCTAATCCTTTATTTTCTTCTAGTTGATAATATCGAAAGTTTCCAGCATACTTAAAATCTTTTATTATATTCATCTGTTCACTATCTATTGGTCCATCTATAATTAATATAATCTCACTTGCAATTACACTTTGATTATTTAAACTATCTAATGATTCTTTTAAATATAATGCCTTATTTCCTTTGTATGTTGATATAATAACACTAACAGGTATAGTTTTCAAGTTAAAACCTCCTTTTGGTTTTTTTGTAAATAAAGTTTTCTATTTATTGCATCATGTAATCCTAAGAAAAACCAAAAGACTACATCATAACCTGTAAATTGAACAAAAGATATCATAATAAATAGTATAAAAAATATTTTAAATTCTTTTATTTTAGAAGAAATAGCTCTTTTTAATATTAGGTATAAATAGACTAAAAGTGGTAATATACCTAAATCCAAAAGGTATTGTAAATATAAATTATGAAAGTTATTTTCTATAAAATTTCTATTTAGAATATCTTCTGCCATTAAAATAGAATTACCAATTCCATATCCATTTAAATTAGATTGTAATAATTCAAAAGCAGCAAACCATAACATTCCTCTACCTTCTTTTGTATTTTGTAATTCCTTAGATATATTAATAAATCTATCTAATAAGCTTGAATTTTCAAAATTAATATTAAGTATTAAAAGTAAAAAAACAAGAAAAATACAACAAATAACTATAAATATCTTTTTTTTAGACATATTAAGAGTTAATCTAAAAAATAGTAGCATAACTGCTTCTATCATACCAATTCTTGATAAATATATTATAGAAAAAAATGCAACAATAGTAAGTAATATATAAAATATAGCTTTTCTTTTTATAAAAAATATTGCTAAAAAAGCAATATATGTTACTTCTAAATTATGTCCCCCTCCAACTAACCAAAAGGGAATAGAAAGTGTAGCTTGCCTAGTATCATATACCATAGATAAAGCTTCATAATAATAAAAACTTTTTATAATAACAGCTAAAACAAAAACTATTGTAATAATTTTTAAAATTTTATAATAATCAGTTAATTTTATATAATAGGCTATATTTATAGCCATATAATATGTCAATATACAAAATAAAGCTTGAGCAGCTAGCATATTAAAACCAAAGATAAAACCATTGATAATAGCTGACATTAAAGAAAATAAAAAAAATAAAAAAACATCATTTTTAAAAAATACTATTTTTAATCTAATTAAAATAATTAAAAATAAAATAGGTATAACAATATGATATGACTTTATACTAGAAATACCATTTGCTAATACAATTATAGGAATTTGTATAAATATACTTGAAAACATAAAAAAAAGAAGAAGAATATTATATTTTTTATTTAACATGGATATACTCATAAAATACTCTTATTGGATTAAATTCTAATTTTATAAAAAAATACAATGTTACTAAAAATTCGATAGTTATATAACATATAATTAAACCATAAATTTGAAATAGATACATAAATAGTAAAATTAAAGGAAAACCTAAAAACAATAAAAATAATGAATATCTAAAAATTAAATATTCATTGTGTAAATTAATATGATATTGCACTGAACACAATGAACTTAGAGATATTAAAGGTATGCATAAAAGCATTATAAAAAAAAGTGTTTTAATAGTTTCATTATAGTTTTCTTTTAAAAAGAAAGGTAATATAAAATCAGATAATTGCATTAATATTATTATTGTAGATATTGATAATAATAAAACACTCATAAATATCTTAGAAAATAAAAGTTTAACCCCAACTAAATCATTTAATAATATCTTAGATGTAATTTTTGGCGTAAATAATGAACTATACCTATTTATAAATATCAAAGGAGCTCTTACTATTTGGTCTAATACAGAATAGACAGCCACAGCTCTCATATCTAAAAATATCCCAATAAATATAAAAATACCTTTTGTTACAATAGCACTAATTATATTTGATACCATAATTTTTAAATTGTTTTTTATTTTACAAATTAATAAAGAAATATTAAATTTAAAGAAAAAAGAATTCTTTTTTAAAATAAGACTTAATACTAGAAAATTAATTATTATAAAAGGAATAGTTGCAATTAAAGGAACATATATAATATCACTATCATTTTGTACAAAAAGAAATAAACCACAAACTGTAAATAAAAAAGATACTAAATTTATATTTAAATTCGTACCTATTTTATCCATTACTTGATATAAAATCATAAAGTCAAAGAAAAAATAAAAAAGATAAGTAAAGGATACGTAAAATAAAATATTATTAAAATTATTATTTAAAGACACTATTAGACAAAATATTATAGAAAGTCCTAAATAAAAGAGTTTTGCACTAATATATTCATTTAATTTTATTATAAATTTCTCTTTACCATAATGAAACGACAAATCTCTTAAAGAGTCATTTGCTAACCCTGAATTAATTAAAATTGATAAAAAATTAAATACAGATTGATAAAATATAAATTGCCCATATACATCTAAAGATATTATTCTTAATAAATATATATTTACTGTTATTGGTATTAATAGTAATAATAATTGTACAAATGTTATTTTAACTATTGATTTTTTCATTCTACAATTTTATTAATTATATTAATTAAATCTTCTTTTCCAATCCCATTTTTAGAGTGTACAAATTCTCTATCCCCTATTTCAAAAGTATATTTTTTTTCAAAACCTAAATTTATAATCTTTTTATCATCTTTAAAGTTAAAATTTATTTCAGCATCAACTCCACCACTATTTTTAAAACCTTCTTCAATAGTTATAATTGTTGCTACTTCTTCTAACTCTTTTTTAAGAGATACTTTATCATAATTATTAATTATATATAAATCAATAACTTTTATATTATATTTTTCTACAATTTCAATAACTTTTTGAGTCATATATCCAGTGGAGATAATAGCTATATGATTACCCTCTTTTAAAACTCTAAAACCTTTATCAAAATTATTTATTTTTTTCTCTATTGCTATCATTGGTTTAGCATCTAATCTTATATATTTGGGTTTTTTAATATTTAAAGACCTTTTTACATAAGCTTCAGCAGTTATATAATCAGCAGGAGAAAAAACTTCCATATTAGGTAAAGTATTCATAATTGATAAATCTTCTAAACAATGATGAGTTGGTCCACTCATAGTATAACTCACTCCTGCACCAACACCTATAAAATTTATATTCATTGGTTTTAATTGAGAAAGAATAGCAATATTAACTCTTATTTGTTCAAAACATCTCATTGTAATAAAAGGTGCAATTGCATATGCATAAACAATAAATCCTTCTAAAGCTAGACCTGTAGATACATTTACTAAATTTTGTTCTGCAATTCCAACATTTATAAATCTATTAGGATAATCTTCTCGTATTTTATCTAATACAGGAGAGCCAAAATCTGCAGCTACAAAAAAAATCTTTTTATTAGTTTTCATTTCTTTATATAAAGTTTCTAAAAAAACATCTCTCATTGCTTTATTTTGCATTTTCTATCTCCATAATAAGATTATCAATATCTTCAGGTTTTATAGATAATATATGACTTAAAGAGTGAGTTTCAAGAAAAGGCACACCTTTACCTTTTATAGTATTTACTATTACTACTTTTGGTTTAGCATTTCTTTTTTTTATGGCACTATTTAAAGTAGTATATACTTCTTTTACATTATGACCATCTTCTATTTCATATACATCCCAATTAAAAGCTTCAAATTTTTTATTTAAAGAGTTCAAATCAATAATATTTTTACTAAAATCTAACATTGAAACTTTATTATAATCTATGATTAAAGTAAGATTATCTAAATTATGTTGTGGTGCAAACATTATGGCTTCCCAATTAGAACCTTCATTAAGTTCTCCATCACCTGTTAAAACTATTACATTTTTTTCTTTTTGTTTTAATTTTAAACCCAAAGCCATACCACAACCAACTCCCAAACCATGTCCTAAAGAACCATTTATTGTTTCATAACCTGGTATTATAGGATCAGGAATAGCTCCTAAAAAAGTATTGTCTTTACAAACATTTTTTAACTCATCTTTATCAAAAAAACCTAAATCAGCAAGTAAAGGATACATTGAAATTGAGCCATGACCTTTTGAAATAATAAATCTATCTCTATTTTCATCTTCAGGATTTTTTGCATTAAAGTTTATAATATTTCCATAATATAAACAAACAAAGATTTCAATAGGAGATAAAGAAGAAGAGACTCTTGTTTCAGGAGCTAATTTATGAATTTTTAAAGTTTCAATTCTTATAAATTTAGATTTTTCTTTTAAAGTTTCAAGTATTTGCATAAGTATCCTTGTACCAATTGTAAGTAATTTTTAAACCTTCTTCAAAATTTATTTTAGGCTTCCATCCTAAAGATAAAAATCTTGAACTATCCAAAAGTTTTCTAGGTGTTCCATCTGGTTTAGTTGTATCCCAAAGTATTTCACCATCAAATTCAACAATTTTTGCAATATTCTTTGCAAGTTCTTTTATAGAATAATCTACACCTGTTCCAAGATTATAAAAATTATTTTCTAAATTATTAGAATTTTTTACTAAAAAAATAGAAGCATCAGCAACATCTTCACTAAAAATAAACTCACGTTTTGGAGTACCACTTCCCCATAGTGTAATTGATTTATCATCTCTTTGTTTAGCTTCATGGAATTTTCGAATAAGTGCTGAAAAAACATGAGAATTTTCTAAATCAAAATTATCATTTGGTCCATACATTGAATTTGGGATAACACAAATAAATCTATTTGTATTATATTGTATATTGTATGATTTACAAGCAATTATTCCAGCGATTTTTGCTGCTGCATATCCCATACTTGTCTCTTCAATAGCTCCGGTAAGCCAATATTCTTCTTTTATAGGCTGAGGACAAATTTTAGGATAAGTACAAGAAGAACCATAAAAAACTACATTCTTAACATTATATTTTACTGCCATTTCAAATATAGTATCTTGTATAATAAGGTTTTGATGTAAATATAAAGCAGGATTGGTTTTATTACCTATTATACCACCTACTTTTCCTGCACATAAAAAAATATATTCAATTTTATTTTCACTAAAGAAGTGATTAACAGCTAATTTATCTGTTAATTCTAATTCTTTATGTGTTTTAGTAATAATATTTTTATATCCATTTTCTTTTAATTTTTTAACTATTGCAGAACCTAAAAGACCCGTATGTCCTGCTACATATATGTTACTTTCAGTATTAAACATTACTAAATTTACTATTATTAATAATCGTATAGCCTTTAATAAGTTCTTTTATACCCATATCAAGACTAAATTGTGGGTAAAATCCTGTTGCTTCTATTTTGTCATTTGAAACAATGTAATTTCTTTGGTCAGGATCTTTTCCAATTTCAGCTTCCATAATTGTAAAGTTTGGAATATGTTCTTTTATTTTTGCACAAAGTTCTAATTTTGAAAGATTTGCATCAGAAAGACCAACATTATAAGCCTCTCCTTTCATTTTATCAAAATTATCAATACCATGAATAAAAGCTCTTGCTACATCTCTAATATGTATATAATTTCTTTTAAAGTGACCTTCAAATATAACTATAAACCCATCTTTTACCGCTCTATAAGTAAAATCATTTACAAGTAAATCTAATCTCATTCTTGGACTCATACCAAATACAGTTGCTAATCTAAAACTAATAGAATTTTCTCTTTGCAAAATTATTTCTTCAGCTTCAACTTTTGTCTTTCCATAAGTTGAAATAGGATTTAAAGGTGTCTCTTCTGTACAATACACGCCATCTTGTCCTATACCATATCCACTATTTGTTACAGGCATAAGTATTCTTTGCTCTTTTGATAATACTTTACATAATGTTTCAATAGCATCTCTGTTAATTGTTATTGTTCCAATTTCATCTCTATTACATAATGGAGCTCCAACTAATGCTGCTAAAGGTATTACAATATCAATATCTTTTGTAAGCTTTTTTAAAAGATTAACATCTCTAGCATCTCCTCTTACAACATTAAAATTATCCATAAAACAAACATCTGCCAAAGAGTTTTGACCAAATATAAATGTATCTAATACTGTAACTTTATGACCAAGTTTTAATAATTCAGGAACTAGTATTGAACCTAAATATCCAGCTCCTCCTGTAACTAAAATATTATAATTCATTTTATAAATCCTTCAATGTTTTGTATAGTAAATCTATTTCTTTTGTCATATCTTGTGGTGAATTTCCTACAAAAAATCCATAATTATGTGCATAACTTGCATTTTCTGATTTTGTAACTTCATAATCAAAATATTTTATAACATCATGCTCTAAGAAATTTCCACCTGTAATTATTCTATAACCAATTTCAGCTTTTTTAAGAGCCATAAAAACACTATCTCTCTTTAGATTACTATTTGGACTAATAATTAGAGTAAATGCAAACCAACTACTTTCTCCAACTTCTTTTTGAATAATAAATCTTTTATCATCTTTAAACTTAGATACAAAATATTGGGCATTTTTTCTTCTTTGTATAAGCATATCTGGTAACTTTTTTATTTGCTCCAAGCCTATGGCTCCTTGAAGCTCACCTGGTCTTACATTATATCCAGGTAATATAAATCTGTATGCTTCAAAAAAATCATCGCCTTTTTTTTCGTAAATAGGACTATCAGGTTCTTGATCTCTTGTCCATCCATGATTTCTTAAAGATTTACATAAACAATATATTTCATAATCATCTGTTAAAATCAATCCACCTTCCATAGTAGAAATATGATGTGAAAAGAAAGTAGAATAAGTATTAATTAATCCACTTGTACCAGTAAATTTTCCATTATATTTAGCACCCATTGCTTCACAATTATCATCAAATAGTATAATATTATTTTCTTCGCAAACTTTTTCTATTTCATCATAATAATTTGGATTTCCTAATATAGAAACAGTAACTATCATCTTTGTATTAGGAGTAATTGCTTTTTTTAATTCCTCTATATCATAATTTAGTGTTTCTAAATCAATATCTACAAATTTTAACTTTAATCCATATTGCTGTAAAGGGTGATATGTAGTGGCCCATGAAATACAAGGAACAATCACCTCATCACCTCTATTTAAAGGATTTTCTTTTTTATAAAATAAAGAAGCTACACCTACTAAATTTGCAGAACTACCTGAATTTACCATTACTGCATATTTTTTACCAAAAAATAATGCAAATTCTTCTTCAAAAGCTTTTACATTTTTACCCATTGTAAACATATCACTTTGGATTATCTTGTACATAGCATTTCTTTCTTTTTCATCAAATGTTGAATACGCTAATTCATAATTCATTTTATTTTTCCTTATAATTTGGCTCATATACTATGATTTTTGATCCATCAAAATCAAAATTAAATGGTATATGCAAATAACCATTTAATGCATTTAACACTTTTTGCTGATTTTTTTGTTCCACGTAAAAAACCATAAAACCGCCACCTCCAGCACCAAGTAGTTTTCCACCAATCGCACCAGCTTTTAAAGCTTTATCATACATATTATCAATTTCATCATTTGATATTTTACTAGAAAGCTTTTTTTTAAGTTGCCAAGTATAATTTAGTAACTCACCAAATTCTCTTAAATCTCTTTTTTCATCAATTAAAATTCTATAAGCATCATCTACAAGAGTTTTAATTTTATTTAAATTTGGAACATTTATTTGTGTATTTTTTATTTGTTCTTCTACAACTTCAGATGCAGTTCTTGATAATCCACTAAAAAATAACATTATATTGTTTTGAAAAGTTGCAACTCTTTGTTTATTTAAAATAATAGGATTTACACTAATTTCTCCATTTTGTAAAAAATTAATTAAATTAAATCCTCCATAAGCTGCAAAAGTTTGATCTTGACTACCAACATTTTCTTTTATTAGATTTTGCTCAATATATATTGCTTTTTTAGTAAGTTCACTTTTAGAAGACATTCTTCCTTCTAAAGCATTTAAACTATTTACAAGACCAACTGTAAATGCAGAACTACTTCCCATTCCACTTCTTGCAGGAATATCTCCATCATGATGAATACTTAAGCCATAATCTACATTAAAATATTTTAATGTTTCTCTTACACTTGGATGTTGTATATCATTAATATTACATACATTTTCTTGTTTTGAATATACAATTCTATGCTTATGCATAAAAAAAGGTGGTAATTTTCTTACATTTAAATATGAATATTTATTTATTGCAACACCTAAAGTTTTTCCACCATATTCATTATAATATGCAGGATAATCAGTGCCTCCACCAAAAAAAGATATTCTATGGGGTGTCCTAGAGATAATCAAAATATATCCTTAAAATCATTTTTTGCTTTTTCATAATCTGCTGGAATTCCAATATCTATAAAATAATTATCTTCTTCTTTATAAGAATAAATATTAAGGTTTCTGATATTTTTTTCTAAAAATTCTTCAAAAGAGAAATTTGTTGGCAAGGTATAACTATCAAATATTTTGTTTTTTATTAGATAAATACCTGCATTTATAAATGCTTCTTTATAATACATTTTTTCTTTAAAATTTATTACTTTATTATCTTTGATTTCTACACTACCATATCTATCAAATTTTTTCATTTTCTTTATAACCATACTCATATCACTATCTTTTATAGAATTATTTACAAATTCATCTAATTGAATATTACAAAAGGTATCTCCATTTAGCACTATTGTATTACTATTTGTGCAATAATTCAATGCTTTTTTTATAGCTCCTCCTGTACCTAAAGGATTATTTTCAGTAGAATAAACTATATTAATATTTTTATAAGAAGTCTCAAAATATTCTTTTATAATTTCCTGTTTATATCCTACACTTAAAATCACTTTTGTTATATTATACTTTGATAAATAATCAAAAACATATTTTAAAAAAGGATATCCATTTATATCTGCCATAGGTTTTGGTATATCTTTTACAACACTTTGTAGTCTTGTTCCAAATCCTCCTGCTAGTATTATTACTTCCATATTAAATCTTTTTATTATCTATAGCTTTGTTTGAAAACATATATTCTTTAATAAAAACAATCAATAATGCTAATATAAATCCAATTATTAATGAGATTAGAATAATTAATAATTTTTTAGGCTTTATTGGTTTGTCAGAAATTAAATATCCTCCAACAATTTCAGAGTTTTTTATATTTTGTTCTGATAATTGAAAATTTAAATTTTGTATTTCTTTTTCCAGTTTTTGTTTTTTATCAAATAGTTCTATATTTAATTGATATTGCAATTTATTTAGAACTTCTATTTTTAGAGTTCTTTTTCTATCCTCAAGAAAAGTATTATCTAATAGTTTTGCATCTATTAAACTACTTTTTTCTTTTTTTAGTATTTCAATTTGTTCTTGTAAATCCTGTTTTTGAAATTTTTCAATTGCAATAATTTTAGCTTTATTAATTTCAATTTGAGTTTTTATACTTGTTTTATATTGTTCAATTTTATCTTGATATAAATTTTGTATATAATAAACAACTTCTTGATTTTTTTTCAATGCTTCTTCATTTGTATAGGCTTGTGTTTGTATTGTTATAAAATTCATTATCTCAAAAGGTCTAATTTTTGTAAGTTCAGAAACATATGATTTACTATTTTGCTCAGTATCTTTAACTTTAAAATATAATTGCACATTTTTTGATAATACTTCAGGTCGTGCTATTAAATTATTTTCTATATGCCCTATTTGTATATTTGATTCAACTTGATATATAGGTTTTTTTATAAATATATAAATAATTGCAACAATAACTACAAAACTTGTAAATAACAATACAAATCTTATATTTTTATATATTATTTTAAAAATCTTTTTTAAATCAATTATATCTTTATTCTCAATATATTCATTTTGTTGCATTTTAAACCTTTTTACAAAATATTAGTAAGTATCATTTTTAAATAAAATAACAAATACAGTTTTAAAAATAATTTTTATATCTTTTAATAATGATTGAGAATCAATATATTTCATATCTAAAGCAACTCTTTGTTCATAAGTAATATTATTTCTTCCACTTACTTGCCATAAACCAGTTATTCCTGGTTTAACACTATATAACTTTACAACGTTTTTTCCATATTTTGGAAGTTCTTCTTCTACAATAGGTCGTGGACCAACAATAGATAAATCTCCTAGAAAAGCATTAAAAAACTGCGGAAGTTCATCAATACTTAATTTTCTTAAAGTTTCTCCAATACCTGGAATAATTCTAGGGTCATCTTTTAATTTAAAATCTTTTTCAAATTCTTCTTTTATATTAGGATGATTATTTAACCAATCTTTTAAAATATTATCAGCATTAGGAACCATTGTTCTAAACTTATAAACTTTTATAAATTTACCATCTTTGCCTATTCTTTTATGTGCAAAAACAGCAGGAGCACCTGGAGACTTTATCTTAATAAGTAAAAAAATCAATATATACACAGGAATAAGTAAAATTATAGCAAAGATAGAAAATAAAATATCAAATGCCCTTTTTAAAAAGCGATTAAATAAATTAGATTGTGTTTGTTCATATAAAGTAAAATTGTCATTATAATATTCCAAATGGCATCTATTGAAAAACTTTGATAAAAACTTAGAATAAGTATAAAATTCAATATGAGAATAGTTTAATTTTTTTAAGTACTCAAATAGTTTTGTAGAAATCTCTTCATCAAAATTAAGTACTATTATATTAGAAGGATTTTTATTTACATACTCTAAAACTTTGCATTTCAAATCATCAAAATTATTTTCAAAAATATTTATTTTATAAATTTTTTCAAAATTATATTCCAATTCATTAAACTCTTTTTTAGATAAATTGTATTTCTCTCCAAGTATTAGCAAATAAAAACCTTATACATTATTTTATATTTTAAAAAGGCAATTATACTAATATTATTTTCATTAAAATATAATAAAAGTGTATAATAAATAACTATTTATTTATTTAAAAATAATAAAAAATTCTATTCTATTATTCTATGAAGTGAAAATAAAGTTTAAACAAAGTAAAATTGTCTCTTTTTTATATAAAATGAATTATAATTAACTATGATTTTATATATACAAACCTATTAAAATAGAGGAATAATAATTATTTATGAAAATACTAATAACTGGTGGAGCAGGATATATTGGTTCACATGTTCTAAAACAATTATTAAAAGAAACTAATAATGAGATTATTGTTATTGATAATTTATCAACAGGAAATATAGAAATACTTGATAAGTTAAAAACTATAAGAGATTTTGAATTTATTAAAATAGATTTAAAAGAATTTGAAGAAATTGAAAATATTTTTTCTACAAACAATATTAGCACTGTGCTTCATTTTGCAGCTAGTATAGTTGTTTACGAAAGTATTAAAAATCCAATTAAATATTATTTAAATAATACTAATAATACAACAAATTTAATCAAATGTGCTGCAGAACATGGAGTAAAAAAGTTTATTTTTTCAAGCACTGCTGCTGTTTATGGAAATCCTATAAATATCTCACAAAAGGGAATTGAAGAGAACTTAGAAACAAATCCTATTAATCCATATGGAATGAGTAAACTTATGAGTGAAAAAATCATTCAAGATACAGCTAGAGTATATAAAGATTTAAAATATGTTATATTTAGATACTTTAATGTAGCTGGAGCAGATATATACTATGAAAAGGAAAATCTAAAACCACAAATTGGACAATCATTTCCTGAAGCAACTCACTTAATTAAAATTGCATCGGAATGTGCAAGCTTAAAAAGAGATGTTGTAAATATTTTTGGTACAGACTACAACACATATGATGGAACAGGAGTTAGAGATTATATTCATGTGGATGATTTAGCAGATGCACATATTAAAGCTATTGATTACTTAGATGAAAATCCAAGTGACATCTTTAATGTAGGTTATGGTCATGGGTACTCGGTTAAAGAAGTACTTAAAACAATGAAAAAGGTTTCAGGAGTAAATATAAAAACTGTAAATACTCATAGAAGAGAAGGTGATCCCGCAATTCTTATTTCAAATACCAAAAAACTTAAAAGTAAAATGAAATGGAAACCTAAATATGATAATTTAGAAATAATTTGTTTTAGTTCTTATATATGGGAAAAAAATTTATATATTTAAGTAGTTTTGTTTTTTTTAATTTTATTTATATATCTATAAATAGAAGGTTCAGACATATTTAACCTTTGAGCAACCTTTTGAACAGCTCCTCTTGTATTAAAAATTCCTGAACTATTTAAAGTTTGAATTACTTCTGTTTTTTCTTTTGTAGTCATTCTATTAGCAGGTACTTCAAATTGATTAATAATTGTATCTATTTTATTTAAAGTTAATTCCTTAAGATTTGAAGTTAAATTCTCTTTAATATCAGTTTTCAAAGATTTTTTTTCTACATAATTAGGTAATAAAGAACTAAGAAAAGATAAAGATTTTTCAACTTTTTCATAATCAGAATTTAGGCATAAAGCCCCCACAATTGTATTGTTTTCATCTCGAATAAAATAAGTAGAAGAATAAAGAAGTTTTCCATTTATATTTTTAGAATTATAATTACATACATATTGTTGATTCCCTTTTGATTCATTTTCAATAAACTCTAAAACTAAATCTGTAATAGAATCACCAATTTTTCTATTACTTATGTGTCCATTTATAATATGAACTATTGATTTTTCATAATTTGTTAAGTTGTGTAATACTATTTCCGTATTAGGACCTAATACTTCACTTAAGAAATCAGCAATTGTAATAAATTTTTCAATATTTTTATTCAAATAAATAATCCTATATATTATAAATTAAATATCCAATTATAGAAGATTTGAGAGTAATTGTCAAGTAAAGATAAGTTTTTTATAATAAAAAATCTTATTTTTTTTGATAAAAAATCTTTACATTGATAATTTTTTATTATATACTGCATAAAATAAAAAAATAAAGGATAAAATTATGAAAGAGATTTTTTCTAAAAATGCACCAAGTGCAATTGGACCTTATTCTCAAGCTGTTGAAAAAGATGAATTTATATTTGTCTCTGGACAATTACCTATTGATAGTAATACTTCTTTAATAAAAGAAGATATTGCTAGTCAAACTAGACAAGCCTTACAAAATATAAAATATATTTTAGAAGAAGCAAATTTACAAATGAAAGATATAGTAAAAACTACTATATTATTGAAAAATCTAGATGATTTTGAAATAGTAAATAAAATTTATAATGAATACTTTACTCCCCCTTTTCCAGCAAGAACAACCTATGAAGTTTCAAGACTACCAAAAGAGGCTTTAATTGAAATAGAAACAATTGCAAAAAAATAAAATATTTTAATAGGAGCTTTTATGAAAAAAGATATTATTATCATAGGTGGAGGAGTGATTGGTTTAATGTGCGCATACTGCTTACAAAAAAGTGGAAGAACTATAACAATAATAGATAAAAATAATCTAACTGATGGTGCTTCCTTTGGAAATGCTGGTTTATTATCTGCTTTTAAAAAAGCTCCTTTAAGTAATCCAGGAGTAGTTTTAGATACTTTAAAACTTATGATTAAGGGACAATCACCTGTAAATATTCATCCAAGTCTTGATTTGCATTTATATAAATGGCTTTACAAGTTTGCTGCTAGTGCTACACAAGAAAGACTTAAAAGAACTTTAGCACTATTTGAAAGATATGGAGAGTTAAGCTTAAATATCTACAAAGATATGTTAGAAAATGATGGTATGGATTTTTATTTTAAAGAAGATGGTTTACTTTTAGTATATACTGAAGAAAAAAACTTTAATGAAAAACTTCAAATATATAAAAATACACATAATGTTGAAATTCTTTCAAAAGAAAAAACAAAAGAATATATGCCAATTATAAATGATAAAGTTATTGGCTCTTTTTTATTAAAAGAAAATGGGCATCTTGACCCTACAGAATTTGTAGTTGAATTAAAAAAATATTTAGAAAAAAATAATGTTGAATTTTTACTAAATGAAGAAGTTACTAAACTTGAATTTGAAAATAATGAAATATCAAAAATTTATACTTCAAAATCTTCATATAGTGCTCAAACTTATATTCTTTCAACAGGTTTTGATGATACATTAGCAAAACAAGCACAAAATAGATTTTTAATGACTCCTGCAAAAGGATATAGTATAACTTTTACAATGCAAGAAGAACAAAAACCTAAAACTTGCGCACTTTTTGCTGATTTATTTATAGCAATGACTCCAAGACGAGATACTGTAAGAATAACTTCAAAACTTGAAATAGGCTCCACAAACCCAAATATAGTGCAAAAACAAATTAATAGTATATATAAAAATCTTTCTTTATATACAGAAGATTTTAAAAAAGAAAATATAGAAGAATGGGCTGGATTTAGGCCCTTAACTATAAATGATATGCCAATAATTGGTTTTGATAAAACATATAAAAACTTAGTCTATGCAACTGGTTTAGGTTGGTTGGGAATTACTTTTGCACCTGCAATTGGAAAAATTATCAATGATCTAATTACAATAAATAAAAAAAATGAAACTAATATTGATATTTTATTATTTTCAAGCTTCTATCAAGGATAAATCATGGAAACACTTAATAATGTTCTAAGTTCACTTTCTTCATTGGTTTGGGGACCACCAATGCTAATTTTACTTGTGGGAGTTGGTCTTTTTTTAACTATACAATTAAGAGGTTTACAAATTAGAGCTTTAGGACATGCTTTAAAAGTTCTTTTTTCAAAAGATAAAGATGCAAAAGGTGATATTTCACACTTTTCTGCATTAATGCTTTCATTAGGAGCAACAGTCGGTACGGGAAATATTGTAGGCGTAGCTACGGCTATTGCATTGGGAGGACCAGGTGCTATTTTTTGGATGTGGATTACTGGTTTGGTTGGTATGGCTACAAAATATTCTGAAGCCATTTTAGCAGTAAAATATAGAGAAAAAGGCATAAATGGCTATAAAGGTGGAGCTATGTATTATATAAAAAATGGTTTAAATATGCCAATGCTTGCTATGATTTTTGCCATTTTAACTTTTATTACTTCATTTGGGGTTGGAAATATGACTCAATCAAATGCCGTTTCTGCGATTTTATTAGAGCAAATACAAATTCCAACTTGGGGTACAGGTATTATTTTGGTTGTATTAACAGGTTTGGTTTTAATGGGAGGGATAAAATCAATTGGTAAATTTACATCATATTTTTCTCCTGTAATGGTTTTAATTTATGTTTGTACTGCAATGTTTATTATCATAACAAACTTTGAAAAAGTACCTACTGCTTTTGAGCTAATTTTTAAATATGCTTTTTCTCCTTTTGCAGCAGCAGGTGGATTTGCAGGTGCAGCAGTTGTAGCAGCTATTAGAATGGGAGTATCAAGAGGACTTTTTTCAAATGAAGCTGGTTTAGGTTCAAGTGCTATAGTTGCAGCTGCTGCTAAAACTAGTGAACCTGTAAAACAAGCTTTAGTTTCTATGCTTCAAACACTTATAGATACTTTATTTGTTTGTACAATGACTGCAATTATAATTTTAATGTCTCCTATTTGGTTAGAAGGTGGTAGTGCTGGAATATTAACTATAAAAAGTTTTGAATTTTTTCTTGGAGGAACTGGTGCTTTTGTAGTTTTTATAACAACTATATTTTTTGCTTATTCTACACTTTTAGGTTGGTCATATTTTGGAGAAAAAGGTTTTGAATATGCCTTTGGCGAAAAATCTGTAAAATTTTATAGATTTTTATTTTTATGTTTTATTATGCTAGGTGCTATTGCTGAGTTAAAATTAGTATGGAATTTTTCTGATGTGGCAAATGGGCTTATGGCTATTCCTAACTTAATAGCATTGCTTTTATTATATAAAGTAATTAAAAAAGAGACAAATATCTATTTTAATAAAATATCATAAGAAGAGAAGATTCTTATGATATTTAAATAAAAGGTAATAAAAATGGCAAAAATTTTACTACATAAAGAAAATTTATTTCATAATTTAAATCTAATTTTAAAACAAGCTGGCAAAATACAAAAAGTTGCAATTGTATTAAAAGACAATGCTTATGGACATGGAATTATAGAGATTTCTAGTTTATTAAAAGAGTTTGGCATAAAAAAAGCTGTTGTAAAGAACTTCAAAGAAGCACTTAAGATAAAAGATTATTTTGATTATATTTTAGTTCTTTCAAATAAAAACTTCAATAATTTTCATCATAATTTTCATTTTGCTTTAAATTGTTTTGAATTAATAAAAGATTTGCCAAATAATATAAATGTTCATATAAAAGTAGATACAGGTATGCATAGAAATGGTATTTTACCAGAACAATTAGAAGATACTTTTTTTAAATTAGTGGAAAAAAACATAAATATAACAGGAGTTTTTACTCATCATAAAAACGCTGATAATATATTAAGCAAAGATTTTGAACAACAAAATTTACTTTTTTCAAAGATAAAAGAAGAAGTAAAAAAAATCTGCAAAAGGTTTTCTATAAAGCTTCCTGCTTTTCATTCTTGTAATTCTTCTGCTTTATTTAGACACAAAAGTATAGAAGATGACTTTGTAAGAGTGGGTATTGCTACTTATGGCTATCTTGAAACAAATAGTAAAACTTTACCTAATTTAAAACCAATTATGTCTTTATGGGCAAATAAAGTATCTTCGAGGATACTAAAAAAGGGGGAAAGTGTTGGTTATGGAGGAACTTATACTTCTAAAAAAGATATAAGTATCTCAACATATGATATTGGTTATGGTGATGGATTTTTAAGATTAAATGAAAATCAACACTATACAACACCAAAAGGTTTTAAAGTATTAGGTAGAGTTTCAATGGATTTTTTAACTTTAAATAGTAATGAAGAAGAAGTTTGCATATTTGATAATGTTAAAAATCTTGCAAAAATTCATAATACCATAAGCTATGAAATTATTACAACTTTAAGTAAAGATATAAGAAGAGAGATTACAAAATAATTTCTCTTTAATTATATATTTTAAACTTTATAAACTATTCAATAAAATCTTTAAATTAATTTATTTATTTATAAAATTATTAATAATATTAAATTATGAAATAATTCTAAACAAAATTAAATATTATCTCTTATTGGTTATCTATTATTTCTTTTACATATTCACCAAATTCTTTAGTTACTTGAATATAACTATTCCCTAATTGTATTGCGCCTTTTAATGAGTTTCCTCCTGCATAAGTTATATAACAATTTGGAAATTTATTT
Organism: Malaciobacter mytili LMG 24559; assembly: GCF_003346775.1. Lineage (NCBI taxonomy): Bacteria > Pseudomonadati > Campylobacterota > Epsilonproteobacteria > Campylobacterales > Arcobacteraceae > Malaciobacter > Malaciobacter mytili. Next base: position 682,676 of record NZ_CP031219.1, on the reverse strand, counting down.
TTAAAACCTTTTATTACATCTTCATAATATAATGGAGTTTCAAACCATTTTTCACCAAAATTAAGAGACAAATTATTTGCATAAATATAAAATGGCCATCTTTTATAATCTTTATTTATTTCTTGTTCTTTTTCTGTTCTGAAAAAAACATTACTTGCTTTAGTATAGTAACTTAAAAAACACTTTCCTCCTACTGCAACTTCCAATAAACAATCTCCATTTTTTATTTTTTTAGGTTCTCTTGCAAAATGTAAGACCGTATGAGGTTCATTGATTTTTCTTTTATCTGCTGGCAATATAGGCCTATCTTTAACTCCTGATACTTTAATAAAATATTGAGCATTTTCCTTTAATTTTATATTTTTATTACCTTTACTTGGAGTACATAACTTTTCAATATTTTTTTCTAATCTAATATCAATATCTTTCTGAAATTCAAATCTTTTTTCATTTTTCATTTTTTCAGCAATTACACAAAGTTGTTTAATTTGATATTCTGATAAACTAACATAGTCTATACTTGATAATAATTCATTTTCTAAAGTTTCTATTGTTTGACTTGATGTTGTTATTATTCCTGTTTCGTGATTACTAACTAATCCACGAATAGTAAAGTTAGCAGATGTAACTATTCCACATAACCTAATATCATCTTTATAAAATAAATAAATTTTCGAATGCAATGACTGCATTAAATGAATTTTTGGCCATTTATTTGTAAATAATTTAATTGTTTTAGCAAAATTATTTAATTGAAAAGGTTTAATAATTTGCTCATTTCCTCTAGGTATACATGTTGTTATAAGCTCAAAATAAACATTTTTTATATTTATTTCTTTAAAGAAATCTTCAAAATCTTCCATTAAAAATGGTGAAGCAATAATAACTTTATCACTAATAGAAATAAGAGATTTTAATAGTTCTTTATGATTTTTAATAGTATTTGAGTTAATTACATTATTAACTATTTTAATATCTTTGCAAAGGCCAGATGTATTATTTATTATCTCCATTTATTATCTTTTTTAATATTTTCCTAATTTTATATAAAATCTAAAAGTCAAAAAATGGTGCGACCGACGAGACTTGAACTCGTACACCCAAAGGCACCACCCCCTCAAGATGGCGTGTCTACCAATTTCACCACGGTCGCAAATAGTAGTTTTCTTAAGTATATATTATATTTTAAAGAAGAATATAAATTTAAGAAGTTGAAATTATATCAATATTAAAATATATACTTCTTTAAGAAAAAAAAAGAGTTAATATCTATCTCTTCTTTCTTCTCCTTTATATTTATCTATTCTTTCTCTTTTTCTTATTTTTATATTATCTTTACCCTCAAACTGTGCACTTTCTGCTGTTTTTGCAGCTTGTGTTGCTATATTATTACTTTGTATTGCGATTTCTTTTACAGTATTTGCAACTTCTGCATTTTGTTGAGTTAAGGTATCTATTTGAGATACTGCATTATTTATTTGAATAATACTTAGTTCTTGCTCTTTTGTAGCATTATTAACTTGATTAATTAAAGATAAAGTCTCTTCTATATTTTTATTTAATACTTCATACTCCTCATTCATCAAATTAGAAGTATATGTACCTTCTTTTGTTTTTTCTTGTAAAATATCCATAAGTGCTTGGATATTTCTAGCTGTATCTGCACTTCTATTTGCAAGATTTCGCACCTCTTGCGCAACAACTGCAAAACCACGCCCTGCTTCACCTGCTGTTGCAGCTTCAACAGCAGCATTTAGTGATAAAATATTTGTTTGAAAAGCAATATCAGAAATAGAACCTATAGCATCATAAGCTTTTTTTGTTGCTTCTGCTATTTCTTCCATAGAAGTTAAACTTTTTGAAGCATAAGTTTTTCCTTTTGAAGCAGAATTTTTTACTTCTTCACCTATTTGAGCCATAGAGTTTGTAAGTTTTCTATTTTCACTTATATTTGAAGTTATTTCATCTATTGAAGCAGAAGCTTCTTCAATAGTTGTAGCTTGTTTCATAGAAGAAGTTGCAAGAACATCAGCTTCTTTTCTTAAAACATCAGATTCATATTTTAAAACAAGAGATTCTCTAACACTTTTTTGTAAATTTAAAGTGATTTTTTCTCTTAGGGAATTAATACCTAAAAGTAACTCTTTTAACTTACCACCTCTAAATAAAGTTGTATCTACTGCATTTAAATAGTTTTGATTTTCATATTCTTGTAATCTTAAAATAACTTCATTCATAGTATTATCAAGTTTTTGATTCATTGCATTTATTGTTTCACAAAGGTATGAAATTTTTGCATCATTAGATTTAGAAACAATAAAATCATCAGTAATCCCATCTGATACTTTTTCACAAGAAAGAATTATCTCTCCATAAATTTTCAAATCTTCAAGTTTTTTATTTTCAATTATTTTTGCAATTCTTAAAACTTTTTCTTCTAAAACTTTAAATCTTTTTTTTTCAATTTTATCTAAAGGAGTTAGACTATTTGTTTCATTTAAAATAAACTTTTCTAAAGAGTCTAAAAAAAGTTCAATTTTATCTATATCTTTATTGGAACCAAACATATTATTTCTCTTCTTTTTTTAGTTGTATATAAAGTTTTTCAGCAGTATCAACCTCTTGTTTAGTAGGTTTTACTCTTACAGAAATATATCTTTTTTCACCATTTTTTTCAATACCATAAACAGTGGCATTTACCCAATAAAAATCTCCATTTTTACAGCGATTTTTCACAATACCATTCCAAGTTTTTCCAGCATGTACAGTATCCCATAAATCTTTAAATGCAACTTTAGGCATATCAAAATGTCTTAAAATATTATGAGGTTGTCCAATAAGTTCTTCTTTTAAATATCCTGCAATTTTACAAAAATCATTATTTGCATATAATATTATTCCCTTTGCATCTGTTTCAGATACAATCATTGTATTTTTAGACAAAATTATCTCTTTATCCAATTAACATCACCTCTGTAAATTTAATAAACTTGATTTTGAATAATATATAAAAATAGTATTAGAAAAGTATCATTTTTATATAAAACTATCGTATTTTTATAAATATAGACTACATTTTATATACTTGGTATAGTTATTTTAGTTCTATTGTAATTTATTAAGAATTATAATATTTTTTAATTATACTTTTTTGTAATTTTATATATTAATTTTGTAGAAATATCTTTTTATAAGTTTTAAGTTATTATCTATCTAGTAAATAATCTGCTTTTGATTTTAGGTTCTTTTTTTCTAAAAACTCCTGTTCTCTTTGGCTAAGTTTATCTTCCATATTAGACACTTTTTTTTCTTTTTTATTATCTTTTTTTATAGTTGTTTTTTCTTCTTTTTTATTATTTTTAAATAAAGTTAAAATTAAATATACACTAAAAACTATATTAAAAATTATTATAAACCATTTAGAAAATAAAGCAATTTCTAAATATTGCAATTTATCTTTTAATTTTAAATATTCAACTACATCTGAATAAATAGCATTTGCAAATAAAGCTACAATTAAAAGCAAAGCTATTATTACAACTCTTTTTCTAAACTTATATAAATAATACCAAAAAACTGCAGATTTTACTTGTCTAAACATTTTTTATCTTTATATTAAAAAATCTAAACCTAAAATTGCCAAAGCAGCAACTAAAGATTTTGTTTTTAAATCATCTTTGATTTTTCTTTCTTCATCACTAATAATAATCTCTAACTCTTCATCACTATAATCTTCAAAGCTTTTATTTCTCTCTGCAAGCCTTGCTTTTGTACTTAAAATTGCCCTTTGTCTTATCTTTTTTGCAATTGCTTCTTTTAATTCCTTACTTTTTAAACTTGGATAATCAAAGGCTTTTGATACATTTTCAGAAGCAATATTATAAAGTTTTGTTGAACTATTTTTTATCTTTTCTTTTATTTTCATAAAAACTCTTTTTTATTTTATTATAGCATTACAACTCTGAAGCACTTTTTATAATATCTATTCCAAACTTATCTCTTAGTGCTTGAAGTTTATTTGTAAGCTCTTTTTTCTTTAAATCCTCTTCATACTCAAAAAGATTATAAGTATAATTTGAATTTGCAAAATTATACACTGTTAAGTTTAACTGAATAATACCATGTCGTGGATGATTATCACTTTTTATAAAAAGTTCTTTTACTTTTAATTTAAAATCACTTTCATTAAAAACTCTATTTACATTTACATAATTTTTTGATTTTATATTATATTCATACTTTATTTTTATTGCATAACTTAAAGGATTTACTTGTTCTTTTTTAACCAAAAAACATAAATATCTACAAAGAATCATTACTCGTCTTAGAATTTCAGCCCTATCATAAATAGCATCAAAACTTCTGCCTATTCCTATGGATTTTTTATCTCTTGAAGTTGTAAGTTTTCTATCATTTATCCCACATACTCTATTATATAAATCTATTCCTGGCTTTTTCCAAGAGTAAAAAAGTTCTTTTTTACTCTCAATATCACCTAAAGTTTTAATTGCATAGCCTTTTAGTTTTGAAGCATAGCCTTTTCCAATACCTGGAAAATTTTCAATTGGTATATCTTTAATAAACTCTCTCATCTGTTCTTTTTTTATATATTTTATACCATCAGGTTTAGCAAATTCTGTAATTAGTTTTGAAAGATACTTTGAATGGGCAACTCCAATAGAAATTGGTAAATCAAGTTCATCTTTTATTTTTTGTTTTAATTTTTTTGCAAACTCATATACTTCTTCTTCCTCAATATACCCTGTAACATCTCCAAAAAACTCATCAATACTAAATTGTTCAACTAAAGGTATCTCTTTTTTTAATAGTTCATATAAAGCTTCTGAGAGTTTATGATATAAAGGATAGTTTGGAGGTATCATTAAAAGCTTAGGACAAAGTTGTAAAGCTTCATTTACACTCATTGCTGTTTTAACACCATAAGCTCTTGCTTCATAAGAAGCAGTTGTGATTATACCTCTTATTCGTCCATTTTCATCTTTAAAATACTCTTTGAAAGTTTTATTTGGTTCATCCGTTAAAATAGAACTTACAAAAGCACCACTATTAGAACTAATAGCCCTTACTTGCTTTTTTTTATCAAAGATATTTAAGTTGCTTCTTCCTCCAACCGCAACTGGAATCTTTTCTAAATTTTTATCTAAAGTTCTATGAGCAGAAACAAAAAAACAATCTAAATCCATATGCAAAAACATAATAAAATTTTATCAAATAAAAAAAACATAAGCCAAAAATATTTCAATTTGTGATAATATTTGAAAAAATAAAAGGATAAAAAATAGAAAAGTGTAGAAACTGCCAAAGAGAAATTGAAGCTAAAAAAAGACAATGTCCCTACTGTGGGATTTTAAATCCAACAGTAAAACTAAAAGATGTTTTTATAGGTTTGGCTATTGTATTATTAGTTATGAGTATCTTTACTTATATTATAAAGTAACTCTTCTTAAAATCATTCCACCAAAATAACCTACTATTAAACCAATAATATGAGCATACCATGCAATTGGTAAGCCTATTAGTATTGGTGCAACAGAGATAAGTAAAATCCAAGTAATTATTCCTTTTCTTTGATAAGGGTCTATTAAAGCTATATATCCAAGTAAAGCACAAATTGCTCCTGAAGCACCCACTAAATTCACTTGATTATCTAAAAAAACAATATATAAAAAACTTAAAAATGAAGTTAATAAACCAAATACAAAATAAGCAATAAAAAAGTGTGTTTTCCCTTTATATCTTTCTACTGCATTTCCAAATTGATATAAAACAAACATATTCATACCCAAATGTCCAATTCCACCATGGGCAAACATTGTAGTTAAAGGTTGCCACCAAAAGCCCTCATAAACTAAATACATATTTAGCCCTAAAATTAGGCTTCCATAATTAATGTTTAATTGAATAACATACATTAATACTGTAATAGCAATAACAATATTTGTCATAGTAAAATTATTAGTTTGCATTAGCTTTAAGTGTCCTTATTGTACAGTCTGTGATTTTTCTCAATTCTATTTTATCAAAAAATCTAAAATCAGTAAATACCCATAAAATTTCTTTACCATTTAATCTTATAGAAGTTTGTAATGCTCCAAAATTAAATTTTTTCTTTTCTTCTAAAGTTGTGTCATTTTTATCATTTTCAATAACTTCATATTTAATAGTAATATATTTTGCAGGATTTTTAGCTTTAGCAGTTTTTATAGACTCTATAAAAAAACTATCTATTTCTTCTAAAGAGATATACTCTTGAATATAAGACTTTGCATTTAAAGGTTTAATATACCCTCCATCTATTTTATAAAAACCTTTAGATAAAGCTTTTGAAGCCTCTTGCAAAAGTGTAGAGTTTGTAAATCTTACTTTACTATTTTCATCAAAACAAGCTAGTACTTTTAATTTTGAAGGAAGGGGAAGTGGTTCATTTTGGTTTTGTCCAAAATATTTTGAGTACAAAGTTATGACTATTGAAATCATAACTATTGTACCAAAAGTAAAAAAGTTATTAATTATTTGGCTAGGTCTAGCACCCTTTTTCATCTTAAATAAGTGCTTCTTTTAATACATCTTCTATAGTATCAACCGGCTTAATTTCCATATCTTTTTTAACTTCATAAGGAATATCATCTAAATCCCTTTGGAAATTTTTTCTAGGAATTAAAACTTTTTTCATTTTAGCTTTATATGCTGCTATTAATTTTTCTTTTAATCCACCAATTGGTAAAACTTTTCCTGTTAAAGTAAGCTCACCTGTCATAGCAACATCTGATTTTACAGCTTTATTAGTTAAAATAGAAGCAAAAGTTGTTGCCATTGTAATTCCTGCACTTGGTCCATCTTTTGGAGTGGCACCTTCTGGAATATGTAAGTGAATATCATATCTTTTATATACTTCACTTGGATCAAGTTTTACTTTTTCTTCTATTTCTTTAGGTGTTTTTGGAATAATTTCTTCATCTATTTTTAACTTTTTATCATCAATTAAAAGTTTTACAACCGAATATGAAATTTTAGATGATTCTTTCATAACTTCACCCATATTTCCTGTAACAGATAAACCACCTTTACCTTTTAACTTAATAGCTTCTGTTTTTAAAACATCCCCACCAACAGCTGTCCAAGCAAGACCGTTTGTAACACCAATAACACTTTTTTTATCAGCTGGGTCAATTTCAAAAATTGGATTATCTAAATAGTTTTTTAGATTTTTTGTATTTATAACTACTTTATCAATACTTTCATCTGAAACTATTTTTTTAACTGCTTTTCTAAATAATTTTGAAAAAACTCTTCTTAAGTTTCTAACTCCTGCTTCTCTTGTATATTCAGAGATGATTTTTTCAACTGTTGTATTACTTAAAGATATTTCGCTTTTTTTAAGCCCATGTTTTTCTAGTTCTTGAGGAATTAAATAATCTTTAGCAATATGAAATTTTTCATTTGGAGTATATGAACTAATTTCAATAAACTCCATTCTATCTCTAAGTGCAGCGGGAATTCTTCTTGCATCATTTGCAGTTGCTACAAAGATAACTTGTGATAAATCAATTGCAAAGTTTAAATATAAATCTCTAAACTCATGGTTTTGTTCAGGGTCTAATACTTCAAGCATAACAGCTGTTGGATCACCCCTATGATTTGCTCCTAATTTATCAATTTCATCTAAAACCATAACTGGGTTCATTTTTTTTGCATCAACTAAACCTTTGATAAGTCTACCTGGCATTGCTCCCACATATGTTCTTCTATGACCTCTTAATTCATTTACATCTTCCATTCCACCTAAAGCAATTCTTACAAGTGGTCTTTGTAAAGCTTGAGAAATAGAGTTTGCAAGTGAAGTTTTTCCAACACCTGGAGGTCCCACAAAACACAATACAGTTCCTCTTGATTTTTGTGATTGGATATTTCTTGATTCAAGTAACTCTTTTACAGCAAAGTATTCAGAAATTCTCTCTTTTGCTTTACATAAAGAATAATGGTCTTTATTTAATTGATCTTCCACATTAGCAACTGAAATTTTGGCATCTGCATATTCACCAAAAGGTACTTCTAAAACTTGTTCGATATATGTTTGAAGAAGTGAAGCATCAGGTGAATCTTGGTGCATTCTACTTAATTTTTCTATTTGTCTTTTTGTCTCTTTATAGCCATCTTTTGGCATAAATTCTTTTATTTTTTTAAGTCTTTTTTTATAAGACTTAATTTCATTTTCTTTTTGATTATCTGCACCTAGTTCTTTTTGAATAGCTTTAATTTGCTCTTTTAAAAAGTAATCTTTATGTGTTTTTTCAATTTTTGAGTTTACTTTTTGAGTTATTTCTTTTTGAATTCTAAGTGCTTCAATCTCTTTTTTAATAGTTTCAATAATATCTAAAAGTCTTTTTTCCACATCAACTTCAGAAAAAAGTCTATAAGCATCATCTTTCTTAACTCTTAAAACAGATGAAATTAAATCAGCAATTCTTACAGCATCATCATTTTCTTCTATTGTTTTGATTAAATCAACAGGAAATTTAGGATTTACCCTTGAAAGTTTTTTAACTTGTTCTCTTAAAACTTCTATTATTGAATCAACTGCTTCTTTTTGAAACTCTTTTGGTTGAAGCAAATCAACAACAGCAAAAGATGGCGTTTCTTCATTGAAATCTGTAATTTTCCCTTTTGCTAAACCTTGAAAAAGTATCTTTGTTTTACCATCTGGTAAAGATACTTTTCTCATAATATTCCCAATTACACCCACATCATAAAAATGCTCTTTTTTTCTACTATTCTCATGACCTTGTTTACTTACTGTTACAAGTACAAGTTTATTATTATTAATAGCATCTTCTACAGCATCTATATTTACTTTATCATTTAAAAATAATGGTGCAATCATAAAAGGGTATAAAAATATATCTTCTTCTATAATTAATGGTATTTGCTGTGGAAATGAATCATAATTTTCTAATTCCATTTATATTTTCCTCCCTTTAAATTTTATAAAAATTATTCAAATATTGCTCTATAAAAAGGTACATCCACATCTTTAATATCTTCTGGTTTATCCCAAGTATTTTTAGCTTTTTCTTCATAGATTTTTGCAGCTTTATCTTTACCTAATCTTTTATATAAATCTGCTATTTCTTTATCTAAGTTAGCTTTTGCCATATGGATTCTTGAATCAATAGTATCTACTAATGGCATATAAGGTGATTGTGGATAAGTAGTTTTAAAAACTTTAATATCTGCTATTGTGTCATCTAATAATTGTTGATCTCTTAATTGATATGTAAATCCCATAAAATTAGCTTTGATTTTAAGAAATCTAACATAATCAATCTCTTTACTTATCGTATATCTTTTAATATATTCATCTAAGTAAAAATTTGCTAAAGCATATTGTTCTTCTTCCATATGCGCATTTGCTAAGATAATTAGTGATGTTGGTAAAAGTGGTGAATTTCTATGTTCACTCTCTAGTGAAGTAAAAGTATCATCAGCACTTTCTAAATCATAATCTGCAATTTGTTTAGTCATTTTATTATACCAATATAGTGCTGGTCTGTCATACTCTTGAATCCCTTCTTTTTTAGAAGAGCAAGAAGCTAACATTACCCCAACAGAACATAGTAATAATAGGTTTTTTAATTTTAAGTTTTTAATCATCTGAATAATCCTTTTTTGATAAAAGAAGTATTTTATCTAATAGTTGCTTATATGAAATAAAATATATTATTAATTATTTGCTATACTATAAAAAATAAAATGTGAAAAAGGCAAAATTATGAAACTAACTCTTATTGGAAATGGTATCATGGCACAATCATTAGCTAAAGGACTAGTGAAAAACTATGAAGTAGAAGTAATAGGAAGAGATGAAGTAAAACTAAAACTTATGCAAGATAAAATTCCTCAAATTTCTATAAAAGTAATTGATGACCAAGAAGATATTACAGATAAAAATATAATATTTTGTGTAAAACCATATGCTTTACAAAGTGTTGCAGTTAGATTACAAGGAAAAGCAAATACTTTATATTCTATTCTTGCTGGAACAAAACTTGAAACATTAAAAAAACAAATTAGTGCAAATTATTATATTAGAACAATGCCAAATATTGCAGCCTCATTATCTATGTCAATGACTACTATTACAGGAGACAAAGAAGCAAAAATAACAGCATTAGAAATCTTTAATGCAATTGGAAAGACTGTATGGGTAAATACAGAAGCTCAACTAGATATTGCAACAGCAGTTGCAGGAAGTGGCCCAGCATTTTTAGCTTTAGTAGCAGAAGCTTTAGCTGATGGTGCTGTAAAAGCAGGACTTGAAAGACATATCTCAGTGGAATTAATCCACGGATTATTTGCAGGAACATCTGCTCTTTTAGCTAAAACTCATCCTGCAATTATAAAAGATTCAGTTATGAGCCCAGGGGGAACAACAGCAGCAGGACTTGCAGCACTTGAAGAAGGAAATGTTAGAAATGCTATGATAAAAGCTATTCAAGAAGCCCATGAAAAAGCAATCGAGCTTAGTAAAAAATAGTTTTACACTATTTGAAACCCTACTTAGCCTTACACTTTTAGCTATTGTAATAAGCTTAGTTTACAAACTAACTTATTATGATAGTTTTACTACTTTATTTGAAACTTTAAATAATATAGAAAATAGTTTTACTTTAAAAAAGTATGATAAAAACTTTACAATAAAAGAAGAAAATTTAGAGGTTATAACTAATAATAGTTCTAAAACTATTAGTGTTAAAAAAGTTATCTATAAAGATAAAAATATACTTTTATATAAATATGAACCAAAATAAAAAATCCTTTATTATTTTTGAATTGTTACTTGTAGTAGTTATCTCTTCAATTATTATAATAAATACTTTTATTAGTATAAAAGATATTTATTTATTTTCATTAAATAGCCAAAAAATAGCCATATATAAAATAGATTTATTAAGTTCAAAACTTATTATTAAAAGAAATATTTATAAAATAAAAAAACTTTTAAAATATCAAGATAAGAAACTTTATTTTAATAATAGTCTATTTTTAGAAAATGTAAAAAACTTTATCATAGAAGAGAAAAACAATTTTATAACTATAAAGTTTTTATATAAAAATCATCTTTATGTAAAGTGGGTATTTAAACTATGAAAAAAGCTTTCACTTTACTTTTTACTCTTTTATTTTTATCTATTTTAGGTTTTGTTTGCATTAAACTTTTAGAAAATAGAGCCATTAACTCTATAAATATAAAAAACCAATATTTATATATACAAGCTTCAAATCATTTGGAATTTTTGAATGAGTATATTAAAACTTTAAAAGATATAAAGGAGGATACAAAAATAGAAATATTAGATGATAAATTTATAATAGAAGCCTATATAAATAAAAATAAGGCAGATATTTTTGTAAAAGCAAAAGAGTATAATATAAGAGTTTATAAAACTCTTATATTATTACATCAAGAACCTTAAGTGCTAAATTTAAAGCTTTTGTTCTATGTGAAAAAGCTTTTTTTACTTCATAAGGAAGTTCTCCTAAAGTTTTTTCATATGAATTTGGAATAAACATAGGGTCATATCCAAAACCACCCTCACCTAACTCTTTATTAATAACATTTCCATGCATCCAACCATGTACAGTATAAACTTCATTTTTATAAACTATTGCTATACAAGCTGTATAATAAGCTTCTGTTTTTTCAAGATTTATTTCATTTAGTTTTGAAATAAGTTTATTATTATTTTCTTTGTCTGTTGCATTTTCTTTAGCATATCTAGCTGAATAAATACCTGGTTCATTATTAAGTGCAGGAACTGATATTCCACTATCATCAGAGATTACAATAGCAGTTTCATCATTTAATAAATCATAAATAGTTTTTGCTTTTTTTATAGCATTACCTTTAAAACTATCTTTATCTTCTACTATTTCAATATCCCCTAAAAGCTCTTTATATGTAACTATTTCATGCTTTGGTAGAAGTTTTTTAAACTCTTCAATTTTACCTTTATTTCCTGTTGCTAAAACTATTCGCATAAAATCCCTTTTAAATTTTTTCATATTATATTAAAACTATAAAAAAACTAGCTTTATAACTTTTCTTAAAGCTTCCTAGAAGTGTAGTTTTTTAACATCTTATTAACTTTATTAATATATAATCTTTGCCTATTTTAAATTTTGGGATTTTATATATGATTAAGTCAATTATTCCTCTTAGTTCAATTATAGCATTAAGATTTTTAGGTCTTTTTTTAGTTTTACCAGTATTATCAGCTTATGCTATAAATCTAAAAGGAGCTACTACTGAGATAGTTGGTATTGTTGTTGGAGGTTATGCTTTAACACAAATGCTATTTCAAGTTCCCTTTGGAGTTATGAGTGATAAGCTAGGAAGAAAAGGTACTATTGTTACAGGGCTTTTATTATTTGCAATTGGTTCATATTTCTGTGCAATTGCTGATGATATTTTAACTTTAATGTTAGGAAGATTTTTACAAGGTGCAGGTGCAATTGGTGCCGTAGTAACTGCAATGATAAGTGATATAGTAAAAGAAGAGCAAAGACCAAAAGCAATGGCAGTAATGGGTGGATTTATAGCAATGAGTTTTGCAATTTCTATGCTTGCTGGTCCTACAATTGGTGCAATTGCAGGGGTTAGTACACTTTTTTATATTACAATGATTTTAGCTTTAGGTTCTATTGTAATACTTTTTAAAGGTGTTCCAAACCCTCCTCATATCACACATACATATAATGCAAAAGCAAATTTAAGTCAAATTTTTTCAAATACTAATTTAATAAAAATGAATATTACAAACTTTTTACAAAAAGGCTTAATGACATTTGCGTTTATGATTATTCCTATGGTTTTAATAAAAAACTTTCAATGGGAATTTAGTGAATTATGGAAAGTATATTTACCTTCAATGATTGTTGGGGTTTTATCTATGGCTCCAGCTGCAATATTAGCCGAGAAAAAAGGCAAATATAAAGAAGTTCTAATGATTGGAATTGCATTTTTTGCTATTTCATATTTAATTATTGGAACTTCAAGTAGTGCAGTTTTATTTGTTATTGGTGTTGTGATTTTCTTTGCAGGATTTAATATGCATGAGCCAATTATGCAATCTCTTGCTTCAAAATTTGCAAAAGTTCATCAAAGAGGATTAGTTCTTGGAATATTTAACTCAAGTGGATATTTAGGAACTTTTATTGGTGGATTATTAGGTGGTATCTTTTTTGAAGATGTATCTTTAAGTACTTTAGTTATTACAATTGCTATTATTTGTTTAGTATGGATAATACTAATTGCAACTATGCCAAATCCAGCTAAGAAAAAAATGGCATATTTAAATCTAGATGAATACAAAAGAGAAAATGGTAAAAACCTAAATAACAATACTTATATTGATGAGTGGTATATAAATGAAACTGAGCATATAATCGTAGTTAAATATGATAGTAATCATATAGATGAAGAGAGTGTTAAGAAGTTATTAAAATAGTTTTATTTATACTATCTACATAGTTATAAATTCTAGTAGAGGTAAAGTGATGAAAAAAGCATTTATTGCAATTGTTCTTATTTTTTCTAGCTTTATCTCTTTTTCTACTGCAACAGTCCCTAAAAACTTTACCCAAAGTAAATTTGATGAATTTAAAGAAAAGTATGGAGAAAAAGCTTCTCAAAGACTTACTTTATGGGATAATCTAATTGAAAATGCAAAAAAAGAAAAGCTTTTATATAAGCTTAAAATGGTAAATGATTTTTTCAATAAAATTACTTATAAACTTGACTCTGTTCATTGGGGCAAAAATGATTATTGGGCTAGTCCTTTTGAGTTTTTAGGAACTGGTGCTGGAGATTGTGAAGATTATGCTATTGCTAAATACTATACTTTAAGACAATTGGGAATTCCTGATGATAAGTTAAGAATTGTTTATGTTAAGTTACTTAGAAAAAATTCTAAGTTTGAACAAGCACATATGGTACTTACATATTATCATACACCTGATTCTACACCAATTGTTTTAGATAATGTAAATAAAAAATTGGTATTAGCAAATAAAAGAAATGACTTAAAACCAGTTTATAGTTTTAATGCTAGTGGATTGTGGAGAGCTCAAAACAAAGGGCAAACTTCACAAAGAGTAGGAAACAATAATCTTGAATCTTGGAAAGATTTAATGAGTAGATTTTAAAGGAATAAAAATGTCTTTATCAAAACAGCTATATATTATTATTTCACTTATTTTTTTGATGATTTTTACTGGTAATTTTATTATTAGTGTAAAAAATACAAAAGAATATTTGCAAACTGAAGCTAGTACAAAAGCACAAGATACTGCTACTTCTTTAGGAATGAGTTTAAAAACTCTAATGAAAGATAAAAATGATCCTGAAATACAATCTATTATTAGTGCAATTGCAAATAGTGGATTTTATAAGGAAATAAGATTAGAAGACTCATTTTTCCAAATAAAAAAAGAAGACTTAATCTCCTTATCAAATAATAAAACAATAGATAATAGCTGGCAAATTTCAAAATTAGAAGTTGATGAAAAATATGGAAAGATAGAAGACAATAATACTCAATTAGAATTTTTAGAAGAATTACAAGCTTTAGAAGAAAATAGTGAAAATAGTTTTGATAAAACTAAAACTTATACTTTTATTGCAAATAAAGATTTAAACTCAAATGAAATTAAAGTAGAATTTATAGCTTCAAAAGGATTAGATAGTATTAAAACTTTTGCACTTATTAATGTGGATAAAACTATTGCAAAAGTTACTAGAGATGAAAAGTTTGATTATGTTCCACAATGGTTTATAGATACTATTTCTATAAAATTATATGAGATGAAAAGTGAAATTAGTGATGGATGGAAAACAACCGCAACAATATATGTAAGTGCAAATGCAGGAGATGCATATGCAAAACTATATGAACAAGCAAAAAGTGGAATTATTTACTCTATTTTTGCTTTTTTAATCTCTATGCTTATTTTATTTGTTTTTGTACAATATATTTTACAACCTCTTAAAAATATTGAAAAACTTGCACAAAATATTGCAATGGGAAATTTTAAAACAATTGATAAACTTCCTTGGACAACTGAAATAAAAAATGTTGCTATTTCTATGAATGAAATGTCAGCAAAAATTGAATCTGTAATTAGTAAATTAAATAGAAATTTAGAAAATTTAACACAAAAACTATCTAAAGATGAATTAACAGGATTAAATATAAAACAGACTTTTGAAACAGATATGAAAAAGATGTTTATTTCAAAATCTAATGGATATATCTTTAGTATAAAAATAGATAGTTTAGGAGATTTTGCAAAAACACACACTCCAAGTGAAGTAAATAACTTTATTAAAAAATTTGCAGAAATTTTAAAAGAGTGTAAAGCAGGTAAAAATGCAAATATTAGTGCTTATAGATTTTATGGTTCTGAATTTGCACTTATTACAGATGGTTTAAATTATGAAGAGGCCCAAGAGCTTACATTAACAATCAAAAGAGAGTTTGAAAATCTTTCAAATGAAATAGGAAAAAATGAAATTGCTCATATAGGAGCAACACCATTTAATCCAATTGGCACAACAGAACAAATGCTACTTGCAGCAAATGAAGCCTATGAAAAAGCTAAATTAATTGGTCCAAATGAAGCTTTTATTAGAGATAGTGATGATTTAGTAAGAGATATGAATGTATGGAGAAGTTTAATTTTTGATATTATTGATAATCAAAGATTTGAAATAAGTTATATTAATGATGCAAAAGTTTTAAATGCAGAGAATAAAGGGCAAATAGTAATGCAAGAAGCCTTTACAAAAGCCTATGATTTAGACAACAATGATATACCTATTGGAACTTTTGTCTCAATTGCTGAACAATATGAAAAAATTGTAGATTTTGATAAAGCAGTTATTTCAAAAGTAATTAGTGATATAAAAATGGAAAATATTAAACACTCAATTTCAATTAATTTATCTCTTGATTCAATTGATGATTTAAACTTTATTTTATGGCTAAGACAGACTTTAATAAAATATAAAGAAATAGTGCCACAATTAGTATTTTCATTAACTGCTTATGCAGTTACAAAAGATATTTACAAATTTAAAGATTTTGTAGATGTTATACACTCTTTAGGTGCTAAAATAATTATAAAAAGATTTGAATCAAAATTTATACCTCTTGATAATATAAAAGATTTAAATTTAGATTATATTAGACTTGCAAGAGAATATACAAATAATGTTAAAAATGACTCTTCAAAACAAAGTTTTATTGAAGCAATGGTTGAAATGACAAATCTATTAAATATTAAACTATTTGCAGAAAATGTTAAAGATGATGAAGATTTTAAAACAATTGAAAAATTAGATGTTTATGGAGCTAGTAGATAGCTTCATAAACTATTTTCTTTCACAACTTCCACAAACAAAATGATATTAAGATTCATCAATATTACAAATAGTTGAAAAAATCTATATTTACTATTTTTAGAAATAATTATTTAAACTAATTTTATTTAATTCTAAAATTATTTTAATATACTATAATATTTTTTGACACTTTTTTTTGTAATAATTTCAATTATTTTTAATAAGGCCTTTTTTGAATAATGAATTTAAAAACTTAACTATTTTATATGCTGAAGATAATTTAATAATACAAGAAAATATTAGCAAAATATTAAAACTGCTTTTCTCAAAAGTTTATATTGCTTCTAATGGCAAAGAAGCTTTAGAGCTTTTTAAAAGATATACTCCAAATATTATCCTAACTGATTTTATTATGCCAATATTTGATGGATATGAGCTTACATGTGAAATTAGAAAAGTATGTTATAAAGTTCCTATTGTAATATTAAGTAATTATACAGATAAAGAAAAGCTTTTAAAATGTATCCCTTTAAATCTAACTCAATATTTAGAAAAACCCATAGAATACAATAAGCTTATAGATACTTTACATTTATGCAAAAATCACTTGGAAAAGAATAATTTTTTAAGATTTACAATTTCAAATAAATTAACTTATGATTTTCAAACAAAAAAGCTGTTTATAGATAATAAAGAGATTTATTTAACACATATAGAAATAGAGATTTTCGAGTATTTTATAAATAAAAAAAATCAAATCATTACAAAAGATGAACTTGCAATTATTATTTATGAAGATAAATATATAAATGAAAATGCTCTAAAAAATGTAATTTATAGACTAAGAAAGAAAATAGGAAAAGATCTAATAAAAAACGATAGAAATTTAGGTTATTCTTTAAAAGTTGAAAATCAATGATAAAAAAAATACTTATTATTAATCTTCTTTTACTTAATTATTTATTTTCAAATACTTTTATAATTGAAGATAATATAAAACTTTCAGGAATTGAAACTTCAAAATATCAATATACTTATATAGATAAAACTTCTAAGCTTACAATTGATGATATTATATTATTAAAAGAGTTTACTCATATAAAAAAGACTAATTATAAAGCTACAAAAGATAAGATTTGGACTAGACTTTCATTGAAAAATTTATCTTCTTTTAATAAAAAACTTTTTTTTGAAAATGATAGACCTCTTTTAGATATTATTGATATTTATATTTTTAAAAATAATATGCCATATAGAAAGATAAAATTAGGAGATGATAGAAGTATACAATTAAGAGAAATGCAAACAAGAAAAAGCACTTTTATTTTAGATGTTCCTAAAAATAGTGAATTTACTATTTATATTATGCATCAAGGTTATAGTAGTATTTCAACTTTTTGGAAGATTTTTGATAGGGATAGCTATATAAAAACAGCAACTTTTGAAGCAGTTGCATGGGGATTTTTTATTGGAATAATTGTTACTTTAATTTTATACAATACTATTATTTATTTTAGTATAAAAGAGATTTCTTTTTTAATTTATGTATTTATGTTGATCTTTTTTACAATATACCAAATTTATATAAATGGGTTTTATTATCAATTCTTTAGTTCTTTTAATATCAAATTTCTTCATAATATAAATTGGTCAACAGGTTTTTTAGCTCAAGCTTTTGTAATTTTATTTCCTATATTCTTTTTTAAACCAAGAAAAGATGGATTATTATATAAATATCTAATACTTTTATTTTATATAAATATTTGTATAGTTGTATTATTTTTATTTTCAATTGAAAATGCTCAATTAAGATACCTTACAAAATATACTGATTTTGTTACAACGGCAACTATTCCTACTTTATTGTTTGTTTCATTTTGGGCAATGTATCATAAACTTCCGGGAGCTAGATTTTATTTCTTAGCTCAACTTTTATATTTTACATTAATTTTTTATGGAGTATTTGTTTCAATTGGATATTTTGAACATGTGAATAATATTTGGATTTTTATTCCACTGGGTGTTATAGTAGATGTTATTTTTCTATCTTTTGCTTTATTTATGAAAGTTAAAAAAATAGAGCAAGAAAGACTTGAAAATGAACAATTACTAATTTCTCAATCAAGATTTTCAACAATGGGACAAACAATTGCAGATTTAACTCATCAGTGGAAAACTCCTATTTCACAACTAGGTTCTCAAGTATTTTTACTAAAAGCAACCCATAATTTAGATAGAAAAAACTTTGAAAATACTTTTATAAATACTTTACCTCAAATAGAAAGTAGTATTAAATTCTTAAATCATACAATGGATGATATTTATAATTTTTATGCAAATCCAGTTTCAAAAGAAAAATTTATAATAGAAGAAGAAGTTGATTCAATTTTAAGAATGTTAAAAAATAAAATTGAAAATAATAATATTGAAATAATAAAAGAGATTGATGAAATTTTATATTATGGATATAAAAGTAGTTTATCAAATTCATTAATGTCAATACTAGAAAATGCGATATATCAACTAATTCATTTTAAGGAAAATAATAGAAAAATTTTTATTACTATAAAAGATACTAAAGATACTATTATAATTATGATAGAAGATAATGCAGGCGGAATTAAAAATAAAAATTTTGATGAGCTTTTTCATATAGATTATTCTTCAAAGAAAAATAATGGAAGTGGAATTGGACTTGCCTTAACAAAAAGATTAATAGAAAATAGATTAAAAGGTACAATTAAAGCTGCAAATACTAAAACTGGTGCAGTTTTTAAGATAGCTTTTCCTAAATGTTAATTCTTTATTAATAATTATTATTTATAATGTCTTTTTTAATTAAAGGTAATAGATGTTTGAAAAATTTTTAAGATTTTTTGTAGAAAATTCTCGTATGAACTATACTTTATTTTTCTTAATATTTGCAATTGGTATTTGGTCTTACTCAAAAACACCTAAAGAGATTTTTCCAAATTTTGATTTGGATATGATTAGTGTTAGTGGATCATATAGCGGAGCAAGTGTTGATATTTTAGATAAAATGGCTGTTTCTGAAATAGAAGATAATATTAAAAATATTAATGGAATTGATAATATTACAACAGTTATTAGTCCAAATCGTTTTACAATAGTTTTAGAATTAGAAAAGGGACAAAATAGATATAATATTGCAGATAAAGTAAAAGATAGTGTAACCCTTGTAAAATCTAATCTTCCTTCTGATATGGACGAACCAAGCGTTAATGTTATGGAAAGGCATAAAAACCTAATTGATATTGCTTTAACATCAAAAAAATATACTACTGACCAACTTAAGCCCTTTGCTGATGATTTAAAAAGTAAAATATTAGGAATTGCTGGTGTTGGAGATGTGACTATCTTTGGAGATTCAGATAAATATTTTGAAATACAATTAGATGATAGAAAAATTGAAGCTTTAGATTTAAATAAAAGTGATATTTTTAATGTAATTTCTAACCTTTCATATATTTTTCCTATTGGTAAAATAGAAGGAAATAAAAAGCATTTTTATATTTCAACATATAATGGAGCTAAAAATGCAAAAGATTTTGAAAATATTTTAATAAAAATCAATAATAAAAAACTATATTTAAAAGATATTGCAAAAGTTGAAAAAAAATATGAGGATGCTTCAACACTTTTTTCATTTAATGGAGAAAATGCCCTATCTTTATCAGTAGAACAATCAGAAACATCAGATGCACTTAAAGTTTCAGATGATATGAAAAAACTACTAGAAATTGCAAATAAAAAAAATAGTGATATAAATATAACTATTGCAGATGATAATAGTGAAAGAATTAGAGATAGATTAAATATTGTAATTTCAAATATTTTACTGGGAATTATATTAATTACAATTTTAGTTGCTTTACTTATAAATTTTAGAATGTCAGCTATTATTGCTATTGGTATTCCAACTTCTTTTGTTATTGCAGCTATTTATATGTATCTTTTTGGTTATACAATTAATATGATTTCATTGGTTGGAGTTTTAATTGCAATTGGAATTGTAGTGGATGATGCTATTGTTGTAAGTGAAAATATTCAACAACATATTGAAGAGGGATATGAACCAAAAGAAGCAGCCATAATGGGTGCAAAAGAGATGGTAATGCCAGTTTCTATTGCTTCACTTACAACTTTATTTTCTTTTTTACCTATATTAATGATAAGTGGGACAATGGGAGAAGTTATGAAGCTTATACCTATTGCTTTATCTGCACTTTTAGTTGCTTCATTAATAGAATCATTTATCTTTTTACCAATTCATGCAGCCCATACTTTAAAAAATGGTTCAAAAGTAACTTCATGGGAAAAAGCAAATAAAATTTATAGTGATATTATTCATTTTTTTATGAGATGGAAAAAAAGCTTTTTAACTTTATTTATTATTTTAGTTCCCCTTGCAACTGCATATTTTATTGCAACTTCAAAGTTTCAAATGTTTCCAAAATTTGATGCTACAGATATAAAAATTTCAATAAAAGCAGATGAAAATACTACTTTAGAACAAGCCTATGCAATAGTTCAAAAAATAGAAGCTGATTTAATAAATAAAAAAGATGAATTTTTTATTAGAAGTATAGACTCAACTGCTGGATTTAGAAGAGATACAGGAAATAATACTGAAAGATTTCCATATGTTATGTATATGACAGTTGAACTTCAAAAACAAAAAGAGATGAATTTTTTAGATAAATATATCACTCCATATCTTAGTTTTTATTATGATAGTGAGGGAAGAACAAGAACAGAAAAATCAAAAGATATAGCTTTAAAATTAAAAAAATTTCTAGAACAAAATAAATATAAAGAAAAATTTAATTTAAATGAACTAGTAGTTCTAGAAAGAAAAGTAGGTCCTGTAAAATCAGATATTAAAATAGGTCTAATTTCAGATAATAATCAATTAATTATAAAAAATGTTCAAAAACTAACAGAAGAATTACTAAATATGAAAGGTATAGTTTCTGCTTCAAATTCATTAAAATTTGGTATTGATGAGATTAAATTAAGAATTAATGAATATGGAGAAAAATTAGGTCTTACAGAGACTTATATTGGTTCTTATTTATCAAATTTATATTTAGAAAAGAAAAAAGGTGTATCTTTTGATGAAAAAGAGATGCTTGATATAAAAATAAAAAGTATCAATAAAGATAATTATGATAACTTTAAAAATATAGAAATTCCCCTTACAAATGGAAAATTTGTAAGATTATATGAAGTTGCCGATTTTAATATAATTAAATCATTTGAACAACTTGTAAAAGATAATACAGAAAAAAATTTCTATGTATATGCAAATGTTAATCCAGAAATAATAACTGCCACAGAAGTATTAGATAAACTTGCACCAATATTAGATAAAATTAAAAAAGATGATATTAAACTAGTATTTAAAGGAGAAGCTGAAAAGAAAAAAGATTTAAAAAATGATATGCTTTATGCAACTTCTTTATCTCTTTTACTAATTATGCTATCAATGTTGTATCTATTTAATTCATTTAGAGAGACTTTTATACTTATGAGTGTAATTCCTTTTTCTCTTTTAGGGGTTTTAATAGGTCATGAAATAATGGGATTAAATCTAACAATGCCATCAATTATTGGTTCTTTAGGTTTAGCAGGAGTGGTTATAAATGATGGAATTATTATGATGACTTACCTAAAAAAAGCAAAAAAGATTGAACAAGTTTTTTATAGGGCAACAAAAAGGTTTAGACCTATTATCTTAACAACAGTTACAACTTTAATTGGAATGAGTTCTTTAATATTTTTCCCAACAGGACAAGCTGTAATTTTCCAACCAATTGCAATAGCACTTGGATTTGGGCTTGCTTGGGGAACAGTATTAAATCTAATTTATATACCTGTTTTATATACTTTAGCATATAGATTAAAATAAATTTGAGAAAAAATGCAAGCAATTGAAATATATTTACTTATAACTGCTTTTTTACTTCTTCTTAGTGTAGTAGCTAGTAAACTCTCTACTAAATTTGGTATTCCTTCTTTATTTATCTTCCTAGCATTGGGGATGCTAGCTGGCTCTGATGGAATTTTAGGTATTTATTTTGATAATGTTGAAATTGCACAAAATATTGGAACTTTAGCACTAATTTTTATACTTTTTGGTGGGGGACTTGATACCACATGGAAAGCTATAAAACCTGTTTTAAAAGATGGAATAATTTTAGCTACTATTGGTGTATTTTTTACAGCTTTTATGGTTGCTATTGGGGTTTATTATCTATTTGATTTTACTTTTTTGGAAGCTTTATTATTAGGTGCTATTATCTCCTCAACAGATGCAGCAGCTGTATTTGCTATTTTAAGAGCAAAAGGAATTGCTTTAAAAAAAAGAATCACACCCCTATTAGAGCTTGAATCAGGAAGTAATGACCCTATGGCAATTTTTCTTACAATTGCTATTTTACAAATACTACTTTTTCCACAAGAAGCTACTATTTCAACATGGATTTTTAAGTTTTTTCTACAATTTATAATAGGTGCAGTTTTAGGATATGTATTTGGAATAATACTACCACAAATCCTAAATAAAATCCACTTAAATTTTTATGGATTATATCCTGTATTTACTATTGGATGGATTTTACTTTTATTTGCTTCTTGTTCAATTTTAGGAGGAAATGGTTTCCTTGCTGTATATATTGCTGGAATTGTAGCAAATACAAAAGAGTTTGTACACAAGAAAAACTTAGTAGGTTTCCATGATGGATTATCTTGGATAATGCAAATTACAGTCTTTTTAGCCTTAGGATTATTGGTATTTCCTTCACAATTACCTGAAGTTGCTTTTCAAGGTTTAGCAATTGCTTTATGGCTAATGTTTATTGCAAGACCTATTGGTGTTTTTTTAAGTATGGCTTTTAGCAAATTTAAATTTAAAGAGAAGTTATTTATCTCATGGGTTGGATTAAGAGGAGCAGTTCCTATTGTATTGGCCACTTATCCATATTTAAAAGATTTTGAACACTCAAATTTGATTTTTAATACTGTATTTTTTATTGTATTATCTTCAATTTTAATTCAAGGAACTTCTTTACCTTTTATGGCAAAAATATTAAAAGTTGAATCAATAAAAGCTAAAAAGAATAATGTTTTAGTCTCACCTTTACTTTTAAATACATTAAAACAGTTTTATATAGGGAAAAACTCTATAGTATTAGGGAAAAGTATTGTTGAATTAAAACTACCCCAAGATTTTTTAATTTTATTAATAAAAAGAGAAAATGATTATATAAAACCAACAGGTTCTACTATTTTAAAAGAGAATGATATGCTCTTAATTCAATGTAATAGTGAAAAAAGATATAAAAGAATACTTAAAAATTTTATACAATAAGTTTAAAGAAGAGTTTCTTCTTTACTTATTTACAATAAATCAAAAAGATAGTTTTGTAAAACATTACTTTGAGAAAATAAAAAACTACCCTTTATTTCTTTAATTTTTTTTTTACTAAAAGTTGTATATTCCTCATAAGAATCTATCTGACTTTTATAGTTTGTTTTTAAAAATTCTTTAATTGAGTTTGAGATTTCCTCTATTGAATAAAAATAAAGCTCTTCAAGTTTATTTAGTTTTCTTATCTCTTCATCTATATTTTTAAATACTTTATCAAAATTAATATTTAAATTTATCATTTTTATTAAGTTTTTATATTTTGTTATTTCTTGTTTATTTGAAAGCTTATCAATTATATCTTGTATCTCTTCATTTACTAAAAAAAGCTCTTCTTTATTTTTTATTTCTAAATATATTTCATACAATCTCATTTTTATATTTATAAAATTTTCTTTATCTTTATTTATTAGAATAATTGAGTTTTGAAGTGAAGATATAACTTCTGTACTTTGAGTTATATTTTTAGAAATAATTGCAGACTGTGGTTTTATAACTGAACTATTATTATAAATTTCATCTTTTAAAACTATCATATAATTTTTTCCTATGATTTAAACTATCTTTATATTATATTAAATGAAAGTCATAGGAAAGTCACTATATAAATTATTTTATTTTTTATAAAATATTTTTTTATTATCGATTAATTATATTAAATTTATATCCCATTCCATAGATATTTTTAATAATCTTAGTAGAAGTCTTTTTTCTAAATCTTTTTAAAATCATCATTATTTTATTTTCATTAAACTCTTCACTATAGTCATAAATACAATTAAAAAGATCCATTAAAGTAAAATAGTGAATATCTTTATTACAAAACTTAGAAAGTATTTTATATTCATTTTTTGTAATATCAACAGTTTCATTATCTTTTTTTAAAATTTTATTAAAGCTATCCCATACAAAGCCATCATCTAAGTAGATTAAATCATTTTTTTCATGTTCACTTCGACTTGCAATTGCTTTTGCTATTGCTTCTTTAAATAAGCTTCTAGGTAGTGGTTTAACCAAATATTTAAAAATATTTAACTCTATAGCATCAAAAAGGTATGATTTGTCACTATGAGCAGAAAGTATAATAATAGTTACATCATTATCATTTTTTCTAATCTCTTTTATTACATCCATACCATTTATATGAGGCATACTAATATCAAGCATTATAATATCAGGCCTATATTTATAATATTTTTCTAAACCATCTTTTCCATCTTGAGCTTCAATAATTTCATCAAAAAGATCTTCTAAAAATACACTATAACTTTTTCTTAATAATTCATCATCTTCAACAAATAAAAGTTTCATTTTTTATCCTATTATACTAAATTTAGCCCCATCATAATGATTTTGGCAAATTAACTTTTTATTCATATTATCTTCAATAATTCTTTTTGCAATAAATAAACCAATTCCTGAGTTTACTTTCTCATCTTTAGTTGAAACATTAGCATCAAAAATTTTATCTATTGGTTTAACTTTAATTCCACCTGCATTATCTATTACACAAAGCATTGGAATATTATCCCTTTGAAAAATTTCAAAAACTATTGTTGGGTTCTGTATATTTTCTTTTACTATTGCATCAATTGAATTGTTTAACAATATGATTATAACTTGAATATACTCTTTTTTATATCCACTAGTACTTATTTTATTATCAGTACAATTTATTAGATAGTTTACTGAATTTTTATTAAATTTTACACTTAAAAGCTTAATAGCTTCTTTTACACAATCTATTAAATAAAATTTCTCTTTTTCTTTTTTAGGATTGAAATAATCAGAAAACTGTGTAACTGTATCATTCATATATTTAGTTTGTGTTTCTATCTCATTTAATTGATGATATAAATACTCTTTTGTTAAACCTTTTTTATTATAAGTTATTTCTAAATCTAAAGAAATCATATTTATTCTATGCAAAGGTTGCTTCCATTCATGAATAATTGAGTTTAATACTTCTCCAAAAGAAGCAAGTCTAGTTTGCCTTAAAATATATAGTTCTTGTTCTTTATTTTTTAATTCAAGTTTTAAATTTTCTTCATTACTTATTTTTAATTTATATGCAATTAATAAAGACATCATAACAACTTCTAAGACTATATTTAATTTTAAAATTTTTGTCATTAATTGAATATCTACAATTCCAAGAACAAAATTCATTATATAAAACATTGTTACAAGCATAAAAATAACCCAAATAAAAGCATATACTTTTGAAACAATTACCCTATTAATAACAAATTGCCTAATTGTAATTGAAACAATTAATAAAAGTATGAAAATAGAAGTAACAATAATTGCCTTATGTAATAAATATAAATAAGTTAAAAGATTAAAATATACTAATAACATTGCCAATAAACACAATAAAGGCATAATATAAATTGAACTTGAAATTAAAATATTATGAAGGACATTAGCATATTTTTTACTTTGAAATAAAATAGAAGAAAAAACAGAAATTGAAATAAAAATCATAATAAAAAATAAATATGAAAATAACTCATTTAGCAAAGCAGTATCATAAAATACTAAACTTAACAAATAACCATCATAATATAATAAGAAGCCAATTATTCCTACTATATAGCTAAGATAAAATTTATAAATCTGTACTTTTGAAATAATATAAATAAAAAGATTGTAAAAAAACATTAAAATTACACAAGCATAAAAAACTGTATCAAAAATGGTATTAAAATTTTGCTCTTTTAAAAAGTAGTTTTCTTTAATTATTTCTAAAGGCAATAAAATAGGATTTGCTGAATTTATTTTTAAATATATTGTATAACTATCTAAATATAAATCTAAAGGAAAAGCAAACTCATTAGAACTAATAGCTTTTGAATGATGATTATATTTTAAACCTGTTTTATACTCTTTTAAAACCTCTTTATTTTTTACATAATAAATATTTACTTCATTTAGCCAAGTATTATTAAGCTTTAAATAGTAACTTTCTTTAGTTGTTCTTTTAATATCAAATTTTAACCAATAAGTATTTCCTGAATATTTAAAATTTAATCTATCATTTTTAATATCACTAAAAACTCTACTTATAATTTCATTTATTGAGTAGTTTTTAGTTTCATCTTTATATACTTTTGTATCTTTTGTTGAAATTTTATATCTATTATCTTCTTTTAGAGTAATAACAGAGGCATTAACATTAATAAGAAAGAAAAATATTAACAATAATTTATTTATATTAAACTCCATTTTCTTAGTTAAATTGCATTTTACTTAAATATTTTTTAAAATCTAGATAATAAATACTAAAGATTTAATTGTATCAATAGTAATCTGAGAGGGTTCACTTCCAATATTTTTTAAAGTATCTTCAACTCTTAATATCATCAAAGAGATTAAAACTTCAAAAGAAAAATTTGAAGGGGATAAAATACTTTCTTTTGCAGTTTTAATATATGTTAATTCATTAATTTCATTTAAATTTTTAATATTTTTATTTATAAATTCCACTTGCCAATTATTTTGCCATGTTAGAAATAAATATTTACCATCACTATTTTTTGCAGTTTTTATTCTCCATCTTAAAATATGAAGATTTTTATAAAGATTTTGTAATTTTTCTTTATTGTAATTTAAAGCTGTAAATTTATGAAACTCTTTTAAAGAATAAGAATCATAAATCATATAATACATTCCTAAAATAAGATAATCATTTCTAAAATAGACATTTTTACTAGAAAAAGCCATATCTAAATACTGTTTATAATTAATAAGTATTTCATTATCAAAATTTTTTAAGGATACAATATTATTTAAACTATTTATTTGATTGTGAATAGCAACTTTTAAATCTTTATTAAATTGTTTTGGATTTCTTTTATCCAACTTTACTTTATATGTATTTAAATAAGATAAAATCTCTTTATAATCATTAGCTATTTCTACTGCTTTATTTGTTTGAAAAAGCTCATTTACTTTATTATGCTTAGCACATCCACTAAAAAGTGTAATAAAAAAAATAGATAAGAAAAGTTTTTTATACACTTTTTAGCTCCTTAATTAAAAGCTATTAAGAGATAGCTTTTAATTCATTTTCAATTTTTTCTAATTTTGTTTTTACTTCTTCTAAAGCTTTTTTATTTTCTTCTACAACATTTGCAGGTGCATTTGCAACAAATCTCTCATTTGATAACATAGAATTTAATTTGTCAAACTCTTTTAAAGCTTTCTCTTTTTGCTTAGTTAATTTATCAATAATTGCACTCATATCAATTTGCGCAGTTGGAATATATACTTCAAGATTATTTGAAACATCAGTTATACTATTTTCAACTTTAGTTTCAACAAACTCAATAGTTTCAACTTTTGCAAGTTTTTCAATAAATGGTTTTGCTAACTCTTTATCTATATTTTTATCTAATTTAACATAAGCTTTTTCTATTTTAGAGTTACCCATATCAATAACAACTTTTGCTCTTCTAATACTTACAATTGCTTCTTCAATTATAGCAAACATAGCTTCTACTTCTTCGTTTTTAGCTAAATCTTTTGGATAATTCATAACCATAATTGATTCACTATTTTCAAGCTGTGTTCCACTTAATTTTTGATATAAGTACTCAGAAATAAATGGCATAAATGGAGAAGTTAATTTTAATGTCTCTTTAAAAATAGCTCCTAATTCTGTAATTGAATCTTTTGAAGCTTTAGAGTATTCAATACCCCAATCACAAAACTCATTCCATACAAATCTATATAAACTAGAAGCTGCTTCATTAAACTTATATGTATCTAAATTTTCTCTAACTTCATCAACTGCAGTTGAAAGTTTTGATAGCATATATTTTCCTAAAGCTGTTTTTACTTCAATATCTTTTAAATCAGGGAAAACTGATACATTTAAAGATAAAAAGTTTGAAGCATTATAGAATTTATTTGTAAAGTTTCTATAAAGTTCAAGATGTTTTTTACCAAGTTTAATATCTCTTCCTTGAACTGCTAAATATGCTAAAGAGAATCTTACAATATCTGCACTAAACTCTTCAACCATATCAAGAGGGTCAATTACATTTCCTTTTGATTTAGACATTTTAGCACCTGTTTCATCTCTTACTAGAGCATGCATATAAATATGTTTAAATGGTAATTCACCCATAAAGTGTTCACCCATCATCATCATTCTAGCAACCCAGAAAAACATAATATCAAACCCAGTAATTAGTAAAGAATTTGGATAAAAGTCTTTTAAATCAGAGTCTGAAAAACAATTTTTCATTTTTTCATTATTTCCCCAACCAAGAGGAGAAAATGCCCACAATCCTGAACTAAACCAAGTATCTAAAACATCTGGGTCTTGAGTGATTTTTTTACTTGCACAATGAGGACAAGCTTCTGGCTCATCTTTTTTATCAGCCCATTGATGATTACAATCATCACAATAAAATACAGGTATTCTATGTCCCCACCAAAGTTGTCTAGAAATACACCAATCTCTTAAATCATCCATCCATGCTCTATAAGAATTTATCCAGTGCGCAGGGAAAAATTGAGTAAGTCCAGCATAAGTCTTTTCAATACTTCCTCTTGCTACTTCTTTTCTTACAAACCATTGTTTAGAAATATAAGGCTCTACAATATTTTTACATCTATAACAATGTCCTACTTGATGATTGTGTTCTTCGATTTTTACAATAAAACCTTCTTCTTCAAGCTTTTTAACAATTAATGCCCTTGCTTCTAATCTTTCAAGTCCTGCAAATTCTCCACAATAATCATTTAAAATACCTTTTTCATCAAAACAAGTAATAAACTCTAAATCGTGTCTAATACCAACTTCATAGTCATTTTGATCATGAGCAGGAGTTACTTTTACAACTCCTGTTCCAAATTCCATATCAACATGCGAATCAGTAATAATTTTAATTTTTCTATTTGTAAGAGGTAAAACTACTTCTTTTCCCACAATATTTGTATATCTTGTATCTTCAGGATGAACCATAATAGCAGTATCACCAAAATATGTTTCAGGTCTAGTTGTAGCAACAGTTACAAAGCCACTACCATCAGCAAAGTGATAATTCATATGATAAAATTTACCATTTACTTCTTCATGCTCAACTTCAATATCAGATAAGGCTCCATCATGTGTACACCAATTAACCATATAGTTATTTTGAACAATCATACCTTCATTATATAAATGAACAAAAGCCTCTTTTACTGCTTCTTTAAGACCTTCATCCATTGTAAATCTTTCTCTTGACCAAGCTGGAGTAACACCAAGTTTTCTCATTTGATGAACAATTGTTCCACCAGAAAACTCTTTCCATTTCCAAACTTTTTCTAAAAATTTTTCTCTTCCTAATTCTTCTTTTGTAGTACCTTGAGCTAAAAGTTGTTTTTCAACTACATTTTGAGTAGCAATACCAGCATGGTCAGTTCCTGGTTGCCACAATGTTTTATACCCATCCATTCTTTTATATCTTGTAATAATATCTTGAAGGGTAAAAGTAAGTGCATGACCTATATGTAAACTTCCTGTTACATTTGGTGGAGGCATCATAATTGCAAAATTTTTATCTTTTTGCTGAATAGATTTATTTCCATCTACTTCAAAATATCCTCTTTCTTCCCAAATTTTATAAAAATTATCTTCAATTTTTGATGGTTCGTACTTTTCACTCATTAAAATTCCTAATCATTTAAATATGCGCGATTATATCTAAAAGTAGTTTTATCTTAGGTAAATAAATTTCCAAAGGCAAAGGCTTTAAAAACTCACATATTTAAAATTATTATATCTAGTTTAACTATTTTATTAATAATTTAAAAGATTATATTATATATTTTAAAAGATAAAATTATACATATTGTTTAATAAAATAACCATAAAAATAATCTTATATATTTTTTATTTATTTAATTTTAGAAAAAAAGTCAAAAATCTGTTTAAAAATTATAGCTTTTTTAAAATTTTCTGCTAGAATTATAGTTTAAAAAAAATTTAGGTAAAGATTAAGTAATTAATGTGACAAAAATTATAAAAAATAAGACTCTTACTTTTATTAGTTCTATATCAGCTATAACTATTATTTTCATTGTTTTTAACTGTTTTATAATTTTAGAGGATTATAAGAAATTAGAATATGAACAAAATATAAAACATATTAAATCTCTTATTTCACTTATTGAAGAAAATATAAGAATAAATAATAAAAATAGTACTATTTTTACAGCATCAAATGAACTTTTTAGTTTAATTAAAGAAGGGAAAAATATTGTTAAAACAAAAGACATCTTAAATTCATTAAATATAGATTTACTTATTTTTCAAAATAACTCTTCAAGTTTTTATATTAGTTCCTCTCAAAATTCTATAAAAAATATGCAAACATTAAAAGAAGAAGTTATTAAAATATATAAAGAATTTGATAATTTTAATACTATAATAGAAATAAATAAAGAACTATTTTTAATTACTAAAACTAATCATTTAAATAATACATATTATGCTTTAAAAGAGTTGTCTTTAAAAAAATTAAAAGGTTTTTCTAAAAATTTTTCTGAAATAAATTTTATAGATGAACATATTTATTCAACAAATAGTAATTATAAATTTAACTCACTTTATTTTAAAAAAATTGAATTGCATACAAATATTGAGACAACAAAAGTAATAAATAAAATCTCATTTTACGGATATAAAAATAAATTTTTATTCTCTTTAGAATTATCAAATGATTCTATTTTAATTAAAGAGGGAAAAGAGACAATTACTATTTTTATTATATTTGTATCTATTTTTCTAGCACTTTTATTTTATATAACATATATCTATCAAAAAACCGTAAAAAAACATAATAATGAATTAGAAGAGAAAGTAGAAGAAAGAACACATCAAATACAATCGGCATTAAATGAATTGGAAAAAGTTAATCTTAAACTATATGATCTAGCACATACAGATTTTTTGACAAAAACTATGAATAGAAGACATTTTTTTATGCATGCACAAAATATTTTTAATATAGCTAAAAAAAATCAGAAAAATTTATGTGTAATAATGATAGATATTGATAAATTTAAACAAATCAATGATAATTATGGTCATGATATGGGAGATAGAGTTTTAATATCTTTTAGTGATTGTATAAAACAACATTTAAATAGTGAAGATATATTTGGAAGACTAGGTGGAGAAGAGTTTGCAATAGTTCTTAATAATTATAAATTAGAAGATGCCATAAAAAAAGCTGAAGAATTAAGAAATGAAATTGAAAAAATTCAAATCTATATAAAAGATGATATTATAAATATAACTGCTAGTTTTGGAATAACTGATATAAAAAATATGAAAAATATAGATGAAATGCTTCAAAAAGCAGATACTCATCTTTATAGTGCAAAAAATTCTGGAAGAAACAGAGTTAGAAGTAGACTTAACCTAATCTAAACTCTCATCTTTTATAAGTCCGGCTTCTTTTAGAAAAGGTGAATAAATAAAATCTAACTTTTTAACTTTATCATATTTTGCATAACTTAGATAAAGAATATCTTTAGCTCTTGTAACTGCAACATAAAAAAGTCGTCTCTCTTCTTCTATACTTCCACCTTTACTTATAAGCTTTCTATTAGGAAAACGCCCATCCATAAGGTCTATTACATATACTTCTTTAAACTCTAAACCTTTACTTGCATGAACAGAAAGAAGATTAACACCTTCTCCTTCACTCATCTCACTTCCACCTAAAACCATAGAGTTTATAAATTTTGAAAGGTCTTTATAATGAGTTGAAAGTGTTTTTAATAAAAGAGCTTTCCTATTGATTTTTGTAATAGAACTACTTTTTAAACTCTCATTTATTGTTCCATCTTTTTGTGTTGCTCTTTTTGTAGATAAAAACTCTTTTATTCTATTAAAAAGTGAACTTTTAACAATATGTTCTATTTGAGAAGCAGGAGATTTTACCCTTCTTAACTCTTTTAATAAATTATAAAAATCATATAAGTATAAAGCACCCTCAACTGTTAATTTAGGATGCTTTAAAATAGGATTTGATAAAAACTTCTCTTCAAAATTGCACTCTTTAAATTTTGATAAGCTACCAAGTTCTATAAAATCATCAAATAACCCAAGTTGAATATTTTTTACTTTATTAGATTCATAAGGATTTTTTATCTTATCATCAGGATGGAATAAACCATCAAAAAGCTTTCCATGTCCAAGTTTTATTAATGCATCAAAAATATCTTTTGCAATAGCTTTTCCAATACCTTTCCCATACTCAATTACATGAATAAAAGCCATCATATCATTATGGGATAATTGCATCATCAAAATATCTAATACAAATTTTACTTCTAAAGCATCAAAAAAAGACATTCCTCCCTTTCTTTTTGCAGGAATTCCAAACTCTCTTAAGTTTGCTTCTATACCATCTGCACTTGAGTTATTTCTAAAAATAATAGCTATTTCACTATGGGGCGTACTACTTTTTGAGATAAGTTCTGAGATATATTCATATTGACCAAAAAGTTCATTGAAAGCTAAAAGTTTAGGTTTTATATCAACATCATTTCTCATAACTTCTAAATTTTTTTCATAAATTCTTTCATTAAATTCTATTACTTTTGTAGCTAGATCTAAAATTGGTTTAGAAGAACGATAATTTTTTCTTAAAGTATAAACATTTGCACTATTATATCTTTTAGAAAAAGTTGAAATAATACCTATATCTGAACCATTAAAAGCATAAATACTTTGATCATAATCCCCTACACAAAAAAGAGACTTTGGTTTAAAAGCATCAAGTAATCTTCCTTGAAGTGGATTGGTATCTTGATACTCATCTACTAAAATTTCTTTAAAATCAAACTCTTCTTCTTTTAAAGTATTTAACATTAATACAAGTAAATCATCAAAATTTACATAACCATATTTTTTCTTTAACTCATCAAACTCTATAACTACATCTTCATAAATTGGAGTATATATTTCATGGGCAGGATTTTTAGAAATAACCCAAGCTCCAAACTCTTCTCCATCATTTGAGTTTAAAAAAAGTGAATACATATCATATAAATATCCCCCATCATATGGGTTTGCTTCATCATCTCTATTATAAAAAACTCTTTTTTCATAAAGAGATTTAAATAAAGTTTTTAGCTCATTTGGTTGTTTTAAAGTAATATTTATCTCAAGTTGTTTTAGTAGCTTATATGAAACTGAGTGAAAAGTTCCTGCCATTATTTTTGCAGCTAATTCTTTTCCGAAAAACTTTGCAACCCTTTGTACCATCTCTGCTGCTGCTTTATTAGTAAAAGTTAATAATAAAATCTCTTCTGGTTTTGTTCCACCATTTATTAAATTAGCAATTCTTCCAACAATAGTAGAAGTTTTACCAGTCCCTGCACTTGCAATAATCAAATTATATCCAGGTTCACAAGTTGCAGCTTCTAATTGTTCTTTATTTAGATTTGATAAGGGCATTAGTTGAATTCATTTTTTGTAAGATTAATCATTTTCGAATATTAACATAAAATTGCTTTGCTTCAAGCAAAAAAAAAGGCTTCCCGGGGAGGAAGCCTTTTACACACAAGGAAACATAAAAAATTAGTTGTCGGAAAACTTGAAATTCGCTATCTAATTTCTATTGGAAAATAAGTAAGTCCGTATTCTTGCTTATTTCTAAGAAAATTATAACACTTAACCATTAACTAAACTTCAACAAAAGGTTAATGAAAAGTTAATACTAACACTATTTTTTATTATCTATATTCTATTACTTAATTAATCAGTTAAGTAATACCAAATTTTCATAAATTACTTTTAAACCTTTACTAATTCAAAATGAGGTAAATCATCAAAACTTTGGTCATTAAAATAGTTATCAATATCCCAATCTCCACCCCATCTTAATTTATGAGTAATCTTTTTTTCTTTATATAAAATCTCACTTGCCATAAACATATATCCTGCAAGATGATAAAACCTTGCTTTTGCTTTATGTTCATTTTTAAAATCAATTGGATATGGTGCAACATCAACTGCAAGTGATGGCAATGATTGATGCTTTGATTTTTGATTTATTCCATCAAGTTTTGATTTTCCATCTTTGAAATATTTTTGTTGCATTTCTAAAGTTCTATATCCTTCAATAACTGAAAAATCATAATACTTAATAACCTCATTACAAATTGTTTGTAAATCTTTATGGCAAGTTTCTAATCTTTGTATTGAAGTCTTTCCAAAACTAGGCATTATATTCTCCTACTTTTTACTATCAAGTTTAAAAATTCTTTTAACATACTCTTCAACCATTGATTCTATTAAAACAAGACCTCTTGTACCCATATGAGAAGTAATCCCAACTAGTCCAGCAATTAACCAATCATCAAAACCTGCTGACTTACAGATAAAATAAGTTGTAATACCAATAAAAAATGATATTACTAAATCTCCTACAAGTTCAGTAATTGAAAATCTTTCATATCTACCCTCTTTTAGTTTTCTAATATACCCCACTAATCCACCTAATAAAGATAATGTTGTAATCCATAAAAAAACTAAAAAGTGTTTACTTATTATTAGAGAAATTGTATCTATCATTTTTTACCACCAACATATAACTATTATTCTGTTTCTTTTAAGCTTTGCTTCACAAGATTTACTTCTTCTTTTACTTGCAAAACAATATGTTTACCATCATTATAAATCTCTTTATATCTATTCAAATCTTGTTTTGTATAGATGTGTCCTGTATAAACTCCTTTTAAACCTTTTTCTCCATTCTCATTTGTTGCAACACAACCACTAAATACTGCTACAAGAGCAATAATTAATAAAACTAACTTTTTCATATTTCTACTTCCTTTCCTTGTGAATTTTTCTCATCAACTATTTTATTTGCCCAAAAAGCTTCATCTCCAAAATCTTTTACTGCTTTATAAAAACCTTTTGCTTTAACTAATCTATATTTTTTTAAAGCTCTATTTTCAGTTTTATCAACTATTCTTTTTAAATTTTGAATAAATCTTCTATCTGCTTTTCTTTTATCTTCTTCTGTTTTACCAATTAGATAATCAAAATCATGGATATTACAAGCTTCTTTAAATATTCCACCTGGTATTAAAAAATTGTACCAAGCACCTTTTGCACCACAACCATTACAAATCTCTTTTTTTTCTTTATTAGATAAAGCCCAATATTTTGGATTGGCATATAAAATTACTTTCATTATTCTTCCAATTCTTAAATTTTATTTGTTATTTGTTCTTTAATATATATTACTTATAAAATATTTTGTTTATTTTAGGGATTTTTTTAGATTTTGTAAGGGAGTAAAAACAGGTGCTTTCTGCACCTGTTTAAATTTATAACTATTTAGAGTAAAATTCTATTTCTATATTTTCATTCTTTAGATATTCTCTAATTACTCCATCAAAACTTTCATCTTCTGTTTCATAATGAAAAGTATATGGGATCCATCCAAATTCTTGATGATTTAATTCAACATCAACTTGTGTTTTTTCTTTATTTGAATATTTTGGGTTTTTAATTTCTATTTTCATTTTTTTCCTTTTTTATGCAATTCTTAAAAATAATGTTGCTGGCGTATTTGAAGTGCTATACCCCATACATCTCCAAGTTCCACTTAAACTTTGATTTTCTAACTTTACAGAACCATATTCAGAAACTCCAGCATATCTTAATTTTGAACCTACCCATGTAGATCCTGGTGAAAAAGTCTTTGAACCATAATATGCTAAAAAAGCATAAGTACCAACTCCACCAATAGAAGAGGGAACCGTTGCAGCTTTTCTTATAGCTTCCATAGCTTTATCATAAGCAATTTTTACAGCTTTTGAACTAGCACTAACTGTTGAATCAACACTTGAAACACTATCACTAATAGGTCTCCAAGTATTTGTATCTGTAAATAATGCATTTTCAGGTACTGGTGTTAATACCTTAGTATTATCAACTTTTGAATTTAAAGTATCTTGCAATCCTATAATATTTTCAATAGATAAGTTTTCTAAATCTTCTCTATTTTTTTTAATAAAATCAATAATTTCTTGTAATTGATCTAATGAAGTATCATTTGTTTTTAATATATTAGTAAAACTTTCAATTAAGTTTTCTAAATCTGTTTTTACAATATCCATATTTTTTCCTTTAACTTTTAATATTTAATACAATATATCATTGCTATATTTCTTGGTCTAGTTCCACCTAAATTAAAATTTCCTACCCCAATAGCATTACTATATCCAGCTACTATATTATAGTCACTTGCACTAACTGTATCTAAACCTGCTCTATCATTAATTTCACTAGTATTATTATCTGCATTAGTAATTCCTGTCGCATAAATAGCATTTAAACTGGGGTCTACTATTTGTGCTGAAGCTTTTTGCCAACTACCAATAACTCTTCCACTATCAATTCCTCTTCCATTATCAAAACCTCTAATAAATTCGCCTCTTAAATCTGGTAAGTTAAATGTTGTAATATCATCCCCTACTCCATATGTAGTACCAATTACAGCAAATAATTCAGCATATTGTGTTCTTGATAATTCTGTACCATTACATTCTAAAAACCCACTAGGAATAATAGAAGAAGGACTAATAAGAATCATTCCAGTTGGCACTGCAAAAGTTTTTAACTCTTCTTTAAGAGGTAAAGATTCTAATTTTGCCTTTAATTCAGCAGTAAAATGTTTTAAATCTAATGTCTCAGCAATATTACTTAAATCTAAATTTTGAAGTTCAGATTTATTTTGTTTAATAAAATTTACAATTTCTTGTAACTCATCTAAAGTTGTATCATCACTTGCTAAAACAACTTTAATAGCTTCAATAGCTTCATTTAAAATTACTAATTTTTCATTTAAAACTCTACCTTGATTTGCACTAAGTGGCACATTAGCTAATGTAGATAATAAATCATCAACAATATCTGCAATATTTAATTTTGAAGCAAGAAGTTCTTCTAATCCAATGATTTTTGAAACTTCAATACTTTCAACATCAACTCTATTTTGTTTTACACAAAGTTCAATCTCTTTTAAACTTTCTAAACTTGTATCACTTGATAGTAATAATCTTACACTATCAACTAAATTTTCTACAACATCAATTTCATTTGTAGGCATATTTTCTCCTTAATTTAAATTAGACTGCAATTTTATATGTTTTTTTAAATAAAGTAAGGGAGTAAAAAGTGGTGCTATTTTTTGTAAAATAAAGCTTGATAAACATATTATAAATTCTATTTATTGCAAGATGATGGTAAAAATAGGTTGTTTATCCAGATAAAAATAAATTAGAAACAGTAAAAAGAAGTTAGTAATTTTTTAGATATAAATAGAGATGATAGTTTAATACATAATGCAATTGAGACTTGTGTGAAGTTTTTAAAAACATTTCTCACAAGCCAAAAATACCTTTTTATATTATAGCAATGAGTTATTGTTAAAAAGAATTACTCCTTAAAGTTCATTAATTCTTCTTTTTTCTTCATAAAAGTTGCAGATTCTTTAAGAAGTTCTTCTATTGTTTTACCAAGAGGCATACTCTTTTGTAATGCCTCTAATGTAATAATCGTTTCTATTTCCAATGATGGTCTTACTTGTGCAGTAATTGCTTTTCTATTTTTTTCATTTATACTCATTTATTTTACCTTTAAAATTTTAATTTCAACTATTTAATTTCATTTTTATTTAGCTTTATAGTAATACTTACACATTATTTTTAAAAACTAAAATTTCTTTAGAAATTAAATTACAAATTTTTATTACACCTTTATTTTTATTTTCTATTTCAATATTTGCATTTATTTTTAACATTGCTTTTTTATAACAAATATCTAAAATATCTCTTTGCAAATTATATGAACTATTTAATGCCATTTTATAAACTTCTTCCCAAGTTCCGATGTCTTTACATACTTCAATTTGCTTATTATTTAAATTTTTTTCAAAAGTTCTAATATAACAACTAAAAGGATGACCATTTACTTGTAAAAGATAATGTATTTGTATTGCTATATCTGTTAATCTCTTAGTTAATTTATCTGAAAACTCTGCAATCTGTCCTTCTGCTTTAGGGTTAAGTTGTAATTTTGATTTAATATAATCATTGAAAACTTTTAAAAACTTTTGATACCCTGTTAAGAATTGTAATTTCTGACAAGATACAGTTTGCTCTGCATATTGAATAAACTCTAAAGGGTCAGATAAACTCTCAATCTTTTTGCTTATATTCATAACTGTAAGCATAGACCCACTTTTGATATTAAAAGTTTCGACAATAAAGTTAGAAAAATCTTTTGGTTGTATTACTGCACTCATGATATTACCTCACAATCAATTACACCACTTGGACTAGTTGAGTATAACTGCTCAATCATAGCCTTTGTATTTTCAACACTAGGACCAGTTGATTTTATTTTTTTCTGTTCTCTCATCTGGTAATCAAGATAAATATTTTCTCTTACAAAACTTTGAAGATTGCAAATATACTGCTCATCTTTAGGCTTTATTAGTGCATAGTTTCTTAATCCTTGTATAATCTTATCAATATGCTCTTGATGTAAAACAATTGCGTTATAACTCAATTGCTCTTTTACTTTTGCATTTTTAGAAGAGATATTTTTTTTGTAAAACTCAATTATCTCATTTATGCTAATTTTATTTTGATTTTCTGTATGTTCCAAATTTCTTTTTTTAGTATTTTTTTCTTTACTATCTAACTTACTGTTATTTAACTTACTATTATCCGACTTTTGAGTCGGGAGGGGTTCCGACTTTTGAGTCGGTAGCTCCCTACTTTCAAGTAGGTAGTCATAAGCAAATTGAGTTATATGAAAAAATACTTTATTTCCATCTTCTTTAGATAAATATTTTTCTAATATTCCAAGTTCAACAAGCTTATTTAATCTTCTACCTACAACATCATTTGAAGTAATATTTGCCATAGGATTATCTTCTCTAATAGCTGTATAATTAACCCAAATAAAAAGCTTATTATCTATTAGTTTTTTAAGTGCTTTTTCTGAATGAGTAAATGTATTTATCCAATCAAATAAAGCACCATCTATATAATCTACTTTTTTACCTTTTGAGTTTGCAATTGATATAAATGCTTTTTGATTTATAAATAAATATGCTTTCATCACAAAATTTCCGACACAGTATAATACTTTGCAGTATTTCTTGTAACTTTACAAGGAGCAGTTTTAAATACTTTAATTATTTTTGCTTTTTCAAGCTCATTAAATCTTCCTGTTATTGTACATCTTTTTAAGTGTTTAAATCTCTCTTGTTTACTACACCATACTTCTAACATTAATGAAGTTTGAGGTTCTAAAGATAAAAGTAAAGCCTCTGCTACTTCCTTTCTTCGTTTAGGTAATTTTTTAGTTTTAATTAACTTACTCAATGCTATTAACCTAGTATCTTCTGCTATAAAATCTTTTGCTAGATTTTTTAACTCAAATTGTGAAATATTTGGTATTTCATTCTTACTCATGATTAACTCCTACATTAATCGCTTCAATTAAACCAACCAACCCCTACCGATTTGTAGGAGGAATAAAGAACATAGGAGTTGGCTTAATTGAAAGTTCTATAAGCCTTTAGATATAATCCTTAGGCACTTATTCTAAATTCGTGTAAAATAAGAGAGTGAAATTTTGGTCGAGGACACTCTCTTATCAAAAAATCGCAAAAATATTTAGAGACTGTTGCTAAAGGAGATAAAAATTAGCAACTTGGAAAAAATAAGCCTCAATAGAAAGCTACGAATACCTCTTTATGAAGTTATTTACCAAAGGGGTTTTTATTTTCTTTATTTTTAACTTCTAACTTTTTTATATTTGGTTTATTGCATTTATCTTTGATATTTTTAAAATCATGCAAATCTCCAAAAATTATTATTTTCATTTTCTACTCCTTATAATTAAGCTATAAATATTTTTGTTTCGATAATCGTAACATTAAAAAATTTAATAATTTCTTAAAATATTACATAATTCGTAACAAATAAATGTTACAATATTAGTAACAAAAATATAGGTAAAAATATGAAAATAGGTGAAAAAATAAAATATATACTTGATGAAAAAAATTTAAAACAAATTGATTTAATTAGATTTCTTCTAGGAAAAGAAGATATTGAAGGATCAGAAAGAACTAGATTTAGTAGATACTTTAGTGGAATACATGAATTTCCAAATGAATATATTATTAAAGCTGCAATATTTTTAAAAGTTGACCCCAAAATACTACTTACAGATAAAAAAGAAATAATAGACCATAATGCTCAACTATACACCAAAATAGTTCCTATTGTTGGGAATAGTGGGTGTTCAGTTCCTTGTGAAAGTTACTTTAAAGATTGGTATGATGATACAGATGAAACGACTGTTTATTCTGGTGATGCAGATATGGTTTATGCAATTAGAGCTTTTGGAGATAGTATGGAAGATTATATCTATGAGGGTGATATCTGCTTTTTTGAAGTATTAAAAAATAATGGATTAGAAGATGGTGAAGTAGTACATTATAGCTTTGATTTTGGCTCAGATAATCAAGATATAAATGGAATAAAAGTTTATAAAAAAAACCCTGATGGATCGATTTACTTAAAGCCACTAAATGAGAGATATGAAAATATTGAAATTGATAAACCAGAGTTTTTAAAAGCTTCAAGATTATTACACATTCAAAAAGAAGCTAAAAAATTCTAAATAATAAAGCCAATTATACATACACTTCTTATCTTAATTTAATAAAGATAAGAAGAGTTATATTTTATTTTTTTTAATAATTTGTTGAAGTAGTTTACAATAGCCAAGAAATAAAATAATAACAATATATCCAAATTGTATTATAGAAAGTGATTTTTGAGCCATTACAAAATGTATTGTTATTAGTATTAAAGCAAGATATATAAATTTATGATATTTATTATACTTTTTAAATAGCTGTTGGGTAGAAGTAAATGCCATAAATAAAAGTATAAAAAAAGCAATCATTCCAAGATAAATAAAAGGCTTTTCAAAACTTTCTTTTAAAATAAAAGCAAAATTAATTTCAGCATCTAAAACTATAAAGTTTAGTAAATGTAAAAAAGCGTAAAAAAAGCCAAATAAACCTATCATTTTTCTATATTTGATTAAATTTACTCTTTTTTTTATCATTGATATACTTATAGTAAAAAATAAAATCACAGTTGCTGTTGCTCCACTTACAGTATAAATATATTTTATTGGGTCATTTATATTTTCTAAAATAAATAGTTCATATAATGTAATAAATAAAGGTAAAGAAAAAAGAATAAAAATAATACTTTTCATTAAAACTCCTTTCTTAAATCCATCCCTTTATATAAATATGCAACTTCTTTTTCATATCCATTAAACATTAAAGTATTTTGTTTTAAAAACTTGCCTAAAACTCTCTCTTTTGCTTGAGACCATCGAGGATGATCAACTTTTGGATTTACATTTGCATAAAAACCATACTCTTTTGGATTTTCTTTTTGCCAAGTATTTAAAGGTTGTTCATTTGTAAAAGAGATTTTTGCTATTGACTTAATAGATTTAAAACCATATTTCCAAGGAACTATTAATCTAATAGGAGCACCATTTTGTTTTGGCATTGATGAGCCATATAACCCCACAGCCATAATTACAAGTTCATTCATAGCTTCATCTATTCTAAGTCCTTCAACATAAGGATAATCAATTGCACCAAAAACTGTTCTTGCTTGGTCAGGGAACATATCATCATCATATAAAGTTTCAAACCTTATATATTTTGCACTTGATAAAGGTTTTAAGTATTTAATTAGCTTTGAAAGTTCAAAACCTATCCAAGGTACAACCATAGACCAGCCTTCAACACATCTAAATCTATAAATTCTCTCTTCTAAAGCAAACTTTTTTACTAAATCATCAAAATCCAAAGTAACAGGTTTTTCAATTAAGCCATCAACTTCTATTTTCCAATTATTTGTATTTAAAGTATAAGCTAAATCTTTCACCCTACTTTGGTTTGTTGTAAATTCATAGAAATTATTATGAGAAGTAATTTGTTCATAAGTATTTAAAACTAAATTATTTGGATTATTATCTTTTATAAATTTTAAATTTTGTACAGGAAGTTGATCTTTTGCAAGTGCTTCAATAATCGAACCACTTGCTACTAAACTTGCAGCTCCTAGTTTTAAAAAAGTTCTTCTATTATCAAATAACTCTTTTGAAGTTACTTCATTTTCAGATATTTGCCAAGTTTTTCTTTTAATAAAATTCATAACATATCCTTTTAGTTGTTATATTAAAAGTTTATAACATCTTTGTTAAGGATATGTGTAGTTATTATTTGCCTTTTAATAGTATTTTTATATATTTTAAAGACCAAATAACTAAAGAAATCAATAAAATAGCTGTAGTTAAATTTACCCAAAAGATATAATTAAAATGTAAATTTAAAGAAAAAGAAGTAAATATTCTTAAAAGTACTATTATTTGAACTACTATAAAAATAATAGTTGTAAATTTATTTGCATGGGGAGTTTGACCACTATGCCCTAAAACAACCCTTGTTCCAAATCCCAATAAAATAGTTGAAAAATACCCTAAAGCAAAAGTATGCAAAGAAGCTTTTTCAAAAACAAAATTTATATTAAGTAATTCAAAACTATTTTGTAAAATTGAGATAAAAAAGCCAATAGGTATCCAATATAAACTAATATATAATACCCACATAATAGCACTTACATTAAATAAAGGCAGTTTCCATTTATAAAGTTCAAATATAATAAAAATAAAAAAAGCTATATTAATTATTAAAGAAAATATAGTTAAGTTTAAAGTTAAAAACACTACTTTTAATATCATTAAGATAAAAAATATCTCCATTATTTTTGCACTTTTATTTATTTTATATGTTTGTACTTTAACTTGTGTAAAAAAAGGTATCATTCTTTGAGATATTGAAAAAATAAGACCAAATAAAAATAGATAAAAACCACCATTAATTGCAATTTTTTCTAAAAAATAACTATTTGAAAAACCAAAAAGAGAAAAATAGTAAATAATATGAGAAATAAGACCAAATAAAAATGAAATTAAAATCCATTTAGTATCATATTTATTTGCAACTTTACTATTTTCATATATTAAATATAAAATACGAAAAGATAAAATTTGCGCTAAAATTAAAAATAAAGTAAAAATAAAAATAAAATTATTTGCAAATAGTAGAGATAGCAAAAATCCTAAACTAGAGAAAAAATATAAGAAAAAATGCTTCATATAAAGTTCTTTTTTTATCTCAGCTTGCACTAAAAATCTAGGAAAAACCACATATAAAAAACCCATAAAAAATTGTACAAAAACAATAAATATCATACTATAGGCATGATATGTTAAAAGGGAACTATCCAAAGAAAATACTGAAGAAAATGAGCCCAAAAGTAAAGTTAAAAAAATAATAAAAAATATCATACCACTTGAAAAAAATGGTTGATGAGGCTGTGAAGAAAATTTTAAATACCAATTTTTCATTATAACTCCTAAAAAATTTTAGGAATTATAACTACTTTATTAAATAAAAAAATTGATTAGTGACAAGAACCACAACAAGAAGTGCTAGTTGCTTCTTTTGCTGCTTGTAATGCAGCATCATAATTTGGCTCTTCTGTAATTTCATTACAAATTTCTTTATAAGTAACTACTCCACTTGCATTTATAACAAAAATAGCTCTGCAAGAAATACCTGCTAAAGGTCCATCAGCAATTAAAACACCATAAGCTTTTGAAAGTTCTTTATTTCTAAAATCACTTCCAACTTTTAAGTTTTCAATACCTTCTGTTGTACAAAATCTTCCCATAGCAAATGGTAAATCCATTGAAACTACAGTAATTTGAGCATTTTCTAATTTTGCAGCTTCTTCATTAAATTT
This sequence comes from Malaciobacter mytili LMG 24559, assembly GCF_003346775.1. Taxonomy (NCBI): domain Bacteria; kingdom Pseudomonadati; phylum Campylobacterota; class Epsilonproteobacteria; order Campylobacterales; family Arcobacteraceae; genus Malaciobacter; species Malaciobacter mytili. The sequence continues at coordinate 637,848 of NZ_CP031219.1, read as the reverse complement.
TCTAGTTTCTGCTGCACAAACAGGAGTATCTAATGACGGAACTACCACTAAGATTTGTGCACAACCTTTTTCTCCACCAACTTCTATTTCACTTAAATCTTGTCCTACTATTTTTACAACAGGAGCTAAATCAGAAACATTTACTTCATTTCCTTCTAAATTTACAACATTACCTTTTAAGTGTGTAATTGCCATTTTTTATCCTTAATTTTAATTTAATTAATTATATAAAATTTGTTTAAAAAAACTCTTAAGCTTTTAATAAAATTTTATCTTCTTCTAAAACAACTATATTATCGTTGATTAAGCTATTTAAAGCTGCTTTAAATCTTTTTTTACTCATTTCAAAAAGTTCAATTATTTTTTCAGGATCACTTTTTGATGTAATCTTTAATTCATTATTGTTTATTTTTAAAACTTCTATTATTTTTAAAGTATCATCATTAGAATTATCTTGTGCAATTTTTTGTAATGAAATATCAAGTTTTCCATCATCTCTTACAGTTTTAATATAAGCAGTTTTTTTATCACCAATATTTATTTTTGTAAAAATTTCAGTATGATAAATCATCCCTTCAAATTTACTATTTACATATACTTTAAAACCTAAAGGAGTTTTTTTGTATACAATAATCTGCACCTCATCATTTCTTTGGAAATTTGAAAGGTCTCTATTAAACTTTTCTTGAAACTTTTCAACTCCAATTAATCTATGTGACTTTTCATCTTCAATAACTTTAACAAGTCTTTTTTCACCTATTTGAAAAGGTGATTTTTGTTTATTCTTAGGAACTAATAAATCTTTAGGTAAGCCCAAATCAACAAAAGCACCAAATTTAGCAATATCAACAACTTCTAAAAGAGCTATCTCATTTATTTTTGCCTTTGGCATTATTGTAGTTGCTACAAGTCTATCTTCACTATCTGTGTAAATAAACACTTCAATTTCTTGACCTAATTGCATCTCTTGTTTTATATAAACATTTGGAAGTAAAACTTCACTATTATCTAAGCTTTTTAAATATAGCCCTGGTTCACTTACTCTACTTATTTCTAAAGTATTAATTTCACCTAATTTAATTTTTTCATTCATTTTGGTTCTTCCGTTTTAATTTCTTAGATTATATCTAAATTTTATCTTTTAACTACTTTTACAGCCAATAAGGTAGCTACACCAACTATTATAATACTAGCACCTGAACTAATATCAAAGAAATATGAAATAATAAGTCCACTAATAGTAAAAAAAACAGCAAATAGTGAACTAATAATCATCATACTTGATAATCTTGAAGCAAAAACCTCAGCTAAATATGTGGGTATAGTTAAAAGAGCAATTACTAAAATAAGCCCCACTACTCTAATAGCTGCAACAACACAAAGAGCAGCTAAAATTAAGATAAGTGTATAAAAAAACTTAACACTAATTCCTCTTAATTTTGCAAACTCACTATCATAAGAGACTGCTAATATCTCTTTATAAAAAAAGACAACTAAAGATATTATAATAATATCCAAACTTGCCATATATAAAATATCTTCATTTGATACAGCAATAATAGACCCAAATAAGTAACTCATTAAATCCACATTATACCCAGGCGTTAAATCAACAAAAACTATACCAATAGCCATACCTAAGGCCCACATCATACCAATAATACTATCTATTCTATTTTTATTGTTTTGTGTTATAAAAGCAATAAAAATTGCAGATAACACTGCAAAAACCGTTGCACCAAGTAAAATTGGAAGCCCTAAGAAAATAGCAAGCCCTATTCCACCATAAGAACTATGGGCAATTCCACCTGCTAAAAAAGTTATTCTATTAACAACTACCAATGAACCAATTATTCCAGCAGCAATTGAGATTAAGACTCCTGCAAAAAGTGCATTTTGCACAAAATCATAAGATAAAGCTTCTATCATATTAACACCCACATCCACAAGAGTTTTGTTTTCCTAAAGCACGAAGTAGCTCAACTTCACATAAATGTTCATTTTCATTTAGATTTTTATTTATATTATCTAATTTATGAAAAACAAGATTTTTATTCACATGAGCAACACTCTTTGCATAATTTAATAAAACTGAAATATCATGACTTACTACAACAATTGTTATATTTTTATTTAGTTTTGCAAGTAATTCATAAACCTCTTTTTGTCCCTTTACATCAATACTTGCAGTGGGTTCATCAAGTAACATTATTTGCGGATTTGCACATAAAGCCCTAGCTATAAAAACTCTTTGCCTTTGTCCTCCACTTAAATTTCCAATTTTATTATTTGCATACTCTTTCATTCCAACTTGTTCTAAAGAGTGCATTGCACAAGAAATATCATCTTTTGAATATCCAAAAAATTTTCTTTTATTTCCTATATGCCCCATAAGTACAACTTCAAGCGCAGTAATAGGAAAATCTATATTTAAATTTGTATTTTGAGGAACATATCCAAATGCATCCTCTTTTAAAAGTTTGTTAATCTTCCCTTTTTGTGGATTTAACAATTGTAAAATAAGTTTTAATAAAGTTGATTTTCCACCACCATTTGGTCCAATAATAGCTAAAAAATCACCTTTTTTTATCTGTAAATTTATATCTTCTAAAACATTTACTTTATCATACTTATATGATAAGTTTTTTATTTCTACTATATTCAAATTATACCTTTATAATATGCAACTAAGTCGCAATATTATCCAATAGTTTATTAATTTAATATCAAAAAGAAGCTTTAATCTTTTCCCAAAGAATTCCTATATACTCATGAAAAGCCACTTCTGATTTATATAAATTAAAACCACTAGGTCTTGAAAAAAAATCTGCTTTATCTTTAGCCAAATGATTTGTAACCGCAGGAATTGCATTTAAATTAAGATTATTAAAAATTAACATTGCTCTTTTCATATGAGAAGCAGAAGTTACCAAAATAAACTTTTCATCTTTTAAAAGCTCTTTTATAGCTAAAGCTTCCTCTTTTGTATCTTTTGGTTTTGAAATAGTTATAATATCTTCTTTTTTTATCTTAAGTTCAAGGGCTAATTTTTCTTGCATAAAAGCATGAGAAGTTTTATCTTTTCCACCATAACCTGAAAAAATCAATTTAGCATTTGGTAAATTTTTATAAAGCCTATATGCTTCTATAAATCTATTTAAAGCAGTTGTATTTAATTGAGAAGTTATACTTAAGTGTTCATTTGTTTTATGACCACTTCCCAAAACTACTATATAATTAACTTGGGGAATTGTTTTTAAGGCTTTATATGAATACTCTAATGGAAATAATAATCTATTTGCAATAGGAGAATAGGAAAATAAAAATAACCAAAGCAGACTAATACTAATAAAAACTTTACTTTTAAAATATGATTTTTTATGTAAAAAGAATAAAGCAATACATAGTAATATTAAAGCTATAGGTAAAGGCATTAAAAACCCAGAAATTAATTTTTTAAGAAAAAACATTAGTTTTTATTTCCTATTAAAGCAGCTGCATATCCCACAACTTTACTATTATCTTTTGTTCTATCATAACTAGTACAATAGTGCAAAATTTCAGTTTCTAACTTTAAATTTATTGCACTTTTAATAAGTGCTTTTACCCCTATCATCCCACAAGCTTCAGCCCCACTATCAAAAAGTTGCATATCTTTTTTAGCTATTGCATTTAAACAAATATTATCTTTTTTATTTGCTTCACTTAAAGTGTAAAAGTGACTTAAATCTGTACTAATTACTAAAAAAGTATCTTTATGTTTTAAAATATCTTCTATTAATAGGGCTAAAAGATTAAAATCAATTTTTCCATAAACAATTTCAACTATTTTAGAGTTTTTAAAATAGTGTTTTATAAAAGGGGCTTGTGTTTCAGTTGAATGTTCTAAATGAGCACTTGGTAAAAAATCACACCAACTATATTTATCAACTAAATTTAAAGAGTATTTTAAATCAACTTCTATATTTCCCAAAGGAGTCTCATACTCATCATATAAAGCAACCGAACAACCTTCAAAATAAACTTTATGTGAAGGACCTATAACTACTACGGTCTTATACTCTTGTTTAGAAGCTAAATTAAAAGCTAAATTTGCAGTAAAACCACTATAAATATATCCTGCATGGGGAGATATAATTGCTTTTGCATTTAGTGGCTCTTGTTTTATTTTAAAACCATTATTAAAATGTTGAATATACTTTAAAATCTCTTCTTTGCTATTTGGATAAAAAGTTCCTGCAACTGCTTTTGCTCTTGTACTCATATTAAATACTCCTTGAAGCTTTGTTTTACACTTTGGACAACTTGCATTTTTTACAATATTTTTTTTAATCTTATAATACTCTCTACTAAGTAATAACTCATTACAAAAAGAGCAATAAGTATTATTTTCATAGCCGATATTTCCTATGTAAACATTTTTAAGCCCTACTTTCTTACCAATATCAAAGGCCTCTTTTAAGTTTTCAAAAGGGGTATTATTTAAAGATAGTTCTTTGTAGTCAGGATGAAAAGCACTTATATGCCAAGGTGTTTCTTCTCCTAGATTTTGTTTTATAAAATTTGCTATTTTATAAAGTTCTTCTTTTGAGTCATTTTTAGTAGGTATTACTAAAGTGGTAACCTCAACCCAAATATTATTTTTTTTAAAATGAATTAAATTTTCTAAAACTTGCTGTAAATTTCCACCTAACTCTTTTTTATAATAGTTTTCATTAAAAGATTTTAAATCCACATTCACAGCATCAATAAGACCTTTCATATCTTCTATTACTTCACTACTTTCAAAGCCATTTGTAACAAAAACTGATTTTATACCAAATTTTTTAGCTTCAAGGGCTATATCTTTAGCAAAAGGATAAAAAATAGTTGGTTCATTGTAAGTATAAGAAATAGATTCACATTTTTTATTTAAAGCTATTTGAACTATCTCTTTAGGGGAAATATATCTACTTTTATCAATATTTTTTTCTTGTGAAATTCCATAATTTTGACAAAAAGAGCATTTAAAATTACAGCCAACTGTACCTAAAGATAAGGATTTACTATTTGGCAAAAAATGATATAGTGGTTTTTTTTCAATGGGGTCTATATTAAAAGCACTAATATGCCCATAAACTAAGCACTCTATTTTATTATCTATATTTTTATTAACACCACAAATTCCAATTTGATTTGGTTTTAAGTGGCAATAATAACTACAAAGTAAACAGATTTGTTTTCCATTTTCTTCTTTGTAGTATTTCATTTTATCTATAAACCTCTAATTCATCAAATTCATCTTTATATTTCTCTTTAATTACTAAAAATTCTTCAAGATTTTCAAAGAAAATATCTATAAGTTCTGGGTCAAAATGTTTGCCTTTTTCTTCTTTAAAAAGTTCTAATATTCTATGTAATTCCCATGCTTTTTTATAACACCTATTACTTCCTAAAGCATCAAAAACATCTGCAATTGCAGTTATTCTTCCATAAATATGTATTTCATTAGCTTTTAATCCTCTAGGATAGCCTTGACCATTCCATTTTTCATGGTGTTCATAGGCAATAATAGCTGAAGCTTTCAATATCTCTCTATTTGAGTTTTTTAGCATATCATAACCTATTTTAGTATGCTTTTTCATCTGCTCAAACTCTTCAGGGGTAAATTTAGCTGGTTTATTTAAAATAGCATCAGGAATTCCTACTTTACCAATATCATGCATAGGAGAAGCCATTTTTATAAGTTCTGCTTCTTCCTCACTTAAACCCACTTTTTTTGCTAAAAGATAAGAGTATTCTGCAACTCTTTTTACATGATTTCCTGTCTCTTTACTTCTTGCTTCTCCAATTGTTCCAAGGGAAAAGATAACATCTTTTTGAGTATCTTCTATTTCTTTATATAAATTTATAGTCTCTGTAATATTTTTACCTATTCCCATAAATTCGATGATATTACCCTTTATATCTTTAATTGTTCTAAAAGTAAAATCCATATAGTAAATATTTTTTTCTTTATTACAACAAAGTTTTAATACCCCTTGCCAAAAATTCTTTTCAATAACTTCATTAAAAACTTTATTATAAGTTTCTAAAGAACTTTTATCAATTATTGAAAGTAACTCTTTTTTTAGAAGTTCCTCTTCTTTATAATTTAATAATTGTAAAATTCTATCATTTGCAAAAGTTATCTCTTTATTTATATCAACACGAATAACAGAAGCACTTATATTTATCATTTGTTCATACTCTTTAACTAAGTGTATCTTTTTTTGAACATCTTCTTGAGAAGAGTGAAGTTTTTCTTGTAAAAACTCCTTATAAGCTTCAACTTCTGTTACATCAAATCTAATTGCAATAAACTCTTCAATCTCATTTAAAGTATTTAAAATAGGAACTATTGTGGCATCAACCACATATGTAGTTCCATCTTTTGCTCTATTTTTAAATCTTCCATTCCAAATTCTTTTTTCAACTTTTATGGTATTCCATAAATCCTCAAAAAATGCCTTACTATTATTTGGATGTCTTACTACATTATGTGAGTTTCCTATTAACTCTTCTAACTTATATCCAGAAATTTTGCAAAATTGCTCATTTGCGTAAGTGATTTTTCCAGTTATATCACTTTTGGACACAATTGCCGATTTATCAACAGCTATTTTATATTGTTCTAAAAGCTTACTTACTTCTTGATATTCTCTTTGTTTTTTTATTTTTTCATAGTTTTTATTTATCTTATCAAAAAGAATAGTTATATCCACAGGCTTTAATAAATATTCATTAACTATATCAATTTGATTAGCTTGTTTTATAAAATCAGGTTGGGAAAATGCTGATAAAATTATTGCTGGAACTTGACTTTGTTCTCTAATTGCCCTTAACATATCAAAACCATTTAATTTTGGCATATTTACATCAGTGATAATTAAATCTATCTTATTTTCTTGAAATTTATTTAATCCCTCTTCCCCATCACTAGCTACAATAACCTCAGAAGCAATAAAACCTAAAATAGTAGAGATTTCTTTTCTAATAATTTCTTCATCTTCCACATATAAAATTGTTAGATTCTTTTTAGAAATTTTATTCATTTTATTCCTTAACCTTTATTGCTTCATATAAATATATTTCTGGGTTTTTATATAAAATAGAAAAATCTAAATTTGCTTTTTTACAAAGTGAACTTATAAACTCTTCAAAAGTATTTAATTGTTCCCAAACTTGTGGTAAAAAAGTTGCTTGATTATTTTTATATTTTAAAATCACTCCATGTTTATAAGGAATAATCTTTTGTTTTAAATCTTCAATATCACTATAATTTAATAACTTTGCAGGAGTTAAAATAGACACTTCAATTTTGATTTTATTAAACTCTTCATAACTTAAAGAGTTAAATCGAGGGTCATTAAAAGCTGCTTTTCGTGCATTAATAAATACATCATCATATAGACTATTATGAGCAACTAAACTTCCTATACAGCCTCTTAAATTGCCATTTAATGTTAGTGTTATAAAAGTTGCTCTTTGTTCTTCTAACTCTTTAAAAGAAGAAATATAATAATCTTTATTTATTTGTAATGATTTATCAAAAACAGTATAGATACTTTTTCTTGCAATATCAAGCAATATTTTTAAATCCATTATCGTCCTAATAACTGTTTAATAGTATCTTGAAACTCATCACTATCATTTACACATTTACATACTTTATAATCTTGTATATTTAGTTTATGAGCTACTTCTTTATACTCTATACTTAATTCAAAGTCTGTTTCTGAATTATCTATAATAAAAGCAATTGGGTAAATTAAAACTTTTTGATTTTTAAATTTTTCTAACATAGTTTCTAAAGAAGGCTCTAACCATTTTAATGGTCCTACTTTTGATTGATATGCAAGATTAATTGATTTAAAGTTATAACCTTTTTGTTCTAACATATTTGATAAAATTTTTACATGCTCATTTACATGTTGCTCATAAACATCACCATTATCAACTATTTTTTGAGGTAAACCATGAGCAGAAAAAATTAAATTATATTCATTTGTATTCTGAACATTTGAAATAAGCTCTTTTATAATTGTTTCATTGAATTTTTCATTTTTATAAAAAGGCTCAATTACTTCAATTTTAAACTCCTCTTTACTTGCTTCAATAAAATCCTCTAAAGAAGATTTTGTTGTAGTTGTGGAATATTGTGGATATAAAGGCAGTAAAATCACCTCCTTAATTCCTTTTTGCTTTAACTCTTCTACACAAGTAGTTGCAAAAGGAGGAGTATATCTCATAGCTTGTGTTACATAAATATCCTCAAACTTATTATTTAATTTTTCAACTAAACTTTCAGTTATTTTATTAATTGGAGAAAAACCACCTATTTCTTCATAATTTTGCCAAGCTGAATCCAATCGTGATTTAACAATAAAAAATGCAATCATTCTTCTTAATAAAGAACTTTTTACAGTTAAAATATTTTTGTCATTAAACATATTTGTTAAAAACATTTTTAACTCATTTTTAGTCCTTGGACCACCCATATTTAATAAAACTAATGCTTTTTTATACTCTTTCATATAACCTATCCAAATCTATTATTTTATCTGCACTCCAATTTGCAAGTGAGATATCATGTGTAATTAAAACTATACCACATCTATCTAAATTTTTAATTAGTAATTGCATTACTTCTAAAGCAATAATATTATCTAAAGCTGAAGTTGCCTCATCAACCAATAAAAGTTCTGGTTGCATTAATAAACTTCTTAATATTGAGCATCTTTGAAGTTGCCCGCCACTTAATTGATGTGGTTTTTTTTCTAATAATTCATTATTTAATTGTAGTTCATTACAAAGTCTATTAAGATTATTGTCCAAATAATTTTTATCTACCACATCTAAAATTTGATTTAAAACTTTATGTGAAGGGTGAAAAGAACTATAAGGATCTTGATAAATAGAACTTACCTTTTTTGAAACTATTTTCCCTTTTAAAGGTTTTAAATTTTCACAAATAAGTTCAAACAAAGTTGTTTTACCTTTTCCACTTTGTCCAGTAATAGCTACTAACTCGCCTTTTTTTAGTTCTAAATTAAAATCTTTATATATTAAATCATTTTTATCATAACCAAAATCTAAATTTTCAATTTTTAAAACTAAGTCATTAGTAAGCATTTAAAACCTTATATAAAAGTGTCGATTTACATATTAAATATTTATAATATTATAATATGCCTTTAAAAAAAGAATAAGAAAATAATAATAATTATAAATTAGAATCACAATATAATTATAAAAATTATTTATACTTAAGATTAGTTTTAATATTAAAAGTTTATTCAAGAAAAAAAAAGATAAAATGCATACTTTACATTTATAAGGAGAGATTAATGAAAAAAATTGTTTTAGGAACAGTTATTGCTGCTGCATCTTTAATGGCTGCAAACTTTGCACCATGTGCTAGCTGTCATGGAGCAAAAGCTGAAAAAGCTGCTTTAGGAAAATCACAAATTATTGCTGGTTGGGATGAAGCTAAAACTATTGCTGCATTAAAAGGTTATAAAGATGGATCTTATGGTGGAGCTATGAAAGGTGTTATGAAAGGTCAAGTTGCAAGACTTTCTGATGCTGATATTGCTGATTTAGCAAAACAAATTGCTGCATTTAAATAATTTAAATATTATTAAAAGAAAAGTAAATCACTCTTGTGATTTACTTTTTTTTTGTTCTTTTTTTGCCTCTTTTACTTTTTGCTCTTTTTTATAAGCATCATTTAAATCATCAGTAGAATCAAAAAGTAAACCACCCATCATCTTTTCACCATCATCAAATTGTCCACCTTTTGCACCCCAAATAAATACTGCTAAAATTGCAAAAGAGATAACAAGCCCAACTATTAACATCATTAATAAAGTATCATTAATCATAAAATTTTCCTAACTTTTTAATTTTATTCTCATTGAATTTCCTACAACTATTAATGAACTTAAACTCATTGAAAGTGCAGCAACTAAAGGAATTACAAATCCTGCCATTGCTAAAGGAATAGTTATAGCATTATATAATAAAGATATAAAAAGATTCTGTTTTATAAATTTATATGTTCTTTTTGAAATTGTAAAAGACTCTTCTAAACTCTTTAAGGAGTTATTTAATAAAACAATATCTGAAACACTAAGGGCAATATCAGCTGAATTACCCATTGCAACTGCCACATCACTTGAAGCTAAAGCAACAGAATCATTTACACCATCGCCAGCCATAACTACACATTTATTCTCTTTTTTTAATTCTTTAATAAATTGTGCCTTTTCAATTGGATTTACCCCAAAAACATAGTTTTTTATCCCAACTTTTAAAGCTACTTCTTTTGCAGTTTGTTCATTATCTCCTGTTAGCATAATCACATCTATATTCATCTTTTTCATATTTGAAACAAACTCTTTTGCACCTTCTTTTATCTCATCTTCAAGCTCAAAAGTTGCAATTACTTTAGAATCAATTGCAAAAATATATACAGAATTTTTACTTTCAAATTTATAATTGATTTTATTATCTCTTAAAAGTTTAATATTTCCACCAAGTAAATTAAAAACTTTTCCATCTATATTTTTATATTTTGCAATTACTCCTTTTGCACTTATTGTTTTTATCTCATATAACTCTTTATTTACTAAAGTATATTTTTCATTTAGATATTTTTTAACTGATTGACTAATTGGGTGAGAAGAGCTATCTAAAAGAGAATATAAAAGATTTAATTTATGAATATTATCATCTTTTATTTTAGCTTTTACTACTTTTAATTTTCCCTTTGTTATTGTGCCTGTTTTATCTAAAACCAAAGTATTTGCATTTGCTAAAGTTTCAATAAATTTTGCTTCTTTAAAAAGCAAACCTTTTTTTGCAAGTTCCGAAATACCTATTAAACTAGCAATTGGAGTAGCTAAAGCAAGGGCACAAGGACAAGCAATTACAATTACAGAAATAGCAACAATAAATGACTTTTCAAAGTGATCAGTCCCTTTATAATCAAATCCTAAATCAAGACCAAAAAAATACCAAACAATAAAAGTTAGTAAAGATAAACCTAAAATTGTTACTGAAAACCCTTTTGAAACCTCATTTGCCTTATGCTCTATTTTTGGTTTTGAACTTAAAGAGTCTTCTAAAAGTGTAACTATAGAGTTTAAAGTTGAGTCTTTATAAGATTTTGTAACTTTATATCTTATTACACTTTCACAATTTATTGTTCCACTATAAATAATTGAGCCTTTTTGTTTATCCACAGGTAAAGCTTCTCCACTAATACTTGATTCATCAAAAGAAGCAATTTCACTTAAAAGTTCCCCATCAAAAGAGGCTTTTTCACCATCTTTCAATTCAACAATATCCCCAACTTTTACACTATTAATAGGTAATACTTTTTTTATTGAATTTTCAATAATAGTAGCTTCTAGTGGTATTGAGCTTTTTATTTTATCTAAAGTATCAACTGCTGATTTTTTACCAATAACCTCTAAATATTTTCCAACTAATACAAAAGTTATAATCATAGCTACACTATCAAAATAACTCTCTCCTTTTCCACCAAAAAGAATATATAAAGAGTATATATAAGAAAAAGTAGCCCCAGAACTTACCAAAAAATCCATATTTAAAATACGATTTTTTAGTCCATAATATGCCCCTTTAAAAAAAATCCAACCACTATAAAATAAAACAGGCGTAGATAAGATAAACTCTCCAAAATGAATATAATTTTTTATTTGTTCATCAATACCTGTAAAAAAACCTGTATATTTTGCAACAGAAAGCATCATAATATTCATAGTTGCAAAAACAGCAACCATCATTCTAATAAAAAAATCTCTTTTTGATTTTGTTGCTTTTTCATCAGCAATAGTTGCATCATATGCATAGGCATTATAACCTATACTTCGAATTTTTAGTATAATTTGAGATAGTTTGATTTTTTCATTATCCCAAACAATTTTTGCTTTATTTGTTGAAAAATTAATATTTGCTTCTATTATTCCTTCTGTATCAAAAAGAACTTTTTCATTTAACCATACACAAGCAGCACAATGAATTCCCTCAATAATTAAATCTATTTTTTTAAAGCCTTCATTTGTTGTAGTAATAAAATTTTCTTCAAAACTATGTGTATCAAATTTCTCCACATCATTATCAACTTCAAGAGGTGGAGCTATTGTTTTATTTCCAAGCTTATCATAAAATGAATCTAATCCATCTGTTTTTAATAAATGATAAACTCCTTGGCAACCTTTACAACAAAAATGTAAAGAATAATCTTTAATCATAACTTCTTTTTCATACTCTAAATGGCAGTGGTCACACTTGATTTTTGACACTAATATCTTCCTAATATGCTATTTTACAAAGCTTTAAACTTTAGTACAAGTAACTAAATTATAGTTTATATAAACTCTTTTAAAAACTTTTATGATATTATTATTTGCTTAAAATAATAATGAAATTTAATTATTATAGCGTATTAATTTTGGAGTAAGTCTTAATGATAAACAATATCTCAATATTAAAAAATATTACTATTTTATATGCAGAAGATGAAGCTAGTTTAAGAGAGATAACATTAAATATATTAAAAGGTTTTACAAAAAAACAATTTGTTGCTAAAGATGGTAGAGAAGGGCTTGAACTTTTTAAAGAAAATGAAGAAGAGATTGATTTAATTATTACTGATGTAAATATGCCTCATATGAATGGCTTGGAGATGATAAAAGAGATTAAACAGTTAAATCCAAATATTCCTATTATTGTGGCAACTGCATTTTCAAATACGGAGTACCTACTTGAAGCAATTGATATTGGTGTTGATAAATATGTATTAAAACCAATTGATATGAAAAAACTTCTTCAAACAATGAGTCAATCTTTACTTTACCATGAGTTAAAAGATTTATATATTGATAAACTTACTCACTTACCAAATAGAAATAGATTAAAAAAAGATTTAGCTCAAACAACAGAAGACTTAATGGCTTTAATAAATATTGATAAATTTTCAACTATTAATGATTTATTTGGTGAAAATAATGGTGATAAAATTCTTTCTGAGTTTTCTGATAACTTAAAAGAACACTTTAGTAAGCAAGAGTATAAAATTTATAGAATAGAAGCTGATAAATTTGCTATTGTATGTAAAGACCATACAAAAGATATAGAAGAGTTTAAAAAACTCTGTAAAAATTTTGCAAATAGCGTTCAAAAAGAGACTATTTTAATAGATGATAATGAAATAGATTTAAATGTAACAATTGGTATTGCAAAAGGGGATGGAAATAGAGCTTATAAATACTCTCAAAGAGTTATTGCATATGCTAGAAATAAATTTGAACAAGTTATGATATATGATGATTCTTTTAATATTCAAGAATCTTTTGAAGATAATATTAGATGGGTTAAAAAAATCAAAAATGGGTTAAAAAATGGCAATTTCAAAGGTTTTTATCAACCAATTGTAGATAATAATACACAACAAATATATAAATATGAAGCTTTAATTAGATTTATTGAAGATGATGGAGAAGTAATAGCTCCTTTTAAATTTTTAGATGTGGCAAAAAAAGCAAAGTTATATCCACATATTATTAAAGTGATGTTAAAAGAGGCCTTATCACTAATAAAAGAAAAAAGAAAAAGAGTTGCAGTTAATATCTCTTTTGAAGATATTGCAAGTAGTGAAACTCAACAGTTTATTTACGAAGAGTTAAAAAAACATAGTGAAGAAACAAAACTTTTAGAATTTGAAATTTTAGAAAGTGAAGAAATCTCTGATATTAAAATTGTAAAAGATTTTATTTATAATGTTAAACAATTAGGCTGTACAGTTGGAGTTGATGACTTTGGGGCAGGATACTCAAACTTTAATATGCTAACAAATTTAAATATTGATTTTGTAAAAATCGATAGCTCACTAATTAAAGAAATTGATCACTCTAAAAATCAAGAAATTATTGTAAATACAATTGCTAACTTCTCAAAAGAGTTTGGATTTACAACAGTTGCTGAATTTGTAAGTAGTAAAGAGATTTTTGAAAAAGTAAAATCTTTAGGAATAGATTACTCACAAGGTTACTATTTTGGAAAACCTGTAAGTTTTGATGAAGTATAAAGTTATAAGTGGATTAATTCATCCACTTAGTAATAACTTCTTGTTTATTATATAAAGAGGCTTTAATTCTAGCACTATTGGCAATAGAAACTAATTGTTTGCTAGCTAATAATAAATCATCATTTATTAAAAAATAATCATATTTATCAATTGATTGTATTTCAACTTTTGCATTTTTAATTCTTTTTTCTATTACCTCTTTTGCATCAGTTGCTCTACTATTTAATCTATTTTCTAACTCTTTTAAAGAAGGAGTAGTTATAAATACTGAAGTTACAAAGCTATTAAAAGAACTCTTTCTAACTAAATCATGTCCTTGTACATCAATATCAAAAATTACTAATTTCCCCTCTTCTAAAGCTTTATTTATAGGTTTTAATGAAGTTCCATAATAATTATCATGAACCCTAGCCCACTCTAAAAATTCATTGTTTTGTATATCTTTTTCAAACTCTTCTTTTGAAACAAAGAAATAATCAACTCCATGTTGCTCCCCTTGTCTTGGTGCTCTAGTAGTAGTAGAAATAGAAAAATAATAATCTTTTATATCTTTATAAACCTCTTTTAATAAAGTTGATTTTCCACAACCACTAGGACCTGAAAGAATTAATATTGCTCCATTTGATTTATTAATCAATTATTGTCCTTTAAACGTAATTTTAAATCAATATCTTCACCATTTGTTAGCTTATCTATAATTTTTTGGTCAAACTTTTCAAGTAAAGGTCTTAATTCATCAATTGAATATCTATTTAAAACTAAAGTTGTTGGATTTTCTAAATCCTCTTTTAAAGTAAATTCATTTACTTCATTTAAAGCCTCATCAATTATTTCAGATAACTCTTTCCAGTCAGCTTCTTCGTGCATTACTTCATTTTGAATATTATCATATCTTAAAATTTCAGAGATTTTAGATAACTCTTTAGTATCTAATATTCCTCCATCTCTTAGTGAAGCCAAAGTAACTATACTTTCATCATTATCATCATCAATATCTAAAGCTATATCATCAGCTAAAGATTCCACATAATTTGTTAAATCATTTGTAAAATCTTCATATTTTGCAGTGTTTTTAATATTTTCTTGTTTTGAAATAGTAGCCTCTTCATCTATAAAAGTTAGTTGTTCTTGTATAATTTCTTGAAGTTGTAGAGGCAAAAAAGGCCTAGGAATAATAAAGTCTCTTGCTTTTTCAAAAGGTAATTCATCATTTGAAATAGCCCCTAGCTTGGAACAAAACTTTTTTAAAGTATTAAATTTATCATCAATATATGTTTGATCTATAATTATAAAATCTTTTTTTGTTTCTACTTCATAATTATTTTGAACTAATAACTCTAAATTTAATTTTTTGCAAACAAGTTTAAAAATCTTTATTATTATTGGAGTATCACTTATTAATAATAAATTCACCTTATCTCCTCTAGCTTCAAATCAACAACTTTATAGGTTTTATTACATCTTTTAGCTAGATTCTCTTCATGAGTTACTAAAATCAAACCAGCATTGTTTTCTTTTATATAATTAAATAGAGCATCCATAACCAATAATGAAGTCTCTTTATCTAGATTTCCTGTAGGTTCATCAGCAAAAATTATTTTAGGTTTTTTTGTTAAAACCCTAGCAATAGATAATCTTTGCTGTTGTCCTCCACTTAATTCACCAACTCCTTGAGTTAAAACATGCTCAATCTTTAAAGTTTTAAGCAAGTTCATATCAACCTCATTTGAACTAAGTAGTGTAGCAATATCTAGGTTTTCTTTTGCACTAAATCCTCTAAATAGATAATGTGCTTGAAATATTATACCAAAATCTTCTCTACGAATATTTAAAAGCTTAGATTTTTTTAATTTATAAATCTCATTATCTTTAAAAAGAACCGAACCACTATTGGGTTTTAATAAAGAAGATAAGATATTTAAAAGTGTAGATTTACCACTTCCACTCATACCAATAATAGCAATGCTTTCTTGTTGATGTAATTGTAAATTTATATCTTTAAATAGTTCGTAGTCAAATTTATGAGAAACCCCTTTTGCTTGAAGCAAAAGGGGTTTTGTAGAAGGTGACGAGTTAATTACTTGTTCGTTCACTATAAAACTTTATGGGATTAGTTACCCATTTGTTTTGCAACTTCAGCTGCAAAATCTTCTTCTTTTTTCTCAATACCTTCACCAAGTTCAAATCTTACGTATTCAACAATTTTGATTGAAGGATCAGTTTCTGCAAGTACTTGCTCAACTGTTTTTTTATCATCCATAACAAAGTTTTGAGATAATAATGCAAGTCTACCATCTAATTGAGTGTTATCTTGAATAAATCTTTCCATTTTACCTGGAACAATTTTATCCCAAATTTGCTCTGGTTTACCTTGCTCTTTTAATTCTGCTTCAAATGCAGCTTTTGCATTTGCTAAAGCTTCTTGTGTTAATTGAGATTTTGAAACAAACTCAGGGATATTTTTTAATGGTTTCCCTAATCTTTTTAATTCATCATTTTCTGCTTCAATTTCTGCTTTAATAGCTCTTGTTTCAGACTCAACAAATTCTGGGTCTAAATCATTATAAGAGATTACAGTTGGTTTCATAGCAGATGCGTGCATTGCAATATTTTTTAATAATGCAGCTGCTTTTTCTTTTGCAGCAGCATCACAAGTTGCAGCTAGTAAAACTCCAACTCTACCTGTTGCATGAACATATCCATTTACAACACCACTATCTGTAGCTAAAGTTACCATTTTTCTAGCAACAATGTTTTCACCGATTGTTGCAATTTTTTCATTTAAGAATTCTTCAAAAACTTGACCATTAATAGTTGTTTGTTTTAATTCTTCAGTTTCACTTACACCTGTTGATTGAACGTGTGCAGTAATATCTTTTGTTAAGTTAATAAAGTTCTCATTTTTTGCAACGAAATCTGTTTGAGAGTTAATTTCTGTCATTGTAGCTTTTGTAAAATTATCATTGATTAATATTGAAATTAAACCTTCAGCAGCTACATTTCCAGCTTTTTTAGCAGCTTTTCCAAGCCCAGCTTCTCTTAAGTGTTGAACGGCTTTTTCTAAATCACCCTCACACTCATTTAAAGCATTTTTACAATCAAGCATACCAGCACCAGTCATCTCTCTTAATTCTTTAATTAATTTAGGAGTTGCTCCAGCCATGATTACGCTTCCTCCTCAGTAGTTTCGAATTCTTCTTCAGACATTGCTTCAGCAACAACTTCAGATACTTCTTCTTGAGAAACTGGAGTTTCTTCAGGAATAATTCCCTCTTCAGCAGCAGCAGCTTTACCTTCGTTCATAGCAGCAGCCATTTCTTGGCAGAATAATTGAATTGATCTAATTGCATCATCATTTCCTGGAATTGGAAAATCAACTAAATCTGGATCGCAGTTTGTATCTAATGGAGCTACAACTTTAATTCCTA
This sequence comes from Malaciobacter mytili LMG 24559, assembly GCF_003346775.1. Classification (NCBI taxonomy): domain Bacteria; kingdom Pseudomonadati; phylum Campylobacterota; class Epsilonproteobacteria; order Campylobacterales; family Arcobacteraceae; genus Malaciobacter; species Malaciobacter mytili. The sequence goes on along the minus strand of NZ_CP031219.1, from coordinate 620,283 downwards.
ATCTTCTAGCTTCTTTAATAGCAATTCTTTCTTTAACAGCATCAAGAACAAACATCATATCTGGTAATTGTTTCATCTCTTTGATTCCACCAAGATATAATTCTAATTTTTCTTCTTTTCTAGTAAGCATTAAAGCTTCTTTTTTAGTTAGAAGATCAAATTGTCCTTCTTCTCTCATTTTTTTAATAATTTCTAATTTTCTAATTGATTTTTTAATTGTTCCGTAGTTTGTTAGCATACCACCTAACCATCTATGATTAACATATGGCATTCCACAAGAGATAGCAGCTTGTTTTACAGCTTCACTTGCTTGCTTTTTAGTTCCAACAAAAATCATTGTTTGACCTTCAGCAGCAGCATCTCTTACTACATTATATGTATATCTGAAATATCTTAATGTTTTTTGTAAGTCAATAATATAAATATTCTTTCTAACACCGAAAATGAATTTTTTCATTTTTGGATTCCATCTTCTTGTTTGGTGTCCGAAGTGTACACCACACTCTAATAGGTCTTTCATTGTAACCATATTCGTTTCTCCTAAGTTTTATTTTTTTAATTGGGTTTAGCCTCTGTGCCCCTTAGTATCCATTGATACAACCCATTTTAGGATTGACACATGTGAGGTTTCTTATACATCTTTCTAATAAAAAAAGATGATAAGAACGCGTATACTATCTAAGTTAAGTTTAATTTTTGTTTAAGTGAGATTTAAATTTTATAAAGCAATAAAATCTTTTTTATTATCAACAACTTTTTTTAAATAGTTTCTTGTCTCTTCATAAGGAAGTTTTTCCCTTAGAGTTTTATAAACTTGAGCTGGAGTTTTTTTATTTATTAACTCTTTTGCTTTTGTTCTATTAGAACTAAAAGTTTTCAAAACATTTCCACTTCCAGTATTATAAGCACTAATTACACAATACTCTTGTGAAACCAAATTATAAATTCCATTTAAATATTTTGTATTTAAAATTTTTAAATATGCACTTCCTAACTCTATATTATTTTTAGGTTCAAATAAATAAGAACTTGTTGGAGTCCATGTTTTATCATAGATATATTTATAAGCATCTTTTCCTGCACTAGTAGGAACAATTTGCATAAGTCCAATTGCACCTGCATTACTTACAGCAAATTGATTAAAATTACTTTCTGTTTTAATAATAGCATAAATTAAATTTGCACTTATATTATATTTTTTTGAATATCTTTCTACTATTGGTTTAAATTTTGCAACTCTTATTGTGGCATGGTCTTTTACCATAGGTATTTGTACATATGATACTTTTATATTTTTATTATCTTTTGTTATTTGCTTATACTTTATATTATTTATTAATATATTAGCATATCTATTTGCCCTCCAAGAATATCTTATTTCTTTATTTTGGTCATCTTTAACTTCTCCTAATAAATAAGGTGTTCCTTTTAGCTGTATTTTTTTTGCATTAAATAAATCAGCAGCTCTTGGATCATCAGGTAAAAGTAAAGTCGTAACTATGGCATTGTGTAAACTTTGCTTTGTATTTTCTTCATCTAAAGTCTCAACTGTAACAAGTCCCTTATCAAAATCTATTAATGCCCTACTTTTATAGTTTTGCATATATTTTACATACTCTTTTTGTTTAGGTAACTCAATATTTTCTTCACCCCAATTTTCCATAATACCTTTAATAAAAATATCAAGAATCTTTTTAAAGTTTTTATCTAAAGATTTTATATCACTTTGTAAAGCTTTTGGATTTGAAACATAATGAATACTTTTTGAAGTTGCTAAAGATTTAAAAGCAGCACTAGGGTCTTTACTAATTGCTGCTTTGCTAAGATTATAAATATCAGAACTACTACATCCAGCAAATAAAAAAATTGAGCCAATAATTAATAAATTTTTTTTCATAATAAAATTGTAACAAAAATAATTTAGATTATACTTGAACACAATATTTTCTTTTAAAGTTGCTTTATTTCATTTTAGATAAAATTAAAAATCAAAAAAAAAAGGATGACTTTGCAGTTATTTGAAAAAATAGTAGAGATTAAAAAAGAGTTGTCAAAAAAAATCATCGGTCAAGAAGAGATGATTGATGCTTTACTTATAGGTTTATTTACAAATGGACATATTCTTTTAGAAGGAGTTCCCGGACTTGCTAAAACAACTACAGTAAATGCTTTAGCAAAAGTTATTGATTTAAATTTCAAAAGGGTTCAATTTACACCTGATTTACTTCCAAGTGATATTATAGGTGCACAAATCTATGATATGAAAACAGGTGATTTTAAGATAAAAAAAGGACCAATTTTTACAAATCTTTTATTAGCTGATGAGATAAATAGAGCACCAGCAAAAGTTCAATCTGCACTTTTAGAAGTAATGCAAGAAAGACAAGTAACAATAGCTGAAAATAGTTTTAAAATAGAAGAACCATTTTTAGTTTTAGCTACTCAAAACCCAATAGAACAAGAAGGTGCTTACTCTTTACCAGAAGCTCAACTTGATAGATTTATGTTTAAAATAGTTGTATCATATAATACAAAAGAGCAAGAATATGAGATTGCAAAAATGGCTTCTTCAAATGAAAAAATTATTTTAGAAAAAATCATAGATAATGAAATTTTACAAAATATTAAAAATGAAGTTTTAAAAGTACATATAGATAAACAACTAGAAGAGTATATAGTTGATATTGTTTGTGCCACAAGAGAACCTAAAAATTATAATCTAGAAGAGATAGAAAATTTTATAGAGTTTGGAGCAAGTCCAAGGGCAACTATTGATATGTTTAAAGCAGTTAAAGCACAAGCATATATTAGGGGTTATGATTATGTAAGTCCAATAGATATTGCTCTTGTTGTTAAAAACATTTTAAGACATAGGGTTATTTTAAGCTATGAAGCTCAAGCAGATGATATAAAAGTAGAAGATGTAATACAAAAAATTTTACAAAAGATTGATATACCATAAATGAATAGTAAAATAAAAAAAATACTAATCAAAAGCAAAAAAGAAGTCTTTAGTGAGATAGTAGGAAATAACCTTTCTAAATTAAAAGGTGAAGGGTATGATTTTAGTGAACTAAAAGAGTATGAATATGGGGAAGATGTAAAAAATATTGATTGGATTATTAGTGCCAAACTTCAAAAACCATATGTAAAAGTTTTTCATGCCCAAAAAGAGTTAAATATAAATATCATTCCTATTTTAAATGGAACTGTATTTTTTGGAACAGATAAATTTAAACAAGAATTAATTTGTGAAATTTCTACTTTACTTGGCTTTAGTGCCATAAAACAAGGAGATACTTTTTCTTCTTATATTGCAAATGAAGATTTACTTTTATGTAGTAAAAAAAGTAAAAGAAATTTTAGTGTTGAGTATATGGCTGAGAAGATTTATAATTATAAAAGTATAGGCAAAAAAGTTAATTATGAATTAATAAGCAATAAAATATTTAAAACATTAAAAAGACGCTCACTTATTTTTTTAATTGGAGATTTTTTTCAAATAGAAAAACTAGATTTAAAAATATTAAGTAAAAAACATGAAGTTATAGTTATTATTGTAAGAGATTATTTTGAAGAGAATATATCTACTTTAGGAAGTGTAAATTTTAAAGATTTAGAAAAAGGTTTTGAGTTTAGAGGAGTTATTGATAAGTATTCAGTTGAAAATTATATAAAAAGTTTAAAAGAAAATGACCATAAACTTTTTGAGCATTTAAGAAAATGTAATATTGATTTTACAAAAATCTATACAAAAGAAAACCCTATTTCAAAACTAATAAGGCTAATGAAATAATGAATGAATTAAAAATAAATGATATAAAAGATTTAGTAATAATTCCTGATTATTCATTTTTTATTTATACTTTTTTATTAATAATAGCAACTTTAGCAGCTATTATAATACTTTTTTTAATAGTTAAAAAGTTTTTAAATAGAAAAAAAACAGCATATGAACTTGCAATTATAAATTTAAAAAATATTGATTTAGAAAATAGTAAAACTGCTTCATATTTAATTACTAAGTATGCAAAAGAGGTTTTAAATGATGATAGAAGCAAAAAACTATATTATGAACTTCTTGAAAGTTTAGAAAACTATAAATATAAAAAAGAGGTTTCAAAGTTTGATAAAAAAACTTTAGAACAATTTAGAAGATTTATGGATAGTTTAGATGTATAGTTTTGAATATCCTTATATTTTTTTACTTTTAATACCTTTTTTTCTATGTTTTAAATATTGTAAAGCAAAAGAGGCAAGTTTTTATTTTCCCCATTTGTTTTTAATACAAAAAAGTGTTTTAAAAACTACTGCTTTTATTGAAATACTTAAGTATTTAGTAGTTATTTTTGCTATAACTGCTTTAGCTTCACCTATTAAAATAAAAGATATTCAATATATAAAAAATGATGGAATTGATATTGTTTTAGCTTTAGATACTAGTGAATCTATGAGTGCAAGAGGTTTTAATAAATTTGATTTAAAACAAAATAGATTTGATGTGGTAAAACAATTGGTATCTGATTTTATGGAAAAAAGAGTAAATGATAATATAGCTTTAGTAGTTTTTGGAAATAGTTCTATGATAGCTTCAACTTTAAGCTTTGATAAAGAGGCTCAAAAGGAGATTTTATCATATTTGGATATTGGAGTAATTGGACCAAAAACTGCATTATTTGACTCCCTTGCTACTAGTGCAAAAATTTTAAAAAACTCAAAAGCAAAAAGTAAAGTTATTATACTTTTAAGTGATGGAGAAGATACTGCAAGTAAAATTCCCCTTGAAGTTGTTTTAAAACTTTTAAAAAAATATAATATAAAAGTTTATACTATTGGAATAAATAGTGAAAATAGATATGTATTAGACAAAATAGCAAAAGATTCAAATGCAAAATATTTTAATGCTAATACAAAAGAGGATTTAATGGAAGTTTATAATCAAATTAATGAATTAGAAAAATCTAAAATAGAAAAAAATAAAATTGTATTAAAAGAATATTTATATTTTTACCCTCTTTTTATAGCAACAATAATTTTGATTTTATTAATATATTTAAAAAATAAGGAATAAACTTAACTGATGCAAGATAATCAAAAAGAAGAATTAAAAAAAATCTTACAAAAAAGTATGTCACAAGAAGAAATTCATGAAAAATTAGTTGAACAAAAACTAAAAATAGAAGAAAAAAAACAAGAAAAAACAAAACAAAAAAAGATTTTTTATATTTTATTTACTTTATTGATTATGTTTTTAGTAGTTGCAATTACTTATTATTTTGTTTTAAATAGCCAAAAAATCAAAAACTATGAAGAAAAAGTACAAATAATAAATAATCCTAAAAAAATAGAAATACAAAAAGAACCTAAAGTTGAAGAAAAAATTATATTAAAAGAAGTAATTGTAGAAAAACAAATACCAATTACAAAAGAGAAATTTAAAGAAATTTTTCTATCAAAAAACTTTAATTTAGCAAAATGTTATGATTATAAAGTTTTTCAAATAAAACTAGATAATAGTTGCAAAGATAATTTAAAAGAGTTTTTACTTAATAATACTCAAGCTTTAAGATTTGAAATAATTGCAGTTATTAATAATGAAGATATAAAAAAAGCAACAGTATTATCAAATGATAAAACACTTCAAGAATATATTTTAAAAGGTATGGCAAGACATAGAGTTTTAGAAGTTAGTTGGTATACAAAAGAGGTTTTAGGAAATGAGATTTTATTAACGCCTGTAAACTACTACTTAAGTTCAAAAAAACAAAATAAAGGAGTGATGATTAAAGCATATTATTAAATATGCTTTAACACCTCATCTTTATCCACTAAAGGAAATTTCTTATCATATATTATTTGATAAGGTTCATCTCCTTTACCTAAGATTAATAAAACACTATTTTCATTCTCTTTTGCAAGTTCAATTGATTTTTTAATAGCTTCTTTTCTATTTACTTCAATAGTAAGATTATTTTTATTTGGTATTCCTTGACAAATATCTTCAATAATTAAATCTGGGTCTTCAAATCTAGGATTATCTGAAGTTACTATTATATGCTTTGCATATTTTGCTGCTATTTGTCCCATAAGAGGTCTTTTCTCTTTATCTCTATTTCCTCCAGCACCAAAAACAGTAATAATATCTTTATGATTAAAGCTTTCATAAACCTCTTTCATACCATCAGGAGTATGGGCAAAATCAATTATTATTAAAGGATTTGTACAAACTATTTCCATTCTTCCACTAACACCTGCAAAATTTTCAACAGCTTCACATATCTCATCTAAAGAGTTATTAGTAGTTAAATGTACACTAGCAATTGCTGCTAAGAGATTATAAATATTAAATATTCCCATCATTGAAGAAGAAAAAGAGTGCATTTTTTCAATATTTGAAAACATTACATGCATACCATTTTTAAAAGAGTATGCTCCAACTTTATATGTTGAAGGATTATCTAATGAATAAGTATATGCATTTTTAGTATTAAACTTTACTATTTTATCATCTTTATTTAGTAGCTTCTTACTCTCATCATTAAAAAAAGAGTTTTTAACATTTATATACTCTTCAATTGTCTTATGATAATCCAAATGGTCTCTTGTAATATTTGTATGAACTTTTAATTCAAACTCTAAGCCCTCTATTCTTTTTTGCTCAATTGCATGAGAACTTACTTCCATTACAAAAAATTCACATCTTTCATCTATTGCTTTTTGAATATGCGCAAAATTTGATAATTGTACAGGAGTAGTTAAAGTATATTCTTCAACTCTTTTATCATTTATAAAAAAACCTCTTGTACCTTGAAGTGCTACTTTATACCCTAAATCTAATAAAATAGAATAAATAGCTGCACTTGTGGTAGTTTTTCCATTTGTTCCTGTAATCCCTATTATTTTAATTGAAGAAAAATCAACATACTCTTTTAATTTATAAGAAGGTATTAGTTGCGTACAACCATTTGCTTTTGCATCTTCACAAAATTTTTCATTTTGTAAAGAATAGACAAAAGCTACCTCGTTATTTGCTTCTTTTGAATTATCTGTAAATTTTTTATTATTTATGATTATTTGCAATTTTAGTCTCTTCTAGTTTTTTATAAAGTTCTTCTATTTTTTTATCATAGGCAAAATATTCATTAAAGCCATCAAGATAACTATAAGCTGTTGTGCTAAAGCCATTATCAATTAAATTTGATACAAAATCAAAAAAATCTTCTTTTGATTCAATTGCAACTTTTGTAGAAAACATAATATCTTCAAAAGCAACTCTAAAAGAACCTCTTGATTGTACAAGCTTTTTAAAATCTTCATATTTTATGGCATCTAAGGAATCAACTGTAGAATCTGTAATATCTTTTAAGATATTCATCATTTTATTAACATCACCATCATATGCTTTTATAAGATTTTCAACATATGCTATTGCAGCTTGAACATCTTCATTAACTGCAACTGAAAAATAGTCATATAAAGATAAAGCTTTTACTTCATCTTCACTTGCAATATCACAAAAAACAGCATACACTTCATACTCTTTTTTTTGTGGAAATAAAGAAGATAATTGTGAATATATAAATAATGCTTTATCATACTGTTTATCTAAAAAATATGAATTTGCCTCATTTAATAATCTACTCTCATTTATCATTAAAGTTCCTCTAAACTATTTTCCATACCTTGTGGTACATTTACTATAATTAATTCAGGATGTATAGCAGCTTTTAACTCTTTTTCTACTACATATTTTAAAGTACTACCACTTGCACTACATCCAACACATGCACCTTGCAATTGTATATATACTTTACCATTAATTATATCTATTAAAGAGATAGCTCCCCCATCTTGTGCTAACATAGGTGCTATTTTATTCTCTATTATTGTTGAAACAGGAAGTTTTAGATCTTCATCTGAAAAGGGCATCATTACTAAATTTACCTCTTTGCTTTTTTATTTACAAGAAATATTCCAATAGCAGTAAAAGCTAAAATTACTGCTATTGTTTTAAATATAAAAGATAGTGTTATGGCTTCTTCAAACATCTTAAGCCATCACTCTTTCACATCTTGAACATAAACACTCTTCTTTAGAAGCTTTAAACTTCCAACATCTAGGACATTTATGTTCACTAACTTTACAAACCTCGAATTTTTTTGAATCAACTTCAAAAGATACTAAAACTTCTAAATTTTCTTCATTGGCAATTTTACTTACTAAGAAGAAATCCTCAGCTTCAGTTCTATCTAAAGATAAAATATCTTCACTATTTGTAACTATTGCTAATTCTAGTGTAGATTTAATTATTTTATCTTTTTTAAGTGTATCAATAGCTTCAGAAAATTTTTCTTTAGCTTTTAATAAATGTTCTTCGTTAAGATTACTTTCAACTTCAACTAATTTTGTATCTTCAATATCAAAAATATCTTTTGCATCACCTTTTATAAATGAAGGTGCAAACTCCAATAGCTCATCCATTGTATAAGTTAAAATACAAGCAAGAGTTGAAATTAACTTTTTAGCAATTAATGCCATTGCACTTTGAGAACTTCTTCTATGAAGATCATTTTTATCATCACAATATAATCTATCTTTACAAACATCTAAATAAATACCTGATAAATCAACAACTAAAAAGTTATTTAATTTATTTAATCCTTTAGAAAATTCATATTGTGCAAAAGAGTTTTCAATTTCAGTAAATACTTTTTTAGCTTTTGCTAATATCCATTTATCTAAAATTCCCATTTTTTCAACAGCTAAAACTTCATCTAAATCATCAATATTTGCAAGTAAAAATCTTGCAGTGTTTCTAATCTTTCTATAAAGTTCTGCATTTTGTTTTAAAATATTATCAGAAATTTTTAAATCACTTTGATAATCACTCATTGCAACCCATAGTCTTAAAATTTCACTTCCATATTGTTTCATTACCTTATCAGGAGCAACAACATTTCCTTTTGACTTAGACATTTTTTCACCTTTTTCATCAACAGTGAAGCCATGTGTTAAAATCGATTTAAAAGGAGCTACTTCATTTGATGCTAAAGTTGTCAATAATGATGATTGGAACCAACCTCTATGTTGATCACTTCCTTCTAAATACATATCAGCAGGAAATGTTCCTGCGTCATAGTTTCTACTTCTTAATACTGCATTTTGTGTAGAACCTGAATCAAACCAAACATCTAAAATATCCATAGTTTTTTCTAAATCTTCTGGATTTAAACCGCTTCCTGGATATAATAACTCTTCAATTGGTAAGTCATACCAAGCATCACAACCTTTTTGTTCAAAAATCATAGCTGTATAGTTTAATACTTTTTCATCAAAAATTATTTCATCAGTTTTTTTATTTCTAAAAAATGCAATTGGAACTCCCCAATCTCTTTGTCTTGAAATACACCAATCTGGTCGTCCTTCTAACATTGCTCTTAATCTATTTCTACCCCATTCAGGATAAAATTTAATATTTTCAACAACTTCTAAAGCATTTTCTCTTAATGTTTTATCTTTTTGTCCATATTTATCATCAATTGAGATAAACCATTGTTTAGTTGCTCTAAAAATAATAGGTTTATGAGTTCTCCAACAATGTGGATAAGAGTGAGTTATATCTGTTCTTTTTAATAAAGCCTCACCTAACTCTTCTAAAATAAAATCATTTGCTTTAAATACATGAACACCAAGATATTTATCAGTATCTTTAAATAGTTTTTCTCTAACTATTGTTTGATCATATTTACCCTCAGCATCAACAGGCATAATTACTTCTAAACCATATTTTAAACCAACTTTATAGTCATCTTCCCCATGTCCTGGTGCTGTGTGTACTGCTCCTGTACCTGCATCCATCTCAACATGTTCACCTAAAACAATTTTTGAAGTTCTTCCATTTAGTGGATTTATTGCATTTGTATTTTCAAGTTCAGTTGGGTTAATTGAACCAACAACCGTACCACTAATTACTTCATTTTCAATTAGTGAATTGTAAAGTTTTTTAGCAACAATAAATTTATCACTTGTTATTACATACTCTTCTTCACCATTTAATGCTATTCCTGTATTTGCAGGAAGTGTCCAAGGAGTAGTCGTCCAAATAATTACACTTGCATCAAGTGTTTCATGTTTAAAAGCAACATATATTGAAGGAGAAACTTTATTTTCATATTCAACCTCTGCCTCAGCAAGTGCAGTTTGTGCTGCCCAAGACCAATATACAGGTTTACTTCTTTGAACTAAAAGCCCTTGCTTTGCAATTGCACATAATTCTCTATAAATATTTGCTTCAAATTTAAAATCCATTGTTAAATAAGGGTTATCCCAATCCCCTATTACACCTAATTGTTTAAATTCATCCCTTTGAATATCAATAAACTTGCTTGCATGTTCTCTACATAATTCTCTAATTTTTGATTTTGGTAACTCTTTTTTCTTTGATGTTCCAATTTTTTCTTCAACTTTTTGCTCAATTGGTAGTCCATGGCAATCCCATCCCGGAACATATCTAACTGATTTTCCATTAAAATAGTGGTACTTAACAATAATATCTTTTAAAATTTTATTTAATGCATGACCTATATGAATATGCCCATTTGCATATGGTGGTCCATCATGAAGAGTAAAACTTGGTTTGTTTTCTCTATTTTTTTTCATTTTATCATAAACTCTTTTTTCATCCCACGCTGAGTATCTTATTGGCTCATTTTGCGGTAAATTCCCTCTCATTGGGAAGTCTGTTTTTGGAAGCAATAAACTATCTTTATAATCCATATCTGTACTACCTTCGATTTCTTAGTATTATCTTATTAAAGTCATAGATTATATCCAAGATTATGTAAAAACTCTTTTAATTAACTATTTTTTTTAGTTTTATAATTTTAAATTATTATTTTTAGTTAAGTTTTTCTTATAATTATATATTTTGAACAATTTTAAGACAAATATTATAGTTTGCTGAGACGGAAGTAACCATTTTGAAACATAATGTACAATTGTTGTACAGTACATAATAAAACAAATTTGTTATAATGTTACCAAAGAGGATATTTTATACTAATCATGTACAATATTTTTTATTTTTATACAAAAAATAATCTATTTGTGATAATATCCTTTATATTTTAAAACTTGATGGGGATTGTAAATATGAACGAGAAACATTATGAAGTAGTTATTGTCGGTGGAGGTATTTCTGGTGCCGCTTTATTCTATGAACTTGCTAAGTATACAAATGTAAAAAGCCTTTGTATGTTAGAAAAATATGAAGATTTAGCAACATTGAATACTAAAGGAACTAGTAACTCTCAAACTATCCATGTGGGAGATATTGAAACAAACTATACTTTAGAAAAAGCAAAAATAACAAAAAGAACTGCAAAGATGGTTGAAAAATTTTGTCTTCAATATGGACTTGAAGATAAAGTTATGTTTAAACATCAAAAAATGGCTTTAGGTGTAGGTGAAAAAGAAGTTGAATTTATTAAAAATAGATATAATGAATTTAAAACTATTTTCCCTTATTTAGAGTTATGGGATAAAGAAGACTTAAAAGTATTAGAACCAAAATTAGTATATTTAGAAGATGGAAGTGAAAGACCTGAACCAATTATTGCAATGGGGGCTAAAGATCAATATACAACTGTTGATTTTGGAGCTATGACTAAAGAATTAGCAAAAGCTGCACAATCATGTGAAGATGTTGTTACTGATATTTTCTTTAATTCTGAAGTTGATGAAATAGAAAAAGTTGGAGATAAATTTAAATTAACTACTACTGCTGGAACTGTATTTACAGCAGATTTTGTTGTTGTAGATGCAGGTGCTCACTCATTATATTTAGCACACAAAATGGGATATGGTAAGCATATGGGATGCCTTCCAATGGCTGGAAGTTTCTATATTACTGGTGGTGAATTCTTAAATGGTAAAGTTTATATGGTACAAAATGATAAATTACCATTTGCAGCATTACACGGAGACCCAGATATTTTAGCAGATGGGAAAACAAGATTTGGACCAACTGCACTTATGCTTCCAAAACTTGAAAGATATAAACCAGGAACATATATTGACTTCTTTAAAACATTAAACTTTGATGGAAATATTGTTAAAATTTTCTGGGATTTATTAAAAGATAGTGAAATTAGAAACTATGTATTAAGAAACTTTTTATTTGAAGTTCCAGGACTAAATAAAAAATTATTTGTTAAAGATGCAAGAAAAATCGTTCCATCATTAAAAGAAGAAGATATAGAGTATGCAAAAGGATTTGGAGGAGTTAGACCACAAGTTCTAAATAAAGATGAACAAAAATTAATGTTAGGGGAAGCATCAATAAACCCAGGTACAGGGATAATTTTTAATATGACTCCATCTCCTGGTGCTACTTCTTGTTTAGGAAATGCAGAAAGAGATATTAAAATTGTTGCTGATTATTTAAATTTAGAATTTAATGAAAAACAATTTTTAGAAGATTTAACTGAATAGTATAACTACTTAATAATATATATAGTATGAAAATTTCATACTATATATACTCCATCACAAATACAAATTTAAATCAAATTATACTAATATAATAATATCATTATATAAAGGTATAAATTATGTATGAAAGCATCTTTGACTTAGCAGATATGATAAAACTTCAAGAACTTCTAAGAATTAATAATAAATCAATAACAACAGCAGAAAGTTGTACAGGTGGATTAATTGCATCAATGATAACAGAAATTTCTGGCTCATCAGATATATTTAATGGTTCAATTGTTTCATACTCAAATGAAGTAAAAATGAAAGAATTAAATGTAAAAAAAGAAAATTTAGATAATTATGGTGCAGTAAGTATTCAAGTAGTTGAAGATATGCTAAAAGGTTCAATGGAAAAATTCAATGCAGATTATGCAATTGCTACAAGTGGAATTGCAGGACCAACAGGAGCTACAAAAAATAAACCAGTTGGTACAGTAGTAATTGGAGTTGCATCAAGAAATGGCCTTAAAAATGTGGAAGTTTATCACTTTAATGGTAACCGAAAAGAGGTTCAAATACAAGCTGCAAAATATGCTTTTCAAAAATTTTCAAATTTTTTCCAAAAAACTCTTGACAAATGATTTATTTTTTTATATAATTCCACTCCATTTTAAGTAAGACGATCCGTTAGCTCAGCCGGTAGAGCATCTCCCTTTTAAGGAGGTGGCCGAAGGTTCGAATCCTTCACGGATCACCACTTTTAAAGTGGCCCCTTCATCTAGCGGTTAGGATTCAAGGTTTTCATCCTTGCCACAGGAGTTCGAATCTCCTAGGGGTCACCAAATATTCCTTAGTCTTTTGACTTTGGTTTATATTTTTTAGGTCGATTAGCTCAGTTGGTAGAGCGCTACCCTTACAAGGTAGATGTCAGAAGTTCGAGTCTTCTATCGACCACCATTATAAAAGGTGCGGCCGTAGTTTAGTTGGTTAGAATGCCTGCCTGTCACGCAGGAGGTCGCGAGTTCGAGTCTCGTCGGCCGCGCCACTTATATATTGTTAAAATTGATCCGTTAGCTCAGCCGGTAGAGCATCTCCCTTTTAAGGAGGTGGCCGAAGGTTCGAATCCTTCACGGATCACCACTTTTAAAGTGGCCCCTTCATCTAGCGGTTAGGATTCAAGGTTTTCATCCTTGCCACAGGAGTTCGAATCTCCTAGGGGTCACCAAATATTCCTTAGTCTTTTGACTTTGGTTTATATTTTTTAGGTCGATTAGCTCAGTTGGTAGAGCGCTACCCTTACAAGGTAGATGTCAGAAGTTCGAGTCTTCTATCGACCACCATTATAAAAGGTGCGGCCGTAGTTTAGTTGGTTAGAATGCCTGCCTGTCACGCAGGAGGTCGCGAGTTCGAGTCTCGTCGGCCGCGCCACTTATATATTGTTAAAATTGATCCGTTAGCTCAGCCGGTAGAGCATCTCCCTTTTAAGGAGGTGGCCGAAGGTTCGAATCCTTCACGGATCACCACTTTTAAAGTGGCCCCTTCATCTAGCGGTTAGGATTCAAGGTTTTCATCCTTGCCACAGGAGTTCGAATCTCCTAGGGGTCACCAACTTCTTAAGGTCGATTAGCTCAGTTGGTAGAGCGCTACCCTTACAAGGTAGATGTCAGAAGTTCGAGTCTTCTATCGACCACCATAATCCTAAGCTTAAACAATCTTTGTTTGAATTAGTATTATAAATCCATTTTCATTTTTTTTGCAGCTGTAGTTTAGTTGGTTAGAATGCCTGCCTGTCACGCAGGAGGTCGCGAGTTCGAGTCTCGTCAGCTGCGCCACCATTGGCCCCTTCATCTAGCGGTTAGGATTCAAGGTTTTCATCCTTGCCACAGGAGTTCGAATCTCCTAGGGGTCACCAAACTTTATAACTTTATTTTAAATATAAACTCCTATAAAATTTAATCTAAAAACTAATAATTACTTAAAAATTGCAAACCATTGAAACACCTTTTTAAATCTTATTTTATTTAATGGATAATCATTTATTATTTAATTAAAAATAGGCTATTATTTGTAACTTAACCTTAATTAAGGATTTATATTGATAAAAGCAAAATCTCTGTATCAATTGATTGTTTATAGTATTTTATTTATTCTTGTACTTATTTCATTTTTTACACTTATTATAATTGATAATACTTTTGAAGAGTTTCAAGAAAAAATTAACATAATTAAAAATAATTATACAAATAAACAAAGAGATATAATTAAACAAGATATTGAAAATACTCTAAAATTTATAAAGTTTTATCATGATAAATATAAAGATATTAAAGATGAAAAAATAATTCAACAAGAGATTCTTGAAGCAATTCATAAAATGAAAAATCAAAAAGATTTAGATGATTATACTTTTATTTACAAGTTTGATGGAACTTCTTTATATTATCCTGTGGGAAAAGCTGGTAGAAATCTATATCAATATACAGATAATAATGGGGTAGAAGTTATTAAAGATTTAATAAAAGTATCATTAAAAAATGAAGGTGGATATGTTGAATATCTTTGGTATAAACCTAATATAAAAAGAGAAGCAAAAAAAATCTCTTATGCTATGTCATATAAACCTTGGAATTGGACAATAGGAAAAGGAGTATATTTAGATAAAATTAATAAACTTGTAAGAGAAAAAGAAAAAGAGTATGATGAAAAAATCTCAAACTCTACTTTACAAGTAACTTCCCTTACAATTATGTTAGTTTTATACTCTATTTTTATTTATAAAAATGCAACCATATTAATTGCAAATGAAGTAAGAGAGATTGGGAATTACTTTAAAAAATCTCAAAATGATGATAATCCAATAAACCAAGATAAAATTTTATTTTCTGAATTTAGAACTATTGTTAATTATGCCAATGAAGCATTAACAAATATAAAATATAAAAAACATTTATTAGAAGATATAAATAAAAATCTTGAATCAAAAGTGCAAGAAAAAACAAAAGAACTAACAAATTTAGTAGAATCACAAAAACAGTTTTTAAAAAATTCTGTACATGAGATAAATACTCCCCTTGCAATAATTCAAACAAATATTGATTTACTTAAAAGAAGTGTAAATGACAATAAATATGTTACAAATATAGAATCAGGTGCAAAGATTATTCAATATATTTATGATGATTTATCATATATGATTAAAAAAGATAGAGTTGAATATAAAAAGGAGTATTTAAACTTTTCAAATATCCTAAGACTTAGAATTGAATTTTTTGAAGAGATAGCAAAATCTAACTCTTTATTTTTTGTATCAAATATAAATGAAGATATTTATATAAAATTTAATAAAACAGAATTACAAAGAATAATTGATAATAATATTTCAAATGCTATAAAATATTCTTACGCAAAATCTCCAATATATATCAAACTAGACTATATAGATGATGATTTTGTTGAATTTCAAATAAAAACTGCTTCTGAACAAATTGATAAGAAAAATAAAATTTTTGACGATTTTTATAGGGAAAATAATGCACGAGGAGGATTTGGATTGGGCTTAAAAATAGTAAAAGAGATTTGTGATAAAAACTTTGTTATAATCAAGCTAGATTCAAATGAACAAGAGACAAAATTTACTTATAGGTTTAATATAAATGAAAATACTACTTCTTGAAGATGAATTAATGCTTAATAATGCAATAAGTGAATACTTAAGAGATATTGGGCATATGGTTGAGAGTTTTACAGATGGTTTGCAAGTTCTTGAAAATATTAACTCATCTTTTGATTTATTAATATTAGATATTAATGTTCCAAAACTAGATGGATTTGAAATACTTGAAGAATTAAATAGAAAGAAAATCTATATTCCTACTATTTATATAAGTGCTTTAGTTGATATTGAAGATATTACAAAAGCATATAATTTAGGATGTAGAGAGTATATTAAAAAACCTTTTCATCTTGGAGAATTAGGAATTAAAATAAACCAAATTCTAAGAAAAGATCAAAAAAATACTTCACATATGAGATTTAGCGAGCATTATTCTTATTCTAAAGATACTCAAACCCTGTATTTTAATGGTGAACCTCAAACTTTAACAAAAAAACAATCCGAAATTATTCATATTTTAGCACTAAATATTAATATGATAGTTGATTTTGAGCGATTTAGAGTTGATATTTGGGGAGGAGAGAATATTGATAATCCTACAATTAGAGCAGAAATTTCTAGGTTAAAAAAAGCACTAAAAGAGGATTTTATTAAAAATATTAGAGGCTTAGGATATAAAATCGACAGATTTTACTCTGTATAAAGTACCGTTATACGGTACTTCTTCACTACTTTCAAAAATTTTTTCTTATTTTTTTTACTTTTTTTTTCAATTGCTACCCTTTTGCTATCAACGACTATTATACTTACATTGTTGGATGACTAAACAATTTATTTGTTAAAACAAATTTATGAAGGAGAAGAACATGAGTCCAGAAAAAGCTCAAGCTTATTGGAAAGAAAATATAACTACTATTTTAAAACTTTTAGTGGTTTGGTTTATCGTTTCTTTTGGTTGTGGAATTATTTTTATTAATGAACTTAATGCAATCGAAATAAGTGGTGTTAAGTTAGGATTTTGGTTCGCACAACAAGGTGCAATATATGTATTTGTTATCTTAATTTTTGTTTATGTAAACTTAATGACAAAAATTGATGAGAAATATGGTGTAAACGAATAGAAAGGAGAGCGGGTTATGGAATTACAATCATTAATTTATCTATTCGTAGGTATTTCTTTTGCAATATACATTGGTATTGCATTATGGGCAAAAGCAGGTTCAACTAAAGATTTCTATGTTGCTGGTGGAGGGGTTCACCCAGTAGCAAATGGTATGGCGACAGCTGCTGATTGGATGAGTGCAGCTTCATTTATCTCTATGGCAGGTATTATTGCATTTATCGGGAGTGATGCGAGTGCTTACTTAATGGGATGGACAGGTGGATACGTTCTATTAGCTATGCTATTAGCTCCATATTTAAGAAAATTTGGAAAGTTTACAGTTCCTGATTTCGTGGGTGATAGATATTACTCAGATGTGGCTAGAACAGTAGCTGTTATTTCAGTTATCTTTATTTCTTTTACATACGTTGCTGGACAAATGAGAGGTGTTGGTATCGTATTTGCTAGATTTTTACAAGTGGATGTAAACACAGGTGTTATAATCGGTATGGTTATTGTATTCTTCTATTCTGTTCTTGGTGGTATGAAAGGTATTACATATACTCAAGTTGCTCAATATGTAGTTATGATTTTTGCATATACTATTCCAGCAATTTTCTTATCATTACAAGTTACAGATACGTTTTTACCACAATTAGGTATTTTTGGACAAACTACTTTTGCATTTGATGATGGTGTAAAAGTTATACCTGAAGGCACATATTTACTGCATGCCCTAGATTCTGCTATTACAGATTTAGGTTTTGGTGCATATACTGAGCCAGGAAACTTATGGAATATGTTTATGTTAACAACTGCATTAATGTTAGGTACAGCAGGACTACCTCACGTTATTGTTAGATTCTTTACAGTTCCAACAGTTAAAGATGCAAGAATTTCTGCTGGATATGCATTAATATTCATTGCTATTATGTATACTTCTGCATCAGCAGTTGCAGCATTCTCAAGAGTTAACTTAATTAAAAATGTTCAAAATGTTGAATATAAAGCTTTCGTTAATGGTGAATTAACTCACGCTGATGGAAGTAAAAATGATGGTAACTGGTTTAAAACTTGGGAGCATGGTGGATTATTAGCATGGAATGATAGAAATGGTGATGGTAAAATCCAATATGCAGCAGGTACAGCATTTAATGGTAAACCAGCATTTGATGGAGAAAAAACAGCTCCAGATGGTCATAGAGTTACTACAAATGGTAAAGGTGCACCAACAGCTGAAGAATTAGCTAAAAATAATGGTATTGCAAATGAATTATATGTTGATAGAGATATCATGGTTCTTGCAAACCCAGAAATTGCAAACTTACCAAATTGGGTAATTGCATTTATCGCAGCGGGGGGGCTTGCAGCAGCATTATCAACAGCAGCAGGTTTATTACTTGTAATTGCATCAGCAATCTCACATGACTTAATGGGACAAGTAATCTTTAAAGATAAAGAGACTGGTAAGTCTAAATTAAATGAAAAATCTGAGTTAATGTGGGCAAGAATCTCAGCAGTAGTTGCGATTTGTGTTGCAGGATATTTAGGAGTTAATCCTCCAGGTTTCGTTGCACAAGTTGTTGCTTTTGCATTTGGATTAGCAGCAGCAGCATTCTTCCCTACAATTATCCTTGGGGTATTTGATAAAAGAATGAATAAAGAAGGGGCAATTGCTGGTATCTTAACTGGTTTAATCTTTACATTCGGATACATTGTGTACTTTGTATTCTTAGGTGGGGACAAAGCAGATTATTTCTTAGGAATAGCACCAACAGGTATTGGAACAGTAGGTACAATTTTACACTTAATAGTAGCATTTGTTGTATCTAGAATGACTCCAGAACCACCTGCACATGTACAAGAAATTGTTGAGAACATCAGAATTCCATCTGGTGCTGGTGCAGCGGTAGATCACTAAAAATATAATTAAACTATAAAAAAGTCAACTTTTGTTGGCTTTTTATAGCTCTCTTTTATGCTAATCTTAGTATAATCGCAATACTTTTTATATCATAGCGCGAAGTGGTATAAAAAGTTTTGGCATACAAGAGTGCTAGAAAAAGGAAAAATTATGAGTCTTCGCGATCAAAAAGCCTTCTTATCAAATATTCATCCCTTTGAAGTTTTAGATGAAAAGCAGATGGATAAATGTATTAATCATATGGATATAGCATATTATCCAAAAGATTCAACACTTATAAACCCTGAAAATATTCCAAATTACTTTTTTATAATTATAAAAGGAATTGTTCACGAATATAAAGATGAGGAATTAGTAATGGATTATCACCATGAGGATTCATTTGATGCTAACTCTTTAATTTATGGGGAATCAAAAAGCACATTTAAAGTTTATGAAGATTTAATTTGTTATGAATTAGAAAAAAAAATCTTTTTAGAACTAATTGAAGAAAATAGTGAATTTAAAAACTTCTTTTTAAATAATCTAGTAAATAAAATCCAAACACTTAAAAATAAAGAATATACTTCTGAATTATCTTCTTTTATGATTTCAAGAGTTGAAGATACTTTAATTCATGAAGCATGTATAGTTGAAAAAAATACTAAACTAACAGATGCAATTGCAAAATCTATTGAATATAAAACTTCCACAATAATAGTAAAAAAAGATAATGAGTATGGAATTATTACTGATTCACTTTTAAAAATGAAAGTTTTACTTGAAGGAAGAGATTTAAATATTTTTGTTGAAGATATAGCAATTTTCCCACTTTTAACTGTTCATAATGATGATTATTTATTTGAAGCTTTAACACTTTTAATTAAAAAAGGTATTAAAAGAGTTGGTGTAACTAATAGTAGCAATGAGTTAATAGGTATTTTAGAACAACTTGATGTTTTATCACACTTTGCAAACCATACTTATGTGGTAGATACTCAAATAAAAAAAGCAAAAACTATTGAAGAATTAAAACTTGCAAGTAGTGATTTAATCAATATAATTAGAACACTTAATGCAAAAGGCGTAAAAGTAAATCATATTTCAAATTTAATTGGTCAATTAAATACAAAAGTATATAAAAAACTTTACCAACTAATAGTTCCACCTGAACTTCAAAAAAATGCTTGTTTTATAGTAATGGGAAGTGAAGGAAGAAATGAGCAAATAGTAAAAACAGACCAAGATAATGCATTGGTTATAAAAGATGGGATAGAAGTAGAACAATATAGACCATATATGCAAAAAATGACAGAAACTTTAATAAATTTTGGTTATCCTCGTTGTGAAGGCAATATTATGGTATCAAATCCTTTTTGGTGTAAAAATGTAAAAGATTACCAAAATGAAACTGCAAGATGGATAGAAGCTCCAGATATGCAAAACTATATGGATTTAGCAATTTTCTTTGACTCTTTTGCAGTTGCTGGAGATAAAGATTTATTAATTAATTTAAAAGATAATTTATTTAATAAATTGCATGATAAAGATGTATTTATGGCATATTTTGCAAAAGCAACTTTAACTTTTGATACTCCAACAACAGTTGCAAGTTTTATGACAAAAACTCATAATATTGATATTAAAAAAGTAGGGATTTTCCCAATTGTTCAAGGTATTAGAAGTTTAGCATTAAGGGAAAAGATTAGAGAAACAACGACAGTAAAAAGAATCAAAATTTTACAAGATAAAAAAATTTTAGAAAATGATATGGCAAATGAGCTTATAGAGGCTTTTGATGTTTTATGTACTTTAAGATTAAAAGCTCAATTAGAACAAATTTTAAATAAGCAAAAAATTAATAATGAAGTTGATACTCATAGCTTAGGAAAAATAGAAAGAGACCTTTTAAAAGATAGTTTAAAAATTGTAATTGCTTTTAAAAAATTTATTGTATATACCTTTAAAATAGATAAGATTTCATAATGTTTAAAAATATAATTAGAAAATTTCAAATTAGTAGATTAAAAGATAAAAACTTTTTATATCTTTTTGACGAAGCCCCTAAAAATG
Source organism: Malaciobacter mytili LMG 24559 (assembly GCF_003346775.1). Taxonomy (NCBI): domain Bacteria; kingdom Pseudomonadati; phylum Campylobacterota; class Epsilonproteobacteria; order Campylobacterales; family Arcobacteraceae; genus Malaciobacter; species Malaciobacter mytili. Next base: position 599,115 of record NZ_CP031219.1, on the reverse strand, counting down.
AATATATCTGTTTAGATTGTGAAACAACAGGCTTAAATCCTAGAAAAGATGAGATTATCTCTATTGGTGCTGTTATGATAAAAGATAATAAAGTAATAATGAGAAAAAACTTTAATATTTTTTTAAAACCCTCTTCTAAAGTAAATGCTGAATCAATTAAAATTCATCAAATTAGACCTATTGATTTGCAAAATGCAACTGAACCTAAAGTTGCTATTTATAAGCTTTTAGAGTTTATAGGTTCAAGACCAATTATAGGTTATTATATAAAATTTGATATAGCAATAATATCAAAATATACAAAACAATATATAGGAATAAAACTTCCAAATGAGAGTATTGAAGTCTCTTCAATGTATTATAAAACAAAAAAACGTTCAAGTGAATATGAATTTGTTGATTTAAAATTCGATACAATAATGAAAAATTTGGATATTCCAGAACTTGGAAAACATGATGCACTTAATGATGCAATTATGACAGCAATGATTTTTCTAAAATTAAAAGATAAAACTCCAGCTAAAACAACTTTTTATACAAATTAACGAATTTACTCCAAAATACACAACTTTTAAATATCCGTTACAAAAAGTTACTTTAGTATCTTCCTAGAATTAAATTAGACTTAAACTGTCACTTTTCACTAGAACAAAAGAAGTTTTGTGAGTATAATGAAACACTAGATAGCCAATGCTATTTTAATGCTACGAAGTCGATTTTAAGGTACTTTGAATAGTATTAAAATAGCTTCGCTAATAGTGTGAATTTCACTATACTTTAGGAGGAAGAGTATGAATGAAGAATTAGTAAACAAAATTAAAGCTAATCCTAAATATCAAGAATTAGTTTCAAAAAGAACTAGTTTTGCACTTAAGTTAGGAATTTTTGTTTTAGTTATGTTCTATGCTTACATTTTAACTATAGCATTTAATCCAAGCATTATGGGTATGAAAACAGGTGATGGAGTTATGACAATTGGCTTTCCTATTGGAGCAGCAATTATTATAATTAGTTTCTTTACAACACTAATTTATGTTAAAAGAGCAAATGGTGAGTTTGAAGATTTAACAAATGCAATTAAAGAAGATGTAAAGGATGAATTATAATGGCTAGAATTTTATTATTAATAACAACAATTTTTGCTATTTCACTTTTAGCAGCAGGAGATGCAAACTTTGAAGCATCAAAAAGAGAGCTAAATATTCCTGCAATTATTATGTTTTTTATATTTGTTGCTGGTACTTTAGCTATTACTTATTGGGCAGCAAGAAGAACTAAATCTGCAAGTGATTTCTATACAGCAGGTGGAGGAATTTCTGGATTTCAAAATGGAATGGCAATTGCTGGTGATTATATGTCTGCAGCTTCATTTTTAGGTATTTCTGGACTTGTTTATTTAAGTGGTTATGATGGACTTATTTATGCAGTTGGGTTTTTAGTTGGTTGGCCTGTAATTTTATTTTTAATGGCTGAAAAATTAAGAAACTTAGGTAAATTTACATTTGCAGATATTGCTGCTTATAGACTTGGACAAAAAGAGATTAGAACACTAGCTGCTTTTGGTTCATTATCTGTTGTAACTTTATATTTAATTGCACAAATGGTAGGTTCTGGAAAACTTATTCAAGTTCTATTTGGATTAGAGTATGAATATGCAGTTATTCTAGTTGGTGTTATGATGATTGTTTATGTAACATTTGGTGGTATGCTTGCAACTACTTGGGTTCAAATTATTAAAGCTATTTTATTATTATCAGGGGTTTCATTTATGGGATTTATGGTATTAATGCATTTTGGATTTAGTTTTGAAGCCTTAGCTACTAAAGCTGTTGAGACACACACAAAAGGTCAAGCTATTATGGCACCAGGTGGATTTATTTCTGACCCTATCTCTGCTATTTCTCTTGGTATGGCACTTATGTTAGGAACTGCTGGTCTTCCACATGTTCTTATGAGATTCTTTACAGTTGGTAATGCTAAAGAAGCTAGAAAATCTGTTGTTTATGCAACAGGATTTATTGGATATTTCTATTTAGTTATTGCAGTAATTGGTCTTGGTGCAATTGTTTTTCTTAACTCTCCTGAGGGTGCAAAATATTTTGTAGATGGAAAACTATTTGGTGGAAATAATATGGCTGCAATTCACCTATCTCATGTTGTTGGTGGAAATGTATTCTTAGGATTTATCTCTGCTGTTGCTTTTGCTACTATTTTAGCAGTTGTATCTGGATTAACACTAGCAGGAGCAAGTGCTATTTCTCATGATATTTATGCATCAGTTATTAATAAAAATGCAACTGAAGAGCAAGAGATTAGAATCTCTAAAATCGCAGTTATTGTTATTGGTATTGTTGGAGTTCTTTTAGGAATTGCATTTGAACAACAAAATATTGCATTTATGGTTGGTCTTGCATTTGCTATTGCCGCATCAGCAAACTTCCCAATTTTATTTTTATCAATTTATTGGTCAAAATTAACAACAAGAGGTGCAGTAATTGGTGGTTCTTTAGGATTATTAACAGCTGTAATTCTAGTTATTATTGGGCCTATTGTATGGGTACAAATTTTAGGAAATGCTGAGGCATTATTCCCTTATAAACACCCTGCACTATTCTCTGTAACTGTGGCATTTGTTGCTATATGGTTCTTCTCAATTACTGATAAGTCTCAAAGAGCAAAAGATGAAAGAATTGCTTTTGAAGCTCAAAATGTTAGAGCTGAAACTGGTTTTGGTGCTGAAGGTGCTGTAAGCCACTAAAGATTAAAGAGGTCTTTGCCTCTTTAATTTTTTACTATTTGAAACATATTATTTTCTAACCATAACTCTTTTATTTATTAATAATTTTCTCAGTCTTTTATGATTATTTATATGATAATCTTTAAACATATAAATTATACTATAAAGATAAAAAATGAGCACGCAAGAACAAATAAACTTTATAAAATCAATCTATCCTTTTGATCAGTTAAATAAAACTGAAATAGAAGAGTTTTCTCAAAATCTTGATATTTTATATTTTAAAAAAAATGAAATATTACAAAAAGAGGGAGAAAAACCTGAAAAACTCTATTTGATAATGAAAGGTATTGTTCAAGAAAAACTTGATGAAGAGACTTTATCAATCTACTCAGTAAATGAATTCTTTGATCCAGTTTCTTTAATAGAAAATTTTTCTAAACATAGTTTTATTACAGCACAAGAAACTATTTGTTATACCTTACCAAGAAAGGTATTTATTGATATTTTAAGAAGAAATCAAAAACTTGAAAAATACTTTTTTCAATCAATTTCTGAAAAATTAAATAGCAATTTACTTTATGAAAAGAATAAAGATTTAGCAAATATAATGGTTGCAAAAGTTAAAGATGCAAATGTTCACAGAGCAATAATTCTACCTTATGAAACTTCAATTTATGATGCAGTTACAACAATAAAAAAAGAAAAAGTTCCTACTTTATTGTTAAAAGATAATAAAGGAGAAATATATATTGTAACAGACTCAGATTTTAGAGAAAAAGTAATCTTAAATAGAATGGATTTTGATGATATAGTAGGTAAGATTTCAAATAGTGGTTTAGTTTATGTAAATGAAAATGATTTTTTATTTAATGCACAACTTATTATGTCAAAGCACGCACTTAAAAGATTGGTTGTAAAAAATGATAATAATGAAATTGTAGGAATTATAGACCAAATCTCTTTATCTTCATTTTTTGCTACTCATACTTTTTCAGTTTCAAGCAAAATTGATAAAGCTGAAACATTAGAAGAGTTAAAAAATATTTCAAATGGATTTTTAAAAATTATAAAATCACTAAATGCAAAAGGTGTAAAAATCACATTTATTTCTAAATTAATTAACCAATTAAATAGAAAACTACTTGATAAAATCTTTAATATAACTGCACCAAAAGAACTTTTAGGTAAGTCTGCACTTTTAGTTATGGGAAGTGAAGGAAGAGGTGAACAAATTCTTAAAACAGACCAAGATAATGCCCTAATAATTGCAGATGATTGTTCTTTAAGCAATGAAGAAATACATAAATTTGCTAAAAATTTCACTGAAATATTAGTGGATTTTGGTTTTCCTAGATGTGAGGGAAATATTATGGTATCAAATCCTTATTGGTGTAGAAGACATAGTGACTTTAAAGAGTTACTATTTTCTTGGGTTTCAGGAAAAACTGGTGATGATTTTATGAATTTAGCAATTTTTTATGATGCAGTATGTGCAAGTGGAAATTTAGAACTTTTAACTTCACTAAAAGAGTATTTATTTAAAGTTGGTTCAAATTCTCAAAGTTTTTATATGCATTTTGCAAAAATTATTACAAGTTTTGATGTACCCCTTGGTTTCTTTGATGGTTTTGTATTTGATAGCAATGATAAAAACCATAAAAATGAAATTGATATAAAAAGAGGTGGTATTTTTATTATTGTTCAAAGTATAAGAGCTTTAAGTTTAGAAAATAAATTACTAAGAACAAATACTATTAAAAGAATTAGAGAACTGCAAAGTTTAAATATTTTAGAAGAGGAGTTCTCTAAAGAGTTAGAAGAAGCTTTTAATTTTTTACTAACATTAAAACTAAAATCAAATCTAGAAAAATTAGATTCTGGAAAAAATATCAATAATTATATTAATCCTGAAGATTTAAATACAATGGAAAAAGATTTATTAAAAGATAGTTTTAAAATTGTAAATAAATTAAAGAAAAAATTAGAATACCATTATAAGTTGAACTATGTTTAATAAAATAAGAAACTATTTTAATAAAAAAAATTTAAAAGATTCTAAGTACTTATATTTATTTGATAAACCTTTAGAAAATGAATATATCTGTTTTGATTGTGAAACAACAGGTCTTAATCCAAAAGAAGATGATATTATTTCTATTGGTGCAGTTTTAATAAAAGATAATACTATAGTTGCAAGTAAAAAATTTGTTAAGTTTATAAAACCTAAAACCAAACTACAAGAAGAGGCAATTAAAGTTCATTATATTAGAGAGTGTGATTTAGAAGATGCTGAAGATATTGATGAAGTTATTGAAGAATTTTTACAATTTATAGGAAATAGAAAATTAGTAGGTTACTTCTTAGAATTTGATATAGCAATGATTAATAAGTATCTTATTAAAAAATTGGGAATTAAACTTCCAAATAAAGCCTATGAAGTTTCAGCTATATATTATGACTGGAAAATGGAAGCAATTCCTCAAGGGCATATAGATTTAAGATTTGATACTCTTATGAAAGATTTAGAAATTCCTAAAATGGGGAAACATGATGCTTATAATGATGCAGTTATGACTGCAATGATGTTTCTAAAACTTAAAAATCAGGCAAAAGTTAAAATTTAGTACATAAATATTACATATTTTTTACATAACCTTTGGCTATAATTTATCAATTTTACAAGAAAGGGTAAAAAATATGTTAGTGTTAATTTTAAATGCGGGTAGTTCATCTTTAAAATACCAACTAATGAATCATGCAACTCATGATGTATTTGCATCAGGACTTGCAGAAAGAATTGGTATTGATGGAAGACTAGTGCATGAAGCAAAAGGTACTAAAACAGTAAAAGAAGTTAATCTTCCAACTCATAAAGAGGCTATTGAGTTAGTTTTAGATCTTTTAGCAAATGGAGCACAAAAAGTTATTGATTCAGTTGAAAAAGATATTGATGCTATTGGACATAGGGTTGTTCATGGTGGAGAATATTTTTCAAAATCAGTAATTATAGATGAAAATGTTGTTGCAAAATTAGAAAGACTTATTCCACTTGCACCTTTACATAATCCTGCACATATTATGGGTATTAAAATCTGTATGGAACTAATGCCTGGAAAACCAAATGTTGCAGTATTTGATACGGCATTTCATCAAACTATGGAACCTAGCACTTATATGTATGCTGTACCTTATGAAGATTATAAGGAGCATGGAGTTAGAAAATATGGTTTTCATGGAACTAGCCATTACTTTGTGTCAAATGAAGCTTCAAAACTACTAAATAAACAAAATTCAAAAATTATTGTTTGTCACTTAGGAAATGGTTCATCAATTTGTGCAGTTAAAGATGGAAAATCTATTGATACTTCGATGGGATTAACTCCTTTAGAAGGTCTTGTTATGGGAACTAGAAGTGGTGATTTAGATCCAGCAGTAATTTCTTATTTAATGCAAAAAAAAGAGATGAGTGCAGAACAAATAGTTGATTATTTAAATAAAAAATCTGGACTATTAGGTATTTCTGGAATTAGTTCTGATTTAAGAGAGATAATAGAAGCTAGTACAAAAGGTGATGAGAGAGCTATGCTATCAATAGATATGAAATGTAATAGAATTAAAAAATATATCTGTTCTTATGCTGGAGTATTAGGTGGAGTAGATGCTATATGCTTCACAGCTGGTGTTGGTGAAAATGCTAGCCTTATTAGAGAAAAAGTTTGTCAAGGCCTAGTGTTTATGGGAATTGAACTTGATAAAGAAAAAAATGATACAAGACAATCAGGAAAAAGAGAGATAAATACTGAGTCTTCAAAAACTAAAATTTTTGTAATTCCTACTAATGAAGAGTATGTTATTGCAAATGACACTTATACTTTAGTAAAAGATTTATATAAGTAAAAGCCACAGCTTTTACTTATTTATTTTTTGCTCTTTAAATTTTTATAAAATTCTTCACAACTTCTATACTTTTTTACTAAATATGTACAATTATTATACAAAACCCCTATAAAATGTATAGATTTTTTTTTAAAATGCTATGTTATTGCTATTTTAATGCTACACTTTTCTTTTATAATTTATAACGAATCTAAATAAAGGATATATAAATGAGTCTAATTAATAGTATTAAAAATAATGCTAAAACAAAGCTTAGAACTATCGTTCTTCCTGAACCAGAAGATGAAAGAGTATTAAAAGCTGCACAACAAGTTTTAGAAGATAAAACAGCTAATATTATCCTAATTGGAAATGAAGAGACTATTAAAGCTGATGCACAAAAATGTGGTGCAAATATTGATGGTGCTACGATTGTAGATCCAAAGAAATTTGATAATATTGATACATATATTGATGAATTAGTTGAGCTTAGAAAATCTAAAGGTTTAACAAGGCAAGAAGCTACTGAAATTATGACAACTGAACCTAGATTTTTTGGTTGTATGATGGTTAGACTTAAAGATGCAGATGGATTAGTTGCAGGTTCAAACTCTCCTACTGCTGATGTATTAAGAGCTGCAATTCAAGTTATTAAAACTGCTCCTGGTATTAATACGGTATCTTCTGCATTTATAATGGAGACAAAAGATGGGCAATTTGGTGACAATGGATTAATTTTATTTGCTGATTGCGCAGTTTTACCAGATCCAAATTCAGAACAATTAGCTGATATTGCTGCAAGTACTGCTGCAACTGCAAAAAATGTTGTAGGATTAGATCCAAGAGTTGCTATGCTATCTTTTTCTACAATGGGAAGCGCAGAACATCCACTTGTATCAAAAGTACAACAAGCAGTTCAAATTTTAAAAGATAGAAATGTTGATTTTAAATTTGATGGTGAAATGCAAGCTGATGCTGCAATTATTCCATCAATTGGTCAAAAGAAAGCTCCTGAAAGTAAAGTTGCAGGAACTGCAAATGTTTTAGTATTCCCTGATTTACAATCTGGAAATATTGGATATAAATTAGTTCAAAGATTTGCAGGTGCAGATGCTCATGGACCAATTGTTCAAGGTTTAGCAAAACCAGTTAATGACCTATCAAGAGGTTGTTCAGTTGAGGATATTGCAAATTTAGTAGCAATTACAGCAACACAAGTAGTAGATTAATAAATATATTTTAAACAAAAGAGGGAGAGTAAAATATGAAAGTTTTTATTTTAAATGCGGGAAGTTCATCTTTAAAATACCAATTAATGAATCCAATTAATAAAGAAGTTTTTGCAGTAGGTATTTGTGAAAGAATAGGTATTGATGGTGTTTTAAAGCATGAGTTTGGTGATGGTAAAAAATTAAAAATTGATGTTTCTATGCCAACACATAAAGAAGCTATTGAATTAGTATTAAGAACTTTAACAGAGGGAGAGGGTAAAGTTATTAATTCTATTAATGATATTGAAGCTATTGGACATAGAGCAGTACATGGTGGTGAAGAGTTTGCTTCTTCAGTTATGGTTACAGAAAAAGTAATTGAAACTATGAAAAGATTAATTCCTTTAGCACCTTTACATAACCCAGCAAATATTATGGGAATGGAAATCTGTCAAGAATTAATGCCAGGTATTCCAAATGTAGCTGTATTTGACACAGCATTTCACCAAACAATGCCTGATTACGCATTTATGTATGCTTTACCATATGAACAATATTCAAAACATGGAATTAGAAAATATGGTTTCCATGGAACTTCTCACTACTTTGTTTCAAATGAAGCAAGAGGAATGCTAGATAAAAAACATAATACAAGAATTATTGTATGTCACTTAGGAAATGGTTCTTCTGTTTCTGCTGTATTAAATGGAAAATGTATTGATACTTCTATGGGTCTTACTCCTGTTCAAGGTTTAATGATGGGAACAAGAGCTGGAGATGTAGGAGCTGGTGCAATTTCTTATATGATGAGTCAAGAAGGACTTACTATAAATGAAACTTTAGATATTATGAATAAAAAATCAGGTATCTTAGGTATTTCTGGAAAATCTTCTGACCTTAGAGAGGTATTAGAAGGTATGCAAGAAGGTGATGATAGATGTAGATTAGCAGTGGAAATGGTTGCTTATAATATTAAAAAATATGTTGGATCATATGTTGCTGCACTTGATGGTGTTGATGCTTTATGTTTTACAGGTGGAATTGGGGAGAATTCTGCTTTAATTAGAGAAATTGTATGTGCAGGTCTAGATGGAATGGGATTAATTATTGACCCTACTAAAAATAATAAAAGATCAAGCCAAGCTAGAGATATTGCTACAAATAGCTCTGCTGCTAGAATCTTTGTTATTCCTACAAATGAAGAGTATGTTATTGCAAATGATACATACAAAATCGTTTCTGGACTTCAAAAATAAACAAATATACTTCACAAATAAAAAAGGGGAAGCTTTAAAAACTTCCCCTTTTTTTATTATTTAAAAAAATTAATTTAATATGCTTTTAATCCATCCATAAATTTTACAGAAAAATTTGTAACTGCTTCACTAATTAATTTATCTAAAAACTTATCAAACTTATCTTCTTTTTTCCAAATTGGATAACTAACTTTAGATAACTTTATAAGTTCATTTTGTGCATAAGTTAAAGTTGCTACCTCATCAATTAATTTTACAGCTTTTGCTTGTCTTGCAGTAAAAATATGAGCATCAGCAAACTCTTTATGATTTTCTTTTTTTAATTTTCTAGCACTACTTACATCAGTTATAAATATATCATATGTATCATTTATAACTTTTTCAAGTTCTTCTTTTTCATAAGTAGCCCAAGCTCTTGTAGGTGTTCCTGCTTCTTTATATTTACCAATTTTAACTGTTTGTGTTTTTACACCTATTTTTTCCATTAGCTCTTCAACATTAGCACCTTGAAAAATTACTCCAATAGAACCAATCATACTACCAGGATTTGCAATAATTTTATTAGCCCAAATAGAAGCATAATAACTTCCACTAGCCATCACTCCACTTGCATAAGCTACAACTGGTTTAAGTGCACTTAACTCTTTTATTGCATAAGCAATTTCAACTGAAGGAGCAACTGCTCCACCAGGAGAATTTACTACAAATAAAACTCCTTTTATATTACTACTATTTTTTGCTTGTGTAATTTGCTCAAGTACTTTTGAAGCATCCATTATTGGGCCATTTAACTCAATTTTTTGTAAATTGGCATTACTTTGAGTTGAAGTTAATGTTGCTTCATTTGTATCAAAAACTACAAAATAGATAATTGTTAAAAAAACTACTGTTTTAAAATATTTTGTAATAAAATCTAAAATAGCAATAATAGGAGAAAATAACCATTTTAAAAAATTAAACATCTTTTCCTCCAATAATTGTTCTTTTTACATATTTAGTATGTAAAATAATATGTGTTGCTAAATCCTCTTTAGCTTTTATTTTATCAGGCAAAGTTATAGCAATTATATCTGCATCTTTTTGTTTTTTCAACTCTCCTTTATTTAAACCTAAAGCTTTAGCACCATTTATTGTAGCAGCTTTTAAAACTTTTGAAGCAAAAGAGTTTATTTCAAAATCCACATGCATCATTAATACATTTCTTAATTCATCAAACATAGATAAAGAGTTATTAGAACTAAGTCCATCTGTTCCTATGGCAAAATTAATTCCTTTTAATTTTTCTAAATCTAATTTTGTATTATTTAAAACTCTATTTGAAGTTACACAATGATTAATTGTTGCATCTAATTGTTTTATTTTTGCTAAATCATTATCACTTGCTTCTACACAATGGGTAAATGAAAGATTTTTTAATCCTTCAAATTGGTTTAAAAATTCCATAGGTTTAGTTACAGCTTTTTCTTGTCCTAAAAAGTTTTTAAAAAATTCTAAAAATCCACCCTCATCTTTATGTAACCAATCAAACTCTTCAGGAGATTCTAAAAAGTGAGAACTAACTGCTAAGTTTTTTTCTTTTGCAAGTTTTAAACTCTCTTTAATTAAAACTGGATGAACAGAGTAAGGAGAGTGTATAGCAATTGCAGGGAAAAAACTCTCATTTTGATTTTTTATACTATTTTCAAGTCTTGCTTTAAAATCAGCAAATAAAGCATCAATCATATCTGCTTTACTTCCTATTACTTCATTAAAATATACTACATTAATAGGTGTTTGTAAACAAGCTTGCATATCAAAACCATAAGATGAAATAGCACCAATTGTTGTAGTTCCACTTTTTTTCATCTTTTCAAGTTTTTTAGAAATTAACTTATTATTTGCTTTTTGTACTAATTCATCTCTTGAAGCAATAACTGAATTTAGCCATAACATAAAATTTCCATATTTTAAAGTAGTTGAGTTTGAACTAAATTCTAAATGTACATGAGAGTTAATTAATCCGGGCATTAAAACAGAATTTTCTTCTAGTCTTTCAATTTCAACTGATGGATAGTTTTTTTGAATATTTTCTAAAGTATCAACATCTATAATTTGTTTATTATAAACAATAGCACCATCTTCTATGATGCCACTGTTTTCATCGCAGGTAAAAACCCACTTTGCAGCTAAAATTTTCATTTTAATTATTGTTCTTTTGCGTCGTGTGCTTCTTGTACTGCTTTAATTTCTGAGATCATTTGCATTAATGAAATTAGTGCTAAATGGTATCCAAAAGGACCAAATCCAGAAATAACTCCTGTACTTGCACCAGCTGTAATTGATTTTTGTCTATACTCTTCTCTTTTATAAATATTTGAAATATGTACCTCTACAACAGGAAGACTTACTGCACTTAAAGCATCTTTTATTGCAATAGAAGTATGAGAATATGCAGCTGGGTTAATAATAATTCCATCTACTTCTCCTAAACACTCTTGAATTCTATCTACAATTTCACCTTCTAAATTTGATTGAAAAAATTCTAATTCAACTCCGTGTTGGTCTGCACTTGCTTTCATTTGTTCATGGATTTGATCTAAAGTCATAGGACCATAAATATGTTTTTCTCTTACACCTAACATATTTAAATTTGGACCTTGTATCACTGCGATTTTCATATTATATTTCCTTTTATAAAATTTAGGTAAGATTATATTAAAATTTTTGTTAATGAAAGATGAGTTATGCAAAACTATATACTAAGAGATGAGAATGCTATCTACTATGAATGTGGATTTTCTTGCGATAATGTGATATTTATTAGTTTAGGAAGTGAAAAGTTTTTTCTTACTGATGCAAGATATATTCTTGAAGCAAAAGAGTATGCAAAAGATTGTTCAATTATTGAAGCAAATGATTTATTGACTACTGCAAAAGCTTTATTAAAAGATAGTAAGATAAAAAAACTTACTTTTGACCCAAATGATTTTACTTATTATGCTTATTCAAAATTATCTAGCGAATTGGATATTGAATTTATTGAAGAGTTAAACTTTTCAAAATTAAAAAGAGTAGTTAAAAGTGATGATGAAATAGCCATCTTAAGTAAAGCTGCAATTTTAGGTAGAGAAGGTTTTAAAAATCTTGCTAAATATATAAGAAAAAATGGTTTTGAACAAAAAGAACAATTTATAAATTTTAAAGCTATTGAAAAGATGAGTCAGCAAGGAAAATTTGCTTTAAGTTTTGACCCAATAGTTGCAATAAATGAAAATGCAGCAAAACCCCATGCACTTCCAACTAAAAAAAGATTAAAATTAAATGATTTACTTTTAGTTGATGCAGGAATAAAATATAAAAGATATTGTTCAGATAGAACGTGTACTTCACATGTTGATTTTGAAAATTTTTCTTTTAAAAGAGAACAAAAATTTAAAAATAAAAAACATCAAAAAATTTATGATTTAGTTTTAAAAGCTCAACAAACTGCTATTAAACATGCAAAAATAGGAATGAAAGCATCTCAAATTGATTCTCTTGCAAGAGATATAATTACAAAAGCAGGATATGGAAAATATTTTGTACATAGTACAGGTCATGGAGTGGGACTTGATATTCATGAATTTCCAATAATTAGTTCAAAATCAGATACTATTATTGAAGAGAATATGGTATTTACTATCGAACCTGGTATTTATCTTCCTAATGAGTTTGGAGTTAGAATTGAAGATACAGTTGCTATGATAGATGGAAAAGCTATAATCTTATAATCCCTACTTTTTTAGTCAAGTTTAATATATTTTATATAATATTTCATATTTTTTAAGAAAAATAAACTTGACTATTTTACTATACTTTTATTTTTTGGAGAAATATGAAAAAAAAATTAAATGATGATTTGACACTATACTATAGTAGCAATTTTCCTTATATTTCAAAAAAGCAATCAAGAAAAAAATACTTTGTAACTATAGGAATTGGGGGGAATCTAGGAAATGTAAAAAAAAGATTTGATAAGTTATTCTTATATTTTATGAGTGATACTAGATTTGATATAGTTATGACAAGCCCCCTACTTTTAAACCCTCCTTTTGGTTTTTTGGAACAAAATCACTTTTTAAATGGTATAATTGCACTTCAAACAAATCTTAGCGTTAATGAGTTTTTTAAAAATATGCAAAGATTAGAAAATAGATTCAAAAGAACTCGCTCTTTTAAAAATGCTGCAAGAACACTTGATATTGATATAATTTTTTTTCATAATAAAAAAATCAATACAGATAAATTAACTATTCCACATAAGTTTTGGCATACAAGAGAGTCCGTAGTTATTCCCTTAGAAAGGATGTTAAATGGCTAAAAAAGTAATGGTAGGTATGAGTGGTGGTATTGATTCATCAGTTACAGCTTATATGCTTCAACAAGAAGGATATGAGGTAGAAGGAGTTTATTTAAAACTTCATAATAGAACTGATGGTTATCACGAGTCAAATATCGGCTATATAGAAAATGTTGCAAAATTTCTTGGTATTAAATACCATGTATTAGATATTGCTGATGAATTTACTAAAGAGGTTTATGATTATTTTGTAAACTCATATTTAGAAGGAACAACTCCAAACCCATGTGTAAAATGTAATAGACAGATTAAATTTGGAAAAATGCTTGAATTTGCTAAAGCAAATGGTGCATCATATTTAGCAACTGGACATTATGCAAAAACAGATGGGAAGTTTATCTATGAAGCAGATGATAAAACAAAAGACCAAAGTTATTTTCTTTCTCAAGTTGAAAAAGAAGCATTAGAATATATGATGTTTCCAATGAGTACATATAAAAAAGAAGATATTATTAAGTTTGGGGCTAAATTAGGTGATGCTTATAAAAGAATTACTGAAAAAAATGAATCTCAAGAGATTTGTTTTGTTGATACAGTATATACTGATGTTATTAAAAAACATGCAAATATTGACCAACCAGGAGTTGTACTTGATGAAGAAGGAAATGAAGTAGGAACTCATAAAGGTTATATGCACTATACAATTGGTAAAAGAAGAGGTTTTACAGTTCATGGAGCCCATGACCCACACTTTGTAAAATCTTTAAATCCAAAAGATAATACTATTATAGTAGGAAAGAAAGATTCATTAGAAGTTAATAATGTACTTGCAAATCAACTAAATATGTATGTTGAAGATAAAAATTTCACTTGTGGTGTAAAATTAAGATATAGAAGTACTACAATTCCTTGTGAGGTATCTATTGAAAATGATACTGCAACTATTAAACTTGAAAATTCTGCATTTGGTGTTGCAACTGGGCAATTGGCAGTTTTTTATATGGGTGAAAAAGTAATTGGAAGTGGTTGGATTACAAGCGCTACTAAATAAGCTTTAAATAATCTAAGAGAGCAGTAGGAAAACTCTCTTAGATTTATTTGCTAAAAGCTATATGAAAGAGTCAAACTAGCATATTCATTATCATTTGTATCTGAATCTTTATCATCTGCATCAATATTTACGTATAGTACTCCCACACTTAAAGAATCTGTTATTTTATATCCAACAGTTAAATTAAGTTCATTTTCATCATAATTTGATGAACTATATTCAGTAGCACTATATAAAGCCCCTAACTCAATACCTGCAACCTCGTATCCTAATGTTCCATAAAAAGTCTTAGCATCAGCACTATAAAGTTGATTTCCTGAATCCATAAGATTTATATTATCTCCATATGTATCCATTAACCCAATTCCATATTTACTATCAGTTTTAATATAACCAATGCTTGCACTAATACCAGCAATTGTTGTACCAACTTCTAAATTTAAAATATTTCCATCATCTGTTGTATCATTTTTAGCTTTATTATCCACATTACTTGAAGCATAATGTGCAATTGCACTAAAAATATCCGATGAATAAGAGGCTTTTAAACCATAAAAATCAACAGCATCAGGTGCAGAATAAAAATACGGATTAAATTCTACATCTTTTATACCATTATATTTTACATCTAAAACATAAGCACCTTTTTTTGTAAGTTCAGTAAAATCTGAACTTTCATCTTCATCTGAAGTTGCTTGTCTATGTGTATATCCTGCAACAATTGTTGTATCAGGAATTGCAGTTATTGCAGCAACAACTGCTTCATTATAATCTCCTAACCACTCTAAATCAATTACTTGTCTACCAAGTGTTAAAGAGAAATCTTTATTTGCATATTTAATATTTGCTTCTGTTATAATAGCATCGTTTACAAAAGAGTTTTCATAATCATCTTCTTCTACTTCTGAAAACTCATGATTGCCTCTAAAAGCCATTTTCGCGCTAAAGCCTTTATAAGAATCTGTTTCATACCCTAATCCAATAGTTCCCGCTGTAAAACCTGAGTTTTTTACCCCATCTTTATTATCAGTTTTTATAGTATATAAAGTAATATCCCCGCTTACTTTACCATTTTTAAATGCTTCATCAATAGAATCTGCTGCTACTAATGTAGAAGCACTTAAAAGTAATGCACATGTGTATAAACTAATTTTTTTCATATTTCCCCTTTCGATTTTTAGAAAAACATCATCATTATAACACCCTTAGAAAATATTATATACAGTTTATTTGTATATAAATTAGACATTTTCAAAAGTTATTTTTTATAATTTTATTCCTAAATTCTATATAAGAAGAATTTAGATAAAATCGCAAAATAAATACTTTATTCAAGGAAAATTATAATGTCATGTTTTAAACTTTTTAGTGGTTCTGCGAACCCTGAGTTTGCTAGGAAAGTCGGTGAGTATCTTAATGAACCAATAGGTGAAGCAACCCTAAATAAATTTAGTGATGGAGAGATTTCTGTTCAAATCACAGAAAGTGTTAGAGGTCAAGATGTATTTATTATTCAACCTACTTGTGCTCCAACAAACGACAATTTAATGGAATTATTAATTATGATTGATGCATTAAAAAGATCAAGTGCAAAATCAATTTCTGCTGTTATTCCTTATTATGGATATGCAAGACAAGATAGAAAAGCTGCTCCTAGAGTTCCAATTTCTGCAAAACTTGTTGCTGATTTATTAGAAAAAGCAGGGATTAACAGAGTTATTACTATTGATTTACATGCTGCACAAATTCAAGGTTTTTTTAATGTACCAGTTGATAATTTATTTGGTTCTATTATGTTTGTTAATTATATAAAATCTAAAAAATTAGCTAATCCAATTATTGCAAGTCCAGATATTGGTGGAGTAGCACGTGCTAGAAGTTATGCTAATAAATTAGGATATGATTTAGTAATTGTTGATAAAAAAAGAGAAAAAGCAAATGTTTCTGAAGTTATGAATATCATTGGAGATGTTAATGGGAAAGATGTTATCCTTGTAGATGATATGGTTGATACTGCTGGTACATTAGTTAAAGCAGCTGAAGTACTTAAAAAGAAAGGTGCAACTTCTGTGATGGCATGTTGTACACATGGAGTATT
Organism: Malaciobacter mytili LMG 24559; assembly: GCF_003346775.1. Taxonomy (NCBI): domain Bacteria; kingdom Pseudomonadati; phylum Campylobacterota; class Epsilonproteobacteria; order Campylobacterales; family Arcobacteraceae; genus Malaciobacter; species Malaciobacter mytili. The sequence continues at coordinate 582,565 of NZ_CP031219.1, read as the reverse complement.
AAGTGGTCCAGCTTATGAAAGAATTGAAAATGGTGTTTTAGATGAATTAGTTATCTCAGATACTATTCCATCAAAACAAACTTCTAGTAAAATTACTGTTTTAACGGCTTCTGAGATTATTGGTGAAACAATTAAAAGAATTCACAATAATGAATCAGTAAACTCAATATTTAAATATTAAACTATTTTTAATGTTTAAATAATATAAAATATAATTTTTGGTATAATATCAAAAATTATTTTTTACAAGGATAAAAATTATGAAAAAACTGTTATTATCGACAATCGCGTGTGCAAGTTTAGTATTTGCGCAAAGTGAATATAAATATGAAATTACTCCACTTGTTGGAGGAGTAGTAACTGAAGGTAATATGAATTTGGATGACCACTATGGAGTGGGGGGATTAAGTTTAGGCTTCAATCTTGAAAATAGCATGTTTGATCAAATTGAATTAGGTTTCTTAACAAGTCTTGGAGATGTTGATTATTCAGATAATAAAGATACATCTGTAACAAGAATTTTCTCTAACTTAATTAAAGAGTATGAATTATCAGCTAAAAGTTCTTTATATGCTTTAATTGGAGCTGGAGTTGAAGTTTATCAAAATGAAGCTTTTAAAAATGAAAGTGGTTTATTTGGAAACTATGGTGTAGGTTTTAAATATAAAATCAATGATAACATGGCATTAAAAACTGATATTAGACATTTAATTGAAACTGATCATGGTGATAATAATCTAATTTATACAGTTGGATTAGCAATACCTTTTGGTAAAAAAGCTGCTCCTGTTGTGGAAGAAAAACCAGCAGTTGTTGAACAAAAAGTTATTGAGCCTACACCTGTTGAATTAGATTCAGATAATGATGGAGTTGTAGATTCATTAGATAAGTGTCCAAATACTCCAAAAGGTGATATTGTAGATGAAACAGGTTGTTCTTTAAAAGTAGATTTAAATATTAATTTTAATTTTGATAGTGCAAAAATCAATAACTCATATGATTCAAAAATTAAAAAATTTGCTGAATTTATGAAAAAATATCCAAGCACTAAAGCTAAAATTGAAGCACATACTGATTCAATTGGAAGTGATGAATATAACCAAAAACTATCTGAAAGAAGAGCTGCATCAACTGTAAAAGCTTTAAAAGCTTATAATATTGATGAAAATAGATTAAAATCTTTTGGATATGGTGAATCAAAACCACTTGCTACAAATGATACAAAAGATGGTAGAGCTCAAAATAGAAGAGTAGAAGCTACTATTCAAAAATAACTTAAAAAAAAGATAGATTTTTATCTATCTTTTTTACTAATCTTAAACTTAATTACTCCCTAACATAAAATTAGATATAATCGCGTAAATTTAACAAAACTTAGGAAACTACTTTGCAAAAAAATATTAGAAATTTTAGTATTATTGCTCATATTGACCACGGAAAATCTACTCTAGCAGATAGAATTATTCAAGAGTGTGGGGCTATTAGTGAAAGAGAAATGTCAGCACAAATTATGGATACTATGGATATAGAACAAGAGCGTGGAATTACTATTAAAGCTCAAAGTGTTAGATTAAACTATGAAAAAGATGGAGAAAAATATATTTTAAATCTTATTGACACTCCAGGACACGTTGACTTTTCATATGAAGTAAGTAGAAGTTTAGCTTCATCTGAGGGTGCATTACTTATTGTTGATTCAACACAAGGTGTAGAAGCTCAAACAATTGCAAATGTATATATTGCTCTTGATAATAATTTAGAACTATTACCAGTTGTAAATAAAATTGATTTACCAAGTGCAGACCCAGATAGAGTTTTACAAGAAGTTGAAGAAGCTATTGGACTTGATTGTACTGAACACAACTTAGTAAGTGCAAAAACTGGTCTTGGAGTTAAAGACTTAATAGATTCTATTGTTGATAGAATCCCAGCTCCAAATGGAGATGAAAATGCTCCTGCAAAAGCTTTAATTTATGACTCTTGGTTTGATAACTATCTTGGTGCTTTGGCTTTAGTTAGAGTATATGAAGGAAGTATTAAAAAAGGTCAAATGCTAAAAATGATGAACACAAAAGTTCAACATCCAGTTTTAAATCTTATGTATCCTCATCCTATTAAAAGAGAAAATACAAATGAGATAAAAACAGGAGAAATTGGAATCGTTGTATTGGGACTTAAAACTCTTGATGGTATTGCTGTTGGGGATACAATGACTGATGCAAAAAATCCAACTTTAGAACCTATTGATGGATTTGAACCAGCGAAACCTTTTGTATTTGCAGGAATTTATCCAATAGAAACTGATAAATTTGAAGATTTAAGAGAAGCCTTAATAAAACTTCAACTAAATGACTCATCAATTTCATTTGAGCCAGAAAGTTCAGCTGCTCTTGGAAGTGGATTTAGAACTGGATTTTTAGGTATGCTTCATATGGAAGTTATAAAAGAAAGACTTGAAAGAGAGTTTGATTTAGATTTAATTGCAACTGCTCCTACTGTTGTATATGAAGTATTAAAAAAAGATGGAGAAAAAGTAATTATTCAAAATCCATCTGAGCTTCCTGAACCAAACTATATAGAAACTATTTTTGAACCATATGTGAAAGCTACTATTTTAGTTCCTGATGAATTTTTAGGCAATGTTATTAAGCTTTTAAATGAAAAAAGAGCTATTCAAATTAAAATGGATTACTTAGGGAAAAGAGTTCTTTTAGAGTATGATATTCCTATGAATGAAATTGTAATGGATTTTTATGATAAGTTAAAATCTACAACAAAAGGATATGCCTCTTTTGATTATGAACCAATAGGTTTTAGACCAGGTAATCTAAAAAAACTTGATGTTAGAGTTGCTGGAGATATAGTTGATGCTTTATCTATTATTGTACCTGAAGAAAAAGCAGTTGCAAGGGGTAGAGAGTTTATCAAAGCCTTAAAAGAACTAATTCCTAGACAACTTTTTGAAGTGGCAGTTCAAGCAAGTATTGGAACTACAATTATTGCAAGAGAGACTGTAAAATCTATGGGGAAAAATGTTACTGCTAAGTGTTATGGTGGGGATATTACAAGAAAAAGAAAACTACTTGAAAAACAAAAAGCAGGTAAAAAAAGAATGAAAGCCATAGGAAAAGTTAATGTGCCACAAGAGGCATTTATGGCTGTTTTAAAAATCTAAATTTAAGATTTTTACTCAATTTAAGATTTAAATGTTTATATACTTCTTGTATATTGCATTTAAATCTTACACTTTATATTTATAAATTTTTCTATATATCTATTATTTTTATATTAACATTACTAACTATTTAAATAATTTATAGTATTATTTTATATGCATTGTATATTATGTGAAAATTTATCTTTTTATATTATTTGTAAAAATTGTCAAAATAGATATTTACAACCATCTTTTTATAAAAGAGAGATAGAAGATGGTTTTTTTAACTACTCTTTTTATGCTCTTAGTGAAATTCAAGAACTAATAAATTCAAAATATTATTTCTATGGAGATAAGGTTTATAAAATACTTGCTTATTTATCTTTTAAAACCTTTGCTTTAAATTTTTCATACAAACAAAAAGTTTTTGCAATTGCTATTGATGACCATACTAGACATGATTTTTCCCATACTGCAATTTTAGCTTCTTCACTAAAATCAAAATATATTTTGCCTAAATATAATATTTTAAAAGCACAAAATCATATAAAATATGCGGGAAAAGATTTAAAATATAGACAAAAAAATCCAAGAAGATTTAAAGTAAAAAATCTCACTAAACAAACAACAATTCTATGTGATGATTTAATTACTACGGGTAGTACAATATTAGAAGCTAAAAAGGCTTTAGAAAATAAAAACAACCAAGTTTTATTTTCTTTAACCCTAGCTGATGCTAAAATTTAGCCTATTTAAAAAAATTTTAATCCAATTTAAATTCATTATGCCAATTTTCTTTATTATAGTATTTTGGTTGATTTTGTTTATAAATAATAAAATTTTCAATAACTAAAATATCCATCTGTGTTCGCATAAAGCATCTATAACTATCTTCAGGGGTACATACAATTGGTTCTCCCCTTACATTAAAAGAAGTATTTACAATCGTTGCACAACCCGTTTTTTCTTCAAAATTAGATATTAATTTATGATACCTAGGATTAGTTTCTTTATGTACAGTTTGAATTCTTGCACTATAATCAATATGTGTAACAGCAGGAATTATACTTCTTTGTATATTTAGTTTTTCTATACCAAATAAATTTTTTTCTTCAGTAGTCATTTTATAACATTTTTCTTTTTTAACCAAAGCAACAAATAACATATAAGGACTATGTGTATTTAAGTCATACCATTCATTTACTTTTTCTCTTAAAACAGAGGGGGCAAAAGGTCTAAAGCTTTCTCTATATTTAATTTTTAAATTCATAATAGATTGCATTTTTGAGCTTCTTGCATCTCCTAAAATACTTCTATTTCCTAAAGATCTTGGTCCAAATTCCATCCTACCACAATGCCATCCAATAACTTTTTGAGATGCTAATTGTGTTGAAATTTTATCAATAAGAATATCTTCATTATTTATAAACTCATATACTGCATTTACTTTATCCAAATAAGATTTTATTTCTTCATTTGAAAATTTAGGTCCTAAATATGAACCTTGCATTTTATCTAGTTCATTTAAATTAATAGTTCGTGGATTATTTAGCTCTTGGTAGTAAGCACAATAAGCTGTGCCTAAAGACCCACCTGCATCACCAGCAGCAGGTTGTATCCAGATATTTTCAAAAATATTTTCTTTTAAAATTTTTCCATTACTAACACAATTTAGTGCCACACCACCAGCTAAGCAAAGATTTTTAGCACCTGTTAGTTTTTTTGCGTAATTTGCTAATTTTATAACTAACTCTTCTGTTACATTTTGAATTGATGCAGCTAAATCCATCTCTTTTTGAGTAATTTCACTTTCACTTTCTCTTGGTTTACCACCAAAAAGTTTATGAAATTTATTGCTAGTCATAGTTAAACCAGAAGTATAATTAAAATAACTCATATCAAGTTTAAAAGAGCCATCATCTTTTATATGAATAAGATGTTCTTTAATTAAATCAGAATAAATAGGCTTTCCATATGGAGCAAGCCCCATAAGTTTATACTCACCACTATTTACTTTAAAGCCCGTATAATAGGTAAAAGCAGAGTATAATAATCCTAAAGAGTGTGGAAAATGAATCTCTTTTAAAAATTTAATATTATTTGCCTTTCCATAGGCAATAGATGTTGTAGTCCACTCTCCTACTCCATCAATAGTTAATATTGCTGCTTCCTCATAAGGGCTTGGATAAAAAGCGCTTGCAGCATGACTTTGATGATGTTCACTAAACATAAACTTTTCAATTACTCTTTTTTTAAATGCTTTAAACTCTTTTTCATTTTTTTTTGGATTTAGTTCTTCAAATAATAAAGTAAACTCTCTTGCTAATGTTTCTTTTAAAAAAAGTTTTTCTTTTAACCAAATAGGAATAGCCATTAAAAATGATTTAAAGCCTTTTGGAGCTTCTGTTAAATATGTTTCAAGTAATCTTTCAAATTTTATAAAAGGTTTATCATAAAAAGCAATATAATCAATTTCATCTAAAGTTATTCCTGCTTCATTTAAACAATATTTAATTGATTGACTTGGGAAATTACTATCATGCTTAATTCTTGTAAATCTTTCTTCTTGGACTGCTGCTATAATATGTTCATTTTTAATAATTGCAACACTACTATCGTGATAATAAGCAGATATTCCTAAAATATACATTATTTAAACTCTTAGAATAATGTATATATAAAAGGTGCTACAGCACTACCTTGAGCAAGTACAATTATAGCTCCTAACATAAGCATTAAAAAGATTATTGGTGCTAACCAATATTTTTTTCTAACTTTCATAAAATCCCATAATTCTTTTAATATTGACATTTTTTTCCTAAAATTGTTTTTTCATTGATTGGGGTTGAGTATCTCTTGAAATCCAATAAGAATTCTCTTGTTTATTAATTTTTTTTCTTAGCAAATCTTTTTTTAGTATTTTTAAAACAAAAGAAGTTGGAGTAAATATGCCAAAATATAAAATAAACATAATTATTTTTGACATAAATTTTCCAATAAATTCACCAAATTTTATCCAAATGATATAAAATTTATTTAAAATCTCGGGTTTTATAATTAAGATAATTAATATAATACTTGCAATAATAATAGACCAAACTCTTAAATCTTTACTATAAACTAGTGGATATAAACCTATTATAAAAAATAAAAAAGCCCAAATTAAACCAAAAGAAATCAATTCTTTTTTTTTAATTTTTCCAAACATATATTACTCTCCACTTTTTTAATACTTGTAAAAATATAGAGTATATCAAATCTTTTCTTAATATTATTTTTAAAAAATAACTAAAAATAAGTGCTTTTTTCAACACTTATATCAATAAATATTTATTATTTTATAAATTTATAAATATAAAATTAAGTTATTTTAATAATAAAAAAGAAAGATTTTATTTTAACCTTAGATGATGCTAAAATTTAGTATAATCAATTTTATTTAGAGGGAATAAAAGTGATTGGAATAATTGATTACAATATGGGAAACTTAGCAAGTGTTTATAATGCTTGTCATCTATTAGATACAAAAGCTACAATAGTACAAAACCCTGAAGAGTTAAAAAATTTTGATAGAATAATTCTTCCAGGAGTTGGTGCCTATGCCGATGCAATGGAACACTTAAATACAACAGGAATGAAAGAAGCAATTTTTGGATTTGCAAAAACAGGAAAACCAATGATTGGTATTTGTTTAGGTATGCAACTTTTATTTGAAAGTTCAGAAGAGTTTGGATTAACAAAAGGCTTAGGTTTAATTGAAGGTAATGTTGTAAAATTTGATAAATCAAAAATGCATGAAGATTTTAAAATACCTCATATGGGATGGAACACAATAGCAAATAAAGAACATAAACTATTTGAAGGACTAAAAAATCCTTATTTATACTTTGTTCACTCTTATCATGCAGTAACAAATGAAAAAAATATCATTGGTAAAACTACTTATGGATATGATTTTGCTAGTGCGGTAAACAAAGATAATATTTTTGGATTTCAACCTCATCCTGAAAAATCCCATGATAATGGTTTAAAGATTCTTAAAAATTTTATGAATATAAAATAAAGGAGATACCATGAAAACTATAGCAATAACAGGAGCAAGTGGCTTTGTAGGTTCTTCACTTACAACTTTTTTTCAAAAATATGGATATAAAGTAGTTGCTATTTCAAGAGATATTTTAAATAATAAAGAAAAACTTCAAGAACTTATGGCAAATAGTAATATAGTAATAAACCTTGCAGGTGCAAATATTATTAGTAGATGGACGCCTGAATATAAACAATTACTATACTCTAGTAGAATTGATACAACTTCAAAAATAGTTGAAGCTATAAATAATAGTGAAACTAAGCCTGAATTACTTATTTCAACTTCTGCTGTTGGTATTTATGATAATAAAGATACTTATGATGAAAAAGGAAATTTTTCAAATGATTTTTTATCAACTCTTTGCCAAAGATGGGAAGAAGAAGCTAAAAAAGCAAATACAAAAGTATCTATTTTTAGATTTGGTATAGTACTGGGTAAAAAAGGTGGAGCTTTTGCAAAAATGCTTACACCTTTTAAACTAGGACTTGGTGGAGTTATTGGAAGTGGAAATCAGGCTTTTTCATTTATTCATATAGATGATTTATTAAATGCTTATAAATTTGTAATTGATAATAATTTAGCTGATACTTTTAATTTAACTGCTCCAAAACCAACTACAAATTTAGGCCTTACAAGAGCCTTAGGAAAAGCAGTAAAAAGACCTACTTTTTTCCCTGTTCCAGAATTTGTTTTAAAACTTATTTTTAGTGAAGGTGCAAAAGTTTTAACAGATGGACAAGATGTGGTTCCTAAAAAACTATTAAGTTTAGGTTTTAAATTTAAATACAATGATATACAAGAGACTGTAAATAGTCTAGTTTAATTTATAAAAGGGAGAAAAGTTTTGGATATATTACCAGCGATTGATTTAAAAGATGGGAAAGCTGTAAGATTAAGTAAAGGACTTATGGAAAGTGCAAAAATATACTCAGATGAGCCTTGGCAAGTGGCAAAAAAGTTTGAAGAATTAGGGAGTAAATGGCTTCATATTGTTGATTTAAATGGAGCATTTGCAGGAGAGCCTGCAAACCTAGAGCAAATAAAAAAAATAAGAGAAAATTGTAATTTAAAAATAGAACTTGGTGGTGGAATTAGAGATGAAGAGACTATCAAGATGTATGTAGAACTAGGTGTTGATAGGTTAATTTTAGGTTCAATTGCAGTAAAAGACCCACAATTTGTAAAAGAGATGGCAAGTAAATACCCAATTGCTGTTGGAATTGATGCAAAAGATGGGATGGTAGCTGTTGAAGGTTGGGCAGAGGTTTCAAATATGAAAGCTACAGATCTTGCACGCGAGTTTGCAAATGCTGGTGTTCAAGCTATTATTTGTACAGATATTAGTAAAGATGGAATGTTATGTGGAGTAAATGTTGAATTTACAGAAGCTATTGCACAAGCTAGTGGAATTGAAACTATTGCAAGTGGAGGAGTTAAAGATATTTCTGATATTGTAAATTGTAAAAACAATGGTAATATTTCTGGTGTAATAGTAGGAAAAGCCTTTTATGAAGGAACTATTGATTTACAAGAGGCTTTTAAAATCTTATAATGTGCCTTATAATATCTTTTATTTTTCTAGCTTTAGCATATACCTTTTTTAATGAAGGGAATATGCAAGGCTTTTATCTAAACTTATCTATTGCTTTATTTTTTATTTTTTTATTAATAAGAAACTTTTTTAAAAAAAGTTAATTATTTTCTATTATAGTATAGTGCAACTCTAAACCATTTGAAGTTGCAACAAACCCATTTATATTTATTTTACCCTCATGTACTAATTTATGATGTTCTTTGCATAAAGGAATAAGATTATATTTATGATTTGCATTTATATGACCTATAAAGCCATCTTTATTTGCCCTTGCTTGTTCTTTTATATGATGAACATCATCACAAGCTTTACCACAAATTACACAAGAACTAGCATAAACATCTTTATTATATTTAGAAGTTTTTCTTTGAGTTAATCTTTCAACTTTAGTATAATCATCAGATAATCTTTTTCTAATATCATTTGCCACATTTAAAAACTCTTTATCCATATGAAGAGATCTTGCATACTCTAAGCCATACATAGAAGAACCACTTCCATAAGCTAATTTTCTATCAAAGATAAGCTTGTCTTCTTTATCTTCATACATAACAGAAAGATGTAAAGAGATAATATTTCTTAATTCTTCTATCTCTTTAATTTCTGGAAGTTGATGTAAATGTGTAGCAAATACAAAAATTGATTCTAATTTTGCAAGTTTTAAAATAGCACTTGCAACTATACTTAATCCACTTAAAGTCTCTGTACTATGAGAAATCTCATCCCCTAAGATTAAAGATTTTTTAGTGGCACGATTAAAAATATTTTTAAGTTCAAGCATTTCTACTGCAAAAGATGAAAGCCCTTTTGCAATATTATCAGCTCCACTAATTCTAGTATAAACTGCATCAAAAATAGAAAATCTCATAGATTTACAAGGCACATAAAATCCTGCTTGGGCTAAAATAACTGCAATTCCTATTGATTTCATTAAAGAAGATTTTCCAGAAGAGTTAATACCATAAAGTAAAACTCCATTCATCTTATTATCAGTAATATTTAAAGGATTTGAATTTTTTATAATTACATTATTTTTATACTCTTTTGAAGCATAAGTCAATTGTCCTAAAATCACATCATTTGGAACATATATACCTTGTTCTTCATTTGCTTCAATTATTGGATGTCTAAGCTCAATTAGTTCTAAAAAGTTTTCATCATCTTTTGTTTTTACTATTTTAGGGCAAGTATAATTATATTTTTTTGCTGTTTTTATATTTGATACCGTTAAGTCAATTTCAGCAATAAATTGTACAAGTTCTTCTAAAAGAAAAGCAAATTTCTTTTCAAATTCTATAAGTTTTTCTTTAAATACAAGTTTATTTAATTCTATAATCTTTCTTAAGTTATGTACGTATTTATCAGATACACTCTCTGTTAAGCAACAAGAAATTTTTACATTTGTTGTTTGTACTTTAAAACTAAAATCCTTTACAAGTAATAATTCATCATCAATAATTATATGAGAATTTAATAACTCATCTTTTATTAAATTAAATCTATTTTTTGTAATACCTAAATAAAATCCTTCTTTATCAAGCCTATTTATACTTACTTGATTTTCATCATCACTTTTTAAATAAGTTAAAATATGTGCTTTTAATCGTTCAAGTTTAGAATAAAGTATTTCATTTTCTTTATTTAATTCATCAATTTGAACATTTATCCCCTCACAAACCATATTTGCTTCCACATCTTTTAACATATATCTACCAGAAACATTTAAATCAAAAGTAGAATCTATAGAATCAATAAAAAGTTGTAACTCTTCAGAGCTACAAGGAGGTGTAAAAAACTTATAGTTTTCCATAAATTTTACAACCTCTTTAATACTTAATAAAGAATCATATAAATAGTTTAATTCAAAAGGATGTAATCTTGTAAGTTTTATTCTTCTTGTAAGTCTTTCTATATCATAAATATTTGCTAATTCATTTTCTATTGGAGTGTGATAATCATATAACTCTTTTGATAAAGCATATCTTCTTAATAACTCTTTACTATCTTTTACAGGATGAGTAAGTCTTTCTTTTAAAAGTCTTTTTCCCATTGCAGTTGAAGTATTATTAATAAGCTTTATTAAACTTGGATTATGAGAAGTTTCTATTATATTTAATTGTTCAAGAGCATTATTGCCTAGATATATATATTTTGAAATATCTAATTTTATTGGAGGAGATAATTTTTGAACAATATTTGAATCATGACCTATTACAAAGTCAATTAAAATAGCAAGTGATTCGCTACATAAAGGTACTCTTTCCATATCAAGATGTTCTATTGAAGTAAGTAAAGATTGAATATTAAATACATTTTTAAAAAGTTCATTTTGATAATTTATTTTTGGTCTAAAAGTTCCAATATGAAAAGTTTTTAAATTTAACTCTAAATAATCAATAAACTCTTTTTGATTTATATTTTTATCTGCAAAAGTTACTACAACTTCATTTGTTTTATGCATATTCATATAATTAAATACTTCATCTAATGCATAAAATTTATCTTCGCTTGTCCCATGAATTTCATTATAATAACACTTTCCTGTTGTTACATCAATAGCACTATATCCAATTAAATAAATACCTTTTACTTGATCAACAATTAATGAAGTTATATTATTTTCATCTTGATCAACTACAAAATCAAAGTTTGTTCCAGGACTAATAACAGTATCTAAATACCTAGAAACTTTTGGAGGTATACCTTTTTGTCTAATTATTACAACTGTATATTTTTGCTCACTAATAATTCTTGAAAGATGTTTATCAAAAGAGATAGCAGGAACACCTGCCATAATAGGATTTTCTTGTGAATTTTCTAAAATTGATTTATTTTTTCTAGTTAATTGAATATTTAATAATTCTGCAATTTCTTTTGCTTTACCTATTTGTTCAGTTTCATTATTTACTTCATAAACTTCAAAAAAAGTCCCTATTTCCATAAGCACAAGGGTATTTTTACCATATTTTTTTTCAAATAATTTTTGAAGTTTAAAATAAGTTTTTGTAAGTAAAGTTTTTTTATCGTCTAATAACTCTTGAACTTCTTGTCTCAATTTATTTTCTCACTCCTGTCCATTCTCTAATAAATTCTCTTTGTTCTTTTGTTAATTGTGCTTCTTTATGAAAAGCCGTATAACTTTCTAAAGGCATAGAAGCATATATTTTTTTATAAATTGATTTTAGTTTTTCTTCTTGTTTTTCTTTAGGATATTCTTGCCAAGTAGAAAAGTTTAATGCTGTTCTTCCATTTTCCACATGGGAAGCAATAACCCATGAAAATGGTGCTACTTGAGAATACCAAGGCCAAGTAGTGCTATTTGAGTGGCAATCATAACAAGAAGTTTGAAAGATTTGCATAACTTCAGAAGATGCTACTAGTTCCAACTCTTTAGTTGTTTTTGCATTTTGTTGTGTTGGCCTAATAAATTGCATTACTACAAATACTATTAAAAAGATTAATAAAGTTCTTTTCATTTAAAACTCTTCTTTAAATAAATAGGTTATATGGTCTTTCTAACTCTTGCATAAATAAAGAAATACTAATATTTCTTCCTACTCTTTTAAACTCTTTTTTATCAAAAAAGACCAATATTGTTGGAATAGAAAATACCGTAAAATGGCTTGCTATTTGTTTATACAAATCTGCTTTTACTTCAAATTGCTCTATTTTAGGAAATTTTTTAGATATTTCTTCTTGAATTTTTGGTTTTAAAACATTGCAAACAGAGCACATTTCGCCACTAAAATAGATTAATACAGGCTCACCTGTATTAATCTTTGAAGTTATAAAATCAAGAGTTGTTACTTGTATCATTTAATTCTCTTTCTAATTCTTGATTAAATTTATCTTCATCTTCTTGACTTTTTAAATTATTTTCAGGGTTTTTATGATCTTTTCTATATGTGAAAATATCATGTCTATTTAAGCTAATCCCTTTCATATGACTTAAAGGAAATGCAAAAGCGACACCTTTTCCTGTTGTTGTAATATGAAGTGTATGAATTATTGATTTAATAACTTTATTTACCATTCCACTAGGAAGTAAGAAAAGAAGCAATACATCATTTGCCTCAAAAGAAGTTCTATAAAAATTCCCAATACCTTCTAAGCCTATACCATCTGCTTTTAAAACAGTTACTCCACTTGCACCTGCTTTACTTGCAGCTTCAATTGCATCAATTTTTTTATCAGCAGGAACAATAATAACAACTGCACTAAAATCCATAGGTAAAGAGTGTCTTCTATTTCCTCCATCAATATTTACAGTTGCTAAATCCATATTTTCTGCATCAACAAGAGCATCTTTTAAGATATTAGCAGCTTCAATTTCAGTATCTGATTTAACTCCAAGTTTTTCAATTATAATACCATAAAGCATCACTGTAATCATTGGAAAAAGAGAAGCAAAGGCAATAAGTCCAAAACCATCAATTAAAGCACTTCTTCCTTCAATATTAGTTGCAAGTCCAATTCCAAGTGCTGCTACTAAAGGAACAGTAACTGTTGATGTAGTAACTCCTCCACTATCATATGCAATTGGAATTATATATCTAGGAGCTAAAAAAGTTAGTATAATAACCACTATATATCCCACAATAATATAGTAGTGAATATGTCCACCATCAACTATTCTAAAAGCACCTAATGCAATACCAATAGCAACTCCAAGTGCTACAAATAATCTTAATGCAAAATCATTGATTTTTCCATCACTTATCTCTTTTGCTTTTTTAGCAATAGCCATAAGAGCTGGTTCTGCCATTGTAGTTGAAAATCCTATTGCAAAAGAAAAAGCATAAATTACAAGTACAGAGTTACCTTTTGTTAATTGATAGGCCATTGTCTCACCAAGAGAGAAAAGCCCCATTTCTAACCCAAGAATAAATGCATACAATCCAATAATTACTAAAGCAAAACCTAAAAATACTGTTTTTAAATTATTAATTTTCTTTTTTAATACAATATATTGAAAAAATAAAATAATTACTAAAATTGGTAAAACATCTTTTGTAACAGCAATAATTCCAGAAAGAATAGAAAAAGGAGTAATTGTAACTACATTTGATACAGTTGCATGAACTACTACTTCGCTAACTTGTTTTGCATCAACTAAGTTATAAACTGCAATACCATATATTTGTACAAAAATCATAGGAGTTAAAGAAGCAAAAGCGATAAGACCAAAACCATCAATAACAGGATTTCTTCCTTTTATTGAAGTTGCAAGACCAATTCCAAGTGCAGCAACTAAAGGAACTGTTACAGTTGAAGTAGTAACTCCTCCTAAGTCATAAGCTAAACCTATTATCTCTTTTGGAGCAAAAAATGTAACACCTACAACTAAAATATAACCAGCAATTATATAAAAGTGTATTGGGTGACCTTTTATAATTCTATATACACCTAATAAAATAGCAAAGCCAACAGAACCCGCAACAACAAGTCTAAGCATTGTAGCATCTATTCTTCCACTAGAAATAGAAGCTGCTTTATCGGCAATAACTGCAAGTGCTGGTTCAGCAATTGTAGTACCAAAACCTATTAAAAAGCCAAAAATTAAAATCCAAATAAAGGTTCCATTTTTAGCAAACTCTCGGGCTAATCCCTCTCCCACAGGAAAAATCCCTATTTCTAAACCTTGCAAAAATATTGCAAGCCCCACACCTACAATTGTTAATCCAATTGCTGTTGAAAGCCAGTTCTCAGGAACTGTTTGAATAATTGCTAGTTGAAAGAATAAAATTACTACTATAATTGGAAGTAAATCTCGAAAAGACTCTCTCAAAAGCTTTAAAAAGAAATTAAATTGTGTCATATGCCCTTTTTTTCTCCTACCTTTATTAGAATTTAGTTCTAAAGTTTAAATGTATTTTAATATTATTATTCAAATTATTTGCTGAAAAAATGACATATTTGAGTTATTTTTAGAAAGATTTTTTTATTATAAAGCAGTAAAAACTGCTTTATACTTGGTGTTCTTTATTTTTTAATAGTCTTTGTTTTTGAGAAAGATAAGAGTTTAATGCACTTACATATGCATTTGCAGTTGCAAGCATAGTATCAACACTTAAACCATGTCCTACAAAAGATGGTGAAGTTTCATCAAAAACTACTCTTGTTGTAACTTTTGCAAGGGCATCTTTACCCTCTGTTACTGAAGTTACATTATAATTTTGTAACTCCCCATTATATCCTGTAAGTCTATCAATTGTTTTAAAAATTGCATCCATTGTTCCATTACCAATATTTGCATCTGTTAAAATTTCATCATTATATTTTATACTAACTGCCGCAGTTGGAACTCCATTAGAACAATCAGAAATTTGTAATCCTACTAATTCATAGATTTTATCTTGATTTAAAGACTCATCTGTAATTAACATTCTTACATCATCATCTGTTACTTCTTTTTTCTTATCAGCTAAAATTTTAAATTTTTCAAAAGAAGAGTTTAATTCTTCATCGCTTACATTATCAAAACCTAATTGATTTATTTTATCTCTAAAAGCTGCTCTTCCACTATGTTTTCCTAAAATTAATGTTGAATCTTTAATTACACCAACATCTTCAGGTTTCATAATTTCATATGTTTCTTGATGTTTTAATACACCATCTTGGTGAATTCCACTTTCATGTGAAAATGCATTTTTACCTACAATTGCTTTATTTTGTTGTGGTTCAACTCCTGTAATAGTTGCAACTAATCTAGAAGTAGCATAAATCTCTTTTGTATTTATATTTGTATATAAATCTCCAAAAGCATCACGTCTTGTTTTTATAGCCATTACAGCTTCTTCTAAAGCAGAGTTACCAGCTCTTTCACCTAAACCATTGATTGTTACTTCAATTTGTCTAGCTCCATTTGCTACTGCTGCTAAAGTATTTGCTGTTGCTAATCCTAAGTCATTATGATTATGTACAGAAATAATTGCTCTATTTCCAGCAAAATCACTTAATTCTTTTACCATTGCACCTAATTCTGTTGGTAATCTGTA
The DNA here is from genome assembly GCF_003346775.1 of Malaciobacter mytili LMG 24559. Lineage (NCBI taxonomy): Bacteria > Pseudomonadati > Campylobacterota > Epsilonproteobacteria > Campylobacterales > Arcobacteraceae > Malaciobacter > Malaciobacter mytili. The sequence continues at coordinate 566,726 of NZ_CP031219.1, read as the reverse complement.
TCCAACTGTATCTGGTAAGTTAATAGTTCTAGCACCTGCACTAATTACTGCATCCATAACTTCTTTCATAAAAGAAATTTCACTTCTTCCTGCATCTTCTAAAGAAAACTCAACATCATCAACAAAAGTTTTTGCATACTCTACTGCATGAATTGCTCTTTTTATTACCTCTTCTTCACTCATCTTTAATTTATATTTCATATGAATAGGACTTGTTGCAATAAAAGTGTGAATTCTATGCATTTTAGCTCTTTGAACTGCTAATCCAGCTTGTTTAATATCATTTTCAACTGCTCTACTTAATGAACAAATTGATGATTTTTCAATTTGCTCAGCAATTCTACTTACAGCATCAAAATCCCCTGGACTAGCTGCTGCAAATCCTGCTTCAATAACATCAACTCCTAATTTTTCTAACTGCTTAGCAACTTTGATTTTCTCTTCAGTGTTCATTGAACAGCCTGGACTTTGTTCTCCATCTCTTAATGTAGTATCAAATACTATAATTCTATTTTTATCCATGATTTTACCCTTTAAAAAGTACATTATTATATCTATTTTTCTATAAAGAAAAAAAACAGTTATTTGTAAACGTGATGATTAATTGTATATTGTGTAAATATTAGAGTGATTTTGTAAGCAGAAGAAGAGTATTAACACTTTTGATGAATTGATTATTAAAAAAATCGAATATTTTCATTTTACTCTCCCATAAATTTGTTCAATTATAATTAATAAATTTTTATTTGTCAAGAGTTATTTTGATTTTTTTGATAAAACAACTCTATTTTTTCCAGCATGTTTTGCTTCATATAAAGCATCATCTGAATATTTATAGACTTTTTCATCATCTTCAATATAATGATAAGAATGAACCAAAAGCCCAGCAGAAATTGTGATTACTCCATGTATTTCATTTCCTAAATGTTCTATTTGCTCTTCATAAATAGCTTCAACTATTCTTTTAGAAAAATCCATTGATTGTTCTATATCTAAGCCAGAAAATAATACCCCAAACTCTTCTCCACCTAATCTAAAAATATAATCTGTTGGTCTATTTACACATTTTTTTAAAATATTTGCTACATTTTTTAGTATTTGATCCCCTTTAGGATGTCCATACATATCATTAAACTTTTTAAAATAATCTATATCAACTATTAAAAAAGATAAAAATGACTTCTCTCTTCTTATTCTTTTTATTTCAGCTTCTAAAACAGTATTAAAATGTCGTCTATTATAAAGTTTTGTTAAATCATCTTCAATTGTTAATTGTTCTAATCTTTTTTTACTTGTAATATCTTGTGTAATTGTAGTAAAACTAACTATTTCACCATCTTTAAAAACAGGACTAATAGTTAAATTTGCAATATAAGCTTCACCATTTCTCTTTTTATTTTTAATTTCTGATTCAAAAATTTTTCCAGATAAAATTGTTTGCCACATATTTTTATAAAACTCATCACTAGTATCTTCATGTTTTAAAAGATTGTGTTTTTGTCCAACTAACTCACCTTTTGAGAAGCCTGTAAAATCACAAAAAGCACTACTTACATCAATTATTGTTCCATTTTTATCGGCAATTGACAATAATACATTTTCATTTATAATTTTTAATAAACTCTCTTTTTCAAAAAACTTATCTTGCAAATTATTTGTAATAATACAATCTTGTATACTACTAACTAACTCTATTAAATCAAGTGGCTTAATTACAAATTTTTGAACTTTTAATTCTATTGCTTTTAAAAAGTATTCTATATCTGAATATGCAGTAGTAATAATTACAGGAACATTTGTATTTAACTCTTTTATCATATCTAAGCCATTCATCTTAGGCATTTGAATATCTGTAATTATAATATCAGGATTTACTTCATTAAAAAGTTTTATCCCTTCAAGACCATTTGTAGCACAATAAAAATTTTTTATATATTTCTTAAAGAAAAAAGAAACTTCTTCTCTAATCATAGTTTCGTCTTCAACATATAATACTGTTATATTAGATAATAGTTCTTTATTGATTTTTTTCAACATATACTCTTTTTATTTTTGTAAAATAGTTTAGCACTTTTATTATTAATTTTAAAATAAAATTATATCTCAATAGTAAAATTAGCACCATTTTTTATATTTTTTACAAATATTTTACCATTCATACTATTTTCAATAATTGTTTTAGTCATATACAACCCAATACCTGTTCCCCTTCCTTCCTCTTTGGTAGTAAAATAAGGTTCAAAGATTTTTTCAATTATATTTTCTTTTATTCCGCCAGCATTATCTTCTATTTCAATTATAGATTTTTTATCGCAAGTATATGTTCTTACAGTTATTTTCCTTTCTTTTTTATTATTTTCTATAATTGCATCTTTTGCATTTGTTAAAATATTTAAAACACTTTGTGAAAATTCGCTTGCAAATCCATATATTTCTATCTCTTCTTTATTAAATTCTTTAATAATTTCTATATTATAGTTTTCAAAAGTTGAATCTACTAAAGAAATTGTTTTTTCTAAAGTCTCATTTAAATTAAAATAGTCTTTTGTTTTATTTGGTTTAAAAAAGTTTCTAAAATCATCTATTGTTTTTGACATATTTGAAGTTAAGTTATTTGTTTTTTTAATGGCTTTTTCTAAATATGCATCATCTAATTCACCCATTTTATATGTAAATTCAATATTTTGCATAACTAAACCTAAAGCATTTAAAGGTTGTCTCCATTGATGGGCAATATTTCCTATCATTTCACCCATTGCAGCTAACTTACTTTGTTGAATAAGTAATTGTTCTTGTTCTCTTTGTTTTTTTATCTCTTTTTGAACTCTAGTTTCTAAAGTTTCATTTAAACTTTTTTGTTCTTTTATTAGTTCTTCTATTTTTATTGCCATATCATTAAATGATTTTTCAAGTTGCCCTATTTCATCATTTGAATGTACTTCTATTCTATAATCTAATTTATTTTCAGCAAACATTTTAGTACCTAAAAGTAAAGACTCTATTTTTTTACTTATATAATTAGACATCCATAAAGCAATAATTATTACTAGTATAATCATTATTGCAGTAGTTATTGTAAGTTCATTTAACATTTGAACAACAAATTTATCTATTTCATTTTTATTTTTTTCTAAACTCTTATGCATACTTTCTGTTTGAATAAGAAGTATTTCATCTACATTTTTTTTAGTCTCATTTGCAGCTGCATGAAATTCATCAACATTTGCACCAATTGTTACAAATCCAAAACCTCTTTTACTATTTGCATACTTCCCTGTATAATATGGGATTGCTGCGGCAGTTGTTAGTTTCCATACCTTGCTCCAATATATTATAAAAGAACCATATCCTCCATTTTCTGTTACTTGCATCCACCCTTGACATTGAGGTGCAAAATTTAAATATCGACAATCTAATCCTACATTCCCCTCTTCTTTTATCTGCTTTATATTTGGTTTTTTCTCTAAGCTTTGTTCTTCAAATTGTGGATAATCTTTTAAAAACTCATTTATATCTTTTTTTGAATTATAAAATTTCTCTGCCACATCACTACTTAGCCAGGGCATATTTTTTTCCCCCGTCTTGGGGTTATATCCTAAGATTGAATAGTCTCTTGGATGAGAGATATTTTTTCCTTCATAATCCCACATAAAAGCATAATTCCCTACGCTTGCATCTGCTATATCTTGTACTGGATTTTTTCCTGTTGGATCCACTGTATCTGTAAATTGCATTATATGTTTATGGTCCAATGCCACACTTACATATCCTACTTTCTTTTCTGCTTTATACACTGGTGTTACAAATCTTACTATCCCTTCAAACTCTTTTCCTACTGGATTCTCTTTCCCTGCATAGGCATATCTCTCTGGTTCAAACTCTATTCCTGCTTTTTTTGCACTCTCTTTTGTAAATCTCCCTATTATTTTTGTTTTTAAACTCTCCCCTATTACATCGCTTACATATATCTCTTCTTTTTTTAGCTTCTTTATCTCTTTATAATACTCTTCTGAGTTTACATATGTATTTGTCTTTTTTGATATATCTTTTAACTTTTTATCTATTTGTGAAATCTTATATATCTCTTGACCTTTTAAATCAAAATATGTTATCTCTTTATATATTGGTATTACTCTTCTTTTTAAATTTATTGGGTCTGTATAATTAAACTCTTTTTCATTATCTTTTAATAACGCATTTGTCTTTTCTCTTTTTAAACTTTTTATACTCTCATTTACTTTCCAGCTTAAGCTTTTTTCATCATAATAGTATTTCCCATGCTCTATTACTTCCCTTTGTTTACTATTATAAAAATCTTCTATTATTTTTTGATTTAGATTTAGTTTTGATAAAAATAAAATATCTTCATCTCTTTGATATAAAAAATTAGCCACATTTTTTGCTATTTCATATGAAAGTCGCTCTAAAGAAAGCTGAGATTTTTTATCTAACATTTTAATACTATCATCAATAGCTTTATTTGCAGTGTTTGAAATAATTTCTTTATTTTCTAAAAATAGTTTTTTTGTACTATCAGAAAAATAATTATCTAATTTTATAACTCCTTGAAAAGCAATATAAGCAATAAACAATAATGGGATTACTTTAATTAAAATAAATAGTAAAATAAGTTTTATTTTAATAGTTAAATTTTTCATATTAACTTCTAGTAGAAATATCTAATATTTTTTTTAGTTCATCCATTAAAAATTCATTTGAAATACCTACTTCTAAATTTTTAATAAGTTTTAAAGTTACATTATTTATTTGTTCAAGTTTTTCCTCATTTTTATCAATAAAGATAAATACACTTTTATCCATATTTTTAAAATATCGATAACTAATATAAAATTCTCTTTGAAAGAATTTATTATTTTTTGTATTTTTTAATTTAACTAAATGTCTTTTATGACTATTAGCACTTATATATTCTAACCAATTTGACATATTAATATCTTCACCAAACTCTACTAAATTATTATTATTTTTCAGTTGATTTTTTAAAGATTCAATATTATCTAAACCTAATAGATTTAAAAGTTTTTTATTTACATACTCTATTTCATTTGAGTGCATAATAAACATAAAAGTAGGATTACTATCTAAAATAAAATGTATATAATCTTCATAATTGCTATTTTCTTTTTGTAGTTTTTCTAAATATAAACTTTTATGAATTATTGCTAATAATTCTTGCATATTTAAAGGTTTTAAAATATATTTATCAATTCCTAATTCTATAGCTTTAATAATATAATCACTTTCACTAAAAGCAGTTGTTACAACAATTGGTATGCTAGGGTCTATTTCAAAAATCTTCTCAGCCATAACTAAGCCATTCATTATAGGCATTTGAATATCAGTTATAATAATATTTGGTTTATATTTTTTAAAAAGTTCTAAACCTTCTTGACCATTTTTTGCAATATAAAGATTTTTTACATATCTTTTTAAAAAAAATTCTATCTCATCAAGGGTCATTTGGTCATCTTCAACATATAAAACACTTATATCATTAAACAACTCTTTTGAAAACTCTAACATAATTAATCCTTAAATTTATTTCTTATTGTTAAAAACTCATCCAAATTATCCATAAATAAATCAACTAATTTAGGATCAAAATGTTTCCCTTTTTGTTCTTTAAATAAAGCTAATATATCTTCAAGAGGCCAAGCCTTTTTATATGTTCTATTACTTCCTAAAGCATCAAAAACATCTGCAAGTGCAGTAATTCTTCCATATATATGTATATCTTCACCTTTTAAACCTTTTGGATACCCTGTACCATCCCATTTTTCATGGTGAGTATAAGAGATTATAGCTGCTGCTTGAAGTATAGGTCTAGTTGAAGTTTTTAAAATCTCATAACCAATTTCTGAGTGGGTTTTCATTATTTCCCATTCTTCTTCATTAAGTTTTGAAGGCTTATTTAATATAGCATCAGGTATACCTACTTTTCCAATATCATGCATAGGAGAAGCAGTAAAAATTGTAGAAATCTCATCACTTGACATATTTAATTTTATAGCAATTAATTTTGAATATTCAGCAACTCTTTTTACATGATTACCTGTTTCTTGACTTCTACTTTCTCCTATATCACCTAGTTTATAAATTATTTCTCTTTGAGTTTCTTCTAACTCTTCATGTAAATTTACAATTTCAGTAATATTATGTCTAATTCCAAGATATTCAATTATTTCACCTTTTAGATTTTTTAAAGGGAAAGTTACCACATCACAGTGAAGTAATTTTCCACTTTTTGTCTCATTTGTAATTTGACCTCGCCAACCTTTACTTGAAAAAATATTTTCAACTTTTTCTTCATACTCTTTTTGATTTAAAGTAGGTTGTTTTAAAATTGAATAGGGTTTATATATTAAGTCCTCTTTTTTAAAGCCTGTTTCACTTGCAAAAGAATCATTTACATATGTAATAACTCTTTGCGTATTTAACCTTATAATCATATTGCTTTCATTAATTGCATCTTTATATTGATTTAAAATATTAACTGATTCACTTAAATCTAAAGATTTTTTTATTGTTTGTTCTTTAAAATACTCTTTAGTCTCTTCAAAATATGTAATATCATTTGCTAAAGAGATATACTCTATTACTTCACCATTTAAATCTAAAATTGGTTTTATTAAAATATCTAAATAATAAGCATAGCCATCTTTTGAAATATTTTTTATTTTACCTTGCCAAGATTTTTTTTCATCTTTTATTAAGTGCCAAATATTTGTAAAAAAACTTTTTTCAACATCTGGATGTCTTATAATATTATGAGATTGGCCTATTAGTTCTTCTTTTTTATATCCAGAAATCTTTTCAAAAGGTTCATTTATATAAGTAATAATTCCTTCTAAGTTAGTTTTTGAAACAATTGCACTTTCATCAACTATATCTTTATACTGTTTTAAAGTATTAAAAATCTCTTTATTTTCTATTTCTAAAAAGATATTTTTGGAAATAGAAATAAGACTTTCAATTAAAAGTTTAAGATTTAAAGGTTTTGTTAAATAACTAGTAACACCAATATTTATCCCTTCAAAAAGATAATTTAAATCATTAAATGCAGTTGTTATAATAATAGGTATATTGCTATTTTCTTTTCTTATTAATTTCGACATTTCTATACCAGAAAGCTTTGGCATTTGTAAATCAGTAATAATTATATCTGGATTAACTTCTTTATAAAGGTTAAATCCTTCTTCTCCATTTTCTGCTAAATATAATTTTTCAACTCTTTTTTCTAAAAAATATTTTATTTCTTCTCTTGTGTTTTTATCATCTTCCACATATAAAACTTTGATTTTTAATAAATTTTCAAAATTCATTTTTAATCCTTGATTAATTATTAAGCTTTTGGTATTTGAATTATAAATTGTACTCCATCATCAATATTTTTAGAAAATAATTTACCATTCATATTATTTTCTATAATTGTCTTAGACATATAAAGACCAATACCTGTTCCTTTACCCTCTTCTTTAGTGGTAAAATAAGGCTCATAAATTTTTTCTAAAATTTCCTCAGGTATTTGACCTGCATTATTTTCAATTATAACATTTATTAATTCATTTTGTAAAACTATTTTTATAATAACTTTTGCATTTGCAATTTTCTTTTCAATCAAAGCATCTTTTGCATTTGATAAAATATTTAAAACAACTTGAGAAAATTCATTTGGAAAGCCCTCTATTTGAATAGGATTAGATTGAATAAAATCAATTTGAATATTATTATGTTCAAAAGAGGACTCTACTAAATAAATACTTTTTAAAATAAAACTATTAACTTCAAAAAGTTCTTTTGATTTATTTGGTCTGAAAAAATTTCTAAAATCATCAATTGTTTTTGACATATTTTTTGTTAATAAATTGGCTTTATCTAATGACCTTTGCATAAATTCATCATCTAAACTTTCCATCTTATATGAAAAATATATATTTTGGATTAGTAAGCTTAAAGCATTTAAAGGTTGTCTCCATTGATGGGCAATATTTCCTATCATTTCACCCATTGCTGCAAGCCTTGATTGCTGAATTAATATCTGCTCTTGTTCTTTTTGTTTTAAAATTTCTTCTTTTACTCTATCTTCTAAGTTATCATTTAATTCTTTTAATTGTATTGATTTTAATTGTAAAGATTTATTTACTTTATTTAACTCTTGGGTTCTTTGTATTACTCTTTGTTCTAACTCTTCGTGAGATTCTTTTAATTGCTTTTGTGAAAGTTGTAAATTCTCAATCATTTTATTAAAGGTTTTTGATAAAGTACCTATTTCATCATTACCTATTATATCACTTCTGGCAAATAAATTTCCTTTTGCTATTTCTTTAGAAACATTATTTAGTTTTATAATAGGTCTTGAAAAAAGTTTTGCAATAAAAAAAGAAATAGCGATAGTTGAAAATAAGAATAAAATTATTAAGTATAAAAACTGTTTATACATAAAAGCAATTTTATTATTATAGTCATTTAAAGATAATTCCAAATGTAAATTTCCCCAAGTAATACCTGAAAAAGAAATAGTATAGTTATACATAAAAACTTTTTGTTTAATAAATAAAGAAGTGGCTATTGCATATGGGTTTTCTTCTTTTTGAAGTTGTTTATAAGAAGAAGGCAACTTATTAATCACTTCCCAGTTTTTATTACTAACAACTAAGCTTGAATTATTGCTTTTTGTAATAATTAAAGTTTTCACTTTATCATTTTTATTTACAAAAGAATAAACAAACTCTAAAATTGTTGCTTCATCATCCACAATAAAAGAGTCTTTCTTTACAAAAACTATAGCTTCTGCCATTGTTTTTGCTTTTGATAGTAAAGAATCCAAAATTGATTTTTTCTGAAGATTTAAGGTTAATATAAAAAAAATACATAATACAAAAAGTATAGAAGAAAAGAGTAAAAAAAAGATTTTTCCAAATATTTTATTTTTAAAAAGAATTAACATTATCTACTCTTTTTCTTAAATCATAATACTCATTATAAAACTTTTCTAAATTCTGTAAGCTATCTTTTTCTATTTTAAAAACTGCATCAAATTTTAAAAGATCCATTATTTGTTCACTTTTTGGAAATTGCTTTAAATCTGAAGCAATATTAAAAAAAATTTCACGTATATCTTTATTAGATTCTTTTTTAAAAAAACCTATAAAAGGGAAATGCTCTTTTTTAGAACTTGCAACTATATCAACTCTATTTTTTATAGCAGGATTTAATTCAAGCATAGTATCCCAGACATTTTCACTAATTACACCAAAATCACTTTTTCCAAAAAATACCCTTAAAAGAATAGTTGATTCTTTTTTTTCATAAAACTCTTCTCTTACCACATCTTTATATCTTTTATTATTATAAATAATACTTTGTTTATCTAACCAAGTTTCAGAAATATTATTTTCTTCATTAAGAATAATCTTTTTATCTTTTAAATCTTTAAAACTTTTTGCATTTAATTCTTTTCTAGCAATTAAAATATATTTAATATATTTTTTATCATTTATAGAAACAGACCAAAAGTCATCTGAAATTTCATCAATTTGTTTTTTATTTTCAAAATAAAAAGGTACAGGAATTACAATCATATCTAAAAAATTTTTAGTTGTAAATTCATGAAGAATATCATTTTTATCTGTATAATACTCAACATCTAATTTACTATCATATAAAGAAGCTAACTCTTCAATCCATAAAGAAAAAGCAACTTGTCCATCTTTAAAGTTTTGCAATGAAGTTCCATTTGAAAGAAATCCAAAAGTTGAGATATGTCTATATTCTTTTGCATTTAAGCAAAGTATCAATATACAGAGAATTATTAATTTTTTCATTTTATTTTCTACTTAGTAATTTATCAATTAAAGCTTCTGAAATAATATAATCATATAATGAATTATAATATAATACTTCAGTTTTTGTTTGAATAACTTGAGATTCAATCATCTCTTTAGTATCAACCATATCTATTTTATAAGCTTTTAAATTTAAATCTCTATGAGTTATTGCTTCAAAGTTTGCTTGTTTATAATTATTTATACTAGTAAAGATTTCATTACTTTTAACCAATGCATTTTGCAAATTTAAAATAATAGAGTCATTAATAAGTTTTTTAGTTGATTGCATCTTCTTTTTATTTAATTTTTGCTCTAAAATCTCATATTCATTTTTAAAACCACTAAAGATATTTATATTTGCATTTATTCCCACTAACCAATTATTTTTATTTTCATCAGTATATAAACCATTTGTTTCACTACTTTTTATTTTTGTAGTACTTGCAAAAAGTGCAATAGTAGGAAAATATTGACTTTTTACTTCTTGTATTTTTTCATTTTGAACTTTTAAAGCCAAATTTATTTTATTTGTTATTGGATTACTTAATAAAGCTTCTTTATATAAACTATTTATATCTTTATTTAAATAATTATCTAAATTGTCTATACTAAGACTATCTTCAATAATTTTTATATCATCTGTATAATCAATTGCTAAAATATTTTTTAAAGCATTTTTAGTTAGTTGTATATTTGATTTATATTCTTCAAGTTTTACTTTCATTAAAGTAACTGTAATATTTGTCTTTAAAAAATCTGTTTTTTTAATATTTAAAGATTCATTTTTATAAAGTCTTTTTGTTAAATCTTTTATAGCTAACATTTTTATATAAGAGTTTTGCATAGTTTTATAAATCTGCTTTGCTAAAATATGTCCATAATATATCTGTTTAACTAAAAATATTATTTCATCATCTTGTAAATTTATCTCTTGAGATTTTATTTGTTTATTTAATTTTGCTTGATTTATTATAGATTGGATTTTTCCACCCGTATAAATTGGATATTTTAATTCTAATTTTATTAAAGAATTATCTCTATTTATTAGTTCAAAATTTGAATCTATTGATAAACTTTGATTTAAAGATGCAGAATTTGCTATATTTTGAGCCATTGCTACATTACCTGTTTGATTTAAAGCATTTGAAAAAATTATACCTTTTGAAATTTCATCAGATAAAGGAATTTCTCCTTTTATATTCATATTAATAGCTTCATCTCTTCTAGTTGCTATAAAATCTAAATCTAAAGTGGGATAATTGGCACTTAAAGCTTGATTATATTGTGCATTAGCAATTTCAAAAGCTAGTTTTGAAATCTTTTTTTGTTCATTATTTTTTAGTGCAATATCTATTGCCGTATCTAAGTTCAATATAATTGAATTTGAAAAAAGTAAACAGTAATTTAAGATTAAGAATAATAATATTTTTTTCATAGATATATAATGCCTTTTTTTTTATTAAGGAATTATATACAAATAAAAATAAAAAAATAATATATATTATTTTTTTATTTATTTTTTTAGTAAAACTTGTCCTATTTTTAGGCGATCTGCTATTTTTAAATCTAAATTAAAATCTTTTTTTATTTTTATAATTACTTCACCTTGAGTAAATAAAGTGATAAATTGACCAATTTGGTAATTCTTTTGTGGTAAAGTAGAAATATTATTTGTAGAAAAAGATGAGATTAATTCAAGTTGTGAATTTTCAGTTTTTAAATGTAGTTTTTCATTTAAATCTTTTGATTTTCTATCATCAAAAGAGAGATTTAGTCCCTTTCTATGTTCAATAACTTCTATTTGTGAGGTTTCAGGAGAGATAAAAAAAGACTCATCAAATAAAGAGACATTAATATATATAAATTTGTGAGTATCATTAAAATCTATTGCTTCAATTCTTCCACTAACAGGTGAGATAAATAAAGCATCATTATCAACTTTAATTTTTTTATTTCTAAAAATATATAAAGATAAAATAAAAATCAAAAAAAGAAGTGTTGAAATAAATTCAAAATCAATTAACCCAAAAAAAATAGCAAAAGCAAAAAGTGAAAAAACCACTTTTTGCCCCTGCTTTAATATATATTTATCAAACATTTTTAGTCTCTTTTTTCTTCTTTAACTTCAGAAGTTTCATTAGTATTTGTTTCTAAACTCTCTTCTTCAGTAGTGTTGTCTTCACTAGTTTCTACTGGAGTAGTTGTCTTATCTTCTGGTTTAATTGCATCTGAATGTAAATCTTCTTCTTCAAATACTTTTCCACCATTTTCAATAATAATTTCTCTAACTCTTTGACCAGTGATAACTTCTATTTCCAATAACTCAGCAGTCATTTTTTCAATTGCATCATTATTATCTTTTAAAGCTTGTTTTACAACTTCATATCTTTCATTTAGAACTTTTTTAACATGTTCATCTAAATTTTTAGCCATCTCATCAGAAAAATCTTTATGTGTTTGTCCACCTAAAAATTGATTTTGTCTTCTTTCTAAAACCATAAGACCAGCAATATCACTCATACCATACATAGAAGCCATAGCTTTTACAATATCAGTTGCTCTTTCTAGGTCATTTCCTGCACCAGTACTAATTTCACCAATAAATACCTCTTCAGCAGCTCTTCCACCTAATAATGTATCAACTTCTGCTATTAATTCATGCTTTTGCATTAAATATTTATTTTCTTCTGGCGTATTTAAAGTATATCCTAAAGCAGCAAGTCCTCTTGGAACAATAGATACTTTATTTACTTTTTTAGCACCTTTTGTAATTTCAGCAATTAAAGCATGTCCAGATTCATGATAAGCAACAATTTTTCGCTCTTTTGGTGAAATTCTTCTTGATTTTTTCTCTAAACCAGCAATTTGTCTTTCAACTGATTCTTTAAAATCACAAGCTTGAACTTCCTCTTTACTTGCCCTTCCAGCAAGTAATGCTGCTTCATTTACAATATTTGCTAAATCAGCCCCTGCAAGTCCAGCAGTCATTCTAGCAACTTCTTCTAAATCAACATCTTTTGCAAGTTTTACATCTTTAATATGAACTTTTAAGATTTCAACTCTACCTTCAAAATCTGGTTTATCAACTAAAACTTGTCTATCAAATCTTCCTGGTCTTAGTAGTGCTGGGTCTAGAACTTCTGGTCTATTTGTTGCAGCTAAAACAATAACAGGTGCTGCTTCAGTTGAGAAACCATCCATTTCAGCAAGTAATTGATTTAAAGTTTGTTCCCTTTCATCATTACCACCCATTGGTCCACCACTTGCTCTACTTTTTCCAATTGCATCAATCTCATCAATAAAAATAATAGCAGGAGCTACTTTTTTTGCTTGTTCAAATAAGTCTCTTACTCTACTAGCACCTACTCCCACAAACATCTCAATAAAAGATGAACCAGAAACTGATAAGAACTGAACATCTGCTTCACCAGCAACTGCTTTTGCAAGTAAAGTTTTACCTGTACCTGGAGGTCCTACTAATAAAACACCTTTTGGAATTTGAGCTCCAAGTTTTACATATCTATCAGGATTACTTAAAAAATCAACTACTTCTTGAACTTCTTCTTTTGCTTCCTTATTTCCAGCCATATCATCAAATTTAACTTTTGGCTTTTCAGAATTAATCATCTTTTTAGAGCTTCCTATTCCAAGAATACCTCCTGAACCTCCACCCATAGACTTTGACATTCTTCTAGCTAGGAACATCCAAATTGCAAAAAAGATAAAAATAGGTAAAACCCATCCAAAAAGAATATCTGCTAAAAGATTTTCTTCATTAATTCCACCATAACCAATTTTACTTTTTTCTAAAAGAGGAATTAGTGTATCATCAGGAATTACTCTTCTTGCAGTATAAGTAGTAATTTCACCACTTGATGCTTTTGAAACAGCTTTTATTTGAGTATTTCCAATACCTACATATTCAATCTGTGCATTTGCAATTAATTGTTTTAATTCAGAATATGCAACTGTTTTATTTTTTGTTTTCCCATAAGCTGCGATATTAGAATTTGAACTACTTCCCATCTCTCCTTCAGGAAAGATTGCTTTAAAAGCAAAAATTGTAATTACAGAAAATAGAACAAAAACTAATAATGGATTATTATTAAAAAAGTTATTACCTTTTCCATTATCATTGTTATTCTGTTGTTTCTTTGACATAAAATAAAACTCCTTTATTATTTAGAGAATACTACAGTTACCCATTCATTTTTATGAATAACTTCCAACTCTTTTAAATCTTTAAATTTTGATAATACCCTATCAAGATGTTTATCTAAAATTCCTGATACTATTAAAATACCACCATCTTTTAAGCATTTTTTTAAATCTTTATGAATCATTACTAAAACATCAGCAACAATATTTGCAATTACCACATCATACTGTTTTGTTGCTTTATTTGCTGAGCCAATCCAGCTATTATTAAAAGTAGCATTATTTAATTTAAAATTTTCTATTGTATCATTTATACAAACTTCGTCTGTATCACAAATATCAACACCACAACCAAGTTTAGCAGCAGCTATTGATAAAATACCACTTCCACACCCAACATCTAGAACTTCATTATCTTTTTTTACAAATTGATCAATTGCTAATATACAAGAAGAAGTTGTTTCATGGTGACCAGAACCAAAAGATAAAGCAGGATCAATAATAATATCAATTTTATCTTCTTTTTTTTCTTCCCATGAAGGTCTAATAAAAAAGCTTCCAACCTCTACTGATTTTACACTTTTTTTATAATTTTCAATCCAGTCTTGATTTTCTTTTTTTATACAAGTAGTAGTGCAGTTTATATTTAATCTTTTAGCAAATTCTAAAATACCAAATTCAACATCACTTAAATCCTCTTCACTTCTTGCTATTAAAGTGCCATCTTCACACTCTTCAATAGCTTCATTTGTTAAAGCTGATAATAGTTCTAAAAATAGTTCATAATTATTTTGGGGATTAATTGTTAATTCATAATAATATTCAGACAAATATTTCCTTTTTCTAAAAGTAAAATATTTTATCTAAATATCTGTTTAAAATTCATTAAAAAAAGCTTTCGATTAAATCTCTCATAATATGTATATCAGAAACTCTATTAACCACATCTCTAAATTCATTAGCACCTCTGTAGCCTTTAGAGTAAGAATGAAGTAATTTTCTAAACATAACTGCGCCATGTTCTCCATGAAATCTAATAACAGCATCATAATGTTCTAAAATAATCTCTTTTTTTATCTCTTCACTTATATCTTCTACCCCATGTTTTAATTGATAGAAAACCCAAGGTTTACCAATAGCACCTCTACCTATCATAACTCCATTTGCTTTAGTATATTCTAAAACCTCTTTTGCTTTAGCATAGTCTTTAATATCACCATTTGCAATAACAGGAATTTTAATAGATTCTTTCATTAATTTAATAGCATCATAATCAACAGGAGCTTTATATTTTCCTGCTCTTGTTCTTCCATGAACAGAAACAAAATCAACTCCACAAGCTTCAACTGCCTTTCCAATTTCAACTGGAATTTTTTCATTAACTCCAAGCCTAACTTTTGCAGTTGTATATTGCTTTTTATTATATTTTTTTACTGTACTTAAAATCTCTTCAAGTTTTTTTAAATCCCCGAGTAAATTAGAACCTGAACCATGATTAAAAACTTTTGGAGCAGGACATCCACAGTTTAAATCAATCCCATCAATTCCATCTATTTCATTTAAAATTAAAACTGCATCTCTTACAAGTTCAGGTTTATTTCCAGCAATTTGAACAATATAGGGATCTTCACTAGGCGATTTTTCAATCATTTTTAAAGTCTTTTCAGACTTATATACTAAAGCATTTGAAGAAATCATTTCAGAAATTGTTATATCAGCACCAAATTTTTTAACAACACTTCTAAAAGGTAAATCAGTGTATCCAGCAAGGGGAGCCAACACCATTAAGGGTTGGCTAAAATCAATCTTTTTTTCCATTAGTTTTTGTAACAAAGACTTTCTAAAGAGTAGTGTTTTCCAGAATCTTTTAACTGGATTAGTGCTCTAAATGCTGGAAAATCATCATTTGTATAAGTAGTTAATAATTCTCTAATTCTATCAATCATTTCAAATTCAAAAAGAATATAAAAATAAGCATCAACACTACTTTCTACTTCTTTTGAAAGTTCTTCAAATAGTGAAATTAAATCATCAGGAGTAAAACTATTTTTAAATAATTTTGCTAAATTAATATAATCTAATTTATCATAATCTAAATTCTTAGTAATCTTAATAATTTCTTCATTTGAAAGCGAAAATTCAGGGTTTTTAGCACTTTTTTCAAAAAGTTTTTCTGCCATTTCTTTATCTAAAGATACATTTTCATAAAGTTTTTTAACAGTTGTCATACTTTTTTGTTCAACAATATTTAAAAAAGCTAATTTTAATGCATCACTTGAATAATTCATTGGTTTTTTTATAACTTCTAAACAAAAGTCTATTTCACTATTTAATCTATTTAATAGGTTTTTGTGAGCTAATGAAGAATTTGGTTCTAGTTTTAAACTCTTATCTTGTACATAAATACCTGATTTAATATCTTTGATTTGTGAAACTATTTTATTTATCTCTTCATTTGAAGTTGTAAAAGCATTATCTTTTACATCAAAATTAATTTGAGATAAAATATTTGAAATATCTTTAAACGCTTTAGTTTTATAAGTAGTTTTATCACTTTTTTGTAAAAGATATGATTTAATACTCTCAGAAATATTCTCTTCATCTTTAGTTATTGATCTATATTTTAAATAACTTTTAAAACCATAAAACATTATATGAGCTACACTTCCAATAAAAAGTATTAATAATGGTAAAATAACCCATATTGCAACTGGTAGTGTAATTGAAATATCTAAAACAGTAACCTTATATTCACCTGCTTCAATACTAAAAACATAACCAAAAACTAAAACTATTAATAAAATTGAAAATAATATATATTTTTTAAGTCCCACAACTTATCCTTTATTGTTGTTCTACCTCATATATTTCTCTACAAGGTGTACAAAACTTTGCGAAAGGTTTTGCTCTAAGTCTTCCTATAGCAATAGACTCATCACACATTTCACAAATACCATATTTACCTTTTTCTATTCTTTTTAAGGCGTCTTCAATCTCTTTTAACTCTTTAATTTGTTGATTAGCGATAATCCCTTCTTTAAAACTATCACTTGAAACCTCTGCAAAATCATAATCATCTTTGCACTCAGAATTTTTTAAAGAATCAATACTCTCTCTACTACCCTCAATATTTTTTGTAATAAGTGCTTTTCTTACAACTAAAGCCTCTTTTAATTCTTCAATTTGTTTTGCGTTAGCCACTCTCATCCCTTATTAAAAATTTGAATATTATACAAAATTTTTAATAAATTATTTATGATAAGGGTGATTGTTTTTTATGCATAGGCCTCTAAAAATCTGTTCTAATAGAACTATATTGGCTACTTTATGAGCCATTGTTAGTTCACTTAAACTTAAAATTGCATCACATTTTTTTAAAAACTCTCGCTCAAAGCCATAAGCTCCACCAATAAAAAAATTAACTTCTGCACTATTATCAAAATATTTGGCAAATTTAAAGCTATCTACTTTTTTACCTAAAACATCCAATGCTATATTATAAGAAGTAGGTTTAATAAATGCTTCATAAGTCTCACTATATGATTTTTGTGCTTCTATTTCATTTACTGTTTGTGCTTTAGCTATTTTTTTATTAAAAATATAGTGCATCTCTACTTTAGCATATTTTGAACTCATTTTTATAAATTCTTTTGCTAAAGTTTCAAATTCATCATTTGAAGGTTTCATTATGGAATAAACATTAATCTTCATATAAAGCACTTCCTACCACATTAAATCTTACATTACTAATTTTATCTTCACACTTAACGCCACCTATGGCACAAACAGGATGTTTTGAAATTTTTGCTAAATATGAAATTTTATCTCCTAAAATAGTGGAAACATCTTTTGTATTTGTTCCTTTATATGCACCAAGCCCTATCATATCCAAATCAAGTTCATTTGATTCAAGTATTTCAACTTCATTATGAGTTGATAAACCTAAAAGTTTATCTTTTATTTTTGTTCTTATTAATTTTATAGCTATTTTTTTATTTGTATGAAATTTTAAAAAATCTTCTTGTCCTAAGTGTAAACCATCTGCATACTGTATTAAATCAATTTTATCATTTATAATAATTGGTATATCTAACTTAGTTTTTAAATATTTAAGGTTTTGTATTTGAATAGAATCACTATTTATTTTATCTCTATATTGCACAATTTTTGCATTTTTCTTTATACAAATTTGTATAAAATCATCTAAGCTTATATTTTTATTTTGAAGAGTTTGAAAATCACATAATGCATATAAGTTATTAAAAGAGTCTTTTAAAGATAAAAGCTCTTTTAATTTAGTTTTCATTAGCTAACTTGGTCGTTTTTATAGAACATAGTTAATAAATCACCAAGTGTTTGTTTTAATTTTGTTCTATTAACAACCATATCAATTGAACCTTTTTCAAGTAAGAATTCAGCTCTTTGGAATCCTTCTGGTAAATCTGCACCAATAGTTTGTTTAATAACTCTTTGTCCAGCAAATCCTATAAGTGCTCCAGGTTCTGCAATAATTATATCACCTAAGAAAGCAAAAGAAGCAGATACTCCTCCCATAGTAGGGTCAGTTAAAACTGAGATATATGGAAGTCCTAAAGCATCCATTTTTTTAAGGGCTGCTGATGTTTTTGCCATTTGCATTAAAGAAAAAGTTGATTCTTGCATTCTAGCTCCACCAGAAGCAGAAATAATAATTAATCCTTGATGCTTTTCCATAGCTCTATTTACAGCTCTTACAATTTTTTCACCTTCAACAGAACCTAAACTTCCACCCATAAAAGCAAAATCAAATACTACAATTTGAACTGGTTTTGAGTTAATTGTACATTCTCCACTTATAACAGCAGAAGTTCTACCTGTTTTACTTTCAGCTTCCTCAATCTTCTTTTTATAAGATTTTTTATCAACAAAGTTTAATGGATCTACAGGCCTTAAATCAGCATCATATTCTACAAAAGAGTCCTTATCTGCTAGAATTTCTATTCTTCTTTTCGCACCAATTCTCATATGAAAATTACATTTTGGGCAAATATTTTCTTGATTCTCTACCTCTTTAAAAAACATTAAAGCATTACATTCTGGACATTTAATCCAGTGTGAAGGAGCATCTTTCATTGAGGGTTGCTCTTTTTTTCTATCAAATGATATTTTGCTAAATAAGTTCTTTAAATCCATTTATAATCCTTTTAAACTTTTATTTTAAATTTTTAAATATTTCTACTGCGTCAAGTTTTTCCCAAGGATAATCACTTTGTCCAACTTGTCCTCTACTTGCCACATCTGCATATAAAAATGTTTCAGCAGAAGGTTTATCTAATCCAAATTTTTCAGTAATCCATCTTGGTGTTAAAGGGAAATTTTCCATTACAAATTCAGATAATTTATCATCATCAATTTTTGTAAATGTTCCCATTGTATCAACAGCTACAGATGTTGGCTTTGCAACTCCAATTGCATAAGAAATTTGTACAATTGCTTTTTTTGCAAGTCCTGCTGCAACAATTTGTTTTGCAACCCATCTAGCAGCATATAAACCACTTCTATCAACTTTTGTATAATCTTTTGAACTTTGTGCTCCACCACCAATAGGTGCATATCCACCAAATGAATCAACAATAAGTTTTCTTCCTGTTAATCCACTATCATGTAATGATGAGTGAGATACATATCTTCCTGTTGGGTTAATATGAATAATTGTACTATTTTTATCATACATATTTGTAGGAAGTCCAGTATCATCAATTAAACCTTGAATTAACTCTCTTACTTCTTCAATTGGCATACCTTCAACAGAAGGTGCACTTACAACTATAGTATGAATTTTTTGTGGTTTACAATTTTCAAAATTCTCTTTTGTACCATAATCAACAGTAACTTGTGTTTTAATATCAACACCAAGTTTATGTTTATGATTTAAAGCATAATTATACACTTTATCACATAACATTCTAGCATAAGTTATTGCTGCTGGCATTAAATCTGCTGTTTCAGTTGAGGCAAAACCAAACATAATTCCTTGGTCACCTGCTCCAATCTCTCCAGATTCTTGATCAACACCTTGATTAATATCAGGACTTTGTTGATTTAAAAGCACTTGAACTTTCACATCATCTGGATGTAAACATTGTTCTTTTGTAAATGATGCATTTCCATCATAACCAATTTTTGCAAGGGCG
Source organism: Malaciobacter mytili LMG 24559 (assembly GCF_003346775.1). Taxonomy (NCBI): domain Bacteria; kingdom Pseudomonadati; phylum Campylobacterota; class Epsilonproteobacteria; order Campylobacterales; family Arcobacteraceae; genus Malaciobacter; species Malaciobacter mytili. The sequence continues at coordinate 546,547 of NZ_CP031219.1, read as the reverse complement.
TCTTTAACTAATTTTTCATAATCAGTTTGTGTTAATTGGCAAGTTGATTTAACTTCACCACCAATTACTACATGCTTACCTGCAACAAATACCTCTGAAGCAACTCTACTATTGCTATCTTCTATTAATAATTTATCAACTATACTATCTGCAATTATATCAGCACACTTATCAGGGTGTCCTGGACTTACAACTTCTGAAGTGAATAAATATTGTGTCTGTTTTTTGTTTTCCATCTTTGTTTTCCTCGTAGGTTTTCCATTTTTGTTTTCCATTATTTTTAATTGCACCTTATTGCTGCCCAAAAAATAATAAATATGGCAGCAAGTTGAAATATCTACTCAACAGTAACAGATTTTGCTAAATTCCTCGGCATATCAACATCATTTCCTAATCTAATAGATATTTCCATTGATAAAAGTTGTAATACAACTAACATTTCAAAAAATTCTAACATATAATGTTCTGTTTCATTTATTTTTATAAAATCATCACTTAATTCAAAGTCAAGTGGAGATATTGAGCAAATTGTACTATCTCTAGCACTTAATTCTTCAACATTTGATTTAACTTTATCATAAAGAAGATTTTTTGGCATAAGTGCAATTGTAAATAGCTCTGGATCAGCTAAAGCAATTGGACCATGCTTCATCTCACCTGCGGGATAACCTTCCGCATGTAAATATGAAATCTCTTTAAGCTTTAAAGCTCCTTCTAAAGCTAAAGGATAAAAAACATCCCTTCCAATAAAGAAGAAGCCATGACCATGTAGGTACCTTTTAGATAATCTTTTAGTTTTTTCATGAATTTTATCACTAATTATTAAAGCTTTAGGAACTTCTCTTAAAGCTAATAATTCTTTTTGCATCTTTTCACTTGAAATACTATTTCTAATTTTTGCAAAATATAATGATAATAGCCATAAAACAATAGTTTGAGTTGAAAAAGCTTTTGTTGAAGCAACACCTTTTTCAATACCTGCTCTTGTTAAAATAGTAAAATCAGCAAGTCTAGTCATAGAAGAGTTATCAACATTACAAATAACTAAAGTTTTTAAACCTGCTTTTTTAGCCATTTTAAGTGCTTCTAAGGTATCAGCTGTTTCACCACTTTGAGAAATTACTATAAAAAGCGTATCTTTTGATAATAAAGGCTCTTTATATCTAAACTCACTAGCAATTTCCACATGACATTTAATTTTACTTAATCTTTCAAAAAAGTAAGAAGATGTCATCCCTGCATGGTAACTTGTACCACAAGCACAAATTTTTATCTCATTTATACCTTCAATAATAGAAGGCTCAATTTCATCAAAAGTTACAGTATTATCTTGGATTCTTCCAAGCATACAATCACTTACAACATCACTTTGCTCATAAATTTCTTTTTCCATAAAAAATCTAAAACCATTTTTTTGAGCAAACTGTTTAGATTCAGGTAAAGTGCTCCAAGAAAATTCATCTGTAAAAAACTCTATATTTTCAGCACTAGCAACTCCACCAACTTTATCTTCAAGATAAACTACTTTTTTAGCTAAACCTATAAGTGGAGCATCTGAAGAAGCAAATAAAACTTCTTTTTCTTCATTTCCTTTAGCAACAATTAAGGGGCTTCCATGTTTAAAAAAGTAGATTTTATCTGGATTTGCTTTTGTAATTAGAAGAATAGAAAAAGCTCCTTCTAATTGTGAAATTGTATCTTTAAAAGCTTGTGTTGTATCATTGATTTTATTATTAATATTTTCAAATAAGTGAACTATTACCTCTGTATCAGTTTGAGAGATAAATTTATGTCCTTTTTTTATCAAGTCATCTTTTAATTCTTTATAGTTTTCAATAATTCCATTGTGAACCACATAAGAATATTCTCCTAAATGTGGGTGTGCATTTAATTCAGTTGGTTTCCCATGTGTTGCCCATCTAGTATGTCCAATACCAAGATTATAATCATTTTCTAAAATATTTTTAGTTTTTTCTTTAAGATTTTCTAATTTTCCTAAAGCTTTATAAACTTCTATATTTTCACAGTCTAATAAGGCAACTCCAGCAGAGTCATACCCTCTATACTCAAGTTCTTTTAGTCCATCTAATAAAACTTTTGTTGTTTTCTTTTTACCAATATAACCAACAATTCCGCACATTAAAATTTGACCTTAGTTTTAATTTGAAGCTATAATTTTACAAAAAAGTATCTAAGTTTCTTCTTTTATGTTACTTTTTTACTAAAAATGCTTTAATAATTTTTTATGAATTTTTCCATTTGTAGCAACTATATATTTATCTTTAAATAAAGTATATTCTTCTGCTTTTTCATTACTTACTTTTCCACCAGCTTCTGTTAGAATAATTATTCCAGCACTTACATCCCAAGCTTTTAAATTCATTTCATAATAACCTTCATACACACCTTTTGCCACATAACATAAATCCAAAGAAGCTGAACCTAGTCGTCTTATATCTTGACAAGCAGGAAGAATTGACTTAATTTGTGTCACCACTAAATTTAAATCTTTTTTATTAGTTCCACTTGTATAAGGAAAACCTGTAGAAATTAAAGCTTTTTGAAACTCTTTTTGTGTTGAAACCTTTATCTTTTTTCCATTTAAATATGCACCTTTTCCAACTTTTGCATAATATAACTCATCTAAAATTGGATTATATACCACACCTATAAAAGGCTTTTTATTTTTATAAACTCCAACTGATATTGCAGTATGAGGTACACCATTTACAAAATTTGTAGTTCCATCAATAGGGTCTATAATAATTGAATTATTAAATTCTAAATTACTATTATCAGACTCTTCTGCTATTATATTAAACTCTTTAAAAGTTTTTGAAAATTCTCTTTTTAAATACTCTTCAACAGCAACATCATATTTTGTAACTAAATCTTTTTTTGCTTTAAAAGATACTTTTTTATTTTTATAGTATCCCTCTTTTAATATCTTTGCTGCTTCTTTTATTATTTTAATTAACTCTTTTTTCATTTTACCACCAATCTTTTCTTTAAAGTATTAATAATACTAAATAATTCTTATGATAAAATTTAAAAAAATTATAGGATAGAGATTGCAAGCAACTAAATATACCATACAAGACTTACTAAATTTTAAAACTAGAGTAATTTTATATCTTTTTTCCCTTAGTTCCATAGTCTTTTTACAAACTTTTTGTACTAATATTTGCCCCTTTATAGATGGTCTTCAACCCTTACAACTTTTAAGAAACTTATTTATAATATTTATCTTACATCTATTATATAGAGAACTTTTATACTATATATTTAAAGAAAATATTAAAAATTTATCTTTACCAAGACAAGCTTATTTTCTAAGTATTATTTCATGGGTTTTAGCAGGGATTAGTGCTTTTATTTTACACAATTATTTATATCCCAATTTCCCTATTTCAAGTCATTTGAAAATCTTTTCAAGTTATATAACTTTAGGTGCAGCAATATTATGCCAACTTGAATATATAATTTTTGAAAAAAGATATAAAGAAATATCAAAAGATATACAATATACAATTTTTAATGAAAAATTATCAAGAAGAATAATTGAAACTTTTTTAATTTTTACTGTTGCTCCAATAATAACTTTACTTTTAATTGTAAGAAGATTTAATCTTGATGGAGTAGTTGATGAACATGTAACGTTAGAGCTTTTTTATGTGGGTTCTTTAATGTTAATTTCTGCAATTATTTTAGCTATCATTTTTGCAAAAGTTTTAAAAGAAGATACAAAAATCATTATAAATAATATAAAAAATGTAAAAAATAAAGAGTATTTAAATACAAAAACTATAAATAGACCTGATGAATTAGGGGAAATTTCTTATGCTATTAAAGAGATGTCAGCTTCAATAAAACAAGGAATTTGTAAAATTGAGGATTTAAATGAAGAGATTATAAATACTCAAAAAGAGATTATTTATACTATGGGGGAAATTGCTGAAACAAGAAGTAAAGAGACAGGGTTTCATGTAAAAAGGGTTGCTGAATACTCAAAACTTTTAGCTTTAAAGCTTGGCTTACCTAAAGAAGAAGCCGAATTACTAAAACAAGCCTCTCCTATGCATGATATTGGAAAAATAGCCATTGCTGATTCTATTTTAAATAAACCTGGAAAATTAACTTTTGAAGAGTTTGAGATAATGAAAACCCATGCACAACTTGGATTTGAAATGCTAAAACATTCAAATAAACCTATTTTAAAAGCTGCAGCTATTGTCTCTTTAATGCACCATGAAAAATGGGATGGGACAGGATATCCAAATGCTTTAAAAAAAGAAGATATACATATATATGGAAGAATTACAGCAGTTGCAGATGTATTTGATGCTTTAGGAAGTGATAGAATTTATAAAAAAGCTTGGGAAGATGAGAAGATTTTTAAGCTATTTAAAGAAGAAAAAGGTAAACACTTTGACCCTAAAATTATTGACTGTTTCTTTGAAAATTTAGATGAAATTCTAAAAATTAGAAAATCATTAAAAGATATATATTAATGAAGTCTTTTAAAAAAGTTGAAAATGAAACTATATATTTTAGTTCTTGTGAAAATTGTGAAGCCCAGTGCTGTAGTGGTAAAATGGGAAGCTTATATGCACAAATTATTTTAGAAGATTTTGAAAAATGTAGTAAATATTTTCCTATTTTATTTATGTTTGGAGAGCTAGGATACTTAAAGCCTGTGATTTTATTATCAAATGGAAAAGATTTTTGTAAATATATAAAAGATTTAAAATGCTCAATTTATGAAAATAGACCCTCAATATGTAGAAACTATCCTTTAAGTGCCCACTTAGATAATCATATTTATTTAGATACTACTTGTCCTGCATTAGGAGATAAGGGTAAAATAGTTTTTAAAAATGGTATTTTAAATAAGGATTTCAATACTTATAAATTTGAAGAATATCAAGAAAACTATATAAAAACACACTTTAATTTTGAAAACTTTAATAAAAAAGAAAACTTAACTAAAGCTATAACTTTAAAAGCAATAGATTTTTATAAATTTAAAGAGGATTTTAATAACAAATTTATAAAGTTACATCTTCAATCTTTAAAAAATTTAGATAGTTACTACTTATAATTATTATTGACACTTTTTTGTTTCTTTTTTTTGGCAAAATTTTGTACTTTATTTAATGAGGTACTTTGAAAGCAAAATTTTTAAATAATAAAATTTATATAAAAGATGAAGATAAAGCCTATTTAAATGCAAATATTATTGATGAAAATACTATTTTTATTGAATTATTGAAAGTTGAATATAAATATAGAAATAAAAAAGTAGCTTCAAATATGATGGAAAAATCTATTGAATATTTAAAAACAAAAGGCTTTAAACAAATCTATTTAAATGCTCTTCCTTTGGACTCTTTTTCTCCACCTTTAGAGAAATTAAAAACTTTTTATAAAAAATTTGATTTTAATGAAATTCAATCTTTAGATAACTCAAATGCAAATCTTATGCTAAAAGTAATTTAATATTAAAAATTAATTTACTTTTAAGTATATAAAGTGCTATACTTACTTTATCCAAAAGTAACGGAGGTACTTAAAATAGGAGTTTTAAATAGATAGAATATTTAAAAAACTTATCACTGTTACAAAAAAAACATAATGTAAGTCATTAGTAAAGACTTGGGAGAAGAGTTTAATTTTCTCTAACATTTATGAAAAGAAAAGGGGAAAAAGATAGTTATCTTTTTCCCCTTTTTTATTTTAGATACTTTTTTTTGTTCTAATATATCTATTTAAATTTTTTATAAAAAAGGCACATCTTTTTAAATAGTATTATTTTGAATTTAAAATACATTTATTAATTAGCATAGTTGATTCAATACTTCCTTTATATAAATGAGAAGGATCTCCAAACATTGAATCATTCATGTAGAAAATTTTATTACATACATTAATATTTAAACTTTCCACATAAAATGAGTAATTTCTTTTATAATCTTTTGTAACTTTTTTATATGATGATTCATTAAATGGCATTGTATAATAGAATATTTTAATGTTATTTTCTTTAGCAAGACTTATTAACTTTCTCATATACATATCAATAAGTGGTGAGTATTTAAAATCAGTATTTTCTATTTCTTCATTTAGACCACTATTCCCATTATTTTTTCCATGATAATGATGACCAAGATTATAATTCATTTCATCAATTATTTTTGTATAATAAAGAAATCTCAAACTTAAAATACCTTTTATAAAATTTTCTGAATAAAGAAATAGATTTCTATAATCTTTAAATGTTCTTTTTGTACCTAAGGTAATATCATCTTTTAACAAATTAGCATTATTTTCAACTTCTTCATATTCCTCATTTGTGAAAAGTTGATGTTTTACAGTATATTTCCAATAAGAATCTTGTTTTGTAAGGTGAAAGGGAGCATAACTTAATATAATATTATCAGGCTTTATGTTATTAAGAAGATACTTTTTTAAAATGAAATAACCTTCTATAGGTGTACTTCCACTCATTGACAAATTTATAGCATTTAATGGATTTTGATATGCTTTGGGAATAAAACCTGATTGAACTCTAGAATCACCAAGTACAATGGTACTATATTTAATATTTTGCTTATTCAATACTGTATTCATTACAAATACTCTCATAGGATAATCTTTTGAAAGAAAGAATTTTTTTTCTTTATATGTTACATAAGTAAAAATACAAAAACAAAAAAACATAGTTATAATCAAAATAGAAATAAATCTTTTGTACATATAATTTCCTAAAAATTGAAATATAGAAATTCACTTTCTGAACCAATAAACATAACACCTACAAATAAAAACACTCCACATAAAACACCATAAAATATAATATTATCTTTAGAGAGTCTAAATCTATTTATTCTTTGATTTGTATTTCTAAATACTAGTATTAATATAAATCCAAAAAGTAACCAAAGGGGAGTGAAATTATCACCTTTTATATTTATAACAAAATTACCAAATTCAATTCCATAGTGATTTAGAAATGCCAATTTACCAGATAATATATTTGGTAAATTTATTCCACTTAAGCCAAGCATTCCACTTAATACTTTAAGAGCATCATCCCATTCTTTAGCTCTAAAAAAGACCCAAGCAATGTTTACAAAGTTAAAAGTAACTAACCAAGCAAGCCAAGTGTATAATTTAAATCCTAAACTACTCCAAGCTCTATGAAGTACCAAAGCAAATCCATGTAAGAATCCCCAAAATATAAATGTCCAACCAGCTCCATGCCAAAATCCACCAATAATAAATATAGCCATAAGGTTGATATATGTTCGAAAGTTTCCTTTTCTATTACCACCTAAAGGGATATAAATATACTCTCTTAAAAATCTAGTTAAAGTAATATGCCACCTTCTCCAAAAGTCTTGTATATCAGTAGCTTTATATGGGGAATTAAAATTGATTGGTAACTTAATGTTAAATAAAAGTGCTGCTCCAATAGCCATATCTGTATAGCCACTAAAATCGAAATATAACTGAAATGTATACGATAAAGAAGTTGCCCATGCTTCAAATAAACTTAAAGTAGTTGCCTCATCAAAACCTGCTGTAGCCCATACCGCAAAAGTATCAGCCATTACAACTTTTTTAAATAATCCAATTGAAAAGATAAACAAACCAAAAGCAATATTTTTATAATTGATTACTTTATTTCTTACATTAGCAAATTGAGGCATCATTTCTTTATGATGAACAATCGGGCCAGCTATTAATTGAGGAAAGAATGTAACGAATATTGCATAATTCATAAAATCATACTCTTTTATTTTACCTCTATAACTATCAACTAAATATGCTATTTGTTGAAATGTAAAAAATGAAATAGCTAATGGTAATGCTAAACATAACAGTGCTATTTCTGTTCCTAAAACAAAGTTTACATTTGAAATAAAAAAATCTGAATATTTAAAATATCCCAATAAAGCAATATTGGCTACTATTGCTATAGTAAGTAATTGTTTCTTTGAAACTTTCCTATATTCTTTATTTTTTGTCAGAGATGTTCCAATTACATAGTTAAATATCATTGAGATTAATATAAGAGGTAAATAAATTGGATTCCACCAACTGTAAAAGAAAAGTGATGAGGCAACTAAAAAAAAATTTGAAGCTTTAGTTAATCTCTTTTTATTAAGATAAAAATATATAAAAAATGTAAATGGTAAAAAAGCAAAAATAAATTCATATGAATTAAAAAGCACAATCTCTCCTGTGATAAACTAAACTACCACTCATAAATAAAAATATATTATAAAGGATATGAAAATTGATGATGATTTTAGCTAACTATATATATAAGTATAATTAATCTTTAATATTATTATAGATATTTGAAATTGGCTGTTTTACCCATTTTAAAATTTCAAAACAATTCATATGAGATATAGAAATTAAAATAATTTTTGATAGGAAATGAGTTGGGGAAAAATGCTTTATTAATTTTTGGGGGTAACTTTTTTAGACTTACTTAGACAAATTTAGACACCTTAATTTTGATAATATTACTTTTTTCTTTCATAATGCGTTTGTATAAATAGCTCTAAAACTATTTTAGTATCTACTATCTCAAATACTTTTTTATTATATGGCCATTCTCCACCAAAACCTTTAAATTTTTACCCATAATTAAACTATCAATAGTATCAATAAAATTTAAAAAATTAGTTTGAGTTTCTCCGTCTATTGGTACGATACTTAATCATCAACACTACCATTTTTATCCGCAATATATCCATCTTAACTAACCGCTATATATACTTTATTTGACAAAAAAATCTTTCACTTCTTTTTATTGATTATAAATGAATATAAAATTAGAAATTATATTCCCACAATGAACTTAGTCAAAATTAGACAACTGTGGTGGTTAGAAATATAGTCATTGTATCCATAAAGGATACAATGACAGATATAGACATCTATTACATCATACCTGGCATACCCATTCCGCTCATATCAGGCATAGCTGGTTTTTCAGATTTTATTTCAGTAACTGTTGCTTCAGTTGTTAATAATAAAGAAGCTACAGATACAGCATTTTGCATTGCAACTCTTTCAACTTTAGCTGGATCTACAATACCAGCTTCAAACATATCAACATATTCACCAGTTGCTGCATCAAATCCATAAGTAGGACTTTGTGCTTTTTCAACTTCATTTACAACAACACCAGCATCATATCCAGCATTAATTGCAATTTGTTTTAAAGGTGCTTTAATAGCTCTTAATACAATATCTGCACCAATTTGCTCATCACCTTCTAAATTTAAAGATACTCTTGAAGCAGCTTTAATTAATGCTGCTCCTCCACCAATTACAATACCTTCTTCAACAGCAGCTCTTGTTGCACTTAAAGCATCATCAACTCTGTCTTTTTTCTCTTTCATTTCTGTTTCTGTTGCAGCACCAACTTTAATTACAGCAACTCCACCAGAAAGTTTTGCAAGTCTTTCTTGTAATTTTTCTCTATCATAATCACTTGTTGTATTTGCTATTTCATTTCTAATTTGATTTACTCTAGCTTCAACAGCACTTGTTTCACCTGCACCATTTACAATAGTTGTATTATCTTTATCAATCACAATTCTAGAAGCAGTACCAAGAGTCTCTAATGTAGCGCCATCTAAAGTCATTCCCATCTCTTCAGAAACAACTGTACCACCTGTTAATACAGCAATATCTTCTAACATTGCTTTTCTTCTATCACCAAATCCTGGAGCTTTAACAGCAGCAATATTTAATGACCCTCTTAATCTATTTACAACTAAAGTTGCTAATGCTTCACCATCAACATCTTCTGCAATAATTAAAAGTGGTCTTGCTGTTTTATTTACAGCTTCTAAAATAGGTAACATCTCTTTTAAATTTGAGATTTTTTTATCATATAATAAAATAAATGGATTAGCCATTTCAGCAACCATTTTCTCTGAGTTAGTTACAAAGTATGGAGATAAGTATCCTCTATCAAATTGCATACCTTCAACAACATCTAACTCATCAGAGATTCCCTTAGCTTCTTCAACAGTAATAACTCCATCTTTTCCTACTTTATCCATAGCTTCAGCAATCATAGAACCAATTGCTTTATCAGAGTTTGCTGAAATTGTAGCAACTTGTTCAATCTCTGTTTTATTTGCAACAACTTTTGAAGAAGCTTTAAGTTCAGCTAAAATAGCTTCGCAAGCTTTATCCATTCCTCTTTTTAATGTAATAGGATTAGCTCCAGCTGTTACATTTCTTAGTCCCTCTTTAAAAATTGAGTATGCTAAAACTGTTGCTGTTGTTGTTCCATCTCCTGCTTCATCTGCAGTTTTTGAAGCTACTTCTTTTACTAATTGAGCTCCCATATTTTCTAAAGTGTCTTCTAATTCAATTTCTCTTGCAACTGATACACCATCTTTAGTGATTGCAGGTGCACCAAAAGATTTTTGTAATAATACATTTCTTCCTCTTGGTCCCATTGTTACTTTTACAGCATCTGCTAATTTCTCTACACCTGTAAATAATTTATTTCTTGCAACATCACTAAACATTACTTCTTTTGCCATATTAATTCTTCCTTTCAGTTATATAAATATTTTTTGTAAATAAATTGCTTTGCAACTTATCTTACATTACTCCAATAATATTTTCAAGATTTAATACTAAATATTCTTCACCCTCAAGAGTAAATTCAGTACCTCTATATTGCTCAAATACTACAGTGTCTCCAACTTTAACATCTTCAACTTTTGAACCAACTGCTTTTACAACTGCAGTATGAGGTTTTTCTTTTGCATTATCAGGAATATAAATTCCACTTGCTGTTTTATTTTCAACTTCAGTTCTTTTCACAAGAACTCTTTCCCCTAATGGTTTAAAATTCATTATAGTATCTCCTATCAAGTTTTTAAATTAAATTAGCACTCTATTTTTTTGAGTGCTAAATTTTATAAAATTTTTCTTTTTTTGTCAAGTAGTTTGAGCATATTTGACTAAAAGTTTTTCACTATTTTTTATGTCTATGTAGATATTTTGAAAGTAGCTCTTTTAAAGCATCTTGTAAGTTAGTATCAAAAGAGTTTAATTCCTCTTCACACTTAAATGCAAGTTTATTAGCTGCACTTATTGCACCTTCCAAACCTAAAAGGTTTACAAAAGAGTTTTTAGCAATATCATTTTGTGTTGTTTTTCCAGCTTCTTCTTCAGTTTGCGTCTCATCAATAATATCATCTTGTATTTGAAATAGTAAACCTATATCCAATCCAAATTTATACAATCTCTCTTGTAATGCTAAATCAAGTTCACAAATAATTGCTCCCATTTTAAGAGAAGCAGCTATTAATTTTGCTGTTTTATGAAGATGTAAAAACTCCAATTGATTTAGTTCTAATTTATGATTTTCATAATGGCAATCTATTGCTTGCCCAATAATCATACCATCAATTCCACCATCACTTGATAATGTTTTAATTAAATCAACTTTAATATCATTGCTTAATGAAGCATTTGCAATAAGATTAAAGCTATGTGTATTTAAAGCATCACCAACTAAAATTGCTGTTACTTCATCATATTTTTTATGTAAAGTTTGAAAACCTCTTCTTAAATCTGCATTATCCATTGCTGGCAAATCATCATGCACAAGTGAATAAGTATGTAAATACTCTAAACCTAAAGCAACTGGCATAGAGTTACTTAGCAATAAACTTTTATATGCTTTAACAATAGATAATAAAAGCATAGGTCTAAATCTTTTACCACCTGCTTTTAACATATCAGCTAAGGCATTTTCAAAGTGAGGATGAAAGGTATTTGAAGAGGGAAGATTATTTAATAAATAATCTTCAAATTTAACTAATAATTCTTTCATTTTTTATTTTTGTCCAAATGAACCCATTCCGCCTAACATGCTCATGGCCATCATTTTTTTATTTTCATCAGATTGTTTTATTACATCATTCATACACGAAATAAGTAATATTTGTAATGAATCTTTATCTTCAAGTAAAGAATCATCTATTTGTAAATCAATAACTTCACTATTTCCATTTATAGAGATTTCTACCATACCTCCACCAGCTTTTGCTGTAAAGATTTTAGAAGCATTTTCCTCTTTAGCTTTACTTGCCATATCTTGAACTTGGTTCATCATATCATTTAGATTTAATTTACTAAAATCCATTCCATCAAACATCTTTACTTCCTACAAGTTCATTTGTTATTGTGTCTATATTGTTTTTTTCATCAACAATTACTACTGTTGGTTTATATGATTTTAACTCTTCTTCTGAATAAGAAGCATAAGAAATTACAATAATCTTATCACCAATTTCAACTTTTCTAGCTGCAGCACCATTTAAACACATATCTTTGCTACCTGCTTTTCCTTTTATTACATAAGTTGCAAATCTTTCACCATTATTAACATTTACAATTTCTACTTTTTGTCCAACTCTAAGTTTTGCAGCATTCATTAACTCTTCATCAATAGTAATTGAACCTACATAATTTAAATTTGCATCTGTTACTGTTGCTCTATGTATCTTACTATATAACATATCAAATGTCATTTATAACCCTTTATTTTCCTAAACTAACTGGTTCACCCCAAAATTGTTCTGGGATTAGATATTCAATTACTGGTTCTCCACCTAATATATGTTGTTCTACTATTTTATCTATTTTTTCCTTAGATAAATGGCTATACATATAGTGACCAGGCTCAACTAGCATAACAGGACCCATTTGGCATCTACCTAAACATGAAGTTCTAATAGCCTGAACTGGTCCAAAAACTCCCTTTTGCATAAGTGTTTGTGCAAGGTGGTTAAATAATTCTTGTGTTTGTTGATTAACACATGAAGGTTTTGGCATCCCAGGAGGTGCACTTTGTTCACATTTAAAAATATAAAATGTTGGTTGTGGCATTGATGGCATTTGCATAATTTTTCCTTATAGCTTATTCTTGTTTGAATTTTAACAAACAATTATTAAATTATTCTAAAATATCCTTTTTAATAATAGATTAAAACCATAAATAATATACTAAAAAAAATTTATTCAAAGGGATATAATGAAAAAACTTTTTTTTCTTACAATAACTCTATTTTTATCTATGCAAGTTTATGCCCAAACAGCAATAATTAAAACTTCAAAGGGAGATATTGAAATTGAATTAAGGGCTGATTTGGCACCAAAAGCAGTTGAAAATTTTTCAACACATGCAAAAAATGGTTATTATAATGGTCAAATTTTTCATAGGGTAATTAAAAACTTTATGATTCAAGGTGGAGACCCAACTGGTACAGGAAGAGGTGGAGAGTCAATTTGGCAAAAACCTTTTGAAGATGAGTTCGCACCAAATGCAGTATTTGACAAACCAGGGATTTTAGCAATGGCAAATGCAGGAGCTAATACAAATGGAAGTCAATTTTTCATTACTACAGTTCCAGCATATTGGCTAAATGGAAAGCATACAATATTTGGATATGTAACTAAAGGAATGGATGTTCTTAGAAAAATAGAAAATACTCCAACAAATGGACAATATCAAGGAAATAGACCTTTAGTTGAACAAAAAATAATCTCTATTGAAATAAAGTAGAAATTTCTACTTTATTTTGCCATTCCAAAAAGCTTATCTATTAAACCTTTATCAGAAGACCTCATAATTTCTCTTTCAAGTTTTTCAATCTTTTTAGCTTCACTTTTAGCTTTTTCTTTCCAGTATTCAATTTTTTGAGTTAAAACTTCTGCATTTTCAATCTTACCAAGTTTACTTTTTATATCATGTAATTCTTGTTCTAATTCATCAATTTCTATTTGTGAATTAACTTCAATTTGTTTACATTTTTTTTCATAATATTCAATTGTATCTTCAAGTTTAGCATTTAATTTTTTAACTTTTATTTTTAGATCAGCATTTTCTTTATTTGTTTTAAGTGTTAAATTACTTACACTTTTATTTTTCTCAGAACTACTTATATAATAACTTAAATCAGATCTTAATTTTTTATTATCTTTACTTAATTTTTCAACTTTATATAAATAATTATCTCTTTCAACTCTTAGATTAACTAGTTCTCTTTCTAGTTCATTTATATCTGCTTTTAAATTATTTATAATTACAGTTTGTTCAGCAGAACCTGCTTTACTTTTAATAAAAATATCACCCTTATCTTTCATAAGAGCCAATTGAACTTCTCTTTTTTTATTTAACTCTTCAGTAATATCATTTTGAACACAAAAAGAGCCTGTAATTGTGCCATTATCATTTGTAGTAGTAATTACATAAGTATCACTTACATAATAACCATTTTCTTTAGTAATATTTTTAATTCTACCTTTCCACTCTTTATTACTATTTAAAATACTAGAGTAAATATCTTTATAGATTTGAGGATCAGTATCAGGGTGCTTTAAAAAATTTAACTCTTTACCTAAAAGCTCTTCTTTAGAAAAACCTGTAGTTTTACAAAAAAGTTCATTTACATAAGTTATTTGCATATTTTCATTAGTTTTAATAACAATATTATTTGCATCAATAACATCTTTATATTTTTCTAACTCAATATTTTGTTTTGCAATTAAATCATTTTGATAAAGAATTGTTGCTAATTCATTAAGCACTACTAGTAAATTTCTAATATCAATAGGTTTTACAATATACTCATATACTTTTAATTTAATTGCATCAGCTAAGTAGGCAGTATCAGAATATGCAGTGGTAAAAATCACAGAAATATCTTTATTGGTTTCTCTAATTTTTTTTATCATTTCTATACCAGTTAGATAAGGCATATTTATATCTGAAATTATTACATCAATATTTTCTTTGTTTTCTAAATAGGTTTCAAGACCTTCTTTCCCATCTTTAGCCACATAGATTTTTCCAAAGAAATTAGATAATAAGGAAGATAATTCATTTCTTATATTATCATCATCTTCCACATATAATGCTCTTAATCTTTTTAAAACTTCTTTATCAAATGCCATGTTTTTTTATTTCCATTGTTGTAATCAACTCAATAAATTTAATAAAATCAAAAGGTTTAAGTAGATAATTTTCTACTCCAAACTCTTTTGCTTTATCAATATATTCTATTTCAGTATGTGCAGACATAATCACAACTGGGATTGAAGGATTTTTTTCTTTTAAGATTTTAATCATCTCTAAGCCATTCATAATTGGCATATTTATATCTGTTATTACAGCATCAATATCAGGATTCTCTTCAACTATTTTTAAAGCATCTTGACCATTTTGTGCTGTTAAAAAATTTGCTTGAAGTTTTGTTAAAGTATCTGTAATTATATTTATTAAATCATCTTCATCCTCAACAAAAAGAAGTTTTAATTTCCTTAACTCAACTATTTTTTCTTGCATTTTTAATCTTTTAGTTCATCTTTATGTACAACTGCTTCAATATCCATAATAACAAGCATTTGATTATTTTGTAATCTTACAAAACCTTTTAAATACTTAGAAGGAATTGCAGAACCCATATCTGAAACAGGAGCAAGAGCAGAAGTATCTAGTCTTTGAACATCATCTACTTTATCTACAACTATTCCTATCATTCTTTTATCTTTAGTAATTACTGCAATTACTGCTGTATTTGAATTATAAACAGGTTTTCCCGTATTAAATTTAATTCTAATATCCAAAATTGGAACAACTTCCCCTCTTAAGTTTATAAGTCCTTTTACCCAATCTTCCGTATTTGGTAAGGGTGTGATAATATCAGGATAAGTTAAAATCTCTCTAATTTTAGGTAACTCTATTGCATATTTCATTGCACCTAATTCAAATGTCATATATTCGCTAGTATTAGCATAATCTATAATCTCTTTTTCTTCTACATTTGTTGTTGAATTATTTTCCATGTTATCTCCTTATAAAAGTTATTCTTCTAATTTCCATTTTCTATAAAGTTCTTCAGAGGCTTTAATTTCATCTTCAGAAGCTCTTCTTCTGCATGATAAATACCCTTTTGAACCATCACAACTCTCAAATGGATATACTGTTGCAAATACCCAGTAATATCCCCCTGATTTTGTCGCATTCTTTACATATCCTGTCCATATCTCACCTTTTTGTACACTATCCCATAAACTTTTAAAGGCTTTCTTTGGCATATCTGGGTGTCTTACCATATTATGTGGCTGCCCCATTAATTCTTCTAAATTATATTCCGCTATTTTACAAAAATCATCATTTGCAAATGATATTATCCCTTTTGAATCTGTCTCACTTACTAAAAATGCATATTCATCTAATACTGTCTCTTGTCCTGCTGCCATATCTCACCTCCTTTAAAACTTCTTACTTTTTGCATCATCTACTAACTCTTTTGCCATATATGATACATCTGAGGCTATATTTGATATTTGTGTTGCTTCATTTGCATTCTCTTGTGTTACTCTATCTAACATTGTGATTGTATCATTTATTTGTTCTATTCCTGTCATCTGTTCTTTTGATGCTGCACTTACATTCTCTATTATATGTATTGTCTCATTTATATGCACATTTAGCTCTTCATATCCTTTTATCATATTATCAGATATTACTTTCCCTTCATTTGCTTTATTTGTTGCATTCTCTACTAAATCTTTTATCTCTTTTGCTGCTTGAGCACTTCTATTTGCTAAGTTTCTTACTTCTTGTGCTACTACTGCAAATCCTTTCCCTGCTTCTCCTGCTGTTGCTGCTTCTACTGCTGCATTTAAACTTAAGATATTTGTTTGAAAGGCTATTTGATCTATTACTGTTATTGCTTCATTTATTGAAGTTACTTGTTGATTTATTTCATCCATTGATAGGGCTGTTTTACTTGCTAATTCTTGTCCATTTGTTACTGAGCCTCTTACTGTTGTACTTAGTTGTGCCATTTTATTTGCATTTTCTGCATTATTTCTTGTTATTGATGTTATCTCTTCTACTGCTG
Organism: Malaciobacter mytili LMG 24559; assembly: GCF_003346775.1. Classification (NCBI taxonomy): domain Bacteria; kingdom Pseudomonadati; phylum Campylobacterota; class Epsilonproteobacteria; order Campylobacterales; family Arcobacteraceae; genus Malaciobacter; species Malaciobacter mytili. The sequence continues at coordinate 529,580 of NZ_CP031219.1, read as the reverse complement.
CTGCTGTTTCTTCTAGTGACGCTGCTTGTTCATTTGCTTTTGCTGCTAGATTATTCATTGATGCTTTCATTGTATTTGAGTTTCTTTCTAGCATTTGTCCATTTTCTAGGTTATTTTTTGCTCCTGTTGCTAATGCTTTTCCTAAAGCATTTACTCCTTGCATTACTGACAACATTCTTGCTTTTAGTGTTGGTGATATTTCTATTTGTTTTGTAAAATCATTATTTGCGTAGCTTTGTAGTGTTGATTCTAGATTTTTCATATGAGTTTCTAAAGTATCAAGCATTTTATTTACTGTATCTTTTAAAGTAAAAACCATAGGATTTTTAGTATCTGCTTTTACTCTACATCTAAAAATACCTTGTTCTACTTTATCTGTAGTTAAAACAATCTCTCCAATAACTTTAATATCATCTTTTATTTGTTTATCTGTATCACAAATTAATTTATTCCACTTTACAAACATCTCATCAATACTTTTATTACCCGTAGAGTGAATATAATTAAAACTATTTTGTTTATATTGTACAAATTTTACGAATTGCTCAAAATATTTATCAATAATTTCTAATTCTTTTTTAGAAACAGAACCGAACATACCGAACCTTCTTTCAAGTTTTATTTATTTTATCTATTATAAACTTAATACTTTATTGTTTTTTAATATTTTCAATTTTAGCAAAAGCTATATAATTTGGTGTTTGTAAAGATACAATATCATTTACTTTTACTTCATCCAAATCTATTATTTTTTCATCCTTACTTAGTTGAACAAAACCTTTTTTTTCTTTATTTTTAGGATTACTTAAATCATATGAATTTTTTAATAAATTTAAACTATTTTGATAAGAACTTATAATATTTTTAAAACTATTATCAAAACTTAAATTTAACATTTTTATCTCAGAAGCAATAAGATTAAATCTTGTTTCAAGAGAATTTTGTTCATACATTCTTTTTAAATATATTATATTTTGTTCTTTTGAATATAAAATATTTTTAAACTTATTATTAAATTCATATTCCAAATTATCCATATAAATTCTATGTTCATTTATATCAGGAAGGGCTATTTCAATTGCATTTGAAGGAGTAGCAGCTCTTACATCAGCAATAAAATCACTAATTAAAAAATCAACTTCATGACCAACAGCTGAAATAACAGGAGTTTTTGCTTCATATATTGCCATTGCAACTATTTCTTCATTAAAAGCCCATAAATCTTCTATACTTCCCCCACCTCGTCCAACAATCATAATATCACAATTTAAACTATCTGCATATTTTATTGATGTGGCAATATCAAACTTTGCTTCAACTCCTTGAACTAAACTAGGAACTAAAATAAATTCAACCAATGGCCATCTATTTGTTGCTACTTTTTTCATATCCTCAATTGCTGCACCTGTGGGAGAGGTTACAATAGCTATTTTTTTAGGATATTTTGGAAGAGATTTTTTATTTTCAGGATTAAAATATCCTAAAGCTTGAAGCTTATTTCTTAATTGCTCAAAAGCCAAAGCTAAAGCCCCTTGTCCAGAAGGATCTATTCTTGTGCATAATAACTGATAGCTTCCCCTTGGAGTATATGCAGTAATATTTCCTCTAATTAAGATTTTTAATCCTACTTCCAATTGAAACTTTAAATATTTTGTATTACCTTTAAACATAACACATGAAATGGTTGAATTTTCATCTTTTATAGAAAAATATATATGTCCAGAGTTATGATAAGTTAAATTTGAAACTTCCCCTTCAACATATACATCTAAAAAAGTGGTTTCTAAAAGGGATTTTATTTGAGTATTTAAAGCAGTTACACTAAGAGGTGCGTTCATTTTTCCTTCTTTTTTTACAAGGAGGATATAATAATCCTCTTTGAGTTATATTTTTCTAGCTATGATTAAAGTTGAAATATTCATAGAAAAAGCTTTTGCATAAATTGGTTCTAAACCTGCAATTTTTAGCTCTTTACATAAATTTTCAGTTGTTAAAAACTCATCAATTGAATTTGGAAGATATGTGTAAGCCTCTTTATTTTTAGAGATTAATCCACCAATTGTAGGTAAAATTTTATTTATATAAAAATCAGTTATATAATCTATTGGATTTTTCTTTTCATTTTTTGTAAATTCACAAATTACCACTAATCCATTTTGCTTTAAAACTCTAGCAAATTCAAAAAAAGCCTCTTGTCTTTGAACAACATTTCTAATCCCATAAGAAATAGAAATAATATCTGCAATTGAATCTTCTAAAGGCATAGAAGCAGCACCAGCTTCAATAAACTGCACTTCTGGAAGTTTTTTCTTTGCAACATCCATCATCCCAACACTTGGATCAACACCAACAATATTATCAAGTTTAATTCTATTATCTTTTGCTATTTTTATCCAATAATCTATCATATCACCTGTTCCACAAGCAACATCAACAATTTTTTCTATTTCATTTTTTCCATAAAAATCAAAAGCTAATCTACAAGCTTTATTTCTCCAAGTTTTATCAATTCCCATACTAAGAACTCTATTTGTAATATCATAAGTTCCAGCAATATCATTAAACATTGATACAATTTTTTCTTGTTTGCTCATATAAATAATCCTAAATCATAATAAATATTTTCCAACAAATAATCCTAAAATAAATCCTATATTTATCATAATTAATGACCTTAAAACATTTATTTTTTTATTCATTGTTGGCAATTGTGTTAATACTAGTTTTTGTTTTTCTAAAGACTTTTCAAGCTCTTTTGTTGTCTCATTAAGCACTTTAGATGAAGTGTTTATATCTTTAAAAGATTTTCTTAATGCAAGTTCAGAGAATTCTAGTTTTTCAACTATCTCTTTTGCTTGCTTAAAACTCATTTCACTCATTTTTTAATGTCTATCCATCTATCTAAATCAAGAAAAATTCTATTTAATACACCAAGTACATAATCTTTTGCTTCTGTTTGAATTCTTCTAAAGAAAAGATATTTTCTAGCACCTTCTATATCCCCTAATTCTTTTGCTTTTATAGCTTTAGCAGCAAAATCTGTATTGTTATAAGCCATTTCCCATACTGTACTTCCAAGATACCTACTCATAGTAATTATCTTATCATTTTTAACAGGGAAATATTTTGGATTTTTTACAAAATCACATAATACTGAGTTACTATCTAAATATTTATGTCCAAAAAAATTAATATATTGTTCTTCAATATAATCAGGTTCCATAGATACTGCTCTATTTAGTGCAAATATCATATTTTCTTCTGGATTGCTTTCAATTTTTTTAATTTTTTTCATAGTTGCAATTGCATTTTTCCCATCTAGCTCACCATCACCTAAGGGAATAATCCATTTTACATTTCCAAAAGAACCAACTTTTTTAATCTCTTCTAATACTAAAGATGATGTCTTATTTCCACCAACATCAACAATAATCTCATGATTATCATCCATTAAAATTAGTTCATCTAATTCAGTTAGTTTATTTGTTCCTAACATTCTTTTATCAACAATTTCAGTTCTTGTAAAAGACTTACTATCATTGTTTTCATCATCTATTTCTATATAAGTAATTTTCTTACCATGTTTTTTATAAAGATATGGTGCAATAACTTGCATAGCAACAGTTGATTTTCCTACACCACCCTTTGTCTGTGGAATTATAATCATCAATTAATCCTTTGGATTTCGTTTCATAAATTCAACAATTTTGCCATGAAATTTACAATAAATCTCATTTAGAGATATTTCATAGCCATAAAGCTTGACTATTTTATCGTAATTTTCATTAATTCCATATACCAACCATGTCTGTATATCCTCATATGTATCAAATTCATACCCAAATCTTAACAATAACTTTGCTGTATATTTGTCCACAACCATATACTCTTGATGGCAACAATAACATAAAATTGCATCTTTTGTCTCTAATCCAATTCCTTTTTGTTTTAATAACCAAGAAGAAGTAACACTTTTTTGAAAAGTTTCAAAAGTTTCAAAAGTCTTTATTATATTTTTACATAAAAGCTTTAATCTACTTGCTTTTTGATTTTTAAAACCACTTGGGGCAATTGCATTTATAAGAAGATTAATATCTGCATTTGCTAAAGTTTCTAAAGATAGAAGTTCTAATTTTTTTAGGTTTTGTAAAGATTTTTCTACATTTATCCATTTTGTATTTTGAGTTAATATAGCTCCTACTAAAATTTCAAAATCATCACTACTAGGCCACCAAAATTTAGGAGAGTTTTCTAGTAAATTTTGCTCTTTTAGAAAAACTAAAAGTTCATAAGAGTTAGTCAATGATTGCATTTGTAAGAATCAATTCTTGCTTATTACATAATTTTTTAATCTTAAAAGCATTAATTGCTTTACCTTCTTGTATATCCACAACCATTATTTGCAAAATTGTTTTACAAGTTGAAGGTATTTCAAAATGTCCTCCAAGTCCTGTTGTAGCTTTTAAAATAGGTATTTTTTTATCCATTCCTATTACATTATCCCTACAACCTGTTAATCCAATATCTGTTAAATATGCTGTGTTATCACTAATTTGTAAATCATCTGTTCCCACATGAGTATGTGTACCACAAATAGCACTTACTTTATTTTTTAGCATCATAAAAAGAACTCTTTTTTCACTTGTAGCTTCTGCATGAAAATCAATAAAAATATTTTTTATACCTTCATTATGCAGTGAGTCTATTAATTGAGTTGCCCAATTAAAAGGATTTTCAACAGTTGGCATTGCAAACTGTCCCATTAGATTTATTACTGCTAATTTTTCACCATTTACCTCAGCAACTCTTACTCCACTTCCTATTAAACCTTTAGGGTAATTATCAGGTCTTAGAACTGGTTTAGTTTCAAGAAGTGTCATCATATCAGCTCTTTTATCAAAAGAGTGATTCCCTCCTGTTATTATATTAACTCCACATTTTAATAATTCATCACAATTTTTTATAGTTAATCCAAATCCATGGGAAGCATTTTCAGCATTTGCAATAATAAAATCAATAGAAAATTCATTTTTAATTTTTTGAAGATTCTCTTTTATTATTTTTCGTCCAGGTCTTCCTACTATATCTCCAATAAAAGCTATTCTCATTTATAAAATTCTTCTTTTTAATTTTTTTCAAATTGTATTTAAATCTTGATTTATTACCAATTAGACAAGGTTTAATTTAAATAGTGTTAATAAAGCTCTAAGTTTTAAATGTTAGAATAGAAAGCAATTATACAATTTGTAAGTCTTTTATTTGTATTAAATTTATCAATTGTATAAATAAAGGAGATTAATGGAAAAAAAATTAAATAAAAATGTATTTTTTATTTCATCTGGACTTATTTTGGCATTGGCACTTTTTGCTTCAATATTTCCAAGTAATGCCAATGATTTTTTTCAAAAACTACAAAATATTATTGTAGAAAATGGAAGTTGGTTTTATGTTTTAACTGTTGCTATTATTTTAATTACTGTTGCTTATTTAGCCTTTTCAAAATATGGGGATATAAAATTAGGCCCTGATCATTCAACTGCTGATTATTCATATCTATCTTGGTTTGCTATGCTTTTTTCTGCTGGAATGGGAATTGGTCTTATGTTTTTTGGGGTGGCTGAACCTGTTATGCACTTTTTAAATCCTCCAGTTGGTGATGGAAAAACAGTTGAAGCAGCAAGAGAAGCTATGAAAATCACTTTCTTTCACTGGGGATTACATGCTTGGGCTATTTATGCAATAGTAGCTATAATCTTAGCTTTTTTTAGTTATAGACACAATCTTCCTCTTACTCTAAGGTCTGCTTTATATCCCATAATTGGAGATAAAATATATGGCCCAATAGGACATACTGTTGATATTTTTGCAGTAATTGGAACACTTTTTGGAGTAGCAACTTCACTTGGATATGGAGTTTTACAAGTAAATACAGGACTTAATTATCTTTGGGATATTCCTGTTAATACAACTTCACAAGTGGTATTAATCATAGGTATAACAGCACTTGCGACTATTTCAGTAACAACAGGACTTGATAAAGGAATAAAAAAGTTATCTGAGCTAAATATCTTATTAGCAGTAATTTTACTTGTATTTATCTTACTTGTAGGTCCTACTATTTTTTTACTTAAAGCATATGTTCAAAATATAGGAGCTTATGCTTCAAACTTACTAAATAGTACTTTTAATTTATATGCTTATGAAAAAACTGATTGGATTGGGGGTTGGACAATTTTATATTGGGCATGGTGGATTTCATGGTCACCTTTTGTGGGGCTTTTCATTGCAAGAATCTCAAGAGGTAGAACAATTAGAGAGTTTACATTAGGTGTTTTATTAGTCCCAACAGGATTTACTTTAATGTGGATGACTTTTTTTGGAAATTCTGCTATTAATTTAATTTTAAATGAAGGTATTACAGCTTTAGGAAGTACCGTATCAAATGATGTAACAATTGCACTTTTTGCATTTTTAGAAAATTTTAGTTTTAGTGGTATAACTTCATTTTTTGCAACTATAATGGTAATTATATTTTTTGTAACTTCAGCTGATTCTGGTTCTATGGTAATAGATATGCTTTGTTCAAATGGAAATAATAATACTCCTATTTGGCAAAGGGTATATTGGGCTGTTGGAGAGGGAGTTATAGCTTCTATTTTAATAATAGCTGGAGGCTTAGCAGCCTTACAAACAATGACAATAGCAAGTGCTTTACCTTTTTCTATTATTTTATTAGTAGCCACATATGGTCTTATAAAAGCATTAAGGGTTGATATAGCTAAAAAAGAGAGCTTACAATACAATGTTACTCCATTTACCCCTAGTCAAACTAAGGATAATTGGGATACTAGATTAAGTAATATAATAAAATATCCATCAAAAACAAATGTAAAAAAGTTTATACAAACTATTGCAAAACCTGCATTTATTGATATTGAGACACAGTTAAGAAAACATGATTTAGATGCCACAATAAAAGAAGATGATAAAAATGAAAAAATCACTTTAATTGTAAATATAGGAGAAGAGGGAAATTTTGGAGAAAATAAAAACTTTATTTATGAAGTAAGATTAGTTGAAAGAACAAAACCAAATTTTGCTCAAGATGAAAAAGAAAACTCTTTAAAACAAGAAGAAGAGTTATACTATTGTGCAGAAGTTCACCTAATAGAAGGTGGGCAAGATTATGATATTATGGGTTGGTCAAAAGAAGGTGTTAGAAATGATATAGTTGATCACTACCAAAAACATATGCACTTTATTCATCTACTTAGTTAGTAACTTTTGTTACTAACTAAGCTTTTTTAATCTTACTTCAAAAACAGCACCATTATTTTTATTGTAAGCAATTATCTCTCCATTTTGTTGTTCTATAATTTTTTTAGAAATATTAAGCCCTACTCCCATACCACCATGAGTTTTAGAAGAGACAAAAGGTTCAAAAATAGTATCAAGTATCTCTTCATTAATTCCTCCTGCATTATCTTCAAAATAAACAATTATATTTTTATTATCTTCTTGTATATTAATATTTAAAACTCTTTTTTCATAATCTTCAATTTTTGATAATTCATCTAAAGCATTATTAATTATTACAATCCAAACTTGCTCTACTCTTTGTTTTTGAACTTTTGATAAAAAAGTATATTCATCTTTATTTATATTATCAATAGTAAATAATTTATTATTTAAATATATTTTACATATTTGTTTTGACCTGTTATAAGCCATTGTTAAAGAAGTAATTAAAGTAGAATAAATATTTACTTCTTCTTTTATTTCAGAAGAGCTTTGAGAAATTTCTCTCATTGATTCAATAATATTTGCTATTCTATTTAGTCCTTCATTAATTTTTTGAGAGTCTTCTTTCATTCTAGTTTTAATTTCACTATTAGGTAAATCCTCAATATCATACCCCATCATTTCAAAATTACCTTTAATATAAGTTAATGGAGTATTAATTTCATGTGTAATACCAGCTGCTAGTGAACCTATTGAAGAAAGTTTAATACTTTTTATTTGTTCTTCTTGGTGTATTTTATCTTTTTGACGACTTTTTTCAACTTCTTCTTTAATTCTTTGTTCAAGATTTTGATTTAACTCTTGTAGCTTTCTTTTATCTTGAAGTGAATTAACAACTAATACAAAATTTTTCCTATCTGGAAGTAAATTTAATGACATTTCAAGATGAATATATGAATTATCTTTATGAATAAAAACTTTTTCAATATTTGAAATAAAACCTATTTCTTTTGCCTCTTCAAAAATTTTTCTTAATATTTTTTTTGAGTTTTTTAAAATAATATCAAAGCAACTCATATTTAAAAGTTCTTCATTGGAAAAACCTAAAATTTTTGAAAACATAAAGTTTACTTTTTTAAAGTTTCCATCTAAATCCACAAGTCCTATACCACTGTTTGCATTTTCAAAAATTGCATTATATTGTTGCATTTTATAGTTTATATCATTGTATAGTTCATGAATTATTTTTTTATCAGTAATATTATTTCTTATAATACTAAAACCTACTATTTCATGGTTTTGATTAAAAATTGGCTCAGTAAAAGACTCTACCCAAAAGAAATTTCCATCTTTTTTACTTGCTTTTATTTCAGCAGTAAAAGTATTTCCTTTTTTTAAACTATCCCAAATGGAATTATAATTTTTATCAGACATATCTGAATGAATTAAAATTTTATGGTGATGTCCTATTAATTCTACTTTTAAAAATCCAGAAGCATTACATAAAGCAGAACTAACATTTTCAATTATACCTTCACTATTAAGTTTAACAAACATTACATATTTATCAATAATTTTTGAACTTTCTTCGAGTTCCTCTGAACTTTTTTTAATATAAAGGTCTAAATCTTTATTTTCATCTTCTGTTTTTTTATTTAGTTTTGCAATTGGTTCTGAAAAGATTAATGAAAGAATAATCGTAATTATTAAACCTACTGTAAAAATCGTATATAAATACTGTTTAAAATTTTCCAAACTACTATTTTCAAAATTTTTCAATTGTGTTAAAAGAATAATATAATCTTTATAGTTTAAATACACTCTTTTAGAAATAAAACTTTTTGACTCAAAATAGTTTTTTTCTAAAATTAAATTTGAAGAATTTGCATAAAGTTTATCTACTTTCAAACTTGAATTAAAATATCTTGACCAATTATACTTAGCTTCATTTCCTATTAAAAAATATCCCTCTTCATCTATAATAAAAGAACTATCTTTTGAAATATTTTGAATTTCATTTAAAAGATTATTTACATCTAAAACAATAGATAAAAAACCATTTTCTACTCTTAAAACAACTCTTAATATATATTTTAAAGGCTTTATTATTTCACCTTTATCTTTAAAAATTTCAATTTTAGAATGCCAAATTTCACTATCTTTTAATATTCTTATATCTTTAAAATATTCACTTATATTACTATTTTGAAGTTCATTGATTTTAATAGGAGTTAGCACTTTGTTTTTTAAATCTACTCTAATTAATTCTTTACCTAAAAAATTCATATATTTAATTTGTAAAATATCATTATTGCTTGACATAATTAATTTAAACAAATCTTCCACATCAGTTTTATTTTTTTTATCTAAACTAAACTCTTTAAAAATATGCGTATTATTTAAAGCTTGAAGTTTATTATTTACTTTTTTAATATAATCTGTTAAAAGTTTTTCTTTATATTCTAAAGTTTTTTTAACCTCAAAAATTTCTCTTTTTTGTAAATCAGCTTCATAAAAGTTTTTAAATAAGAAAATAAAAAGTGCCAATAAAATAGAAGAAAAAAGAATAAAAGCAAAAAATATTTTTAAGTAAAAAGGAATGCTTTTCATTTTCTTTCCTTCTTTCGTCTATCTTTAGAGATAAGTTTTAAGTAAATAACCCTGCTTTGTTCATTTTTATCAAACCAGATTGAAGAGCCTGTTTTTTTAATAAGAAGCTTTGCAATATGAAGATTTAAATCTTCTTCATCTTTTGCTTCATCATTTTCAAAAAATTCTTTGATTTTATTATTGTATGGTATGGAATCAATTATTCTAATAATTATATCTTTATTATCGTCTTCAATAACATCAATTTTAATCTCAGCATTATTTTGTTTTATTTTTATATTTTCCTCAATAGAGTTTTTAAATAAATTAGTAATTATTAATTTAATTTCATTATATACTCCAAAACAATATATCTCTTTTTTTGCATTTAAAGTTATTTTTATTTTATGTAATAAACACTCCATTTTTACGATATTTTTAGAGTCACTTAATACTTGAAATAAATTATATTTATCATTTTGTGTATTTTTATTAAAAAGAGTTTTAAACTCATTTAAAGTTATTGATAAAGTTTTTAATTGGTATTCAATTTCATCATGTATTTTTTTTAGCTCTTCTTTTTCAAAAGTATTTTTTAAAATCCTAGCATTTAAAGAAGCAAGTTGTATAGTAATATTTGAAATAGGATTTTTCCACTGGTGGGCTACTGTATCTAAAACTTTACCCATTAATGAGATTTTTGTTTTATCCATAAGATTTTCATCTTTTATTCTTATTTCATTAAGTCTATTTGAAAGATCCTCTTTTAAAAGATTATTTATTTTTATAAGTTGCTTAGTATCAGTTATATCAACCCTAATTGAGGTATATCCAATAAGCTTATTTTTTTCATCATATTTAGGAAAAATTGTACCTTTAACCCAATAAGAATTTCCATTTTTATCAATATTTTTTATTTCACCTTCCCAAGAAAGACCATTATTTAATTTTTGCCAAATTTGTTCAAAAAAGTTTTTAGAAATATCAGGATGTCTTAAAATATTAATATTTTTACCCAATAATTCACTTTTAGAGTAGCCTGAAATATCACAAAAAGCTTGAGTTACATTTGTAATAAAAGCACTTTTATTTGTCTCAACCATTACTACATATTTATCTATGGCTTTTAATAAATCATCATATTTAGTATATATTAAATCTTTTTTATATTGAAGCATAGATATTTTAATAATTAAAAAAGCTAAAAATAAATAGATTATAAAGATAAAAATCAAAATATTATTATAAATTAAACCACTTTTTAAAATCTCTTCATTTGTTAAATCATAAGCAACTAAATAACTATTTACTTCATTTGTTAGAGAGTTTTTTAAAGGTATAAAAGCAACAGGTACTCTTTTTTTATTTAATTCTATATCAAAAGCAAACTCATCACTATTTTTCATATGAAATTTAATTAGTTCTTCATTATTTTCTTTAATTTTTTTAAAAACCTCTTCTTCATATTTAAAAAGCTTAAAAATAGTCTCTTCAATTTGATAATTGTCATTTAAAATAAAATCTGCAAATCTTTTATATTCTGAATGAAAAAGATTTTTTTTAATTAATTGTTTATTAAAAACAAAAAAAACTTTATATCCCATATTTTTTTGGATTAAATTTGCTATATAATCAAAATCAAACTCTATTTCAATAGAGCCTAGATGGTTTAATTTTTCATCTAAAAGAGGTTTTAAAAATCTAAAAGAGGGGTTAAGTTGGGCTATTTCTACACTATCAATCTCTTTTAAAATAGAATTAACATATAATAAAGTCTCTCTATTTTTAGCCACATCAGAATAAATATCTTTTTTTCCCATTCTTAAAAAAGTCTCATTATTTGGAAGATAAAAATTGATTTGCTTTACACCAAAAGATTTAAAATAATAAAATCTCTCTTTTAAATATAAAAAAAGTTCTTCTCTTGATTTTTTTTTATCAGTAGAAATTTGTTTATATAATTTAATAATCTTTTGATCATATAAAAGATTATTAAAAAATATTAATTCAGAAAGTTTTTTATTCTCTTCATAAACATTGTTAAAATTTAATTTAATTTTTTCTATATCTTTTTTAAGTAACTGCTTTACTTCTTTATTTTTATAATATGAAGCTAGTAAACCTGTTATAGCAATAATACATAAAAGTATTATTGCACTTACTCTAAAAAACAGATTTACTTTTTTCATATATTAAGACTTTAATACTTCTATTATTTTATTTTCTAAGGCTTGAAGAGAATCAAAAGGTTTCATCACATAATTTGTAGCACCTTGTTTATGTGATTTTAACACTTTATCCAATGTAGAATATGCAGTCATCATAATAACTTTTTGTGATTCTTTTATTTCCATTATTTTTTCTAAAGCATCAAGCCCATTCATTTGAGGCATCATAATATCAAGTAAAATTACATCATAATTCTCAGTTTTTATACTATTTAAAGCTACAACTGGATTTGAAAAAGTAGATACACTATATTTTCCACTTCTATTTAAAAATCTACTTAACATATTTAAAATTTCTGTTTCATCATCAACTATTGCAATTTTAAAAACTCTATTTTCCATAATAATTTATCCTTATTTAAATAACTCTCTAGCTGCTTCTTTCATAACAGCTTCATTTTTTTCTTCTAAAATTTTATCTAAGTAATAAAATACTTTTTCACTTCCCTCTTCAACTAAAGCTATCTTATCTTCAATTAATTGTTTAGAACAAGCAATACTATTACCTGAACACTCTTTTGCAAGTAAATTTGCTTCATGATGAACTGTATGGTGATGTTTTTCTAAATATCTATATGAAGGAACAAAACTAAACTCTTCTTTTCCTAAACCAGTATCATACCACTTTCCAAGTCTACAATTATGATGATCAACTGCTTTAAAGTTATGTTCACCACCAAAGATTAATTGGTATAGATTATTTTTATAAATAACATGGTCAAGTTTTGCTAGGTTAATAAAGATTTTATTAGAAATACTTTCAACTTCATATACTGATCTATTTGAATTTTTTTGGAAAGTATTCATTAATTTATTTAAAATATCAACCCTATCTTTTGTTTGATTTACAACATTTGAAACAACTTCAGAACTATTTTTAATTCTTCCTGTTTCCACTTGAATTGAATCTACTACTGCTTTTATTTGAGTTGCTGCATCTGCACTTCTTGTGGCAAGATTTCGCACCTCTTGAGCAACAACTGCAAAGCCTTTTCCAGCCTCTCCTGCTGTTGCTGCCTCAACTGCTGCATTTAATGAAAGAATATTAGTTTGAAATGCAATTTCTTGAATTAAAGTAATTACTTGCGAAATATCTTTACTTTTTGATACAAGAGAACCTACAACTTCATTTTCTATATCAATTTGAGTTTTTAAGTTATCTGTATCACTTAATATCTCTTTTGCAAGATTTAATCCTTCAGTTGAACCAGTTGCAGTCTCTTTTGATTCTTTCATCATAGACTGTAACTCTTCAAGTAATGAAAGATATGTAGTTTGAGTGTTGTTTAAAGAATTAGTCATATTTTTATTATGTCTTTCTAATAAACCACCCTCTTTATTATCATGAATAGATGTTCTTTTTAAAGACACAATTATAAAACCTTCATAGTTTTTAGTTACTATTTTAGCTTCACAATCATCCATAATTAATCTATCATTACCATGCTTAATTGCATTTAATACTATAGAAAAATCTTTTATATTAGCTTTTGCTAAGTCATTTGCAAAATATAATTCATCTTTTGATGTAAAAACAACTAAACCCTCTTCTTGTGAAGTAGCAGCAATTTTATGAAATAAAGATATTTCAAATTTAAAAGTATCAAAATCTGAACTTTTTGGTGCTTTTTCAAGTTTAGCATTTAAAGAGTTTATCTCTTCATCTTTTTGTTGAAGCCTATTTTTTAAACTCCTAACCTCTTCTTCTAAAAAAGCGATTTGCTCAAGTGATTTCTTATTTGAGAAAAACATTATTTTATACCTTATTATTTACTTATACTATTACATTTTACCTAAAAAATCATAAATGAAGTATAAAAATAATTATTATTTATTTGAAAGTAAGTACTTTATATAACTATTTGTTATATTTTATAAGAACAAGTCATAGCACTTGAAAAGGCAAACTGAAAATTATATCCCCCAAGTTCACCTGTTATATCCAAACATTCCCCTAAAAAATATAAATTTTTCTGTTTTAAACTTTGCATACTATTTACATCAATTTGTGAAGTATCAACTCCACCTTTTGTAACTTCAGCTTTTGTATAACCAAAATTTCCAGCTGGAGAAAGTTCATAATTATGAATAAGCTGTAGTTTTTTTAACTCATCATTTGTTACTAAAGAACAAGGTTTATCTTTAATTTCAATTGAGTCTAAAAATTCTTGAACAAATCTTTTTGGTAAAGGAAGTTTTGAACTTATTAAAGCATTACCTTTTAAAAGTTTTTCTATTTTTTCTTTTGGTAAAAAATCAAAACTTATTTTTCCTTTTTTCCAATATAAAGAACTATTTAAAATAATAGGTCCAGAGCAACCTTTATGGGCAAAAAGTAGTGAACCATAAAAAGATTTATTTTCTACTTTTGCTTTAGCAATAATTGATAAACCACTTAGCTGTTTAAACCAAAACTGCTCTTTTTGCACTGTAAAACCTACTAAAGCTGGTTCTAGTTTTGTTATGGTGTGATTAAACTTTTTAGCAATATCAAAAGCTATACTAGAGGCACCTAAAGTACTATAAGATAATCCTCCACTTGCAACTACAAGTTTTTTTGCTTTGATTTCGCCTTTTGAAGTTTTTATAATAAAAAGTTCATCTTTATGCTCAACATCTAAAACTTTTGTATCTAAATATTTTTTAACATGGGTTGTTAATCTTGTAAACATATCAATTACATCTTGTGAGCTTCTACAAAAGTATGTTCCTTTTATAAGTTTAGGATTAATCTTTGGCTGCACATTATTAGCATTTAAAAACTCTAATAAATCATTATTTGTATAGTTTTTTAAAACTTTTTTTACAAACTCTTTATCACCTAAGTAGTTATCACAACTAACCACATTATTAGTAATATTACATTTAGCTCCACCACTAACTTTTATCTTTTGTCCTATTTTCTTATTACTATCAATAAGACAAACGCTTTTATTTTTAATATGGCTTGCAAGCATCAAACCACTTGCTCCTGCCCCAATAATTGCTATTTCGTAGATGATTTATCCTTAATACATTTAAAAATATTTATTCCATCTTTATGCTCATAATCAAGTGTATAACCATTTGCTTTTAAAATATTATGTACAATATATATTCCTAAACCAAAAGAGTTTGTAGTCTTCTCTTCAGAAGCAAAAAATGGCTCATAATAAGCTTTTAAATCATACTTTAAAATTTCACCTTGATTTTCAAAAATAATATCTTCATCTTGTGTTTTTATTACTACTTTTTTATTTGAAGAGTATTTAATTGCATTATCTATTAAGTTTTTAACAGCAATTGAAAAAAGTTTAAAATTTATATTAAGTTTTTTATTATCATATTTACAAATTACATCTTCATCTTCAATCATTAGAATATCTTTTGCATTATCAACAATATCATCTAAATAGTAATTGTTTTTTTCTATATTATTAGCAGAAGAGATAAGTTCTTCTATTGAAGCAAATTCGTTAATTAAAGATTCTAGTCTATTAAAAACTTCTCTTAATTTTTCATCATTTTGTTCACTATTTTCAATCTCTACTAAGAATTTACCCTTTGTAATAGGAGTTTTTAATTCATGCATTATATTTCTAATAAAAACATTTCTTGCTTCTTTAATACTTTTTAGTTTTGAAGCTGTATTTTTAAACTCTAAAGCAAGTAAAGATACTTCATCTTTTCTATTTGTATCACAACACTCAAAATCAAAGTTTTCATCACCTAGATTTTTAACTTTGTCTTTTAAAATTTTAAGAGGCATTAATTTTCTTAGGGTAATTAAATACATTAAAATAATTGTTATAATAACTATTGCAAATACTAAAATAATATATAAATGAGTTAAGTTATTATGAGTAATATTATCCCTAATTAAAATCGTTTCACCTCTTTTTTTCATGTAAATATAATTTTTTCCATTTAATTCAAGAACTCTTAAAAGGCTTGTTCTTACACTTGGATCCTTTTTTTCTACTAAAATAACAGTTTTTGGATTATATGTAATATTATTTATATCTTTTCTTTTAGTAAACATTGTATAGTTTATCTCTTCTAGTGTCTTTAAAAAATCATTATCAACACCACCTCTATGATACTGTCTTACAACCATTTTAATAATTGGAACATATTTCTCAATAAGATGTTCTTCTTTATTTTTAAAATTATGTGTCATTAAAATCGTAAAACTAGCAATTACTAAAATTATAGATATTATAAAACTTACTGTTATTGTAAAAAAAATTGATTCTCTATTCATTGTAAAAATTTATACCCCATTCCTCTTATAGTTTGTAGATGTTTTGGTTCTTTTGGATTATCTTCTATTTTTTGTCTAATTCTATTAATTATAACAGCAAGTGAGCCAGAACTTTCATAATCATGATTTAATAAATCAGAATTATCAAAAATCTCCTCTCTTGTTACAATAAAACCTTCTCTTTTTATTAAAAGGGATAAAACTTCATACTCAGCTGCCGTAAGTTTAATATACTGCCCTTTTTTTGTAATCTCTCTTTTATCACTATCTAGTTTAAAAATACCTTTTTTATTCTCTTTTACATCTTCATTATTTTGATTATATCTTCTTAAAATAGTTTTAATGCGAACTTCAAGTTCTCTTGGGTCATAAGGTTTTGGTAAGTAGTCATCAGCACCAAGTTGTAAAGCTGTAACTTTATCGGTAATATCACTTCTAGCACTTGAGATTATTATAGGTATTTTATGTTTACTTACTACTTCTTTACAAACATCTAACCCATCCATTCCAGGAAGAGTTAAATCTAAAATAAGTAAATCATATTTATAAATATTTAAACTTGAAAGAGCCAAAAATGGCTCTTCAAAATTTGTAACCTCAATATTAAACTGTTTTAGGTATTCAGTTAGAAGTTCTGCTAGTTGAACATCATCCTCTACCATTGCAATTTTAATCAAAATTTATCCTTTAAATCTATCAGCTTTTAAATCTAATAATACTTTTAATTGCTCTTTTTGCTTAGATGTTAAGATTTTATAAATGTCTTCTATTGTTTGAGCTTTTAATTTTATCATATTCTCTCTTTTAGAAGATACAATTTCTACAAATTTATCTTTATCAAATGAAGAAGAACTAAAAGCTTCATTAATTCCTTTCATCTTAGTTTTATTAGATTGGAAGATTTCTTTTATTTTTGTTCTTTGTGAATCATCTAAATTTAACTGATATAAAGCTTTATAAAAAGCATGTGAACCATCTCTTTTATGTTTCATCACTCCTTGTTTGGCCTTACAATTAAAAGAGTTTGTATCTTTCATCATATTACAATTTTGAGCCATATTACCTTGATTGCATTTACCATTATAGGCAAAAGCTGATGTTGTTAATACAGAACCTATTAATAAACTTGCTAAAACTGTCTTTTTCATTTTTTATCCTTTTATATTTTCTATATTGAAATTATAAGCTTATGCTTTTAACAAGAATTTAACTTTAAATTAACAATTTATTAATAGTTACAAAATAACTCATAATTATGTTAAATAAAAATTTCTTATTATAAATATAATATTTATTTAATTTCTATATGTTTTTTTGTTAAGATAACTTAATTAAAATTTTTGGAGAGATTATGATTAGAAGAGATTTTTTTAAATACTCTTTTGTTAGTGCTGCACTTTTAACAACTTCAAATATAAATGCAAAACAGATAAATACATCTACTATAAAAACAAAAGTTGCAATATGTGGAGGTGGCTTTGCAGGATTATCATGTGCAAAACATTTAAAAGAATTAAATAAAGATTTAGATGTAACTGTAATAGAAAAAAGAGCAAATTTTTCTTCTTGCCCCTTATCAAATGCTTGGTTGGGTGAAGCTTTAAATATTAGTTATGAAGATTTAAATTATGATTTTAATAGTGCAATTTTAAAATATAATTATAATTTTATTAATGAAACTATCGAAAAAATCAATAAAGATAAAAAACAAATTATAACTTCAAACCATATAATTGAATATGAGTATTTAATTATGGCTGTGGGAATAGATTATGATTATGAAAAACTTTTTAAAGATATAAATAAAATTAAAGAGTGCAAATTAAAAGCCCCAGCAGGATTAAAACCAGGAAGTGAACACTTAGCTTTAAAAAGAATGATTAAAAACTTTAAGGGTGGGAACTTTGTAATTTCTATTCCAAATGGAACTTATAAATGTCCCCCTGCCCCTTATGAAAGAGCTTGTATGATTGCAAACTACTTTAAAAAGCATAATATCAAAGCAAAAGTTATAGTTTTGGACCCAAGAGAAAAACCAGCAGCAAAACCTAAAAAATTCTTAGAAGCTTTTGAAACTTTTTATAAAGATATAATAGTTTATAAACCCTATTCTAACTTTAAAGATATAGATTTTAAAACAAAAAAAATTGTATATGAAGAGTTTAATAAAGAAAAACTTGAATATCTAACTTTAAGTTTAGAGTTTGAAGAAGCAAATATAATTCCACCAAATAAAGCAAATGAACTTATAAAAAAAGCAAATCTTGCTACATATGAAAATGGCTGGGCAAAACTTAGACAGCCTACATTTAGATCTATTTCTTCAGAAGATGTTTATATAATAGGAGATTCACAAGGAGAATATGCCTTTCCAAAATCAGCACAAATGGCAAATTCAACTGCTTATTTAGTTGCGCAAGAGTTAATTGATAGAATAAACAATAAAAAGTTTAATTATAAAGAAAATTTACCTGGAAATATTTGTTATTCTATGATTACAGATAATAAAGCTGTCTCTATTTCTCATTTATATGAGTATAAAGATACTTTTAAAGCAAATAGCTTTACTTCAAAAATCCAAGAAGATATAGCAATAGCAGCACAAGGGTGGTATTTTGGTTTAATTGAAGATATTTTAGGAATTAAATCCTAAAATATTTTAGATTGTAGTAGTTAGAAAATATCCTAAATAACTATTGTAAGCAATATAAACTAGAACTAAAATAAAACCTTCTATTCTATTAATTTTTCCTTGTTTTGCTCTAAATCCATAAGCCATTACAAATAAAGCAAGAGTTAATAAAAGCATTACAATCCAATCTCTATTTAAAACTTCACTTGAAATTGTTTGCATAGGAGTAATAACAATTGCTATTCCAATAACTGCTAAAATATTAAACATATTTGATCCAACTACATTTCCTATTGCAATATCATGTTCACCCTTTTTAGCTGCAATAACAGAAGCTGCTAATTCAGGTAATGAAGTTCCTAAAGCAACAATTGTAAGACCTATAATTAAATCACTTACTCCAAACTCATGGGCAATACCAACTGCTCCCCAAACTAAAACTCTTGAACTTGCAATTAATAAAACTAAACCTAAAACTAACCAAAAAATTCCTTGTTTTAAACTCATTTTTATCTCTTCAAGTTCATCATTCATCTCATTAGCAAAATTATCACTTTTAGTTTTTAGTGCAGAAAATACTGACCAAGCAATTAAACTAAAAAAACCTACTAATAAAATAATTCCCTCTATAAAAGTTAAAGAACCATCATAAAGTAAATATCCACTAAATAAAACAATTACTAATAAAAGAGGTAACTCTTTTTTTATAATTTTTGAATGAACAGCAATTGGAGCTACTAAGGCTGTTATACCTAAAATTAAAGCAATATTTACAATATTAGAACCAATTGCATTTCCTAAAGCTAAAGCTGGATTTCCTTCATATGCTGCAATTGCTGAAACAACCATTTCAGGTGCACTTGTACCAAATCCTACAATTAAAATACCAATTAAAAGTGTAGGCATACCTAAATGTTTAGCAGTTGAAGCAGCACCTTCTACAAATTTATCTGCACTCCATACTAAAAGTGCAAATCCAGCAATAATTGCTAAAGAATATAAAATCATTAACTACCTTTTAAAAATCAAAAAGCTCTGATAAAAAACTTTTTCTTTTATAATTTCCATTTTGTTTATGCTTATAAGAGTCATATTTACTTGAAGAAGAATTTCTATAATCATTGTATTGAGATGAAGAAACACTACTTCTTTGTATTATTTTATCAAGTTCTCCCCTATCTAGCCAAACACCTCTACATGAAGGACAATAGTCAATTTCAACACTTTGTCTTTCACTTATCACTAAATCTATATCTTTACAAATTGGGCATTTCATAAATATCCTTTTAAAAGTAAGATATAATATTTTACCAAAGGTCTTTTAACAAATTTTTAATAATAGTGTGTTTAATTTGTTATGATATTAAATAAACTTTAAAGGAATTCATATGAAAAAAATTTTGCTTTTACCTATAATTTTAAATTTTGCCTTTACTTCAGAACTAACTATACTTCAACTTTCAGGAGTAAAAGCACAAGTTGAAAATGAAGAAGTTCTAATACAAAGGGAAATTCATAGTGATTGCATAAAATTTGCAATGGAACCAGAACTATTTTGGGGTGAAGATTTTGCAAAAAAAGAAGTTTCTAATAATTGTAAAAAAACTTTTATTACTTCAAAAGGAATGGTACAACCAATAAATTATAATGATAAAGTAAAAACAGTAGGAGAACTTGAAGTTTTAGAGTTTATAAAAACAAAATACAATAAATCTGTAAATAATTATGCTTTAGTGGATACAAGACCAAAAAGCTGGTATGAAACAGGTACTATTCCAACTGCTATTAATATTCCTTTTGATGAATTGGAAGAAGATGAACTATTTATGGATTTATATTTAGAAAATTTAAAAAAACTTGGAATAAAAAAACAAAAAGATACTTATAACTTTGATAATGCAAAAACCATAATTGTTTTTTGTAATGGGGCTTGGTGTAAGCAATCCCATGTTGCTTTAGATAGACTTATTGAAATGGGCTATCCTCAAGAAAAACTATTTTGGTATAGGGGAGGTATTCATAGCTGGAACTCGATGTCTTTTACTATTATAAAACCAAAAGAGTAAATTTTAAAATATTTTATAAAAAGTATAAAAAACCCACTTTTTATACACTTGTGTTGCATATAATTTGATTTGAAAAGGCAAATAGGACTCAAATATTTGCTTCCTTTTAACACTCCTTGGTAAAAAAAGAAAGTCTTCCCTCTTTCTTTTTTTCAAATATTAATGTTTTAACATTATTATTCCATAACCTATCAGAAGTTTTTTAACTTCTGATATTCTAAAAGATTAAATTTAGATAAGAAAAACTCTCCTCTATCTAAAATATATATTATTAAACTATTAAATTTTTTAGAAAGTAAAAGTAAAATAGACCTTTAAAAGGTCTATTTTTTTGAATTTATTATATATCCAGAACCAGGTACACTCTCAATTAATTTTAAATAAGTTTTTGTCCTAATTTTTTTAATACACATTCTTAAAGCTTCAATACTCATACTTTTTTCTTGCCAAACATAACTCTCAATTGTAGTAAAATCAACAACTTTATTAATATTTGACATAAGAAGATGTACAAGCTCTTTTTGTGTTTTTGTTAATTTTACTGGTCTATGTTCTTTAAATAAAGTTTTTGTATTACACTCATAATGAAAGTTCTCTTCTAACTCAATATTTGAATTATAAATATCTTTTGTTGCCATTAAAAGAGCTGTTTGAAGTTCTTCAATTTTTATAGGTTTTCTTAAATAACTATAAGCACCTTGATTAATACTCTCTAGCATATTTTCTGAATTATCATAAGAAGTCATAATAATAACTGGTAAATGAGGAGAGATTTCATGTAAAGCTTTTACCATTTCTAAGCCATTCATCTCTGGCATATTAATATCAGCAATAACAACATCAGGTTTTTTGCTTTCATACATTTCAAACCCCTCTATTCCATTATTGGCAATATCAACTTTTTTACAGTGAAAACTTAAAGACTGTTTTATAACATAAGCAGTCATTTCATCATCTTCTACAATTAAAACATGTATATTTGATAACTTTCTTAATACTTTTGCATCAATCATTTTCTTCTTTCCTTTTTAAAGGTAGCGTTAATAAAAACTCTGTTGGATTTTCATAATTACTTATAGATAAACTTCCATCAAGTTTTTTCTTAGCAATTAAACGAGAAAGATATAAACCTTTTCCCGTTCCTTTTTGCTTTTTAGTTGTTTGAAAGGCTTGAAATAGATTATTTCTAATTTTAAAAGAAATTCCATTTCCATAATCTTTAACTCTTATATAAAAAATCTCTTTTTTTAAAAAAATTTCAATTATAATCTTTTTAGGACATTTTTTACAATCAATAATTGCATCTTTTGAATTATGTATTAAGTTTGCAATAACTTGTTGAAATTCATTTTTATAATTTAAGCACTCTAAAGTTTCAGCTTCAAACACTTTAATTTCAAGCTCTATTCCAAGATTTTTAAAATGAGGTGAAAGTATATAAAATACTTCATTAATTGCCTTATCTATTTCAAAGCTTTCAGCTTTTTTACTTGTTTTATAAAAATTTCTAAAAGTTTCAATAGTATCTGCTAAATAGTGAATATTAACCATACTATGTTTTAAATTTTCTTCAAATATCTCATCAGTTAAATGCCCCATTTGTTTAAATTGAAGTAGGTTTCCAACCATTATAGATAAAGAGTTTAACGGTTGTCTCCATTGATGAGAAATTGCAGCTATCATCTCTCCTAAATCAGCCATTTTTGCCTGTTGAAAAAGAATATCTTCTTGCTCTTTTTTATAAATTTTTCCTTTTTCTTTTAAAGTAACATCTTGAAAAAATAATATTAAACCTTGATAAGTTTTATCACTACTTAATACAGGTAAAATTGTAATATGAAAGTATTTCTCACTCTCTTTATGCATTATATCAACTTCAACAGTCTGTTTTAAAGCTTTTACTTCTTTAATCTTATTATAAATTTCAATACTAAACTCCAATGGAAAAATCTTAAAAAGATTATTTTCATAGTTTAAAAAAGTATCTTCCACATCTTTTTTATCTATTTTTAAATACTCAGTAAAAGAAGTGTTAAAAAATAAAATCTTATTTGTTGAATCGGCTATTAAAATCCCCCTATCAGCAAAATCAATAAAGTGATTTAATAAAGTTTCAGTTTTTTTTAGTTTTTCATCACTTATATTTTGTCTATTTTGATAAATTACATTTAAAATAATAAAAACTAAAACACTAATAGCATATATGGTTAAATTTATCAATAATTGAAGGTTTATTTTCTTATATACACTACTTTTATTTAATTGGGCAATAATAAACCAATTTGATTGATTTATATGGTCATGGGAAAAAATATAACTATCAAATTCATTATTAACTTTTGTCATTTTATTTTCTGTTGGAAAGCTGTAAAAAGAGTTTTTTAATTGCTGTTTTTCATCAGGATGAAGCAGTATTCTTCCATAACTATCAATTAAAAAAGCTATTCCATCATAAGGTAAGGGAATATCTAATATTTCATTTCTTATATCATTTAAAGGAAGTATTCCACAAATTACTCCTTGTTTTTTATTTTCTTCAAGAAAAGGAGTACATATTGCAACAACTACTTTTTTAAAACCTACATCAAAATAAGGGTCTGTAATAGTAGTTTGTTTATTTACTTGAGTTTTTATATACCAAGGTCTAGCTGTTGTAATATAATTATCAGGTTTATTCCAACTAAGCCCAGATAAAGTAGTATCATCTTCATATCCCACATAAACATTTGCAAAACTGGCAACTTCTTTACTTTGTAAAAGTATATTTTCTATATCTTTTGCATGTTTTGTATGGTCTATATCTTTAATAAAATTCTTAATAACTTCCATACTATTTATTTTTTGATTAAGCCACTTACTAATTCTTTTTGAAGCACCTTTTATAGTATTTGTTTGCTGGTCAGAAATCATACTTTGAAGGATATGTAAATTAATAATATAGTTACTTAAAATAAGTAAAAAAAATATAAGACTAAAACTAAAAAATATTTTAGTATTTTTATAAAAAGGTTTTCTCATCAACTATTCTTTTTCTAATATTTTATTTTAAATTATATCCCTTTTACTTTTATATGGGACTGAACTTTTTGGTTATTATTTAGACCCACTACTTTATTTATAATTTGATTTAACAAACCATAGAAGGAGTTCATTTTGAAAATTACTAGAAGAGAATTTGTTAAAAATGCTACTGTTCTAGGAGGTATTACTTTTATGGGAATAAATACTAATTTATTCGCACAAGAAGAGAGTATCAAATGGGATGAGGAGTGGGATATTGTAGTTGTGGGTTCTGGTTTTGCCGGTTCAGCTGCTTTATGCCAAGGCATTGAATTACAAGCAAAAACATTAATGATTGATAAGATGCCAGTACTTGGTGGAAACTCAGCTATTAATGGAGGTGCCTTTGCAATAGTTGGTTCACCTCAACAACAAGAAAGAGGAATAGAAGACTCTTATGAATTATATGTAAAAGATATCTATAAAGCAGGACTTGGATTAAATCAAAAAGAGTTAGTTGAAGTTATTGCAAAAAATGGATTTGAAGCATATAAATTTACAACACAAAGAGGTGTGATTTATAGAGATAACTTAGGACACTTTGGAGGACACTCTGTTCCAAGAACAATTTGGCCAACAATTAACTCAGGTGGAAAAATTACAATTCCTTTACAAGAGTATGCTCTTAAAAAAGGAGCAACTATTAGAACTAAAGTGATTTTAGATGATTTAATCTTTGATAAAAAAGGTAAAAAAGTAATTGGAATAAAAGTAAGAGAAAATTACAAATTTAAGTTTGATCCTAATTTCAATGAAGAAAATAATAAAACTGGGGTTACTAAGTACTACAAAATAAATGGTGGAGTTGTTATGGCAACTGGTGGGTTTTCTTATGATGTTAATTTTAGACAAAAACTTGATTCACAATTAACACCAGATTTAGACTGTACAAACCATTATGGGGCAACAGCATACTCTTTAAAAATGATGATGAAACATAATGTAAAAACTAAAGATCTAGCTTGGATACAAATGGGACCTTGGGGCTCACCAGATGAAAAAGGTTTTGGTATTGCTCCTGTTTTTGCAATTCCTGCTTTTGCTTATGGAGTTATGGTTGATGCAAGAACTGGAAAAAGATTTGTTAATGAATTAGCAGATAGAAAAATTAGAGCTGAAGCTATTTTAAAAATCCATAAAAATGCAGATGGAAGTTTAACTCATCCAATTGTTTTTTGTGATAGCGTAGGGGCAACAGGAACTAGAAAAGAGAATGTTTATAGAGGTATTCATAAAAAAGTTATTCATAAATTTGATACATTAGAAGATTTGGCAGAATTTTATAATATTCCTGTTGAGAGTTTAAAGAAAACTGTTGAAGATTATAATAGATATGTAAAAAATGGAAAAGATGAAGAGATGAATAAACCATTTTTTAAATTAAGAAATAAATTTGTTCCAGATATTTCTAAACCTCCTTATTATGCCTTTAGAGCTATTCCTAAAGTACACCATACTATGGGAGGAGTTGCTATTGATACAAAAGCAAGGGTACTTGATAAAAATGAAAATCCAATTGAGGGATTATTTGCTGCAGGTGAAGCTGTTGGAGGTCCTCATGGTGCAAGTCGGCTTGGAAGTTGTGCAATTCCAGATTGTTTGGTATTTGGAAGAATTGCAGCTCAAAGTGCAGTTGAATTATTAAAAGTATAGGAGAAGAAATGAAAAAAATTATCTTAACAGCAACTATTACTATGCTTGCATTTTTTGCAATAGTTGTATCTGCAAATAGTACAGATTCAAATATTGCTACAAAAATCCAAGATGATAATAGTAAATACTCTAAAAAAAATTATCCTATTAAAGCACACCATGAGAAATTAAGGTTTCAATGTGCTGATTGTCATGGAGATGGACCAAAAGAGTCTTATAAAGAATTAACAACTAAAAACTGTTTAGAATGTCATAAAGATTATAAAACTTTAGCAAAAAGAACACAGTTTTTAGGATATGATGATAATATTCACGCATCACCTCATTATCCAAAAATGGATTGTAATTTATGTCACTCATCACATAAATCAACACAAAATTATTGTGTAATGTGCCATTCTCAAGACTCTATGAAAAAATTATTAGTACCATAAGGAGTAGATGAGATGAAATTTGATTTTTTAAAAAATAAAAAAATATTATTAACAATAATTGCAAGCAGTATAGTATTTGGATTAATTTTTACTTTTACTGGACATAGTGCAATTAAAGCAACAAGTGATGATAAGTTTTGCGTATCATGTCATACATGGATGCAACCTATGGTGGATACTTATTTAGATGATAAACATGGAGGTAAAAACCAATATGGAATTAAAACAACATGTGTTTCTTGTCACCTTCCTCATAGCAGTTTAGCAAGCTATTTATTTACAAAAGGGGTAAATGGTGTTGTTGAGGTTACCTCAGCACTAACAAAAGACCCAAATAAAATGAATTGGCAAGAGCATAGAAAAAATAGAGAATCTTTTGTATATGATAGTGGTTGCCTAAATTGTCATAAAAATATAGAAGAGACAGAAAGTCAAAGCACAGCAGCAACAAAAATGCATAATTTATATACTAAATATAAAAATGCAGATAAAGACCCACTTAAATGTACAAGTTGCCATAAAAATGTGGGGCATGAAGATTTAAGTAAAGTATTATATGATAGAACTCATGAACCAGTTGGGGAATGGGAAGAAGATTTAAAATAACAAACTTTAAAAAAAGGATAAACAATGTCTAAAATAATTTTATTAAAAACAAGTTTAATTGCATTTGGAATGATAAATGCTTTTGCAGCCCCAGTTTTACTAGATGGTAAACATATGTCAAGTGATAAAATTTTACAAGTAGCAAATGGTGAAGAGATTAAAATTAGTAATGATGCTATTAAAAAAGTACAAACTTCGCATAATGTTTTAATTCAAGCTGCCGAAAATGGACACAAAATCTATGGACTTACAGTTGGAGTTGGGTTAAATAAAGATAAAAAAATGGTTGATGCAAAAGGTAAATTAAGTAAAGAAGTTATAGAAGCTTCTACAAACTTTAACAAAGGTTTAATCCATGCACATTGTGGTGGAGTTGGAGAAGATTTACCAATTAAAGAAGCAAGAGCTGTATTAGTAACTAGATTAAATAATATTTTAGTTGGTGGAACAGGGGTACAATCTAAAGTTGTAGATATGTATAAAACTTTTTTAAATAAAAATATTATTCCAGCTATTCCTTCAAAAGGTTCAATGGGTGAGGCAGATATTACTATTTTAGGACATATTGGTCTTGCTATGATTGGAGAGGGTGAAGTATATTATAATGGTGTAAAAATGCCAACAAAAGAGGCATTTGAAAAAGCAAATGTTAAAAAAATCTCATTATTTGGAAAAGATGCTTTATCAATTATTAGCTCAAATGCTTATTCAGGAGCTTTAGCTGGACTTGCACTTGAAGAGATGAAACAATTAGCAAAAGTATCTAAATATGTTTATGCTTTAAGTTTAGAAGCTTTAAATGGAAATATTGCACCTATGCATACAGAAACTAGAAAATTAAGACCTTTTCCTGGTTATGTAGAAGCAGCAACACAAATCACTAAAATCTTAGATGGTAGTTACCTTTGGGAAGAAGATTCATCAAGAGCTTTACAAGATCCACTAAGTTATAGAGATGCAGCATATATCTTAGGAACACTTGATACTTCAATTAAAAAATTAGATAATTTAATGCAAATTCAATGGAATTCATCAGATGATAATCCAGGCATTGCAATAGATGTTGAATCAAAAACAAATAGATTTCAAGAGAAAAAAGTATATGTAAAAACTGATGTATTAAAAGGTGCAGTTGTACCAACAGCAAACTTTGAGCCTATGCCTTGGGTAGTTGAATTTGAAGCAAATGCTATTGTATTAGCACATAATTCATTAGCTTCTGCACAAAGATCAAATAAATTATTAGACCCTAAATTTACAAAATTATCAAGATTTTTAGGAACTAAAAATACTGTACATGCTTTTGGAGCTATGCAAAAACCATATGTTTCACTTGCTTCTAAAAACCAAGTTTTAGCTAACCCTGTATCTTTAAATTATGTACCAGTTGCAGGAGATATTGAAGATATTGCAACAAATGCACCTGAAGTATTAAATAGAGTTAGAACTCAAATTGATAATTTATACCATATTTATGGAATGGAGTTATTAATTGCAGCACAAGCTATTGATTTAAGATTACAAGAAAATCCTAATTTAAAACTATCAGCAAAAACTGAAAAATTATATAATGACTTTAGAAAAGTTGTAAAATTTTTACAATATGATAGACCTTTAACAAATGATTTTAAAAATGCAGCAAAATTTTTAAAAGAGTATAACTAAAGAGTAAAAAGGCCTTAAAAGGCCTTTTTATTTTCTTAAATATTTTAAAGTTGTAGCAATAATGTCATCATCATCTTTTGAAGGAGATTTTATACTTACTTTAGTCTCGTCCTCTTTTATAAAAGTAATATTCATCTCATAAGAGCTAATAGTTTTAATATTTAAACCTAAAGCATAAATTTTTATTAAAATTAGTTCTAAAAACTGTTTTGTTGGAATATCAGGTTTTCCAAATCTATCTTCCATCTCTTCTTCTATTGTATAAACTTCCTCTTTTGAATGAGCTTTACTAAGTCTTCTATATAGCTCTAACCTTACCCTATCTTCAACTATATAATCACTTGAAATATAAGCACTTATTGCAAGTTTAATATCAACAGATTTATTTTCTTGTTTAATCTCTCCACTTAGAGTTGCTAAAGCATCTTCTAGCATTTTTAAATATAAACCATATCCAATTTGTTTAATATGCCCACTTTGAGCTTCACCTATAATATTACCACCACCTCTTATTTCTAAATCTTGATGGGCTAAAGCTGTACCACTGCCTAAATATGAATTAGTCTCTAAAGCAAGAAGTCTTTTAATAGCATCACTTGTAATTGTTTTTTTATCTTCAACCACATAATAACAAAACCCCTCTTTATTACTTCTACCAACTCTTCCTCTTAATTGATGTAAATCTGCAATTCCAAATCTATCTGCACCATCAATAATAATAGAGTTTGCATTAGGTAAATGAAGTCCAGACTCCACAATAGAAGTAGCTAATAAAACATCAAACTCTTTGGCTTCAAAAGCATCTATTATCTTTTCAGCTTCTGTTGGTTTTACTTGTGAGTGAATAATTTGAACTTTAATATTTGGAACTATAGCTTCTATATCAGCTTTTTTAGCTTCCATTGAAGAGATATTATTATGCACATAAAAAAGTTGTCCACCCCTTCTTTTTTCTCTTAAAATTATCTCTTTTATTAATTTCTCACTATACTCTTTAACATAAGTTCTAACCCCTAATCTTTCACTTGGTGGAGTTAATAAGCTACTCATACCCTTTAGTTTACTTAAGGCTAAATTTAAAGTTCTTGGAATTGGGGTTGCACTCATAGAGAAAATATGTACATCTTCCCTTAAAGCTTTTAATTTCTCTTTTTGTTTTACTCCAAATTTATGCTCTTCATCAATTACAACAAGAGCTAAATTTTTTGTTTTTACTTCAAGTAAAGAGTGAGTTCCTATTACAAGTTGTATTTCACCACTTTGTAAACCTTTTTTAATATGCGTTTTCTCTTTTGCAGTTGTTTTACCATCAAGTTTTGCAATTACAATACCATACTCTTTAAATCTTTTAGCAATTCCATGATAATGTTGAGTTGCAAGTAAAGTAGTAGGACAAACAAAAATAGCTTGATAACCATCTAAAATTGTGGCTAAAAGAGCATTCATTGCAACTTCAGTTTTACCAAATCCCACATCACCAGATAGTAGCCTATCCATTACTTTTCCACTACTTAAATCTTCAAAAATTTCTCTTACACTTCTTACTTGATCTTTTGTATAATCAAAGCCTGCTTTAGTTTGAAACTCATTTAAAATTTGTTTATTTGTATCTATTTTAATACCATTTATAAGCTCTCTACTTGCAGCTAATTTTATAATATCATTTGCAATTGCAAAAAGTTTATCTTTAACTTTTTCTTTTAATTTAGCAAAACTTCCTTTGCCTAATTTATCAACTACTGCATAAGAGCTTCCATCAGCTACATATCTATCTATTAAATCTATATTTTCAACAGGAATTAATAGCTTATCATCACCTGCATACATTACAACTACAAAATCTCTTTTTGCACCCATAACCGTAACAGGTTCTATTCCTAAATATTTACCAATACCATGTTTTTCATGAACTACAAAATCTCCAACTTGTAACTCATCTAAAACAAGTCGTACTTTTTTCTTTCTTTTCTTTTTTATTTGCTTATTTAAAGAGATAATTACTTCTTCATTGCTTACTAAATTAATAATATAAGGTTTTATTACATAATTTATATTTTTATTACTAAGCTCTAAATCAAAACCTTTTATCTTTGCTTCACTAGAAGAGATAATAGTGATTTTTTTGCCCTCATGAAAAGTAATAAATTCTTTTACATTTGCAACTTCTATATTTTTATATTCTTGTGATTTAGCAACTAGAGGAAGAGATAAAAATTTATCTTTGTTTATTCTTTTTTCTTCAAATACATAAACTTCTTCAAGTTCATCTAATGCTTCATAAGTTATAAAACTATTCATATTTGAAGGTAAATACTCCCCTAAATCATTTAAATACCAAAATCCAAGGGAGTGTATATCTTTTATAAATGCATCTGATTCAACCTTTTGAACTTCTTCATTTATCTCTTGAAAAGTTAAATCATCTAAGGCTAAAAAAGCAGGCGTTATGGTAAAACTCTCTATTTCTTCTTTAAATGATTTTTGATCTTCAATATCAAACTTTCTAATACTTTCTATTTCATCATCAAATAAAGAAATTCTATATCCTGTTTGGCTTCCTAAAGGACAAATATCAATAATATCCCCTCTTATAGAAACCTCAGCTTCAGAAGTTACAATATCAACAAAATAGTAACCCCAATTATAAAGTTTTGATTTAAACTCTTCTAAATTTAAAGTATCTGCAAAATTTATTGTAAAATTATCAAAACATTTAGCCTTTGGCATAGGATAAGTTATAGTTCTAATAGGTGAAATAAGTATTTTATTTTGTTTTTTATAACTATAAAAACCATTTAAAGCTTTTGTTATTTCTTGTAATTCTTCATTAAAAGATAATAAATCATCTCCAAAATTTGCTCTAAAATCAGATAAAACAAAAGGTTCATAACCTAAATAAGAGGCAATATCATAAGCAATTTGTGCTTGTTTATCATCATTTACAATTAGTAATTCACAATTGTTTTTTTGTGATAAAAACTCATAGATATTATTCATCTATTTTACTTGTTCAAAATCATTTGTATTTTTATCAAATTTATAAGCTTGCCAAGGTAATTCACCAATTTGAAAAATCATATTACACTCTTCAAATCCAGCTTTTTCTAAACCTTTTCTAAATACTTCTAAAATATATGCTTTTGTAGAAAATGTTGTTGTTGTACTTTTTCCTGAATAAGCAAATTCTTCGCCTTCAACTATTAAAAAACCCTCTTTTTTTACATGTTTTTCAAGCTTTTCTTTATTTTGTAATCCTGTTACTTCTAAAACTACTAATACTTCTAATTCTTTTAATTCTTCCATTTCTTATCCTACTAAAATAGTTGTAATAAATCCTATAAGTCCACCAAATACTGCACCCCAAACAACTAACCAACCAAGATGTTCTTTAATCATCTTTTGAACTATTTCTTTTACCATTTTAGGTGTTAATTCATCTAATCTTTTATTAACAATATTACTTACTTTTTCATAAATATCATCACTTACATCTTTACTTGAAAGTGAACTATGAAGTGCTTCTTGAAAGCTTTCATTTTTAGAGATATTTACAATTGCACTTTGAAGTTTTTCAACAAATGGCTCTTTTAATGGTTCTAAGGCTTGTACTCCTCCAAACATATTTAACATTCCACCAAAAGAAGAATTCATAACAGCTTCTTTTAGGGAGTCAAAAGCAGGAGTAAAATCAGTTTTTTCTAAAATATTTGATAGGTCAAAATGTGTTTTTTTACTTCCAATTTCTTCTTGAAAAAATCTATTTAAATTCTCTTTTGTAAAAAACTCATTCATCATTAAAGAGTAGATTCCTTTTTTAAACTCTTCAAATCTACTCTCAACTACGCCACTTCCATATAAAAAGGGTACTCTCTCAAATAGCATATGTATTGCAATAGCATTTGTTATTGCTCCACTAAATGCAAAAAGGCCAATCATAAGTAAAATCTCATTGTTAGCAAAGAACCCTATTAATATTAGTAAAACAGCTAAAAAATTTGAAATAAAAGACTTATTCATAAACCTTCCTTAATATTTTTTGGGATTTTACCATAAGTTTTATCAAAGAATGAAAAGTAACCTTTTGTAACTTAGTTGTAACTATGATTTATTAAACTTAAAAAAAAGGATTGTAATGATAAATGTAGAAGAAGAGATTATAAAAAAATTCCCTAAAATTAAAGAAAAAGGCAATTTTTTAAGCAAATCAATTTTAAATATTGCAAAAAAAATAGTTCATGAAGAACATATAAATGATTTTTTAATTAAAAATTCTCATTTAAAAGGTTTTGAATTTGTAGATGCAGTTTTAGATTACTTTGATTTTGACTATACAGTTTCAAGCAACGACTTACAAAATATACCCACATCAGGGAAAGTTGTAATTATTGCAAATCATCCATTAGGTGGTCTTGATGCCTTATGTTTATTAAAATTAATTGGAAGTATTAGACAAGATGTAAAGATTGTTGCAAATGATTTTTTAGTAGGATTTGAGGCTTTAAAAACTTTAATGATTCCTATTGATAACTTTAAAAATAGGCAATCAAAAAATGATATTAAAGCAGTTTATGAAGCATTAAATAATGATGAAGCAATTATTATTTTTCCAGCTGGTGAAGTTAGCCGAGCAAGTGCAAAAGGAATAAAAGACCCTATTTGGAATAAAGGTTTTTTAAACTTTGCAGTAAATTCAAATGCTCCTATTCTACCCATTTTTATTGATGGAAAAAATTCAAAAATTTTCTATACTATTTCTGTGATTAATAAAACTTTTTCAACTTTACTTTTATCCCATGAAATGTTTAAGAAAAAATCAAAAAATATTAATATTAAAATAGGTGAACTTATCTCAAATGAGCATATTAAACCAAAAGGTATTGATAAAAAATATCTTATTAATTTATATAAAAAGCACCTATATTCTTTGAAAAAAACAAAAAAATCTTTTTTTATAACTCAAAAAGCAATTGCACATCCTCAAAATAGAAAAGATTTAATTGCTGAGCTTAAAAAATCTGAACTAATAGGTGAAACAAAAGATGGCAAAAAAATCTATTTGTATGACTATAGTGAAGACTCTATTGTTTTAAAAGAGTTAGGAAGATTAAGAGAACTTAGTTTTAGAAAAGTTGGAGAGGGAATAAATAAAAAAAGAGATACAGATAAATATGATATTTATTATAGACATATTATTTTATGGGATGAAAATGATTTGGAAATAGTTGGTTCATATAGAATAGGAGATGGAGACTTTATAAATAAAAACATTGGAGTAAAAGGTTTTTATTCAAATACTTTATTTAAATATCATAATGGATTTTCAGAATATCTAAGAAACTCTATTGAGCTTGGAAGAAGTTTTGTTCAACCTAAATATTGGGGAACAAGAGCATTAGATTATTTATGGTATGGAATAGGTGCATATTTAAAGAAAAATCCACATATTAAATATATGTTTGGTCCTGTTTCTATTTCTGCTTCATTTCCTAAAATTGCAAAAGATATGTTAATTTTTTATTATTCACACTATTATTTAAATGATAATAATTTTGTTGAAGCACGATTGGCTTATCAATACTCTTCAAATATTCAAGATATTAAAGAGTTATTTGTTTTAAATGATAAGAAAAATGATTTTAAAATCTTAAAATCATCTTTAAATAATATGGGAGTTGCAGTTCCTACTTTATTTAAGCAGTATAGTGAAGTTTGTGAAGAGGGTGGTGTTGAATTTTTTGCTTTTAATATTGACCCAAATTTTAGTGATTGTGTAGATGGATTTATTTTAGTTCATATAGATAAATTAAAAGTCTCACAAAGAAAGAGATATATAGGTGAGTAACCCTATATATCCTTTATTTTAATTATAAATTTCGAACCCTTTTCATAAATATACTCAATGGTCCCAAGTAACTGAAGTTTCACAATTTTATTTATAAGTTTTAAACCTAAAGTTTTATTATTTATTTTCTTAAAATTTTCCTTTAATCCTTTTCCATTATCTTTTACTATTATTATCAAATTTGTTTCTTTTTTATAAATAATTATTTTTAACATAGATTTATTTTGTTTTGTAAAAGCATATTTATATGCATTTGTAATTAGTTCATTTAAAACAATTCCGCAAGGTATTGCTTTTTCAAGATTTAAATTTATTTCTTCTATTTTAAATTCAACCAAAACATTATTTGAAATATCGTATGAATGAGAGATAATTTTAACTAAATCTATCACATAACTTTTAAAAGAGATATAATTTATATTTTTAGATTTATAAAGTTTTCTATGTAAAAGTTCCATAGAAAAAATTCTTTCT
Organism: Malaciobacter mytili LMG 24559; assembly: GCF_003346775.1. NCBI lineage: Bacteria > Pseudomonadati > Campylobacterota > Epsilonproteobacteria > Campylobacterales > Arcobacteraceae > Malaciobacter > Malaciobacter mytili. The sequence goes on along the minus strand of NZ_CP031219.1, from coordinate 494,846 downwards.
TGAATATCAATAAGAGCTTTTTTTGTTTTTTTATCACTAAGTTCTTCTTGTAGTTGTATTAATCCAATAATTAAAGCTAAATTATTTTTAGCTCTATGTTGTACTTCTTTTAATAGCAAATCTTTTTCTTTTAAAGATTTTAAACTTTTTTTATTTTCAAAAACTTTTTTTAGTAAAAATGCAAATAAAAAAATAATAATAACTAATAAAATCTCGATAAATAAAAAACATTTTAAATCAAATAAGTTTTTCAATATTTTTTATCCTATATCCTTGTTCATAAAAGTTTTCAAAAAGATTACATCCTAATTTAACTTTTAATCTATAAACAAGTGATCTTAGTTTTGATAAATCATATACATCTTCTCGCCAAATAAAATTATAAATAGTATTAAAACTTATAACTTTACCTGCATATTTTGTAAGAATTTCAAAAAATTTTTTTTCATTTTTTGTTAGTTTAAAAACTATATCATTAACAAATAATTCAGAAGTAGTTTTACTGTATTTTAGATTATTTTCAAAATATATAAACTCTTTTTTTTGTTGATTAAATATTTTTCTATTTTTAAAAAAGAAATAATGTTTATGTAAAGTTGTATTAATAGCAACTTTTAATTCTTCTTGTCTGCAAGGTTTTAGTAAATAAGCATAAGGCTCGCACTCCATTGCCTGCTTAATAATTTTATCATCATAATATGAAGTTAAAAATATTATAGGAATATTAAGATTTTTCCATAAATAGTTTGCCACATCAATTCCTGTTTTTGAACTATTTAAATTAATATCAATTAAAGCAAGATCAGGATAATTATTTTGAGCATAAATAATTGCAACATTTGCAGAAGTAGCTATTTTACTAAGATTAAGTCCAATTTTTTTAAGTTTGGATTCTATTGCCATTGCAAAAACTAATTCATCTTCAACAATTAATATTTTAAATTTTTTATTTATAATTAAATTATTTGACAAAATAACTCCTTAATAAAATCTTGATTTAATAATTATTCTTATTATTATATTAAATATTTTCTTAAAATATCTCTTTATTATAATAATGATTATCAAAATATCATTTTTTCATCATTATTTATAAATAAAATATTGTTAAAACATATTTGGAGGAACATATGAAAATAAAAAAAAGTCTATTATCAATAACTATAATAGCCACAATAAACAACTTATCAGCAAATAATCCATCTAATATGGGGGAAGTAACCGTAATAAGTGCAAGTGGTTATGAACAAAAGTTAGTTAAAGCACCAGCAAGTATTTCTGTGATTACACAAGAGCAATTACATAAAAATTCATATACAAACTTACTTGATGCAATGAGAGATATTGAAGGAGTTGATATTGGAGAAACTAGGGATAAATCAGGACAAGGAACAATTAGTATTAGAGGAATGGGAGGAGATTATACTTTAATTTTAATTGATGGGAAAAAGCAAAACAATAATGGAGATATTTATCCAAATAATTTTGGAGGATTTCAGTATGTAAATATTCCTCCTTTAGAAGCAATTGAAAGAATAGAAATAATTAGAGGTCCTATGAGTACTTTATATGGTGCTGATGCAATGGGAGGAGTAATAAATATAATTACTAAAAAAACTTTTACTAAATGGAGAGGCTCATTTACACAAGGTCAAACTTTTCAAACAGATAATCAATTTGGAAATAATAAAACAAGCGATTTTGCCATAAGAGGTCCTATAATTAAAGATAAATTAGGATTAAGTTTAAGAGGAAGCTATTATGATAAAGAAGCTTCAAATCCCCAAACAAGTTCAGGTACAACTTTTGGAGGGGCAGGAAAAACTGTGGATAATCAAAATTGGACTTTAGGTGCAAGTTTGACTTTTACACCTAGTGATAAACATATTTTAAGATTTGATTATGATATTATGAAACAAAAATATGATAATACAAGCAGTAATGTAGGAACTGTTGATAGTAAAGAAAATTTATGGTTTAAAAGAAGGGGTAATTTTTCTCCAAGAGTTGGATATGCTCCTATTCAAAGAATGCAAAGGGAACAATACTCTATTTTACATGAAGGCTTTTGGGAAATAGGGAAAAGTACAATAGGTATTCATCATATAAAAACTTCAAATAATGGAAGAAGCTTACCATTAAACCCTTCAGAACGACTTTTTATGAATGATTTATATGCTAACTATTCAAGTTTAAATGATTTTGAAACCAATGGTTCAAGTACACAATTAGCACAATTTAATTCATTGTTACCAAGACCAAAAAGAGTCTTAGAGTCAAAAAATATAACCTATAATGGAAAAATTGAAATTCCTTTTGAAAAACATTTTTTAGTTTTAGGAACACAATATATTGATGCACAATTAGAAGATGGTGTATTTGGAATAACAAATAAAACAAAAAAAGCAGTTACAAGTTCATATAAGCAATGGGCACTATTTTTAGAAGATAGTTGGGATATACTAAAAGATTTAACATTTACCACAGGAATTAGATATGATGACCATGAAACTTTTGGAAGTCACCTTAGTCCAAGAGCTTATTTAGTTTACAATGCAAATTCTAACTTAATTTTTAAAGGTGGTGTTGCAACAGGATATAAAACTCCCAAAACAACAGATCTTTTTTCAGGAATTACAGGTTTTGGAGGACAAGGGACTTTACCCTGGGTTGGAAACCCAAATTTAAAACCCGAAGAGAGTCTAAATACAGAAATAGCTGCTTATTACCAACATAATGCTGGACATGATTTTAATATTACTTTATTTAAAAATAATTTTAATAATAAAATTGAAAGTGTTAATGTTCAACAAAATCAACTTCCTTCTCAATGGAATACAATTGCAAGTTCTATGAGACAAAAACAAAATATTGGAAATGCACAAATTAAAGGTATTGAACTATCAGGTAAATATAAAATTCTAGATAATTTAACAATTAAAGCCAATTATACTTATACTGATTCAAAAAGAGATGATAATAAAAATCCTCTTTCTTCAACAGCAAAACATTTATATAGTGCAACTTTAAATTGGCAAACAACTTCTAAATGGAATAATTTTTTAAGAATAGTAGGAGAAAAAGATAGATGGAGAGGAGATGATAAGCTAAAATATTATGATAACTATCAAGTATTTGATTTAGGAACATCATATAAAATATCTAAAGATGTAATTTTTAATGCAAGAATTAATAATTTATTAGATAAAGATTTTACAAAAATGACAAGTTATAAAAATGATAATGGAGATACTGTAGAAACTTATGCTTATAATCTTGCACAAAAAAGAAGAGAACTATGGCTAAGTCTTAATATTAAATTTTAATTATCAAGTGGATAAAAATCCACTTGATTTTTTATATATTCTTAAAAATTGGAAGCTGACAACTTCTTGTCTCTTCTACTATTGCTTTTGATAAGACCTCATCTTCAACAATAATATGTTCTAAATTTAACCCCTCAAGCTCTTTTTTCTCACTTGGTCTTCCAACTTTTACTATTGTTTTACTATTATCAATTAAGTCATTAATAACTTCACAAATAAGATGTAATTTTTCTGGGTTATCAATAGCTACAATTGTTGCTGAACACTTTTTAATATTTACAGATTTTAAAATAGTTTTACTTGCAGCATTTCCAAAAATAATTGGTTCATTTTCATCTTTACCTATTTTATAATACTTCATATTATGCTCAATAATTACATAATTTCTATGCTCTTCTTTTAACTTTTTTACAATTTCTTGTCCTAAATGACCATATCCAATTACTACAATATGCCCTTGTGTATCAGAATCAACTTGTAAAGTATTTAATATTTGCATAGTATCTTCTGGAATTAATTTTGAAGCAAAAGATGAAAGATTTTTAAGTACGATTGGTGTTAAAATCATAGAAATAACTATTGTTACTATAAGTACTTGAGAATATGTTGGATCAATTAAAGATTTACTTCTTGCTAATTCTAAAACAGCAAGAGAGAATTCACCAATTTGAACTAAAGATAAGGCTGTTTTAAATGCAACTCTTTTTGTATCATCAATTCTAACAATTAAGTAAATAATAATATACTTTAATCCAAGTAAAATTGGAAGTAATATTAAAATCGTAACTATATTTTGAGCAATTACTGTAAAGTTTATTTGCATACCAACAGTTATAAAGAAAACTCCAAGCAATAAGTTTCTAAAAGGTATTAAGTCTGCTTCAACTTGATGCTTAAACTTTGTTTCACTAATCATCATACCAGCAATAAAAGCTCCTAAAGAATATGAAAAACCAAAATAATGAGCTAAATATGAGGCCCCTATTGCTATTAATAAAACTGAACCTACAAATAACTCTTCAGATTTTGATTGACTTACATATTCAAAAAATGGTTCTAAAAGGTATCTTCCAGATACATATAATAAAAGTATTAAAATCATAGCTGCAATAGTAGTTTCAAAAATTATATTAGCAACAGATTTATCATCTCCCATACTAAAAATAGAGATCATTAAAAGTATTGGAATAACAGCAATATCTTGCATAATTAAAATACCTAAAACTCTCCTTCCATAAGGCTTTTTTATATCTCCATTTTCATTATATATTTTAAGTACAATAGCTGTTGAAGATAAAGATAATGCAGCTCCTAAAATCAAAGAAGTTTTATAATCAAAGTTTAAAATATACATACAAATTAATACTACAAAAGTTGTAGTTACTAATATTTGTAAAGAACCTGTAACAAGCACTTCTTTTTTCATTTTATTTAGATGTTCTAGGGAGAACTCTAAACCAATTGTAAACATTAGAAAAACAACACCAAACTCGGCTATTTCTTTTAAGTCATGATTATTTACAGCCGCGTGTAAATCAAATAAATATGCAATAATAGTACCTGTTACTATATATCCTATAATTGTAGGTAAATTAAATCTTTTTAAAATAAGATTAACTACAACTGCAATAAAAATTGTCCAAACAATAATTCCTAACATTTACCTTCCTATAATTTGTTTGTAATGCATCTGTTTATATCCTTCAAGCCTTTTTTTAAAAGCTGAATTTAACATTGCATTTTTTGAATCTAAAAAATCAATTGCTAAACACTCTTGTCCATCTCTTCCTATTCTTCCTAAATATTGTATAAGTCTTCCATAGTAAGAAATAGGAGTTGCAAATAAAATTGTATTTAAATGAGGAAAATCTATACCTTCACCAAAGTATGAAGTAGTTGCAAGTATCAAACTTTTGGTTTCTACTTGCTGCATATTTTCACTTTGTTCTTTTTTATTCATACTTCCATGAATACAAACATAGTCGATTCCCTCTTGTTTTAACATAGCTTCCAAGAGATTTAAATGTTCTATTCTATCACTTAATACCAAAATTTTTCTTTTAATATTTTGTTTTATTTGCTCTAAAATTAAATTATTTCTAGTTTGATTAGAACAAAGTTCATTTATCAAGGTTGCATAATTATCTGCTTGACTTGAAAATTGTGTTTTTATAACTAATAAATCATTATAACCACTCTTTTTCTTTTTATATTCATAAGAGATATTTCCAAGTTGCTGAAATAAAATTGGATCAAGACCATCTTTTCTTTTTGGAGTTGCACTAAGACCTAAAACATATTTACCATGAAATTGTTTTATTATCTGCTCAAAGGTAACTGCTGGAATATGATGACATTCATCTACAATTACAAATGAATAATTATTTATAATTGAAGCATCATTTTTTAAACTTTGCATTGTAGCAACATCAATAATTCCAGTTAATTTATTTTTCCCTTTGCCCAAATATCCTATATCTTTTTTTTCATATCCAAAATAATCAACAAATCTTTGAATCCATTGAGTTAATAGCATATTTTTATTTACTACTATTAATGTGGAACAAGCTCTAAGTTCTGTCATTTTTGCACCAATTAAAGTCTTACCAAAACCAGGAGGTGCAACACATATAGAAAAATCTGTTTTTAAAATATTTTTTATAGCTTCTTGCTGTTCTTCTCTTAAAGTAAAAGTAATTTTTTTAGTTTCAATTTTTTCTAAAAATTTTTTATCTTCAAGCTTATATTTTATATTATGTTTATCAAAATACTCTAAAACTTTATAAATTAAACCCCTTGGCAATTTTAGATACTTTTCATCTTCTTCAAAGTTTTTAATTACCCTTGGAGTATTGTATAAAGGTTTTCTTAAAGATAAAAGCACTTTTATTTGTGGATTATCAAAAGAAGCAAATGCCTTTAATTTATTTAAAAATGATTTTGATAAATCCTTTGTAGGAATATATAAAAAATCATAAATTATTAAATTTAATAAAACTTGTGGATATTCAATACTTTCAAAAGTATCACTATCAAAACTACTTACATCATCACTTTGTGTAAGCTTTAATATCTCAGCTTTTTTTATTTTTAATACATTTGATAAAACACTCCATTGATCTTCATAAACCTTTGAAGTATTTATATCTATAAATTCTGTTTTATGCTCTTTTCTAAACTTTAATTGTAAAGGCAAAGTAATACTTGAACCTAAACTAGCTTTTGTTGCAAACTCTTCATTTGGAAAAACTTTAGCACTAATTGCTGCTTTTTTTATAATAGTTTTAGCCAAAGAATTTGCAATTTTTGCACTTACTTTTTCTTCAAAAAATATCCAAGCTTTTAAACTATTATGCTGTGAAACTTCATAATAAGCTCTAATATTTAAAGAATTTAAAGCTATTTGAAGTTTAAACTTATCCTCTTGCAAAATTTCTAAAACAATATATTTGCATTGGTTAGTATTATCTATAACATAAGAAGCTAAAAAGCATAAACCTCTTAAATGTTGTTCTATTTCATTATTAGTTAAAGGAAGATAATCTTCAGCTTTAAAGGTTTGAGTAACAGGGAAAAAACCTTCTTTTTTCCCATCTTTACTAATCCATTTTTTAGCAAAAATATCTGTTCTACTTACAAATAAATCTTTAAATAAATCTATTTTTTCATATTTTGAAAGGTGTTTTTTTGTGTCATGAAGCTTAGACTCTAAAAGTCTAATCTCTTCTTCAATTTTAAGTTTTTCTTGGTATAGTTGATTTAATTTCTCACGAATTTTTATCATGACTAATTGGTGTTGGTGAGATTATGATATTATTGATTTTTTGTTCAATTTCACCATATCTACTTGTTAAGCTTGAACTTTTTCTAATACCTCTACCTTCAAACTTACCATTCTCTTCAATAACAAGTTCATTATATTTAATTTCACCTATTACTTTTCCTGTTGATAAAACATGTACTTCATTACAATCTATTTTTCCATCAAAAAGCCCACTAACAATTAAATTATTTGCTTTAATATCACCGATTACTTCACCAGTTTGACCAATTGTAATTACATCAGCTTCTAAAATAACACCTTCAAACTTACCATCAATATGAACAGTCCCTTCTGTACTTATTCCACCAATTATGCAAGTACCTTGTGCAATTACTGTCGCACTATTTTGTTGTGTTCGCTTATTAGATTTACCAAAGATTCCCACGGAATTCTCCTTTGCTTTTTGAAAATAGATTCATAATTTTTAATATCCCAAAAAATAAAATCTCTTGGATTTAATACTTTTGTTCCATATCTCATTTCATAGTGTAAATGTGGTCCAGAACTATTTCCACTATTTCCACTAAGACCAATTAGGTCTCCTTTTTTTACAACTTGACCTATTTTAACTTTTGTTTTATTTAAATGAGCATAAAGAGTTTGGAAACCATATCCATGCATTATCTTAATAACTCGCCCAAAACCACCCCTATCATTTGGTTCCACATAACTAACAACTCCATCAGCAGTTGCAAAAATTTCTGTTCTCATAGCTGCTTTTAAATCAATTCCTCTATGAAATATTTTTTTATTTGAAATAGGGTGGATTCTATAACCATAATTTGAAGTAACTCTTGTGAGTTTTAAAGGACTTCCATTTGGTATAGTTCTTAACATATAAACTTTTTCAACAGTAGTCATTGTAGCTAGTGTTGCCCTTTTAATTAAGTCTATATCCTCATCTTTTTTTATACCAATTATCTCTTCAAGATGGTCTAATTTAGAACTAAGTTCTTCTATATCCTCAATTTTACCTTGTATCTGCTTTGAATAAAAACTATTTTGAGCTAATAATTCTTTTTCTTTTTTAGTTAATTGTGCAATCTCTTCTCTTTTTGATTCTTTAATATTTGACACTTCACTATGCAAATATGTGATAAGCCAAAAACTAAGCCCTAAAACAAAAAGTGCAATAATCGAAAATATAACTACAAATTTTCTTATAAACTGATGTACATTATATGATTTTGTACCACTTACATCAGATACTGTGATGATTAACCTATTTTTCATTAAACCCTATTAATTTTAAAAATTTTTCAATTACTAAAAAAGAACCAAATACTAAATATTCTTCATTTTCTTTTATTTCAAGATTAAAAGTTGTCATTATATTGTAATCTTTACAAATATTTAATAAATTATTTTTATTTGCTATTCTTTTATCTTCAATTTCCAATATAATTAGCTCTTTTATTATAGGTTTTAGTATTCTTAAAACCTCTTTATAATCTTTATCTTCATAAGAGTTATATATCAAAATGATTTTTTTATGTTCAAACTCTGATTTTAAAACCTGCGCAGCCAAAGGGTTATGTCCCACATCTATTGTAATATTTGGTGCAATTTTTTGACATCTTCCTTGTAAAGTTACATCATCAAATAATTTTATATCAATATCAATTTTTAGATATTTTAAAGCTTCTATTACTAAATGAAGATTTCTTTTTAAATATTTAGCAAATTTATCATTTATTGTATATTTTTCAAACTCTTCAACAAAAGTAATATCAATTAAATATCCAAACTCTTGTTCTAATTGTTCTTTTACTTTAAAAGCTTCGAGTTTTACTTTATTATGAATTTGATAACCAACTATCATATGGTTATTGCAAGCTCGCATTTTTGTTCTTGCAATTTCTTCTACACTATTACCTAAAAAAGATTGATGGTCTAAATCAATTGTTGTAATTAAACTTAAATTATTTTCTACAACATTTGTGGCATCAAACTCACCACCAAGTCCAGCTTCCAATACAATATAATCAAAATTTGAGCTTAAAAATAGAGCTATTAAAGTAGTATATTCAAAATATGTAAGCTTTTGCAAAAGTTCTAGAGGTAAGATATTTTGTATTTTTTTATGAGCTTCTTCTAAATTATTATCACTAACATCACTTCCATTTATCCAAATTCTTTCATTAAATTTAGAAATATGTGGTGAACTATAATGAAGAACTTTATACTCTTTTTTATATAAATAATGAGCTAAAAATCTCCCTGTACTTCCTTTACCATTTGTTCCAACTATATGTATAACAAAAGGAAGTTTTATATGATTTTTTAAGATTTCCCAAGAGTTTTTTACTATTGAGAAATCTATTTTGTCATAATATAAAGTTTTATGTTCTAAAAACTTTTCTAAAGTACAATTTTTTAAATTTTCTTGCATTACTTATTCTACTTTTTAAAAGAGTAAACAGCTATTTTTGATATTACCTCTTCTAAAGCTTTAGATGCTGCTATTTTAATAGCCTCAAATCTCTTTGTATCTGTTATAGTTGCACTATTATCCAGTGAGAAATCATGTGTACCAGTTACAGTAAATGCATTTTTTACTTTAGCATTTTCATAAGAAACAAAAACACTTACATATGCTTTATATAGTTTTGTATATCCTTCATCATCATATGAAGATTCACTTAAAGATACAGAACCTAATCTAAGTTTCATTATAGTATCTGCATCTTTTCTATTATCAACTAATTTTGCATTAAGTCTGTGTACTAAAATTTCATTCATTGCATCTTTAATTAATACAGCATTTTTTGGATCTTTTAAATCTACATATAAATCTACAAAAACATTACCATTTATTTGCTCTTTTGCATAATAACTAGATGGCTTATATCCACATCCTGAAAAAAGTATAACAATAAAAAATAATAGTACTAATAGACTTTTTTTCATTTTTATCCTTTAATTACTAAGTTTACTAACTTATTTGGTACAACTATCTCTTTGATAATTTCATTACCTTCAAGCCATTTATTAGCCTGTTTTTTAGCAATTTCTAAAATTTCTTCTTTTGAAGCACTAGGAGATACTTCCACTTCACATCTTTTTTTACCATTAATTGTTACAGCTAAAACAATTGAATCTAAAGCAAAAACTTCTTCTTTTACTTCAATTTTGTTATTGAAATTTTTTCTTTCAAATAAATTATCAGCTAATTCCCAACAAGTATGAGGAATTATTGGCTCTAAAATATTTGTAAGAATATAGTATCCTTCTGCCCATACTAATTCATTATTTTGAGCTTGTAATGCATTTAAAGCTTCCATAGCTCCAGCAATTAGTGTATTAAATGTAAAAGTTTTTGTAAATACATCATTTGCTCTTTTTAATGCATCATAAACTTTTCTTCTAGCTTCTTTTTCTTCTTTATTTAATGAACTATGCTCAATATTTTCAAAATTTAATGCAGCTTCTTTTGAGATATTACTACTTCTTTGTACAAATTTTTTAATAAATTTATATGCACCTTCTACTGCACTATCATTCCACTCTAACTCTTTAGTTGGAGGTGCTGCAAATAAAATAAATAATCTAGCTGTATCTGCACCAAACTCTTCAACAATAGAATCAGGATCTACAACATTTCCTTTTGATTTAGACATTTTAGCACCATCTTTAAGTACCATACCTTGAGTAAGTAATCTTTTAAAAGGTTCTCTTGAATTTACATATCCTAAATCATTTAATACTTTAGTGAAAAATCTTGCATATAAAAGGTGTAAAATTGCATGTTCAATTCCACCAATATATTGATCAACATCCATCCAGTAATCAGCATCTTTTTTAGAAATTCCCTCTTTTTCCCATTTTTTATGATTTGTTGCATATCTTAAAAAATACCAAGAAGATTGTACAAAAGTATCTAAAGTATCTGTCTCTCTTAAAGCCTCTTTACCACATTTTGGACAAGCACATTTTTTCCATGTTTCATGAGTATCTAATGGATTTCCATGTCCTGTAATTTCTACATCTTCAGGAAGAGCAATAGGTAAATTTTCAACCTTTTCTGGAACTAATCCACAAGAATCACAATGTACAAAAGGAATAGGTGCTCCCCAATATCTTTGTCTTGATACTCCCCAATCTCTTAGTTTAAAATTAACTTGTTTTTTTCCAATTGAGTTTTGTTCAAAATGATAAATTATTGCTTTTTTTGCTTTTATATTTTTAAGTCCAGTAAAACTTTCTGAATTTATTAGCTCACCTTCACCTGTAAAGGCTTCAGTTGGATTTTCAATAATTCCCTCACTTCCTACAATTACTTGTTTTATAGGTAAAGAGTATTGCTTTGCAAACTCAAAATCTCTTTGGTCATGGGCTGGAACTGCCATAACTGCTCCACCACCATAAGAAGCCAATACAAAGTTAGCTACCCATACAGGGATAAGTTCACCTGTTAAAGGATGAATTACATCAATTTCTAAAGAAACTCCTTGTTTATCTTGAGTTGCTCTATCTCTTTCACTTACTTTTTGCATAGCTTTAATAGCTTCAATTTTATCATTTGGAAGTAAATTATTTTCAACTATATATTTTACAATTGGATGTTCTGGTGCTAAAGCTGAATAAGAAATACCATAAATTGTATCTGGTCTTGTTGTAAATACTTTATATGAAGCAAATTGTTTATTTAATTTAAATCTTGAATCTTTAGATAATTCTAAATCAAACTCTAAACCTTCACTTCTTCCTATCCAATTTTCTTGCATTGTAAGAACTTGTGATGGCCATGAACCTTCTAATGTTTTTAAATCATCAAGTAATTCTTGTGCATATTTTGTAATAGCAATATAATATCCTGGCATCTCTTTTTGCTCAACAGGAGTTCCACATCTCCAACAACAACCCTCTTCTACTTGCTCATTTGCTAAAACAGTATGGCAAGGTTCACACCAATTTACTACTGTTGATTTTCTATATAAAAGTCCAGCTTCATACATTTTAATAATAAACTCTTGTTCCCATTTTGTATAAAGTTCATCAGAAGTTGCAAATTCTCTTGTTTGGCTAAAAGATAAACCTAAAGCTCTTAGCTCATCTCTCATATAATCAATATTTTCATATGTCCATTTTTTTGGATGAAGCTTATGTTTAATAGCTGCATTTTCTGCTGGCATACCAAAACTATCCCAACCAATTGGATGTAAAACATTAAAGTTTGCTTTTCTAAAATATCTAGCTATTGCATCACCTAAACAGTAGTTTCTAACATGTCCCATATGAATTCTACCACTTGGATATGGGAACATACTTAAAATATATTTTTTTTCTTGTTTTGTATCATCAGATGGCTCAAAACTTTTATTTTCACTCCAAAAAGTTTGCCATTTTTTTTCTAGTTGTTGTGGATTATATTCCATTAATAATCATCCTTATCTTGACTTTTTGCACTTTCTATTAGCGCTAATGCTATTGAGAAAAGATTTGCTACAACTGCACCTATTGCTAAAGCAATTGCCATTCTTTCATCACCTATAAAAGTTAATACCATAAACGCAGGAATTAGGTGTAAGTCTGCCACTAATGAACTTGCTAATAGTTCTGCTGCTAAAAGATTTTTTACACCAATTTTTAAAATTGTAGAGATTACATTTACACCTGCAGCTAAGAACAATGCTACTGCATTTGGCTCATAAATAAACCCTGCTGTAGTTGTGAGTGACATGAGTGAGAAAAATATATAAGTTACCTTACCCCAATCCATAGTTATCCTTTTAAAGTTTTACTTTTAATATTAGGCAAATATATTACCTAAAAAAGGATAAAAAAGGCTTTAAAACTATGGTATTAAGGTTTTTGAAGAAAACTAATTGTCTAGTTTTTTTCTATTTTTAATAGAAACTATCATTTTTACAATAAGATATATGATAACTACTTTTATAAAAATTTGAACAATTGTATATAGACTAAAACCACTAAATTCAAATTCAAATGGATTTATAATATTATGAAAAAGTAAATTAAATGTTACATCTTTTGTAATATAAAAATAAATTCCAAGTAAAACATACATAACTAGTGAAAAAAATTGATTTTTTCTCATTTGTACAATACTATAAATAAAGTGCCAGACAAAAAAAGAGATAAATATTGCTATTAAAGCCTCTTTAAATAAGCCTTCTTGAATATCAACTATATAAGTTTTTGCTATGGGTAAATAAAAATACTCAATTAATGAAGATATTAATTCTAAAACAAATATCCAAGTCAATGCTAAGTACCAATCTGTACCATTCCTTGAAGTATATTTATCAAAAAGATAAAAAAAACTCTCTTTATTTGCTGTAGTTGAAGTTTGCATTTGTTCTCTCCTTATATATTGCAAAAAATCTTTGCAAATTCTTATTAAATATATAATATCAAGAAAATATAAACGCTTTTTTAACAAAATAAAGAAATTTATTATTAAAATTGTAATTTATTGGCTTTAAACTCTTTTGTACCTTAAAGCTATTACTAATTGAAAAATCAAATATGTGGTAACTAATTTAAAAATAAGCTGAATTGTAAAATATATACTTCCACCAATATCCAATTCCAAAGGATTTAAATTATGTAAAAGCAAATTAAAAGTTACATCTTGAGTAATTACTAAATATAAACCTATAACTGCATAAAGCCCTAAATATAATAAATTGCTCTTATTTATAAAAATTAAATTATAAACACACAACCATACAAAAGGAACCACAAGAGAAGCTACAAAAATCTCTTTATAAAAACTTTGAGGTATATACTCTATATAAATATGCGATTTTTTTACAAAAAAATATTCAAAAATCACTGCTGAAATTTCAAAAAGAACTATCCAAAAAAGTGCTAATTGCCAATCTGTTGCATTATTTGAAGATATTTTATCAAAAGTATATTTTATATTTTTTAATTTAGAATTATTAGATTTTTTAATATCAGTAACCATTTTTTACCTTTATAATTAAAAGGAAATTATCTTATTAAAGAAATATTATTTTATTGCATTTTTCTTTAAACAAAGCTATTGTAGAAGTATATATAAGATTATTTATAAAATAATTATGAATTTTGAGATTTTTAAAAGTAAAGACACAAAATAGAATTTAAGAGGGAATTTGTAAAAAACAAATAGCCCACTAAATTCTTTTTTTAATAAGATACTTTATACTGTACCTTTTTCATACATAGCTCTTATTTTTTCTTTTTCTTTTTGTCTTTTTAATTTTTCAGCTTCTTTACTTCTAAAATCAGTTATTGAAAATTTTAATTGAACTAAAAAAGATGCTGCAATAAAAATAGATGAATATGTACCCACAATAATACCTACAAGTAAAGTAAAGGCAAATCCATGAATAATCTCACCACCAAAGGCAAATAAAGTAACAACAACAAAAAATGTTGTTAATGAAGTAAGTGTTGTTCTTGATAAAGTTTTACTTACTGATTCATTTACAATAGTATCTAATAAAGTCTCTTTAGAAGTTTGTATTCCTTCTCGAATTCTATCAAATACAATAATTGTATCATTTAGAGAGTATCCTAAAAGAGTAAGAATTGCTGCTAAAATATCAAGATTTACTTCTATAGAAAAAAGTGATAAAGCTCCCATAGCAATAGTAATATCGTGAATTAATGCTAAAATTGAAGCAATAGCAAATCTCCATTCAAATCTAAAACTTACATAAATTAAGATTATAATAATAGCTAAACCTAAAGCCATTACACCTTTTTCTCTTAATTCTCCTCCAACTTTAGGTCCAACTATATCAACTCTTCTTACTTCAAAATTTCCTGTACTTGCTAATACATTATGTATTTTATCACTTATATCAGTTGATAAATCAGAAGAAGTACCAGATAATCTAATAACAACCTCTTCTTTACTTCCAAACTCTGAAATAATTGCATTTGCATATTCAGGTTTTGTTTTTAATACAGTTCTAATATCTGAAATTGGGGCTTGTTTCTCATATTTTACTTGAATAATTGTTCCACCAGCAAAATCAATACCAAAGTTTAAACCTTTAGTAAATAAAATTACTATTGAGGCAATAAATAAAATAGAAGAAAGACCTAAAAAAGGAAGTCTTCTTCCCATAAAATTATATATTCTATCAGTTTTAAAAATTTCCATTAGCTAACCCCAAACCATTTTTTTATATTTTTATCTTTTGATATTTTTGGCATTAAGGCTTCATAAATACCATGAGTTCCCAAAATTGCCGTAAGCATTGAAGCTAAAATACCAATAGAAATAGTAATTGCAAAACCTTTTATTGGTCCTGTTCCATAAGCATAAAGAATTACAGCAACCAATAAAGTAGTAATATTTGCATCTAAAATAGCTCTCATTGCATTTGAGTAACCATCTTCTATTGCTTTTTGAATTGATAATCCTTGTCTTAATAATTCTCTAATTCTTTCAGTAATAATTACATTGGCATCAACTGCCATACCCACGGTTAATACAATCCCTGCCATACCAGGTAAAGTAAGAGTTGCACCAAACATTGCCATAACTGATACTATAATAAAAATATTTGTAATAAGTGCAATATTTGCAATAATTCCAGCAGTTTTATAATATACAATCATAAATACTACAACTAGTACAAATCCTAAAATAAGTGCAACCATAGAAGCTTGAATAGAGTCTGCTCCAAGTGATGGTCCCACACTTCTTTTTTCAAGTAATTTTACAGAAGCTGGTAAAGCTCCACTTCTAAGAGCAATTGCAACATTTCCAGCTTCAATCATAGTAAAACCACCAGAAATTTGTCCACTTCCTCCACCAATTCTTTCTCTAATTGAAGGAGCTGAATAAACTTTCCCATCAAGAACAACTGCAAGTCTTTTTCCTATACTTTTTGCTGTAAAATCACCAAAAATTCTTGCACCACTTGAATTTAATGTAAAATTAATAATAGGCTGATTTGATTGGTCAAAAGCAACTTTTGCATCAATTACTTGCTCCCCATTTAAAATAGGTATCTCTTTTACTAAATATAAAGTATTTGGATTTTTTACATCCTCTAAAATAATATCTCCATATGAAGCTGCTTGAGCATCACTCATAGTATAAACTTGGTCTGCTCTTTCTTCATCTACTGCCATAAGTTCTAAATTAGCTGGCTTAGAAATAAGTTCTCTTGCAGCTTTTTCATCTTCTTGAGATCTAATTCCTGGAAGTTGAACAACAATATCAGTTTCACCTTGTCTAATAACAGTTGGTTCAGCAAGTCCAAATTGGTCAAGTCTATTTCTAATAGTTTCAACAGCTTGCGCAACAGATAAATCTTTTGTTCGAACAATCTCATCATCAGTTAAACTTACATTAAAAGTAAGTTCATCTAATCCAACTTCTAAACCACCTATTTTTTCTAACATTGTTTCAATTTTAGGTGCTTCATCTTTATCTAAAATAGTAAAAGTTATGCTATCACCATTGATACTTAAATCTTCTATTAATAAATCTTCGTCTTCGGCAAAATATTTAATTGAAGTTGCTATTGTTTTGATTTTTGAAGTAACTGCCTCATCCGTTTGAACTCCAAGAAGCATATGAAGTCCACCTTGTAAATCTAATCCTAATGAGATTTTTTTACCACTATTTGTTTGCATAAATGAAGGTATAGAAAATACAACTCCAAATATAATGCTTAGTATAAATATTATGAGTCTATAATTTAAGATTTTCAATCTTTTTCCTTAGCTTGTTAGTACATAGAAAAAAATTTAAAACATACAAAAATTGTATGTTTTAAAATATAAGTTAAATTAGTCTAAAAGTTTTGCAACAAACTCTTTCATTAATTTCATTTCAGTATTATCATGATTTTTAACAATTAAAAAAGTCTCTTCAACTTTAATAATTTCAACCATTAAGCCACCATTTGTTACAATCTTATCACCCTTTTTTAATTCAGCAATCATAGCCTTATGAGCTTTAGCTTGTTTTTGTTGTGGTCTGATAATTAAAAAATAAAAAATTGCAAATAACGCAACTAGAGGTAATAATGAGCTTATTAAATCAGCACTTTGACCTTGCATTAAACTTCCTTTTAAAGTATTTTCTATGTTTTTAGTAAAACCTGAATATTTTAACAAAACTATTATAATAAAAGGCTTGATAACAGCTATATTGCTAAGTGCTTTTATTTACTTAGAGTATTTAAACTTTAATTTTAAAATATTAAACACCTTTTTAGGTCTTCTTGGTTTATACTTTTTAATTACAATTCCTAAAAATTCTTTAATTTATGCAGGATTTTTTACAGGAATTTTTTGGTTTTATTGGATAGCAAATAGTTTTTTTTATTATGAAGTAGCTTATTTAATACCCTTTGTAATCCTTGGTTTTGGATTTATAATTGCATTTTTATTTTACTTTACAGATTTTGTAATTAGAACATTTAGACCTCTATATTGTCTTGTAAGTTCATATTTTTCACCAATAATTTTTAATTTAGTAATAAATAAAAAATTTTTAAGAATTTGTGCTATTTTTGCATTAAGTTTTATAGAACCTTTTAATTTTAATTGGTTTAAATTAGAATTACTTTTTATTGATTCATATTTACAAACTTCTAAAATTGCATTTATTTTAATTTTATTAGCAGTTTTTTTATTAACAGAAAAATTAAAATATAAATTTTTAGCTATTATTCCTTTACTTTTTGCCTTTGATTATAACCCTAATTTAAAAATAAAAGAGCCAAATTTAAAAATATATATGTCTAAAATAAATATCAAGCAAGACCAAAAATGGCTAAAACAAAATCAACATTTAATAGTAAATAAAAATATAAATGAAATAGATAAAGCAATTGATTTAAATTATGATTTAGTTATCTTACCAGAGACTACTCTTCCTTTATTATTAAATAAAGATGAATTTTTAATGCAATATTTAAAAGAAAAATCTCAAAAAATTGATATAGTAATAGGTGCTATGTCAAGTGATGAAAAAGGATTTTATAACTCTTCATTTTTCTTTTCAAAAGAAAAAGTAGTTATTGCAAATAAAGTAGTTTTAGTTCCTTTTGGAGAAGAAATACCACTTTCAAGTTTCTTAACAGATTTAATAAATAAATGGTTTTATAATGGAGCACAAGATTATATAAAAGCTGTAACTCCAACTGATTTTAATATAAATGGTTATAAATTTAGGAGTGCAATTTGTTATGAAGCAACAACAAATAAAATCTTTGAAAATATAAATGATACAAAATATATGATAGCAATATCAAATAATGCTTGGTTTACCCCATCAATTGAGCCAATTTTACAAAAACTTCTAATGAAATATTATGCTAAAAAATATAATGTTATTATCTATCATGTGGCAAATGGAAGTGAAAATTATATAATTAAACCTTAACTAACTTTTTTTATTTATAAATAAAGTTAGTTACAATATCTTTCTTTTATAAAGTATAATATCTCTTCTTTAGTTAAATTTTCATCTATTTGTAAATCTAAAGCATAATCAAGTATTTGTTTAAACTCTTTTGAGGGTTTTAATCCTAAAGTTATTAAATCTCTTCCAAGAATATGTGGTTTTAAAGCATTATTTTGAATATTTAGTAAAGTAGCTTGCTCTAAAAGCCAAGAGGTTGCTTTTGGGCATTTTTCTTTATCTTTAATATCTCTACCTAAACAATCAGCTAAACAAACTAAACATAAATCTTGTATATTTACTTTTAAAGATAATCTTTTTACAGCTTTTAATGAAGAGTTTGCAAGATATAGTTGAAAAGGTGTTAAATGATTTTTAACTATTGGTATTACTTTTTCTATTAGTTTTTTTTCATTTGTTAATTTTGATAAAAAAGAAATAGTTGGTTCAACACCTAAGGTTTCATGTTTATGAGAAGTTACCTTATTTTCTAAAATTTCTGTGCAATAAGGTTTACCTAAGTCATGGCATAAAGTAGCATAAAATAAATATAATTTTCTATATTCATCTTCTATTTTTTCTGTTTTTAAAATTTTTGCTAATTCATCTAAAGCCATTAAAGTATGAACCCAAACATCTCCTTCAGGATGATATACTTTATCTTGTACACAGCCAACTAAAGCTTCAAGTTCTTTAAAATATTTTAAAATTCCTAGCTGTTTTAATAACTCAAAACCAATTGAAGGCTTAGAAGATTTTAATAAAAGTTTTTTAAACTCTTCATAAATTCTCTCTTTTGGTAATTCTTCAAGTTCATTATTTTCAACTATTTTTTTACATAATAAAAAAGTCTTTTTATCAAGTTGTAAATTAAATCTTGCACAAAGTTGAATTGCCCTATATACTCTTAAAGGATCTTCTACAAAAGTTTCATCTTTTATATGTTTTAATCTTTTCTTGTTTAAATCTTCTAAACCATTATTAGGGTCTAAAAACTCTTTAGCAAAAAAATCATACCCAATAGAATTAATAGTAAAATCTCTTCTTAAACTAGCTTCTTGAAAATTTAAATTTTTATTGTTTATAACTTCAAAGCCCCTATGACCACTTCCAACTTTTTTTTCAACTCTTGCAAGGGCAAAATCAAAATCATACTCTTGTACTTTTAAAGTTAAAACTCCAAAAGATTTACCTACAAGCTTTACATTTCCATACTTTTGCAAAACTTTTTCAACAATTTGAAGTTCATCAATATTAAAAAGTTCAATATCATAGTCTTTACAAGGAATATTTAAAAGAGTATCTCTAACACAACCACCAACAAGAATTGGTTTTACACCAATTTCTTGTAAGTTGTATAAGATTTTTTCTAAGATTTTAGGTAGATTAAACTTTATGTTTGTAAACATGTACATCTGTTTGAGGATAAGGAATAGAAATACCTTCTTTATCAAAAGTAGTTTTAACAGCTTCAGTTAAATCAAATTTAACTGCCCAATAATCAGGAGTATTAACCCAAGCTCTAACTACAAAATTAACAGAAGAGTTTGCAAGTTCTGAAACTGCAACAGTTATTCCTTTATCTAATAAAACTTTATCATGTGATTTTAAAATAGTTTCTAAAATCTCTTTTGCTTTTTTAATATCATCATCATAACCAATACCAACAACTAAATCTACTCTTCTAGTATCATTTGCATTAACATTTATTATTGTTCCACTTGTAATAGAACCATTTGGAATTATTAGTTTTTGATTATCTCCTGTTTTTAAAATAGTATTAAAAATAGAAATCTCTTCAACAGTTCCACTAGAACCAGCAGCAGTTATAAAATCACCCACTTTAAATGGTCTAAAAACAACTATCATAACTCCTGAAGCAAAGTTACCAAGTGAATCTTTTAAAGCTAAACCAATAGCAAGACCTGCTGCACCTAAAATTGCAAAAAATGAAGTTGTATCAATACCTAATTGTTTTAATGCTGTTAAAACAACAATAACCAATAAAGTATAATAAATAATATTTCTTAGAAATTTAATTAATGTATCATCAACTTTTTTACTTTTTTCTAAAAGTCTTACACTAACATCAGTTAATTTTCCAACAATCCATTTTCCAACTACAAAAATAACAATTGATAATGCTATATTTAAAGCATACATACCAATTAAATCTGAAACAGTTTGAACACTCTCTTGCATTTTTTCACCTTACTTTATAAATTCTAGAAGTTTAGAAGTTACTTCTTCTAAAGCAACATCTACTTTTTCTAAAGTTTTTCTATCAATAATTTCCACTAACCCTTCTTGTAATTTTTTACCTATTACAACAGCATATGGAAAACCAATAAGCTCGAAATCTCCCATTTTAAAACCAAATCTTGCATTTATTCTATCATCTAATAAAACTTCTACTCCATTTGCTTTTAATTCATTATAAATTTTTTCACCAGCTTGTGCTTCTTCTTCTTTTTTAGAATTAGAGACAATAATATCTACCATAAATGGGGCAGTAGATTTTGTCCAAATACAACCTTTTTCATCATGGTTTTGCTCAATAACAGCAGCTACTAATCTAGAAACTCCTATTCCATAACATCCCATAATAAAAGGCTGAGCTTTTCCATTTGAATCTAAAAATGTTGCATTCATAGCACTTGAGTATTTTGTTCCTAATTGGAAAATATGTCCAGCTTCAATTCCTTTTGTATAAGTTAATTTTCCACCACAACAAGCACAAGTATCACCTTCTTTAACCACAACTAAATCTTTATATTCTAAATCTAAAGCAGTTAAATCTACACCTGTTAAGTGATAATCTTCTTCATTTGCCCCACAAACAATATTATTTTCTCCAATTAATTCTTTATCAAAAACAACTTTAATATTTTTTGGAAAATCAATTATTCCACAAAAACCTGCAATTAAATTTGCTTTTTCTAAATCTTCTGGTGTTGCATCTTCTAAATCAATAGCATCAACTGCGTTACAAGCTTTTGTCTCTTCAAGTTCATCAACTCCTCTTACAAAAAATACTACAGTTTCAACACTATTCTTAAAAATTGCTTTTTTAATCACAGCTTTTATTGAATAGTATGGGTCAATTTGTAAAAAGTTAGTTACTTCTTCAATAGATTTTAAATTTGGAGTATGTACTTTTTCTATTTGTTTAGTTTCAAGTTTTTCTTTTTTTAGCTCTTTTCTTTTTGCAGCTTCAATATTAGCTCCATAATCACAAGAGTCACATACTACAATTGTATCTTCACCTGAGTTTGCTAAAATCATAAACTCTTTAGAACCACTTCCACCAATAGCACCACTATCAGCTTCAACTACTCTAAACTCTAAACCTAGTCTTGAATAAACTTTTTTATAAGTCTCTTCCATAAGGTTAAATTCTCTTACTAAATCTTCTTGTGTAGCATGGAAAGAGTAAGCATCTTTCATTAAAAACTCTCTTCCTCTCATAAGACCAAATCTAGGTCTTGCTTCATCTCTAAACTTAGTATTTATATGGTATAAATTTAAAGGTAAATCCTTATATGAAGTTACTCTATTTTTCACAATATCAACAACTGATTCTTCATTTGTTGGAGATAAAACATATCCAGCATTTTTTCTATCTTTAAACTTTAAAAGCTCATGTCCCATAACATTTGCTCTACCTGATTCTTCCCAAAGTTCAAGGGGCGTTACAAAACTCATAAGAACTTCATTTGCTCCTGCATTATCCATCTCTTCTTTTACAATAGCTCTAATTTTATCTAAAACTATTTTTCCTAAAGGCATAAAGTTATAAATACCAGCTCCTACTTGATTTATAAATCCACCTCTTACTAAATATTGGTGAGATGGTAAAGTTGCATCTTTTGGTGCTTCTTTAGTAGTTGGTATAAACATTCTAGAAAATTTCATTTAAATCTTATCCTCTTTCATTTATTTGTAATGCATGCTCGCACTTATATTTATTTAACATATTTGAATCTGTTTTTAAATCAAACATTGATTGAACAGCTCCTAAAACAATATCACACTCCATATTTTTCGAAATATGCTTCATTTTTTTTGAAGGATGATGTAAATATTCTGTTAATACTGTTTGACAAAGTTTTTTTATATTTGCTTCGTGTTCACAAGAAATAAAACCTTTTTTTATAGCATTTTTAACTTTTTTCTCAATTATTTCATCACCTCTTAAATATAGATGTTTAATAACAGGTTCTACTTCTAAAGTTTTTAGCCACTCAAAAAATTCAACAGACATTTTTCCCACAATGCTAAAAGCAACTTTTGCTTGTTTTGCTTTTAGTTGCATATTTGAATCAACAATATACTGAAGGTCATCCACAGAAAATATTGTAAGATTTGGTGATTTTATATTATCTGCAATATCTCTTGGAACAGCTATATCAAACCAATATCTATTAAAATCACACTCATAAACCATATTCTCTGTAATAATGGGGTAAGGTGCTGATGTAGCAGTTATCATAACTGGTATTTGATTTAATAACTGTGTTAATTTACTATACTCTTCAACTTCCACATGTTCTTCAAAACTTTCTGCTAAAATTGTAGCTTTTTTAATATCTCTACTTATTATAGTAACTTTAAAACCTCTTGAGATAAGATGCTTAACAGTAAGCTCACTCATCTCTCCTGCTCCAATTACTAAAGCTTTAACCTCATTTGTATCCCCAATAACTTCTTTTGCTTTAATTACAGCTGTACTTGCAACTGATACAGAACCTGTTCCTAAACTTGTAGCTGTTCTAACTGCTGCTGCACATTTAAAAGCATAATGTAAAGCCCTTGGCAAGTTTTGCTGACAGTAATTTTTATTTAATGAAAATCTAAAGGCATCTTTTAATTGCCCTACAATTTGTGTCTCACCTATTACTAAAGAGTCAAGTGCAGAAGCAACAGAAAATAAATGGTGAATTGCTCCTTCATTATCATAAATATCAGCTCTATCATATAAATCATCATATGAAATACCAGAATATTTTGATAATTTTTCAATAATAAAAGCGGTTGCATAAGCTACACTTGATGTGGAAATTATTATTTCAACTCTATTACATGTTGAAAGTAAAATTGCTTCTCTTATTACTTTTTCTTCTAATATCTGTCTTAAAAATCTATCTTTATTTTCTTCATCGGGGAAAGCTAACTTTTCTCTTGTTTGAATATCTGTATTTTTATGAGAAAAGCTAATTACTAAATAACTCATATTAAAACTCTCTTTCTATCATTGCTTTCATTATTTGAACTAAAGAGTCATCATTTTCATTTTTTACAGCATTAATTGCTTCTATACCTAAAGTTTTTGCTTGATTTATACTATCTTCTAAAGCTTTTGTAGCTTTCATTTCATTTTTAATCCAAAAACTCTCTTCTTGTGATAACTCTTTTTTATATAGGGATTTTAATTTATCTTTTTGTAAAGTTCTATCAAATAGTAATAAATATGGAATTGTTACTTTACCTTCAATAAAATCCAATAAGGCAGGCTTTCCTAAAGTTTGACTATCTTGTGTAATATCTAAAATATCATCTATCATTTGAAATGCTAAACCTAGATTTTTACCATATAAAGCAAATTTGTCTTTATCTTTATTAGCTAAAATAGCAGCAGCTTTTGCACTAGCTTCAATTAATGAAGCAGTTTTTTTATAAATCATATCTAAGTATTTATCATATGAAGTATTAAACTCTTTTGTTAAATCCACATCTAACATTTCACCAATACTTAAAAGTGTAACTGCATTTGAAATTGTATAAGCCACTTCTTGAGGCATATTAGTTAATTCTGTAAAAGCTTTTGAATATAAAACATCTCCAAACATAATTGAAGTTTTATTATCATAAAGGGCATTTACAGAGGGTTTACCTCTTCTAGTATCTGCTTCATCTATTACATCATCATGTAAAAGTGAGGCTGCATGAATCATCTCTACAATTGCACATAATCTAATTGAAGTCTCATTTACTCCAGCTATTTTAAGTATTAATTTACTTCTTAGCATCTTTCCTGTTGCTAGCTTATCTAATAACTCTAAAGATTTTTTATCATTACACTCTTCAACAAATTTTTTTATTTGCTCTTTTACTTTTTCTAACTCTACCAATTTTAAAACCTTATGAATCTAGTCTTGAGATAATTTCACCAGTAAATTCCATATAAAGTGATTTTTTCATTTGGTGAACTTCACTACTATTTTTAAATATATATTCTTGTAAAACTTTTTCAAACTCATCATTTTGAGTTAATAATAGCTCCATTGCAGCAAATTTCTCAATAATTTTATCAAGTTCTTCTGCTACTACTTCACTATTTGCATTTTTTAATACATCAAGAAATTTTGATTTTGCACTTCCTATTAAAATATCATTTTCATCTTCATTAAAAAGTGCTTCAAATTTTCCCATTAAAAATCCTTTCTTAACCTTACTCTTACTGACTCAGCGTGTGCTGTTAAACCTTCAGTATCAGCTAAAATTGCACAAGCTTCTCCTAATTCATCAATTGCTTGTGATGAGAAATTTATAATTGAAGATTTTTTCATAAAATTCTCTACATTTAAAGGACTATAAAATTTTGCTGTACTTCCTGTTGGAAGAGTATGATTTGGACCAGCAATATAATCTCCAATAGGTTCAGGAGTATTTTCACCTAAGAAAATAGCACCTGCATGTTTAATTTTTGAAAGAAGTTCAAAAGGATTTGCTGTCATAACTTCTAAATGCTCAGGAGCTATTTCATTCATTAAAGAACAAGCTTCATCCATTGAAGTTGCAATAATAATTGCACCTCTTTCATTTATTGATTTTGAAGCAATTTCACTTCTACTTAATACTTTTAAATAATTATCTACTTCAATAGAAGTTTGTTTTGCTATTTCTTCATCAATTGTAATCATAATAGAACTAGCCATTTCATCATGTTCTGCTTGAGAAAGTAAATCTATTGCTAAATATTTTGGTTTTGCTGTACTATCTGATAATATCCCAATTTCAGAAGGACCAGCAATCATATCAATATTTACTTCACCAAAAACTAGCTTTTTAGCAGTAGCAACAAAGATATTTCCTGGACCTGTTATTACATCAACTTTGGGAATAGTTTGTGTTCCATAAGCCATTGCTGCAATTGCACTTGCTCCTCCAACTTTAAAAGCTTTAGAAATATTACAAATATGACAAGCTGCAAGTAGTAATTCATTTATCTCATTATTAGGAGTTGGCGTACATACAACTATCTCTTCAACACCTGCAACAATAGCAGGAATTGCATTCATAAGTAAAGAACTAGGATATGCAGCTTTTCCTCCTGGAATATATAAACCAGCTCTATCAACAGGAGATACTTTTTGTCCTAAAACAGTTCCATTTTTTTCAAAATCCAACCAAGATTTTGGAAGTTGTTTTTCATGATATGCTTTAATTCTATCATAAGCAGTATGTAAAGCCTTTTTTAAATCAGCATTTATATTATCATAGGCTTTTTTCATATCATCTTTTGAAATTAAAAGTTCTTCATCACTTTTTACTTCCCACTTATCAAACTTTTCAATATGTCTTTTTAAAGCACTATTTTTTTCTTCAACAATTTCATTTATAATATTTGTTACTATGGCTGAAACACCTTGAATATCTGTTTTAGCTCTTGCTAAAATAGCTTCAAATTCTTCTTTAAAATTTTCCTGTTTTGTACTAATAATCTTCATAATTTCCCTCTAAATTACTTCTAATATCTCATTTACAATATCTAAAATATCTCTATTTTCAACATTTATAACTACATTAGCAACAGCTTCGTATTCCCTTGCTCTTAAGTCATATAATTTTTTTGCTTCTTCAAGATTTTTTAGAAGAGGTCTTTTCTTAAACTTTTTCTCTGCATTTTCAGAATTTCTAATTCTTTCTAAGATACCTTCAAAACTAGATTTTAAGTAGATTACTTTTCCAATTTTTTGTAGATTTTCTTGCTTATAAAATCCACCACCTGTTGAGATGATTGTATTATTTACACTATTTTCTAGCCATAAAGCACATCTTTTTTCAAGTGCTCTAAAATAAGCTTCCCCATCTGTTTCAAAAATTTTTTTGATTTTTCTACTTTCAATACTTTCAATTAAGTCATCAGTATCTATTGAGAATAATGTAGAGTTTTTTACAAGTGCTCTTGCAACTGTTCCTTTTCCTACTCCCATAAAACCTATAAGTATAATATTACTCTTATTCAATAAAACATTCCTCATGATTTTTATCATAGGTTAATATTATATCTAAAATAAAGTAAAACTCTAAATGATTGAAATCAATTTATCACTTATTAGGAATAGTTATTATAAATTTAGCACCTTTATGAGTTTCATTATTATAAATATAAGTGCAATTTTCCACTTCAATTTTGCCATGAATATGCTCATTTATTATTTGATAAGTCATATATAGCCCTATTCCTGTTCCATTACTTTTATGCTTTGTAGTAAAATATGGTTCAAAGATTTTATCTATAATAGTAGTAGGAATTCCACCTGCATTATCTTTTATGCAAATAAATACATTTTTATGTTTTTTATAAACTCTTATAAAAATATATTTATCCTCTTCTAAACTCTTTTCTTTAAAAGCATCATTAGCATTATTTAAAATATTTAATAAAGCTTGAGTTAATTCATTTTTATAAGTATTTAACTTAATATTTTTATCTATATCTATTTTTACTTCAATAAAATTTGTTTTAAAAATACTATCTAATAAAACTAAATTTTGCTCAATTAAAGAATAAACATAAAACTCTTCTTTTCTTTTATCAGCAGCAAAGAAATTTCTAAAATCATCAATAGTTGAAGAAAGATGTTGTGCAGTAGTATTTAACCTATCTAAAAACTCTATTGATTCATTTTTATCTTCTGTTTGTGTCTCGATTTTTAATTTTAAGCCTGTTGCTATAGTTGAAATTAAACTAAGAGGTTGTCTCCATTGATGGGCAATATTTCCTATCATTTCTCCCATTGAAGCAAGTTTAGATTGCTTAAATAAAAGATTTTCTTTATTTTTAAGTTCTGTTAAATCAACAATTGTAAAAAGCTTTACTCTTTCATTATTTAAATAAATATATCTATCTTTTACAAGTGCAGGAAAAGTTGAGCCATCAGTTCTTACAAACTCTATTTCATATGACTCTAAGTTTTTATTTAAAGATTCTTTTAAAGTTACGATAAAATCTTCATGCACATGATGATATAAACTTTTTCCTATAACCTCAGATTTACTTTTATAGCCTAATAGTTTATATCCAACTTTATTTATATCAATACAGTCATGTTCTTTAAATACAAGAACAGCTTC
The DNA here is from genome assembly GCF_003346775.1 of Malaciobacter mytili LMG 24559. Classification (NCBI taxonomy): domain Bacteria; kingdom Pseudomonadati; phylum Campylobacterota; class Epsilonproteobacteria; order Campylobacterales; family Arcobacteraceae; genus Malaciobacter; species Malaciobacter mytili. The sequence continues at coordinate 466,948 of NZ_CP031219.1, read as the reverse complement.
CATTGTAGAATCAAGTAATATTTCAAAGTTTTGAAGTGAGTCTTTTAAAGCTTTTTGCATTTTCTTTAATTCTGCATTTTTCTCTTCAAGTTTTTTTCTTTCTTTTTGAAGATTTTCTTTATTATTAACTACTTCTTTATATCTATAAGTAATAATAAAAATTATAATAATAAAAATTATAAAAATTTTCCAAAATAGTTTATAGTCAAAATCCCCATCATATTGAACATTTATCCATTTTTTTAAAATCTCATGTTTAGTTGAAATATCAAGTTTTAATACAAGTTTATCAAAAATAGAAAATAAAAGGGGCTCGTCATTTCTAACACCAATTCCAAGAGAATATTTTTCATCAAATTTTCCAGCTATTTTTAATTCAGAAAAATACTCTCTTTGTAACTTATAACCAATTGTAGTAATACTATCAATAAAACCAAAGATTTCACCATGTAAAACTTTTTCTAAGCCCTCTTCTACATTATTAACTAAAACTATTTTATTTTTTGGATACCTTTTTTTAAAAACCTCTGAATAAGCATAGTCTCTTACAACTGCTATTTTTTTTGTTTCTATAACTTCATCAAGATTTGAAATAAACATCTCTTCTTTTTTAGTGGCAATAACTAAAGGAAAATTTATATATGGTTTTGTTATATCCATATTTTTTGTACGAATTTCTGTGGGAATAACACCTGAGAGAATATCACATTTTTTTTCACTTATTGCTTTTAAACTCTCATTCCAACTTTTTGTTACATATAATTTAATAGGAATATTAATCTCTTTTTCAAAAAAAGATATATAATCACTAATTATTCCTGTATGCTTTCCTTCTTCTATTTTTTCATAAGGCATCCAAGAAGGATCAGTACACATAAGTATTTGTTTTTTTCTATTTAAATAGTCCAATTCATCCAATGAAAAATTATAATTTTTTGAATATTTACTTAAAGAATAAATAATATCATTTAAAGTTACTGATTTATCTATTAAATTTATATTTTGTGCTCTTATTAATTCATCTAAAACTAGAGTTTTTCTAACTTCTCCTAATTTATAAACATCTAAAAGCATAATATTTTCTATCATTTTAGCCTCATATAATAAGGCTTCTTTACTTTTTTGTTTTGAATATTTATTATAAATTATATTTATTATCTCTTCTTTATTTTCTAAAGCATACTTCCACCCTTTATTTGTAGCTTTAATAAAGTTATTTATATTTGAAGTATTATTTTTTACATACTCTAAAGAAGAAAATAAATTACCACCAAAACCATAGATTTCATAATTCATTGGATTTAAAATATTAAAAGGTACTTTTTCTTTTTGTAAATAATAAAGTTGATTTGTAATATAAGCTGTTGTTACATCAACTTCACCTTTTATAAACTTCTCAATAGAAATTTCATGTGCAATTACTGTAAAATCCTCTTTTTTTATTTTAAATTTCTCTAAAAGTTTTGATAAAGAAGAGTTTTCAAGTTCAAAATTTGAAATCATTATTTTTTTATTTTTTAAATCTGTAGGAGAATAAATATCTTGCTTTGTTACAAAAACTAAAGGAGATTTTTTAAGATAATTTGCAAGTAAAATTATAGGTTTTGTATTATCATACTTATCTAAAATTGATGAGTCATAAATACCAAATGTTGCCCTTTGATTTTTAACTTCATCTACAACATTTATATTTTCATTTAACTCTCTTAATTCAACATCATACCCAATTTCTTTGTAAAAACCTTTTTCAATTGCTGCTATATATCCTGCAAATTCAAATTGATATTTCCAATTTAATTGAATACTAGCTTTTTTTAGTTCATTGGCATTTAAAGATAATGAAAAATACAATATAAAAAAGATAAAAAAATAATTTTTAATCTTCAACTTTAACCTTCAAAAAATGTTACAAAATTATACCATTAATTATTAAAATTTAACTTTCTTTTATATCTCTCTATCATAGTTTTATTACCTAAAATACCTCCTTGATGTATATATAAAACAGGTGTTTGTGAAAAAAAATAATCAGAGTTTACTAAACTTATAAAACCTAAAGGATCATATAATAGTTCAAATTCTATATTTGTCTGCTTTTTTAATTCAAGGTAAATTTCATAAAACTCCTTATATAGCTTTCCAAAATGATAATTTTTTGAAAGTTTTAAAATTGTGGGATGAAATTTTTCATTTTCTTCCAATGAAAAAAATTGTTTTTTTAAATACTCTTCTTTTCCCACACAAGGACAAGTTAAAACTTCAAAAGGTAAATATTTTTGTAAAAAAAGAGCGGTTGTTCCTGTTCCACTTGGTAACATTACTTTTAATTGTTTTATATTATTTTGTTTTGCCCAACTTTTTATCTCGTTTGATAAAATTTCTATTCCATAACTAGCCTCTTTTACTCTTCCGCCCTCTTGAATATATAAAATCTCTTTACTTAATAAATTTTCACTTATATAAGAGTGCAAATCCTCAACTTCTTTTTCTATAATATTTGCACCATTTTCTAAAGAAGCTTTATAATTACCTGCTGGATTATCTTTTAAAAAGTTTGAAATATGCTTTACATAAAAATCAAATTCCCAACCTCTTAATTTTGCTAAAACAGACATTGTATATAAAGAATTAGCTTGAGCCGAACCGTAAGATATTAGTTTTTTTATATTTTTAAAATCATTATTTAAAAAGTAATAAAACTTTCTTGCTTTATTTCCGGAAAAATCCTTATGCAATAAATCATCTCTTTTTATATAAATCTCTTTATTTCTAAATATAACTTTTTGTATGGGTGAGTTTGTAAAATTCATATGTAATTGTAGCATTTGTTAATAAAACTTTAGTACAATTACAAAAAAAATAAAGGTTTTAGATGAATTTGTTAGAATATATTGATAAAGGTGGAATAATAGTTTATATCTTAATTTTTTTAAATATTATTGGTTTTACTATTATTATTTGGAAATTTTTTACACTTCCAAGAAAAAATGCAATGGTTAGAAAAATAAAAGAAAAAACTCTTGCTTCACCAAATGAAAATCTAAAAGCTCAAATTGAATATGAAGTACAAAAATTAGAAATTGGTTTAACATATATAAAAAACATAGCTTCAGTTGCTCCTCTTTTAGGACTTTTAGGAACTGTATATGGGGTATTTAAGGCTTTTGAAACTATTACAGCTAAAGGATTAGGTGATCCAACACTATTTTCAAATGGAATTTCTATTGCTCTTATAACAACAATTGCAGGACTTATAGTTGCCATTCCTCATCATATAGCTTACAATCATTTTATCTCTCAAATTGATGCTATTGAATTAAAAGCAAAAAAAGAGTTAATAAGCAAATGAAAAGAAGAGAACCCCTAGGTGCTGATTTAACACCTATTATTGATGTGGTATTTATTTTACTAATCTTTTTTATTGTAACTTCAGTATTTAAAAAAGAAGAACTAGCACTTATGCTTGATTTACCTAGCTCAAATGCAAAAGCTATGGAAGTAAATGAAGAACAAGTATTTATTGAATTAAGCCAAGAAAAACTAGCTATAAAAGGTATAGAAGTCTCTTTTATATCCTTAGAAGATAATCTAAAAGAAGTAAAAAACAAAACAAAACCAATTGTTGTAAGAATAGATAAAAATGTTAAATATGAAAGAGTAGTAAAAGTTTTAGACTTACTTCAAAAGTATAATCTTACAAATTTAGCTTTAATTACTAATGAGAGTGCTAAATAAGAACTTTTAGTTCTTATTTAGTGCATTTAAATCTGAAAATGCAGTTTCAAGTCTAGCTATCATAGTCTCTTGACCAGCTCTTAGCCATTTTCTTGGGTCATAATAGTTTTTATTTGGTTTATCTTCACCTTCAGGGTTTCCAATTTGACCTTGTAAATAACCTTTATATTTAGCTTCATAAGCTCTAACACCATCCCAAAATGCCCATTGAGTATCTGTATCAATATTCATTTTAATAACACCATAAGAGATGGCTTCTCTAATTTCAGAAAGGCTAGAACCAGAACCACCATGAAATACAAAATCAACTGGTTTTGCATCACAATTTAATTTTTCTTGAATATATTTTTGAGAATTATTTAAAATAATTGGAGATAATTTTACATTACCTGGTTTATATACTCCATGTACATTTCCAAATGATGCTGCAATTGTAAAGTTTTCTCCTACTTTACTTAACTCTTCATAAGCATAACAAACTTCTTGAGGTTGAGTATATAAAAGAGAATTATCAATTCCTGTATTATCTACACCATCTTCTTCTCCACCAGTAATACCCAATTCAATTTCAATCATCATATCAAGTTCATTCATAGTTTTAAAGTATTCAACACAAGTTGAAATATTTTCCTCTAAACTCTCTTCACTTAAATCTAACATATGAGATGTGTATAAAGGCTTACCTGTTGCTTTAAAGTGCTCTTTTGAAGCTTCTAATAACCCATCAATCCAAGGTAATAGTTTTCTTGCAGCATGGTCAGTATGTAAAATTACAGGAATTCCATAAGCCTCAGCCAATAAGTGAACATGCTTAGCCCCAGAAATAGCTCCTAAAATAGCAGCATTATCTACTTTTAAACCTTTACCTGCAAAATATTGTGCTCCACCATTTGAAAATTGAATTATAATTGGTGAGTTTACTTTACTTGCAGCTTCTAAAACTGAATTAACAGAATCTGTTCCTACAACATTTACAGCTGGAATAGCAAAACCATTCTCTTTTGCATAAGAGAAAAGTTTTTTAGCTTCACTACCACTTAATACTCCAGGCTTAACTACATCTAATACACCCAAGTTTGTCTCCTTAATTTATTTAATAACTATTTTTGCTTCTTTTTTAAGTTTTTCAGCTTTATCACTTATAATTTTTCTAAATTTATCTTGTAATAAAAACTCTTTAATTTTATTTTTAATTACATCAAACTCTAAAGTTTTTGCAGGCTCTTTTGACTCTAAATAGATTACATGGTATCCAAATTGAGTTTTTACAGGAGCTTTTGAATATTCACCTGCATTTAAGGCTTTTGCACCTGCACTAAACTCAGGAACCATTCTATCTTCAGAAAATTTTCCTAAATATCCACCTTTTGAAGCAGTAGGACCTTTAGATTTTTCTGCAGCTAATTTAATAAACTCATCTTTTTTATTTGATGCTTTATCTAAAAGTTTAATTACATCTTTAGCATCAGCTTCATTTTCTAATAAGATATGTCTTGCTTCTAAAGTAGCAGGTTGTTTAAATCTCTCTTTATTATTGTTATAATAATCTTTTTGCTCTTTATCTGTAACTTTAATAGCTTTAAATTGATTTTGCATCCAAATTTCTAATGCTAAATCTTTTTTAATTTTTTCTAAAGCTTCTTTATAACTTTTATCTTTTTCAACACCACTTTTTAAAGCAGCATTAGTTAAAAGTTTTTTCTCAATTGCTTGCTCAATTGCTTTATCTTTTCTCTCTTTAGGTAATATGTCAAAATCTATATTTGGATTTCTTAATACTATTTCTAAATCTTCTTTAGTAATTTTTTCACCATTTACAGTTGCATAGTAATCAGCTGCATTTAAACTTGCTGCTAAAGCTAAAGTCGCTATTACACTTGATACAATTTTTTTCATAATTTTCCTTTTGTTTAATTATGGGTTTATTCTATCTATATTTTATTAACAAAGAGTTAATTTATTAAAACTAATAAATAAAAGGCCGATTATATCTAATTTTTTCTTTATAAAATTGTGTCTTTTTAATCAAATTTTAATATTTAACTTAAAAAGCCTTTAAATTTTTCATTTTTTATGGTACAATTCGCACAAATTTAAACTTAACTTAAATTTAAGGGAATATTATATGAGAATTTTAATTATAGAAGATGAAATAACTTTAAATAGAACGCTGCAAGAAGGGCTTACTGACTTTGGATACCAAGTTGATGCAGCAGAAAATTATAAAGATGCAGAATATTTTATCGATATTAGAAACTATGATTTAGTATTAACTGACTGGATGTTACCAGATGGTGATGGTATTGAATTGTGTAAAATCGTAAAAAATAGAAGTTCAAGAACTGCTGTTGTAATTATTTCAGCAAGAGATGATAAAGAAAGTGAAATTGAAGCACTTAAATCTGGGGCTGATGATTATATTAAAAAACCATTTGATTTTGATATTTTACTTGCAAGAATTGAAGCAAGATTAAGATTTGGTGGTACAAATGTAATTGAGATTGATGATTTAATCATTAATCCTGATGAAGAAAAAATCATCTACAATGATGAAGAAATTGAATTAAAAGGTAAACCATTTGAAGTTCTAACTCATCTTGCTAGACATAGAGATCAAATTGTTTCTAAAGAACAATTATTAGATGCTATTTGGGAAGAGCCAGAATTAGTAACTCCAAACGTAATTGAAGTAGCAATTAACCAAATTAGACAAAAAATGGATAAACCTTTAAATATTTCAACTATTGAAACAATTAGAAGAAGAGGTTATAGATTCTGCTATCCAGAAGCACAAAGTGATTCTGAATAATTTTATATAAAAAATAAAAATAAGGGGAGTCTATTATGAACACAAAGAGCATATATACTCAGTTTTACCAAAAACTAATACTTGCAACTTCGCTGTTCATAACAACTCTTTCTTTTATTTTCTATGGATATACTAAAGCTACTATATATGAAGAGCTTAAAGAGAGTTTAGTATCTGATGCTCAACTAATTTACAAAATTAGTAAAAGTAAAGGTGCTAACCAAACAAATTTTAATATTATTACTCATACAGGTATAACTGTAGATTTAGTAACAATAGATAATCTTTCAGAACTTAGTTTTGAAACTTTTAAAAGTGGAGAAGATCATTTTGTAGAACTTCTTTACCCCTTTGATATAAAAAGTAAGAAATTTATAAAAATTGTAAAAAATATCAATTCATCAAGAGAGATGCTTACAAATATTTTTAATAATCTATTATTTTTATCTCTTGGTGGGTTAATATTAGTTGTTTTATACGCTTTTACTGTTTCTAAAACTCTTTTAAAACCTATTTTACAAATAAATAAAAAACTATCAAATATGAATGAAAATTATCTAACTCAAATTAATAAAAGTTCTTTACCTATTGAGTTTCATCCCCTTGCAGATTCAATTAACTCCCTAACAAATAGAATAGAAACATATGTAAAATTTAAAAAAGAGTTATTTATAGGTGCTGCACACGAATTAAAAACTCCCCTTGCAGTTATGAAGTTAAAAAATGAAGTAACTTTAATGAAGCAAAGAGAACCTGAAAAATATCAAGAAACATTAAAACTAACAATTAAACAAATTGATGATATGAATAAAATGATTAGTTCTATTTTGGATATAGGAAGAGCTGAGGGTGCACAGTTTGAAAAACCAACAGAAATAGATTTAGTTCAATATATGCAAAGAAAAACTAATGATTATAGAATGCTTAGTGCCCAAAAGAAAATCACAATTACTTTTTATGCAAATGTAAATTATTATAATACTTTATTACAAGTAACTTTATTAAATCAAATTATTCAAAATTTTGTACAAAATGCTATTAAATTTACTCCTGAAAATAAAAATATTGCTATTAGATTAGAAAAAAATAAAGAATTTACTACTATTACTGTAACTGATGAAGGTATAGGAATAGATGAAAAAATTGATCTTTTTGCTCCATTTAAAAGAGTAGGAAATGAAAGTGGTGCAGGTCTTGGATTATTTTTAGCTAAAAATGCAGCAGATGCTATGGGTGCTAAAATTGCTTTAGAAAACAGAAAAGATGGTAAAACAGGATGTATTGCAAAACTTACGCTTTACAACAATCCTGTATGTAAACTATCATAAAGCTTGATGTTCTATCTTAGTACAATGATTTTGTACTACTTTTATTCCAGCATCAAGTGCCTTTTTTGCAGCTTCATTATTAACTAATCCTAACTGTGTCCAAACTGTATCAACATCACCTCTTTTTATTGCTTCATCTACAACTTGTGCAATAACATCTGGTTTTCTAAATATATCAACCATATCTATTTTAAAAGGAATTTCTGCCAAAGTTCTATAAACTTTTTCACCTAAAATCTCTTCTTCTTTAGGATACACCGGAACAATTTTAAACCCAACATTTTTTAAATAATTAGCTACAATATTACTAGCTTTTGAACTATCAGGAGAACATCCTATAATAGCTATTGTTTTTGTATTTTCAAAAATCTCTTTTATCTGTTTTGAATCAGAGTTTATAGTTGCAAATTCACACTGCATTTTTTATCCTTTTATGAAATTTATACATATTATAATACATTCTATTGATTTTGTAAAATCTCAAATCTTAAAAAGTGTCATATATTTATAATTTAGTAATATAATGATATAATTTTTATACAATTCCCAAGAAGAAGTTATGAAAAAATTTTATATTATTTGTATATTTATAATTATTACATTTATCACTTTTAGCTTATTATCAAAGAATTATAGCTATAAAAAGAAAAATATATTAACAAATGCTACTAATACAGTAATGGCACAATACAATACTATTTTTGACTCTTTTGATACTTTAGCAAATACGGTATTTTTTGGCTATATTAATAGACCTGAAATATTAAATTCTTTTGAAAATAGAAATAGAGAACAATTATATAATCTTTTAAAAAAAGATTATGATTATTTAACATCTATTAATTTTAATCAACTTCATTTTCATCTTCCCAATAATTACTCATTTTTAAGAATGCATAACCCATCTCTTCACTCTGATGATTTATCAGATATTAGATTTAGTGTTAAATATGTAAATAGATATAAAAGACCAATTAGTGGATTAGAAACAGGTAAAATTATTCCAGGTTTTAGATATGTATATCCTTTACATAAAGAAGAGAAATATTTGGGAAGTATTGAGACTTCTTTTAGTATAAATGCTTTTATAAATAGACTTGAAAAAGTATATAATGTACATGTTCATTTTTTATTGGATAAAGAAGTATTTAATAAAAAAATTTTTGATATTTTTAAAGACTATTATGAAACAAGTATAGAATCAAAAAATTATATTTTATTAAAAAGAGAAAATTTTTATAAAATTAGAAGTCAAGAGAAATATATAAAAGAACAATATGAATCTTCTTTAAAACTATTTATTGAAGATAGTATAAAAAATAAAAATAATTTTAGTTTTGAAATGAAAATTTTTCCAAAAAATGATAAACATTTTCATAAAATAGTTACTTTCTTAGAGTTATATAATATACAAAAAGAAAAAATTGGTTATTTTGTAGTTTATCAAAATAATAAAGAATTAGGGGATATAGAAAAACAGCTTAATGAAAATTATCTGATTTTTTCACTAATTTATTTTTTAATTCTTGCATATATTTTAAAAGAAGTTTCAATAAAAAAACAACTTGAAGAAAAAGTTTTTTTTAAAACTAAAGAATTAAATGAATTAAATCAATCTTTAGAAAATAGAATTCAAGAAGAAGTAGAAAAAAGTTTAAAACAAGAAGAACAATTGTATCAATATGAAAAAATGGCTCAAATGGGAGAGATGATAGGAAATATTGCCCATCAATGGAGACAGCCATTAACTGCAATTTCTGTTGCTAGTTCTGGATTAAAACTTGCAGATGAACTTAATATTTTAGATAAACATGAAATAAAAAATTATGCAAATGTAATTATAAAAAATACAAATTATCTATCAAATACAATTGATATATTTAGGGATTATACTTTTAAAAATTCTAATATAAAAGATGTGATAATTCAAGATTTAATTTATGAAACAATAGATATTTTATCTGCTACACTTAAAAATGAAAAAATAAAACTTATTACAGATATAACAGATGAATTAATTATTAAAAATTTGCTTGCAAATGATTTAATACAAGCAATTATAAATATAGTAAATAATGCAAAAGATGCTCTTCTTATAAATAAAATAGAAGCACCTTGGATAAAAATATCTCTATTAAAAAAAGAGAAATTTTTTACTATAATTATAGAAGATAATGCAAAGGGTATAGAAAAAGAGATTATGCCAAAAATTTTTGATCCATATTTTACTACAAAACATCAAGCGCAAGGAGTAGGACTTGGTTTACACCTTACAAGAAAAGCAATTGTAAATAGACTAAAAGGCTCTTTGGAAGTGAATAATAGTATAAATGGCGCAATTTTTTATATAAATATACCCCTATAAGGAAAAAAATGTTATTACCCAATAATGCAACTAAAATACAAATAGAAAATACAACTGTAGATTTTTATGAGTTTGAAAAAGATAATATCACATATTTATATTTTGATACTTCATTATGTGGAGTACCTGAGCCTATGATAAATGCAATGGCAGGATTAAAAGCTATAAATGATACTAATAAAAAACTAATTATGAAAAATCATCAACTTCCAAATGGACTTTTTCCAAAAATTGATAAAGTATTTGATTTTGAAATACAAAGACTTGAAGAAGGAGATGTATTAATTACATTTGCATATAAAAAAGACTCCTTAGCCGAAGTAGATTTTTCAAATAATAAATGTTTGGGATAGAGTAATAATTACTCTATTGCTTTTAGTTTTTCTTGTAAGTAGTTTTTTACTTCAGTATAATCTATTGTCTCTTTAAAATCTTCAAATTTAGCACCACTAGCATTAATATGCCCACCACCATTTGCTAACTTTTGAGCCATTAAAGAAACATCAACTTTGCCATTGGCTCTAAAACTTGCATTTCCTTTTTTACCGATGTCTATAAAAAAGCCATAATCACTATTTGCTTTTAAAAAGGCATTTGCAGGGATTGAAATAGAACCTAAAGTATAAGTTAAAAGACCTTTATGCTCTTTATAAAATACTGTTAAACTTTCTTTTAAATCCTCAAGTGAATTAACTAAATATTTTGCACTTAAATTATCAATTGTATCATCAATTCCATCCACATTTAAAAACTGTTTTTTTAATAAATGAACATCATTATCAAGTTTTATATTTCCATTTTCTAAACTTATATATGTTGCTGCTTTTTTAAGTAAAAATAGTCTTAGTTCTCTATTTAAATCAGCAAATAATACATTATTTATCTCTCTTACACGACTAATCATACTTAAAAGAACTTTTCCAAATTCAAAGTTTTGTTCTTCCTCTTCAAGCCATATATCAATGGCATTTACACAGTTTATTAAAGGGTTTATCCAAGTATCTATCTCTTTTGAAAAACCATTAAATTCTTCATTTAAATAATCATATGTAATCTTAGCAGCACATCTTTTTAAGTCCAAAAAATACCAATCAAATTTTTCTGCACTTTTTTGACCAGTTGCGTGGTGGTCTAATACTTGTAATTTAATTTGATAACCATCTTTTTTTAATTTTTTTATTTCACTATCTAAATCTTTTGATTCTTGATAAGTTAAATTTAAATCTGTAATTAAAAAAAGTATTTCATCATTAGTATTAAGCTGTTTTATTAACTCAATTACTTTTTTAATACTTAATTTTACTTCTAGTCCATAATTAGCATTAAGAAAAAATCCTGTTTTAAAAAACTCTTTTGTTAAAAGCTGGCAAGAGTAACCATCCAAATCAGTGTGAGAGATATGAAATAGCCTCATGAAGCTATGTCCTTAAGAGTTAGATTCTCTAAGAACAAATTTATTTTATTTTGAAGGTTATTTAACAAAGGCCAAATAGTACAAGTATTTGCAATATCAGAAGGACATGAATGTTGAGAGGGAGAACATTCAAAAACTGAAGGTATTCTTTCTTCTGCAGCAGTTGTAATTTCTAATATTGTAAGTTCATCATATGGCTTTTTTAAAGCAAATCCTCCATTTACTCCCCTATGAGATACAACAATATCATGTTTTGCTAAATTTTGCATGATTTTTGCTAAAAATGATTTTGAAATATTTAATTCTTTTGATAAAACATCAACATTTTTAGGATTTTCACTTTTTGCAATTGATATTAAAGAGAGTAAAGCATATTCGCTCTTTTTTGTTAATAACATATTTTTCCTAATAATTTTTAATAAATATTATTCTACTAGAACTAAAATTAATATTAATTATTTTTATAAACTAAATTTTTGTTTTTATAAAAAGTTCAAAAAAAAAGGTTGCAAGAAATCTTGCAACCTTTTGAACTAAATTTAAAACTAAAATTATTTAGCTCTAATTCCTAATTCAGCAACTATTGAAGTAAATTTCTCATAGTTAGTTCTTTTTAGGTAGTTTAAAAGTCTTTTTCTTTTACCAACCATTTTTAATAGACCTAATCTTGAAGAGTGATCTTTTTTATTAATTTTTAAATGCTCAGTTAATACTTTAATTTGCTCAGATAAAATAGCAATTTGTACTTCTGAAGAACCTGTATCTTTTTCCGCTCTTTGGAATTTTGCAATAATACTTGCTTTTACTTCCTGATCTAAAGCCATAATTGACCTCCTAATAGGTATATAATTAATTTCACTTACAATTAAATGAACGCGAATTATATGTAAACTATCATTAAAGTTAGTTTAAGTTAAAAGAAACTAAGGTTTCAAGAATAAAATAAAAAGGAAATTAATGTTAAATATAACATATAAAAAAGAGATTATTCATAAACTTTATATGCTAATTGCTTTTATCATGTTTGCTTTAGTAATGTATCAAGGGCATATACAAAAAGGTGGTATTTATTCTATTTTGATGTTTATATCTTTATTTTTAATGGCCTTTCAAATTGCTTGTATTTTATATGTACTTTTTATTAAAAGAAAAGCTGAAATTTCTATTGATGAGAACTATATTTCTTGGAGTATTTATGATAATAATAAGATATATAAACAACAAAAAATAAAATTAGATGAGATAAAAGAAACTAAAACTGAAATAAATTATTTAACAGGAAATATCTACTCAAATTTTACTATTACTTTTACTTTAAAAGATAATTCAATAATAACTTTTACAGATGGCATTTTATATGATATTGGTATAGAGAAAGCTCATGAAATAGCTAGATACTTATTAGAACATAATTTAGGTGAACCAAAAGATATAGAGTTTGCAAATTTAGTAAAGCAATTAAATATTGATATAAAAAAAGAGCAAAAATTTACAAAAAAAATGCAAAACTCATACATTGTGGGAGTTATTTCAAATAATAAAAAAGAGTTTTTAGCTTTAAGATTACAAATTGAAGCAGTATATAAAGGATACAATGATATTAAAAAAAACAGTGTAAATGAATATTTAGTTGAAAACTTAGAAGTTAAAAATAGTTATATTCATCTAAAATCAAATGCTATTGGATATATGGTAGAGTTTTATAATGTAAATAAAAAACCTGAACTTAAAATGCTAAATGAGTTTAAAGGTGCTACTATTAAAAATAAACTAGCAAATATAGTTAGAAAATAAGTACTAGTTAAAAACTAGTACCTATATTATCCCCCTGTTTGATAAAAGGCTCTTGTAGAAGTTTCGCTTGTATCTTCTTGAGACCATTTATTTTTTTCAGGTTTATTTTTTAACACTTCTTTTAAAATATTTACAGCTTTATCAATTTCATTGTTTTGAACTGCCTCTTTAATACTCATTGCATCTTCAAAATATAAACATGGTATTAAATATCCCTCAGCAGTTAATCTAATTCTATTACATGAAGCACAAAAATCATCTTTATGGGGTTCTATAATCCCAAATTCATATCCATCTTCTAATTTATAATATTGAGCAGGAGAACTTGAATCCCTTGGTACTACTTCAAAATTATATTTTCTTGAAATTATATTTTGTATTTCTAGTGAAGTAAGTCCCTTTGCAGTATCTTTTGCATGTTTATTTTCCATAAACTCAATAAATCTAATTACATAGCCTTTTTCTTTACAAAACTCTAAAAGATCAATAAGTTCATTATCATTTATGCCCTTCATAGGAACACAATTAATTTTTATTTTTAGCCCAACTTCATGAGCTTTTGCAATTCCTTCTAAAACTTTTTCTAAAACATCTTTTTGTGCAATTTTTGCAGCAACATCTTTTTTTAAAGTATCTAAAGAAACATTTATTCTTTTTAATCCTGCATCTTTTAACTGTTGAGCAACTTTAGGTAAAAGGTAACCATTTGTTGTTAAAGCTAAATCAATATCACTTTTATAATCATATATCATTTTTACAAAACAGTCTAAACCTTCTCTAAGTAGAGGTTCACCACCTGTAATTCGAACTTTCTTAATACCTTCATCAATTGCAACTTGTATAAATTTAAATAAATCTTCATAAGAAAGTAGGTTCTCTTTTGGTACCCATGAAAAAGGTTTTTCAGGCATACAGTATTGGCATCTAAAATTACATCTTTCTGTTACAGACACTCTTAAATAATCAACAATTCTGTTGTGTCCATCTATTAACATTTTTTTCTCACTTTTTTTTTAAAAATTTTAAAAGCATATTATAAAAAAGCTTAATTTTATTAAATTTTAATTATAAAGTAAAATTAATTCTTCTGTATTTATACTTTTATTTTTTATATTTATATAGCCATTATCTTTAAAATTTCTAAGAACTCTTGATAGTGTTTCAGGAGTTATATTTAATAATTGAGCTATTAAAATATTCTTTGTTTTAAAGAAATCATCTTTATTTTCCACAATATATTTGGCAACTCTTTGATGGGTATCTAAAACTAATTGTGACGAAATAATTCTTTCTAAATTCTTTATTTTTTTTATTAATGAAGCTTGAATTTTTAAAGCTAACTCTTCATTTGAATAGATAATTTTTCTAAACTTTTCAAAATCTATTTTTAAAATTTCACAATCAGTATAAGCCAATGCAGTGGCTGGATAAGGGATTTGTTCAAAGTTACTAAGTTCAGCAATTAGTTCATTATCATAAAAATACTTCATAACAATTTCTTTATTATTACTTCCACTTTTATAAAGTTTTACAATTCCTTTAACTAAAAGGTGAAGATATTTAGAATCATCACCTTCATAAAAAATTATATTCTCTTTTGAATATTTTATAATAGTTGAATACTCTTTTATATTTTCTAAAATTTTTTCATCTAAATTCTTAAAAAAGTATATATCTTCTAAATTCATTTCAAACCTCTAATTTAATCTTTCCCATGCTTCATTTAAAGAGTTTACTCTATTTGCAAATACTAAATATAATGCAATATTAAATTTACATAATTTAATTATTTCTTCATCTGGACTATTTATTATAGCTTTTGCTTCATTTAAAGAAATATTATTATATTCTTTAGAATAATTAATTCCAAAATCTTTAAGTTCAAAACTATAATCTTTTATTTCATCACCTTCTAATTTCCAATATTTTCCATCACTAAATACTTCAGGACTACCTTCTGCACCTTTTACAACAACTATATTTTTATAATAGTCTTTAAATACTTCAATATACTTTTTTACATACGGTCGATGAAAAGCAGTAGTTACAGCATATTCACTTTTTGCAACTCCTAATAGTTTCTCAACTGTATTAAATACTGTTCTAAGTGCTAATTCTTGCCGTAAAGAAGTTAAATCGCTTAATTGTTTTAAATATTCTTGTCTATTAAAAATATAAATATTTTCACCTAAATCATAATCTTTTACAAAATCATTTGCACAAATTCCATTTTTAGCAGGTTGCAAAAAATCTGTTGAAATAACTAAATTTAAAGGTTTAATATCACTATTTTTTAGATGAAATTCTTTTAAAATATCTTTATATAAGGGGAATAAAAAAGGATTTCGTACTTTTCCATCAAAAGAGTAACCAAGTTCTAAAGAATTTTCTATATTTGAAAACTTTATAAAGTTTCTTAAAGCTTTTACACAAGCTTTTAATTCTTCATCAGATTCTAGCTTTACCCTAAAACCAATTAAAAAAGCACCAATTTGTGCATCAGTTGCTTGCCTATTTAAGATTTGAGTAATTGCATCAATTACTTCAAATTCTTCTAAATTTCTATTACCTTTTATCCCCGTACCTACGGCTTTTATATATCTTTTAAAACTCATTTTTTTCCTTGAATAAACTTAGTTTATAACTTATTTAATTAAGATTTATAATAGGATAATATAGAATAGCTTAAACAAAAACATTAATAAGGTTTAATTTTGTCACTACAAGAAGTCATAAGCTCAATAGATTTTTTTAATGAATTATCACAAGAACAAGTAAAAAAACTATCAGAAATTTCAAGAATAAATAGTTATCCACAAAACTCTATTTTATATTATGAAAGTGATATTAATAATTCACTTATGTTTTTAGTTAGTGGATTAATAAAAATCTATAAAGTTGATAAATTTGGTAATGAAATATTTTTATATCATATTTATAAAAACAATATGATTTCAGAGCTTTCATCAATAAATACAAACAATATATATTGTTTTTCAAATGCTGAATTTATTGAGGACTCAATTATCTTATCAATTGATTTTGTTAAATTTAAAGAAGAATTTTTAGATAAAAATATACTTACTTCTAAACTAATGGAAGCTTTACTAAATAAAACACATCAACTTCAATGTATTATAAATAGAGAATTAGTATTTGATGCAACAGCAAAAGTTGCTTTTATGCTAAATCAAGATTTAGATATGTTTAATAAGTTAAAAAGACAAGAGGTTTCTTTTATGCTTCATATTCAGCCAGAAACACTTTCAAGAGTACTAAAAAGATTAAGCAGAAACCAAATAATAGAGATTGAAAATAGTATAGTTTCAGTTATAAATAAAGAGGCACTTGTATCAATTTTTAAAGGAATTGGGATATGAAACAAACAACAATTAGTACAAAAATTAAAACAATTGGATTATTATTTATAATCTTAATGTCTAGTATTATAGGAACAACTATTTATTTAAATGCAAAAAATGAAAAAGATGCACTTATTATAAATATTGCTGGAAAACAAAGAATGCTTACCCAAAGAATTTCCAAAAATGTATTTTACTTATATCATAATAATAAACATAGCTTTTCAGAATTAGATAATGCTACGCAAGAATTTATATATAATTTAAAATCTTTAAAAGATGGAAATTCTTTATTGGGTATTGAAAAAGCCCCAACTACTTCAATTTCAAATCAAATTTCAAAAGTTGAAATTTTATGGAGTAATTTTTATTCAAATATTTTAAAAATTAAAGAATTACTAGAAAATAGAAATGAAACAAATCAAAAAATATTAAAAAACTTAGTAGATACAATTTATGAAACAAATAACAATTTATTAAATGAAGTAGATGTTATTGTAAGTTTATATACAACTTATGCAGAGAAAAAAACTGACTCTATAAAGTATTTTCAATATATTTTTGCACTTATGATTATTCTTTTAGTAATTTATAGTTTTTATCAATTAAAATCAATGGAAGAAAATGCTAAAAAGTTCCTTGAGTTATCAAAAAAATTAAAAGAAGAAAATATTACTGAACCTATTGATTTAATAAACTTTGAAGCTGAAAAAGAGATTGTTGAAGCAACTGATACTCTAAATTGTTTTATTCATAAAATAAATGCTGCAATGGATTATTCAAATAATGCTTCAAAAAGATTAGAAGATTTAACTAATGAATTTGATCAAATTTTAGATGAATTAAAAGATTCACAAGACCTGTCAAATCAACTTTATAAAAGTGAAGATATGGTTATAGAATCTCAAGAAAATCTTTTAAACTTTACACATAAACTTCAAGAATTAAAAAAAGAATTAAATACCCTTGCAATTAATTGTAAAAATAAATAATCCATAAAAAGGGCCTTTAGATAAAAGGCCCTTTTTTTCTCTATTATTGCTTAATTATAAAATTTACTTTATTTATCTAATTTGTTTATTTTCTAAACATTTTTTGTTTAATAATTTCAAATAACTTCAATAATTATAAAAAATTGACATATGTCATTTTTTTAAGTTTATTTTTAGACTAGAATTTTTTTATGGTTCATATATTGTCAATAAAGGAGAGAAAATATGGATGTTGTTTTTATAAGAAGACCAGAAATTGCATTGGATGATTTTTTACCAATATTTTTATCTTCTTCATTTGTATTGTTATTTGGACTATTTTTTGTAGCTATTTATACGCTAGTAAAAATGGACAAACTAAAAAGAATATATATGCCATTTGCATATATATTTTGGGGTTTGCAAACATATTGTATGTATTTTTTTGCAACGAAGATACAAAGTGATTCTTTTACAGTTAAAGTACTTATGGTAACAATGATTTGTTATCTAATTCTTCCCCACTTGTATTATTACTTAAATCTTCGTTCAGAAGAAAGATATGAACAATAAATCTTAGGAGGAACAAGGTGTCTAGAAAAGTTGTTTCAGTATGGACGAGTATCCCTTTTTGGAGAAAATCTGCTGCTTGGGTAACTGGATTTGCCGCTATATTATTAATTTGGCTTACTTTTGACTCTATGAGTCAAATTAGTATGGGAACAGATACAGATCTTAGAAATGGTATTACCAAAAGAGTACCCGCTCCAACAGTAATTAATTATAAAATTACTTATGAAATGGATATAAAAAGAGGTCATGAGGTGCCAAAAATTGGTGAAAAAGAAAAATTCTTTGGAAGAGATGATTGGTCTGAAGAAGAAGCTTCATCTCTTTTAAGACTTGGGAAATTAGCTTCTCAAGCTAAAAACTGTATGAATTGCCATACCCTATTAGGAAATGGTGCATATTATGCTCCTGATTTAACAAAAGCTTGGTTAGATCCAGCATGGGAGAATTATATTTTAATGACAGATTCTAAAACAAAAGAAGAAGCAATGTCAAAATTTTTACAAAATCCTTCAATGTATCCATCACATGAAAGAATGATGCCAAATCTTGGTATTACACAAAAAGAAGCGATGGGACTTGTAGCTTTCTTAAAACATATGTCATCTATTGATACAAATGGATTCCCAAGAAACTTTGGAAGAATGTCTTTAGATGGTAAGACAGGAGCGATTCATGGCAAATAATTTACAATTTGAATCAAAAAAATTAGCAATTAAGTATTTTACTGTTGCAGCTATATTATTTGGTGCACAATTACTTATGGGACTTATTGCAGCAACTCAATTTTTATTTCCAAGCTTTCTTTTTGAAGTATTTGATTTTAATGTTGCAAGAATGGTTCATATTAATGCTTTAGTAGTATGGATGCTTTATGCAATGATTGGTTCAGTATATTACTTACTACCTGATGAAACAGAAATTGAAACAGTAGGAATTAAACTTGGAAATATTGCTTTTTATATATTAACAGCTGCCGTTACAGTTGTTGTATTAGTATATATTTTAGTTCAAGTAGGGCCTGCAACTGAAAGTACAATTTGGTTTATTAATGAAGGTAGAGAATATATTGAAGCACCAAGATGGGCTGATATAGGTATTGTTGTAGTGGTTTTAGTATTTGTTTTTAACCTTTTTGCAACAGCTGCAAAAGGAAAACAAACAGGTATTGTAACAGTTCTTATGGCAGATGTTTTAGCCTTAGCTGGTTTATATCTTGCAGGTATGTTCTTTACAGAAAATATTTCAGTTGATCAATATTGGTGGTGGTGGGTAATTCACTTATGGGTTGAAGCTACTTGGGAAGTATTTGTTGGATGTTTAGCAGCATATGGACTTATTAAAATTATTGGTGCTAGAAGAGAAATAGTTGAAATGTGGTTATGGATTGAAGTAACTATGCTTTTTGGTTCTGGTATTTTAGGATTAGGACATCACTATTTTTGGATTGGAACACCTGAATATTGGTGGGAAATTGGAGCACTGTTTTCTGCACTTGAGCCAGTACCTTTAGTTGCAATGTTTGTGCATGTAATTTATGATTGGGGAAAAGAGACTGGGTTAAAAGAAGGAACAGAAGAAAAAACTATGAACAATACTCCTGCTTTTGCTTGGTTTGTTACAAATGCTTTTGGTAACTTTTTAGGTGCAGGTGTTTGGGGATTTTTCCACACTTTACCACAAATAAATATCTATACGCACGGTACGCAGTTTACTTCTGCTCACGGACACTTAGCCTTTTTTGGAGCATACGCAACAATTTTAATAGGTATGTTTTATTTAGGATTACAAGGTAAAAATGGTATCAAAGTTTTAAAAGCAACATTTGCTTCTAAAATGGCAATTTCATTAATTACTATTGGAGTATTAGGAATGACTGTATCTTTAACTATTGCAGGTTATGGACAAGTATTAGTTGAAAGAGCTCAAATGGGAGCAACTTGGCAAGCTTATTTTATTTCACAAAGTTTACCATGGTTTGTACAAGGTATAGGTTGGAGACTTGTTATGGGTGTTGTAACTTTTATTGGATTTATATTCTTAATAAAAGATTTATTAACAACTTCAAAAAGTCCAAGACATATTTATTAATAAGGAGAAAAAATGATAGATCCATTTGTAGATGTAGTACCAAGTTTTTTTGCTACATTAAATCAAGGTCCATTAACTTTAACTCTATTTTTACATACAATAATTGTACTTCCAATGTTTTGGATTTACAAAGCAGAGAAAAAAAGATTAGAGGAAGAGAGTTGAGATAAGGTTTACAGTTAAGGCTTAAACTAATAATAATTAGTTTTTTATTTATTTCAAAGGAAGGAGATAAATATTATGAAAATAAGAAGAGTATTAGGTATATTAACTATTAGTTGTTTAGGATTAACATCATTAGTTAATGCAAAAGAGATTAAATTATCAAAAGAAGAGATGCAAAAAGCAACACAAGTATATTTTGATAGGTGTGCTGGGTGCCATGGAATGTTAAGAAAAGGGGCATTGGGACCTAGTTTAGAAGCTACAAGATCAAAAGAATTTGGAACAGAAACATTAAAACACATTATTAATTTTGGAACACCTGGAGGAATGCCAGGTTGGGGAAAAACAGGAGAATTAACAAAAGAAGAGACTGAATTAATGGCTAAATATATTCAAATAGAAGCCCCTCTTCCTCCTGAAAAATCTATGGCTGATATGAAGAAGTCTCATAAGATACTTATTCCAGTAAAAGATAGACCAAAAGCTCCAGAAGCTGAAAATTGGAAAGATTACTTTGCAGTTATCTTAAGAGATGTGGGAGAAATTGCTATTATTGATGGTGTTACAAAAAAAGTAGTTTCAGTGGTACCATCTGGATTTGCAACACATATTACAAGAACAGGGGCTTCAGGAAGATATATGTATGTTATAGGAAGAGATGGAAAAGCCTCAATGATTGATTTATGGATGAAAGTTCCTAAAAATGTAGCTGAAATTAGAACTTGTAATGATGCAAGAGCTATTGATACATCTAAACATCCAGACTATAAAGATAAATATGCAATTGTTGGATGCTACTGGCCACCTTCAATTGTAACATTAGAAGCAGATACTCTTGAACCTTTAAAAATTGTTTCAACTGCAAGTTATACTTATGATACACAAGAATTTACAAGAGAAGCTAGAGTTGCAGCAATTATTGCTTCACATGAAAGACCTGAATGGGTAGTTAATATAAAAGAGACAGGTCAAGTTTGGCTATATGATTACTCAGATATTAAAAATCCAAAAATTACTATGGTAGATGCTGAAAGATATTTACATGATGGTGGATGGGACTTATCTAAAAGATATTTTATGACAGCAGCAAATGCTAGAAATATAATATCTGTAATTGATACAGTAAAAGGCAATTTAGTTGCTAATATACCTTCACAAGGAATTAAGCCTCATCCAGGTAGAGGTGTAAATGTTAATTCTAAAAAATATGGTCCAATTTGGGGTTCAGGACATATTGGTTCAAATGATATTATTTTTATTGGAACTGATCCTGTAAATTATCCACAAAATGCATGGAAAGTTGTGAAAAAAATCTCACTTCCAGGTGAAGGAGGAGGAAACTTATTTATAAAAGGACATCCAAACTCACCATATATTTTTGCAGATAGACCAGTTAATCCAGATAGAAAACTTCAAACACAAATTTATGTAATAGATAAAGAGAGTTTAGAAGTGGTTAAAACTATACCTATTCCTAAAAAATATTTAACTCCTGCAAAAACTGAAGATGGTAAAGAGGTAGCTTCAAGAGGACCTGTACATTTTGAGTTTAATGCAGATGGATCTGAAGTTTGGACATCAATTTGGGGTAATAAGCTAAAAGCTAGCCCAATTTTAATCTATGATTCAAAAACTTTAGAACTAAAATCTGTAATTGATGATAAAAGATTAATTACACCAACTGGTAAATTTAATGTAACTAATACAATGACAGATACATATTAATTTATCTCTTAGTATCAAGCTATATGCTTGATACTAAATATCTAAAATGAAAGGCTTGAAACCATGAAAACTAAAATAAAAGTCTTTTTTTTATTAACTATTTTTTTAAGTAATGTTTTTGCCTTAGATGGTGCTTTTGTTCATGCAGTTGAAGCATTGCCTAAAAAAGAAGTTGGTAAAGAGTTATATAATAAATACTGTGCAACTTGCCATCATAAAAAAAGAATAGGTCTAGAAGGCCCTCCTTTATTACCCAAATTTTTAAAAAAATTTAGTGAAAAACAGTTAGCTTTAAAAATAAAAGATGGTTTTCCTCAAACTTTAATGCCAAAATATGATTTTTTAAATCCTTATGAATTAACTTCAATAGCAAGATATATAAAATCTCCTATAAAAGAGAAAATTCAATGGAATAAAGAAGATATTTATAACTCAATTACTTCATTTAATGACCCTTTAAATCCTTTAAAAATAAAAGATATAGAACAAGTTTTGCCTGTTGTTGAAAGGGATGGTTCTAAAGTTTGGATTATGGAGGATACAAGAGTTTTAAGTAAATTTAATTTGGCAAATGTGCATGGAGGTATAAAATATAGCAATGATGCAAAAAATATCTATGTTCCCACAAGAGATGGTTGGATACAAAATTACTCTTTAAAAACAGCTCAAAGATTAAATAAAGTAAGAGCTTGTATAAATTTACGAAATATCTCTTTAAGTAATAATGGAGAATATCTTTTTGCCACTTGTTTACTTCCTGAACAAATAGTAATAATAGATACTAAAAGTATGATACCACTAGAAGTAAAAAAACTAGAAGGAAAAGTTTCTGCTTTATATGAACTATATTCACAAGATAAAGCAATATTTACTTTTAGAAATAAACCTTTACTTGCTAGTATAAATACTAATACTTTTAAAATAAATTATATAAATATAAAAGAGCCCATTGAAGATTTTTTTATAGATCCTTTTGAAGAGTATTTAATAGGAACAGCAAGAAAAGGTGAAGTTTTAAGAGTATTTGATTTAAAAACTTCAAAAATGGTATTTGAATATAAGATGAAGGGAATGCCACATCTTTTTTCTGCAACATATTGGTATAAAAATGGAAACTTTTATTTTGCAACACCCCATATAAAAAAGCCTTATATAACTGTTTGGAAAATGTATAATTGGCAGTTTATTAAACAAATTGATATAAAAGGAGATGGTTTTTTTGTAAAAACTCATCCAAATACTGCTTATCTTTGGGCTGATAATGGAAGTGATAAACTTATTTTAATAAATAAAGAAGATTACTCTATTAAAAGTTTTATACCAAGAAAAAATAAACAATATATTCATACAGAATATAGTGGAGATGGCAAATATACTTATTTAAGTATTTATGAAAAAGATGGAGAAATTATAGTTTTAGATACAAATAGCTTTAAACAACTTGCCTCTTATAAAGCTAATATTCCTGTTGGTAAATATAACTATATAAATAAAAATAGAAAATTTTATCCTAGACTTTTTGGTTGGGATATTTTTAAGCAAAAGTGTAAAAATATGCTTCCTTGTGAAAACTTAAAATTAAATACTTATGAAAAAAAGAGTTTAGATGCTTTTTTAAAAACCTTAAAATAGGGATTATACTTATAAAAAGTATAATCCTACTCCAAATATCAAAGATAAAGCTATTGTAATTGCTACAGTTAAAAAATCATACATTTTATCACTAATATTTATAAATTTTTCTAGATATTCAACTATTTTCATAGCTGGATATATCATAAAAATTAAAAGAACAATTGAAAAAACTAATATCATTACTATTTGCATCTTAAATCCTTAGACTTTTATTATATATTTTATCTTATTTTATTTTTTATTTATTGATAAACATCAAGTACAAGATTGTTCTATTATGATAAGATTATTATAGTTAAAGCATAAAGGAGTACAAAATGTGGCTTGTATTTAAAATACCACTTGTACTAATGTCTCTTTACACATCGGTTTTTTCAAATGATAAGGTATTTAAAGAGTATTGTTGGGGTTGCCATCATCAAACATCTGTTGCTTTTGGTCCTTCTTTTGAAGAAATTGCAAGTAAAAGAACTTATGGAGAAATTCAAGGTCATATAATTGCACCTAGGTCTACTTATATACAACTAGGCTATAAAAGATCAGTTATGCCAAGTTTTAAAGATAAACTAACTATTAAACAATTAGATGAAATTACAAATTTTATAATCTCATTTAAAAAAGAAAACTAAAATGTTACGTCTATCAAATCTAATAAAATCAACATTTGAAGAGACTCACTCTAAAATGTTAAATGGCTCAATAATAATTTGGAATTTTACAAATCGCTGTAATTTACTTTGTCATCACTGTTATAGTAAAGCAGATATTTATGAAAAAGATACTCTTACTTTAGAACAAATAAAAAAAACCACAAAAGAACTAAAACAATCAAATATAAACTTTGTAATCTTTTCAGGGGGAGAACCTCTTTTAAGAAAAGATATTTTTGAAATAGCCTCTTATATGAAAGAACAAAAAATTTTTACTTATTTATCAACAAATGGATTTTATATAAATAAGAAAAATGTAGAAAAAATCATAAATACTTTTAATTATATAGGTATTTCTATTGATGGAATTGAGGATATACATGATAATTTCAGAGGACACAAAGGTGCCTATAAAAAAGCTATTGACTCTATTAAACTAATACAAGAACATGGTGGAAATGTAGGTATTAGATTTACTCTTACAAAAGAGACTCAAGATAGTTTTTATAAGATGTTTGAGTTAGTAGAAAAGTTAAATGTAAAAAAATTTTATATCTCTCATCTAGTATATTCAGGACGAGGAAAAGAGAATTTAGATATTGATATTTCAAAAGAAAAAAGAAGAGAATATGTTGAATATATTATAGATAAAGCTTTTGAATATTACAAAGAAAAAAAAGATATAGATATTGTTACAGGTAATATGGAGATGGATGCCATAATTCTTTTAAATAGATTTAAAAAAGATTATCCCCATAAAGCTTTAAATTTAGAAAAGAGATTATTAAACTGGAAAGGTAACTCTTGTGGAAGCAGATTAGGAAATATAAATTGGCAAGGAGTTGTAAAACCAGATCCTTTTTTCCCTTTTGCTATTGGTAATTATCTACAAATGTCTTTTAATGAAATTTGGAATAATTCAAAAAATGAGATTTTAAATAAATTAAGAAATTTTCCAAGAAAAATAAAAGGAAAATGCAAAATATGCAAATATATCAATATTTGCAATGGAGGCTCAAGGGCAAGAGCTTATGCTTTAAGTGGTGATTTATGGCAAGAAGATCCTTCTTGTTATTTAACAAATGAAGAGATTAGGAGTTAAAATGAAGCTTTTTAAAATATATTTATTTGTATTTATAATATTAAATTCTTTACAAGCAAAAGAGAAGATTTTTATAGTTGAAAGAGAAGACTCGTCACTTGCAGTTATTTCTAAAGACTCTAAAAAGAACACAATAAAAAATATGAAAAATATGAATCATGGTGTTGTAAAGTTTAAAGATAAAGATGGCTATGTTATTTCAAGAGATGGATATATAATTAAATTTGATCCTATTTTAGAAAAAATAACAGCTACTTATAAAACTTCAAAATCTGCAATTGGTTTTGTTGTAGCAAAGTATTATGTGGCAGTTGCAAATTATGATGATAAAAGCGTAGATATTTTAACAAGAGATTTAAAACCTATTAAAAAAATCTTTACTGATTCTAAAAACGTAGGTATAAAAATTTATAACAATTATCTAATTTTTTCACAAATGAATAAAGATACTATTTCCATATATAAAGATTTAAATCTAGGAGAAAAAGAGCCTAATTTTAAACTTTATAAAGAATTTAAAGAAGTTGGAGAACTTCCTTTTGATGCCATGATAAAAGATGAAAAATATATTGTTGGTTTTTTTACTTCTAAGCATTTTGGAGTAGTTGATTTAAAGAAAATGGAATTTCAAAAAGTAAAGATTTTCTTAGATGAAAATAGACAAATGGTTTTAAAAGTTCCACATTTTGGATTTTGGTCTATTGGTGGAGACAAAGTATTTGTACCAGCTGTAGGAGATAAAAAAGTATTGGTATATGATAATAATTTTAAATTTATTAAAAATATACAAACAAAAGGATTACCTGTATTTACAAGTTTAAGCCCTAAAAAAGATTTTCTTGCTGTTACTTATTCAGGAAAAGATTTTCCAATAATTGAAATAATTGATACAAAAACTTTAAAAATTATAAAAAGTTTTACATTTGATGGAAAAGTTTTACATTTAAGATGGTCAGAAGAAAAACCTAAATTATATGTGTCTATAAATGATTCAAATAAAGTTGCAGTAATTAATACTAAAAAATGGATAGTTCAAAAAGAGATTTTAGATATTAAAAAACCTTCTGGAATATTTATTTATAAAAGGAGTGAATAATGGGAAAAGTATATTTAACAGGAGCAGGTCCAGGAGATATGGAATTACTAACTTTAAAAGCAGTAAAAGTAGTTGAACAAGCAGATATAATTATTTATGATAGACTTGCAAATCCACAGATTTTAAACTTAGCAAAAAAAACTTGTGAAAAAATCTATGTGGGAAAAAAAGATGGAAAGCACTGTGTTCCACAAGAACAAATAAATGAGATAATCTACCAAGCAGCTTTAAAATATGAAAATGTAGTTAGATTAAAAGGTGGAGATCCTTTTGTGTTTGGAAGAGGTGGAGAAGAGGCTATTTATCTTTATAATAAAGATATAGAATTTGAAATTATTCCAGGTATAACTTCTTGTATTAGTGTTCCAGCATATGCAGGGATTCCAGTAACACATAGGGGAATTACTACTTCTTTTAGAGTAGTTACAGGACATGAAACTTCAAATAAAAAAATCTCACAAATTCAATGGGAAAGCTTTTTAAATGATGAAACTATTGTTTTTTTAATGGGTTTTCATAATATTAAACTTATTACAAATAAGCTTCTTAGTTTAGGCAAAAGTAAAGATTATCCCTGTGCAGTAATTTCAGAAGGTACTACAAAAAATCAAAAAGTAATAGTTTCAACTTTAGAAAAGATTGTTGAAGCTTCAAAAGATATGTGTACACCTGCTATTATAATTATTGGGGAAGTAGTAAATTTAAGAGAGAAAATAAAGTGGTTTAAATAACCACTTTTATTTTTGTAGTCTAAAAATATCTTCTAATTTTTCTTTATTTATTGTTTTATTTTTTATATCAATTATACCTTCATCTTTAAAGCCCTTTAACATTCTAGACAAGGTTTCAGGAGAGATATTTAAAATCTCTGCAATAATTATATTTTTAGTATTAAAAAACTGCTCTGGCTGCTCATAAATATATTTTGCTATTCTTTCTTTTGAGTCTAAAACAATATGTAAAGAGACTAATTTTTCTAAATTTCTTATTTTTTTTATTAAAGAAGTTTGTATTACAAAAGCAAGTTTTGGATCTGAATAAATAATCTCTTTTAATTTAAAAAAATCTATTTTTAAAACTTCTGAATCAATAAAACATTGAGCAGTAGCTGGATAAGCAATATTTTCAAAATTTGCAACTTCTGCAATAAACTCATTGGCATGAAAATATTTTAAGATTATCTCTTTATCATTGGAAGAGGTTTTATACACTTTTATAATACCTTTTGTAAGAAGATACAAAAACTTTGATTCTTCTCCTTCATAAAATAAAATATTATCTTTTGATAATCTTAGTATAGAAGTTATTTTCGCAATTTTATCTAAGGTATTGTCATCTAAATCTTTAAATAGAAAAATCTCTTTTAATTTAGCTTTCATAAGAATCCCTTTTTTAATATGCCATTAAATTAAAGAAGAGTTTATTTTAGTTGAAAATACTCTCTTACCCAATTTAATTCCTCATCTGTTTTTAAAGTTATTTTTGTAACTTCTTTTTTATCTTTATTATAAATAATTAATATATTTTTATCTAATTTTAAAAACTCTTTTCCCCACATCTTTTCTAGTTGTTCCAATCTTAAAAAAACTTGCTTTGCAGGTGGCTTTTCTTTAACCCCAGTTGTTTTATCAACAATAGATAAGCCCCCTGCTCTTTTTTCAATAATATAAGGTATATAATTTTCTAATATGGTATAAACTCTTTTATTTTTATATGAGGGCATTGATTCTTTTAAAGCAAAAATACTTAAAAACATAAAGATAATAAAAAAAGCGATAATTAATAGGGGTTTAGATTTCATTTTTATTCCATTTTTCTATATACTCTTTTGCTTGCTTATCTAAAAACTTCATTCTATCTTTACCTTTAGGCATAGTTTTTCGATACTCTTTCATCTTTTTTAAAAATTCATTTACATTATTGGGTATAATTTTTTCTAAATAAATTCTAAGATTTTTTGCAAAAGCAGGAGAAGTTCCTGAAGTAGAAATTGCAATTGTTAAATCTCCTTTTTTTATATATGAAGGAAAAATAAAATCACAACAATTAGGTAAATCCACACAATTACATAAACAATTAAACTTTTTTGTTTCAATATATATTTTTTCTTGTAAAGAAATATCATCAATTGCTACAATAATAATATCATAGCCCTTTATATCACCAATCTCATACTCTTTTTTTATATATTTTAAAGAATTTAAAGTAATTAAATCCAAAATATTTTCAGTAAAATCTTTTGAAAGAAGTGTTATATCAGATGTAAATTCAAGTAGATGTACTAATTTTTCTTGGGCAATAATGCCTCCACCAATTATTAATACTCTTTTTTTTTCAAATTTTATAAATGCTGGGAAATATGCCATATATTCTCTTTTACTTATTCTTAATGAGTAATTATATTTAAATTTATACCTAAAAACCTTAACTTAAATCAATTATTGTTTTATGTCAATGTTTAGAAGTAAAATTATTGTTATACTTGAAAAATTTAATTTGGATATAAAAATGAGAAATGAAATTTTATATAGAATACAAAAAAATTTTCCTCTTACTAAAAGACCTTTTTTTAAAATTGCTCAAGAGTTAAATATAAGTGAAGAAGAGGTGTTAAAAATACTTCAAGATGAGAAAAAAAACAAGATTATAAGACAAACCTCTGCTATATTAGATACAAAAAAACTAGGCTTTACGTCCTCTTTAGTTGCCTTTGAAGTAAAAGAAGAAAATATTAATAAAGCAGTAGAGATACTAAACTCTCATCCTGGAATTTCTCATAATTATGAAAGAAACCATAGGTATAATATATGGTTCACTCTTGCTATTTCTCCAAATTCAAAAACTACTTTAGAAAAAACTGTTAAGTGCCTTGCAAATTTATGCAAAGCAGAAGATTATATAGTTTTACCCACTTTAAAACTTTTTAAAATCTCTGTTAAATTAGATACTACAAATAAACAAGATAAAAAAGAAAAAGTTATAAATAAAGAGTTTAAAACTATGCAACTTAATCAAATACACTTAAATGTTATAAAAGAAATACAAAATGATATTGAATTTATAAGTGAGCCTTTTAAACATATAGTAGAAAAACTAAATTTGGATTATAAAGAATTTTTTACTATTTTAAAACAGTTTGAAGAGTGTGGTATTATGAGAAGATTTGCTTCTATTTTAAATCATAGACAAGCAGGATTTAATGCAAATGCAATGGTTGTATGGGATATAGAAGAAAAAGATGCTTCAAAAATAGGCAAAATTGCTGCAAGTTTTTCAAATGTTTCCCATTGTTATTTAAGACCTAAATATAAAAACTGGAACTATAACTTATTTACTATGATTCATGGAAAAACACAAAAAGAGACAAATGAAGTTATAAAAAATATAGAAAAAGAGATTGACTATAAATCAAACTTACCACTTTACTCTTCTAAAGAGTTTAAAAAAACTAGAATTAAATATTTTAGTGATGATTTTAAACTTTGGGAAGATAAATATTTATAAAGGATTTACAAATGGAACTATTTTTAAAACTTGAAGCGGGATATTTAGCTATTGCAGCTTTTATTTTAATAATTACTATTTTTGTAACAACAAGAAAATTTATGCCTCCAAATGCTCTTAAAAAAGGAGTCTTAATTATAAGTATTATGCTTAGTATTTTTATTGGAACACACTATTTTGTTACTACAAATAGAATACACAAAGTAGAAACTGCCTTTAATGAAGGTAAAAAAGTTATTTGTGAAAGTAAAGCCTTAAGAAAAGTTGCTCAAAGTGTAATTATTGAAAAATCAAATGATTGGAGTTTAAATAACCATCTTTTCAGCTCTGCAAATTATAAAAGAGATTTTTTTAGTGCTAGATGTATTGAGTATTTTCCAATAGAACTTAAAATTAAGTAACCCCATACTAATTTATTTTTTTAAGAATTAAAACTTTTTTTAATTCTTAAACTACTTTAAAATACCTAAAAAAAGAACTTTAATCAAAATTTTAAACCTTAAACTCATTTTATTGTAACTTTTTTGTAATTATGATAAATTATAATTAAATAATCAATATCTAGTTCTTTTACTATCTTTAGTAATTGTAATCTCTTTTAGCTTCCAAATAAAATAAAAGGCTTCAATATGAGTTATTTAGCCTCCTAAAATAAATTCTTATTTTTAAATTCGCTCTTTGGTGTGTTTTTTAATTAAAACTTTATAACTATAAAGTGTCATTAAAAAGGACAATTATTATCTTAATTAAAACTTATAAAATTTGACTAAGGTCAATAATTATAAGAAAAATAAGTGTTACAATTCATATGAAACAAAAAACAAAGGAGATAAAATGTCGCTTTCAAGAAGAGATTTTCTTAAAAGTTCAGCCGCAGCTTCTGCAGCCGCAGCGATTGGTATGAATGTACCTGCGCCTTTACAAGCAGCAGCAAGTAAAACTGAGGGTGACTGGAGATGGGACAAAGCAGCTTGTCGTTTCTGTGGTACTGGTTGTGGGATTATGTTAGCTACTAAAAATGGAAAAATTGTAGCAGTAAAAGGTGACCCAGCAGCACCAGTAAATAGAGGTCTTAACTGTATTAAAGGTTATTTTAACGCTAAAATAATGTATGGTGCAGATAGATTAAAGCAACCTTTATTAAGAGTAAATGAAAAAGGTGAATTTGACAAAAATGGTAAATTTGCTCCTGTTTCATGGGAAAGAGCATTTGATGAAATGGAATTTCATATTAGAAAAGCATTAAAAGCTTCTGGACCTGAAGGTGTTGGAGTATTTGCTTCTGGACAATATACAGTTATGGAAGGTTATGCAGCTCAAAAAATGATGAAAGCTGGATTTAGAAGTAACGCAATTGACCCAAATGCAAGACATTGTATGGCATCTGCTGTTGTTGGTTTCTATCAAACTTTTGGTATTGATGAGCCATCTGGATGTTATGATGATATTGAACTAACTGATACTGTAGTATCTTGGGGTTCAAATATGGCAGAAATGCACCCAATTTTATGGTCAAGGGTAACTGATAGAAAATTATCAGATCCAGAAAGAGTAAAGATAATTAACCTTTCTACTTATAGACACAGAACTTCTGATATAGCAGACATTGAAATTATCTTCAAACCAAATTCAGACTTAGCTTTATGGAACTATATTGCAAGAGAAATTGTATATAACAACCCTGAATCAATTGACTGGGATTTTATTAAAAAACATATTATCTTTGCAGCAAGCCCAGTAAATATGGGTTATGGTATGAGAAGAGCTGGTGAAAAAGCCATTACTGAAGGTAAATATACAGCTAAAGAGATGGAAATCATTGAAAAAGAGATGAAAAAAGTAGTTTCTGAAGATGAAGCTCCAGCACTTGCACCATATGGTTATAAAGCTGGTGATGTTATGGTTAATAACCCAGCTGGATTAAAACACTGGGAAATCTCTTTTGAAGAGTATAAAAAATTCTTAGAGCCTTATAATGCTGATTATGTAACAAAAGTATCTAAAGGTAACCCTGATGAATCAGATGCAGTATTTAAGAAAAAAATTAAAGAATTAGCTGATTTATATATTGAAAAAGGAAGAAAAGTTGTATCTTTCTGGACAATGGGTATGAACCAACATACAAGAGGTACTTGGGTAAATACACTTGCATATAATGTTCACTTTTTATTAAATAAACAAGCAATTCCAGGTTCAGGAGCATTTTCTTTAACTGGTCAGCCAAGTGCTTGTGGAACTGCAAGAGAAGTTGGTACATTTACACATAGATTACCAGCAGATATGATGGTAGCAAATGCAAAACATAGAGAAATCACTGAAAAAGCATGGAATGTTCCATTAGGAACAATTAACCCTGTTGGAAATCAACATATTATGAAAATCCATAGAGATATTGAAGATGGTGTTGTTAAATTTGCATGGGTTAATGTATGTAATCCATATCAAGATACTGCAAGTGCTAGTCACTGGATTAAAGCAGCAAGAGAAATGGATAACTTTATTGTAACTTCTGATGGTTACCCAGGTATTTCAGCAAAAGTATCTGACCTTATTTTACCAACTGCTATGATTTATGAAAAATGGGGAGCTTATGGTAATGCAGAAAGAAGAACTCAACATTGGAGACAACAAGTATTACCAATAGGTGATTCTATGTCAGATATTTGGCAATGGGTAGAGTTATCAAAAAGATTTACAGTTAAAGATTTATGGGGTGAATGGACACTAAGAAATGGTAAAAAATTACCAAGTGTTATTTCTGAAGCTAAAGCTATGGGATATAATGAAAATACGACTATGTTTGATATTTTATTTGCAAATAGTAAAGCTAAATCTTATAAATTAAGTCAAGAAGACCCAATTCAAGCAGGTTTTGATAATACTGAAGGATATGGAGATAGCAGAAATGTTAAAGGAAGTGATGGAAAAACTTGGGAAGGGTATGGATTCTTTATTCAAAAATACCTATTCGAAGAGTATGCAGACTTTGGTAGAGGACATGCACACGATTTAGCTGACTTTGATACTTATCATAGAGTAAGAGGATTAAAATGGCCAGTTGTTGATGGTAAAGAGACTCAATGGAGATTTAATACTAAATATGACCCATATGCAGCAAAAGCAAATAAAAAAGCTGGAACAACTGAAAATTCTCATGCTTTCTATGGAAAATTAGCAAAAGCTTTACCATATGGTGATTTAAAAGGTGTTACAAACCCTAATAAAACTCCATTACCAAATAAAGCTAAAATCTTTGCAAGACCTTATATGGATGCACCTGAAATGCCAGATGAGCAATATCCAGTATGGTTATCAACAGGAAGAGTATTAGAGCACTGGCACTCAGGAACAATGACAATGAGAGTTCCAGAATTATATAGAGCAGTACCTGAAGCGCTTTGTTATATACATCCAGAAGATGCTAAGAAATATGGAGTAAAACAAGGTGAATTATGTTGGGTTGAAAGTAGAAGAGGAAAAGTAAAAGCTAGAGTTGAAACAAGAGGAAGAAATAGACCTTCAAGAGGACTTGTATTTGTACCTTGGTTTGATGAAAAAGTATTTATTAATAAAGTTTGTGCGGATTATACTTGTCCAATGTCAAAACAAACAGACTTTAAAAAATGTGCTGTAAAAATTTATAAAGCATAATTTAAATTGAAGATGAAATTCATCTTCAATAAAAAAAGGGAGTATTGTCTTGAGCAATAACATTCCAAAAAAAGATCAAAAAATGAATAGAAGAGAATTCTTCTTAAATAGTGCAAGAGCAGTGGGTCTTGCTGCTTTAGGTGGATTAATGTGGAGTGCATATGTGGATGAAGTAACTGCATCAACACTTCTACTTAGACCACCTGCTGCACTAAAAGAAGATGATTTTCTAAAAACTTGTATTAAATGTGGTATGTGTGTAGAAGCCTGCCCATATGATACATTAATGTTAGCAAAACCAGGAGATAATAAACCACTTGGAACACCATATTTTGTCCCAAGAGAGATTCCTTGTTACATGTGTCCTGATATTCCTTGTGTCCCAGTTTGTCCAACTGGTGCACTTGATGAAAAATTAGTAACAACAAATAATAAGCTTGATATTAAAAAAGCTGATATGGGTGTTGCTGTAATAGATGATAATAGTTGTATTGCTTTTTGGGGTATTCAATGTGATGCCTGTTATAGAGCTTGTCCAATTTTAGGAGAAGCAATCACAGTTGAATATACAAAAAATGAAAGAACAGGGAAACATGCCTTTTTAAAACCCGTAGTTCATGCAGATGCATGTACTGGATGTGGTTTATGTGAAAAAGCTTGTGTTACAGAAAAAGCAGCTATTTTTGTCTTACCAAGAGAAGTTGCCTTAGGTAAAGCTGGAGATTATTATATCAAAGGCTGGGATAAAAATGATGAAAAACGGCTAGAAAAGGCCACAAGTAAAATTACTAAGACAAAACTTAGTGAGAGAAAAGCAGTAGATAGTTTAAATGATTTAGGAGGAATTTTAGATGATTAATTTAATCAAAAAAAATAGATTCCTACTTCTAAGAAGAGTTTCACAAATCTCTTTAATGGTACTTTATATTGCTGCTAATATTTGGGGACTTAATATTTTAGTTGGAAATCTAAGTTCATCAAAATTATTTGATGTTATCCCACTTAGTGACCCTTATGCTGTATTGCAAATGTTTGCAGCAGGTGCGCTTATTGCAACGGATATTATAATTGGTGCAGTAATAATTATCCTATTTTATATGTTTATAGGTGGAAGAGCATTTTGTTCTTGGGTATGTCCTGTTAATATGATTACTGATTTAAGTAACTATATTAGAAGAAAATTTGAATTTAATAAAATTCAAAAAAGACAACCAGCAAGTAGAAATATTAGATATTATGTTTTAGCTTTAAGCTTAATTATCTCATTTTTTATGGGGATAACTGCTTTTGAGTTTATTTCACCGGTATCAATGATACATAGAGGAATTATTTTTGGTTTAGGTTTTGGTTGGGCAGCTATATTAATTATATTTTTATTTGATCTTTTTGTGTTAAAAAATGGCTGGTGTGGTCATATATGTCCAATTGGAGGATTTTATTCACTTATTGGGAAATTTAGTTTTATTAGAGTTCATCATAATCATGAGAACTGCACAGCTTGCATGAAATGTAAAGAGGTTTGTCCAGAATCACAAGTGTTATTTATGGTAACAAAAGATTCAATTCCTGTAGTTTCAGGAGAGTGTACAAACTGTGGAAGATGTGTAGAAGTATGTGATGATGAAGCTCTTAACTTTTCGATAAAAAATTTAAAAAGGAAATACAATGAAATTAACTAATATTGCTTTAGGTATTGCAACAGCTGCTGCAATATTTGTTGCAGGATGTGTGTCAAGCCCACAAACTGTTAGTGAAGAGTCTTTAGGCTTAAGAAAAACAGACCTGTATACTGAGCAAACAACAGTAGCAGATAAAACAATGTACAAAGAAGCTGTACCAGGAACAGGAGTAACATTTGAAAGAGCATTTGAAAATGCACCTCCAATGATTCCACATAGTGTAGATGGTATGTTACCAATTACTATTAAAGATAATCAGTGTACAACTTGTCACTTACCTGGAATTGCTGAGTCTATGAATGCAACTCCAATTCCAAAGTCACACTTTACTGACTTTAGACCAGAAACACATTTATCAAAAGATGGTAAAATAGTAAAAAATGGAAAAACAGTTGAAAATACAAGTGATTTACTTGTTTCAAATAGAAAGCTAAATGATTTAGCAGGAGCTAGATTTAATTGTAGTCAATGTCATGCACCACAATCTGAAGGGCAATTAGTTGATAATAATTTTAAAGCAGATTTTAGAGCTACAGATGCAAATAAAGCATCTAACTTAATAGATAATATTAACGAAGGTGTTAAATAATATATAAAATAAGAGAACTCGTTTCTCTTATTTTAAAAGGGAAATAATGCAAAGAAGAGATTTTTTTAATTCATTTAAATCTACTTTTTCAAAAAAACAAGAAGAATTAAAAGCTATTAGACCTCCTTATTTTGAAGATGAATCTTTGTTTAAAAGGGAATGCATAAAATGTGATGGAGTTTGTGCACTCTCTTGTGAACAAAATATTATAATTATAAAAGAAGATAAAACTCCAACTTTAGACTTTTCAAATAGTGGTTGTACTTATTGTGATGAGTGTGCTAAAGTGTGTCCAAATGAAGTTTTAAAAATCGAAAATAAAAGAAATATTGATACAAAAATAACAATAGATATACTAAAATGTCTAAGCTGGCATCAAACTATGTGTTTTTCTTGCAAAGACCCTTGTTTAGATGATGCTATAGATTTTTTAGCTATGTTTAGACCTCAAATAAATGAGAATTGTACATCATGTGGATTTTGTATAAAAGTTTGTCCAAGTGATGCTATAAAAATAGGAGAATAATTTGTCTTTTTATAAATTTATTTTTATTTTTATTATAACAACTTCACTTTTTTCAAAAGAGATTTTAACTCCTACTTCAATATTAGAAGCAAAGGGAGCAGTTACAGATTTAGTTGTATATAAACATAAACTATTAGCTTCTACTGATTTAAGTAGCATTGATATTTTTGATTTACAAAGCAAAAGCTTAATAAATAGAATAGAACTTCCTAAAATATTGGATTTTATGGGTGATAAAGTTGATGCAAAAGTTTATAGTGTAGATATTTTAGAAGATAGTATTCTTATTCTTTCTCAAGGGGAAAAAGGTGGAAGAAATATCTTTTTATATAAAGATAATCAACTTACAAAAATCATATCAGATGAAAAAAGAATGTTTATTGCAAAAGCAAAATTCTTATCAAAAGATAAAATTATCTTTTCTCTTTTAAGTAATCAATTATATTTATATGATTTAAAAACTAAAAAAGAACTTTTTATTAAACAAATCTCTCAATCAAAATTTTCTGATTTTGCTTTAAATGATGATAAATCTAAGATTGTTATTGCTGATGAAAGTGGTGTTTTACATGAATATTATACAAAAGATGCAACTTTTATTAAAGATTATAAAAAACAAAATTTGGATAATGTATATCAAGTTGATTGGAAAAAAAATATAATATTAACAGCGGGTCAAGATAGAAGAGCAGTGGTTTATAATAGCCAAAATAGTTCTGATGCTTATTATAAACAAGTCAATTTTTTAATATACAGTTGTGGATTAACTCCAAGTTCGCAACTTGCTGCATTTGCAAGTGATGAACAAAATAATATTACAGTATTTAATACACAAACGCAAAAAGAGCTTTATTTATTAACTAAAAATAGTAAAACTATTACAAAAATTCTATTTTTAAATGAAAAAGAACTTTTTGTTGCAAGTGATGATAAAAAAATAAATTTTTATAAATTAAAGGATTAAAAATGAATATTTCAAGTATAGTAGTTCAAACATTACCAAAATATTTAGATGAAGTAGTGAAAAATTTAAAAGAATGTGAAGCCTGTGATTATCATGTGCATGATGAATTAGGAAGAATTATTATTACTATTGAAGGTAAAAATGTTGAAGAAGAATTGGAGAAACTAAGAGTTGTTGAAAGTATTCCTCATATAATTAGTGCTGATATGCAAATGGCTTATAGTGAAGATGAACTAAATGAACATATGAAAGTGCTTGAAAACTCAGATGTGGTTCCAAGTATGCTAAATGATGATAATATAAAACCTGAAGAAATAGTTTATAATGGGGATTTAAAGAAAAAAGATATTTACGGGTTTACTAAACATTTCGATAAAACAGGAAAGTAAAATGCAATACAATGAGAGTGAATTTCTAATAGAGACTATTGTTCCTAAAGATGAGCTTATTGTTTCAAGAACTGATTTAAAAGGTAATATTACTTATGCAAATGAAACTTTTGCACAAATTAGTGGATATGAAGTTGAAGAATTAATTGGAAAACCACATAATATAGTAAGACATCCAGATATGCCCAAAAAAATCTTTAAAGAGTTATGGAAAACTTTACAAGAAGGAAAATCTTGGAGTGGTTTTATTAAAAACTTACGAAAAGATAGGGGATATTATTGGGTTTATGCACAAATAAGTGCTGTAAAAAAAGATGGAAAATTAGTTGAATATAAATCTATTAGAACACCAATCTCATTTGAAGATAAAATAAAATACCAAAGATTATATGACAAAATAAAAAAACAAGACAATGAATCAATAAGAGTTGTCTCATATATATAAAACTACACAATTTTTGCACGATAAATAGATAAAATTACCTATGAAAAAGTTGATTTTAATAAAGGTAGTTTTATCTATATTTTTTACTTTATATGCTAACTCAACAAATATAAGACAAGCTAGAGCTATTGGAATATTTGATGAAAATGGAAATGGCGAAAATATCCAACATATAAGAAAAACAAAAAATGACTACAATGGTACTTGCTTTACCAAAGTTTCTGTTTTTGGAAATTTTTACTATACAACTCCAAATGTATATATAGGAAACTCAAAAGGCTACTTACAAAAAGAAGAATCAATCTTTAATAAAAATAAAATAAAAATTGGAACTACACTTTTATATAAACACTACAATGTAACAAATGGATATATAAAAGTTAGTATTGATAATAAGACATATGATTCCAAAGTTTTTGTAAAATAAAAAAAAATTAGTTTAAAAGTTTAAGCTTAAAGCTAAATTTAATTTTTATTTTTAAGAAATTTGTAATTTTTATATATTTTTTTCACTACTACGTCACACTTTTATTATTATAATTTTTTATAATAATAACTTAGCTAGACCTACCATTTAATGGACACTTACAAAAATGGTAAAATTTTTTTTACAAAAAAAGTTTCATAATTTTTCTTTATAATTAACGAATGACCATTCACTCAAAATATATTTTCTTGATTTAGATCAAGAAAGTTGTATATAATTAATTTTATAATTTCAGTGTAACTTAAAGGATATAGGATGGAAAAGAACAAAAAAATTGTTGTTTATGGGACAGTTTTAAGTCTTCTTGTTGCCGCTTCGCTTTTTGTTTACACAGTATATGCATCTAACATGCTGTCATATTTATCAAGTGACCCAAAAGCCTGTATTAATTGTCATACAATGAATTCAGCTTTTGCAACTTGGGAAAATAGTTCACATAAAAATGTGGCAGGATGCGTTGATTGTCACTTACCTGTTGACAATTTTGTAGCTAAATACAAATCTAAAGCAATAGATGGGTGGAATCACTCAGTTGCATTCACATTAAACACTTATGAGAATAATATTCATATAAGTGATGATGGAGCAAACCGTGTACAAGCAAATTGTGTTCGATGTCATGCAAGTGAAAATGCGACATTGAAGATGAATGCTGACAAATATCATAGTGGTGAAGACGGAAGTCTTGAGAATGGTCGAAAATGCTGGGAGTGTCACAAATATGTGCCACATGGTAAAGTTCGTAGTTTAGTTTCTACTCCATATAATATTGGGGTAAAAGAAAAAATGAAATAGAAGGTTAGTTGTCATGAAAAAATATAAAATACTTCTTGCTATTTCTTTAATAGCGATAGGGTTAATGTCTGCTTTAGTTGCTTCAATTAATGAAAAGAAAGAAGAGCAAAAACAGATCAATAGTGTTCCACAAATGGATAATAGATGGGAAACTAAGAGTGAAGAGTTTAGAACTCATTATCCAAGACAATTTGATTCATGGAGAAAAACAAAAAATTCTGATGAAATCCATGATATGTTAAAAGAGTATCCTGAATTAGTAGTATTATGGGCAGGATATGGATTTGCAAAAGATTATAATGCTCCAAGAGGGCACTTTTATGCAATCGAAGATAATAGAAATACTCTAAGAACTGGTGGGCCAGTTGATGAAAAAACAGGACCAATGCCAACTGCATGTTGGACATGTAAATCACCAGACGTTCCAAGAATTATGGCTGAGCAAGGTGATGATGAGTATTATAGTGGTAAATGGTCTAAATATGGTTCTGATATTATAAATCCTATTGGATGTGTAGATTGTCATAATCCAAAAACTATGGAGTTACAAGTTAATAGAAAATATCTAGATGATGCTTTAAAAGCTGCTGGAATTACTGATTTAGCAAATGCAAGCCAACAAGATATGAGAACAATGGTTTGTGCTCAATGTCACGTTGAATACTATTTTGCTAAAAAAACTACAAGTGCAGGTAAAAAAGCTGCTGTTGTAACTTTACCTTGGGCAAATGGAACTTCTGTTGAAGCTATGGAGAAATACTATGATGATTTAGAATTCTCTGATTGGACACACAAAATTTCTAAAACACCAATGTTAAAAGCACAACACCCAGGTTATGAAATGTGGAAAACAGGTGCTCATGGTAAAAACAATGTATCTTGTGCAGATTGTCACATGCCATATACTCAAGAAGGTGGTATTAAATATACTGACCATAATATTGGAAATCCTTTAGAAAATATGAGTAAAACTTGTATGAATTGTCATAGAGTAAGTGAAAAATCTTTACTTGCTAATATTGCTGAGAAAAAAGCAAGAAAAGATGAGTTACATACAAAAGCTATGAAACAAATTTCTGCTGCACACTTAGAAGCTGGTAAAGCTTGGGAATTAGGTGCAACTAAAGAAGAAATGGCACCAGCATTAAAAGATATTAGACATGCACAATGGAGATGGGACTACGCAGTTGCTTCTCACCCAGCATTCTTCCACGCACCAGAAGAGACTTTAAGAGTTCTTGGTACTGCTTTAGAAAAAGCTGGAGATGCTAGAATTAAATTAGCTAAAATCTTAGCTAAATATGGAGCAAGTGATTATAAAGCACCTGCTAATTATTCAAAAGAAGATGCTCAAAAAATTATTGGATTACCATTTAATAAATTAATTGAAGAGAAAAAACAATTCAATGATGGTTTATTACAAGAATGGAAAAAAGAAGCTGAGAAAAAAGGTATCTATAATCCTGAATCAACAAAAGATGTTGAGCACAAAACTTCATATAACTAAAATAAAAAGAGGATATACTCCTCTTTTTATACTATAATATTTATAAGTAACACCTCCCTTTATCTTCCTTCGGTGTTACTTGTAAATTTTAATAAATTTTTAGGTCTTTTAATGAAAAAAATAATAAAAACTTTCTTTGGTATGGAATTAATGACTGTACTTATGCTATTTTTTGCCTTTTCCTGTGCTGTTGCTACATTTGTTGAAAATGATTATGGACCACTTGGGGCTAAGTCTTTTATTTATGGACAGACTTGGTTTGAAACAATAATGCTTCTTTTAACAATAGGTGTTGTTTTCAATATCTTTTGGTTTAAAATGTATAAAAAAGAAAAATTTTTAATTCTTATGATTCATATTTCATTTGTATTTATCTTTTTAGGTTCAGCTTTAACAAGATATGTGGGATATGAAGCTACTATGACTATTAGTGAAGGTCAAACTCAAAATAAAATTTATACTTTAGATCATTTTGTGCAAATGCAAATTAAAGAAAATGATAAAAAACAAAAGTTTGAACAAAAAGTATTAATGACAAAATTAAATCAAACAGATTTTTCTCATAACTTTACTTTAAATAATGATATAGTTGAAGTTACTTTTAATAGTTTTGTACCAAATGCAGCAGAAAAAATAGTAGATATAAAAGATGGAATACCTATGGTAAATATAATTGTTTCTACTTTAAATGGTATGAAAAGTATAGATTTAAAAAAACAAGATGAAAAAGAGACAATGTTTTTATCTTTTTCATTAAATAAAGAGATTAAAGACTCTAAAAAACCCGTAGTATCTTTTACAACAAAAGATAATAATATCTATTTTAAATCAAATATAAAAACTTCTTGGTATTCAATAGAAGATAAACTAGAAGGTGAAATAAAAGCAAATGAAGAAGAAATTGCTTATCTTTCAAGAGTATACAAAGTTGGACAAACTGAATTTATGATAAAAGAAGCTAGTGTTAGTGGCGCATTAAAAGTTGTAAGTTTACCCCAAAGTCAAACAAAAAAAGAAAATAGAGTTGATGCTATTTTAGTTGATGTAAAGTACAAAAATATAAATAAACAAGTAGCCTTATTTAAAGCTGTTGAAGCAACAAGAGGATATGTTAATAAAGTAAAACTTGATAAAAATATAGAGCTTAAAATGCAATGGGGAAGTAAAGAAATAACTCTACCTTTTGGTTTAAAACTACTTGATTTTAGTTTAGAAAGATACCCAGGGTCTAACTCTCCTTCTTCATACTTAAGTGATATTGAAATTGTGGATAAAGATTTAAAAGGTGAAAAGTTTTATAGAATTTATATGAATAATACTTTAGATCATAATGGGTTTAGATTTTTCCAATCTTCATATAAAACTGATGAAACAGGAACAATTTTATCTGTAAATAAAGACCCAGGAAAAGTTCCCACATATATTGGATATTTTTTACTTTTTACAGGATTATTTTTAAATCTTTTTAGTAAAAATGGAAGATTTAGAAAATTAAGCAATAAAAAGTATACTCTTGAAAGTATAAAAAAAAGCTACTATTTAAAAAACAATCTGATGGTTTTAATAGCTACTTTTTTTATATTTTTTCAAACTTCAACTTTTGCAAATGAAGAAAGTTTAAAAACTATTCAAAATATAAATAAAAAACACTCACAATATTTTGGTTCTGTTTTAATTCAAGATTATCAAGGAAGAATCAAACCTATTAATTCTTTAGCTATTGAGATTATAAATAAACTAACTAGAAAAAATGAGATTTTTTCTTTAGATGCAAATCAATTTTTCTTAAGTATGATGATATATCCAAATATTTGGCAAGAAATTGAATTTATTAAAATAAATGATGATAAATTGAAAAAAATATTAGGAATAGATAAAAACACAATTAGTTTTAAAAATATTTATGATGCACAAGGAAATTATAAACTTACAAAATTTCTTGAAAATGCAAATGCAAAAAAACCTGCATTAAGAACTAAGTTTGATAAAGAACTTATAAAAGTAGATGAAAGACTAAATATAGCTTATACTCTTTTTACAGGGGATTTTTTTAAAGCTTTTCCTATAAAATATGATGAAAAAAATAGATGGATTGAATCTTCAGTTGCAATTAGAGTTTTAGATAATAGTTCAGATATTGATTTGCCAAAAGAAGAAGCTTTAAAAATTAAAACACTTATGAAAGATTACTATTTTGCTTTAGATGAAGCAACAAAAAATCCACTTTTATGGGAAAATGCAACAAATAAATTAAAAGAAATACAAAAATATCAAGAAGAGTTTGCTTCACATATTTTACCTAGTAGTTGGAAAATAAAAGCAGAATTAATTTTTAATAAATACAATATTTTTGAAAGATTAACACCTTTTTATTTAATCTTAGGATTTTTACTTTTAATTACAATTTTTATTAATATTTTTAAACAAAACCTAAATTTATCAAAATTTACAAAAGTTATTTTAGTTTTATTTGCTGTGGGTTTTATTTTTCATACTTTTGGTTTAGCTCTTAGATGGTATATAGCAGGTCATGCACCTTGGTCAAATGGTTATGAATCAATGATTTATATAGCTTGGGCAATTGTATTATCAGGGATGTTTTTTTCTA
Organism: Malaciobacter mytili LMG 24559; assembly: GCF_003346775.1. Lineage (NCBI taxonomy): Bacteria > Pseudomonadati > Campylobacterota > Epsilonproteobacteria > Campylobacterales > Arcobacteraceae > Malaciobacter > Malaciobacter mytili. Next base: position 422,992 of record NZ_CP031219.1, on the reverse strand, counting down.
AACAATCAAATTTAGCATTAGCTACAACAGGTATCTTAAGTGGAATAACTTTATTTGTAGCTCACTTAAGTTGGATGGAACCACAAATCACAACTTTAGCTCCTGTTTTAAAATCATATTGGCTTACAATTCATGTTAGTGTAATTACAGCAAGTTATGGTTTTCTAGGACTGAGTGCTTTACTTGGATTTATAAGTATATTTTTATTTGCTTTTATAAATAAAAAAACACAAGATGATAAATTTTTCTCAATTTTATTAAGTATAAAAGAAGCAAATAGAATAAATGAAATGTCTATTTTAATTGGACTTGTATTATTAGTAATAGGTAACTTTTTAGGTGGTATTTGGGCAAATGAGTCATGGGGAAGATATTGGGGTTGGGATCCAAAAGAGACTTGGACTTTAGTATCTATTTTAATTTATGCAGCTATTATTCATCTAAGATATATAAAAGGTATTATTTCTGATTATCTTTTTGCTACATTAAGTCTAATTAGTTATGCTTCAATTATTATGACTTATTTTGGAGTTAATTACTATTTAAGTGGAAAACACTCTTATGCAGCAGGTGATCCTGTTCCAATTCCTACTTTTGTTCCAATTACTGCAATAGTGATTTTGATACTAATTCTTCTTTCTTATAGAAATAGGAAAGTTTTATAATAGGTATTTATAAAAAAATACCTATTTTTTTAACAAATTTAAAAAAAATCACGGAAATTTCACTTTGATTTGATATAAATCAAATATATAATTTTTATAAAGTTATATAATGTCATCAAAGAAGTTTTATCTTATATATATGTCTCCTTCCCTACATAATAAGTCTTACTAAAACTTCTTTTGACTCTCAACTCTCTTTTTGAAACTTCATTCCTAACTTTGATCAAAAAGAGAGTTAAATTCACTTCTAAAATTTCTAATAAAAAAATGTGAATGTTTTATTTAAAAGTGCGAATTTATTTTAGGAAACCTAATACGGTTTCCTTTTATTTAAAATTTTAGATAATTATTTCTATGTTTAATAGCTTCTAAGTATAAAATATCAAATATGGTTTCAAAGCTATAAACGCTTCTTTCAGCCTCCATGGCTTCACTTCGTTCCGACCATTCCGGTTTCAAAGCTATAAACGCTTCTTTCAGCCTCCATGGCTTCACTTCGTTCCGACCATTCCGGTTTCAAAGCTATAAACGCTTCTTTCAGCCTCCATGGCTTCACTTCGTTCCGACCATTCCGGTTTCAAAGCTATAAACGATAAGAAATTATCGTTTATAACGCTTTTCACATATACTTTTCTAGAACTTGAGGGATTTTTATAGTTCCATCTGAAAGTTGATAGTTTTCCATAATAGCAACTAGTGTTCTACCAACAGCTAGTGAGCTACCATTTAAAGTGTGAGTTAAAATATTTTGTTTTCCATCTTTGTATCTAATTTTTGCTCGTCTACTTTGGAATTCTCTTGTATTTGAAATAGAAGAGATTTCTCTATATTTATTTTGTCCAGGAAGCCATACTTCTAAATCTATAGTTTTTGCAGCACTAAAGCCTAAATCTCCTGTACAAAGCATAACTTTTTGATGAGCTAAACCTAAAGAAGTTAATAAATCACTAGCGCAAGCTACCATTTTCTCAAATATTTCATCAGATTGTTCTGGTTTTGTAATAGCAACCATTTCTACTTTATCAAATTGATGTTGTCTAATAAGTCCTCTTGTATCTCTTCCTGCACTTCCTGCTTCTTTTCTAAAACAAGGAGTATAAGAAGTAAGAAGCATTGGAAGTTGTTCTTCACTTAAAATTTCATCATTATAAAGGTTTGTTAAACTAACTTCAGCAGTAGGAATAAGATATAAATCTTCCCCTTCTATTTTAAATAAATCCTCTTCAAATTTTGGAAGTTGTCCTGTACCTTGTAAAGTATTTGAATTTGCCATAAAAGGTACATACCACTCTTCAAAACCTCTTGCTGTATTAAAATCAAGCATATAATTAATTAATGCTCTTTCTAATCTTGCAGCTGTTCCTTTAAGGGCAGAAAATCTTGATTTTGCTAGTTTCACACCTCTTTCAAAATCAAGCCAACCATTTTGCTCACCTAAATCCCAATGCTCTTTTGGTTCAAAAGTAAAAGTTGGTTTTTCTCCTACTACTTCTAAAACAATATTATCATTTTCATCTGCTCCATTAGGAACATTTTCATCTGGAAGATTTGGAACTGTTAATACTATAGAAGTTAATTTATCTTCTAAAACTCTAACTTCTTCTTCCATTTGTTGTTTTTTATTTTTAAGTTCATTAATATTTTCTTGAAGAGTTGCAATATCAAGCCCCTCTTTTTTGTATCTACCAAACTCTTTTGATAATTTATTTTGTTCAGCAGTTACATTTTCCATCTCTTGTCTTTTAGCTTTTGCTTCATTTGAAAGTTCTTTTAGATTATCTAAAATCCCTTGCTCAACACCTTTTCTTCTTAAAGCTGTAGCAGTTGCTTCAAAATCTTTTTGTAATTGTCTAATATCTATCATTTTATTCTTTCACTATAAAATTTTTTGCCATTATATCTAAATGTTTCTTTGTAATATTTTTGATTGTCATGATTAGTTTATTTTTAAGTCCATGTTTAATATTTAATGATTATAATTCTCAAAATTAAATAAGGTTTATAGTTTGATAAATAGATTTTTTAAAATATATAAAGAGTTATCAATAGTAGAAAACAGTGGTAAAAAAATAGGTTTATTTAGAACAATTTGTTCTATATTTGGTGGTTTACTTGTGGCATATTTAGCAATGACTTTACTTGTTTTTATAATTCCAGGAAGTGCTGGTGAATCAATTATTGTGCCATTGATGTTTAATACTTTTGCTTGGGCTATTGCTTCTTTGTGGATATGTTTATCTATTTCAAAGTTAGTAGCATTAAAAAGAGTTTTAATTCCTACTTTTATCTTAACTATAGCCATAACTATTTTTATTGTAGGAAACTAAAATGAGTGATAATTCTTCAAAACTTTTAAAACAAAGACTTCAAAGAGTTCATGTAGCAGTAGGTATTAGTGCTTCATTATTTATGTATATTGCAGTATTCTTTGGAATTTTTGCAATTTTATTGCCATATATTCAAACTTGGGAAAAGCCTTCAAGACATTTTGAATTTGCAAATATTAAAAATATTGATTATTCTTCTATGATAGACCCCATAATTTCAAATGAAGATTTTCCTAAAAATAATATAAACATAACTTTACCAGGGTATCATAATGACCCCGCATTAATAATTTCCCATGAATTTGTTGAGCCAATTGTATTTAATCCAAATACAAAAAAGATAATAGAAAATGAAGAGCATATTTCAGAACTTGCTTGGTTTTTAAATAGTATGCATTATGGAAGACCTTTAAAAACTTTTGGATATGTACTTTTTGGTTTTGTGGCTGTTGCAGTTATGTTTTTAATAATTGGTGGATTAATCCAAGTTACTCTTATAAAATATAAAGATAAAGGGAAAAACCAACAAAGTAAATTTTCTTTTTGGCATAGAAAAATCTTTACTTGGTTATTTGCTCCTTTTATTATTGTTACTTTAACAGGTGCATTAATGAATATTGGATATTTTGGCTCTGCACCTATGGCCTATATCTCATCAAAAGGAGAAACTGCAAATATAGGAGTTTTATTAAGACCTGTTTTAAACCCTGAAGCAAAGCAAATACATAGAAAAAACGATAATATAAAAATGCTTCCAATAAATGAGCTAATAAAAAAAGCACAGCAGATAAACCCAAATATAAACTTTCAAAAAATTCTACTTATAAATTGGAAAGATTCAAGTGCTCAAGTGGAACTTAGTGGATACAATCCCAAAATGCCTTTTTTAAACGGAGTATTTAATAAACCAAAAGTTGTTTTAAGTGGAGTTGATGGAAGCTTAATTCAAAATGTAAAAGTTTTAGATAAGCACTGGTCTGTTATTTTTGTGGATATTATGTATTTTTTACATCTTCTTTTTGGAGTGGATATTTTTACAAGAGTTTTAATAGCTTTACTTATGTTAATTTGTGCTGTTGCCATTGGTTTTGGTGTTATGTTATGGCTAGAAAAAAAAGCTAAAAAATTTGAAGGTACAATTATCTTTTATCATTGGATGGGCAAACTATCATTGGCAGTTATGATAGGAGTTATTCCTGCAACTGGATTTATTTTTTTACTACAATGGCTTTTACCTTTTGATTTAGAAAATAGACTTCTTATTCAAAAAGGGCTATTTTTTACCTTTTGGTTAGCCACTTTAACTTGGTCTTTTTATAGAGTTTCTTCTTATAAAGTAGCAAAAGAGTTTTTTGCTTTAGGAGGAATATTTTTTATTTTAACTCCAATTTTTCACGGAATTTTTAGTGGATTTATGCCCATACAATTATATAAACAAAATATGCATATTATTTTAAATGTTGATATAGGTTTATTTTTATTTGGTTTAGTTCTTTTACTTTTATCTTATAAATTACCAAAAGATAGAATAGAAGCAAAAAAATTTTTTAAAGCAAAAATATAAAGGAAAAAAATGAAATTCTTACTTCTTAGTTTATTTATATGCTTAAATTTACAAGCACACACTTTATTATTAAAAGTTATTGACAACAAAGATAATACAATTACAGTAATAGGAGAGTTTGATAATCTTCAAAAAGCTCAAGGTGCAATGGTTAGATTAGAATCTCTTACTTCGGGTGAAGTTTTATATAAAAATAGACTTCCATATGAAAGTAAATTAATTATTCCTATTCCTAAAGAAGAGTACCAAATAGTTTTAGATGGTGGACCAGAAGAGCAACTTGTACAAAAAGGTATTGCTCCACTAGAAGGGTTTAAATTTAAAGCCACTAAAGAAGTATTAGAAAAACTATCTCAACCAAGACATGAAGAACACCAGTTAGGAATTGAACTTATAAGCTTTTTATTTATTGGCTTAATTTTAATTTTATTGACTTTATATTTTAGTTCTAAAAATACAAAAAAGTTAATAGAAGAGATTAAAAATAAATAACTACATATAAATTGAAATATAATAACTTGCAATAAAAAAGTCCTCATCATCTAAAAAAGAATTCTTTTTATAGACTACATATGAGGGCTCTGTTGTAGTTTCATATCCACTATTTATTAGCCAATCAAAATATACCCAATTTATAAACTCTAAAAACTCTTTATAACTTCCTTGAAAATCAAATTTTGCATAAATTCCACTAGGAGACATTAAACTTGGCAAAGTGTTTTCTTCTATAATTTCTTGTGTTTGAATTGCTGCTGTATATTGGCATTCAAGTAGAGGTGTTATAGAGGGATTATCATGATATAAAGTTATTTGATTATACTCTTTAATATCTTTGGATAAAACCCAAGTATTTAACTTTTCCCAAACCAGTTTTTTAGAATCAATATCCCCTTTATGCCTTATATAATATATTTTTTTTGATTTAATTTTTAATATTTGTGCTTTTAAAGAATAAGAGGCTTTTATTTTTATTAGTTGCTTATAATCTCCCCTTTTCCACTCCTTTGGAGTCATATTAAATTTATCTTTAAATACTTTTATAAAAGCACCTTGAGAGCTATAACCACACATTTTTGCAATATTTGTGATTGTTGAATTATGATTTGTTAAAAGTAAACTGGCAGCTTTTTGAAGTCTTATTGATTTTATTGTTTTATAAATATTTTGACCAAACTCTTCTTTAAAAATTCTATGCATATGATATTTACTTATCTTTAGATTTATACTTAACTCTTCTAAATCAATATTTGTATTTATATATTTATAAATATAATGCATTATATCATTTGCTATTTTTCTATGTCTTACTATTGTATCTTTTTTCATAATCAAATTATATCTATAAAAAAATTATTTTAAGCAAGAATAATTAGTTTTTCTAACAATTTTAAAGAAGAAATAAAAAAAAGAATTCTTTATAATTAGCAAAAAATTTAAAGGTTATAAATGATTAAGATAAAAAATTTACTTTTTATTATTTTAGGATGCTTTTTAATAGCTTATTCAACAGTAGCATTTCTAAATCCAAATAGTATTATTACAGGAGGAGGAGTTGGATTAGCACAACTTTTATATGCTCTTTTCCCTTCTACTACTTTAGGTATTTGCATACTAATAGTTAGTATTCCTTTAATACTTTTAGGAATGAAATTTTTTGGAAGGGCTTTTGTTGTAAAAACCCTAATAAGTATAGCTTTAATCTCTTTTTTTACAGACTTTTTAAAAGAATTTATAGAAGTATCACCCCTAACACATGAAACTATATTAGCTTCTATTTTTGGTGGATTATTAATAGGTTTTGGAGTTGGATTTGTAATGCTTGCTAGGTCTTCAACAGGAGGTACTACCATCTTAGCAGAAGTTATAGCTTTAAAAACAAAATATAAAACTTCACAAATTATTTTATTTATAGATGCACTTATTATGTTTAGTTCAATTTTTATTTATAATAATGTAGAAAAAGCTTTATTTAGTGTAATTGGAGTTTATATTACTTCTAGGATTATAGATGTTTTATTATCAGGGAAACCTGCACAAAAAGCAGTAACTATTGTCTCAAATAATGTGAGTGAACTTTCAATACAATTATATAAAAAATTAGGAGAACATGGAACTATTATAAAAGGATTTAATCTAAAACAGCAAGAGAGTAAAACTTTAATTTTAGTAATTGTTGATATTTCAAAGCTGCAACTTTTAAAATCAATTATAAAAAAATATGATAAAGAGGCTTTTTTAGTAATTCAAGAAGCTTCAGAATTATATGGTAGAGAGTTTTAATAAAACTCTCTTTTAAACTTTTATTATAAAACAAGCACCCTCTTTTTTATTTTGAACACTTAATTCCCCTTTAAAATGGGAGTTTATTATAGTTTTTGACATATAAAGCCCTATTCCACTCCCACTATCTTTAGTAGTAAAATATGGTTCAAAAATTTTATAAAGTATTTTTTCTGAAATTCCACCTGCGTTATCACAAATAGTTGTTAAACTTCTTTTTTCTTTTACATCAATAGTTATTTTTATCTTTGGAGTTTGAATATTTTTTGCAACTAAAGCCTCTTTTGCATTTGAAAGTAGATTTAATATAACTTGGGAATACTCATTTTCATAAGATAAAACTCTTTTATCACTTTTTATATCTAATATCACTTCAATTTTATAAAGTTGCAATAATGGAAGCATAATATCCACAGATTTATTAACTGCTTCAGAAATATAAAAGGAGTTTTTACTTTTTTGGGGTTTATAAAAATCTCTAAAGCTATTTATTGTATTTGACATAAATTCTATTTGTTCATTTGACTCATTTATTTTTTCAATTAAATATTTTTTATCAAGTTCATTATACTCACTTGCTAACTGCAAATTCATATTTATAAAACTTAGATGAGTTAAAGGCTGTCTCCATTGATGGGCAATATTATTTATCATCTCTCCCATAGAAGCTAACTTACTTTTATGTATTAAAAGTTTTTCCTTTTCATTTTTTTCAATAACCAATTGTCTTAAAGTATAAGCTAAAGCAAAACTAAAAATAAGTGATTCCATTGGGGCTGCTATATGTATAATATATATTCCACTAATAGGTAAAAGCTTTTCTTGTGCCATAAAGACAAAACAAGCCATAAAAACCCATCCTAAAGTATAAATAATTGCATTTTTATTACCTTTATAAATACTAATTATTCCTACTAAAGAAGGAATTAGAAAACTAATATAAAAAGGTAAAAATTCATACAAAATTGAAATTTTAAAAATCACTATTAATAATAAATCTATGATATTTAAAACTATAAAAAAATTGACAATTTTAGAAACTTTTGGTAGATTTTTTTCTAAAGATAAAATCTCTTTTGTAAATAAAAGTGTAAATAAAAATCCAGAGGTTTCAAAAATATCCACAAGAGCCTGACCTAAAACTGAAGGATAGGGTTTATAACTAAAATAAACAAAACCCACAAGAGATAAAAGCACAAAAAGCTGCATAATAGAATAATATAAAAAACACTTTTGTCTAGTTGAAAAGTAAATAATAAAATAGTATAAAAAAGCACAAAAAATAATTCCATAAGCTAAACCATATAGTATTCCTTCGTAAGGAAGTATATATTTATACTCAAGTTCACTAATAACTCTATATCTAAATCCAGCTCTTTTTGCTTCTTTATATTCATAGTTGAAAAAGAGTTTTTCAAAAGAATTTTTATCTAGTTTTATTATTAATAAATGATTATATTTATAATATTTTGTATTTGTATAGATTAGGTTTTTATCATCACTAACTATTGTTAAATAATATGTTTTATTTTTAAGCTTATATTTGTTTATATCTAATTTTATAGAAAATTTTTTTACTACTTTATTTTTATACTCTAAATAATTTACTTGTTTATAGGTATTAAAATCTTCAGAAATCTGAATATCTTCCACAATCCCAAATCTATTTGCATATAAATTTAAAATAAAAAAAGAAAAAATAATTATGTATTTCATTGAAATAATTCTATTTTATACCCTACTTTTGATAGGTTTTTAATACAATTTATTGGAAGTTTTTTTCTTAAGTCTCTAACTAAAAGTCTAATAGCATTTTCACTCATATATTCATCATACCAAATATAGTTTTGTATCTCTTCATAAGTAACCACTCTTGAAAAATTTTCACATAAAAGTTTAAAAAATAAAGTCTCATTTTTTGATAATTTTATTATCTCATCTTCTATTTTTAATACTTCATTTACTAAATCAAAATAACAATTCTCACAAATATACTTTTTAGTATTTTTATTATCAAAAATCTTTTTTGCACATTGCATAAGTAAAGGAAAAATTGTCTCATGTTTTATAGGTTTTGTAAGATATTTAACTAAATGTAAATCTATAGCATCTAATAAGTAGTTTGTATTAGTAAAAGCAGTTAAGACTATAAATTGAGTATCTTTATCTTTTTGTCTAATTTGTCTTATCATATCAAGACCATTTTTTTTAGGCATTTTAATATCAGTAATAACTAAATGAGGAGAAAAAGTCTCTATTTTTTCCATAGCTTCAAAAGCATCTTTTGCTTCATAAACATTAGTAAAAATTCTTTTTAAATATGAAGTGGCATTACTTCTAATATTCTCTTCATCTTCCACATATAATATTTTTAAATTTTTGTATTCTTCTTTTAGCATAAGAAATTATACAGTATTTTTTATAAATATTAATAGTTATTATCATAATTATATAATATTAAAAGGATTTCTCCTTTTAATATTAAAATGAATATTTTAAAGTTACTAGTGCACTTCTTGGTGTTCCATAAGCTACTTGGCTATAAAAACCTACATTTGAATAATATTTTTTATCAAATAAATTATCAATATTTAGCTGTGCTGATAGATTTTTATTAAATTGATATTTTGCCATTAAATCAACTGTTGAATAGGCTTCTTGATATATACCATTTAAATTTGTTTGTCTTTGCCAATTTAACCCACCAGCTAAACTTAACTTATCAATTTTATATTTAGTAAATAATTTAAATGTTTTTCTTGGATGATTTGAATTTACTTCATTATCATTTGCATCTTTTGCTTGAAATTGAGAATACCCAACACTTAAATTCCAATTATCAGTTATTTCTCCATTAAGTTCAACTTCAAATCCTTTACTTGTAGTTCCTTCTGCTGCCACACTTGCAACAGTAGTTGTTCCAGGGATTAATGCTCCTGAAGGATCTGTTTGTGCTAATTTATCTTGTTCTATTCTAAAAATTGCGAAGCTAGCATTTAATTTATCGTCAAAAAACTCACCTTTTATTCCAACTTCATAACTTTTCCCTTCAATTGGGTCAAGATAATTTCCACTAGAATCTTGATTATCTTGTGGTTTAAAAATATCAGTATAACTCACATATGTAGAAAAATCTTCATTTATATTATAAATTAACCCTGCATAAGGTGTTACAACATTATCATGATCATATGTAAAATCTTTTAATCTATCTTCCTTTTCCCAATTAGTAAGTCTTGTTCCAGCTATTAATTTTAAATTATCAGATAATGAAAATCTACCTACTAAATAAGTACCTAATTGTTTTGTAACTGTATCTCCTACTAAGTTCATTTTAGGAAAATCAGGACTTTGTATATTTCCATCCCAATCAAAAAAACTACCAATTGAACCAACACTTTTTGAAGCAGAATAAGCTTTGAATTTTTGTTTATTATACATTGTTCCAATTAGTAATTCATGATCTAAACTTCCTAATTCAAAAGGAATAGAAGCATAAATATCAATATTATCTTGAACTCTTGAGAAATCACCTTTATAACCACTTCCTCCCATTCCTAAGCCAGTAGTTTTATCTGGATTTCCATATAGATATAATAATTTTAAATCTGCACTACTATCTATTCTTGAATAACCTGCATATAATTTAATGTTATTTTCAAAATAATGCTCAATATTTGCAAAATAATTTTTATTTTTAGAGGCCCAATAACTCCATTTTGGTGCAGTAGTATCAGATCTATCCCAGTTTGTTTTAGTTCCATTACTATACTTAGAAGGTAAACCTCCCCACATACTTCCTTTTGGATTATTATCTTGATAGCTTGTTCCTAAAGATACTCTTGTATTATCAGATATATCAGCATCAATTACACCATAAAGTACTGTTTTCTTATTTTTATAATAATCTTCAAAAGATTCTCTATCTTCATAACTAGCTGCAATTCTAGCTCTTACTTTTCCATCTTTAGTTAAAGGAGTTGAAACATCTAAAGAAGCTTTGTATTTATCCCAGCTTCCCCCTTGTAAAGTGATATTTCCTTTAAACTCTTTACTATTTGCATGTTTTCTAACTAAATTAATAGCAGCAGAGGGATCACCTGCTCCTGAAATAAGACCATTTGCTCCTCTTACAACTTCAACCCTATCATAGATTGTTAAATCTTGCTGTGTTTCACCTGTATTATATCCCCCTACCCAAGAAACTGCTACACCATCTATTTGATAATTTGAAATATCAAATCCTCTAGCTGAAAAAGAACTTCTTTCACTATCACTAGTAGTTGAAGATAATCCCACTACACTTTTTACCACATCAGAAATACTTTCCATAGCCATATCATTTATTTGCTCATTTGTAACCACACTAATTGACTGCGGTGTTTCTTTTGAAGATAAGTTTAATCTTGTTGCTGTATTCATAGAATCAAATTTATATGAATTTGTACTTTCACTATCACTTGAAGATACAACATCTACTGTACCTAATGATTTATTATTCTGTTTTGTACTATCTGCAAAAACTGGCATTTGCAATAAAATTGCAGCACATATAGATAACTTTAATAATCTCTTGTTTCCTAATTTCATTATTTTTCCTTTTCATATTAAAATGAATATTGTAAAGTTAATAAGACCCTTCTAGGAGTTCCATATACCATACTATTTTTTCCTATTCCTTCATAATATTTTTTGTCAAAAATATTATTTATATTTAATTGTAAATTAGCATTTTTATTTATTTTATAACCTATCATTGCATTTGCAAGAGTGTAAGCATCTTGAGTAATTTTTCCTGAATCAGTTTGAGTATAATATTTACTTTTATAATTTAACCCAGCACCTAATCTTAAATTATTTATAGTATATTTTGCAAATAGATTAGCCGTTGTTCTTGAAGCTTTAGTATTAAATTTCTCACCATCTGCATCTCTTGCTTCAAAATTTGCAATTCCAAAGTCTAAAGTTAAATTATCTGTTACTTGACCACTAATATCAAATTCTACACCTTTACTTGTAACACCCTCAGAAGATTTATAAGGTTGTTTACCACCTATTGGGTCACCATCTGTTTGTGCTACATTATCTTGCTCTATTCTAAAAATAGCCAATGAACTTGTAAGTTTTCCATTAAAATATTCCCCTTTTACTCCAATTTCATAGTTTTTCCCTTCAATTGGCTCTAAAAAATTATCACTTCTATCTTTTTTATCTTGAGGTTGGAAAATACTTGTATAACTTGTGTAAAGTGAATGATTTTTATCTATGTCGTATACTAAACCTACATATGGAGTAATTTCATTATCAAACTTTCTAGTTTCTTTATTTGAATCTTCACTATTATATTCCCAAGATGATAACCTAGCACCTGCAATTAATTTTAAACTATTTGTTAAAGAGAAATTCCCCGCTAAATAAATACCTTTTTGCACTATATCTTCAGGTCTTATAATATATGGCACATCTGCACTTGATGAAGAAGGGAAATCTAAGTTATAATCATAGAAATTTGGAAGTATAGAATAATACCCTTGTGGATAAACAGCATCATATTTTAAAGTTTTATCTTTACTATATGTTGCACCTACAATTATCTCTTGTGAAAGATTTGCCACGTCAAAAGGAACTTTTACATTTATATCTAAAGTATTTTGTTTTTTCTCTTCTTGGGCTTTCCAATCCATATAGTTTAAACCACTTCCATCTGCTTTATTTACTTTTCCAGCAAAATATAAAAGTGCCGTATCTGTTTTTATCTCATCATATGTATATGCAAGATTTAAAGAAATATCTTTATATAAAATTTGTTCTAAGTTTGCAAATAATGATTTTGTTTCCACATCCCAAGCTGTCCAATCTTCAGAAACTGTTTTTGATCTATCAAAATTTGTTTTTGAATTATCACTATAAAAAGCTGGTAAACCACCCCATCTAATACCCTTTCTATCTAGTTTTTGATAACTAGCGCCTACTGATAAAAAAGTAGTATCTGTTAGATTCATATCTACAACACCATAAAAAAGATTGTTTTCTTTTTCATAATTATCCATAAAAGATTTACTATCTTCATGTTTTGCAATTATTCTAGCTCTTATACTTTTATCACTATTTAAAGGTGTAGATATATCAGTCATAGCGCTATAACTATCCCATGACCCTCCTCTTAAAAATATATCTCCTTTAAATTCATTACTATTAGCTCTTTTTCTAACTAAATTAATACTTAAAGCAGGATTTCCAGCTCCAGTTGTTAGGCCATTAGCTCCTCTTACTACTTCAACTCTATCATATAAAGAAAGGTCTAAATCTCTTGCATTATAAGTAATATAAGTAGGCATTCCATCAATTTTATAATAATCTAAATCAAACCCTCTTGCACTAGCATTAACCCTTTCATCCCATCTATTTAATGATACCCCTGTTACATTATTTAGCATACTATCATAAGAGTTTATTCCTAAGTCTCTCATTTTTTGAGTAGTTAAAACACTAACTGATTGTGGTGTTTGTCTTAATGAAAGATTTAACTTTGTTGCTGTATTCATAGAATTTACAGTATATGAATTTGTACTTTCACTATCACTTGAAGATACAACATCTACTGTACCTAATGATTTATTATTCTGTTTTGTACTATCTGCAAAAACTGGCATTTGCAATAAAATTGCAGCACATATAGATAACTTTAATAATCTCTTGTTTCCTAATTTCATTATTTCTCCTGATATGATAACAATTATCATAATTAACACTAAAAATGGAATTATTTCTTATTTTAACTTAGGAGAATATTATTAATTTATTTATCATGACAACTTAATTTTAATTCTATTTATAAATAGAGTTGTTCACATTTTTTACACATTTTTTTTAAATATTATAGCTTATGGTTAAAATCAATAAATTAAATAATAGAAAAATAGAAATTTCAAAAATAGAAAATATTTGTAGATATTTTATTAGTGATTGTACAGCTAGTGAAGTGGCAAAAAAGCTAGATATTAGCAGACAAACAATTAATAAATATTATAAAGATATAAGAGTTTTACTTCTAAATAAATATCCATTGGATACAAAGTTAGATAAAGACTGCTTTACTTTAAAATATATTTATTTAAATGAAGAGGTTTTTTATTATATACAATATAATAACAAATACTATTTTTTAGATTCAAAAGCTTTATATTATAAAAATCTTTTTAACTTTATAAAACAAAATATTGAAACTACTTTAATAAATCATAAAAAAGCAAATAGTGTAAAACTTTTGTACAATAAAAGAAAAAATGATTTTTTAGTTATTGGCTACTATAAATCTTCAAATAATTTTGAAACTTTTTTAAATCAAAGGCTTAAAAAATTTAGAGGTATAAATAAAAATAGTTATGAAAGTCATATAAAAGAGTCTTTTATACGATTTAATAATGATGAAAACTTTTTATTTAATTTTATAGTAAAAAATATCTATATCTAAAATTAAACACATTTTAAATACATTTTAATTATTATTATCAAAATTAAAGTTGATTTTGAGGACAATTATTATAATGTTAGAAATAGATTACTACGATTTAATAGAAATATTAAAAAAAGAAAATAACCCATTTTCAAGAAAAAATTATCTAGGTAAAATCAAAAATAATTTTGGAATGGGTAATTATATTTGGTATGATATTGGAAGTGGTATTGCCATATCTATAACTACTTTTAAACTATATCAAGATACTATTATTTCACAAACTTCAACTATTGCAGGAACTGTTTTAATCTTTAATTTTGCAAATGATTTTACTTATACTTTTAAAGATAAAAATAAATATCTATCAAAAAAAGATAGTTTCTTTTTAGGATTTTCTTCAAATAATTTTTCAGCAAAAATGCAATTTAAAAAAAATACTTCATATAGCATCTTTACAATTGGTATAAAAGAAGAACTTTTTTTAAAATTACCCTATGATTTTAAAAATTTAGAAAATAAAAGAAATGAGGCAAACAAAAAAAATTATGCAATTATAGAAGGTGGAAGTATAGACCCTGAACAATTAGATATTTTAACTTATTTTTTTAATAAAAAATTTGATGAGTACCTTTTTACTGATCTATTTTTAGAATCAAATATTGCAAATCTAATTCAATACACTTATAAAAAAATTATCAAAAATATCAACTCAAATTCTAATATGGATGAAAATATTATTAAATCTTTAGAAAAAGCAAAACAGATAATTTTAAGTGAGTATTTTTCTAATACTTTATCTATAAAAGAAATAGCATATAAATCTGCAATAAATGAGTGTTATTTAAAAAAAGATTTTAAAAACTACTACAAAATGACTATTTATGAAATGATTCAAAAGCAAAGATTAGAAGAAGCAAAAAAGCTTTTAAAAAAAGATTTTAGTGTAAAAGAAGCTTGTATAAAAGTTGGGTATAAACACACTGGTCACTTTAGCAAACTCTTTTTTAATTATTTTGGAATAACACCAAGTAGTTATAGAAAACAATTTAAAACATACTGATTTTTCCTTTTCTTAGATATATTTTTCCCTTTTTTGATTATTAATTATTGATAATCATAATCATTTTATATATCATTCCGATAAATTTTTCAAGGAGTGTATATATGAAAATTGTCGGTTTACAAAGAAAGCTATCTATAACTCTTTGTTCTTTACTTTTTGCAAGTTCAAGCTTATTTGCTAAAGATAAAGAACAAACAAAACAGCTAGATAGTATCACTATTTTAGAAAAAACCACAGCAGATTATCAAAATAAAAAAAAGATAAATTTAGCAAGAAATAATATTGATATAGAAGAAATGGCAAAATCTGTTCAAGTATATAATGAAGATTTTATTAAAGATTATCAACCTCAAAATATCAATGATATTGTAACTATGTCTTCAAATACAACTTATTTAGGGGATAACCACGGAAGAGAAAATAAATTTGCTATTAGGGGATTTGCAGGAGTTCCTGTACTAAGAGATGGTTTTAATTTAAGTAATAGTGTGGCGTACCCAGAATTATTTAACCTTGAAAGAGTAGAAATTTTAAAAGGTCCTGATTCTTTACAATACGGTGAAGCAAATCCTGGAGGGTTAATAAACCTTGTACATAAAAAACCACAAAAAGAGTTCCACGCTCAAACTGTTTTTGAATATACTTCAAATAAATCATATAGCCCTAAACTTGATGTGGGTGGTTCTTTAAATAAAGATGGCTCTTTAAGATATAGATTAGTAAGTGTTTATAAAACAGATGAAGGGGTTAAAGATTATAATAATGATGCAAAAAAAATCTTTATTGCTCCAAGTATTGCTTATGATATAGATGATAATAATACTATTACTTTTATTAGTGAATATCTAAATGAAAGAAAACAATCTGATTTTGGAGCCTATGTGAAAAGTGATGGTACTTTAGCTACTTCTACTAAAACAGTAACTTCCCATCCAGATGAGACTTTGGATAAACTTCAAAAAATTTATGGATTTGAGCTACAAAGTAATTATAATTCTTGGAATTCATTATTAAGATATAGATATATAGATTATGAAATTGATAACCATGATGTTCATATTCCATTTGTATATAATGAAGCTGCAAATACCTTAAGTAGATTTTATGCTTCGCAAAGAAATCAATACAAAGATAATATCTTACAATATACTTTAAATAAAGAAATTGATATTTTTAATTTAAGAAATAGATTTACAATAGGTGCTGATTATAGAAAATCTTCTTCAAAATTTAGAGGGTACATGGATAGAAGAACTCTTTATACTATTAATTTATCAAATCCTACATATGAAAAGCTAACTTCTAAAGATGACCATCCACAAGCAATTACTTATGGAAATACAGGTGAGACTATAATTACAAGAAGAGTTGGTGGATTTTTACAAGACCATATAAACTTAACAGATAATTTAATACTAAGTGCTGGAGTAAGATATGATAGAGTAACTCCACAAAATAGCCAAAAAAGTAGTAAAGTTTTACCACAAGTAGGTTTAGTTTATAAACTTTCAAATCAAACAACTTTATATGCAAATTATTCAGAATCATTTTATCCACAAACAGCATTAGATAAAAATGGAAAACTTTTAGACCCAGAAGAAGGTAAAGGTATTGAACTTGGGGTTAAACAAAAACTTTTTAATGATAATTTTGATTTAACAGCAGCTATATTTAAAATACGAAAAGAAAATATTGCAACAACTGATGAAACAAATCCATTATTTTCAGTTGCAAGTGAAGAACAAGAAAGCCGTGGATTTGAAATAGACTTAGCAGGTGAAATTATTTCTGGTTGGTCTTTAGTTGCTTCTTATGGTTATACAAAAACAGAAGATAAAGGAAAAAATGAAGGCAAACTTCTTGCAGGTATTCCAAAACACACTTTTAACTTATTTACTACATATAATTTAAATAGTTTTGGTTTACCAAATACTTTTATTGGTGGAGGAGCTAGATATATAGGAAGTAGATATGCAGATACTACAAATAGTGTAAAACTTGATTCAAATATTATTTACAATGCAACATTAGGTTATAAAAAAGGTCATTGGAGTGCAAATTTAAGCTTACATAATATTACTGATGAAGAGTATGTTGAATCTGCAAGTACAAGTAGAGTTTATATTGGAACACCAAGAGCTGTTGTTGCAACTCTTAGTTACTCATTTTAACTTCTCTTTTTGAGAAGTTAAAATAAAAGGTTTTATATGATAAAAAAAATCTATCAAATACTTAAAACACCCGAAACAAATGGAAAACAAATAGGCATTTTTAGAATTTTTAGTTCTATATTTGGTGGTTTATTAGTAGCTTATTTAGGTATGACTTTAGTTGCTTTTCTAATCCCTTTAGAGGTTAAAGAATCTGCCATTATTTCTATTATGTTTAATACTTTTGCTTATGCAGGGGCTATTACTTGGATAGCCTTAGCTTCATCAAAACTAGAAGCTTTAAAAAGAGTTCTAATTCCTACAACTATTTTTACTATTGCACTTTATTTTTTTATTAAGGAATTTTAATGGAAAAATCAAAACTTTTTAAACAAAGACTATTTAGAATACATATTGCATCTGGGGTGATTTTTTCTATAATTATGTATATTGCCATATTTTTTGGAGTATTTGCAATTTTACTTCCTTATATTAAAACTTGGGAAAAACCTTCACGACATATAGACTCAAATATAAATATTTATAAAATTGATTACAATTATATGATTGAAGAGGCTTTAAAAACTGAAAATTTTCCTAAAAATAATATTTTAGTTTCTCTTCCGGGAAGAATGGGTGATCCAGCAGTTACAATTTCTCATAGATTTACCCAACCTATTGCTTTTAATCCAACAACAAAAGAGAAGTTAAATAATGAAACTAAAGAACAATCCCATCTTGCTGAATTTTTAAATGAGTTACATTATGGAGCACCTCTAAAAGTTATAGGAAGAGTATCTTTTGGATTTGTTGCAATTGGAACAATGGTTTTAATTATTACTGGACTTATATTAATCACTTTATTTAAATTTTCAAATAAAGGGAAAAATCAACAAGCAGTTTTTTCAAAAATTCATGTAAAAGTCTTTACTTGGTTATTTGTTCCATTTCTTCTAATTACTTTAAGTGGTGCAGTGATGAATGTGGGGCTTATTAGTTCAGCTCCTATGTCTCAAATGCTAACAAAAGGTGAAGCAAAAACAATTGATGCAGTGGTAGGAACTGTACTTTTCCCTCAAAGTAAACCAGTAAAAAAAGTAAATAAAGAAGTTAGTATGAAACCTCTAAATGAACTTTTACAAATAGCAAATCAAATAAATCCACAACTTACTTTTAAAGTAGTAAAGCTTATAAATTGGAAAGATGAAACAGCAAGAGTTGAAATAGAAGGTTATAACCCATATAAACCCTTTTTAAATGGAGGGATATTTAATAAACCAACCATTACTTTAAATGCCCATACAGGAGAGCTTATAGAAAATCAAAAAGTTTTAGATAAAACTTGGCCTGTATTTGTAGCTGAAGCACTATTTTTCTTACATTTTTTATTTGGTATAGATATTTTTTCAAGAATTGCAGTTGCTATTATGATGGCACTTTGTGCAATAGCTATTGGTTTTGCAATGATGTTATATTTAGAGAAAAAAGCAAAAAAATATGAAAATAAAATCACTTTTTATGATGGTATTGGAAAATTTTCATTAGCGTCTATGATAGGTATTATTCCCTCTACTGGTGCTTTATTTATTTTACAATGGGCTTTGCCTTTTGATTTAGAAGATAGAGTAATCTGGCAACAAGGAATTTTTTACAATATTTGGCTAGCAACTTTATTTTGGTCTTTTTATAGAATAAATTCATACCAAGCAGCAAAAGAGTTCTTTTTTATTGGAGGTATTACTTTTATACTTGCACCAATTTTTCACAATATATATTCAGGCTTTACTTTTTTTGAACTTCTTAGTATAAGTAATATTTTTGCTGTTGATTTAACTTTATTTATATTTGGTTTATTGCAGTTATATATTTCTAAAAAACTTCCCAAAAGTAGAGCTGAAGCAAAATTCTTTTGGATACAAAAATAAAAGGAAAAAAATGAAAAAGTATTTAAAAATATTAATTTTAATGTTATTACCACTTTCAATTTTTGCACATGAGTTAGAAGTTGAAATAGTAGATAATAAAGATGGAACTTTTACTATTCTTGGTCAATTTAATACAGGAGAGAGTGCAGCTGGGGCTTTAGTTATTTTAGAAGCTTTAAATACAAATAAAGTTTTAAAAGAAGCAAGGCTGGATGATAATGGAAAACTAACTCTTAAAATACCCCTAGAACCCTATCAAATTGTTTTTGATGATGAAGATGAAGACCATAAAATTATAAAAGCAGGAGTTGAACCTATTGGAGGTTTTAAAAAACAAGAGATTAAAAAAGAACAAAGTAGAACAAATATGCAAATTTCTTCTAGTAATGCAGTAACAATTTGCATAATTATTGCTTTTATACTTCTATTTGCAACCATATTTATAAGTATAAAAAATACAAATAAACTTCTAAATGAACTTAAAAAATAGTATGTAAATCATAAAGATTTACATACTTATCATGAATACATATTAAATAAGTTTAATTTTATTCATTATTGATTATAATTCTCAAAATTAACTAATAAAAGGTGTGAAATGTTTAAGATACCAAGTCTTATCTTTTTTTTACTATTACATTCAACTCTTTTTGCAAATGAAATAGAAAAATCTATGGATGTATTGGAGCAAACAAATAGTAAATTAAAAAACTATCAAGAAAAAATCAATAATATTGATGATAAAACTCAAGAGCTATTAAATGAATATAAATACACAAATACTGAGTTAAAAACTAGTAGAATCTACAATAAACAACTTAAAGAAATTATTGCTTCTCAAAAAGAAGAGTTAAAAAGTATAAATCAACAATTAGTAAATATAGAAAATACTCAAAAAAATATCTTTCCTCTTATGCTAAATATGGTTGAAAGCTTAAAACAATTAGTAAAACTTGATACTCCTTTTTTACTTGAAGAAAGAACTAATAGAATAAAAAGAGTTGAAGATAGTTTAAATAAAGCCGATATTAAAACAGCAGAAAAATATAGAATTATTTTAGAAGCATTTAAAATAGAGTATGACTATGCAAATAATATGGAAAGTTATCAAGATAAAATTGACAATAAAACATATAATTTCTTAAGAATAGGAAGAACTGCCCTTTATTATCAAAGCTTAGATTTAAAAGAGTATGGTTATTGGAATAAAGCTACTAACTCTTGGATAAATATAGAAGATAGTAATGCAAAATCAAATATTAGAAAAGCTATTAAAATCGCTAATAAACAACAAAATGTGGATTTTTTAAACTTACCATTTTTAACACTTAAGGAAAGCAAATGATTAAAATTATTTTAGCTTCAGCACTATTAGTTACATCATTATTTTCTCTTGATTTAAATAATTTGCTTAATAATGTTAAACAAACTTCAAATAAAGAGTTACAAGAAGAAAAACAAAGATTAGAAGAGTTTTTAAATAATAAACAAAAACAACAAGAACTTTTAATACAAACTAAAAAAGAATTAAAAGAAGAAAATGAAACAACAAAACAGTTAAAAAAACAAATTGAAAAACTTGAAGAAGAGTTAAGTCAAAAAGAGAGTGAATTAACTGTTAAAATTGGTGATTTAGGAGAGATGTTTGGAAGTGTTAGACAAACTTCAGCAGATTTTTTAACAAATTATCAAAGAACATTTACAGCTTCACAGTTTCCACAAAAAGAAGAAATTTTTACAAAATTTTCAAATTCTAAAAAACTTCCTACAATTGAAGAACTAACTTCTTTTTGGCATACAATGTTAGATGAGATTATTCAAAGTGGAAATATCTCAAAATATGAAGCAAATGTTATTTCAAATAATGGAGAAAAAAAGCTTCAAGAAGTTACAAGAATAGGATTATTTTCTGCTTTCTCAAATGGAGAATTTTTAAAATATTCAACAGATATAAACTCACTAATAGAACTATCAATTCAACCAAGTTCTACTTTTAAAAGTGAAGCCAAAGAGTTTGAACAAAGCACTAATGAGATTAAATCTATTTTAATTGACCCTACAAAAGGAACACTATTTGAAATGCTTGGAAATAATCCAACACTTCTTGATAGAGTTCATCAAGGTGGAATTGTAGGATATATTATTATCTTCCTTGGAGTTTTAGGATTAATTTTTGCAATTTATAAAATCATTTCTTTAAACTTAATATATTCAAAAATTAAAAAACAACAAAAAGATATTTCAAATTATGATGAATCAAACTCTTTAGGGAAAATTGCAAGTGTATTTTATAAAAATATAAATGATTCAATAAGCAACTTAGAGATTAAAATTGGTGAAGAAATATTAAAAGAGACAAATAATATTAAAAAAGGTCAAAGCTTTGTAAAACTTCTTGCAGCAGTTACTCCACTTCTTGGACTTTTAGGAACTGTTACAGGAATGATAGCAACTTTTCAAGCTATTACACTTTTTGGTACAGGTGACCCTAAACTTATGGCTGGTGGGATTTCAACAGCACTAATTACTACTGTTTTAGGTCTAATTACAGCTATTCCTTTACTTTTTGCATATACATATATCTCTTCAAAATCTGAGAATATTGTATCTATTTTAGAAGAACAAAGTATTGGAATGTTAGCAAAAACTTTAAAACAAAATGATTGATATATATTTAGATAACCTATTTGGCTTCTTTGATAAAGGAGGCTTTGTTTTATACATAGTATTTGGTATTGCCCTATTTTTATGGACACTATTAATTGAAAGATATATTTATATTAGTTTTGAATATAAAAAATATAAAAACTCTTTAATAAACGAGTTAAAAGAGGCTTCTTTTAGTAAAAAGTTTAAAGAAGAGATAAAAAAATATCTAATAGAAGATTCAAATATTAAACTAAAATCAGGTCTTAGTTTTATAAAGACTCTAATTATAGTTTGTCCTTTAGTGGGACTTTTAGGAACTGTTACAGGTATGATTGAAGTGTTTGATGTAATGGCAATAAATGGAACAAGCAATGTAAAATCAATGGCAAATGGTGTATCAATGGCTACTATTCCAACAATGGCTGGAATGGTAGTTGCCTTAAGTGGAATTTTATTTGAAAAAAAACTAGAACTTTCAATTAAATACCATACAGATAAGTTATATTTAGAAATATCAAAGGTTTTATAAATGAGAAGATTTTCACATAAAAACAATAAAGAAGAAACAGAAATAAACCTAACGCCTATGCTTGATGTGGTTTTTATAATGCTTATATTTTTTATTGTAACTACTTCTTTTGTAAAAGAAGCAGGGATTGATGTAAATAGACCAAGTGCCAAAACAAGTCAGCAAAAATCAAATGCAAATATTTTAATAGCTATTAAAAACAATGATGAAATTTGGATTGATAAAAGAATGGTTGATTTAAGAGCAGTAAGGTCAAATATTGAAAGACTTAAAGCTTCAAATTCACAAAATAGCGTAGTTGTTCAATCAGATAAAGATGCAAAAACTGGTGTTTTAGTAAAAGTGATGGATCAAGTTAGACTAGCAGGTATTACAAATATCTCTATTTCAACATTAAAGAACTAGAAAATGAGATTATTAATAGCAGTTTGTTTATCTTTTATTATCTCTATTTCAATCTTTTTTTTAATGCAAGAGATGATTACTTCTGATAGTAAAGTAATACAAAAAAATACCAATCCTATAGAGTTGGTATATTTAAGAGATAAAAAAGATACAAATATTGAGAAAAAAAATAGAGTAAAACCTAAAGAACCAATAAAAAAAATAGAACCAAAAAAACTTGAAATAAAAACAAATTTAAATAAAGAACTTGATAAAAATGTAAAAATTAAGCCTTTAGAGATAAATAGAAATATTGATATTTCTTCTATTAGTTCTTTAGCTGGTGCAAAAATTGAATTAGGTTCTAATTTACTTGATGCAAATATGCTAACAACTCTAAATAGAGTTAATCCTAGGTATCCTAGACGTGCAAAAATAAGAAGAGAAGAAGGTTTTGTTCAGCTTGCTTTTAAAATTGATTCAAAGGGATTTGTTTTGGATGTAAAAGTTATTGATTCAAAACCAAAAGGTGTATTTGAAGAAGAGTCTATAAATGCTATTAAAAAATGGAGGTTTAAACCTTCAAAAGATGATATAGAAGGCACTTTTAAAAATGCAACAATTACTTTTAATTTTAGGTTAGTACAATGAAAAAATTAATTTTAATACTTTTATTGGCAAGTTGCCCTCTTTGGGCAAAGCCTAGTATGTCACAAAAAACTTATGATGAGTTAATTAAAGCTCAAAAATTAATGGATAAACAAGATTATAAACTTGCTAAAACTATTTTAGAAGAGTTATTAAAACAAAAGAAAAATGATTATGAAAAATCTTTTATTCTTCAAACTTTAGCAAATATTCATATTTATAATAATCAATATGAAAAAGTAGAAAAAGCTTATGAAGAGATTATTAAATTAAATGCTTTTGAAGAGAAAAATATCCATAGTATAAAATACTCTTTAGGAAAAATCTATCTTTCATCTATGAAATATAATAAGAGTTTAAAACTTTCACTTGAACTTTTAAATAGCAAAGTAATTAAAAAAGAAGATATTTATGAAAATCTAATTTTAGCTTACTATTATGATAAAAACTACAAAAAAAGTATTGAATACTCAAAACTATATTTTCAAACAAAACAAAAAATTGATGAATCATGGTACAAAATCCTATACTCTTCTTATATAGAATTAAAAGATTATAAAAATGGTATTGAAGTTATGAAAACAATGGTTAAGCTTTTTAATACAAAAGAGGAGTATTGGGTACAATTAGCCTCTTTATATCAACAAACTAATCAACTAAAAAAATCTTTATCCACATTAGAGCTTGCTTTTAAAAATTCAGTTTTAACAAAAAAAGATAATATCTTATACTTTATAAATATTTTACTTCAAAATGAAGTTTATAATAAAGCCTCATTATTACTAGCAAAAGCTGTAAAAGAAAATCTAATAAAAGAAGATAAAAAGATTTTTGAAATTTTGGTTTCAAGTTATATAAACTCAAAACAGATACAAAAAGCTATAAATAAACTTGAAAATTCAGAGTTTAAAGAAGAAAAATATCAATTTTTACTTGCAAACTTATATTACAATAAACATCAGTTTGATAAAAGCCTAGAGGTTTTAAATAGTATAAAAACAATTAAAAATAGTAAAGTTGATGGTGAAAAAAATATTTTAAAAGCCTTATGTTATTATGAACTTGATAATAAAAAAGATAGTATTAAAACTTTAGAGCAAGTAGTAAATAACCCCTACTCTAAATCAAAAGCAAAATCTATTTTACAACAATTAAGAAGTTAGAAACTAACTTCTTAATAAAAGTAATATTTATTATTTTTCAACAACTCTTTTGGATTAATTTTAAAGTATTTTGTAAAAGCAACAGAAAAACTTTGCTGATGTTTATATCCCACAATACTTGAAACCTCAGCAATATTATAATCCCCTGTAATTAATAAAGCTTTTGCTTTTTGCATCCTTGCTTCTAATACTAAACTTCCAGGAGTAGTAGCAAATAACTCTTTAAATCCAAGTTTTAATTTAAACTCATTTAAGGCAACTTCTTTACTTAAATCACTAATTGAATAAACTTTTTGAGAACTTTGAATTAACTCTTTTGCTCTTTTTAGTGAATCAATATCTTGTGAATTAAATTTTACATTTTTGCAAGTACAAATACTACTATTTAAACTAAATAAATCTTTAAACTCATTATAAATAATCTCATAAGCCTTACTTTGAAGATATAAAGTATCTAGTTCACCTTTAAAAGGAGATTCATATAGCTCATTTGCTAAAATTTTTGTTTTATAACTTGCTAAAGATTTTTTAATATTTGTAGAGATATGATTTTTAAAATTTCTTTTTAATATCTCTTCATTTTTAAACTTTTTAAAGAAATATTTTTCTAAAAACTCATCTCTAATTACAAGACAAAGTGACTTTGTTTTTGTTAAATTATTAAAAATAATTGAGCCTTCATAACTATTTATATACTTTATTAATAGTTCATCTTTTTTAAAAAGAAGTTTTGAGTTATTGCTTTTATCTACATATACAACATCATCTCCAAGATTTATTGCTATACAAAGTCCTAAAACTTTAGAAAAAGAATTAACTTCTAATTTATTATTTACTAAAGCATTTGTTTTAAACATAAAAATATTATCTTCAATAATATCTTTATTACTTTGTATAATTCCCAAATTATTTGGAAGATTGTGTTGCCAACAATTACATCTATTTGTACTTAATAAAAAATCTTCATAATCACTACTATTTATTCTATATGACATTTAATCCCTCAAAATTAAAAATTAATCCTAAACTATTAAAAAATATATTACAATTAATTATCATTATCATTATAATATTATCTTAAATTTACTTTAGATAATATAAGGAAACAAAATGAAAAAAACAATTAGTTTTGTACTATCAAGTTTACTTCTAACTTCTATTGCTTATGCACATAGCAAAGATAAAACACACACAAATTTTGAAGCTGTTACTGTAACTGCAAATAAAATTGAAGAAAATATAATTGATGTACCTCAAAGTATTACAGTTATAACAGATGAACAATTAGAAAATAAAGGTATAAAAAAAATATCAGAAGTGATAAAAGAAATTCCAAATATGAATTTTCAAAACTCTTTAAATGGAGGAATGAGTTCTTTTAGAGGATTAAACTCATCTATGTTTACAAATAACAATCCTATTGTTATATATATTGATGGAGTACCATATTATGATAGATATGATTTTAATCCCTCACTAGAAAATGTTGAACAAATTGAAATATTAAGAGGACCACAAGGGACACTATATGGTAAAGATGCCATTGGAGGAGTTATTAATATTATAACAAAAACTCCTACAAATCAATGGAGTGGAAGTGCCTTAATGGAGTATGGAGAAGACAATCTTTATAAAACTTCTTTAAATACAAGTGGAGCAATTATAGATAATAAACTTTATGCAGGAATTAATGGCTCTTTTAAATCAGATGATGGCTGGATTACAAATCATTACTCAGGTATGAATAAAGATGCAAATAAAAAAAGAGAGAGAAAAACAAATGGTTTTTTACTTTATAAACCAACAGATAATCTTTCAGCAAAGTTTGTTTTAACAGATAATTATGAAAAAGAGTATTTTATGGATGGTTATGGTGCAAATCCTACTATAAAAATAAATAATTTAAAACGTAAAGATGCTAAAAATGTAAGTTTTGATGTTCCTACTTATGAAAGAACAAAAGTTAAATCTCAAAGTTTAAATTTAAACTATGACCTAGAAAAAGTAAAACTTGAATCAACAACAACACATAAAAAAGTAGATTTTGATGGAGATTATGATACAGATAATTTGGCTAATAACTTAAGTGATGACTTAAGACAGTTCAATTATACAGAACTTGATACATGGACACAAGAATTAAGAGTTTCAAGTAAAAATCAAGATATAAAATGGATAACTGGGCTTTACTTTGACAAAGAAGATAGACATCAAGGTCCATATGGCGCAGAGCAACTTTATTATGGTTCTGTATATATAGGAAATGCTAATTCAAACTCAAAAAGTAAAACAGCAGCTATTTTTGCTCAAACAATGATTCCTTTAGGTGAAGATTTTGAACTAACTTTAGGTGGACGATACCAAAGAATAAAAAAAGAGATTGATGTTACAGCAAAATCAAGTTGGGCAGGAGTTTCAAATCCAGATGTAAATTATATTGATGAAAAAACTTGGAATACTTTTTTACCCAAAGTGGCATTAATGTATTATCTAAATGAAAACACTTCAACTTATGTTTCTATTTCAAAAGGTTATATGCCAGGAGGGTTTAACTACTATCCTTCAAATAATAAAAGTAAAGATAATAGCTTTGAAGCTCAAAAATCAACAAATTATGAAATTGGATTAAAACATTTAGCAGAAGATTATAATATTAATATTTCTATTTTTAGAATGGATATAAAAGATATTCATGTTTATAAACAATTAATGCAAGGAACATTATTTGCAACAAGTAATGCAAATAAAGCTCACTCACAAGGTATAGAAATAGATGGAACATACTTTATAACTGATAAGCTTCAACTTTCAGCAGCAGTAGGATTAATTGATGCTAAATATGATGATTATGATAATGGTACTAGAAAATATGATGGAGAAAAAATAGAGACTACTCCTAGATATACAGCAAGTTTAGGTCTTGCTTATCTTCAAGAAAAAGGTCTTTATGGAAGAGTTGATATTTTTGCAAGAGGTAAAACTACTTATATTGATGGGGCGGATAATGATAACTTAGTTGAAGCCAATGGAGGTATTACTTCAAATGCAAAAGTTGGTTATAAAACTAAAAACTTTGATATTTACGGCTATATTACAAATATAACAAATGAAGATTATATTACTTCATATATGTCTAAACCAGGTACTGCTTGGGTAGGTTTTAATGAACCAAGAAGATTTGGTATAGGGGTTAAATACACTTTTTAAAATACCTTAATTGTAATATTATTCTCTCTTATAAAAATCAAGAGAGCCATAATCTACAAAAAATACTTTTATATAAAAAAATAATCCTTTAAAAATAAAATAGATATTGATAGCTTTTATCAATATCTATATAATTAAAAATCAAAATTTTAGGAATTTATTTATGAATAAACAAAAAAAATATGGTCTTTGGGTTATTATGAAACCTGTAATGTTTAAAATACAAATAGCCATGCTTTTATCAGCATTTGCAGCTTTAAGTTTAATTGCAACACTAATAGTTTTATCTTTAAGCTTAAGTAATATTATGCAAGGAACGGCTTTGGAGATTTTCGGAATTAAACTTAATCTTTTTAATACTATTGTATTGCTAGCAATAATGACAACAATTGCTTTTTTATCAAGATTTTATGCTTTTGTAGTTTCCCATTTAGCAGCTTTTAGGTTAGAGCAGATTTTAAGAACCAATCTTGCGCAACATTTAGCAGAAGTTCCTTTAGGATATATTATCTCAAATGGTTCAGGGACACTTAAAAAAGTAATACAAAATGATGTAAAAGCATTACATACTTTTGTAGCTGATAGTACTCCAATGATAGCAAAAAGTATAGTTGCTCCTATTACAACACTAATAATTCTTTTAGTAATTGATTATAGATTGGCTTTTGCTAGTATTTCTATTTTAATTCTTGGATTTATTGCTATGGCTTATGCAATGAGAGATTCAGAAGAGTTAAGAAAAAAGTATGACCAAAGCCAAAATGATATAAATAAAGCTGTAATAGAATTTACGCAAGCTATGATGGTAGTTCGTACTTTTGATGATGGAACAAGCTCTTTTAGAAGGTATAATAAAGCACTTCTTTCTTATAAAGAAAACTTAAATAATTGGATGAAAATAAGTGCAACTCCTGCAAAACTTGGAATGATAATTCTAAGCCCTCTTCCTACACTTTTAGCAGTTTTAGTAACAGGCATAATTCTTTTAAATAGTTCACAAATAGGGCTTTTTGCCTTAATTACTGCACTTTTTTTAAGTACAGGAATGGCAGATGCTATGATGCCTATAATGTGGCTTCAAAATTTTATAAAAAAATCTCAAGCTTCTGCTTTAAAGATTCAAGAAATACTAGATATTCCTACACTTAGTATCTCAAATAAGCCACAAATTCCTAAAGATTTTTATATGGAGTTTAAAAAAGTATCTTTTAAATATGATAATGTAGAAACTTATGCCTTAAAAAATATAAATTTAAAAATACCAAATGGTAGTGTAACGGCACTTGTGGGACCAAGTGGCGCAGGAAAAAGTACTATTGCAAAACTAATACCAAGGTTTTGGGATGTTACTAGTGGAGAGATAACTATTGGTGGAGTAAATATAAAAGATATAAACCCAGAAGTTTTAATGAATACCATTTCTTTTGTATTTCAAGATACTTTTCTTTTTCAAGATACTATTTACAACAATATTAAAATAGCAAATCCTAAAGCTTCAAAAGAAGAAATAATTAATGCTGCACGTTTGGCTCAAATACATGACTTTATAGAAACCTTACCCAAAGGATATGAAACTAAAGCAGGAGATAGAGGAGCAAATCTTTCAGGTGGACAAAAACAGCGTATTACTATTGCACGCGCTATTTTAAGAGATACTCCTATTGTAGTATTGGATGAAGCTACAGCATTTGCAGACCCAGAAAATGAAGAAGAAATTGTAAAAGCTTTAGCAAATTTAACAAGCAATAAAACTGTAATAATGATAGCTCATCGTCTTTCAACTATTAAAGATGCTGATCAAATTATTGTATTTGATAAAGGTAAAATAGTTGAAAGTGGAAAACATAAAGAACTCTTGCAAAATAATAAAATTTATAAAAAACTTTGGAATAACTACAAAAAATCTACTAAATGGAATTTAGAAAAAGGTGAATCTTATGAATAATGAAAAAGTATCTTCATTTAAACAGTCATATAATATTACTTTAGATATTGCAGGTAAAAGTGCAAATATAGTAAAAAGAAGTTTTTTATTTTTTATTTTTGCTTATGTCTTTCAAGGGCTAGCTTTTACTTTATTTTTTCCACTATTAAATAATATTTTTTCAAAAGAGTTTAATTTAAATGAGACTTTATTTTACTTAGTAATAATTGCTATATTTAGTATTGTATCTTTTATTTTTAGATGGTTGGGTTCACAGTTTCAATACTCAAAAGATATTATTGAAATAACTCATAATCTTAGAGTTAAACTTGGAGAAAAGATAAAAACTATGCCCCTTCAAAGTTTATATAAATATAGAACTGGAGAGCTAAACTCAATATTAGCTCAAAATGTTGATGATTCTATTCTTCATATGGGGATAGTTTCAGGGATGTTTTTTGAAGTTGCTATTATACCTATTGTAATTATTATTGCTACATTTTTTATAGATGTAAGTTTAGCTTTTGCTCTTCTTATTGCTTTTCCACTAGCTATTCCTATTTATACTTGGAGTAGAAAAAAAACAAAATGGGATAAAACTCAAGGAGCAAATGCTCATGCAACTCTTGAAGCAGATATTATTGAATATATCCAAGGCTTACCCGTTTTAAGAGCTGTAAATCAAGTGGGAAAAAATGCAAATAATCTTCAAAAATCTATTATAAACTTAAGAGAAATACAAAAAAAAGGTGTTTATGGTTCAACTTTTCCAATGATTATTATGAATACACTAATAGAGTTTATCTTTTTATTTGTATTAACTTTAGGAAGTCTATATATAGCAAATGCACAACTTAGTATAGGAACACTAATAGCCTTACTTATTATCTTAGGAAGATTATCTGAACCTTTAGCAAATTTTTTAGCAGTTACTGGGGTATTAGATATAATGGAAGCCTCTTTTAAGCATATTCAAAAACTTTTAGAGGTTAAAGATTTTTCTATAAAACAGCCAATAAAAGAACCTAGTAAATTTGATATTGAATTTGAAAATGTAAGTTTTGCTTATGAAGGAACAAAACAAAAAGCATTGGAAAATCTAAGTATAAAAATACAAGATAAATCACTTACAGCAATTGTAGGTCCCTCTGGAAGTGGAAAAACAACTATTACAAAACTAATTATGCGATATGCCAATCCCCAAGAAGGAAATATAAAAATAGGAAATGTTGATATAAGAAATATGAAGCAAACTACTTTAATGAGCTATATCTCTGTAGTATTTCAAGAGGTATATCTTTTTGATGATACTATTTTAAATAATATTCGTATGGGAAGAGCAAATGCTAGTGAAAAAGAAGTTTTAAAAGCTTCAAAAGCAGCATTTTGCCATGAGTTTATTTCAAGACTTCCAAAAGGTTACGATACTAAAGTAGGAGAAATAGGAGGAAGCTTAAGTGGAGGAGAAAGACAACGTATTTCCATAGCTAGAGCTATTTTAAAAGATGCTCCCATAGTTATACTAGATGAGCCTACCTCAGCACTTGATACTCAAAGTGAAGTGGCTGTTCAAAATGCTTTAGATGCACTTATAAAAGATAAAACTGTAATTGTAATAGCCCATCGTCTTTCAACTATTACCCACGCTGATAATATTTTAGTTATTGAAAATGCAAAGTTAAAAGAGAAAGGAACACATCAAGAACTATTTGAAAAACAAGGGAAATATTATGCAATGTTTCAAGCACAACAAAGAGTAAAACAGTGGAATGTTAAAAGTAGTAATAAATGAAAAAAAAGCTAACTTGGACAACTTTATTTTTATTATTTAGCCTTTATACAACCCAATTTTTAGGTTTAGGTTTTTTTATGGAAGCCTTTATAGGAATTTTACGACAAAACAAAGTTCCTTTAGAAAATCTTGGGTTTATTTATATGCTTGGACTTTTTTGGGTATTTAGATTTTTATGGGCTCCTTTTATAGATAAAATATATTTTAAAAAAATGGGTCACTATCGAGGTTGGATTCTTATTTTCCAATCTTTGATGGTTATTACACTCTTTCTTATATCTATTTTGCATATAAAAGATAATTTAAATCTAATTATTTATCTAGCAATATTTTTTGCTTTTTTTGCAGCTTCACAAAATATAGCTTTAGATGCCTTTGCTTTTAAAATAACTTTTAAAAAAGAGCGTTCACTTATTAATGGAATTAAAGCCTCAGGTGGATTAATTGGTATGATTTTAGGTGGAGGAGTTGGTCTTATACTTTATTCTAAACTTAACTGGAATTATACAATGATGATTATGACAATAATTACAGCTATTTCACTTATTCAAATATTTTTTTACTCAGAACCAACTATAAAACATTCAAATTTTGTTGAAAAAATTGATTTTAAGCAGTATATTTACTTTTGGAAAACAAAAAAAAAGAAATTATGGTTTATTTTACTTCTTCTTTATCCTGCAACTATCTCTTCAGCTTTTGGTATGACCACTCCTTTATTAGTAGATTTAAACTGGAGTTTGGACAAAATAGGTTTTACTGTTCATATAGTAGGTTATGGCATAGGTTTTTTAGCCTCATTTGCAGCTTCATTTTTAATAAATAAATTTGGTAAAAAAAATATTTTAATTATTGCTGCTATTGGGCAAATAGTTGGTATTTTAATGCTTTTACTAATTTTTAAACATCATGAAAATGATTTTCTTGTGATGTTTATAATTGGTTTTGTATTTTTATTTTATACCCCTTCACAAGTCCTTATGACAACATTAATGATGGATTTATCTTCAAATAAATCTCCAGCTTCACAATTTGCAATACAACATAGTATTTATATGTTTTCAGGAATATTTTTTAGCGCAATGTCTGTTTCTATGGCTGGTATCATAGGCTATGAAAAAATAATATTGATTTGTGCCTTTATTGGCTTATGTTCAATGTATCTTTCAACAAAAATTGAACTTATTATAAAAAAGGAAAAAATAAATGAAAGAGATTAAACCTTTAATGATTATTACTATACTATGTGCCTCATCTATGATGGCTTTTTTAGCTGTGGTTGGTCCTATAATTAGACAATTAAATTTACAAGAATGGCATGCAGGTCTTATGGTTGCTCTTGCAGGAGTTGCTTGGGTTATGTTATCTCGTTTTTGGGGTAAAAAAAGTGATTTTTACGGAAGAAAAAATATCTTAGTTTTTGCAAGTATTGGTTTCTTTTTTTCATATTTATTACTTGCTTTTTTTGTAAATTATGCAGTTATTACACCTCCTAGTATAATAATCTGTCTTGGTGTATTAATTTTTACAAGAGTTATGATAGGAGTATTTTATTCAGCTATTCCTCCTGTTTCAAATGCACTAATTGCTGATAAAGTAGAAATTCAAAAAAGAACTTCATATATGGCAAGTATCGGAGCTGCAAATGGTATAGGTATGGTGTTAGGGCCTATTATTGGGGGAGTTTTAGCAATTTATGGTTTAGCAGTACCTTTATATATAGCTGCTATTTTACCTTTAATTGCTGTTTTTGTACTAATAATATTTTTAGAACCAAATAAAAAAATTGAAAAGACCCAAGATACAGTTCTTAAACTCTTTGATAAAAGAATTAGACTACCGATGCTTGCTTCATTTTTTACTATGTTTTGTATTGTTACTTCTCAGGTTTGTTTAGGCTTTTATATTTTAGATAAATTTAATATCCAAGCAATACAAGCAGCAAAAGTTACAGGATATATCTTATCTATAATTGGAGTTGTTTTTATAATCACTCAAATTATAGTATCTAAACTAAAAAATATAAGCCCTTATACTTGGTTATTTCTAGGTTCACTTTTAACAGCTTTGGGATATTTTTTAGTTAGTCTTATCTCAACAAAAATTGAATTAGCAATAGCTTTTTCAATAGCAATTGCAGGTTTAGGTATGATAATGCCTGCATTTATGGCAATAACTGCAAACAATGTAGAAGCACATGAGCAAGGAGTTGCAGCAGGTACAGTATCAGCTTCACAAGGTTTAGGTATTATAATTGGTCCACTTTTTAGCACTATACTTTATGAGGTAAACCCTACTTATCCTTTTATTTTTTGTTCAATTATCTTTTTAGTATTAACCTTTGTTTCATTTTCTTATAGAAAAAAAGAAGTTTTAGTATGTTAGAAGTTTTTATTTTAGCAGTTGCACTTAGTATGGATGCCTTTGCTGTATCTATTGGTTTAGGAATAAAAAATAGTAAAAATCTTAAGACTCTTGCTTTTAAAGCAGGAGTTTATTTTGGCTTTTTCCAAGCACTAATGCCTTTTATAGGATATATAGGAGGAGTTGGATTAAAAGATATAATTAAGGATTTTGATTATTGGATAGCTTTTTTTATTTTACAAATAATTGGAAGTAAAATGATATATGAAGCTTTTTATGAAAATATTGAAAAACAAATAAAAGTTATTTCAAATAAAGTTTTATTTACTTTAGCAATAGCTACAAGTATAGATGCCTTAGCAACAGGTTTTACTTTACATTTATTTAGTTTAAATATCTATATTTCTCTTTTACTTATTGGAATTATAACTTTTATTTTTAGCTTCTTAGGAGTTTTTATTGGCTCAAAAGGAAATGCTAAATATGAAAAAAAAGCAGAGATTTTTGGTGGGGTAATTTTAATAGTTATTGGTTTTAAAATTCTATTTAAGAATATTACAATTTTCTAATTTTTAAAAATTTAATTAAAAAGTAAGTGTCAATTAACAAAAAACATGTAAAATTATAAAAAATATTATAAAGGAATATTATGAATAAGATAATTTTAACTTTTTTAACTATCCTTACTTTTTTATTTGTTGGATGTGGAGAAAACAATTCTACACAAACAAATGAAAAAAAAGTTATCAAAGTAGGAACTTCAGGTGGATACTTCCCTTTTACATTTTATGAAAATGACCAATTAAAAGGTTTTGAAATTGATGTTTGGAATGCAATTGGTGAAAAATTAGGTGCTACTATTGAATTTAAAACTGCAAAATTTTCAGGTTTATTTGGAATGTTAGAAACAGGAAAAATTGATACTATTTCAAATCAAATTACAACAACACCTCAAAGATTAGAAAAGTACTATTTTGCAACACCATATGTTTATGATGGAGCACAAATTATTGTACATAAAGACAATAATGAAATTAAATCTTTTGAAGATTTAAAAGGTAAAAAAGTAGGTGTTACACTTGGTACAAACTACGCACAAATAGTAAAAAGTTTAGATAAAAATGATGAAGTTACACTTATAACTTATGAAGGTAATGGATTTGAGCAAGATGTAAAACTAAAAAGAATTGACGCTTTTGTTCAAGATAGAATTTCAGCAGTAGAACTTATCAAAAAAGCAAATCTACCTCTTAAAATAGTAGGTGAGCCTTTAGAAATTTTAACAAACTCTTTTCCATTTGTAAAAAATGAAGCAAATAAAGCTTTACTTGAAGAGGTAAATAAAGCTATTGAAGAGTTAAAAAAAGATGGTACATTAAAAAATATTTCAGTAAAATGGTTTGATACTAATATTACAGAGAAATAATGACTAGCTTTGATATAGATTATACATTGGGAATTTTCCCAATACTTTTTAAATATATAGATATTACTATTTCTATGGCACTTATCGCAACTGCCATAGCTTTAGTAATAGCAATAATTATAGCAATAATAAAAACTTTTAAGATAAAATTTTTATCATCATTTTGTGATTTATATATCTCTTTTTTAAGAGGAACTCCTTTAATAGTTCAGCTATTTTTATTATATTTTGGACTACCTCAAATCCTTCCTATTTTTTCAAATTTGGATGCGTATAGTGCTTCAATTGCTGGGTTGTCTTTGCATTTTTCTGCATATATGGCTGAATCTATAAGAGGAGCTATTTCATCAATAGACAAAGGACAATTTGAAGCTGCTTCTTCTTTAGGGATGTCAAAAACACAAAGTTTTTCACATATTATTTTACCTCAAGCTATAAGAGTAGCAATCCCAAGTTTAATGAACAATTTTATTGATCTAATAAAAAGCACTTCTTTAGCATTTACTCTTGGTGTGCCAGAAATTATGGCAAAAGCACAGCTTGAAGCCTCAAGTAGTTATAAATACTTTGAAGCATTTTTAGCAGTGGCTCTTGTATATTGGGTAATAGTAATAACATTTACATATCTTCAAAAAAGAATAGAGAAAAGACTAAACAAAGCTTACTCAATCTAAATTATTTTCATACTCTTTTATAATAGATTTATCAATTTTTCTATAAAGTTAATAATCTTAATATAAAGTTTCAGAGTATGAAAAATAGATTTTTTACAATATCAATTCCCATTTTATTACTAATAATTGCTTCTTTTTATATAACTTCCAAGTTTGTAAAACCTGCACCAAAAAAAGAGATAACTATTGCAACAGGCACAGAAGATGGAAATTATTATAAAACAGCTTTAATATATAAAGAGTTACTAGAAAAAGAGAAAGTAAAAGTAAATCTTATTACTTCTAAAGGCTCTATGGATAATATCAAGCTTTTACAAGAAAATAAAGCTGATATTGCATTTATGCAAAATGGCTCTATTACAGCACAAGAAGATAATAGCATTAAAGCAATAGCTTCTATATATTATGAACCTTTATGGGTGTTTTATAAAAATGAAGGTTTTAAAATTGATTATATTATTCAATTAATAACTAAAAAAATCTCTATTGGGGAAGTTGGTAGTGGCACACAAAATCTTGTCTCTAAGATATTAAAAGACAATGGAATTACAAAAGAAAACTCAACAATATTAAATTATACAAATGAAAAGGCAAAAGAACTTCTTTTAAAAGGTGAACTTGATACACTTTTTGTGGTAAGCTCTCAAAACTCAGAAATAGTAAAAGAACTACTTGCAAATCCAAATATAAATATCTTAAGCTTTAAAAGAGCAAAGGCATATAGTAGAAAATACTCTTATTTGGAATCCCTAACTTTATATGAAGGCACATTAGATTTATATAAAAATCTTCCAGATGAAAATATCAATCTTTTAGCTTCTGCTGCTACTTTAGTAGTAAAAGATGGTTTTTCTGAAGAGTTAATAAGAATTTTTTTAAAAAAAGTAAAAGAAGTACACAATAATAAAGACCTTTTTGCAAAGCAAGGAGAATTTCCAAATATTTTAAATATGAAACTAGAAGTTCACGATGAAGCACAAATATATTTTCAAAATGGAGATACTTGGCTAGAAAAAATCTTTCCATATTGGATAGCTTCAAATATTGATAGATTAAAAATATTTTTAATCCCTCTTATTACTTTAATGTTACCTTTATACAAAGGGGTATTTCCTTTATATCAATGGAGTATGCGATCAAAAATTTATAAATGGTATGAAGAAGTAAAAGATTTTGATAAAAAAATAGGAACATTAAATAAACAAGAGTTAGAACTTGAATTAGAAAAAATCCAAAAGCTTCAAGAGGAAATTTCAAAAGAGACAAAAGTGCCTCTTTCATTTATGGGAGAATATTATAATTTAATAATGCATATAAATCTAATTGAGCAAAGAATTAAAACAAAACTAAAGCTTATTTAGATTCTTTGCATTGATTTTTGCTATAAGTTCACCAATAATATTTTTATATAAGTGAGTAAATACATAAGGGTCTTCTTCATATAACTCAAGTGCTAGTTTGAAACTAATCACTTCCACCTTTGTATTTGCTCTTACAGTTGCACTTCTTTTTTCTTTAGTAATAGGTGAAAACTCTCCAAAGATTTGATTTTCTTTTAATTCTCCTACTACTTTAGCTCCAATAATTGCTCTACATGTTCCACTTAAAATAAAGAAAATTTCATCACCTTCTTCATTTAAATTTAAAATAATTTCATGGGGCTTATATCTAATAAATTTTACATCTTTTATAATATGCTTAATATCTTCATCTCTCATATCTTTAAAAAACTTAATATTCTTTTTTGAATCAACCAATCTTTGAATTATCTCATCACACTCTATTTCATCTTTAGGTTCAAGTGATTTTAATTCGCCAATTTCTAACTTTGTATATGAGATGTCTAAAGGTTTTGTGTCTGTTTGTATCTTGAAATTACAGATTGTATCAAACTTTTTATTTGTATGTCTTAGAAACTCTTTTGTTCCAAAGATATTTGAAGTAGTAAAATTCTTAATAAACTTTGTAAGTATTTTTGAACGCATAGCTTCATGCCAAATATACAAATCAAGATAATATAACTTTGTATTCATTATCTTAACTGCTCTTAGCTTCTCTTCTTTTAGTACTTTACTAAAAGCTTTATTGAATTCTTCGAATTTTATATCTTTTTTATTTTCAAACTCATTATATATTTTTTCAATATTATATTTTATTTCTACATCATAAAAATAGTTGATTAGTGAAACAGTATCATTTAGAAACTTTTTCATTAATTCTGTTTTAAAATTCTCATCCATCACTGAAAAAAGATTTATAATATTGAAAATTTTATCTTTCATATTTAAATATTCGTTGTTTTGTAAGGATTCATTTATCCCTAATATAGTGTCATGATATTCTATAATCTTATAGAAATTATCGAGTTTTGACCTAATATACCCTTCCAATGCTTCTCTCTTTGTGTCTTATACTTGATACACTATTTTAGCCTAAATTAGATATAATTTCCCCAAAAAACAGAAGGATTTTAATTTGAGAATATTATCAGGAATTCAACCATCAGGTACAATTCATATAGGAAACTATTTTGGTATGATCAAAAAAATGGTAGAATCACAAGATGATGGTGAACTATTTGCATTTTTAGCATCATATCATGCTTTAACATCGGTAAAAGAAAAAGAGGCTTTAGAAAACAATATTTTTGAAGCTGCAGTTAATTTTTTAGCTTTAGGAATGGACCCGGAAAAATCTACATTTTGGGTACAACACGATGTAAAAGAGGTACTTGAGTTATACTGGATATTATCAAATCATA
Organism: Malaciobacter mytili LMG 24559; assembly: GCF_003346775.1. Taxonomy (NCBI): domain Bacteria; kingdom Pseudomonadati; phylum Campylobacterota; class Epsilonproteobacteria; order Campylobacterales; family Arcobacteraceae; genus Malaciobacter; species Malaciobacter mytili. Next base: position 384,038 of record NZ_CP031219.1, on the reverse strand, counting down.
CTTCTATGGGACTACTTGAAAGAGCACATTCATATAAAGATAAAACAGCAAAAGGAATTCAGGCAAATCATGGACTGTTTTCATATCCAGTTTTAATGGCTGCTGATATTTTACTATTTGATTCAAATATTGTTCCAGTAGGGAAAGACCAAATCCAACATGTTGAAATGACAAGAGATATTGCAAACTCATTTAACCATGCTTATAAAAAAGAGATTTTAATTCTTCCTGAAGCAAAAGTTGATGAGATTGTTGCCACTGTTCCAGGAACAGATGGAGCAAAAATGTCAAAATCTTATGGAAATACTATTGATATGTTTGGAAGCAAGAAAAAAGTAAAAAAACAAGTTATGAGTATAGTTACTGATTCAAAAGAGTTAGATGAACCAAAAGAGTGGGAAAACTGCAATATCTATAAACTTTGTGAATTATTTATGAGTGAAGAAGAGCTAAAAGAACTACAACAAAGATATGCAACTCCTGGTGAAGGATATGGTCACTTTAAACTAACTTTACTTGATAAAATAAATGAACATTTTGAACCATATGCAGAAAAAAGAGAATACTTTATAAACAATCCACAAAAAGTAAAAGAGATACTTGAATTTGGAGCAAGTAAAGCAAGAAAAGTTGCAAGAGCAAAGATGGAACAAATAAGAGAAATCGTAGGACTTGGACTATACTAATAAAAGGGCACCTGCCCTTTTAAAATTTATATCTTAAACCTAAAAATAGTTCATGAGCTTTTAAACTATAAGAAAAATCTTTTGTTAATTCAAATTCTTTACTAAATTCTTTTGCTTTTAAGTTTCCATAATCTCCATAAGAATAAGATAAATCTAAATCTATACTTTTAGTTATAGGATATACTGTACCCACTGTTGCTTTCCATACAAAATTTGTCCCACTATCTCTTGTATATTTTTCTTTATAATCATAACCTGTAGATGTATAACTATACTCTGTATACGGTATCTTTATACTATATCTTACAAACCCTAATCCTAAACCTACATATGGTTTTATAGGCCATTTTGCATCAATTAGCTCTGGAATACTAATAATATTATTTAATATTAATGCAGAATGATCAACCTTCGTTTCATGTTCTATCTCTCTTTCTTTATAATTGATTTTTGGAGTATATTGAAATAAAGCTTCTATATTATAAAAACTATTTACTTCATACCCAAGCCCTAAAGTATAGCTCCCATAACTTTTAGATTTAAAATCAAAGTCAAATGAATCATACTCATCACGTACATTTACAACTTGACTAGAAGTTTTATTTAAACTTATCCCTGTCTTAATATAAAACTTATTACTACTATCTGCAAAACTATATGTTGAAATAAACAACATTAACCCAATAAAAACTCTTAGAAATTTACTCATAACTATTTCTCCTTTTTTTGTAAATTTCATAAATCTTAACGTAATTTTTTTATAATATATATAAATTAATAATATAATAAATTATTATTCATCTTATTATATTTAATAGAAAAAAAGAAAAAGTTATATTAAAGACTCAAAAGTGTTATTTTTGCTATCTATTATAAATATAGGGATTTTGAAGATTGTTTTTTGATTAACAATTATTATAATTCTTATTAATTTCGTATTGAAATAAAAATAAAAAGTGATATTTTAAATTAAAAATAAATATAACTTTATTTTTTTATAGCTTTTTTTTTAAATTTTTTATGTTTTTTAAATCTACTAAAGTATTGCATTTATTTAGATATTTCTCTAAGATTTTTTCTTTTTCCAAAGAAGAAAGAAGTGTAGTAGAGTCTGTATTTATATGATTGATAAAAAAACATCTTTTATCATCACTTTTTAAAAGTTGTGGTTTAGGGACATTAAAAAAAGGTATTTTTTCATTACTTTTATCTTGTAAATTTTTATACTGTTGTTTTTGTCCTTCAAATAAATCTTTATCTTTAATTACTTCTTTTATTTTATTTGATGCGTGTAAGACAAAAGAAAACAATAATATATTAATAATAATAACTTTTTTCATTATTAAGCCTTTAAAGAATCTTAATCCTTAAAAGCTTAATTTAAGTTTAAGTAATAATATAATAAGTTATTTAATAGTTTTTATTACTTTATTTATATTATTTGAGATTTTTTCAACTCTTTCTTGCCAAAGTATTCCAAACTTGATTTTTTCTTCTTTAGTTGCTAGTTTTTGAATCATTTTTTTCATAAGTATTTGCATATTTTCATCAAATAAAATAGATGAAGGGTCATAAAAAACCTCTACACTCTCTTGTGTATCAAGTCTTGTGAATTTTACATTTGAAGATATTTCTTTTTCAAAAAATAGTAAGTTTCTTCTATCAAAACTTCCAGAAATTCCCTTAAAGCCACTATTTGTAGTAGCCCCTGTGATTGCACTTATTACATTAGCTACAACTCCAGCAGTTCCATCAGTTAGGCTCTCTTTAAATTCTACTTTTATCCCACCTCTTTTAGGTAATTCTAAAGGGTATAAAGCTTTTAAGCCTTCCAAAGTCATAAGATATGCCCCCAATACTGTTGGGCAAGAATGTCCTGCTATTTTAACCACATCTAAATAGGAAAACTCAATAATCCCTTCTTCAAATGCACCTAAAAAATCAGATAAATTATCTTGTAGTTTTATATTTTCAATTTGATTATAAAAATTTGGATAGTTCATTATTTTCCTTATTAAAAAAGATTTATAATCTTATATAAATCCTTTTAATAAGTCATTGATTTAAAATAAGTCTTTATTTTTTACAAATAAATATATATTTATCAGCTTGGTCATATCCATGTAGATTAAACTCTTTTATCTTTTCCACATGAAAACCAGCATCTTTTAGTAGTTTTTTTAAGCTATTTTTATCATGATAGTATTGAGTAATACAATCTTCTTGTCTTTCGTATAAACCACTTTCTTGTTTTTCAAATAAAGTTATATTTGTATTTAATTCTTCATTATCATAAACTGCATCAATTGCTATAAAAATATCTTCTTTATTAATTGTAAGGCTTCCATCTGCAACTTCACTAAAACCAAATAGTGAGTTTACATCAAACATAAAATATCCACCTTCATTTAAAACATTATAAGTGTCTTTAAAAAACTCTTTTAAAGGTTTTTTAGGGATATAATTAATTACATCAAAGATAGCTGTTGCACAATCATATTTTTCTTTTACTTCATTTAAAGGCATACATTGTGCATCAACACCTCTTTGCAAACAAACTTTTACTTGTTCACTACTTAAATCAATCCCAAAGGCTTTTTTACCATTAATTTTTAGATTTTCTAAAAAGTAACCTTGACCACATCCAATATCAATAATATTATCAAGTTCATTTACCATTACAAAAGTCATAAACTCTTTATGTAGTGAGTAAACCTCATCTTCAAAATCTAAATATGCTTCTATTTTTGAATATAATTCTAATCCCATTATAATACTTTTTCTATTCTCTCTTTTAGATCTAAAATCTTATCTTTTTTAGCGTAAAATGAGTTTTTATTTGCTATTAAATGAGCTGAACTCTCCATAATAGTTGGTCCCACTTCAAGCCCATTTTGTTTCATAGTAGTTCCTGTTTCTACAATATCCACAATACAATCACTAAGTCCTACAATAGGCGCTAATTCTATTGAACCATATAGTTTAATAATTTCAACAGCCATTGCCTTTTGCTCAAAATATTTTTTTGCAATATTTTCATGTTTTGTAGCAACTTTTATTTCACTTTTACTAAAATCTAGCTCTTCACCTTTTCTTAGACCAAAAGCTACTTTACATTTTCCTAAGTGTAAGTTCAATAACTTAATTAAGTCATACTCTTTTTCTTCTAAAACATCAAGCCCAACAACTCCCAAATCAGCTGCTCCATGCATAACATATGTAGGTACATCTTGGTTTCTTACATTTAAAAATCTAAAGTCACCTTTTTCTAGTATTAATTTTCTATCTTCAAATATAAACTTTTCATTAAAAGCTTTTTCAAATTTTTCTAAAGTTTCTTCTGCAATTCTTCCCTTAGGCAATGCAATTGTTAGCATTAATTATCCTTTTCATATTTTCAAAAATCAAATCTTTTTTATAGATACTGTTTTCAAAATATTTACTTAAAAACTCTCCATCTCCACCAGTAAATATTATTTGCTGTTTTTTTCTTATCTTTTTAATTGGTTCAATTATTGATTGTAATATAGCATATGATATAGCATCTTGTGTACAAAGTGGGATTTTATCTAAATTTACCTTTGTATTAAAATCAAACTGTAATTTATGGGAAATCTTAGGATATAAATCTTTTATAGATTTAAGTCCAGGTAAAATAAACCCACCTTTATGTTTTGCTTTTTTCATAATATCAACTGTAATCGCACTTCCTGCATCTACAATAATCGCATCATCATAACCAATACAAGCGATTTTTCTATCTAAGCCCATACCCTTGTATTTTGTTTTAAAATTAACATATTGTTCTAAATCAACCAAATCATCATTAGAATGTTTTAAATTTGCTGTTGCATTATCATTTACAGAGATATAATAAATAGTTTCATTGAAATCAGGCAATCTTTCATTTAAAAAATATTTTTGTTCAACATCATCTATTAAAAAATGAAAAGTTGTATTTCCAATATCACATAAAATCAACTCTAACTCTCCAATCATTTTCTTGTAAAAAAGTTTTTGCTTTAGAACAAATAGGTGAAGTAATAACTAACTCTTTATATTTAAAATTATGGTCTTTATACTCTTTTAGTTTTTCATAAAGTTCTAATAATTCTTGTGCATTTTTTCTAATAAATCTACTTTTTGAATCTACTTTAAAAATAGCCCAATAAGAAGATTTTATATCTGTTGCAGTATAAATCTCAATTTTCTTTCTACTTCCCAAAACTTTAGGTTCTATCAAAGAAATATTTTTAAATAATATATTTTTTTTTGTATAATAAGTAGTTAATTCTTTCAATTTTATCCTTTTAAAGTGTTACTATTATATCTAAATCTAAGTTAATTTCATAAAATAAAAAAATTCTAAAAATTTTAAATTACTCTATAGTATTTATACTATAAAATTCCAATCTATTAAGAAAAATACGAGAGTTTTTATATGAAAAAAGTTTTAATCACAAATAAAGTTTTAATTTTAAGAATACTGATAGTTCTACTTTTATTTGGAGTAGTTTCTATATTTTTTGCTACTATTTATATAAAAAAAACAGCCCTTACAAATCTTGCAGAAGATGATGCTAGAAAGACAAGTGAACTTATCTTTGAAAATATGTACACAAGGATGCAAGAAGGTTGGGCAAAAGAGGATTTAGCAAAGATTTTAAAAAGAATGGAACATATAAGAGAAGGTCTTAAGGTTCATTCTTATAGAAGTTCTAAAGTAGAAGAGATACTAGGAGAAAATAAACAAGATAAATTAATTGTAAAAAATGATAAACTTATCCAAAAAGCTATGCTTGGAGAAAAGCAGTTTCTTATTCAAGAAGATGGAAGTATTAGATACTTATTTCCAATAAAAGTATCAAATGAATGTATTACTTGCCACTACAATACAAAAGTTGGTGATATAAATGGAGTATTAGAAGTCGCATACCCTCCAAATGAAATTAAAATCTCTTTAGATATTGTTGTATACTATTTCTTTATATTTTTTATCTTATTTATGATTCTTTACTTTTTTATTTTTTATAAAATAATTAATAAAAAAATCATAGAACCTGTTGTTAGTTTTACAGAAGAGATAAAAAAAGTAATAGAAACTAAAAGTTTTTCTAAAAGAGCCCATATAAAAACTAAAACTATTGAGATTTTTCTTTTACAAAATAGTTTTAATAAACTACTAGATACTATAACTTATTACTACAATAAATTATTAAATAATCTATATAAAGACAATCTTACTAAATTGCCAAACTTAATAAAACTGCAAGAAGATATTAAAAAATTAAAAAAGTACTCAATTATAGTGGTTTCACTAGATTCTTTTAAAACAATTAATAGTTTTTATGGTGTAAAAGCTGGAGATTTTCTTATGAAAAAAATTGCTAATCTTTTAGAAAACTATACACAAAAAACTGGCAAAGTATATCGACTTCATAGTGATGAATTTGCTATTTTAACAACTAATGAAATAAATATAAACTTTTGTAAAGAGTTATTAGAAAAAATAGAAAAAACACATTTTACATATAAACAAATTGATATTTGTATTCAAGCTTCAATTGGAGTAGTTTTCAACACTACACAAAGAGGTTTAGAAAAGGCTATTTTAGCAGTTAGAAATGCAAAAAAAGAGAAAAAAGATTTTGAGATTTTTAATGATGAATTAACACTAAAAGATGAATATAAAAATCATATAAAACTAACTTCTATTTTAAAAGAGTCTTTATTAAATAACCAATTAGTTCCCTTTTTTCAAGCAATTGAAAATGCAAAAACAAGAAAGATAGACAAATATGAAGCCTTAGCAAGAATTGTAAGAAAAGAAGAGACTTTAACTCCTGATAAGTTTTTGCAAATCTCTAAAAACTCAAAGCAATATCATAAAATCACTCAAACAATTATTTATAAAACATTTGAATATTTTAAAGATAAAAAAGAGTTTGAATTTTCTATAAATTTTTCTATGGATGATATAAAAAATCAAGAGACTATTGACTATTTATTTAAAATGATTGATAAATATCAAATTGGCTCTAAACTTACAATTGAACTTTTAGAAAGTGAAGAGTTAAGTCAATTTAATATTATTAATGAATTTATAAAAAAACTAAAAGATAAAAAAGTAAAAATTGCTATTGATGATTTTGGGTCTGGGTATTCTAACTTTGCTTATATTACTAAATTGGATATTGATTATTTAAAAATTGATAGTTCTTTAATTGAAAATATTCATATGGATAAACAAGCCTTAAAAATTGTAAAAAGTATTATAAACTTTGCTCATGAATTAAATATAAAAACTGTTGCTGAAAAAGTTCATAATCAAGAAATCTATGAACTTTTAATAGGTTTAGAAGTTGATTATCTTCAAGGATATTATATACAAAAGCCTAAAGCAGAAATTTAGGCTTTATTATAAAAACTATTATAAAATTGTTTTGCAGTTCTAGCACTTTTGCTTGCCCTACTTTGAGCAAACTGTAAAGCCTTTTTATAAAGTTCTTCTTTATCTGCTTTATACTCTTTAAAATAGCTTTCTACAACTTTTAAATACTCTTGTTGAGTACCATGATAAAAACCTAACCAAAGTCCAAATCTATCACTTAAAGAGATTTTTTCTTCTACACTATCACTATAATGTATCTCTCCATTATTTCCAACAACTGTTCCATTATTATCCCTTTGATATTCAGTTATTAGATGTCTTCGATTTGAAGTTGCATAAATTTTGATATTTGTAGGAGTAGCTTCAATAGAACCTTCTAAAATCCTTTTTAAACCTTTATAGCCTTTTTCTCCCTCTTCAAAAGATAAATCATCACAAAAAATTATAAATTTATATGGTTCTTCTCGTATTACATCAGAGATTTCTATTAAATCATCTAAATCATCCCTATCTATTTCAATAACCCTTAGCCCTTCAGTTTTATATCTATTTAAAACTGCTTTTATAAGTGAAGATTTACCTGTTCCTCTTGCACCCCATAATAAAACATTATTTGAAGGAAGATTATTTAAAAATCTTTGTGTATTTTCAATTAGTGCTTCTTTTTGTTTGTCTATACCTACTAAGTGTTCAAAAGAGATTTCATCTAGATATTTTACAGGCTTTAAAGTCTGTTTTTTTGCCCTATATATTGCAGCATATGTATTTGACCAATCAACTATCATTATGACCTTCCCATATTAAAAATAGATTTTATAAATCCATATAAGATAAATAAAAATAAAAGTGGTAGAAAAATTGTTTGAAAAATAAATACTATTATTAAATCAACAATATAATTGCTTGAATTATCAACTGCAACTTTATATTCTTCAATCTTTTTTTCATAATATTTACTATCAAATTTCTCTTTAATTTTTTCAAAGAAAGAACTCTGTTCTTTTTGCATTATTGTTTCTTGATTTACTCTACTTACTTCATCTTTTACTTTTATAATATTTTCATTTAACTTTTCGATATTATACTCTGGCTTTACAAAGTAGTTATATGAAACTTCATTAATATACCCAATCAAAGGGATTGAAAATCTTAAAAATAAAAGAATAAAAGTTGTTTTAAAAAATATTTCTCTTAACTTTTCATCTTTTTTAAATCTTTTAAATAACCATAAATTAAAAATTATAATTAGAACTATAAGTACAAAATTGTAAATCTCATTTGATACAAAATTTAAAAGTATTTTTTGAATACCCAAAGAAGTCATACTTGCAAGCATTATTAAAGAAAACTGCTCAACTAAATCATTGATTGGGTCAAGCACTTCTCCTATGGCAACCGTAACAAAAGGTAAATCAAGTTGTGTTCCTTGGGCAAGTGAGATAACAGCATTTAAAGCTTTTGCACTACCAAATACAACAATAGCTTGAGTGAAAGAATCATCAACTAATTTTTTTGCATTTTCATCTATTGTAAGAGAAAGGGCAAAAAAAAGTGCTATAAAAGTAAAAAACAATAATAAAAGTTTATTCCAATTTGTTAATATAAAATTTTTCATAAAGTTATTATATCTAAATAGTATTTCCAAAAAAAGTTATATTTTCATAAAAGTAAAAGTTTTACTTTTTTTTAATTTCAAGCCTTTGTGGTCTTACTGTAAGTTCAGTAATAACCCCATCAAAATTTATCACTTCCCATACAGCTTTTGCTATATTTTCTGGAATTAGATGGGCATTTTTACTATCACTTGGCTCAAAATTAAACTCTTCAAAAAAGTTTGTTTTTGTAAGGTCTGGATTTATATTTGTAACTTTTACATCACAACGCCTAAGTTCCTCAAAAAGTGCCAAAGAAAAGTTCCTAAGTCCAGCTTTAGTTGCTGTATAAAGTGCTGAAAATTTTGAGTGCCTTGTGGCTTCTATTGATGAGATATTTATAATATGCCCTTTTGTTTTTTTTAGGCTTCTTAAACATAGATTTGTTAGAACTATTGGTGCAGTTAAATTTACATCTATTAACTCTTGAATTTTATCTAAGCTTATCTCTTCATGGGGCTTAAATACCCCTACTCCTGCACAATTTATAAGTAAATTTACTTCTTGGCTTTTAAGTAGTTCTTTTACTTCTTTTTCTAAAGCTTTTTTATCATTTAATCTACTTTTTAATCTAATAACTTTATATGAGTTTTCTTCAAGTAAACTTGCAATTGCTTTACCAATTCCAGAGCTATATCCTGTAACTATTGCTTGCATTTTTTTCTCTTTTTAATATAAAAATATGCTAAAGCTGCTAAGCAGATTAAAATTGCAATAATTATATATCTTAAATACTCTTTTATAAGTGCTTCATTTCCACCTATAAAATATCCTAAATATGTAAGTATTATCACCCAAATTGCAGCACCTAAAGTAGTATAAATACAAAAAGTAAAAAGATTCATCTTTGCAAGTCCTGCTGGAAAAGAGATATATTGCCTAACAGCAGGAATTAGTCTTCCTGAAAAAGTAGAGATATGTCCATGTTCTTTAAAAAAGTCTTCTACTTTTAAAATAGTATCTTCACTTATAAAAAAGTATTTTCCATACTTAACTAAAAAAGCTCTTCCATATTTTATGGCTAAAAAGTAGTTAAATAAAGCTCCTGCTAAACTTCCAGCAATTCCTGAAAAAATAGCTATAAAAATATTCATCTCACCTTTATAGGCTAAATATCCTGCTGGTATCATTACAACTTCACTTGGAAAAGGGAAAAAAGAACTTTCCAAAAACATCATAATAAATATCCCAAAATACCCCAAGGCACCAACTGTACTTACAATATAATTTATAATAGGCTCTAACAACTTCACTCTCTTCTTTAAAATTTTTTAAAAATATTAGCAAAAATTTCGTTAATGGTGGATTTATACTTTTTAAAGAATAGACTTGATATGCTTATTTTTTAAATAAAAGGAATACTATGATGGGAGGAATGTCAGTTGCAGCTGCAGAATCTTTATTTGAACTATTATTATTAACTTTTGTAGTTTTAGTTTTAACAATCTGTATATTTATACTTATACTAAAACAACTAGGTTTTATAAAAAAAATCAATAAAAAAATCAATTTCCTTTGGATTTGGACACAAATTATCCCTATTTGGTCTTTTGTAGCCATACCAATAACCCTTATAAAAATCAATAAACAAGTAAAAGCTTATCTAAAAGAAAATAACTTAGAAAATACATATAAGCCAAGTTATGGTTGGATATGGTTTCTTACTTCTATTATAAGTCTTCCTTTTTCACCATTTTTAATTATTAGTCTTATTAGTTTTATACTATTTTATAAACACTTAGAAAAAGTAGAAAACTCTTTATTAACATTAAGGTAAATAACCTTAATGTTTTTATTTTATTTCTGAAAGTAAATCTGGGTTTGTAACTAAATTTCTTACGCCATGGGCATGATCTTCGTTAAAAGTATTTCCCTTGCACCATTGTCCAACTGTATTAATATCAACTTTTTGAACTTTTGGACGTACATTCCAAGTAACTTGCAGGGGTGAACCTTTTTCATTATAACTAGGACCTGTAGTTGAACCTTCATATAAAACAGGTGTTCCACTATTTGTTGGAATATTTAAAGCTTGATAGTAACCTTTTTTTGTTCCATATTCTGCAAGTTTATTAAAATCTAAAGCATTTTTATCATTTACAAGAACATATACTTGTGCTTCAACTCTTAATTGAGGATTTTTAATTGAATCACTTAAACAAGCACCCAAAGTTGGTCCTGGCTTAACTTGTGCAGTAGAATGAACATAATGAACCTCAATAGTTTCTCCTACTTTTAACTCCCCGTTTTTATTTGGACAAATTTTTTCTTTTGTTGGAATTAACTCTTTTTTACTTAATAGTCCAGAATATTTATATCCACTTTCATAACCTTTCCCATTTCCATTACCTGCATAAACGCTAAATTCTCCTCCTTTATGCTCTGCATTCTTATGAAAATGAATATTACATAAATTCATTTTCGTATAATCTGGTGCAGAACTAAATATGATTTTATTATTTCCTTTTTTTAAGTCAATATCTCTAGGAGATTGGGGACCAAAACCTTTATTTTTTGTATTTTCAGCAAGTTTTAGTTTTTGTGCTTCAATAACACTATTTTTAACTTCTGATAAATCTTTACCATAAATATTTGCTACTGAAAAAGCAGAAACAACAAACGTAAGAAAAATCTTTTTTTTCATATTCATCTCCAATATTAATTTAATAAAATCATAACATAACTTATTTAATTATTTATTAAAATTGATAAAAATTTAAAATTCTAATTCTAAAAATAGATAATTTATGAATATATAACCCATTATATTTTATAATTGCAAACTTAAAAAATATAAAATCTCATATAAAAAGAAAATCATGATAGAACTAATAAATATATCAAAAAGTTATCCAACAAGTGAGCTTTATAGTGAGCTTAATCTTAGATTGAATTCAGGAGATAAAGTTGGATTAGTAGGAAGAAATGGTACAGGAAAATCAACTTTATTTAAACTTATTTTAGGTGAAGAACACGCAGATAGTGGAGATATTAACTTTCCAAAAGGTTATAAAATTGGTGCATTAAAGCAGTATTTTAATTTTAGTGAAAAAACACTACTTGATGAAACTGCCTTAGCTTTAAGTGAAGATGATAAATATAATATTTATAAAGCAGAAAAGATACTATTTGGACTAGGATTTACTCAAGAAGATTTAGATAAAGACCCAAAATCTTTCTCAGGTGGTTATCAAATTAGAATAAATCTTGCAAAGCTTCTTTTAACAGAACCAAATATGCTTTTATTAGACGAGCCAACAAACTACTTAGATATTTTATCAATTAGATGGCTAAAAGCCTTTTTAAAATCTTTCCAAGGGGAAGTAATACTTATCACTCACGATAGAGACTTTATGGATAGTGTTTGTACACATACTTTAGGAATAATTAGAAAATCAGCATTTATGATACAAGGTGGAACAAGAAAGTTCTATGAACAACTTGCAAGTAATGAAGAGCATTATGAAAAACAAAAAATTGCTCAAGAGAAAAAAATCAAAGAACTTGAAGAGTTTATTGCTAAAAATAAAGCAAGAGCAGCAACAGCAACACTTGCCCAATCAAAAGTTAAAATCTTAGAAAAAATGGACATAATGGATGATTTAGAATATGATTCAAATCTAAATTTTGATTTTAATTATAAAGATACTGCTGCTAAATTTTTACTTGAAGTAAAAGATTTAAGTTTTGGTTATACTCCTGAAAATATCCTATTTAAAGATATAACTTTTGCACTTAGTAAAGGGGAAACTTTAGGAATTATTGGAAAAAATGGTAAGGGAAAATCTACACTTTTAAATGTAATTGCAGGTGAGTTAAAACAGCTATCTGGAAGTGTGGATTATCATCCAAGTTGTGTTTTTGGGCACTTTGGACAAACAAATATTTCTCATTTAAATCAAAATAATACAATTATGGATGAAATATATAGTGTTAATAATAAACTTTCAGAACCTGTAATTAGAAGTATTTGTGGTCTAATGATGTTTAGTAAAGATAATGCAAAGAAAAAAATCTCTCTTCTTTCAGGGGGAGAAAAAAGTAGAGTAATGCTTGGTAAAATTATTGCTCAAGATGTAAATTTACTTTTCCTTGATGAGCCTACAAACCACTTAGATATAGACTCAATTGAAGCTTTAACAAATGCTATAAAAGCCTTTGAGGGTTCTTGTATTATTGTAACTCACTCAGAAGAACTTTTAAGAGCTGTTTGTGATAGACTAATTGTATTTACAAATGATGGAGCAGATTATTTTAATGGAACTTATGATGAGTTCTTAGAAAAAATTGGTTGGGATGATGATAGTGTAACTGAAAAAAAACCAGTTGCAAAACCAAAAGTAAATAAAAAAGAAAGCAAAAGATTAAGAGCTGCAATAGTTGCGCAAAAAAGTAAAGAAACAGCACCTCTTAAAAAAGAAATAGCTGAGCTTGAAGCTTTAATTCCAACATTAAATCCAACGGAAAAATTTCAAAAAGAATCACAATTACTTGATTTACAACTTAAATTAGAAGAGATGAACGCAGAGTTTGAAAAAAGGATGAAGGAAGTTTAGTTTTATAACTTCCTTATCTTATTCATATAACTCATTTTCATAAACTCTTCCATTTGATTATTTGAGATGTATTCATAACCAAATACCTCTTTCCATAAAGATACATCTTCCATACAAAGATAAAAATATACTTCTTTATGCCAAGGTTTAAAACTCTCATAAGCGTGCTTAAACATCTCTTTTTTTACTTCTAAAGGATAAGATTGCTTACCATTTGCATCACTTAGAGGCATTTGAAGAATTTTTGATTTAAAGTTTCTACTTCTTATTTTTTGAATAACTGGTTTTATAAAAGTTAAAGTTCCAAAAGATACCAATGCAACCTTAGAAGGCTCAAAAGTATCTATTAGGGTTTGATAAACTTTTCCATACTCTTCTAAATAGTTTTCATAATGAACTATTGGATGAAAGTGAAACCCTACAAGAACACCTTTTTGGCTTACTAATTTTGCTGCTTCAATTCTTTTTTCCAAGCTTGCTGCTAAGTGTTCTTCATTTTCTATTATTGTTGAAGTATTTAAAGACCAAGTACAAATAATATTTTTTGGAACTTCATTTTCTAAAAAGTATTTAATATTATTTGATTTTGTTTTAAATTCTAGTATTACATTAGGATTTGTTCTTGCAAACTCAAAAAGAGCATCTAAAATACCCTCTTTATTACCCCACATAAGAGAATCAGAACTTTGACCAGTACCTATATGATAAATCTCATTAGGGTCTAATTTTAGATTTTTTAAATTATCTTTAAAATTCTTATCAAAGCCTATTTTATCTTGATTATAAAAAGACTGAATTGAGCAATAAGAACAGTCAAAACCACAAGATTGCACAGCATCTAAAGTTAATAAATTACAGCATCTAGTATTTTCACTTGCAACAGGACAAGAGCCTAAAGCCACTTGTGAAGCTTCATATGTTCTAAAAGAGAACTTTCTTACATCATCTTTATAAAGCTCTTTTGAAAAATTTTTATATGAATTTGGCCGAACTCTTAACTCTTCCCATCTTTTTCGTATATCATTAAAAGCTTGTTTTTTATTGGCATATTCTTCTTTAAATACAGCTTCTATCTCATCTTCATGCCACATTTTAAAATCAATAGCAAAATCAATTAGCTGTCGTAATTCTTGAAAAGAGAACTGATATTTTAAAGCTATTTCTTTAATAAACTCTTGGGTTTTTAAATCCAAATTTTTATAATTTGTTTTTTCTATATTTTCATTAAATTTTATATTATAACTCATATTAAATCTTTCCATTGTTTAAAACTATTTTGCATCAACTCAATAATATAAGATTTTTTAGGTATTTTTATATCCAAATGGTCTGATACAACTTTTAAAATGAGAATATTATCTATAAATTTTTTACAAACTTCTTCAAAATAAATAGCTTCCATATCAATTAATGTAGTTTTAATTTTTAAAGGGTCATTTATAGGTATGTCAAAAGTGCTTAAAGTTGCATAAGCAATATTTTCAAGGTTTTTATTAGTACAAAAAAGTGTTCCAATTTTTATCTTTTTATCTTTGCAACCAGCTGTTCCAATATTAATTGCTTTGTCAATTTGAAAGTTTTTAAAAACATAATCTAATGCACTTAAAGTATTTTCTTTACCTATTCCAGATACAGCAATAACGATTTCTTCATTATAAAAAAGCTTAAAGCCTTGAACACTCTTGTCTTGTTTTAATTTGTAGTAATTTATTAGAATCTGGCACTCACAAAGGAGTGCACTATGAATTAAAGTCTTATTCATAAAATAAAACTAAGGACTAGCCTTAGTTTAGATTATCTTTTAAGCTCTTTAATTCTAGCAGCTTTTCCTCTTAATTCTCTTAGATAGTGAAGTTTAGCTCTTCTTACTCTACCTCTTCTGATAACTTCAAAAGTTTTAATTGAGTCAGTATATAATGGGAAAATTCTCTCTACACCAACAGAGTTAGCAGCAATTTTTCTAACTGTAAATGTTGCAGAAGTTCCTTCACCATGTCTTGCAATTACAACACCTTCGTAAGTTTGAACTCTTTTTTTCTCACCTTCTTTAATTTCAACACCAAGTCTTACAGTGTCTCCTGCTCTAAATTGAGGAATCTCTTTAGTTTCTAATTGAGCTGCCTCAAAGCTAGCAATATATCTATTTTTCATCTCTTTTCCTTATTGGGTCTATAATATTTTGTTTTACAAATTGACATCTGGAATTTTAAGTCGGAAATTTTACTATGATTTCCCTTTAAGAATTCTTTAACTACACTTAAATTTTGGAAAATTTCAGGTTTTGTAAAAGATGGTGCTTCTAAAAGATTGTTTTCGTAGCTTTCATAGTCCAAAGATTGGGCATTTCCAAGCACATTTTCAATATTTCTAGAAATTGCATCACTCATTACTAAAGAGGGTAATTCTCCCCCTGTTAATACAAATTCTCCAATAGAAAAAACTTCATTTGCATATTTTTCAATAACTCTTTCATCAATTCCTTCATATCTTCCACTAACAAAAACAATATTTTTCTTTTTTGCCAATCTTTTAGCATCATTTTGTTTAAAAGGTTTTGCAGCAGCTAAAGGAAAGATGATATATGCATCTTTATTTTTTCTTTTTATTTCATCTAAACAATCAAAAAGAGGCTGACAAGTCATAAGCATACCTGCTCCACCACCAACCATAACTTTATCTACTTTTTTATGTTTATCTTTTGTAAAATCTCTAGGATTATAAAATTCATAACTTATAAGCTTAGATTCAATTGCTCTTTTTAAAATCGAATCATAAAAATATGGTTCAATTAAATTAGGAAACAGTGTCACATAAGTAAATTTCAATAATGCCCTTTAATTTTTTTGTAATACTATCATAAAAGTTATTATATTTCTTTAATTTCCATAAAAACAAATTTTCGATATTATTCCCAAAAAAGAATAAAGCTAGAAAAATGATTACAATAGACCAAATAAAAGAAGCCAAAAAAAATTTAGAAAACGTAGTACAAGAGACTCCTTTATCAAAAGCTCCAATTTTAAGTGAAATTTTCAATAGTGAGATTTATCTAAAAAAAGATAATCTTCAATTAACAGGAAGCTTTAAATTAAGAGGTGCATATAATAGAATAGCAAATCTATCACAAGAGAAAAGAAATAAAGGTGTAGTAGCAGCTAGTGCAGGAAATCACGCACAAGGAGTTGCTTATGCAGCTAGTAAATTTGGTTGTGAAGCAACTATTTTTATGCCAGAAGCAACACCACTTACAAAAGTATCAGGTGTGAAATCTTATGGAGCTAATGTAGTATTACATGGTGAAAACTTTGATGAAGCTTACGCAGCAGCAATGAAGTTTAAAGAAGAAAATAATGTGGAGTTTATTCATCCTTTTGCTGATGATGATGTAATTGCAGGTCAAGGAACTATCTCTTTAGAAATTCTAAATGAAATTCCTGATTTAAAACAAATTATTGTACCAATTGGAGGTGGTGGTCTTATCTCTGGTATAGCAATTGCTGCAAAAAGCATAAATCCAGATATAAAAATAATAGGTGTTGTTGCAAGTGGTGCAAGGGGTATGAAAGAGTCATATAAAGCGCATATGCCAATTGATTCTGCTTCTGTTAGAACTATTGCAGATGGAATAGCAGTAAGAGATGTAAATCCAAAACTATTAGATATTATTTTAGATTATGTTGATCATATAGTTGAAGTAACTGACAATGAAATAGCAAATGCAATTTTATTTTTATTAGAAAAACATAAACTTGTGGTTGAAGGAGCGGGAGCTGCTGCAACTGCTGCTATTATGCATGAAAAAATTGAGATTGAAGACTCTAAAGTTTGTGCAATAGTAAGTGGTGGTAATATTGATGTTACTATGTTATCACAAATTATAGAAAAAGGACTTGTAAAATCATATAGAAAACTGAACCTTATCGTAACACTTATGGATAAGCCAGGAGCACTTATGAATTTAACAAATATTTTTACAGAATGTTCTACAAATATTGTACAGATTGATTTTGATAGAAACTCGGTAAAACTGGAGTTTGGTGAAGCTTATGTTACTATTGCATTAGAAACAAAAGGTGAAGAACATCAAAAGTTAATAAAAGAGAAGTTAAAAGAAAAAGGTTACAGATTTAAACAAATCTAATTTTTGTATATAGTTATTTATCAATTTTTTAGTAAATAAATCATATAATACTGGGCATATTGAAAAATAAAATAGAAAACTAGGAAAAAGGAAGAAAATGGAAGGAAGATTATTTACATTCTTGGGTGCTATTGGTGGGCACGGACAAGAGTGGATTGTTTTATCTCATTACATTTTAGTTATTGGAATTATTTTCTTAGTTGCAAGAGCTGCAACAAGAAAAATGCAATTAGTTCCAACGGGTTCACAAAACGTTATGGAAGCATTCATCGCTGGTATTATTAGCGTAGGTGAAGGTACTATGGGTGAAAAGAATGCTAGAGTTTATATGCCATTAATCGCTTCTTTAGCATTAGTAATTTTTATTAGTAATATGATAGGTGTTATTCCAGGTTTTGAAGCACCAACTGCTAATATTAACTTTACTTTATCTTTAGCATTAATTGTTTTTGTTTACTATAACTATTTAGGTATTAAGAAAAATGGTTTTATTAACTATTTTAAACATTTTATGGGTCCTATGCCTGTATTAGCACCTTTAATGTTCCCAATTGAGATAATCTCTCATTTATCAAGAATCGTATCATTATCATTTAGGCTTTTTGGTTCAATTAGAGGGGATGATATGTTCTTAATGGTATTATTAATGTTAGTACCTTGGATTTTACCTCTTCCAGGTTTCTTCATGCTAACTGCTTTTGGTTTATTACAAGCATTTATCTTCAGTATATTAACTTATGTTTATATTGCTGGTTCAATTATGATGGAACACGAAGATCACTAAAATTAAATTATTTAGTTTTTAAAAGGGAGAGAAGTATTGCTTCTCTCCCTTTTTTTGTGCTTATTTATTATGATAATCTAAAATTATTTTTTTAATCAATTTAAATAATATATTATTTATATTAAGGTAAAATAATATTTACTTAAATAGGAGTAAGGTTATGACAAATAGATTAAATAATATGAATTTAGTTACAAAAACTACCATTTTATTAGCAATTGTGCTATCTTTTTTATTGGTTAGTATAAATATCTTTAGTGCTGCTTATACTAAATCTATGATTTCAGAAAAGGTTACAACACAACTACAAGAAAGAATACATCAAATAAAAGATACTTTTATAACTTATGATGATTTACTTAAAAATACAGCAGATAGTCTATTTCAAGCTTTTTCTTCACAATTTGAAAGAATTGAATTAGATGAATCTAAATTAGTTAAAGTTAATGGAGTAGATACTCCTCTTATAACTGACAATGGCATAAAATTAAACAATAATTTTGATTATGTTGATAACTATACAAGACTAAAAGGCTCAACAGCAACAGTATTTGCTAGAATGGGTGATGATTTTATAAGAGTTACAACTTCACTAAAAAGACCTGATGGAAGTAGAACTTTAGGAACTTTTTTAGGTAAAAAATCTCCAGCATATGAACCAATTATGAATGGTAAAAAATATTTTGGAAGTGCCCATTTATTTGGTAGTGATTATATGGCTGTATATAATCCTATAATAAAAGATGGAAAAGTTATTGGGATTTTATATGTGGGATACAACTATACAAAAAGTTTTGAGGATTTTAAAGCAAAATTAAAAAATATAAAAGTTGGAGAGAATGGATACTTATTTATTGTAAGTACAAAAGAGAAAAATAAAGGTGAGTTAATCCTTCATCCTACAAAAGAAAAAGAGAATATTTTTAAATTAGATACTGATAAAAATGTTCTTAAAATGTTTGATAATGAAAAAGGAAATATCGAATATAAATGGACTGACCCTAAAACAAATGAAATAAAAACAAAAATCATTCTTTTTGAAGATTATAAAGATAGAGGATGGAAAGTAGTTTTAGGAACAACAAAAGAAGACTTTTTACATGAAAGTAAAGATTTTACTATTATTCTTGCTGTTTTAAGTATTGTGTCTATTTGTGTTCTTGCATTGGTTATTTTATTTATTATAAAAAAACTTGTTGTTAAACCTTTACATAACTTACAAACAGGATTAAATGACTTCTTTGCTTTTTTAAATAATGAAAAAACTAAAACAAATCAAATTCCTGTTTTATCAAATGATGAAATAGGAGTAATGTCACAAGTTATAAATGAAAATGTAAAAAGAATTGAAGAGAATATCAATATTGATAATAAACTTATTGAAAATACAGTAGAAGTTGCAAATTCTGTAAATAAGGGTATTTTAGATAAAAAAATAACTCAAAATTCAAATAACAAAATGTTAAATGAACTAAAAGAAGTTGTAAATAATATGTTAGTTAATATTTCAAATCATATACAAAATGTTCAAACACTTTTAAATTCATATACAAATTATGACTATACTAAAAAGTTAGATGTAAAAGGTGTTGAAGCCCATATTAAAAAACTATATGATGATAGTAATTTCTTAGGTAGTTCAGCTACACAAATGTTAAAACTAAATTTAAATAATGGTCAAGAACTACAAAAAAGTGCTCAAGAACTAAATAAAATAATTTCAAATTTAAGTAATAGCTCAAATGAACAAGCAGCTTCACTTGAAGAAACAGCAGCTTCACTTGAAGAATTAACTTCAACTATGAAAAATAGCCAACAATCAATGTATCAAATGAGAGAAAACTCAAATAATCTTCTTTCAGAAGTGGCTTCTGGGCAAAAATATGCTCAAAATACTGCTGTTTCAATGGATGAAATTAATGAACAAACAAATGCAATTGCTGAAGCTATTGTAATTATTGATCAAATTGCTTTTCAAACAAATATTCTTTCATTAAATGCAGCTGTTGAAGCTGCAACAGCAGGTGAAGCTGGAAAAGGATTTGCGGTTGTTGCACAAGAAGTGAGAAACCTAGCTAGTAGAAGTGCTGAAGCTGCAAAAGAGATTAAAGAGTTAGTAGAAAATGCAACAGTTAAAGCAAATAGTGGAAAAGATATAGCAAATGAGATGATAAAAGGGTATGAAAAACTTAAAAATAATATCCAAGAAACATCAGATATTATAAATCATGTAACAACTGTTTCAAATGAGCAATTAAAAGGAATTGAACAGATAAATCATGCAGTTAATGATTTAGATAAATTAACTCAAACAAATGCAAATGTTGCAAGAAAAGCAACTGATATTTCAAATAGTACAAATAATATTGCAAATATTATTGTACAAGAGGCTAAAAAAGCAAAATTTAACCAAGATTAAAACAAGAGTTTAACTCTTGTTTTAGCTAATTATTCTTAATATTAAACATTATAAAATTAAGAAAATTTAAAAAGAGAAAAAAGTTGAAACAGTATTTAATAACTGACCCAAAGTATTACTCAAATGACACAACCCTATTTAGAAAAAATTTAACAAGAGTTTTAAAAAATCATGAAGTAAATATGGCTTGTTTTAGAGATAAACAATCAAATAATTTTGAAGAATTAGCAGAAATTTTTGTAGAAGTATGTAAAGAGTTTGATATAGAAACTATTTTAATAAACTCAAATATTGAAATTGCTTGCAAATTAAATGCTCACGGTGTTCATCTAAATTCAGAACAATTTTCTCTTATTTCAAATGCAAAAGAAAAAGATTTATATACAGTTATCTCATGCCACTCATATAGCGATATAGAAAAAGCACAAAACCTTCATGCAAATTGTGTAACTTACTCTCCTATTTTTGAAGTAATAAATAAAGGTGAACCTAAAGGAATTCAAAAACTAAAAGAGGCTGTAAGATTATATGAAGATATAGATATTATTGCTCTTGGAGGAATTACAGATGAAAAGCACTTAGAAAAAATCAAAAGTGCTCAACCTTATGCTTTTGCTTCAATTAGATATTTTTTAAATTAAATAGAAAAGAGTTCTTTTCTATTTAAACTTTTTTAATATTAAAACTATCTTCTTTTAAATAAAGTAAATATCCCTCAACCTCATCACACTTAACTATATCTTTTATAGCTTTTACATATGTACTTACTTGAGTTATATGCTCACTCATCTCTTCTTTTGTAGTTTTATAATCTAAAATATAATATCTATTTTGTTTTTCTAAAAGTAAATCAATAATCTTTATTTCACCATTATATAAAATAGCTTGTTCACTTATAAAATTGGCATCTTTAATTAAGTCTTGAAAGTGTATATTTTCAAACATTAAAAGAATTCTTTGTTTTATTAGCTTAAAATCATTTTCACTTAAATATTGTGAATATTTATAAATAGCTAAACCTAAGGCTTTTTCTAAACTCTCAGTTGTAAAATCTGCTAACATTTCTAAGCAGTAATGAGTTGCTAAACCAAAATATCTATTATATAAAGAGTTTGAATAATCTTTTTCATCATCTTCTTTTTTTATAATATTGTCTTGTTTACCCAAATCAAGTTTAGTATAAACTACTTTTTGTTGTTTTTCATAATTTTTTGATTGTTTTGAACTTTCAATTATCGAACCGATAATTAAAGGTTTTATATCTAAAATATCAAAAACTGAACTTTTTTGTTTTTTAAAGATTATTAGATTCTCTTTTGCTCTTGTTAAAGCCACATATAAAATATTTAATTCATCATCAAAACTTAAAGCTTTTTCTTTTTGTAAAGCTTTTTTATAGTTTTCATTATAATTTTCTAAATCCTTAATTTTATAATAGATATTTTTTAAATATACCTCATCATATTCAAATAATAAAGAGCTTCTATCTGGTGTTTTTCTTTTTATTCTATCAAGCAAAATTACCGTTTGAAACTCCAAACCTTTTGATTTAAATATAGTTAAAATTTGTAAACCACTTTGCTCACTATTTACCATAGAAGATTCAAGCTTATCTATATCAAAAACAAACTCTACTATATTTTCAAAATTACTGCTTTCTTCTATTAATTTAATTACATTTTCATCCATTAAATTTAAATTATTTGCAATAGTTTTTATAACCTCTTGTAAAGTATTTTTATATAAATCAACTTTTAAATCTAGTTTTGACAAAGGAGCTTTTCCTACAATTGCATTTACATTTTCTTTATATATTTCTTCATTAAAGAAAAGGTACTTTATCATATTTATAACAGCTTTTACATTTTCTTGATTTATAAGCTTTGAAGTCATTTCAGTTGAGATTTTTAAAGAAGGAAATTTTTCGCTTAAGTATGAATATAAAGCTAATACATCAGAGTTTGTATATGTTAAAATTGCAATATCATTACTATTTACACCTTTTTGTATTAAAGTTGCAATTGTAGAAGCTATTGTTTTAAATTTTTCTTCCTCATCTTCTAAAGAACTATCTTCTATTACTTCAACATATCCCTCTTTATTTACAGACAATTGGTCATAATATTCATAATTTCCTAAAGGTTTAAAAAGTGAATTTACATAATTTACTATATTTTCACAAGACCTATAGTTTGTATTTAATACTTCAACTTTGATTAAAGGATTACTTTTTGCCACATAATCAAATAGCTCTCTTTTACCACCTCTAAATCTATAAATAGATTGCTTAGTATCTCCCACATAAAAAAAAGTTTTAAATCTTTCACTATTTCCTGATAAAATCTCTTCAATAAGAGGTTTTAAAATATTATATTGTAAAAGAGAAGTATCTTGAAACTCATCTATTAAAATATGTGAATATTTAGCATCAAGCCTAAAATATAAAAACTCTTTATCTATTTTTGAACTTAAAAGTTCATATACTAAATTTGAAATATCATTAAACTCTAAATAGTTTTTACTTTTATTATAAAAAGTTTTAAACTCTTTAAACTTAGTAAATAACTCAAAAAGTTTGTTTAAAGAATATGCACTTCTTAATTTATAATATTTTGAAAGTTCTTCTTTTAAATTTAGAAAATTCTCTTGCATTAAGTCATCTGCAAATTTTTTAAAATAGCTATATTCACTAACACTTGTTTTTTCTAGCCAAGTTCTTCCAAGTAAATCTTCAAAAGTTTCAAAATCTACTGCTTTTTTTGCTGAAGCTGAAGCAATAGAGCAATTTAATACTAATTCTTTTATTTTAAAAGCATATTTTAAAATCTCTTGCTTTTGTAAAGTAATTAAAGTTGCATCTACATTAACAGTAGTTATTGTCTCATTTTTTTCAATTAATAATTTAAAAAGTTCAAATAAAGAGTTAAACTTTTTATTTTCATACCATGAAAACTCAATAAGCTTATCAAAATCTTCTAAATTTAATGATTTTAAAAAGTTATAACTTAGTTTTTCTACATCATCTTCTTTTATATCAAAATCATCACCTATTCCAATATACCCACAAAATTCCCTTAGAATTTTATTTACAAACTTATCAATTGTATATATAGATAAAGTAGCATTAGTAAATTGCTTTAATAATAGATTTTTTTTACCTAAAATCTCTTCTTTTAAAATCCCTGCTTCTAGTTGAATTGCACTTAAATATGCTTCATCATCACCTAAAGTCTGCAAAGTTTTATATATCCTTTCACTCATTTCATTTGCAGCTTTATTTGTAAAAGTTAAAGTTAAAATTTCACTAGGATTTGCACCTTTTAAAAGTAAGGTAATATATCGTACAGTTAATGCAAAAGTTTTACCACTTCCTGCACTTGCTTTTAATGCTAAATATTGTTTCATTTGTTAATAATACAAAAGAAATTATAAATTTTTCTATATTTTAACTTTAATATTAACTTATTTTATTAATATAATGATATTATTAAGTTTATTATTTTTTTGGGGAGTTGCGTATATGCAGACAAAGAATAAAATTATTTTTCTAGTTATTTTTATCACTTTTTCGATGTTTGTTTTATTAATTGTAAATTTAATTTATAATTTTAGAGACTATGGTATTAAGAATATTGATGATAAAGCACATTCTATAGCTAAAACAATTGAACACTCTTTAACCTCACAGATGGTAACTGGTGTTATCGAAAATAGAGAGCTTTTTTTAAGTCAATTAGAGGACTTACCAAATATAGATAAGATTTGGTTAAGTAGAGGTAAAGATGTAGTTGATATGTTTGGAATAGGATTTAATAATGAAATAGCCAGAGATGAAATAGATAATGAAGTTTTAAATAACGGTGAAGTAAAAAGAGTAGTAACTGAAAATATCTTTTCAAAAAGTCATTATAGAATTACAATTCCATATAAAGCTACAAGTCAAGGAAAAATTGACTGTATGAAATGTCATACAAATGCTAAAGAAGGGGATACTTTAGGGGCTATTACTATTACTATGTCAATAGATGATTCAAAAGAAGTGGGAATTACAACTGTTACACATACAGCTATAATTGCTCTTGTTTTAATGGTAATAATTATCTTCTTAATTAATTTTTTAATTTCACCATTTTTAAGTTTATTTGATGAGATTAAAAATGTAATGAACAAAGCTCAAAGTGGAGATTATTCACATAGAATTGAAAATGCCAGAGGTAAAGAGTCAAAAGATGTTGCTTCATGGATTAATGGTTTACTTGAAAAACTAGAAATAACTTTAGATGCAATTGATTCAAAAATTTCTATTTTCTTATCAGATAATTTAAGTGAAGAAAAAGACCACTTAATAAATGTAAAAAATACAGTAGATAGATTATCTGATGTTTATAGATTTAGAAAAACAATTGAATATGATGAAACTTTAGATGAAATTTATTCAAGACTTGCCCATGTATTTAGAGATAAATTAGATATTCAAAACTTTAACTTCTTTGAATCAGATACTATACATAATAAAGTAAGTGTAGTTTATGTTCAAAATAAAATGTATTGCAATATTGTAGATACAGGATGTAGAGCAGATAGAACAAATACGATAATTGATTCAACACAATTTAAAAATGTTTGTTCTTCTTGTAAAGATTGTGAAGAGACAAACTATTTTTGTATTCCATACTCAATTTCAAATGAGCTTGATTTAATTGTGTCTATTTATACTGATTCAGTTAAAGAAACACAAAGAATAAGAGAAATTATACCTTATATTCAAGATTATATAGATTCAGCAAAAACAGTAATTGTTAGCAAAAAACTGATGAATATTCTTGAATTAAATGCAAGAACAGACCCATTAACAGGACTATACAATAGAAAATATTTAGATGACTCTATTGATAAAATAACTGCACAAGCAACAAGAGCAAATATTACTTTTGGTGTACTTATGCTAGATATTGATCATTTTAAAATGGTTAATGATACATATGGACATGATGTGGGAGATAATGCTATTAAAATAGTAGCTGAAACTTTACTTGAAAACACAAGAGAATCAGATATTGTAGTAAGATTTGGAGGTGAAGAGTTTATTGTATTGTTATATAACTGCGATGAATCTTCAGTTGAAAGAATTGCACTTAAAATTAAAGAAGCCTTTACTCTTAAAAAAATTCCTGCTGGAAATACAACAATTACTAAAACTATGAGTATTGGAACATCTATGTATCCAAAAGATCATAAAAATGTAAAAGAGTGTATAAAATATGCCGATTTAGCTTTATATGAAGCTAAAGAAACAGGAAGAAATAAAGTAGTAGCCTTTACTACAAAACTTTTAGAAAAGAAGTAGAAAAATACTACTTCTTTTTTCACTATTCCCATTAAGAATCTTTTAGATATAATTTATGCCTTAAAATTATCCTAGGAAACGTTATGCAAAAGAAACATCAAAAGGTTCAAGTTCTACTTGATGCTATTCCTCACATTAAAAAATTTTATGGAAAAACAATTGTTATAAAATATGGTGGTTCTGCACAAACTTCTCCTGAATTACAAGAAAAATTCGCAGAAGATATTGTGTTATTAAAACTTGTTGGGATGAACCCTGTAATAGTTCATGGTGGGGGCGCTAGAATTTCTGAATTATTAAATAAATTGGAAATTCACTCTGAGTTTGTTGATGGACATAGAGTTACAAGTAAAGAGACTATGAGAGTAGTTGAAATGGTTTTAAGTGGTGAGATAAATAAAAATATCACTTCACTATTAAATCATCATGGAGCAAAAGCAATTGGAATTTCAGGAAAAGATTCTTCAATTATAAAAGCTACACCTAAAGATAATGGAAAATTTGGTTATACTGGTGTGATAACTGAAGTAAATGGAACAATTATAAATAACTTGATTAAAGAGGGATTTATCCCTGTTATTGCTCCAATTGCAGATAGTGCTGAACCAAATCATCCAGGATTTAATATAAATGCTGATGTGGCAGCAAGCAAAGTTGCACAAGCTTTAAAAGCACAAAAAGTTCTATTTTTAACTGATACAGTTGGAGTTTTAGATAAACAAGGAAATCTTCTAAACTCTTTAGATCAAAATGATGTTGAAAACTATAAAGCAGATGGGACAATTGCAGGAGGAATGATACCTAAAGTTGATTCTTGCATTGATGCTATTTATAATGGAGTTAATAAAGCTCATATTATTGATGGTAGAGTTGAACACTCAATTTTATTAGAACTTTTTACAAGTGATGGAATAGGTACACAATTTATAAGAAAAGATGGCAATAATAACGGTATAGATATAGAAAAATTATTAAATGAAAAATAAAGAAGGGATATTATGAATTTTATTGAAACAAGAGGAAATGACGGAATTCATCCAAAAGAAGTAACTTTTAGTGAAGCAATTTTAAATCCAAGTGCTTCATTTGGTGGATTATATGTACCAAAACAGTTACCAAAATTAGAAGAAAACTTCATTTTAAATCATATCAATAAAAGCTATAAAGAGCTTGCTTATGATATTTTAAAAGCATTTGAAATTGATATTGAAGAAGAAGAGATAAATAAAGCCTTAGCTTTATATGATAACTTTGATGATAAAAATAATCCTTGTCCAGTGGTAAAAGTAAAAGAGGATTTATTTGTACATGAACAATATCATGGACCAACAAGAGCTTTTAAAGATATGGCTTTACAACCTTTTGGTTCAATTCTTTCTTCAATTGCTAAAAAAAGAGATGAAAAATATCTTATTTTAGCAGCAACATCAGGAGATACAGGACCTGCTGCTCTTAATACTTTTAAAAATAAAGAAAATATTAAAATCGCTTGTTTATATCCAGATGGAGGAACATCTGATGTTCAAAGATTACAAATGGTTTGTGAAGATGGAGAAAATCAAAAAATCATTGGAATAAAAGGTAATTTTGATGATGCTCAAACTGCATTAAAAAACCTTTTAGCCTCAAAATCTTTTAAACAAGAATTAGAAAATGATGGGATTAAATTAAGTGCTGCAAACTCTGTAAATTTTGGAAGAATTATTTTCCAAATTATTTATCATTTCCATTCATATATTGAATTATTAAAACAAGATGAAATTAAATTTGGTGAAAAAATTTATTTAGTAGTACCAAGTGGTAACTTTGGAAATGTACTTGGAGGATATTATGCTAAAAAAATGGGGTTACCAATTGAAAAACTTTTAGTAGCTTCAAATGAAAATAATATTTTAACTCAATGGTTAAATACAGGGGTATATGATATAAGAGATAAAAAATTAATTCTTACTAAATCACCCGCTATGGATATTTTAAAATCTTCAAATATTGAAAGAGTTATTTTTGACTTATTTGGAGCAAAAAGAACAAAAGAGATTTTTGATTCTTTAAATAATGAAAATATCTTTACATTATCAAATGAAGAGACAAAACTTTTACAAGAAGAGTTTAGTGCTATTTATTCAGATGATGCTTTTGGAGCTAAAAAAATAAAAGAATTTTTAGATCAAGGGTATTTAATGGACCCACATACAGCTACTTGTTTAAAAGCTTATGAAAATTTAAAACAAAAAAATTTAAAAACAGTTATTTACTCAACTGCTGAATGGACAAAGTTTTCACCAACAGTTTTAAATGCTTTAAATGAAAATAATATTAAATATTCTGACAAAGAAGCTTTAGAAGAAATTTCTTCTAGATACAATGCTAAATTACCTGAAAGTATTAAAGAATTATTTTCTGCAAAAATAATCCATAATTTGGTTATTAATAAAGAAGATATAGAAAAAGAAATTGTAAATTTCATTAGAGAGAAATAGTCTCTCTAGTGAGCATTTCTATACATTAATAACTTACTCTTATATATCCACTGTGTATTTTCCTCACAAAATAGCTTTAAAATAGCTCAATTTGACCTACGTCATAACACTTTAAGAAAATTATTAATATAATATATGAATTTTATTTTAAAATAAGGAAGATAAATGTCTAACGATACAAATAGACGAGATTTTCTTGGTTATACGTTTGCTGCAGTTGCTGCAGTTGGTGGTGCCGCTTCTTTAGTTGGGATGAAGAAGGTATGGGATCCACTACCAAGCGTACTAGCAGGTGGTTTTACTAAGGTTGATCTTAGTGGAATTAAAGCTGGTGAACCAAGTACAATCATGTGGAGAGGGAAACCGATTTTTGTGCTTAAAAAAACTGCTGAAATGGAAAATTCTGATAGAGATTTAGTAATTGGAAATGATAGATTTACAATTGCTATAGGTCTATGTACTCACCTAGGATGTATTCCTGCATGGAAAAAATCTATGTGGAAATGCGCATGTCACGGGGGAGAATTTGATGCAAGTGGTAAGCAAGTATTTGGACCTCCTCCAAGACCTCTTGATTTACCTCCATTTAGTGTTTCTGGGAATACTCTTACTTTAGGTGAAGAAGGTCCAGAATACAAAAAAATCGCTTCTGCGATGAAGGCATAAGGAGTTAAGTAATGGCAAAATTTACTAAAGCAAACTCTGTTGGTGAGTGGTTAGATCAAAGATTAAACACTACAGCACTAAACAAAGTTTTAATGACTGAGTATTGGATTCCAAAAGATATTAACTTCTTATGGGCAATGGGTGTATTACTAGCTACTACTTTTGGTATATTAGTAA
Source organism: Malaciobacter mytili LMG 24559 (assembly GCF_003346775.1). Taxonomy (NCBI): domain Bacteria; kingdom Pseudomonadati; phylum Campylobacterota; class Epsilonproteobacteria; order Campylobacterales; family Arcobacteraceae; genus Malaciobacter; species Malaciobacter mytili. The sequence goes on along the minus strand of NZ_CP031219.1, from coordinate 354,739 downwards.
TTTCTGGTCTATTTTTAATGATGTATTACAAGCCTGATGTAAATCTAGCTTTTGATTCAGTTAATTACACAATTATGCAAGAAGTTGCATATGGTTGGTTATTTAGACATATGCATGGTGTTGCAGCTTCTGTTGTATTCTTAATTATTTATATTCACATGTTTACAGGAATTTATTATGGTTCTTATAAACAAGGTAGAGAGATGATTTGGATTTCAGGTATGTTATTATTTATGACATTCTCTGCTGCTGGATTCTCTGGATATATGTTACCATGGGGACAAATGTCTTACTGGGCTGCAATGGTTATTACAAACCTATTTGGTGGTGTTCCTATTATTGGAGATGCTCTTGTTGTATGGATTAGAGGTGACTTTAACGTTGCTGATGCTACATTAACAAGATTCTTTATGTTACACGTATTCTTATTACCTATTGTTATTATGGGTCTAATTGGATTACACTTCTATACATTAAGAATTCCTCACGTTAATAACCAATCTTCTGAAGATATTGATTTTGATGCTGAAGCTGAAAAATATTTAAGTGGAAATAAAAAAGAGTCTAAAGTTATTCCTTTCTGGCCAATTTTTATCTCTAAAGATTTAGCTGTATTAGGAATTTTCTTAATTTTCTATTTCTATTTAGTATTCTTCCATTATAACTTTGCTATGGACCCAGTAAACTTTGATCCAGCAGATAATATGGTTACTCCTGCACATATTTACCCAGAGTGGTATTTCTTATGGTCATATGAAGTATTAAGAGGTTTCTTCTTTGATGTTGGTCCTATTAAAGCATTTGATATTGGATTAGCTGCATTTGGTTTTGCAAATGCTATTTTCTTATTATTACCATTTTTAGATAGAGATCCTGCTGTTTTACCAGCTTATAAAAGACCTGGATTTAATGTATGGTTCTGGATTTTAATGGTTGATTTAATAGTATTAACTGTTTATGGTAAATTACCTCCAACAGGTATCAATGCATGGGTTGGATTTGTTTCAGCTATGTTATTTATTATCTTATTCTTAGTATTACCAATTATCACAAAAGCAGATGCTAAAAAGAGAGGTGCATAATGAGAGAATTAAAAATATTAGCAGTAGTAGTAGTTTTTACACTTATTACTTACTGGGGAGTTGAACCATTCGCTCACTCACAAATGCACCCACATGTTGAAGCTGCTGACTATCAATTTAAAGATGTTGATGGATTAGGAGGACTAAAAGGTGATGCTGCAAATGGTGCATCTTTAGTTCAAGCAAACTGTACTGCTTGTCACTCGATTAATAAAGAGGGATTCCCTCCTGTTATGGATGATGCAACTGCAGCTGCTAGCTATGGAGTTGTTCCACCAGATTTAAGTTCTTCTGGGAAATTATATAATGCTGAATATTTAGCTGCATTTATTAAAAATCCTGCAAAAGCTTCAAAAGTTGAGCATAAATTTGTTGATGGTAGAGTTCATCCAATGCCAAGTTATGATTGGATGCAACCACAAGAGATTGCAGATATGGTAGCATATTTACAATCAATTGCACCAGAAAAAATGACAAACAAAGAAGTATTTACTGATGCTTGTCAAAGATGTCATGGTATTAAATATGGAGATATGAAAGGTGGTTCTATGGCTGCTAAAACTCCAAATGAACATATCAAAGCATATATGGGTAAATTACCTCCTGATTTATCTCAATATATCAGAAGTAGAGGTGAGTCTTACTTACATACTTTTGTAAATGACCCACAAAAACACTTAGAAGGTACAGCTATGCCAAGAGTTGGTTTAACTCAAGAAGCTGAACAACAAGTTGTGGCATATATGCAAGAAGTTGGTGATTCTAAAAAAGCTGAAAGAGAAGCTTTAGGTCCTAAATTCTTAATTTACTTAGTAATTTTTGCTATCTTTGCATGGTTATGGAAAGCAAGCAAATGGAGAGATGTTCACTAAGAACCTCTTTCTTAAAAATCTAAAAGGAGATTAGGCTTTCTAATCTCCTTTTTTTATTATTGCTACTTTTTTACTAAAAATTATTTTATTTTTTTAATTATTAAATCTTTTTATAAAACTTAAGTACAGTTTAACGCATTAAATAGTAACATTTTTGTAACAAAAAATAAAGGGACAAATATGAAGTTAGGAAAAATCGTATTAGCATGTACATTAGCTCTTGGTGTGGCTAATGCTCAAGATGTTATGCAAAAATCTATGTCTATCATGGAGCAAGGTATGACTCAAATTCAACAAGGATTTTTAAATAATAATGTTGAATTAATTAGAAGTGGAGTTAAACTTGTAAAAGATGGGAATAAATTATTTTCTGAAGAAAAAGTAATCGCTCAATATTTACCAAAAGATAAAAAACATATGGTAAATGTTGCTTCAAATGCTGCAAAAAGAATTAACTTAGATATTAATATATTAGAATTAAATCTAGATGATAAAGCATATTTAAATGCTGCAAATGCATACTCTGATATTTTAAATGCATGTTCTAGATGCCACTCTATTGTAAGAAGCTGGTAAGAACAATTAAAAGATAAACTTTAAAAGTTTATCTTTTAAATTATAATTTTTGAAGCAACTGCACTAATTGCAGTTTGAGATTTTAAAATTAATGGTGTTTTAAAACCTACTATTTTTTCTTGATTAAAACTTTGAATTTCAGCTTTTGAAAAACCACCTTCACAACCAATAATTATAGTATTTATCTCTTCTTTTACACTATCAACTGTTTTTAAAGAGAAATTTAACATATATGCTTCTGGATTTTTTAGGATAAACTCTTTTAAGCTTTTTTCACTTTCAAGTTTTATAATAGAACTTCTTCCACATTGTTGAGAAGAGTTTATTAAAATTTTCTCTAATTTTTCAAAATTTAATTTAAAATTCTTTTGAGAATAATCACTAGGGAAAAAAGTGATTTTATCAACTCCTAATTCATTTAAATAAGGCAACTCTTTTTCTACAGTTTTTGGATCAACAATGCACCAACCAAGATGAAGTTTTTTTTCAACTTCTACTTCTTTTTCTTCAGAAGAGAAAAGTTCCAATGTTGCACTTTTTTTATCAATTGAGATAATTTTATAATTATATAAAAAACTATTTTTTAGATTTCTAAAAGATAAAAAATCCCCTACTTTTTGCCTTCTAGCTTTTATTAAATGTTTATAATTATCATTGTCTAAAATAAGTTGAACTATTCCAGCATTTTCATCATATGTGTATTGCATTAAAATACCTTAGAAATAATATATACAAAAACTAAAACACTAACTTCAATTGTATAAATCTTTTTTGCATAAGGAATAAATTCTTCTTGAAGTTTAAGTTCATTACTTTTTATAATTCTCATCTTCTTATATCTTTTTATCTCAATTACTAATAAAAATATTGAAGCAGCTATCATTAAAACAACTGTTAAACTAAAGTTTTTTGCATATGCTGAAACTATTGCTCCTGTGTACATAATAATTGCATTTGATAGATGATACATAGGAGTCATAAATTTTAGTCTTTTAGCTAATTTTATAAAATCTTTTTGTGTAACTACACTGTAAAAATTAAATAAAATAATTGCTAAAAAGATATATATAGCATAGATATGAGTTGTTACTGCTTCTTGCATAATTTCCATTGTTTATCTCTCTTTTAAAAAATTTTGGTATTATAGCAAACTTGTCATAAGGTATTAGTAAAGGAGTTATATGGCTTTAAGTGTAAATGATACATTAGAAATTATCTATAATTTGGAAAAAAACTTAGGTTTTGAAATAATTCCTATTGAAAAAAGTATCAATAGAATTTGCGCCCAAGAGATATTTTCTACTTATGCACTACCAAAATTTAATAATTCTGCAATGGATGGATATGCTATTAGATATGAAGATTATAATAAACCATTGGAAGTAGTTGATACAGTTTTTGCAGGAGATAATAAAGATATACAGTTAGATACTGCCACTTGTGTAAAAATAATGACTGGTGCAAAAGTTCCATATAATGCCACAGCTATAATACCAAAAGAAGAGACAATTATAAATAACAATAAAATAGAAATTACAAAAAATGTAAATGAGTTTCAACATATTAGATTTATTGGTGAAGATATAAAATTAGGTGAATTATTAATAAAAAAAGGACAAAAAATAAATTTTGCCAAAATCACCCTACTTTCATCTCAAGGAATTTCACATATAAAAGTTTATAAAAAACCTAAAGTTGCAGTTTTTGCTTCAGGAGAAGAGTTAAAACTTCATTATGAAAAAATAGAAGATTATCAAATTTATAATTCAAATACTCCAACTTTTATAGCAAGGGCAAAAGAGCTTGGATGTGAAGTTACTTTTATGGGACAAGCAAAAGATAGTATTGAAGCAATTAAAGAATTAATACAAAACTCTTTGGATGCTGATTTAATTATTACTTCTGGTGGAGTAAGTGTTGGAGATGCTGATTTTACAAAAGAGGCTTTTAATACTTTAGGGTTTAAAGCTATTTTTGATGGAATTAAAATAAAACCAGGAAAACCAACAGTTTTTGGAAAAATAGAAGATACATATATTTTAAATCTTCCAGGTAATCCTTTAGCTTCAACTTTAGTTTTTGAACTATTTGGAAGATTGATTATACAAAAACTTCTTGGTTCTTCACAAATTTATCATAATTTTATCTATGCAAAAATGGCTGAAAACTTTAATAATAAAAAAGGAAGAATTACTATTATTCCAGGTTTTTTTGATGGAGAATATTTTACTCCTTCTCAAAAAAGAACTCCTGGTATGGTTTCAACACTAGCTACTGCAAACTCTATAATTGTTTTAGATGAAAATGTAGAAAAAATCAAAAAAGATGAAAAAATTAAAATCTTACCAATAGATTGGAAATTCTTTACAGAAGAGAAAAAGGATTTTTTAACAAAATGAAAAAAGCTGTATGTATATTAAGTGGAGGGATGGACTCTACTTTAAGTAGTTATATTGCAAAAAATGAAGGTTATGAAATTATTGCTGTTCATTTCAATTATGGACAAAGAACAGAAACTAGAGAACTAAAAGCCTTTAGAGATATTTGTGAAGATTTACAAATTAAAGAAAAATACGAAATTGATATTCCATTTTTTACTCAAATTGGAGCAAGTGCATTAACTGATAAATCAATTGAAGTTCCAATAGGTGGAATTGAAGCTGGTGTTCCTGTTACTTATGTTCCTTTTAGAAATGGGATTTTCTTATCAATTGCAGCAGCAATTGCTGAAAAAGAAAATACTGAAGCTATTTATATTGGTGTTGTTGAAGAGGATAGCTCTGGTTATCCTGATTGTACAGAAGAGTTTATAAGTTCAATTACAAATAGTATAAATACAGGAACAAAAGAGACAACAAAAATACAAATAAAAACTCCACTTGTTCATTTAATGAAAAATGAAATTGTATTAAAAGCTATTGAACTTAATGTGCCACTACATTTAACTTGGTCTTGTTACAAAGAAGAAGAGGAAGCTTGTGGGGTTTGTGATAGTTGTAGATTAAGATTAAATGGATTTAAAAAAGCAAATTGTGAAGATAAAATTCCTTATAAGGTTTTATAATGCATTGGAAAATATCAAAAGAGTTTGAATTTTGCTATGGGCATAGGGTTTGGTCACAGACTTTAAATACTGACTTTTCTTTAGATGGATGTTTAAAGTGTAGACATTTGCACGGTCATCAAGGTAAAATTTTAGTATATTTGGAAGCTTCAAAATTGCAAGATGGGATGGTTACAGATTTTAAACATCTAAATTGGTTTAAAGCTTTTATAGATGATGTATTAGACCATAAATTTATTTTAGATATAAATGATCCACTTTTTCAAACACTTTTACCAAAAGTAAAAAAAGAAGAACTTATAAACTTTGAGCAAGGGTATTATTTAGTTGATTTAACAAAATTTTCAAATGATGAACATTATATAAAAGAGTTATATGAAGGCTATGTATTAGTTGATTTTGTTCCTACTAGTGAAAATCTTTCAGCTTGGTTTTTAAAAATAGTTCAAGAAAAAATGAATCATCTAGGGATAAAAGTATCCCATGTGGAGTTTTTAGAAACGCCAAAAAGTAAGAGCACTTTTTATGCTTGAAGTAAATGAAATCTTTGGGCCAACAATACAAGGAGAAGGGAAAAGAGTTGGTTCCCCTTCTGTTTTTATAAGATTTGGTAAATGTAATTTTAGATGTGAAGGTTTTGCTGTTGAATATGAAACTCCAAGTGGTGTAAAAAAGTGTTCATGCGATTCATATTATGCTGTTGATCCTGCATTTAAAGACCAATGGCATACTTTTTCTTCTGCAAAAGAACTAATATTAAAAGTAAATACTTTTCTTCCTTCATACAAATGTGATATTGTAATAACAGGTGGAGAGCCTTTATTATATTGGAAAAATGAAGAGTTTCAAAAAGTTTTAAAATATTATATTGAAAATGAATATACAGTTACACTTGAAACTAATGCTTCTTTAAATATGCAAATTACACAAGAGTATCAAAAAAAGATTCTTTTTTCTATGAGTGTAAAATTAAGTAACTCTTTAGAACCTCTAAAAAAAAGAGTTAATATAAAAACTTTAACACAAATTATTAATAACTGTGAAGATAAATATTTAAAATTTGTAATAAATAAAGATTTTTTAGTAAAAGCAAAAGAGGAAATAGATGAAATTTTAAAGCAAATTCCAAAAGTAGAAGTTTATCTTATGCCTATGGGAGATACTGCTTTACAAATGAATGAAAATAGTGAAGCAGTAATAAATCTTGCACTTGAAAGTGGCTTTAAATATTGTGATAGATTACATATAAGAGTTTGGGATAATAAAAGAGGTGTTTAACTTTGCATAACAATTTTTTACAAAAAAAAGAGCTTTTTTCATTAAATACTCTAAAGTGTTTAAGAAATGAATATTTTTTCAATGAATGTGATTTATGCTTTAGCAGATGTTCTGAAATGGCTTTAGGTTTACAAAAAGAAAAAATTAAACTCTTTGAAAATAGATGTATTGAGTGTGGGGATTGTATTGGTATTTGCCCAACTCAAGCACTAAACTTGGAAAATTTTGATACAGAAGAATTTATCTTAAATTTTATAAATACACAAAAATCAACAATTTTAGAAAAAGTTGATATTCCAAGTTTTGGAATGTTAGATTCTCACCATCTTCTTACAATAATTATAAGAAAAAAAGAAAATTTATATTTAGAATATGATGAAGCCTGTAAAAACTTAGAATATTTAAAACAAATTCAAAAACAAACTAATAACTTTTTGCAAAGTATAAACTTTAAATATAAAGTGGAACTAAAAAAACATATTGATGAACTAAATATTGAAAATAAAATTAGAAGAAATCTTTTTAAAACAATTTTTGAAAATAAAAAACAATTGCAAAAAGAAACTTCAGTTTCAAATAATTTAAAAATAAAAAATAAAGAAACTATTTCAAAACTTATTTTACTAAAAAACTCTATAAAATTAATTATTGAAGAAGTTGAAAATATAGAACTTTCTACTTTGGATTCTACCTTACTTTTTAATAAACAAATAGATTTTAATAGTTGTACAAATTGCTTAGATTGTATTAACTTCTGTCCTACAAATGCTTTATTTCAAAATGAAAAAAAAGACTCAATTTATTTTCAAGCTGGTAAGTGCATAGGTTGTAATATTTGTGATGATATTTGTAAAGAAAAAGCTATTTCAAATAAAGAAAAAATAAATCTTATAGACTTTACTTTTGATAAAGCTTCAAAACTTGTAGAGTTCACTTATAAAACTTGTCAAGAGTGTAATAGTGTATTTATTTATAAAAATGGTGATATAATATGTCCTAGATGTAAAGATTTTAGAGATAATCACTCGTCTATGTTTACACTTGCAAAAGATTTTTAAAAAAAGGATAAAAATGAAATTTAGCGGAAAAAATGTATTAGTTACAGGTGCAAGTAGAGGAATTGGAGCACAAATAGCTAAAACATTAGCATCATATGGTTTAAAAGTATGGATAAACTATAGAAGTGGCGCAGATGCTGCTTTAAAAATCAAAGAAGAGATTGAAGCAAATGGTGGTCAAGCTGCTATTATAAAAGCTGATGTTACTTCTGAAGAACAATTTAACGATGCTATTAAAACTATTATTGATGCAGATGGTGAATTATCATACCTTGTAAACAATGCTGGAATTACAAAAGATAAATTAGCATTAAGAATGTCTATTGAAGATTTCAATGATGTAATTAGTGCAAATTTAACTTCTGCTTTTATTGGATGTAAAAGTGCATTAAAAGTAATGGGTAAAAAAAGATTTGGTTCTGTTGTAAATATCTCATCAATTGTGGGAGAAATGGGTAACCCTGGTCAAACTAACTACTCAGCTTCAAAAGGTGGATTAAATGCTATGACTAAATCTTTTGCAAAAGAAGCTGCAGCAAGAGGTATTAGATACAATGCAATTACTCCAGGATTTATTCAAACAGATATGACAGATGAATTAAAAGATGAAGTTAAAGCTGAATATGAAAAAAATATTCCTTTAGCTAGATTTGGACAACCTGCTGAAATCGCTGAAGCAGTTGCGTTTTTATTAAGTGATCACTCTTCGTATATTACAGGTGAAATCTTAAAAGTTAATGGTGGACTATACGTTTAATTTTGCTAAAAAAGTAATTTAAAAGAATTTTTAAAATCTTTTTGGCTATAATACGCTGATAATTTTATAAAAGGAAAAAATATGGCATTAATTGATGATGTAAAAGAAGTGGTAGTAGAACAACTTGATTGTGATATTGCAGAAATTAAAGAAGATTCAAGATTTATTGAGGATTTAGGTGCAGATTCTTTAGACGTAGTTGAATTAGTTATGGCTTTAGAAGAAAAATTTGATATCGAAATCCCAGATGAAGATGCTGAAGGTATCCAAACTGTTGCAGATGCTATCAAATACATCGAAGAACACGCGTAATTTTAACTTTTAAAATAAAAAGCTAGAAATCTAGCTTTTTATTTAAAATTTTGAGTTTTTTTTTTAAAAAATTGAATATTTTAAATAAACATATATAGAAACGGAGCATATTTAATGAGAAGAGTTGTTGTAACTGGTTTAGGTACTATTAATTCTGTTGGAAATAATGTAGAGGAGTCATTTAACGCTGTAGTAGAAGGAGTATGTGGTATTGATACTATTACTTTATTTGATGCGTCTGAATATCCTGTACAAATTGCTGGAGAAGTAAAAGATTTTGATCCTTCAACAGTAATGGACAAAAAAGAAGTAAAAAAAGCTGATAGATTTATTCAACTAGGAATTAAAGCTGCAAATGAAGCAATGAAAGATGCTAAATTTATAGATGATGAAAATAAAAGAGTTGATGAGTCTATTGCTGAAAGATTTGGTATTGTTTCTGCTTCTGGTATTGGTGGATTATCAACAATTGAAAAAAACTCTATTGTTTGTGAAACTAAAGGACCAAAAAAAATATCACCTTTCTTTATTCCTTCTTCACTAGTTAATATGCTTGGTGGATTTATCTCAATTGAACATGGATTAAAAGGTCCAAGTTTATCACATGTAACTGCGTGTGCAGCTTCAACTCATGCTCTTGCTGATGGTGTAAAAACAATTATGACTGGTGGAGCTGATAGAATTTTAGTAGTTGGTGCTGAAAGTGCTATTTGTGGTGCTGGTGTTGGTGGTTTTGCTGCTATGAAAGCACTTGCTGTTAGAAATGAAGAACCTAAAAAAGCATCTAGACCATTTGATACAGATAGAAATGGATTTGTTATGGGAGAGGGTGCTGGTGCACTTGTTCTTGAAACATTAGAATCTGCACAACAAAGAGGTGCTAAAATTTATGCTGAAGTTATTGGATTTGGAGAAAGTGGTGATGCAAATCATATTACAGCACCTGTAATCGATGGTCCATTAAGAGCTATGAAAGCAGCAGTTGCTATGGCAAAATCTCTTACAAATGAAGATATTAAAATTGATTATATCAATGCACATGGTACTTCAACTCCAGTTGGAGATGTTAATGAAACAGCCGCAATTAAACAATTATTTGATGGTAAAGAAAATTGCCCTCCTGTTTCTTCAACAAAGGGACAAATAGGTCACTGTTTAGGTGCAGCTGGTGCTATTGAAGCAATTTTTGCAATTAAAGCATTAAATGAAGGAGTTATTCCTCCAACAATTAACTTAGATAATCCAGATGAAAAATGTGACTTAGATTATGTTCCTTTTAAAGGAAGAAAAGCTGAGTTAAATATAGTTATGAGTAATAACTTTGGTTTTGGTGGAACAAACGCTTCTGTTATCTTTAGAAAAATATAATTTAATCTCACACTTAAGAGGATTTTTCCTCTTAACAAAAAAGGAAAATTTTGGCAACTTATTTAGATTTTGAAAATAAAATTAAGCAAATTGAAGAAGAGATTTTAGTTGCAAAAAGCCGAGCAGATGATCATGCGGTGGAAATTCTAGAAAAGAAACTTCAAAAAGAAGTTGAAAAAACTTTTAAAAATTTAAATGATTATCAAAAACTTCAATTGGCACGTCATCCAGATAGACCATATGCACTTGATTATATTAGAGGTTTATTAACTGATGCTTATGAATTACACGGAGATAGACACTTTGATGATGATAAAGCTATTGTTTGCTATTTAGGATATATTGGTGAACAAAAAGTTATGGTAATTGGTGAACAAAAAGGTAGAGGTACAAAAAATAAGCTTATGAGAAACTTTGGAATGCCAAGTCCAGAAGGATACAGAAAAGCTTTAAGATGTGCTAGAATGGCCGAAAAATTCAATATTCCAATTCTTATGTTAGTTGATACTCCGGGTGCATATCCAGGTCTTGGAGCAGAAGAGAGAAATCAAAGTGAAGCTATTGCAAAAAATCTATATGAATTTTCAACTTTAAAAGTTCCTACAATTTCAGTAGTAATTGGAGAAGGTGGTTCAGGTGGAGCTTTAGCTATTTCAGTTGCTGATAAATTAGCAATGATGAGATATTCTGTATATGCTGTTATTTCACCAGAAGGTTGTGCAGCTATTTTATGGAATGACCCAGCTCAAGCTGAAACTGCGGCTAATTCACTTAAAATTACAGCAGAAGCATTAAAAGATTTAAATTTAATTGATGATGTAATTGAAGAGCCATTAATCGGTGCTCATAAACAAAAAGAGAATGCTATTCAAGCTTTAGGTGATTATTTTTTAAATACTTTAGAAGAGTTAAAACAACAAACTGTTGCACAAAGACTTGAAAGAAGATATGAAAAACTAATGAACTTAGGTAGCTTTGCAGAGGGTAAAAAGTAGATTACTACTTTTTAGCTCCCACTAATCTTCCCACATATTCTCCTGCTAATAGATGAATATGTAAATGGTGAACTTCTTGTCCCCCATGGTCCCCTATATTTGTAATTATTCTATATCCACTCTCTCTTACACCTAATTTAGAAGCTACTTCATGGATAAATTTAGTCATATTACTCATAAGTTCTGGTTCTATTACATCAAATGAATCATAGTGTTTTTTTGGGATTATTAGTACATGAATTTTTGCTGCTGGGTTTATATCATGAAAACATAAAAATTCATCATTTTCTAATACCGTATTATTTGGTATCTCATTATTAACAATTTTGCAAAATATACACATCTTTCTTCCTTTCTTATTTAAAAAAACATTATAACCAAACTCTAATAAATTATTAAGTATAATCCCAGCACTTAAGAAAGAACGAATATACAGGAGAATGTTAAGTGAAACAATGGATTGAAAAAATTACTAATGCCAATTCACTTGAAGAATTAGAAGCTTTAAGAGTTGAAACTCTTGGTAAAAAAGGTGTATTGACTTTAGAATTTGCAAAGTTAAAAGATATTCCAAACGAAGAGAAAAAAGCATTTGCACAAAATTTAAATGAATCAAAAATTGCAGTTACAAATGCTATTGATGAAAGAAAAGTTGTTTTAGAAGAAGAGGCTTTAAATAAAAAGCTTGAAAATGAAAAAATTGATGTAACAAGATTTAATAATGAACTATCTTCTGGTGCTGTTCACCCAGTAGTTGATACTATGAATAGAATTATAACTTATTTTCAAAATTTAAATTTTGCAGTTGAAGAAGGTCCACTTGTAGAAGATGATTTTCATAACTTTGAGGCATTAAACCTTCCTAAATATCATCCAGCAAGAGATATGCAAGATACATTTTATAATAAAGATTTTTCTCTATTAAGAACACATACTTCTCCTGTACAAATTAGAACTATGTTATCACAAAAACCACCAATTAGAATGATAGCACCGGGTACTGTTTTTAGAAGAGACTTTGACTTAACACATACTCCAATGTTTCATCAAGTAGAAGGACTTGTGGTAGATAGTGCTGATAAAGTATCTTTTGCTAATTTAAAGCATGTATTAGTTGAATTCTTACAACATATGTTTGGTGATGTTGAAGTTAGATTTAGGCCTTCGTTCTTCCCATTTACGGAACCTTCAACAGAAGTTGATATATCATGTGTTTTCTGTAAAGGTGATGGTTGTAGAGTATGTTCTCACACAGGATGGTTAGAAGTTCTTGGTTGTGGAATTGTAGATGAAAATGTATTTAAAGCTGTTGGATATGAAAATGTTTCTGGATATGCCTTTGGATTAGGTGTTGAAAGATTTGCAATGCTTATACATAATATTGGAGATTTAAGATCTTTATTTGAAAGTGATTTAAAATTATTAGGACAATTTAAATGATAGTTACTAGAAGATGGTTAGAAGAGTATATTGATATTTCAAAAATTTCTACAAAAGAGATTTGCAAAACACTTAACTCTATTGGATTAGAAGTTGATAGTGTAGAAGAGATTAGAATTGCTTCTGGTGTTGTTGTTGGAAAAGTATTAGAAAAAGTAAAACATCCTGATGCAGATAAATTGAATGTTTGTCAAGTTGATATTGGAAAAGAAGTTGTACAAATTGTTTGTGGGGCTAAAAATGTTGATGCTGGACAAATTGTTCCTGTTGCAGTTGTTGGTTGCAAATTAGGTGAAGATTTTAAAATAAAAAAAGCAAAATTAAGAGGTGTTGAATCAAATGGTATGATTTGTTCATCTACTGAAATTGGTTTACCTAAATTAAATGATGGGATTTTACCACTTGATGAATCAATTGGTGAGTTAGTTATTGGTAAAGAATTAAATGAATATAAGCTTTTAAATGATGATATTATAGAAATCGAACTTACTGCAAATAGAGGTGACTGTCTAAGTATTCATGGAATTGCAAGAGAATTAAGTGCTTTTTATAATCTTCCAATAATTGAACATGAAAAAAACCTTGATAATAATGAGCTTGGAATTGGACAATTTTTAGAAGTTGAATGTGAAAGTTCAGTTGATTCATCACTTATTTTTAAAGCTATTGATTTTACAGATTTTAAACTTCCTGTATTACATAAAATAAGAGTTGGTTTAATTGATGAATATAAAGAAAATGACATAAGTGATGCTATTTCTTATTCAACTCATGCAAATGGTGTAATTTTAAATGCTTACGCAAGTAATAAAGCAGATAAATTAAATGATTTATCAGTATTACATATAAAAAAAGATAAAGATGGTTTTGATAAAGTTTATGGAAAAGAACTTTTAAGCACAATTTGTGTTGAACATCAAAAAATTGATAACGAAGATACAACTTATATTTTAGAAGCTTCATATATTAATCCTGAGAAATTATCAAGAAAAGTTTTTGAAGCAAAGAAAAAAACAGGTGAGATATATTATAGAGCTTCAAGGGGAAGTGAACCAAATATTAAGCATGGAGTAGATTGTTTTACAACATTTATTTCAAAATTTGGTGCAAAAATCTATAATGGAGCTGAAGCTTTTGTAGAGGATATTGAAACTATTTATTTAGATATTAATATTGATAAAATCAACTCTATTATTGGTCAAGAAACACCAAAAGCTGAAATTGAAAATATTTTAAATGCCTTAGGATTTGAAGTAAAAGAGGGATTAAATAATGTATTTTCTATACAAGTTCCATTATATAGGCATGATATAAAAAATATTGCTGATGTAACAGAAGAGATTGTAAGAATTATAGGAATTGATAATATTAAGGCAAAACCATTAGCAATTGATGAAGTAAATAGAGTAAATAAAACTTCAAATGATTTAATTAAGAAAAATAAAATTAGAAGTAAAGCAATAGAAAATGGTTTTTTTGAAACAGTTACTTATGTATTTACAAATAAAGAGAATTTACAAAAATATAAATTCCCAACTGTAAAAGAAGAACTTGATATTTTAAATCCAATTGTAAATGAACTAAATACTTTTAGAACAACTATTTTATTAAATTTAGTAGAGGCTTGCTCAAATAACTTTAAACAAGGTTTTAAATCAGCTTCTTTTTATGAAATTGGAAAAGTATTTGATGAAAATAGAAATGAAACTTTTAAAATTTCATTTATTTTTAGTGGAGCAAAAGAACAAGAAAGTTTTTTAAATGCAGGTAAACCTGTAAATATTGACTTTTTTGAATTTGCAAAAAAAATTTTAAATAGTGTTGGTAAGTTTGAATTAGAACCTATGCAAACTATTGAAAATAGCTTTGTACATCCATACCAAAATGCAAATATTTTAATTGATGGGAAAAATGCTGGATTTATTTCAAAACTACATCCAAGTGTAGCAAATGAGTTTGATTTACCAGATACATTTATAGCTGAGATTGATTTTGAAGCAATTAAAAATGATTTAATAAAAGCAAAAACTACTTCAAAATTTCAAGCATCTAGAAAAGATTTAAGTGTGGTAGTTCCAAAAGATATGCCATATTCAAAAATTAGAAATGTAATAACTTTAATTGAAGATGCAAATATTAAGCAATTTAACCTAATTGATACATATAGTGATGAAAAATTAGGAAATAATGAAAGTTTAACAATTAGATTTGTTTTACAAAATGATGAAAAAACTTTAGATGATGAAGATATTACAACAACAATGAATAAAATTTTAGAAAAACTTAATAATGAATTATCTATTGGATTAAGAGACTAAGGGAAAAAAGTGGAAACATTTAGCATTAAAAAAATAAATAAGCCTTTTGATATTACAATTGATACGATAAGTAGTGATAAATCAATATCTCATAGATGTGCTATGTTTTCACTATTTTCAAAGGAAACTTCATATATAAAAAACTATCTAACAGCTGAAGATACTTTAAATACTTTAAGTATTGTTGAACAATTAGGTGCAAAAATAAAAAGAGATGGTTCAACTGTTCAGATTACTCCAACAGGAGAGTTAAAAGAACCAAGTGATGTTTTAGACTGTGGAAACTCAGGTACTGCAATGAGACTTTTTTGTGGTTTACTAGCAAGTGTAGATGGTGCTTTTACTTTAACTGGGGATAAATATCTAAGAGCAAGACCTATGAAAAGAGTTGCAGATCCTTTAAGAAGTATTGGAGCTAAAATTGATGGAAGAGAAGAAGGGAATAAAGCTCCTTTATTTATTAGAGGAGATAAACTTAAAGCTTTTAAGTACCATTCACCTATAAACTCTGCACAAGTAAAATCTGCTATGATTTTAGCTGCTTTAAAAGCAGAAGATATTTGTAAA
Organism: Malaciobacter mytili LMG 24559; assembly: GCF_003346775.1. Classification (NCBI taxonomy): domain Bacteria; kingdom Pseudomonadati; phylum Campylobacterota; class Epsilonproteobacteria; order Campylobacterales; family Arcobacteraceae; genus Malaciobacter; species Malaciobacter mytili. The sequence continues at coordinate 339,052 of NZ_CP031219.1, read as the reverse complement.
TACAAAGAAGATGAATTAACAAGAGATCATACTGAAAGAATGTTAAAAGGTATGGGTGTAAATATTTTTACTGATAAAGAAGGCTTTATTAATATTGAACCTTTAAAAAATAGTTTAAAACCTTTAAATATTACAGTGCCAACTGATCCTTCATCAGCTTTTTTCTTTGCAGTTGCAGCAGCGATTAATCCAAATTCTAAAGTTACAATTAAAAATGTAACTTTAAACCCAACTAGAATAGAAGCTTATAAAGTTTTAGAAAGAATGGGTGCAGAAATTGAATATATTCAAAAAGAAGATATTTATGAACCAATTGGAGATATTGTTGTAAAACACAAAGAATTAAAAGGTGTTGAAGTAAATGAAAATATCTCTTGGTTAATTGATGAACTTCCAGCTTTAGCTATTGCTATGAGTTTAGCAAAAGGTAAATCAAAAGTTAGCAATGCTGAAGAATTAAGAGTAAAAGAAAGTGATAGAATATCTTCTGTAATTAATAATTTAAAACTTTGTGGTGTTGAATATACAGAGTTTGAAGATGGTTATGAAATAGTTGGTGGTAACTTAAAAAAAGCAACTATTAACTCATATGGTGACCATAGAATTGCAATGAGTTTTGCAATTGCAGGAACTATTTGTGAGATGAATATAGAAGATACACAATGTATTCAAACATCTTTTCCAAACTTCAAAGAGATACTTGACACCCTATATTAAGGAAAAAAATGCAAGTAAAATTAGCATCTAGCTATGGTTTTTGTTTTGGAGTAAAAAGAGCTATCAAAATAGCAGAGTCATATAAAAACTCTGCTACTATGGGACCACTTATTCATAATCAAAATGAAATTGATAGATTAAAAAACAACTTTAATGTGGGTTTATATAATACTTTAGATGAAGTAAAACAAAATGATACAGTTATTATTAGAACTCATGGTATCCCTAAGAATGACCTAAAAGAGTTAAAACAAAATAAAGATGCAAAAATTATCAATGCCACATGTCCTTTTGTTACAACTCCTCAGCAAATTGTAAAAAAAATGTCAAAAGATAACTACTCTATTTTAATCTTTGGAGATAGCACACATCCTGAAGTAAAAGGGGTTAAATCTTATGGTGAAGACCAAGAAGATGTCCATGTGGTTATGTCTGTAAAAGACCTAGATAATATAAAATTTAAATATGACAAAATAGCTACTGTTGCACAAACAACAAAGAAAAAAGAGGTTTATTTAGAAATTGTAAATGCTTTAATTTTAAAAAATAAAGAAGTTAGAGTTTTTAATACAATTTGTGATGCAACTTTTGAAAACCAAGATGCAGCAAGAGATTTATCAAAAGAAGTTGATATTATGATAGTAATTGGAGGTAAAAACTCTTCAAATACAAAACAACTTCATGCTATATGTTTAGAAAACTGTCCAGACTCTTATTTAATTGAAAACTCAAATGAAATTGATGAAAATTGGTTTAAAAACAAAAAAATTTGTGGTATAACTGCTGGTGCTTCAACTCCTGATTGGATTATACAAGAAGTTGTTAATAAAGTAGAGAAAATCTGATACCATTTTTAGTTTAAGCCAATTTTAGCTATAATCGTCCCATTTAATAAATACGGTAAATACGAAGGAATAATATGGGTATCGAAGATATAGAAATTGGTGAAGACTTTGACTTTGAGCAAATGCTAAATGAGTCTTTTGAGAATGCTGAAAATAACTCTGTAGTAAATGGTGTAATTGTTGAAATTACTGATGATAGTGCTCTTGTAGATGTTGGTCAAAAGATTGAAGGTAAATTAAACATCTCTGAAATCACTGTAAATGGAAAACTAAAATACAAAGCAGGTGATACTATCCCTGTTATGCTTATGGGTAATAGAGGTGAAAGACCTGCTATTTCTTATAGAAAAGTTTTACAAAAAGAGAAATTTGATGCATTTGTAAAAAAATATGGTGACAACTTTGAAGATGTTATTGTAGAAGGGAAAATTGTATCTGTAAAAAATAAAGGTGGTTTCATCGTTGAAGATGAAGATGGTTGTGAATATTTTATGCCAATGGCACAATCTTATTTAAAAGCAATTGGTGCAATTGGAAAAAAAGTTAAAGCAAAAGTTTTAAAAGTAAATACTACACAAAACTCGATAATTATCTCAAGAAAAAAACTTATTGAAGAATCTAAAGCTCAAAAAGATTCTAAAATCACTGATATTTTAGAAAGTGGTGAAGCAATTAATGGAATCATTAAAAAAATCACTTCATATGGTATGTTTGTAGATTTAGGTGGAATTGATGGTTTAGTAAACTACAATGAAATCTCTTATAAAGGTCCAGTTAATCCAGCTAACTATTATGAAGAAGGTGATGAAGTAACTGTATCAATTTTATCATATGATAAATCAAAACAACACTTATCATTATCTATTAAAGCTGCACTTCCTAATCCATGGGAAGAGATTAAAGATCAATTAGAAGTGGGTGATACAATTACTGTTACTGTTTCTAACTTTGAATCATACGGTGCATTTGTTGATTTAGGAAATGATATAGAAGGACTATTACATATTTCAGAAATCACATGGAATAAAAACATTAAAAATCCAAAAGAGATTTTAACTTTAGGTGAAGAAATTAATGTTGAAGTAATTGAACTTGATATTGATAAAAAAAGATTAAGAGTTTCATTAAAAAATTTACAAGAGAAACCATTTGAAAAATTTTTAAAAGACCATAAAGTTGGTGATGTAATTAAAGGTAAAGTTGCAACATTAACTGATTTTGGTGCTTTTGTTACTCTTGGTGAAATTGATGGTTTATTACACAATGAAGAAGCTGCATGGGAAACAAATGCAAAATGTAAAAATCTATTTAAAAAAGGTGATGATGTAGAAGTTAAAATCATCAAAATAGATAGAGAAAAAGAAAATATTTCTTTAAGTGTAAAAGATATAACTGATTCTCCTGCAAAAAAATTCCAAGATACTTATAGACTTGGTGATATTATTAAAGGACCAGTAAAAGATATTAAAGATTTCGGAATTTTTATTAAATTAGATGATAACTTAGATGGTTTAATTAGAAATGAAGATTTTGGTCCATTAAAAGCTGATGAAGTAAAACTTGGTGATGAAATTGAAGCTGTTGTTGTAAATATTGATACAAAAAGAAATAGAGTTAGATTATCTATTAAAAGATTAGAATTACAACAAGAAAGAGAAGTTCTTAAAGCTGTAAATGATGATTCTAATATGACTTTAGGTGATTTATTAAAAGATCAAATTAAATAATTTTTAAAAAAGAGGGCTTTTAAAAATGAGTAAACATACTATCGTAGTTTGTGATCATATTCATGAGGATGGATTAAACATCCTTAAGAATACAGAGGACGTAAACTACGTTTATGCCGCTGATATTGATAAAACTGCACTTTTAGATATTATAAAAGATGCTGATGTAGCAATTACAAGAAGTTCTACTGATGTAGATGAAAAATTTTTAAATGCAGCTGTTAATTTAAAAGCTGTAATTAGAGCTGGTGTTGGATACGACAATGTTGATATGGAAGGGTGTAGCAAAAGAGGAATTATTGCTATGAACGTTCCAACAGCAAATACAATTGCTGCAGTTGAATTAACAATGGCTCATATGTTATCTTGTATGAGAAAATTCCCTTATGCACATAACCAATTAAAACAAGACAGAATCTGGAAAAGAGAAGATTGGTATGGTAACGAATTATTTGGAAAAAAATTAGGTGTTATTGGATTTGGAAATATTGGACATAGAGTTGCTTTAAGAGCAAAATCTTTTGAGATGGATGTTATAGCATATGACCCATATATCCCTTCAACAAAAGCAACTGATTTAGGAATTGAATATACAACTGATTTTGAAGATATTTTAGCTTGTGATATTATTACAATTCATACACCAAAAAATTCTGAAACTGTAGGAATGATTGGTGAAAAAGAGATTGCTAAGATGAAAGATGGTGTTATTCTTATAAACTGTGCTAGAGGTGGTTTATATGATGAAGAAGCACTATACAATAATCTTAAATCTGGAAAAATTGCAATGGCTGGAATTGATGTATTTAAAAAAGAACCAGCAACAGATCATCCATTATTAGATTTAGATAATGTAACTGTAACTGCACACTTAGGTGCAAATACAAAAGAATCTCAAAAGAAAATTGCTATTCAAGCAGCTGAAAATGCAATTGAAGCAGCAAGAGGGATTGCTTATCCAAATGCATTAAATTTACCAATTGATGAGACAAAAATTCCTTCTTTTGTTAAACCTTATATTGAATTAACACAAAAAATGGCTTTCTTATTAGCTCAAAGTGATAAGAGTGCTATTAGATCTATTACTGTTTGTGCTGAAGGCAAAATTGCAGAATATTTAGATTCATTATCTACATTTGCAGCAGTTGGAGCACTGTCAGTTTCAGGTGGAGATGAAGTTAATTATGTAAATGCAAGATTTTGGGCAGAAGAAAAAGGTATTACATTTGATACTTGTGAATTAACTAATAATAGTGGCTATAGCAATAAAGTTACTGTTAAAATTACAACAGAAAAAGGTGTAAATACTATTTCTGGAACAGTATTTGATGGAGATATGCAAAGAATTATTGATATTAATAACTTTGTACTTGATATTGCACCAAAAGGTAAAATGATACTTCTAAGAAACTCTGATGTTCCAGGTGTTATTGGAGAAGTTGGAAGAGTATTAGGAAATGAAAATATTAATATTGCTGACTTTAGACTTTCAAGAGGCAAAAATTGTGCTTTAGCAGTTATTCTTGTTGATGAAAATATAAAAAGCGATATATTAGAAAAACTTGTTAACTTAGAAGCAGCTATTTCTGTTTCTTATGCTGAAATTTAATAGGAGAATAAATGGCAACTATTTCTATGGGTGATCTTAAAAAAGGTCTTAAAATTCAACTTGATGGTGTACCATATAAAATTACTGAATATCAACATGTAAAACCTGGTAAAGGTGCTGCATTTGTTAGATGTAAAATTAAATCATTTTTAAATGGAAAAGTTATTGAAAAAACTTTCCATGCTGGAGATAAATGTGAAACTCCAGATTTACAACAAAAACAAATGCAATTTTTATATGATGATGGTGAAATGTTACAATTTATGGATACTGAAACATATGAGCAAATTGGTTTAACATATGAGCAAGTTGGTGAAACTGAAAAATGGATTATTGATGGTATGAATGTTGATATGATGTTTTTTAACGGTAATGCTATTACAGTTGAACCACCAATGATTGTTGAACTTAAAATTGTAGATACTCCTCCAAACTTTAAAGGAGACTCACAAGGTGGTAAAAAACCTGCAACACTTGAATCTGGTGCAGTTGTACAAATCCCTTTTCATATCTTAGAGGGTGATGTAATTAGATGTGACACTAGAACTGGTGAATATATCGAGAAAGTAAAATAATTCTTCCTTCATTAGTTATTTGGATATTGGCATAGCCTTTATCTCAAATAACTAATATATTAAAATTTCCTATTACCTAATTACCTATACCCTCTTTTTAGTAATCTAAGTTAAATATTTATTTTTATAGTTAATATTTAAACTTAGATACTTTTTTTTAAAAGATGATAAATTACCCTATTTTTCAAATGCTCATCCTTTTATCTAGTATTCAATTTATTAAGGGAGAAAGCCTAAGGACTGTCTGAAATAAAAAGAGTGATAAATTCACTTTTTTTATAAGTTCCGCAAGGCAGAAAATTAGAATAATATTTTTGGGAAGCATTTATGCCTTCAATAACTTGTCTGGGAGTTTCTTTGTACCTTTCTTTACGGTTAAAGAAAGGTAATTAAAAAAAGAAATATAAAATAAATTGATTTATATATTTTAAATTTCAATAGTTCTTATTCTTTTATCATTTATAAGAAATATATATTTTTATAATTAATATTTAGACTAAAATACTTTTTTTTTATAAAAAAAGTAAACAAAAAAAATCGTTCGCTAGATGAAAAATTACGCTAAATCTTTTTTTAAATCCTAAAATTGTAAGACTCGGCAAATTCTTGCCTCAAACAAGTTACAATTTCTTTACGAATTTTAAAAAATATTCTTTACGCTATTTTTCAAATGCTCACCCTTTTATCTAGTAATTTAACTTTAATGAACTAAAAAGTATAAGCTATAAGTTGCTTGTGAAAAAAGCCAGACTTTATTGAAGCCAAAAATAGGAAGATAATTTTCGAGAAAGCCTGAGGACTGTTTGAAATAAAAAGAGTGATAAATTCACTTTTTTTATAAGTTCCGCAAGGCAGAAAATTAGAATAATATTTTTGGGAAGCATTTATGCCTTCAATAACTTGTCTGGGAGTTTCTTTGTACCTTTCTTTACGGATAAAGAAAGGTAATTAAAAAAAGAAATATAAAATAAATTGATTTATATATTTTAAATTTCAATAGTTCTTATTCTTTTATCATTTATAAGAAATATATATTTTTATAATTAATATTTAGACTAAAATACTTTTTTTTTATAAAAAAAGTAAACAAAAAAAATCGTTCGCTAGATGAAAAATTACGCTAAATCTTTTTTTAAATCCTAAAATTGTAAGACTCGGCAAATTCTTGCCTCAAACAAGTTACAATTTCTTTACGAATTTTAAAAAATATTCTTTACGCTATTTTTCAAATGCTCACCCTTTTATCTAGTAATTTAACTTTAATGAACTAAAAAGTATAAGCTATAAGTTGCTTGTGAAAAAAGCCAGACTTTATTGAAGCCAAAAATAGGAAGATAATTTTCGAGAAAGCCTGAGGACTGTTTGAAATAAAAAGAGTGATAAATTCACTCTTTTTATAAGTTCCGCAAGGCAGAAAATTAGAATAATATTTTTGGGAAGCATTTATGCCTTCAATAACTTGTCTGGGAGTTTCTTTGTACCTTTCTTTACGGATAAAGAAAGGTAATTAAAAAAAGAAATATAAAATATAAGATAAAAGTTTTATTCTCTTATAGTATTTTCTACTTATAAATATATATTTCTATAATTAATATTTAGACTAAAATACTTTTTTTTTATAAAAAAAGTAAACAAAAAAAATCAAGATACTAATTACTTTATTCTTTTTAAATAAACTATCTTATCAGGGCCAACATAATTTTCATGAATAATTTCAAACTCTAAATCTAAACTTTCATTTATAGCATTAAGGCCTACTTTTATCTTGGGACTAATAATTAACATAATATAGTCTATTTTTTCTTTTAATTTTTCAAGAAGAGTATAACCTCCTTCTATCATTACAAACTTATAATCAAGAAGTTTAAATAAATCATCACTGATAGTTACTTTTCTATTTGGTATTTTAAATAAAGCAATTGAAGGTTCAAATACTTTATTTTTAGAGTATATTAATACTTCAGGGGCTCTTCCTGCAACAAACCTTGCATCAAGAGTAGGTTTATCTATTCTTACACTATTTCCACCTATCATAAGTAAATCAATCTTATCTCTTAATGCATGCACATAAGCTAAGGCTTGATTTGAAGAGATTTTTCCTCCATCAATAGTACCATTTAAAGTTTGTGCCATTTTATAAAATATAAAAGAATTACTATTCCACTTTATAAATGGAAATAAAAGGTCATACGCCTCTTTTTGCATACACCCTAGTTCACACTTGATACCTACTTCTTCTAGGGTTTTTTGGCCATCCTTTGCCACGTTATTTAAATCTTTATGAGCTATTATAACTTTCTTTGGTTTTAATTGTTTTATTAAATTAGCACAAGAGGGAGTTTTACCTACATGATTACAAGGCTCTAAAGTTACATAAATAGTACAATCATTAAAAAAACCATTATGATTTTTAATTAAATACTCATGGATTTTAAAAGAGTCTTTTATTGTTTTTAAAATAGTATTTGGGTGATACTTAAGATAGGCTTCTTTTAAAGCATTTACTTCCGCATGAGCTCCTCCAGCTTCCTTGTGGGCTTCAATTGCTAGTATCTCACTATCATTTTTTACAACTACACATCCAACAGCTGGATTTGGGTATGTTAAAAGTTGATATTTCCAAGCCTCATCAATAGCTAATTTCATAAAAAAATCATTATCAATTTTCATAGTTTATTCCAAAGTTTTTTAGTTTGTAGTATATAAAAAGTAGTATAAATTAGTAGTTAAGATAATAGGAAATTAATCCTATTACCATTCAAAATAAGTAGATGCAGCTAAAATTTCATCTTGAGAAATTGTAACTTCACCTTCAGTTGTTTTTATTATAATTTTTTCTTCATTGGCATCTAGTAATTCACCTTTAAAAGTTTCAGTTGCAAAATTTTTAACTTTAACTTTTTCACCAATTGAAGAGATGAAATGTTTTGGCTTTTTTAATTTTCTTTCAATACCAGGAGAGCTTACTTCTAAGTTATAATTTCCACTCATTGGTTCTTCAACATCTAAAATAGGAGATATTAGTCGTGAAATTTCAGCACATTTATCTAAAGATACTCCCTCTTTAGAAGTTATATAAATCCTATAAACATTTACATCATTTTCTTTAGTAGCTACAATATCATAAAGTTCTGCACCACAGCTTTTTACTGTCATTTCTATTGATTCTTCTAAATTCATTAAAATCAATCCTTTGATTTAATTTGTTCAAATAAAGCTTCAATTTTCATATTATGTTCTAAAGAATCATCAGCTTTAAATTTAAAATTTGGACATTTATACCAACCTGTTGCATTTAAACAATAAGATTTGATATGCCCATTTGCTTTTGCTAAAAGTGTATTTATTGCTTGTTGTTCTTGTTTACTATAATCACTTCCATCATAATAAACAGTTGCATCATATTTACCATTTTTACAATCAATTGCAGTAATTGCAAGAGAGTTTATTCTTGTGTCACTTAAATTTGACAGAGCCTCTGGAACTAATTCTAAAAGCAAAGACTCTGTTCTTTGTAAATTAATACTTTTCATCTTAATCGTCTATATGTACTTTCTCTTCAATTTGAATAAATGTTTCAATAAAATCTCCAACTTTAATATCATTGAATTTATCAAACATAATACCACATTCATAACCATTAGAAACTTCTTTAACATCATCTTTAAATCTTTTTAATGATGAAATTTTACCTGTATATGTTACAACACCATCTCTAATAATTCTTGCATGACCACCTCTAATAACTTTACCATCAGTTACTAAACATCCAGCAACAGTTCCAACTCTTGGAACTACAAATGTATCTCTAACTTCTGCTTGTCCAGTGTTTTCTTCTCTAATAATTGCACTCATCATACCAGAAAGAGCATCTTTAATATCATCAATTAAATCATAAATAATTGAATATGTATTAATTGTAATACCATCAGCTTTTGCTTTATTTTTAACACTTCCTGTAGGTCTTACATTAAATCCTAAGATTATACAACCTTCACTAGCACTTGCTAAAATTAAATCTGATTCAGTAATTCCTCCAACTGCTGCATGAACAATTTTCACTTTTACTTCTTCATTTGCAATTTTTTCTAAACTTCCTTTAATTGCTTCAAGTGAACCAACAACATCAGTTTTAATAATTACTGGAAGTTGTTTAATTTTCCCTTCTGCAATAAGACCACTCATCTCTTCAAGTGATACTTTAGTTGATTTAGATAACTCTTTAGCTCTTGCATGTTCTGCTCTTGTTGTAGCAATATCTCTTGCTTCTTTTTCAGTTTCTTGAGCAACCATAACTGTACCAGAAGCAGGAACTTCATTAAGTCCTAAAATTCTTCCTGTTTCAGAAAGTCCAAGTTCTTTAACTTGTTGTCCTAAATCATTTGTAATTGCTTTAACTCTACCATAAGTAGTATCACAAACGATATTATCTCCGATTTTTAATGTACCATTTTGAACAATAACAGTAGCAACAGGTCCTCTTCCTTTTTCCAAAGAAGCTTCAACAACTGTTGCTTTAGCTTTTGCATTTGGATCAGCTTTAAGTTCTAAAATTTCAGATTGTAATAAAATATTTTCTAATAAATCATCAATTCCATCACCAGTTTTTGCTGAAAGTGGTATAAATTCAACATCTCCACCCCAATCAATTGGTGTCATTCCTCTTTCTGCCATTTGTGCTTTAACCATATCTAAGTTAGCAGATTCTTTATCCATTTTATTAACTGCAACAATAATTGGACAATTTGCAGCTTTTGCATGAGAAATAACTTCTTCTGTTTGTTGTTTTACACCATCATCAGCAGCAACTACAATTATAATAATATCTGTAACACTTGCTCCTCTTGCTCTCATAGCAGAGAATGCTGCGTGTCCAGGAGTATCAACAAAAGTAATTTTTTGACCATTTTGTTTAATAGTATATGCTGCAATATGTTGTGTAATTCCACCAGCTTCAGCAGCAGCTACTTTTGAACTTCTAATTTTATCTAATAATGAAGTTTTACCATGATCAACATGCCCCATAATTGTAACAACAGGAGGTCTATTTACAAAATTTGATTCATCAATTTCTTCTTCATGATAATCTTCAACATAATTAACATCTTCTAAAGCATCTTTAACTGTTACTTCAATTCCAAATTCTTCACCAAGAATCTCTAATTCATCTTGCTTTAAGAAGTCATTTTTAGTAACCATCATACCTAAACCAAATAATACAGTGATTACCTCTGCTGGTGACTTTCCGCAAGCCTCAGCAAACTCATAAACTCTAATATCTTCAGGGATTATTACTTCAGTTATTTCTGCTATTTCAACTTCTTTTTTAATTCTTTTCTTTCTTTTCTTTCTTGTTAAACCTTGAGGTCTATTTCCAAAAGCAGCTGGCTTTGAACTTCTTGATTGTTTAATTGTTGATGTTGGTGCTTTTTGATCTTCAAAGATTTTTGATTCATCAGTAACATCCATATCAAGTAATACAACTTCTTCACCAAGTAATGAGTCATCACTATCACTAAAGTCTTTTACATCATCAAATTCAATTTTTGTTCCGTGAGTATGAGCTTTTGGAAGAACTTTCTTTTTCTCTTTTTTAATTTTTGATTTTGCTGATGCTTGGTTTGCAGCTGATGGTTGTGCTTCAGAAGTAACTGTTTTCTCTTCTTCAGCAGATCCACCTAGAATTTCACTTAATGATTTCATTTTCTTTTTAGATGCTGCATCTTCACTATCTTTAGAGATATTTAATTCTTCTATAACATCTTCATCTTCAAAAGAAGGTTTTTTCTTCTTAACAATTTTTAAACCTCTTCTTTTAGGAATAATTCTATTTGATTTATCTTCTGGTTGAGTATTAACAGTCTGTTTTTCTTCTTCAGTAGGTGTTGTTTTTGCTATCTCTTCTTTTTTTGTCTCTTTTTTTGGTGCTGAACTTTTTACTGAAGTTACAACTTCATTTTCCTCAATTTTCTCTTCTTCTACTTTTTTCTCTTTTTTTGGAGCAGCTTTTTTTGCTTTTGTTGTAGTTTTAACTTTTAATTTTGGGCTTGAACCAGTCATTATATAGTTTGCTATTTCTTCTGCCGCTTCATATGATACTGCACTTTGAGGTGATTTTAAATCATACCCTAAATCTTTAGCTTTACTAATAACTTCATTACTACTAGCTCCAGCTTCATCTGCAATTTCATACACTCTTACTTTATCTGACATCTGTTAATATCTCCTTAAGTTGTACTAAGTACTCATCTTTATTTTTGCACTGTGCATAAAGTGCTTTTTCTATTTTTTTTTCTTTTTTACTATTAAGTTCTTGATTGATTACATACTCTTGTATACATGAGTTGCAAAGATAAAAACTTCTTCCGGAATTATTATATTTTATAAGCTTCTTATCTTCGCATTTAAGTCTTAATAGTTTTTCTTTCTCTAAACGTGCCCTACAAATTATACACATTCGTAAAGGTCTTTTTAAATCAGCCAATTATTATATCCAACTTTTTCTTAATTTATAAATTTTACCTATCTACCTTAACACCATAGTTATCAAAATCTGTACTAAATATTTTAAAGTGAGGGAATTTAATTCTAAGTTCTCTTTCAATTCTTTTGCTATCATCAGCATAAGACATAGAGAAAAATGTAGAGCCTGAACCTGATAATGTACTCATTAATGCTCCATTATTTAAAGCAGCTTTTTGTACTTCAAAAAGTTCTGGCATTTGTTTCATTCTATATTTTTGATGAAATTTATCATAAGAAGCAACTCTTAGCATTTCCCAATTTTCACTCATAAATGCTGCTGTTAAAAGTGATGAATGCGAAATATTAAATACTGCATCATCTTTTGAATATTTATAAGGTAATGTTTTTCTTGATAAATGTGTTGAAATAGGTCTATTTGGTATTACAACAATAGCTTTTAAATGTTTTGGTATTTCTTTTTTGATAAATTTAACTTCATTTTCTTGAACAGTTGCCACATTAAATCCACCCATTACTGCTGGTGTAATATTATCTGGATGGTTTTCATATGCTAAAGCTAAATTTAGTAATTTACTTTTTTCTAGTTCAATTCCTTCTATTGCATATGCTGAAGCAATAGCACTTACAATTACAGCAGAAGAACTTCCTAATCCTCTTGACATTGGAATTTCATTATAAAATTCAAATCTAAAATTTCTTCTTCTATTAGATAAATTATGATAAAAATCATTAAAAATCGAGATAAACATATTATTATCTTTTAAAGCAGGATTATTTGACCCTTCACCTTTTAAAGAAACACTATGAAATTTTGCAGGTTTAATAACCACTTGATTTTTAATTTGTAGGGCAACACCTAATGTATCAAATCCTGGTCCCATATTTGCACTTGTAGCTGGTACGCTTACTCTCACTCTCTTCCTTTTTATACCGCTGGTAAATTATATATTGGTAATGTATTTTCACTAAATAATTTATTATTTAAATTATTAGGCAATTTAAAGTCGTGTATTTTAATATCATTATCTAAAAAATCTACTTTAATAGTATCATTTTCTTTTATAAAATATTTTTTACCCAATGCTTTTATTGGAGAATTATTATTAAAATTAAAACCATCACTTGCAAAAAATGGTATTTTTTTTGTAATACATAATGTTTTTAAAAAAATATAACTAACTTTTATTGACATATATGACCCGGGAGAGTTCACATAATAGACCCCTCTTAAGTCATATTTATTTATTATTTCTTTAAAAATAATTGGAAGAATATCAGAAGTCATTCCCTCTTGTTTTATCTCTTCTATTAATTGTTTATCATTATATATACCAATTAATAATGGATTTGAGATACTAATTACAAAAACCTCTATCAATATATTTCCTTATGCTCTTGCATAGGCAGTTTGAAATACTTTTGATTCTTCATCTGCTTCTTCTAAGTCAATAATTTCGTAGTTTTCTTCACTTTCATACAATTTTTTTGTAAGTAGGTGATTTAGATGATGACTTCCTGCATGTGCATCATATTCTCCAACTAAAGTATAACCCAATAAAGCCATATCTCCAATTGCATCTAATATTTTATGTCTTACAAACTCATCATCATATCTTAAACCTTCAGGATTTAAGATTTTAGTATTATCTAAAACAATAGCATTTTCCATACTTCCACCAAGGGCAAGACCAATACTTCTTAAATATTGAACTTCATGTAAAAAACCAAAAGTTCTTGCTCTACTAATATTTTCTTTATACTCTTCAATTGAATAATCAAATCTAAATGCTTGTTGTCCAATTGCAGGATGTTCAAAATCAATAGAAAAATCATAAATTATATGATTAGAAGGTTTTAAAGCAACTCTTTTTCCTTCTTTTGTAGTAACTTCTACTTCTTTTTTTACTTTTATTGCTTTTTTTGAAGCTTCAAGTTCTTTTATACCTGCTTCTTCAATTAGCATACAATATCCAGAAGAACTTCCATCTAAAACTGGAATTTCATCATTATCTAATACAACTCTTAAATTATCTATTCCATAAGCATATACAGCAGATAATAAATGTTCAATTGTAGAGATAATTACTCCATCTTTACCTATAACTGTTGCCATTTTTGTATCAACAACATTTTCTATTTGTAATGGAATTGTAATACCTTCATCACTTCTATAAAAGATTATTCCCATATTAGCCTCAAGAGGCTCTAATCTCATCTTAACAGGAACTCCTTTATGAAGGCCTATTCCTACAATTTCTACACTTTTTGCTATTGTTCTTTGTTTCATTTGCTATTTATTACCTTTTTAGCATCTATTATTACATCTGTAATTCTTGTTTTAATCCAATCTTTATCCATCCACTCTAAAGGATTTACTTCTATTCCTTGAACTAAAACTCCAAAGTGTAAGTGATCTCCAAATACAGCCCCTGTACTTCCTGTATTTGCAATTTTTGTATTTGCTCTTACTTCTTCACCTGCCATTACATGGGATTTACTTGTATGGGCATATAAAGATTGTAAACCAAGTTTATGATCAATTACAATTGTATTACCATATATTCCTAAATAATCATTAAAAATCACTTTACCACTATTTGTTGCTTTTATAGATGCATTTTTAATACTTGCCCAATCCATTCCTAAGTGCCAAGCTTGATCAATTTTTTCATCATTAAAATAGTAGTGTCTTCTATCCGCATATCCTGCAACTGTTTTTGAGCCTTCTAATCTTTTAAAAGGTTTTATACTAAAACTATCAATTTTATCTTTATTCATAAATTTTCTAGTTATCTCTTTTAAAACATCAGTATTCATTTTTCTTAAAATTCTATTTTCTTTTACAAAAATCTCTTCCACAGTAGATGGAACATCTAAACCACTTTTTTGTAAAACATTTACACTTATATCTTTTACAAATTTTTCAGAAAGTTTTATATTGTCATTTTTAACTTTTAATGCTCTTATATATAAAGGAACTTTTGTAATTGTTTTATTATTTGCTTTATCAATTGCTATTAGATTTACTCTTTTAAATTCTTCAATAGTAACAGGCCAAGCAATTAAAGCAATATAAAAATTCTCTTTATAAAAAGGAATTAAATCAAATCTTTCCTCATCATTAAAAGAGATATAAGCATCTTTTAAATTCTCATCATGAACCTCAACAATTACTAAAGCACTTCCTCCGTGTCTTATTGCAAAAGAGTTTCCAATTACATTTGCTACAGGAATTTTTTTATCAATTTTTATTTTATACTCTTTTCTTATACTATTACCTTCAAAAAAATTCCATTTACTTCTATCAGTGGCTTCTAAAATTATTGATACATTTTCACCTTTAAAAAACATATCAAGTTTAGGAGGTTTTATCTCTAAATCTATACTATTTTTTAATTCATCTAAAATTTTATCTTCTAAAACTCTTTCATTATTATCATCTTTATATATAACTTTATAATGTTTAATTCCGCTATTATCATCAATACTTATTTTTAATGAATCTTTTAAATTCCAATACTCTTTTTCTTCAAATTTTATTTCTGGTTTATTTTGTTCAAATTGAGGAGATAAATAAACAAACCCAAATCCACCAGCTATGGCAACTAAAACAACTAATACAATAATACCTGTAAAATTATTTTTTCGTTTCAAAAATTTCCTTTAATACCATTTTTTTTGCTTCTTCTAAATTTATTGTATCAATACAACAACCAGCAGCATTATAATGACCACCACCTTCAAATTTTGAAGCTATTGCAGACACATCAATTTGTCCTTTTGAACGAATAGAAACTCTTGTCTCATTATTTACAATTCTAAAAAATACTGCAACTTTAACAATAGACATACTCATAATCATATCAAGTACATCTTCACAATCTCTTATATGTGCACCTGTTTGTTTAAACCAAAGAGGCTGTGCCAAAATTGAAGCAACAGTTCCTTCTTCATATAATTCTAAGCTTTCTAAAACTTTTGGAATTATTCTATATTTAGCCAAGGAATCTCTTCTTAAAAGCTTATTTGCTATATATGAAGGATTTGCCCCACATTTAACTAAAAAATTTGCTTTTTCAAAAGTCTTTTCATCACATCTACCTATACTAAATCTTAATGAATCATCATAAATACCTGTGTACAATGCTGTTGCAGAATCTTTTGTTATATATAAACCATTAAATTTAAAAAAATCATAAACTATTTCAGCTGTTGAGCTTTTATTTGCATCAACTATATTTATTGTTCCAAAATTATTATTTGATTTATGATGGTCAATATTTATAAGAGGAATTTCTTTGGGAAATTCTACTCCAAATCTCTTATATGTTCCACAATCAACACTAATGATTAAATCATAAAAATTTGGTAATTGATCAGTAATTTTGTCAAACCTAGATATAAAATCTAAATTTTGTGGTAAATCATTACTAACATTAAATACTTTATGTTTTATTCTATTTTCATAAAATAGATTTGATAGAGCAAGTGCAGAAGAGATTGTATCTGCATCTGGATTTACATGAGTTACAATAAGAATATATCTACTCTTTTCAATTAACTCTAAAGCCTCTTTATATCTTGAGAAATCCAGTTTATTATCCAGTATAAAATCTTTTTTCATCTACTCTTTGCCCTTTACTATATTCTAACAATAAATTACTAACCAAAAGTTAATCATCAATCAAACTTCATAGAAAAATCAAGCCAAGTTGCTTGATGAATAATACTTCCACTACTAATAGCATCTACACCTGTTTGTGCATATGTTCTAATTGTATTTAAATTTATATTTCCACTTGCTTCTAATAAAATATGAGGATAATTTTCATCTCTAAAACTAACAACTTCTTTAATTTGCTCAGGATTCATATTATCACACATTATAATATCTGCACCTGCATCCATAGCAACTTTAACTTGATCTAAAGTTTCACACTCAATTTCTATTTTTGTAACCCAAGAGATTCTTTTTCTTGCTTTTAAAATAAACTCTTTTAAATTCTCAATTGTTTTTAAGTGAGTATCTTTTAGCATTAGGCAATCATCAAGCCCAAGTCTATGATTAATCGCACCACCTACTCTACTTGCATATTTTTCAAAATCTCTTAATTGGGGTCTTGTTTTTCTTGTATCAAGTAAAACCACATCTAAATCTTTAATAAGTTCAACATATTTACTTGCTTGAGTTGCAATTCCACTTGCATGTTGTAAAATATTTAAAAAAGTTCTTTCACTAGAAAGTAAAATAGAAGCTTTCCCTTCAAGTTCAGCAATTATTTCACCTTTTTTAACCCTATCACCATCTCTTTTTAAAAATTTACATTCAAATTTTTCTGTTCTTGCAAGAACTTTTGCATATTTAACTCCTGCAATAACACCATCATCTTTTGAAATTACTCTAGCAGTAAATCTTCCTTTAGGGGCAACATCAAAAAATAAATCCCCTCTACCATTATCTTCAATAATAGCGTTTTTAACAAACTTTTTTATATTAATCATACTTCAAACATCCTCTGTAAAGCAACTCTTGCCCATTGCGCTCTATCTTCATCTATTAAAATTTCAGACGCATAAGGCTCTTTTTGGTCTTTTTCTATATCTTTTAAAGTTTTATATAAATCTTCAAGTGTAGTTTCATTCATCGTTGGACACTCTGGCTTTGTTGAACTTAAGATATAAGTATTTTCTTTTCTTAATCTATTTACCATATTAAACTCTGTTCCAACTGCTACTTTTTGTTCAATAGGCAACTCTTTTATATATTTTATAAGTTGTGAAGTTGAACCAACAAAATCAGCCACATCACAAACACTTGGATCGCACTCTGGATGAACTGCTATTAGAATATCTTCATATTTTTCCCTATAAAATTCCACATCTTCAACTGTAAATTGTTGATGAACAGAACAAAAACCATTGTAACAGATAATATCTGCTTCATGTAAATTAGTACCATCTCCAATTACTGCTGATTTTAAATTCATAGCTTTTGCAAAATTTTGTCCAAGACATCTATCTGGAACAAAAAGTATTTTTTTACCTGATTGTAAACCTTTTTGAATAATTTTATAAGCATTAGAAGAAGTACATACTAATCCACCCATTTCTCCAACTCTTGCTTTTACAGCAGCACTTGAGTTTATATAAGTAATTGGTAAAATATCATCTTTTGTAATTCCAGCTTTATTTAATTTTTCAACACTTTCATCAAAATAATCTACATCTATCATTCTTGCCATTGCACAGCAAGCAATTTTTGGCATTAGAACTCTTTTTTCGGGACTTAATATTTTAACTCCCTCACCCATAAAACCAACTCCACAAAAAAGAATATATTTAGAAGTTGCCTCCATAGATTTTTTTGCTAATTCTAAAGAGTCACCTGTTATGTCTGCTAATTCAAATACTTCATCTCTTTGATAGAAGTGAGCAACAACTGTTACATCTAACTTCTCTTTTAGTTTTAAAATCTCTTCTTTTAAATTCAAAATAATACCTTTAATATATCTAAAGGGGTAAAATTACCCTGTTATTAACTAAATGAGAATATAACAAAATTTTAGTTATAATCCATTTAATTAAAAAATCAAAAAAAATAACAAAGGTAATAAATGGATTTTTTATCTAATTCAAATCTACTTTTTTATCTTGCAGCATATCTATTTGGTTCAATTCCATTTGGACTAATTTTGGCAAAAGTATTTGCTAAAGTGGATATTAAAAGTGCAGGGAGTGGTTCTATTGGAGCTACAAATGTATTAAGAGTAGTTAAGCAAACAAATCCAAGCTTAGCAAAAAAACTTGGAATTGCAACTGTAATCTTAGATGCGTTAAAAGGAACAGCTGTTTTACTTGTAGCAATGAGTTTAAATACTCCTATTGAAACTTTATGGGCTATTGCAGTACTTGCTGTATTAGGGCACTGTTATTCTATTTACTTAGGATTAGAAGGTGGGAAAGGTGTAGCAACAGGACTTGGTGTTTTTGTGGTATTAATTCCTATTCCAACACTAATTGGAGCTATTGTTTGGGGATTTTGTGCAAAAGTATTAAAAGTCTCTTCTTTATCTTCACTTTTAGGATTAACTGGGGTGGTATTAAGTGCTTTAATTTTTAATAATGGTTTAGAAGTTGGAAGCAATGCTCCTATGTATATCATAGCTTTTATTATCTACTATAAACATATCCCAAATATTATTAGACTTGTTAGGGGAGAGGAAAAGAAAGTTATCTAAATGATGACTTTGTTTTCCGAATAAAAAGAAGTTATCTAAATGATGACTTTGTTTTCCGAATAAAAAGAAGTTATCTAAATGATGACTTTGTTTTCGCAAATCAAAAGAAAGCTATTTAAATGAAAATAAAAATCAAAGATTTAACTTTTAATTGTATTATTGGTATTTTGCCTTTTGAAAGAGAAATGGCTCAACAAGTAGTTATAAATTGTAAAATAAAATATAAATATAAAAATAGTGAATTTATAGACTACTCTTTAGTTGCAAAAGATATAGAAACTATTATGATAGAAAAAAAGTTTGAATTAATAGAAGATGCTCTTCTTTATTTAAAGAGACACCTTCGTGACAAGTATAATGTAACTAAATTGAAACTAACTATTTGCAAACCCCAAATTTTGCCTAATTGCAAGGTAAGTGTAACAAAGTAAAATATAGCTTAAATTTATAAGCAAAACTGTTGAAAAAAGATATTTTAAGAAAACTTTAAAATTTACTTATGTACAATTTGCGTAACGGTGTATCGGGATAGGTTTCTAATAACTTAAATTAGGATGGTTCGCGCGCTCCGGTAAACTGATTATTAAATTTCGAAATTTTAGGAGAACAAATGAAAAAATTCGCAAAAATGAGTTTAGTTGCTGCTGTTGCAGTTGCTGGTCTTTCAACTACTTCTTCAGCTAAAGCTTTAGAAGAAGCAATTAAAAATGTAGATGTATCTGGTACAGTAGTATATAGATATGATGATAGAGCTTTTGAAGATAAAGCAAGAGATAATGATTCAGATAGAGATTTATCAAATAATAAATATAAAATCGGTTTAACTTTAAAATCTAAAGTTAATGATGATGTAACTGCTGTTACAAGATTTATTGTTGGTTCTCAAACTAATGGAGATTTTGTATCACTAAACAATACTAATGGTGGTGATGGACAAGCTGATATTTCTTTAAATAATGTTTATTTTTCATATACAGGAATTGCTAATACAACTGTAAATGTTGGTAAACAAGGTTTAACAACTCCATGGACTGTAGCAATTGATGCTGATGGAAATGAGCAAACTGGTACTGGTATCTTAGCATTAACAAATGTTGGACCTGTTACTTTAGCTGGTGCATACTTTAACCAAACTAACTTAAATAAATCAACAGATGTTTCTATTAATGGAAGTAAAGCTTTAGGAGCAAAAGCAGTTAAATTATATAATTCAAAAACTGATGCATCTGTATTAGGTGGAGATTCAAATGTAATTACTGTTGGTGCAATGGCTAATATTGGACCAGTTGCTTTAGATGCATGGTATTTAGATATGCAAGATTCATTTGATACATTTACAATTGGTGCAAAAGCTAATTTTGATTTAGATGCAGTTAAATTATCTGTAGGTGCTAGACATACTCAATTAGATGCTGATAAAGAATTAGCAGGTAAAGATTTTGCAAAAGAAGATAACTCTTTAACAAAAATTGAATTAGGATTAAAAGCTGGAATTTTTGGTGCAAACGTTAACTACGGATGGACTGATTCTGAAGGTGGTTTAGCAGCACTTGATAATGATGCATTAACAGGGATGCAAGGGTACACTGTTCAATTAAACGGTGTGGCTGATGCTAAATATTTACAAGTTAAAGCTGATGTACAAGTATTACCATCTTTAAATATCTCTCTTAACTACCATACATTAGATAAAGATAAAAATGATGTAAGAGCAAAAGATTCAACTGATACAGAAATCTATGTTCAAGCATCTTACCAAATGTCTAAAAACTTTGGTGGATATATTAGATTAGGTCAAGCTGAATTTGAAAATGATTATGTAGATGGAACAAAATCTAAAGATAATGATGGAACAATTGGAAGATTACAAGTACAATACTCTTTCTAATTTGAAAGTTTAAGTTACTAAACTCTATTTTAGGTTGGGATTTTTTTCCCAACCTTTTTTTTTGCTCAAATTTTATTTAACTAAATTATGCTAAAATATCTCAATTTATAAAAAGGGATAGAAATGAGACTACTAACAAGCATAAGCCTTTCATCTATATTATTTTTAAGTGTAGCAAGTGCCGAAACAACTATGTGTTTTAAAGAGAATCATAAAGATATGTCAACTATTGAAGAGATAAACTTAAATGGTGGAGTATGTAAAGGTGATAAATCTGTAAAAGATATGAAAAGAGATGGTTGGAATGTTGATGATATAAAAATCACTCAAACAGAAAAAGGAACTAATTATATCTATGTATTTAAAAAAGATGAACCAAAAGTTGCAACTATTGATGAAGCAGCACTTGAGACAAAAATCTTACAAAGATTAGAGCAAAGAAAAAAAGAAGAAATTGAGATTAAAAAAAGAGAAATATATGCAAGAAAAAGTAAATCTGGTGAAAACTTATATAAAAATAAATGTATTTCATGTCATGGAGAAAAAGGTGAACTTAAAGCAAGAGGGGTTTCAAGACCTATTAAAGATTTAAATTTACAAGATTTTCAAATTTCTATTAGAGATTATAATTTAGGTTCATATGATAGAGGAATGGCTTTTGTAATGAAACCATATGCACTACTTATGGATGATAATGATGTAAAAAATGTATATATCTACATAAAAAGTATAAATGAAAAGAAAGAAGAAGCTAAAAAATAATGGATGCATACGAATATAGTGAGCTTTTAAAACTTTTAAATAAAAAGTTAACAAATATAAAAGGTATTTTAAAACCTGATGAATTAAAATCTAGATTAAAAGAAATTGAAGAACTAGAAGCAGAACCATCTTTTTGGAATGATGTGGATACTGCAACTAAAATTGGAATTGAAAAAAATAAAATTTTAGGAAAATTAAATAAATTTAATAAAGCAAATAGTGCTTTAGAAGATACAAATGATATTTATACTTTAGCTTTAGAAGATAAAGATGAAGAGACTTTAGAGATGCTTTATGAAGAAGCTTATGAAATAGAAGAGTTAGTTAAAAAAACTGAAATTGAAGTAATGCTTAGTGGAAAAGATGATGGACTTAATGCCATAGTATCAATTCATCCAGGAGCTGGAGGAACTGAATCTCAAGATTGGGCAAGTATTTTATATAGAATGTATCTAAGATGGGCAGAAAGACAAAACTTTAAAGTTGAAATTTTAGATTATCAAGATGGTGAAGAAGCAGGAATAAAAGATGTCTCTTTTATAATAAAAGGTGTAAATGCTTATGGATACTTAAAAGCTGAAAATGGTATTCATAGACTTGTTAGAATCTCACCTTTTGATTCAAATGCAAAAAGACATACTTCATTTAGTTCAGTTATGGTAAGCCCTGAAATTGATGATGATATTGATATACAAATTGAAGATAAAGATATAAGAATTGATACTTATAGAGCAAGTGGAGCTGGTGGGCAACATGTAAATAAAACTGAAAGTGCTATTAGAATCACGCATATTCCTACAAATATAGTAGTTCAATGTCAAAATGATAGAAGTCAGCATAAAAATAAAGCAAGTGCGATGAAGATGCTAAAAAGTAGACTTTATGAGCTTGAACTTGAAAAACAAAAAGCACAAAGTGATGGAATAGAAAAAAGTGAAATTGGATGGGGACATCAAATTAGATCTTATGTACTACAACCTTATCAACAAGTAAAAGATACTAGAAGTAATATTGGATACTCAAATGTAACTGCAATACTTGATGGGGATATAACTAAAATAATAGAAGATGTATTAATTGCAACTTCTTCAAAATAACTCTAAAATTTTTAGAGTTATTTTAATTTACAATTTTTATACCTTTTTAATAAAACTTAAAAGTAATTTTAATATAATGTACCTCTTAAATACACATAAGGAAACAGTATGAAAAAAATTACAAAATTAAGCCTTATTGCTACTTTAGCTTTAGGTTCAGTTTCATTTGCTAATGCTCAAGCATTAGAAGAAGCAATTAAAAATGTAGATGTATCTGGTACAGTTACATATAGATATAATGATTATGAAGATACAGATGGAAAAGATACAAGTTCTTCTTCAAATCTTTATAAAATTGCAGTTAATGTAAAATCAAAAGTAAATGATGATGTTGTAGCTAATACAAGATTTATTATTGGTTCTGATAAAGGTGCTGCTGAAGTTGGTTTAAATACACATGAAGATGGTGATGCACAAGTTGGTGTTTCTTTATCAGAAGTAAACTTTACATATACAGGTATTGCAAATACTGCAATTACATTTGGTAAACAAGGTTTAGCAACTCCTTTTACAGTACATAGAGATTCAATTGGAAATGAGCAAACTGGAACTGGTATTGTTGCAGTTACAAACGTAGGACCTGTTACTTTAGCAGCTGCTTACTTTAACCAAACTAACTTAGGCGAAGATGTTGGTGAATTAAGTAATGATGTTGGTTTACACGGTGATGAAAACGTTGTATTCTTAAGTGCAATGGCAAGTTTTGCAGGAATTAATGTAGATGCTTCTTATGTTGATGTACAAGATTTCTTTGATGCATATACTGTAGGTTTATCAGCATCTTATGATGTAGCTTCAGTTAAATTAAATCCATATGCAAGATACTCTTCTTTAGATTTAGATAATAATTCAGCTGATAATGTATTATGGAAAGTTGGGATGAGAGCTAATATGGGAATCTTTGGAGCTCATTTAGGATATGGTCAAACAGATAAAGAAGGTGGAATAGTAGCTTTAGATTATAGTGCTGAAACTGGTTATGATGAGCACTGGAGAGTAACATTAACAGGTATTTCTGATGCTTCTGTAGTTTATGCTTCAGTTGATGCACAAGTATTACCATCTTTAAATGTAGCTTTAAAATACTCTAACTTAGATGCTGATTCAAAATCAAATAATACAGACCAAGAAGAAATTTATACACAATTATCATACCAAATGTCTAAAAATTTTGCAGGATATGTAAGATTTGGACAATTTGAAAAAGATGTTAAAAACGGTAGTGATATAGATTCTACAATGGGAAGATTACACGTACAATACTCTTTCTAATAAAAGATATTTTACTTTATAATAAAGGTCCTATTTTATATAGGGCCTTTTTTTATTCCCTATTACAAATTATCTTATAAGAGCAAAAACCACATAAAGCTTTATCTTCACATTTTTCAAAATTTATCTCTTTAGTTTGTTTAAAAGAGTTAAAAATAGTATTTAATAGTTCTAATTTAGCATCTAGTGCTTCTTCTTTTAAAAGTTTAGCACTATTTAAATCATAATAAAAACTTTCAATATTTAAAGTTTTATATAATTCTTGTACTGCCAAATAATAAAACTCCAATTGAAAATCACAACTTTTTTCATAGTTTTTTAAACTATCTACTTTTAAACTACTTGATGTTTTATAATCAATTACTAAATATTTATCATTTTGTTTATCAATTCTATCAATTGCCCCTTTGATATTAATACCTTGATAAGTCATATTAAAAGGTAGTTCTTTATGCAAAATTTGTATATTTTCAAATCTTTGTTTTTCATTTTCAAAAACTTTATAAATCTTCTTTTTCCAAACTTCTAACTCTAAAGTTAAAAAAGGATTTTTTTGAGTATATTTTACAAATAACTCTTCCAATCTTTCAAAGCTATCAAGAGATTTTTCAAAATACTCATATAAAATTTTATGAATTATATCTCCTAACTCATACCCTTTAGGTTTTAGTGAAATTTCATGTTCTTTTAGCTTTAAAATATATTGTAAATAAAACTTTCTTTTACACTGCAAATATGCTTTTAAAGAAGTTGCAGACCAAGTCATCTTTGATAAATCAATAGTTTCAATAATTTGCTTATCAAAATGAGAAAAATTTGTTTTATTATAAATAATATGCTTATATTCATTGTCAAATACACGATTATCTATTTTTCTATTAAAAAGTTCACTTGCAAATCTACTAATAAAACTTAATTCATTATTTGTATAACAAACATATAAACTTTTACAATTATTAATCAATCTTTTATAGTAGTATTTTTGTAAATTCTCCCTATCTTTAATTGTAGGTAAATTTGCATACTCTTTAACTTTTGTAGATAAAAACTTATCTTTTAAAGAAATTTTTGGAATAAACTCTTCATTAAAATCACAAATAATTACAACCTCAAAATTAACTGCCCTACTTTCCAATAGACCCATTACAGTAATCTTTCCAGAGTTTACATCATCAATTGTTGTTTTTTGAAGTTTTTGTAAAAGTATTTTTAAAGCCTCTTTTACTAAAATATATGAGTTATTTGTAAAAAATAAGACTTTAAACTTATAAAAAAGTTCATTAAGTTTTACAATAATTTCTTCATTATCTTCATACTGTAAAACCTCTTTTTCTAAAAACTCAAAAATA
The DNA here is from genome assembly GCF_003346775.1 of Malaciobacter mytili LMG 24559. Lineage (NCBI taxonomy): Bacteria > Pseudomonadati > Campylobacterota > Epsilonproteobacteria > Campylobacterales > Arcobacteraceae > Malaciobacter > Malaciobacter mytili. Next base: position 313,487 of record NZ_CP031219.1, on the reverse strand, counting down.
TTAAGAGTTAATTGCTTATTCCAATTTTGTTTTATAAACTCTAAAAAATCTTTATTTATTTTAAAAAATTCAATGCTAAAGTCTATTTTAAACTCTTCATCACTAAATAGATTAAATAGAGTATATAAAAGCTTATATGATTTACTATTAGTTATATCTAAGCCCATAGCAAAGTTAAAATATCCTTCATTATCAAAAAGTTTTAATTTATTGATAAAACCCTCATCAGGTACAATTAAAACAATTTTTGAAGGCTCAACACCACTTTGTATGCAAGAAACAATAGTAGCTTTTATATAAGCAATTTGATTAATTCTAGAAGCAAAACCTTTTATTTCAAAATTTTGTAAAATTGATTTAACTTGAGTTTCTTCTAAAATCTTTTTATTACTAATATCTAGTTTATAAGCTTTATTTTCTTCTAATTCAAATCCTATACTTTTAAAAGCTTCTATTGATTTTTTATTATATTCATTTGTAAAAAGATTAATAATAAGCTTTGTATTTTCTGATATTTGTAAGATTTTATCAAACTCAACTTTAGTAAAGTATCCTTCAAAATTAAGCTCAATTTCTTCAAATTTATTTAAAAAATCTTTATTTAATTTATAATGATTTGCTTCATTTACCCTATCAATAAAATTATTTTTTTCTAATAATTCAATATAATTTATTTTAATTTTATTTAATATTTCAAGATGCTCTTTATAAAACTCATATGTATCCACATTTTTTATCTCATTTATATCTACTTTTTCACTAGATATTTCAGTAAAAAATCTAAATATATAATCACTTTGTTTTAAAAATTGTGTAAAATTTGATGAAATTCCCAATTTTTTAAAATCATCAAATTTAATTGATTCTTTTAATAGTAGAAATTTATGTTCTTCATCTATAAGTTTTTTATTATTAAAAAAGAAAGATTTTTTAAAAAAATCATCAATTGTTAAAAAAAAAGGCAATAAAGAATTACTACTTTTATTTAAAAGTAGATGCTCCCTTATTGCCCTTGATGTAGGAAATACTATAAGTTTTTGTTTAATTTGCATTAGTTTTTATAAATAAATAACCTTTTGAATCATCTTTTTCAAAAGTTGCTATAATATTCCAGTTACCAATACTTGGCACTGTAACTTTTGAATTATAAACTTCATTATTAAAAATAAAAGAGTTTTCAGGTAAATCAATAATAGAGTTATTATTAGTAGCTTTTGTAACCCTAAATTTAATCTTCATATTATCAACACTATCACCAGTTTTATCTTTAATTGATACTTTAATAGAGTTTTCACCAACTTTTAAAATATCCCTATGAGTTTGTCTTTTTTCAATAACTCTTTGAGAAAGAAAGATATCATTTGTATCTAAACCATACTCTTTGTCATTTAATATAATTTTAAAATTATATTTTGATAAAAAAATTTTATTTGAATTTATAATTTCATTATAATGATCATCAACATCTTGATACTTTTTAAAAAAAGCATCATCTTCATGTACTGGAACTTTTATTGCAGAATAGATTGTCCATACAATCATATAGAATGTAAAACCAAAAATAGCAACAAAAAACAGTGGCCAGTAATTTCTTTTCATAAAATATTTCCTAATTTTTTCTTTTTCTTAAAACAGCATATACATATAAAAATAATCCAATTATAACTAGTGTGTACATAAATACTTTCCAGATAGTTCCAGCAACTCTTCCAGAATTTCCAATACTAGATTCTAATTTAATATCTTTACTTTTGGCAATTGTATCTGCAATTGCAGCATAACCATTTAGTACAGCAGCACTTACTTTTGCAAATACTGAGTTTTTATCTTTTGAAGCCAATAATGGTACAACATATCCGTTTAAAATATCATTTTTATCAACAATATCTTTTAATTGTGAAGACACAACTAAATTTACATGTGTATCATCAACTGAAATAGTTAATAAAACATATGGTTTTTTTAATACTTGTACAAGCTCTTTTTCTTGATTTTTTATAAACTCAATTTTATCTTTTGTAGATATATTCTCTTCAAGACCTAAACTCTGTTTTGCATATACGTAGATATTTACACCCAATTTATTTTTAGCTTCAAGGGCAATTTCTTCAATTTTTTCAATTGCTCTTTTATCAATAAGCCCATCATTACTTAAAATATGTTCAGATGCGAATAGATTTGATGATATAAAAAATGACAGTGCAAAAAGCACTGCCATTTTTGTAAGTTTTAAAGCTTTCATTTATCCAACAAACACTCTAGTAGAATCGAAGAAAGATAAATACGCAGAGTAAACTGCTGAAGCTAATAATAAAATTCCAATAATTTTGTCCATAGCTTTCCCCTTATTTCCCAACTAATTCATAATGTTTAAGGTTATCTTGACTATTTGCTTTTAATGCATTTAAATCTTGATTAACTTTATAGAAGTTAGTTGCTTCATTTTGTTGAACAGTAATTGCACCGTAAGTTAATACACCTAATATAGTAAGTAATAATACTGTTGCAATTAACATACCTGTAATTCCATGAAGAAGAGAAAATAACCCTCTTTCATTTTCATTCATTTGAGAATTTCCAGCCATATTACTCTCCTAAACTTCTAATATATGTAGCTAAAGCTTTTTCTTGAGTAGGGTTTAATCTACCTTTAAAGCTTGGCATAATACCAATGCTACCTTTTTTACCATTTGTTAATGTTGCCATTACAACTGCATCATCATATGAAACAATATTTGGAGCAACATAATCAATTCCTTTTCCATCAGCACCATGACATCCAGCACAAACACCAAATGCTGCTGGTTGTTCACCTTTGAATCCACCTGCAACATAAGAAGATACTGCATCAATTTCAGCATCATCACTTAACATCATAGGAGGCATTCCAGCTGGGTATTCAGCTTTGAAATTATTTGCACCATTTCTAATTACATCCTCTACAGACTCTTTTGACATTCTGTGAGTTAAGTTTTGAGCTTTTCCACCAATTCCCTCAGCATCAACACCGTGACAAGGAGCACATTGAACTAAGAAAAGTGATTCACCCATTGCTGTTAAAGTTTCATCACTTGGATTTTCCCATTTAGATGCAAACTTTTTATTATATTCAATTGTTTCTTCATTCCATTGACCAATTTGTGAAAATCCATTTGTTGGATAACCAAATGACCAATACCAGAATAACCAAACTAATACACCAATAAAAGCTAATCCCCAACCAGTTGGAATTGGATTTTTATATTCACCAATTCCATCCCAGTTATCTTCAGCTAATTCTCCAGTTGCTTTATCATTTTTAATTTGATTAACATACTTTAATGCAACGAATACAGTAATTGTAATAATCGCAATTGCACCAAGCATTGTTAAGCTATTGATATAATCATCACTATTAAAAGCATCACCTGCTACAAAGTAAGTTCCTGCTATTAGAGCGATGATAAGAATAATTCCACCTATTACCATAGATTTCATTTGATACTCTCCTTCTCGTTTATCTCTTTATTATTGTTTCTTTCTTCAAGAGGATCAGACTTTACAGAATCGTCATGAACAAGATTAGAGTATTTTTCAAAATCTCTTTCACCCTTTTTATCCCTTCTATATATAGAAAAAGCATAAGAGTAAAAAACTACAAATACTATTAGTATTAAAAAAAACTTCAAATAACCTTGAAGATTCAGTAGAGCCTCGTTATCCATAATATCCTCTTATTTTAAAGAATTTAAATATGCAATTAATGCAACAATCTCAGGAACTTGACCGTTAGCTACGGCATCTTTTACTTTTTGGTTTTTCATATCAGCAGCAATAGCTTTTGCTTCTTCTTTAGCAGCAGCAATTGCATCTTCATAATTACCAAGTTTTACATCAATTTGTCCATCGCCATCTAAATCTTGGTCATATGGAGTATTAAATACATTTTTAACTGTTAAAGCTTCAGCATAAGCTGTATCTAAATCAGCAATATTATCAAATTGGTGTGGATAAGCTGGCATAACAGTTCCAGGAACAACAGAAGCAGGATTCATCATATGATTTTCATGCCAATCTGTAGTTCTGTAGTTTCCAACTCTCATTAAATCTGGACCAGTTCTTTTTGATCCCCATAAAAATGGTCTATCATAAGCATACTCACCAGATAAAGAGTACATACCATATCTATCAGTTTCAGATTTAAATGGTCTGATTAATTGAGAGTGACAAGCATTACATGAATCTTTAATATATACATGTCTACCTGCTAACTCTAACACTGAATAAGGTTTTGTACCAACTGTTGGTCTACTTTGTTTAGCGAAATCAGGAATTACTTCAATAATACCTGCAAATGAAACAAATACAAATACTAATACCGCGAAGAAAAACGGTCTTTGTTCTAACCAATGAAACATTATTTACCCCTTTTCTTAAGCTGCTACAGGTGTTGCATTTACTGGTTCTTTATCAAGTATTCTACCTGCAGTTGCAGTTTTATACATGTTATAAGCAAACATAAAGAATCCAATTAGGTACATTAACCCACCAACAGCTCTAATTGTATAGTATGGTTGTAATACAGTAACTGTATCAATAAATGAGTAAACTAATGAACCGTACTCATCATAAGCTCTCCACATCATACCTTGTGTAATACCTGCAATCCACATTGAAGTAAAGTATAATACAATACCTGTAGTTTGTAACCAGAATTGAGTATCCATTAAAGATTTTGAGTAGATTTCTCTTCCATACATTCTTGGTGCCATATGATATAAAGCAGCCATAATCATAAATACTAACCAACCTAATACACCATCATGAACGTGACCTGGAATCCAATCTGTAAAGTGTGCAATTGCATTAACAGATTTAATTGATTGAATTGGTCCTTCAATTGTTGATAACATATAGAAAGTTGAAGCTAGAATCATAAACTTAATTAATGTGTTTGTTTGTAATTGTTGCCACTCACCTTTCATAGTTAAAAGCATATTAATTGCTGATCCCCATGATGGTAAAATTAAAACAACTGACATTACAGAACCCATAGTTTGCATCCAATCTGGAACAGTTGAATAAATTAAGTGGTGTCCACCAGCCCATAAGTAAACAAATAGTAATCCCCAGAAAGCTAAAATAGATAACTTATATGAGTAAACATTTTGTCCAGACTCTTTTGGTAAGAAATAATAAATCATTGCAATAATTGGAACTGTAAATACAAATCCAACCGCATTGTGTCCATACCACCATTGTACTAACGCATCATTTGTTCCTGAGTACATAGACACAGAGTGAATCCATGAACCATAACCACCAGAAGCAAAATATGTAGGTACTTCCATATTATTAAATAAGTATAACATTGCAACTGTAATAAATGAAGCAATAAAATACCAAATAGAAATATATAGAGTTCTTTCTCTTCTAATTCCAATAAGTCCAAAAATAGAAATACCCCATAATACCCACCAAACAACCACTAAAAGGTCGATAGGCCACTCTAATTCAGCATACTCTTTTGAAGTTGTAATACCCATAAATAAAGTTACAACTGCTAAAAGAATTGTTATAAAATATAACACAAAGTGTAGCTTTGCTATTGTCATTAAGAATGGAGATTCCTTTAAAGAAACCTTTAATACTCTTTGTCCAATATAATACCAAGAAGCAAAAATACCACTAAGTGTAAAACCAAATGCAACACCATTTGTATGTAATGGTCTTAATCTACTAAAAGTACCATATTCCCCTGCAAGGTTGTTTAACCCAGGAAACGCCAATTGAAATGCTAATACAACACCAATTGTCATACCAATGATACCAAACAAAATTGTTGCAAATGTAAAGGCTTTTGCAACTGAGTAATCGTACTCAATTCGTGCACCGTTTTGCATCAATCTCCTCCTACTAATTTTTTATATATCAAGTCACAGGTTTGTCACTTAAAAAAATCTTAGCTAAAACTCAATAAAGTTAAGCTTAATAATTGATATTTTTTTTTAAGGTTTATTTAAATAATACAAAAAGAAATACTTTTTATTATAAAATCAACCTATTTCCAGTTCTTTAATGCAATTTGTGTCTCTCTTTGCATTGTTTTTTGTTTTAAATCTTCTCTTTTATCATGCAACTTTTTACCTTGTGCTGTTGCAATTTGCATTTTTACCATATTTTTTGAATTGAAATAAAGTTTTAAAGGAACTAAAGTAATTCCATCTTTTGTCACTTTAGTGTACATTTTATCTATTTCTTTTCTATGCAATAAAAGCTTTCTACTTCTTCTTTCATCTGGTCTATAAGATGTATGGGTTGTACTCATATGTGTAATATGCATATTTAGAACAAAAACTTCATTTTTAATTATTCTAATAAAACTATCTTTTAAATTAACTCTTCCATCTCTTATTGCTTTTACTTCACTACCTTCTAATACAACACCTGCTTCATAAGTATCAAGTATCATATAATCATGAAAAGCTTTTTTATTTTTAAAAACTAAATTTTTACTTGTTTGCTTTGCCATTATAAAACCTTAAAAAATGAACTTCCACTTCCACTAAAAAACCATCCTTGCTTTGCATATTCTTTTAAGTTTGGATACTCTTTAAGTGCAGGAAGATATAAATCATTTGCTTCTTCTATTGAAAGTTTATTTAAAATATCTGTACTTTTTAAATCTAATAATTCTTTTGCTTGTTTAGCACTTATCTCTTTATAAAACTCATTTCTAAAATTTGTAAATATTTTACCAGTATGACATTTAATCTCTTTTGGTGTAAAAACTTCAATATTTAAAGGCTCTTCTTTAAACTCTTCTACAATTTCACCAATTCCTGTCACATTTGCACTATCATATTCATATATAAAAAAAGGTACATCTGCACCAATTCTTGCACCAATTTTTGCAAGCTTATCTTTTTTATAATATAAATTAAAATATTTATTTGCTAAAACTAAAAAAGCAGCAGCATTTGAACTTCCACCGCCAAGTCCAGCAAATTCAGGAATATTTTTTTCAACTTTTATATTATAAATTCTAAAAAATGCATCAATTTTCGGACAATATTTTCTTAATTCTAAAAAAGCTTTATATATAGAATTATCTTCAGTTTTACAACCAAAATCACCTATTAAATTAAATTCATTTGTTTCATTATCAGGTGTAAACGAAATAGTATCATAAAGATTTTTAACCCTTACAAACCGTGAAACTATCTCATGGTAGTTTTCTCTTTTTCCTGCAATTTTTAAAAAAATATTTACTTTTGCATAAGATTTAATAGATACTTGCATTTATATATTTACCTTATTTAATAGATATGAAACTTCATTATTTTTTATTTGGATTATACTAAAAAAGTCTTCAAATAAGATGATATAGTCACCTTCTTCTTTTTTCTGCAAATATTCTAAAGATATTTTTTTACCATTATCTAACCACTCTTTACTACCTGTATAGTTATTTACTTCTAAATTTAAGTACTCTAAAGGATTTAAGTCTTTTTCATTTTCAAAAAAGAATTCTCCTTCATTTAATCTTTCTAAATAAGATAAAGTTCCCACTACATTTAAATTCTTAGCTAAGAGTTGTGCTAAGCTTCTAATATATGAGCCTTCACTAACTGTTGCTTCAAAACTAATAAAAGGGTGTGAATAAGAAAGTAGTTTTATATCAATTATATTCATAACTTCTTTTTTTAACTCTACTTCAAGGCCAGCTCTTGCTAATTCATAAGCTCTTTTTCCATTTATTTTTTTTGCACAATATTTAGGAGGAAGATATTCTATTTCTCCTTTTAACTTTTCAATTTCTTTAATTATTTCTTCTTTATGTAAAAGTTTTTCTTCTTTTATACTTATTATATTTTCTATATCTTCAGAATAAGAAGTAGCACCAAGCCATAAAACAGCCCTATAAGTTTTTGGTGTTTTTTTCAAATAATTAAAAAGTCTTGTATATTGTCCAAAAGCTACTATTAAACATCCACAAGCAAAAGGGTCTAAAGTTCCACTAAAACCTGCTTTTTTATTTTTATATTTTCTTTTTATTTTATTTAAATACAAATTTGAACTAATATACATTGGTTTATTTACTACAAGTAGTTTATTTAAGGGTTCTTTATTGTAAAGTCTTTTTTGCATTTATTTTCCACTTATTTTTTTCTCATTTTATTTAAAAAAAAATATAAGCTTTAAAAGTTTTAGATTTTGGTATTAATTCAAGACAAAGAAGAAAATTTATAAAAAACATATATAAAAGTATATGATGAGTAAATTTTCTTTTTTAATAAAGAATAATAAAAAAGAAAAACTTTTATTAACTTATATCTTCTCCACAAAAGAAGAAAGTATATCCCTTCTTTGTCCGCTAAAATTAATAGTAAGCTTATAATCTTTTCCAGCTTTTACAGCTTTTTGAACTCTTCCCATTCCAAAGATTTTATGTTTTACTAAATCTCCAGTTTTATATGCAGAATTTTTTTCAATTGTTAAGCAACCTTTTATAAGTCCACTTTCACTTAAAAATCTACTTTTAGATAAAGTTGTTCTTTTTCCTTTATAAAACCTTGAATGAACAAATGACATAGTAAGATTATCCATAGCCCTTGTAATTGCAACATAACCTAATCTTCTTTCTTCTTCTATATCACTTCCATCACCAATTATAGGGAAAAAGCCCTCTTCAAGTCCAATTATAAATAGATGCTTATATTCTAAACCTTTAGAAGCATGAATACTCATCATAGAGACTAATTCATCACTATATTCATTATGCTCGCTTTCTAGTGCTATCTCATTTAAAAAATCTTCTAAACTTAAAAGAGGGTTTTGAATAAAATAATCTCTAATATATCCATAAAACTCATCAATATTGGCTTGTCTTTCAAAACCATCAGGAAGATTATCATATGAACTTCTATAATCAAAAGTATCTTCAAAAGAGTCCAAGAATCTCATTTTAGACTCTTCTAAACTCTCTTTTAAATCCATTATTGAAGCCATAAATACTTTTAATGTTCTTGAGTTTTTCTTTCCAACAATTTTTGCTAATTCATCAGGCTCTAACTCTTCTAATAATTCAAAAATTGGTTTTTTATTTTCAATTGATACCGCATCAAGCTTATCAATTGTAGTTTTTCCAATACCTCTTTTTGGTTTATTTATAATTCTTTTTAAAGAGAAGTTATCGTTATTATTTGTAAGTATTCTAAAATAAGCAATTAAATCTTTAATCTCTGCTCTTTCATAGAACTTCATTCCACCCACAAGTTTATAAGATAATCCTGCTTTATTAAACCCTTCTTCAAGTGATCTTGATAGGGCATTTACCCTAAATAAAATAGCAACATCACTTGCTCTTTCTCCACTATCAATTAATTTTTTAATATCATCTACTATTTTTCTTGTTTCTTCATTTTCATCAGAAGATTCATATACTTTTACACTGCTTCCTTCTTCTCTAGTTCCAAGAAGTTTTTTACCTAGCCTATCCCTATTATGTTCTATTAGTTGGTTTGCATGTTCTAAGATTTTTGTTGTTGATCTATAGTTTTCTTCAAGCTTAACAACCTTAGTATTTTCAAAGTGGTCTGTAAAATTTAAAATATTTTTTATTGTTGCACCACGCCATCCATAAATAGATTGGTCATCATCCCCCACAACACAAATATTATTATGAGTACAACAAAGCTTTCTTAAAAGTTTATATTGTAATTCATTTGTATCTTGGTATTCATCTACCATAATATATTGATATTTTTGACTTAATTCTTCAGCCAATGCTTTACTTTTGCAAAGAATTTTATATGGTAGTAAAAGTAAATCATCAAAATCTACTAAATTATTTTTTTCTAGATAATTTTCATACTTTTCATAAATATCTGCAATTTGTTGATATAGCTTTAATTGTGCAGCAGCTTTTGCTTCAGTTGGAGATAAAATTGAGTTTTTATATTTTGATATTTCACTTGCAACAAGAGCAGTTGGAATATCTTTATCTATTGATTTTAAAATTCTTTTTTTGTCATCTGTATCTATTATTATAAAATTGTTTTTTCTATCAAGCTTACTTATATAAAATTTTAAAAGAAGTAATCCAAACTTGTGGAATGTGCATAATAAAGGCGGAGTATTTATTGAGGCACTATCTAGTAAACTATAGGCTCTTTCTCTCATCTCTGTTGCTGCTTTATTTGTAAATGTAAGCGTTAAAATTGAAGCAGGATCTATCCCTATTGATATAAGATATGCTAATCTAGTAGTAATAGTTTTTGTTTTACCAGAACCAGCCCCAGCTAAGATAAGTAATGCACCATCAATATGCTGTGCTGCATCTTTTTGTGAGTCATTTAATGTTAATAAAAAATTTTCAGACATTTCTTCTCCAATAATAATAGATTATACCATAATTTAATTAAATTATTATTTTACTTAATTTTTTTATTTATAAATAAATGTTATTATTATCATAAAGAATAATAAAGGTATAAAATAATGCTAACGGATTTTGCAAAACTTGAAACATTTTTAACTGTAGTTAGGGAAAAATCTTTTTCAAAAGCTTCAGCAAAACTTGGTATTTCTCAACCTGCAGTTACACAACAAATGAAGTTTATCGAAGACTACTTAGATGTTCAAATAGTAGATAGAAAGAAAAATGGAATTAGGCTAACAAAAGAGGGGCAAATGCTTTACTCTATTGCACAAAAAATAGAAAGATGTGTAAATAATGCAGAAAAAGAACTACTTAAGATTATGAATAAAGATGTAACTTTTGTATTTGGTGCCTCTTTCATCATAGGTAACTATATTTTACCTAGATTTTTAAATAATTTAAAAGAGAATATTAATAATGATGTATCAATAAATGTATCTGTTTCACATAAAGCAATTGAAGATTTATTGGATAAAAAAATAGATATGGCTTTAGTTGAAAACTATATTCCTGATGATAATATTATTTATAGAGAATGGATGGATGATGAAATTGTAATTTTTTCTAATCAAGCACTTCCATTAAAAGCAAAAGCAAAAGATTTATTATCATATAAATGGGTATGTAGAAATCCTGATTCACATACAAGATTAATCTTTAAAGAATCACTAGATAAAGCAAACTATCCTGACTGTGATACATTTAATGTTACAAGTGAAGTAACAAGTGCCACAACTATTGTACAAACTGTTTTACATTCAAATAAAGATGATGTACCAACGGTATCTATAGTATCAAGAAATGCAATTGAATCACTACTTAAAGCTGGTGTTTTATTTGAATCAAGAATTGGTAATCAAAAGATGATAAGAAAACTATATATTGCATATAGAAAAGATAGAAAACACGACGCATTTATAGAAAATGTTGTTGATTATCTATTAAAAATCAAATAAGCTTAGGAATTTTTTCCTAGCTTAATAAATAAAACCTTCTTTTAATAAAGCTTCTCTTATTTTAAAAATTTGTTGATGTTTATTTTTACACCATAAAGGTGATAAAAGTGTATTATCATCAATTCCTGCTGTTACTCTTTGAATAGAGATATTATTTGGAAGATTCTTAATAGATTTTACAACCGTATCAATATATAAATCTTCACTAATTGGAGTAAATTTACCTTTTTTAAATTGTGCTGTTAATAATGTATTTTTAACAACATATAAAGGATGAAATTTTATAGAATCCACATTTAGTTTAACAGTTTGCTCAAAAGTATCTAACATCATCTCTTGTGTTTCACCTGGAAGTCCATAGATTAAATGACCACAAACATTTAAGCCTTTTTGCTTAGTTCTTTGTATCCAATATTTCATATTAGAACTACTATCACCTCTATTTATCTCTTCTAAAGTTTCATCATAAAAAGATTGTATTCCATATTCAACCCAAATCTCTTTATCTTTTGATAATTCAACTAAATAATCTAAAATCTCTTCTGTTACACAATCAGTTCTTGTACCAATTGATAAACCTATTACATTTTCAAAACTTAAGGCTTTTGAATATAAAGCTTTTAAAGTCTCTATTGGAGCATAAGTATTTGTAAAAGATTGAAAATAAACTATAAATTTTTTTGCACCAAATTTATTTTGAAGTCTTTGTTTTGTAGCTTCAAATTGTAATTGTAGTTGTTTTAGTTGATTATCCAAATAAGGATTTTTTTCTACTCTTGGATTTAATTTAAACTTACTTTTTTTTTCTTGTAAGTTTGGAGAGAAGGAGTCATTTTCACAAAATGAACACCCTCCTCTTGCCACTGTACCATCTATATTTGGACAAGTGAATCCTGATATTGAAATTGGAACTTTATAAATTGTCTCACCAAATTTTTCTCTAAAATATCTTCCAATTGTTAGAACTTCTTTTAAATTGCTCATTATTTTGTTACGAAATAGTCTCCATCAAAGCTTTCTAATGCATAGTTTCTATCTGCTCCAATTGAATTTCTTAAATCTTCAATTGAAAGATATTCTAAAGAATCAGCTTCAATATATTTACAAACCTCTTCTTTTGTCATTTTAAATGAAATTAACTCTTCTTGATTTGGTGTATCTATACCATAATAACAAGGAAATTTAATTTCAGGGCTTGCTACTCTAAAGTGAACTTCTTTAGCACCAGCATCTTTAAGCATTTTTACAATTCTTTTAGATGTAGTTCCTCTAACAATTGAATCATCAATTACAAGTAAAGATTTACCTGCAATTAAAGATTTCATTGGAGAAAGCTTCATTCTAACCTTTAAATTTCTCATCTCTTGTGTTGGTTCAATAAATGTTCTACCAACATAATGGTTTCTAATAATCCCTAATTCAAAAGGTACTCCACTTTGTGCTGCATAACCAAGTGCTGCTGGAACTCCTGAATCAGGTACTGGAACAACCATATCTACTTTTAAATCTTTATTTGCATCATTTTTAGCAAGAGTTTTTCCCATATTTTCTCTTGTAATATATACATTTTTACCATCAATAACTGAATCAGGCCTTGCAAAATATACATATTCAAAAGCACAAGGTCTATACTCTGGTTCAAATAGTTGAATAGACTCTGGTTGCTCATTATTTTCACTAAAAATTAACATTTCACCAGGGTTCACATCTCTAATAAAATCTGCATCAACTAAATCAAAAGCACAAGTTTCACTAGCAACTATATAGCCACCTGATTTTAGTTTACCTAAAGATAAAGGTCTAATTCCATATCTATCTCTAATTACAAACTGTTTAGACCTAGATTGAACAATAAAACAGTATGCACCAACAGTTTTATTTAATGCCTCTTTTATTCTATCTCTTAATCTATCTTTTGAACTTTTTGCAATTAAATGAATAAGGTTTTCAGTATCCATTCCTGTTTGAAAAATAGCACCTTTATCTATTAGCTCATTTCTTACTTCTTCTTTATTAATTAAGTTTCCATTATGAACAATTGACATTTCACCCAATTTATATTTTGCAAAAACTGGTTGAGCATCTAAAATAGAATCACTACCCGCTGTTGAGTATCTATTATGACCTATTGCCATATTACCTTTTAGATATTGTAATGCTTCATCTGTAAAAACTTCTGAAACTAAACCACTATCTTTCTTTGTATAAATCTTTCCATCACATGATGAAGAGATACCAGTAGCCTCTTGCCCTCTATGTTGCATTGCAAAAAGAGCAACAGAAGCAAGTCTTGCTGCATTATTATTACCATAAATTCCAACTATTGCACACATTTATTTAACCTTACTAATAAAAGAGAAGTGAACTTAATGCGCAGAAATTTCTTCTCTTTATAAAATTTTATTTAATTAATTATAGACCTAAAGCATCATTGATTGAGTATAAATTTGGCTCTTTACCAATAAGCCATTTTGCAACTTTAATAGCACCTCTTGAAAAAGTATTTCTTGCTGTTGCAGTATGATGAAGTTCTATAAACTCCCCATCATTATATAAACCTACTGTATGTCTTCCTACAATATCTCCACCTCTTAAACTCATAACACCAATTTCATCTTTTGTTCTAGCGCCAATATCTCCATCTCTTCCTGATACTCTAACTTTATCTAAGTCTAAATCTCTAGCACGTGCTGCATGTTCTGCTAAAGTTAAAGCTGTACCAGATGGTGAATCAACTTTATATCTATGATGTTGTTCAACAATTTCAATATCAAAATCAGCTAATGTTTTTGAAGCTAGTGCAACAAGTTTATTTAAAACTGCCACACCTAAACTCATATTTGTTGAATATAAAATAGGAACTAATTTACTTGCTTCAACTAATAGGTTTTGTTGATGTTTAGAAAATCCTGTTGTTGCAATTACTAAAGGTTTTCTAATTCCATGTTCAACTACTTGAGTTAATAACTCTTCAGTTGCAGCTGGTGCAGAAAAATCAATAACAACATCAACACTTTGCATTAATTCTTTCATATCATTTGTTACAACTGTATTTTCAGGAACGCTTTTTTCTAACTTATCAAAAACATGAACAGCAGCTAAAACTGCCTCTTTGTCATTTTTTAAATCATCAATTAATAATGTTCCAACTCTTCCTGTACTTCCAACAATTCCTACTTTAATCATCTTATAAAACTTCCCTCTTACCCTAAAAATTCAATAATATTAACAGCAGCAGTAGCACCATCACCAGCAGCACAAACCACTTGCTTAGCAGCATCAATTCTAACATCACCAGCAGCATATAAACCAGGAACAGAAGTTTTCATTTTTAAATCAACAATAACTTCCCCTTGCTCATTTACTTCACATAAAAATGAACCATCTTCTTGTTTAATTGGCTCATTTAATACATCCCTTCCTACAAATACAAATACTCCTGGTACATTTAAATCTCTTATACTTCCATCTTCTTTACTCTTTACTTTTAGTCCTAATACCCCTGTATTATCACCATATACCTCTTCTACACTTACATTTGTAACTTCTTCAATATTTTGTGTATGTTTCATATGCTCTATAGTACTAGGTGCAGCTTTATATGTATCTCTTCTATGTACTAAATAAACTTTACTACAAATTTTTGATAAATAAACAGCCTCTTCTAAAGCAGAATCCCCACCACCAATAACAGCAACTTCTTTATTCTTATAAAAAAATCCATCACAAGTAGCACAAGTAGAGATACCTCTACCAAAGAACTCTTTTTCACCTTTAAAACCAGCTTTCTTAGGAACAGAACCAGTAGCTAATAAAACTGCTTTAGATTCAAAAGTCTTACCATCAGAAGTAGTTAAAGTAAAAATATCACTATTCTTAGAAACAGAAGAAACTAAAGACATTTCATGCTTTAAACCAAACTTCATAGCTTGAGCAGGCCAAGACTGCATTAAATCTAAACCAGACATAACTTTATCTTGACCCGGGTAATTTTCAATTTCAGAAGAACCAGTGATTTGACCACCAGGCATACCCATTTCGAACATAATAACGTTTTTTAAGCCACCTCTAGTTGCATATAAACCAGCTGTTAATCCTGCTGGTCCTCCTCCTATTATCGCTAAATCTAACATTTTTTAGTTCCTTTATATTATTAAGACGTAATCATACAGTAAAAATATTAAGCAATAGGTTAATCAAAAATAGCTAATTTTTTAAATTAAGTTTTATTAGATTTTTTAAAAATAATGATTGAATATTCACTTTTTTTTAATGTTTTTTTTGTTATTTTACTAAGATTTCAAGGAGTAAAAAATATATGGAAACATTAGACGCTATAATTTCTGCTATTTCCTCATTTGTTTGGGGAGTTCCAATGCTAACATTGTTAGTAGGAACAGGACTATATCTTACTATTAAACTTAAAGGTATGCAATTTTGGGCATTAGGACATGCTTTTAAATTAATTTTTATAAAAGAAAAAGGAGCAAAAGGTGATATTTCTCACTTTTCAGCTTTAACAACAGCCTTAGCTGCAACAGTTGGAATTGGTAATATTGTTGGTGTGGCAACTGCTATTACTTTTGGAGGCCCTGGTGCAGTTTTTTGGATGTGGGTTACAGGACTTGTGGGTATGGCAACTAAATACTCAGAAGCAATTTTAGCTGTAAAGTATAGAGAAAAAGGTGAAAATGGGTATAAAGGTGGACCAATGTACTATATTGCAAAAGGTGCAAACTTGCCTAAACTTGGTGCAATATTTGCTCTTTTTACAGTATTAGCCTCTTTTGGTATTGGAAATATGACTCAATCAAATGCTGTTGCAAATGCACTATTTACACAATTTTCAGTTCCATCTTGGGTAACAGGTATTGTTCTTTTAACTATCACTTCTTTAGTTATTTTAGGAGGAATAAAATCAATTGGAAAAACAACTGCTTTTTTAATTCCTTTTATGATTGCAATTTATTTAGTAACTGCATTTGCTATTATTTTTACAAACTTAGATAAAGTTGCAGATGCTTTTTCATTGATTTTCTATTACGCTTTTAATCCAATTTCAGCAACTGGAGGATTTGCAGGAGCTGCTGTTGCAGCTGCAATTAGATATGGACTTGCAAGGGGAGTTTTTTCAAATGAATCAGGACTTGGTTCTGCTCCAATAGCAGCAGCGGCTGCTATTACAAACGACCCTGTAAAACAAGCACTTGTTTCAATGACACAAACTTTTATTGATACATTAATTGTTTGTACTACAACTGCAATTATTATTTTAATGTCACCTGTTTGGCAACAAGGAGTAGGAGCAGGAGAATTAACTTTAAAAAGTTTTCAATTTTTCTTAGGAGATACGGGTGCAGTTATTATTGTAATTGCAACTATTCTTTTTGGGTATTCAACTATTCTTGGTTGGTCATATTATGGTGAGAGAGCATTTGAGTATCTATTTGGAGATAATGCAGTTAAATTTTATAGAATAATTTTTGTTAGTTTCATTTTAATAGGAGCTATGCTAGAACTTAAATTTGTATGGAATTTTTCAGATGTTGCAAATGGACTTATGGCAATTCCAAACTTAATTGGTCTTTTATTATTATCAAATATAGTATCTTCTGAAACAAAAAGATATTTTAAACATGATAAATTATAATAATTACTAACTACTTAACTCCCAGACAAATTATTGAAAGCTTAAATATGTTTTCAATAAAGTCTGGCTCTTTTTCATCTAGTAAATGATTTTTTGGGTTACTTTTTTTAAATATATCTAGCATTTTTACTTAAAGAGTATCCCATTCCCTTTACAATTGTTATACTATCAGTTGGAAGTTTTTTTCTTAATCTTTTTATCATAGCTCTTATATTTGTAAGATTTGTTTCTTCCCCTTCCCAAACATAATTTATAATTTCATCATAACTTGCCACATGGTGTAAATTTAAAGCAAAAAGTTCTAAAAATAAAATCTCTTTTTTTGTTAATTCTACCTCATCGCCATTTATATATAATTTATGCTCTTTTATATCATATAAACACTCATCTGTTAATAAAAACTTATTTGAAGTTGGACTACAAAGTTTCGTAACTTTTTGAATAAGTTCAAAAATATAAAATGGTTTTTTAATATAATCATCACATCCCATTTTATAAGATTTTTCAATCTTTTCTAAGTCATGGTTTGAACTAATAATTAGTACAGGAACATCTTTATGATTCATTCTAATATATTCTAAAATAGTAATTCCATCAATTGATGGTACATTTATATCTAAAATAAAACATTTATAACCATTTTCTAAAGCTTCTAAAGCTTCATCACCATTATCAAAACAATCCACAATAAAACCCTCTTTTTCCAAAGAGGTGCTTATTAGCTTTAGTAGTCTTTCATTATCTTCTAAAACTAGAATTTTCATTAATTTTGCTCCAATATAATAGTAAAACAAGCACCGACTTTTGTATTTCTTACTGTTATTTTACCATGCATTTTATCTTCTATAATTACTTTTGCCATATATAATCCAATACCACTTCCACTCTCTTTTGTTGAATAATATGGATTGAAAATATTTTCTATATTCTTCTCATCAATCCCACCAGCATTATCTTTAATATTTACAAAAAGTTTATTTTGATCATTAAATATCTCTATTTTTATAGACCTATTTTTAAAATCTTTTTTTACTAACTCATCTTTTGCATTATTTATAATATTTAAAAAAGACTGCATAAACTCATTTCTATAACCATAAACTCTAACATTTGTATTTTCTTTTAAAGTTATATCTACTTTTATATAGTTAAATTTAATATTATGTTCTACAATTTTAAGCAAAGAAGTAATTGCTTCATAAATATCAAAAGTTGTTTTTTTATTTGAAGGTTTAATAAAATCTTGAAAATCATTTATTGTATCATTCATATATTTAACTTGAGTCATAATATCTTTTACATAAGATTCATTTTCTTTATTATTTTCACCATTTGCATAAAAACTCTCTTGAGCTATTGTAGTTATTTCTACAAGTGGAGCTTTCCATTGATGTGCAATTGCTGAAAATATCTCTCCAATTTCTGCAAGTTTTGATTGTTGGATTAAAAACTCTTGATTTCTTTCTTTTTCTTTTTCTATTTCTATTTCTTTTGTAATATCAGTAAAAATAGTAACTAAACCTAAATCTATACCATCATTTTTATATGTTGCTTGTTTTATTAAAAGAACTTTTTTTTCAAAATTTTTATTTACAAAAGTAAATTGTGAATATTTTTGAGGATTTCTTTCATATTTTTCTAAAACTTCTAATAATCTTCCAACATATTTATTTGTTCTAAATTTTTTTAATCTACTAAAATATAAATTTTGTGCAGGAATATCTATCATAGAACAGAATTTTGTATTAAAATCTACAATTTTTCCTTCACTATTTTGCCAAAAAATTGGACTTTCAATTGCATTTAATAAAGTCTCATCAAACTCTATTCTCTCTTTTAATAAATTTTCTGTTTTTCTTCTATAATAAATATTATGTAAAAGTCCAATAACTAATAAAACCAATAAAGGGAAAAGTAAAAATAAAATTTCAAGTAAATCCCTATGCCTTTGAAAAAAATCTAAAGGTTTATTTATAATCTCATATTTATTATAAAAGTAGTATGGGCTTATATTAAATTCTCTTAATTTTAAACTATCAAATTTATAGTCATAATCTATATATATTTTATTGTTTTTTAGATTATTTTGTTTTTTAGCAAGAATATCTAAAGCTAATTTTCCAGAAACATTACCTAATTTTGTAATAGGTACAAGTTTACCCCCAACAACCCCTTTTGTTAAAAATAAATCATCAGTTATAAATATAGGTAATTTTATATTATGAATTAGCCTTTCTATTTGATTATCTTTATTTAGTTTTTTAGTTTTATCCTCATAAAACTTAATAAAAAATATAGCTTCATTGCGTTTGAAAGTTGAAAACTTTTTTGTTATTTCTTCTAAAGTTGATTTTTCAATATATTCAATTTCAAATCTTTTTCTTTTATCTTTTAAAGCCTCTTCCACTAAAAGATTTGTTTTTTCATAAGATAATGAATCATTTATTATATAGAGTTTTTTAAGTTTTGGCATTACTCTATTTATAAATTTTATATTTTCAGTAATATCTCTTTTTGATAAAACAGAATAATGATTTAAAGGAAGTTTTTCACTTAAAGTCTCTATTCCTGTATAAATTAAAGGAATATTATTAAAAAGCTTATCTTTATTTTTTATGGCAAAATCATATGCAAATTTATCAATAGCAATAATTGTATCATACTGCTTATTTTTTAATTGCAAAGAGTATAACTCTAAAAGCTTATTTAAATAACCTTTTTGATTAACTCTTTTATAATCCATATATAAAACATTTACATCTATTTCATCTGTTTTATAAAAACTATTTTCAATACCTTTTATAATATTATCGCTATATAAAAATCCCCTATGATAGGAATTTAAAATTAGTATATTTTTTTCAAACTGCGCAAATAAAAAAGTATTAAAAAGAGTAATAAAAAGAAAAAGATTTCTTAAAAATTTCACTTTTATCCTAAGTTTTAGTAGTAGAATTTATAGATAGGGTATATCCCTAATCTATAAATTATAATAAAGAGTTTATTTTATCAGCTAATGCTTGTTTAGAAGCAGCACCAACCATTTGATCTACAATCTCACCATCTTTCATAAAAATAATAGTAGGAATAGATCTAATTCCGTATTTAACAGCTAAGTCTTGTTGCTCATCTGTATTTACTTTACAAATATTTGCTTTACCTTCAAAATCAGCACCTAATTCTTCAATAACAGGAGCTAACATTCTACAAGGTCCGCACCAAGGAGCCCAGAAATCTACTAAAGATACTCCATTTGCAACTGTACTATCAAAATTATCTTGTGTTAAATCAATATATTTTCCCATCACAATCCCTTCTTTTCAAAATATAAAGTTTAATAATTATACTAAGCTAAACTTAAATATAAGTCGTACTAATCTTGTATAAATTTTATTTTGGGTAAAATATTATCTTTAATTTAAGAACGGAAAATTTCATGGATGTAAGAAAAGAGTATTTAGATTTTTTTAAAAGCAAAGGACATGAGGTAATTTCAAGTATGCCTTTAGTTCCAGATGATCCTACACTATTATTTACAAATGCAGGAATGGTACAGTTTAAAGATATATTTACAGGAGCTGTTCCCACGCCAGAAAATAAAACAGCAACAAGTTGTCAGTTATGTGTAAGAGCCGGGGGAAAACATAATGACTTAGAAAATGTTGGTTACACTGCACGACATCATACACTTTTTGAGATGCTTGGAAACTTCTCTTTTGGAGACTATTTTAAAGAAGATGCAATTGCATATGCTTGGGAGTTTGTAACAGTTAATTTAGCTTTACCTAAAGATAAATTATGGGTTACTGTTCACGATAGTGATGATGAAGCTTTCGAAATTTGGCAAAATTATATTAGTGCTGATAGAATTAAAAGATTTGGAGATAAAGACAACTTTTGGTCAATGGGTGATACAGGACCTTGTGGACCTTGTTCTGAAATCTTTTATGACCAAGGTGAAGAAAACTTTGGAAGTGATGAAGATTATTTAGGTGGAGAAGGTGATAGATTCTTAGAGATATGGAACCTAGTATTTATGCAGTATGAAAGAGATGCAAGTGGAAAGATGACTCCACTTCCAAAACCTTCTATTGATACAGGTATGGGTCTTGAAAGAGTTGTTGCTATTAAAGAAGGTAAATTTAATAATTTTGAATCTTCTTTATTTTTACCTATTATAAAAAAGACTCAAGAGCTTGCTAAAAAAGAAGCAACAAAAGAGACTATTGGAAGTTTTAGAGTAATTGCTGACCACTTAAGAGCCGTATCATTTATGATTGCACAAGGGATTTTATTTGATAAAGAAGGTAGAGGTTATGTTTTAAGAAGAATCTTAAGAAGAGCTGTTAGACATGGTTATCTTTTAGGGTTTAGAAAACCTTTTATGGCAAACTTAGTTGAAACTTTAGATTCTATTGTAGGTAACCATTACAATGAAATTAGAGAACAAAAAGAGTATATAAAAGAACAAATTACACTTGAAGAAGATAGATTTTTTAAAACTATTGAATCTGGTATGTCTTTATTTGAAGAAGAGTTAAAAATCACTAAAGAAAAATTCTCTGGTGAGGTTGCTTTTAAACTTTATGATACATATGGTTTCCCTTTAGACTTAACTCAAGATATGTTAAGAGATAAAAATATTGAAGTTGATATTGAAACTTTTGATAGATTAATGAATGAGCAAAAAAGTAAAGCTAAAGCTGCGTGGAAAGGTAGTGGAGATAGTGCAACTGATGGTGATTTTAAACAATTATTAGAAAAATATGGGAAAAATGAGTTTGTAGGATATAACCAAACAGCATATAACTCAAAAATTATTAGTTTATTAGATGAAAACTTTAAAGAGGTTTCTACTTTAAGTGCAGGACAAAATGGTTGGGTTATGTTGGATAAAACACCATTTTATGCTGAGTCAGGTGGACAAAGTGGAGATATTGGAGTTATTGAAGATGAAAATCATATTGCAGAAATTTTAGATACTAAAAAATTCTTTGATTTAAATCTTTCAAAAATTAAAGTATCAAAATCAAATTTAACTATTGGTGAAACTGTTGCATGTGTGGTTGTAAATAGATATGAAGTGGCAAAACACCATAGTGCAACGCACCTTTTACAAACAGCATTAAAAATGGTTCTTGGAGAAAATGTAGCACAAGCAGGTTCTTTAAATGACTCTTCTAGATTAAGATTTGACTTTACATATCCAAAAGCTATGTCTTATGAACAACTAAAAGAGGTTGAAGATTTAGTAAACTCTATGATAGTAAGAGGAATTCCTTCAAATATTGAAGAATTACCTATTGAAGAAGCTAAAAACAAAGGTGCTATTGCTATGTTTGGTGAAAAATATGGTGATATGGTAAGAGTTGTTGATTTTGGTGGAGTAAGTGTTGAATTTTGTGGGGGAACTCACGTAAGAAATAGTGCTGATATTGGAAGCTTTTATATTTTAAAAGAATCAGGAGTTAGTGCAGGAGTTAGAAGAATTGAAGCAGTTTGTGGAGTTGCAGCAATTAACTATACAAATGAAATTATTTCTAAATACCAAGAGATTCAAACAGAAGTTAAAAATCAAGATGTACTTCTTGGAATAAAAAAATTAAAAGACCAAATAAAAGAGCTTAAAAAAGAGCTAGAAGTTGCTCAAAATGCAACACAAGCACCATTAAATGAGCAAATTATTGATGGAACTAAAGTTATTGTTGATGTGGTTTCAAATGGTGATTTAAAGAAAATTGTTGATGATTTAAAAAATGCAAATGAAAAATTAGCAATTTTATTACTTCAAGCAAAAGATGATAAAGTAATGATTGTTGCTGGAAGTAAAAATACAAATATTAAAGCTGGTGAGTGGATTAAAAATATTGCTCCAATTGTTGGTGGAGGTGGTGGAGGAAGACCAGACTTCGCACAAGCAGGTGGAAAAGATGTTACTAAAGTTGAAGAAGCAAAACAAAAAGCTTTAGAGTTTGTAAAAGCAAATTTATAATGTCTGAATTTTTTCAAAATTACTCTGCATTAATTGTTTTTTTGCATGTAATTAGTGCTGTAATTTGGGTAGGAGGAATGATAGCAATTAGATTTGCTATTCATTACTCTATACAAGAAATACAAGAACCAAAGCTTAGACTTGAAAGAACTTTAGAAAATTTAAAAAGATTCTTTTATATGGTAATACCAACTATTTTAACCCTTTTAATTACAGCTATTATAATGATTTTGGCTTTAGGCTTTGAAAAGTCATCTTTATACTCAATTGCCATGACAAAAGAGATTATTTGGACAATAATGGCAATAGTTTTTATAACTATTTACCTAAGAAGAAATAAAGCCCAAAAATATTTTAAAATAGGTGATTTTGAAGCTTGTAAAAAAACACTTTTACCAATTGCAAAATATTATATTCCGTTAAATATTATCTTAGGCTTAACTGCCATTTACTTAGGAGTTGTATTAAGAGGACTTTAATTCTCCT
Organism: Malaciobacter mytili LMG 24559; assembly: GCF_003346775.1. Taxonomy (NCBI): domain Bacteria; kingdom Pseudomonadati; phylum Campylobacterota; class Epsilonproteobacteria; order Campylobacterales; family Arcobacteraceae; genus Malaciobacter; species Malaciobacter mytili. The sequence continues at coordinate 289,980 of NZ_CP031219.1, read as the reverse complement.
CTAATACCCTTTGTATTTTCCAAAAATGTTTTTTAAAATAAATATTATCTAAACTAGAAATAATCACACCTTTTTTCTTTGAAACATGCATAAATTTTCCATCATCTAAATAAATACCCACATGACGACTATTTTTACCTGTTTTAAAAAATACTAAATCTCCTGCTTTTGCATTAATTTTTGCTACACTTTTTCCTACTCTTGATTGATAATAAGTAGTTCTTGGAATTTTTACATTTAATTTAGTTATATAGGTTTTTTGAATAAAAGCAGAACAATCTATTCCCTTTTTTGAATTACCTCCATACTTATACTTTACACCTTTCCATTCATAATAATGATTTAACAAAAGATTTGTTAATTCATCATCACTTTGTATATTTTCAATATTAGGATTAACTAAAGGATTTGTTGTATAAGAACAAGCAGTAAAAAATAGAGGTATTAAAAATAAAAATAGATATTTTTTTAACATATTAGCCCCAAAAGTTACTTTTTAGAAAATATTATAACAAAAGATTCTTAGTTAAACCCACCATATAAAACTAGCATTATAGGAATATATATTATAGAAAATATTGTACTAAGCAAAATAGTTATACTTGCTTTTTCTGGTTTTATTCCATGTAAAATAGCTAAAGTTACACTATTATTTGCCAAAGGTAAAATAGAAAATAAAAACATCATCTTATAAATTTCACTATTATATAAATTAAAAATAGTTTTATCTAAATATATAAAAAATAAGATAGCTAAAGGCCAATAAATAAATTTTATAAAAAAACTTATAAGTATAAACTTTTTATCTAAATCACTACTTTTTTTAAGTCCCACTAAACTCATCCCTAAAATCATCATCCCCAAAATCCCATAAGCACCTTTAAATTGGGAAGTATAAATAAATAACTCTTCTGGAATAGAAACCCCATTTATATTTAAAATAAGCCCTAAAATAAAAGCATACAAAATAGGAAGTCTAACAACTTTTAATAAAGATTGCTTAACTGTAAAGTTTCCTTTTGCACTTATATAAAATCCTGTTGTATTTCCATAAAAAATAAAACCTAACATAGTAAAAATATAAATATCTGCGAAAGTATGGTCAAAAAAAATCAAAGCTAAAGGGATTCCTGTATATCCTGCATTTGAAGTACCAGCACTAAAAGCTAAAACATTAGAAGTTGCATCACTCCAATATTTTTTACATAAAGTATAAGTTAATATTGCAGTAAAAGAACAAAAAATAAAAAAGAAAATTGGCAAAGAGATTAAAGTATAATCTATTTTTACACTAATAGTAGCAGAAAATACAACTATTGGAGCCAAAATATATATAACTAAATTTGCTATTGATTCTCTTTTTATATCAAGGATTTTTACACTAATATAGCCCAATACTATATTTAAATATAAAGGTGTAATTTTTAATAATAAAGTTAAAAAAAGTCCCATTTTTTAATCCAAAAGAAATTTTTCTTTAGAAAAATATCCATTAAAAGTAGCCATATTTACTAAGCTTTTATTATATTTTTTCAAAAATCTATTTTTATTTAGATATTTACTTTTATATAAATTATCAAATTTTTGAATATACTCTTGTGATAGTTTTCCACTATAATCTAAAATAAATATATCTTTAAAAACTTCATAGTTATAAATTAGATTTAAATACTGTTTTTCATCTATTAAATAAGTTGTAAACTCAAAGTTTTTATAATCAAACTGCTCTACTATTTTCATACTTTTAATTTTAAGTGTAGATTTAAATAATTCTTCAAAAAATCCCCTTTGAAAACCATTCCATTTACAGCTAGAATTTAAATCAATATATTCAATAAATAATTTTCCATACTCTTTATTTTCTTCATTTACATAATATGAGAAATTTGTACATTCATTAAAAGTGTGAATTATATTTTTATTCTCTAAAATAATTTTATTTGAACTAAGAGAGACTTTATTTATAGTAGATGGTGTACAAGCAGTAAAAAAAACTAAAACGGTAATAAATAATAAAATATTTTTCATTTAAAACCCTCCATATAAAGATAGAACTATTGGTATATAAAGTATAGAGATTAAAGTGCTTAAAAGTACAGTAAAACTTGCTTTTTCAGGTTTTGCTTTAAGTAATATTGCTAAAGTCACAGTATTTCCAGCAAGTGGTACAATTGAAACTAAAAATAAAACTTTATAAATATCTTCATTTAAAAAATCAAAAAAATATCTATCTAGATTTATTAGAAGTAACATAGCAAAAGGCCATAAAATAAATTTATATAAATAAGCAACTTTTATATACTTTTTATCAAAATCCTCTTCTAAATTAAAACCTTTTAATCCCATTCCAAGCATCATCATACCTAAAATTCCATAAGCCCATTTTAGATTTTCAAAATATGGTACTATTTCTATTGGAATTTTTACTTCATTTATATTTAAAGCAACTCCCATAATAAATGCGTATAAAAGGGGAAGTTTTAATATTTTTTTTATTGATTGTATGGCTGTAAAGTTACCTTTCGCAGTTACATAAAATCCTGTTGTATTTTCATATAATAAAGAAGCTAAAGTTACAAAAATAAAGATATTTGCAACTTGAGGTTCAAGTAATAACATAGCTAAAGGAATACCAAAATATCCTGTATTTCCTGTACCACAAGTAAAAGCTAAAGTATTGATACTAGCATCACTCCAATGTTTTTTATACCTTATTAAAATATAAAAAGCAATCGCACTTCCAAAAAGAAAAACAAATAAAGGTAAAAATACCATTTGCATATTAATCTCAATTGATAAAGTAGCAAAGAAAATAACAATTGGTCCTAAAATATAAACAAGTAGAAAAGCAACTAAATCTCTTTTAACTTTTAAATATTTAGTAAGTAAATAACCTATAAATATATTTAAATAAAGTGGTAAAATTTTTCCTAATAGTATAAAAAATAAGTTCATAGCTTTCCTTATATTGAAAGCTATAAATATAGCTAAAATCTCATTGAATAATACTTTATATTTTTAATTTAATTTTTGAGATTTAAGATTAGAAAGGATAAGGAAGTAAATGTGATAATAAAAATCATGGAGAGGGAGAAAAATCCAGAATAAGTTTATAATAATTACACTATGTTTATATATTTTGTAGTAACAAATATACTTCACATTTACTTCTTATGCTGGAATTATAATATAACCAGATGACTTTAGTATGACTTTTGCATATTTTAATGAAACTTTCTGAAATTTTAAATCAAAAGTATTTTATGCCCTTGATTTATTATATAAAACCTCTAAAATAGTAGAAACACTTCTTGTATATGCAGCATCAATTCCTTGCTTTTTACAATTTTTTATAACCACTCCACAAATATCTTCAAGTTCTAAATCTCTATTATTTTGTTTATCTACCCACATAGAAGGAACAATAGATTCAAAACTTTTCATTAATTCAAACATCTCTTTTGCATCATTTTCAGAGATATTTACTCCAACAGCATTTGAAGCAAGTGCTGCTTCTTTCATAAGATTATAAACCAATATTGAAGTTTTTTCATTATTTATTAGTGTTCCAGATTTTTCTTCAAGTAAAGCACAAATAGCATTAACTCCATTATTTATAATTAGTTTTTTCCATAACTCTAATCTTATATTATCTGTTAAAATAGTAGTCGTTCCTGTTTTATCTAACTGCTCTTTTAATTTATTTAAAAATAATTTATTTTCATTTGTAGGAACTAATGCACCTAAGATTGTCTGTACCTCTCCTACAGCATCTACTAAACCTTGCTTTACAATATGTGCTGCAATTAATCTTGTAAGTCCTCCAATAACATACTCTTGTTTTAGATACTTTAGCATTTTATCTTCATTTTCAACACCATTTTGTAAAGAGATAAAATATGGAAGTTTTTCCCTATCTTTACTCCATAAAGCTAAATCTTTACATATTTCTTCTGTACTCATAGATTTAGTTGCTAAAAACACTGCATCAATATTATTTATATCAAGTTGTTTTAGTTCATTTATATCTAAAACATCAATATATTCTTCAAAAGTAAAATTAGGATGAGTTAGTTTTAATTTGTTATTTTTAAAATATTCTAAATTTTTACCTCTTACAACAAATTTTACATTATGCCCTTGCATTTTTAATATTACTCCGTAAAAGGATCCAACTCCACCTGCACCAATTACAATAAAATTCATTATATTTCCTATAAAGCTTTTTTAAAATTAATTATATATAAATTATGTATAATAAAAATAAAAAAGGCATAATATTGATAAGACTTGGTTCAAATTCACCAACAAGAGCATTATTATTAAAAAATTTTGGAATTGATTTTATTCAAAGTGGTGGAAATTTTGATGAAGACAGTATTATTACAACTAATCCAAAAGCTTTTTGTTATGAGGCAACAAAAGGAAAATTTGAAGAACTCTATAAAAAATATGGTATAGAAGAGCTACCTTTATTGGTAGCTGATAGCGTGGTTACTTGTAATAATGAACTTTTAAGAAAAGCAAAAGATTTAGATGATGCAAAAAGAATGTTGCAACTACAAAGTGCAAATAAAACATCAGTTATCTCTTGTATGATATATAAATCAAAAAAATTAGAACTTATTGATATTTCTATTACAACATATGAATTTGATAAATTTGACCTAAAACATATGCAAGAATATTTAGACTCAAAAGAGTGTATGGGAAAAGCTGGTGCTATTATGGTCGAGGGCTTTTGTAAACCATATATAAAAAGTGTTAAAGGATACGAATCAACAGCAATGGGACTTTGTGTTGAAAAACTAAAACCATATTTATAAAGGACAAACTATGCCTCATTTACAATTTGAAATAAACAAAAAACTTCTTGATGGTACAAAAAGAGAGTTCTATAAAAAAATAAGAGATACTTTTAGTGAAGTTATGAATACAGGAGTTGATCATATAGCTATAAGTATAAAAGAGCTAAATCGATTTGATGTAAGTATTGGTAGAGCCATAGAAGGTGATGATATTTGTTTAATGAATCTTGATATTAGAGAAGGAAGAAGTATTGAGCAAAGAAGAGAGCTTGCATTAAGATTTATGTCAATTGTAAATGAACTATTTGAAATTGAAAATAGAAACCAATATATTACTTTTACACAGCATAAAGGGGAGGATTTTCACCTAATTGAAAGATATTTAGCCACATGGGCAAAGGGTGAAGACCCTTTAGCTTAATTAATTTTATTTACTAATAAAGAAGGAAGAAGCCCTAAACTCTCTTCCACTACTTTAGTATCTCCATGTTCAATAAAATGGTCTTCATATTCAAATGAAGTTAAATTAATATTAATTTTTTCTTCATTTAAAAACTCTAAAATAGCACTACCTACTCCACCTTGCTTTTGAGAATCACTAAAGATATACCAATCATTATATTTTTTAGATAATTGTTTTAATAACTCTTTATCAAGTGGCTTTACAAATCTTAAATCAAGTATTGCTATATCTTCTTTATGAAGTTCTTGTGTTTCACAGGCTCTTGAAACTCCAGCACCATAACCTATAAATAGTTTATTTGAAGTTCCTTCTTTTAAAAGTTCTGCTTTACCAAATTCAAAAGCTGTAGCTTTAAAGCTTAATGGTGTAAAAGCACCCCTTGGATACCTTATTGCACATGGTTTATCTAAAGTATATGAGTATTCTATTGCTAAATTTAATGTCTCTTCATCTCTTGGTGCAAATAGTACCATATTTGGTAAAAATCTTAAATATGAAATATCAAAAGCACCTTGATGCGTTTCCCCATCATTACCAACAATTCCTGCTCTATCTATTGCAAAAACAACAGGTAAAGACATTAAACAAACATCATGAATAATTTGGTCATATCCCCTTTGTAAAAAAGTAGAATATATTGTTATATAGGGTTTAAAGCCTTCTTTTGCCATTGCAGCCATTGAAGTTACTGCATGTTGTTCAGCAATTGCCACATCCCAAAATCTAGTTGGGAATTCTTTCATTAGTTTATCTATACCTGTTCCACTTGGCATTGCAGCAGTTACACCTACAACATTATCATATTTTGTTGCTAGATTTACTAAAGCATCTGCAAATACAGCTGTTGCTGATTTTGCACTTACTTTTTTTATAAATTCACCATTATCTTTATTAAAAGGACCTACTCCATGCCAATGTTCATGCTGACCCTCTGCAATTGAGTAGCCTTTTCCTTTTACTGTTCTTGCATGGACAATTACAGGCTTATTCATAGCTTTTGCAATCTCTAAAGTTTCTATAATTTCTTCAAGATTATGTCCATCTATTGGACCTATATAATCTATTCCCATCTCTTCAAAAATAATACCAGGAGTGATAAGCTTCATACTTTCTTCTATTTTTTTAGCTATATAAGTAGCTCCCTCAGGAAGTTTTTGAATAATATTTCTATCAATTTTTTCTCTAAAACTTTGATAGAATTTTCCAGCTAAAATTTTACTTAAATATTTAGAAATAGAACCAATTGGTTTTGCAATACTCATTTCATTATCATTTAAAATAATTACAACAGGAAGTTTAATATCTCCTAATTCATTTAAAGCTTCATAAACCATTCCTGCTGTCATAGAACCATCACCTATCATAACAACAGGTATTCTTTTCTCTTTTTTTAATTTTATTGCTTTTGCTGCCCCAACTGCTAAAGAGATAGAAGTAGAGCTATGTCCTGCTACAAAGTAATCAGCACTGCTCTCTTTAGGCTTAGTAAATCCACTTAATCCTCTAAACTGTCTAATAGTTTCAAACTCTTCCCATCTTCCAGTTAATAGTTTATGTGGATAACATTGATGTGATACATCAAAAATAAATGGATCTTTTTGTACATCAAAAACTTTATGCATAGCAACAGTTAATTCAACTGCACCTAATGTTGAACTAAAATGTCCACCATTTCTAGAAACTACATCTATTATTCTTTCTCTAATATCACTGCAAAGTTCTTCTAATTGGCCTAAATTTCTACTCTTAATATTCATTTTTTATCTTTAATTTAAACTTTCTAATACTTCATCTAGGACTTCAAAAACTCTAGTATTTTGCTCTTTTCTTCCAATAGTAATTCTAATAGCATTAACCCCATAACTTGTTAAATCCCTTATAATAATACCTCTTTTAAGTAAACTTTGCGCTACTTCAGCAGAAATATATTTATCATCAAATTTTAATGTTATAAAGTTTGTATAACTTGGAATATATGAAAAACCTCTAGTTTTTGCATAATCTTCATATCTTTTCATCTCTTCAAAATTTCTTTTAATTGTCTCAGACACAAAATCTTCATCTTTAAGTGCTTCAATAGCTGCTGCTAAAGATAAAGTTGTAATATTAAAAGGTGGTCTTAGTTTATAAAGATTTTTAATAATCTCTTTATTTGCTAAACCATACCCTACTCTCATTCCACCTAAAGCATAAGCTTTAGAAAATGTTCCTAAATAAATTACATTTGGAAACTTAGAAATAATATCTTTTGCATCTATTTTTTTATTTTCATCTTTAAAAGCAGCAAACTCTTGATAAGCCCCATCAACAATTACTAAAGTTTCAGGAGAAACTTCTTCTAAAAACTTATATACTTCTTTTGTATCTAAACATTCACCTAAAGGATTATTTGGTAAACATAAGAAAATAATATCTGCACCATTTTCTTTATATAATTTTCTAAATTGTTCTAAGTTATGTTGATCATCTTCAGTTTTAATTATAGTTGCACCTGTTTGTTTACCATAAATTTCATACATTGCAAACGTTGTTTTACTCATTAGAAGTTTAGAATTTTCATCACATTTTGCATGTATAGCAAACTCTAAAATTTGATCACTTCCTGAACCAATTATAATATTTGAGCTTTCCATATCAAATTTTTTTGCTAAGGCATCTTTTAACTCAAACATTGAATCATCTGGGTACATAAACATATTTTTTGCAAGCTCTTGAATTTTTGCAGTAACTTTAGGAGATGTTCCATAAGGATTCTCATTTGATGCAAGTTTTATAATATCTTTTACATCTACTCCATATTCTCTTACAACTAGCTCTATTGGCTTACCTGCTTCATAAATTTTAACTTCATCTAAAACTTTTTTAAACTGCATTTTTTTCCCTAATATTAAACTTTGATTTTAACACTTTAGCTTTAAAAAAAACTAAATTATTTTTTTAAATATCATCTGCTTCTTTTACATAAGAACCTAAGAATTTTATACTCTCTTTATGTTTTTCAAATATTGTTTTTATATGTTCATCATCTTTATGTCCATCAAAATCTATAAAGAAGATAGAATTACCCTCTACAATATGTGATTTAATCTTTGTAAGGTTAATTCCTGCTTTATCAAAATCTGTCAGAAATTCAACTAAAATACCACTTCTATTTGGAAGTTTTACTAAAATTGAAGTTTTATCATTTCCACTTTTTGCATTTTCAAAATCACTTACAATAAAAAATCTTGTTCTATTATTATCTTTATCTTCAATATTTTCAAATAAAATTGGAAGGTTATACATTTTAGCACCAACATGAGAACAAATTGCTGCACTATTCTTCTCTTTTACAGCGTATTTAGCTGCTTTTGTAGTTGATTCAACAGGTATATGTTCTACCTCATCTAAACCTACATTTTCCAAAAATCTTCTACATTGTTCAAAGGCTATATCTTTTGAATAAATTCTTTTAATATCTTTTATTTTATCACAAGTAGTTGCTAAAGTATGATGAATATCAAGTATTACTTCTGCAATGATTTTTAAATTATATTTAGTTAAACAATTAATAGTATCACTTACTATTCCATTTGATGAGTTTTCTATTGGAATAACACCAAACTTTGCTTTTTGTGTACTAACTTCTCTAAAAACACCAGAAATTGACCCAATTGGAAGATATGAGCTCATTGCCCCAAATCTAGACTCAGCAGCTTGATGTGTAAAGCTTCCTTCAGGTCCTAAAAAGGCAATATTTTCAGGTAATTCTATATTTCTAGAAATTGCAAATATTTCTAAGAAAAGTGCTTCTATTGCACTTCTATTTAGTTTACCTTTATTTAAAAGTTCAAGTCTATCAATAATTTCTCTTTCTCTTTCAGGTCTATAAATAGAACCACCACTATGAGCTTTTAATACACCAACTTCATGGACAATATCCATTCTTTTATTTAAAAGTTCTAATAATTCATTATCAATATTATCAAGCTTATTTCTAAGCTCTTTTAAACCTTTTTCACTCATAATTCTCCCTTAGTAAAAAGTTTTAAAACTTCACTCATATTTTTACAGATAAATTCAGGTTTTTCTTCCTCTTTAAGTGTTGGTAAAACTTCTTTTTCATCTTTTATTTTTCCACTTAAAACTAAAATAGCTTTCATACCAAGTTTTTTAGCACCTACTAAATCACCCATCATATCATCACTTATAATAGTAATTTCATTAAAGTTTTTTGCACCAATTAGTTTTCTAGCCTCATCATAAAAATTAAAACTTGGTTTTCCAACAACCTTATACTCTTTATTTACAGCAAATTTAATCATACTCATAATAGCCCCAACACCTGGATACCTTGAGCCATCTTTTGAGTATATTGAAGTTTCATGCATACCTATTAAATCATCTGTTTTTAAAGCACACTCTATCATCTTAGAGTAGTCTTCATTTGTATATTCTTTTTTTATTGAAACCATTAAAGATTGAGGCTTATCATAATCTAATTCATATCCCATTTTTTTTAATGAGTCAAAAAAATCCTCTTGTCCAAAAGCTGCAACTTTTTTATTTTTTGCCACATCTTTTAAAATTACAAAAGGGTCTATATAGTTTGTTTCACCTATATTAAACCCTAGATTTTTAAGAAAACTAAAAAATTCACTACTAAGTTTTTTTGTATTATTAGTAATTACTACATATGGTATTTTTTTTTCATTTAAAGTATTTATAAACTCTATTGCACCACTAATTGGTTCTTTATTTATATCATCAATTAGTGTTCCTTGTACATCAATAAAATACATTTATTTTATATATTCCTCTTCTAATGAAATAAGATCTTCAAATGTTTCTCTTTTTCTAATTAATCTATCAACCCCATTTTCAATAGCAATTTCTGCAACTTTTCCTCTTGTATTATAGTTACTTGCCATTGTAAAGCAATATGCCCCTGCACTATAAACTGCAACTAAATCATTATGTTGTGTTTTTGGTAGTTGAATGTTTTTTGCAAAGAAATCTCCACTTTCACAAACAGGACCTACTAAATTACAATCACTAAACTCTTTATTATCATTTAAAACTTCAACTTTATGGTAAGCATTATATAATGATGGTCTAATTAAATCATTCATAGCTCCATCAACAATAACAAATCTTTTATTTCCATTTACTTTTTCATATAATACTTTAGTAATAAAAGTACCAGAGTTACCCACTAAAAATCTTCCAGGTTCACATACAATTGTTAAGTCTAAACCAAATAAAGCTTCTAAAATAACTTGTGCATATTCATTTGTATCTATAAGTTTTTCATCTTTATATACAATTCCTAAACCTCCACCAACATCAAAGAAATTTAGTTCAATTTTAATAGCTTTTAAATTTCTTACTAAATCTGCAACTATTTTAACTGATTCTTTAATTGGCTCTAATTGAGTTAATTGTGAACCAATATGTAAATGTATTCCTGTTGGCTCTAAATTTTCAGAGTTTTTACATTGAATATACATTCTTTTTGCAGTATCAATATCAACTCCAAATTTATTTTCATGTAAGCCTGTTGAAATATATGGATGCGTTTGCGGATCAATATTTGGATTTACTCTAATAGAAATTCTAGCAACTACACCTAATTCTTTAGCAATAGCTTCAACTCTATTTAACTCAGCATCACTTTCAACATTTATCATTAATATACCAAGTTCTAAAGCTTGTTTAATTTCACTATCAATTTTTCCAACACCTGAAAAAATGATTTTATATGGTTGAATTCCTACTTTTAAAGCTCTTTTTACTTCACCAATACTAACGCAGTCAGCTCCTGCTCCAAGATTAGCTAAATGTTTTATTACAGAAAGATTTGAATTTGCTTTTACAGCATATGCAACTAAAGATTTTCTTGCTTTAAAGGCACCTTTTAATTCATTATATCTATCAGTAATATAATCAAAATCATAAACATAATATGGTGTTTGATATTTATCTGCTAACTCTTTAAAATTAATACTCATTCTTTTTTCCCTATAATTTGTAAAATTTCTATTTAAAATTTCCATAAATTCTAAATAAAAACTTTTTATTAAAAAAACCTTACTAAGAAATCCACATCAATGTAGATACTTAGTTAAGATTTTTATAAAATTTAAAACTTATTTATCAGTTCCATTCCAAGCAATTCTTGGTCTTCCATCTACAAATTCAACAGCTGGCATACCCATAATATTAAATCCACCATCTACATAATGAATCTCACCTGTTACAGCACTACTTAAATCAGATAATAAGTACATTCCAGAGTTTCCAACTTCATCAATTGTTACATTTTTCTTTAATGGAGAGTGTGCTTCATTCCATTTTAACATAAATCTAAAATCACCAATTCCAGCAGCAGCTAAAGTTTTAATAGGACCTGCACTAATAGCATTTACTCTAATTCCATCTTTTCCTAAATCTTCAGCTAAATATTTAGTTGTCATTTCCAATGCAGCTTTTGCAATACCCATTAAGTTATAGTTTGGAATATATTTTGCTCCACCATAATATGTTAAAGTTAATACAGAAGAGTTATCACTTAATAATGGTTTTAATTCCCTTACAACTTCAATTAATGAATAAACAGAAATATCCATAGCAATATCAAATGCTTCTCTTGAAATATCATAAAATCTTCCAGATAATCCCTCTTTTGGTGCAAAGGCAATTGAGTGAACAATAAAATCAATTTGTCCTAAGTCTCTTTCTAAAGACTCTTTTAAAGCTTTTATTTCTTCTGGTTTACTAACATCGCAAGGATAAACTAAGTTATCACTACCAAATTCAGCAGCTATTGGTTCAACTCTTTTTTGTAACGCTTCATTTAAGTAAGTAAATGCAATTTGAGCCCCTTGCTGTGCACAAGCTTTTGCAATACCATATGCAATTGACTTATTATTTGCAACTCCTAAAATAACACCTTTTTTACCTTTCATTAACATCTATATATCCTTTGTATTTTTTAAAATTTGAATAAAATCTTCTTTAATCCAAGAAGCTGTTCCTATTAATGCTCCATCTACACCATTTAAAGAACAAATTTCTCTTACATTATTTACTTTTACACTTCCACCATATAAAAGTGGCTTAGAAATCTTTTCTTTAATTGCACCATGTACATTAATAATATCTTCATTTGTAGCAGTAACTCCTGTTCCTATAGCCCAAACTGGTTCATATGCTAAAATAAGATTTTCATAATTTGTATCAATTCCTATAAATTGCTCATAAATATACTCTAAAGTTTTTTCTAAACCTTGTTGTTTTACTTCTAAAGGCTCACCTATACAGTAGATAATTTTATATCCTAACTCTTTATAGAAATTAAATTTTTTTGCAATTTCTTCTTGTGTTTCACCTAAAATATGTCTTCTTTCACTATGCCCAATTAGAATTGTTTTAATATTAAATTCATCTAATTGTTCTGTTCCAATTTCTCCTGTAAAAGAGCCATTTTTTGTTGCGTATGCATTTTGAGCCCCTACAAAAAAGTTTGAAACAGTTTGGAAAGTATCAAGTGAAGTTGATGTAGGAAATACATAAACTTCACTTGAAATCTTATTTTCTACTAAATAGTTATTTACAGTTTGAATAAATTCATTAGTAGATTTTCTAGTATGGTTTGTTTTAAAATTTGATGCAATAATTGCCATCATTATTCCTCAATTACTAGTGCTTTAACACCTGGAAGAACTTTACCTTCAATTAATTCTAAAGAAGCTCCACCACCAGTTGAGATAAATGTCATCTCATCTTCATCACCAGTAACTCTTACTAAATCAGCAGTATCTCCACCACCAACAACAGTAGTAGCATATGAAGCAGCAACTGCATGGGAAATTTTAGCACTTCCTTTTGCAAATTTTTCCATTTCATATACACCCATAGGTCCATTCCATAAAATAGTATGTGCATCTTCAAGTGCTTGAGAGAATAACATTGCTGTTGCTGGACCAATATCTAATCCCATCCAATTTTTAGGAATTTCTTGAATTGTAGTTGGTTTTGCAAAAGCTTCAGCATCAAAAGCTTCAGCTGCAACAACATCTACAGGAAGATAGAATTTTACACCTTGTTTTTTTGCTTCTTCCATAACTTTTAAAGCCTCAGGAATTAAATCATCTTCAACTAAAGAATTCCCAACTTCATATCCTAAAGCTTTTAAAAATGTAAATGCCATTCCTCCACCAATAATCATCTTATCAACTTTTGGAACAAGATTATATAAAGCTTCAAGTTTACCAGATACTTTTGAACCTCCAACTATTGAAACAAATGGTCTTTTTGGATTATGTACAATATGATGGAAAAATTTAATCTCTTTAGCTAATAAAAATCCTGCTGCTTTATGTTCAATATCAAAATATTTTGATATTCCTTCAACTGAAGCATGAGCTCTATGAGAAACTCCAAAAGCATCATTGATATATACATCAGCCATTGAAGCAAGAGTTGCACTTAACTTTTCATCATTTTTAGTTTCACCCTCTTCAAATCTCATATTTTCCAATAATAAAATTTCACCACTTTTTAAATTTGCAGCTGTTTTTAAAGTTGTTTCACCCACAACATCTTCTGCCATTTTTACATCTTGTTTTAAAAGAATATGTAATCTTTTTGCAATAGGTTTTAATGAATATTTTTCTTCAAAACCACTTTTTGGTCTTCCAAAATGGCTAGCTAAAATAACAGAGCAATCATTATCAATACAATATCTAATTGTATTTAAAGCACTTCTGATTCTTCTATCATCAGTAATATTATTGTACTCATCCATTGGTACATTAAAATCACATCTTATAAATACTCTTTTTCCAGAAATATCTATATTTTTAATCTCTTGTAATTTCATCTACTTCCTTATTTATTAGCTACAAAAACAGCCATATCAATTAATCTAGAAGAATATCCCCACTCATTGTCGTACCAAGTCATTACTTTAATCATATCATTCCCAATAACTTGAGTTAAATCAGCAGCAATAATAGTTGAATTTGTATTTCCAACTAAGTCACTTGATACCATCATATCATTATCAACAGCAACAATTCCCGCTAATTGTTTTGCTTTTTCTTCAAATAATGCATTAACTTCTTCTTTTGATGTAGCTTTTCTTACAACTAAGTTTACATCAACCATAGAAACATTTGGAGTTGGTACTCTTACACTTTGACCATGTAGTTTTCCATCAAGTTGAGGCATTACTAATTTCATAGCTTTTGCAGCACCTGTTGTAGTAGGAATCATATTAAGCGCACCTGCTCTTGATCTTCTTTTATCTTTTTGATGTTTAACATCTAAAATATTTTGGTCATTTGTATATGAGTGAATTGTAGTCATTAAACCTTTTTCAATTCCAAATGCATCATCAAGGATTTTTGCAACAGGACCTAAGCAGTTTGTAGTACAAGAAGCATTTGAAATAATTGCTTCACCTGCATATTTATCCTCATTTACCCCTATTACAAAAGTAGGAGTATCATCTTTTGCTGGTGCAGACATAACAACTTTTTTTGCACCATTATCAATATGAACTTGACATTTTTCTTGAGTTAAATATGCCCCAGTACACTCTAAAATAACCTCAGCACCACAATCTTTAGTAAATGTTAATTCTTTTGCATCCCTTGTTGAATAAAGTTTAGCATTGATTTTTCCCATTTTTAAAAAACCATTTTCAACTTTAACTTCACCATTAAAAGTACCATGAACAGTATCATATTTAGTAATGTACTCTAACATTTCAGCAGTTGCAGTGTCATTAATAGCAACTAATTCCACATCATCTCTTTCAGCGATAATTCTTGCAACGCATCTTCCAATTCTTCCAAAACCATTTATTGCAACTTTTACAGCCATACTATACCTTTATCTTTATTTGTAATTTTTAGATATTTTATCCAAAAATTGCTATAATATTATTTAATCATATGACAAAAGGAAAATTTAAGTGCGTATAGCATTATTTGGAGGCAGTTTTGACCCGCCACATATTGCACATGAAAAGATTGTTATTAAGGCTTTAGAAAGTCTTGAAATTGATAAGCTTTTTATTGTGCCTACATATTTAAATCCTTTTAAGCAAAATTTTCATTTAGAACCTGAAAAAAGATATGCCTTACTTAAAAAGATTTTTAAAGATTATGAAAAAGTAAAGGTATTAGATTTTGAAATTTTACAAAAAAGAAAAGTTTCTACATATGAGACAATCCAATATTTAAAAAATAACTATAAGTTATCAAAAATATATTTAATTATTGGAAGCGATAATTTTAAAAATTTAAATACTTGGAACAATTATGATAAATTAAAAAATGAAGTTGAATTCATAGTTGCTAAAAGAGTTGGATTTTTAAATGAAAATTTTGATAATATTAAGACTTTAGATATTGATATTGATATTAGTTCTACTAACTTAAGAGAAAATATCAATTTAGACTACATACCAAAAAAAATAAAAGATGATATTAAATCATTATTAAAAAAGGGCAATTAATTTGAACAATAGAATTGAGAAAATAAAATCTATCTTAGATGATAAAAAAGCTGAAAACATTGAGGTTATTGATTTATCTTCAAAAGATTATATAGTTGATTATGTTGTTATTGCAACAACACTAAATCCAAAACATGCATTTGCATTATTAAATCATTTAAGAACAGATTTAAAACCACTTGGTGAAGATTTTTTAAGAGTTGATGAAGATGATGAATGGACAATTATCGACTTAGGTGATATTTTTATTCACTTAATGAGTGAAAATCATAGAGCTAAATATAACCTTGAAGAGTTTTTATCAGAACTAAAAGAGAATAAAGAGTAAATCTTTATTCTTCTTTAATATTAAGGTTTTCCTGATAAAAGTTTATTATAATTTGCTGTTGCATTTTTAGCGCCACCCATATTTCCTGTTAGTATTGCATATCCAATTGCTATAACAAAAATTAAAATAAACCATTTCATTACATTATCTCCTTAGCCTTTATTCCTAATAAATTTAAAGCTACTTTGATTGTTAATGCAACTAAACTCAATACCTTTAAGTATTGATTTTGTTCATCAGAACTTACAATTTTATACTCATTATAAAATCTATGTACTGAAGCTGCTAAAGAATGTAAATAATCAGTTATCTTTTGCATATCTCTTTTATTAAATGCTTCATCTAAAACTGATGGGAAAAGTAAGGCTTCATAAACAAGATTTAAACCATCTTTATTTAAATTCTCAAAACTTTCACCTTTTACATCATCAAAAGTAAGCTCTGCTTTTTTAAATATTTGATTAATTCTAGCATAGGCATAATTAATATAAAAGATTGGATTTGAACTATCTTGATTTTTTAAGATATCTAAATCAAACTCTAGATGTGTATCACTTTTTCTTGTTAAGAATACAAATCTTAAAGCATCTGAACCAATCTCTTCAGCAATATCACTCATTAAAATAACATTACCAGCTCTTTTACTCATTTTATATGGTTCACCACCTTTTAATAGTTGAACCATTTGAGAAAGTAATACTTCAAGTTTTGAAGAATCATTTCCTAAAAACTCAATAGCTGCTTTAACTCTTGTAATATACCCATGGTGATCAGCACCCCAAATATTTATATATCTATCATAATTTCTATCATATTTATTTTTATGATAGATAATATCACCTGCTAAATAAGTAGGAATTCCATTGTCTCTTACAACAACTCTATCCACATCATCACCATATTGTGTAGACTTTATCCATACCTTATCATCTTTTGTATATAAAGAACCGTTTTTCTCTAATACCTCTTTTGTTGTTTCCCATGATGAGTATAAAGATTTTTCACTAATATAATTATCAAATTCAATACCAATATCTTTCATATCTTTTTTAATAATATCTAAGACTTTATCTTTTGCATAAAATGCTAATTCTTCATATTTAGACTCATCATTAAATACTTCTTGTCCAAATTCTAAAGCTACATCTTTTGCTATATCAAAAAGATAATCTCCTCTATAGTATTTTTCAGGGTAAACAACATCTTGTTTTAAAATAGATTCTTGTCCAGCTAAAGCAAGTGAAATTCCTAATAACTCCATTTGAGCACCAGCATCATTTACATAATACTCAGTAGTTATATCGTATCCCAAATGTCTTCCTACTCTTGCTAAAGTATCACCAGCAATTGCCCCTCTTGCATGACCAATATGTAGTGGTCCAGTAGGATTTGCACTTACATATTCAAGAAGAATTTTTTCTTCTTTTTTCTCAGCTTTTGCGAAATCTTCTCCTAAAGTAAGAGCCTCTTCACATAGTGATTGTAAAAAATCATTTGATAATTTAAAGTTTATAAATCCTTTTACTGATTCAACTTTTTCAAACATTTCACTTTCACTAAATTTAGAAGCTAATTCTTCTGCAATTACCATTGGAGATTTTTTTAGCTCTTTTGCTAAAGAAAAAGCAACAGGCGTTGCAAAGTGACCTAGAGATATATCTTTAGGTTTTTCTAGAACAATATCTTTTTGTAAAATTTCTTCTATATATTTTTTAACTATTTTTTGCAATCTTAATTCTCTTATACTGTTTTAGATTCTTCTTTTTTTTCTGTTGTTGTAGTTTCAGCTTTTTTTTCAATTTCTTCTTTTTTATCTGCTGTTGCTACTTCATCATCGTCTTCTTTAACTGCTTTTTTGAAATTTTTAATACCACTTCCTAAGCCTTTAGCTAATTCAGGTATTTTCTTACCTCCAAATAGCAATAATATTACTAAAGCAATTAAAATCCATTCCATACCACCTGGCATACCCATAGTAGACTCCTAATATTTTTTTAGATTTTAATTATATCCTCTTAATACTTAAAAAAAATGTCTAAAATTTTTTATATATAAAATATTTATTTAGCTTACAATTAAACAATTTCTTTTCAATTTTTAAATAACTAAAAAAAATAATTTATAAAAATTTATCTTTTTTTCTATTTTAAATATAATTTTTTTTCTTAATTTTTAAAAGTGTCATTATATTGAGTTTTTATCTTTAATTATAATTTCAATAATACCTTATTTATAATATTCCAATTAAAAATAAAAAGCCTTTTTCTTAAATTATGTCATTTATAATTATATTATTTTTTCTAATACTAGAATAACTAAAAGTTATAAAATAAATATATTTTTATTGATTGATTTATTATAAATTTATTATTTAAAATCTATTTTCTTTTTAAAAAGACCATTTAGTCGCATTTATGTCATATGATAATTATATGATTTTTTATTGAGTTTTTTTTGAGTTTAGTATAAGAAATATAAGTTTTTATTAAAATTTATAATCATTTTTTATTTACTTATTGAAAAAAAATGTTAAAATCACTTAATTAATTTTTTAATTAACCTAACTAAACTATAACAAATATAATCTTTGTTATAGTTCATTTAGCTTAATTGTAAGACACTTTATTATAATTTTCAAAAAAGGTTTAATTATGGAAATTTATGAAAAAATAAATCAAATATTAAAAGAAAAAAAACTAACAAAAAAAGAGTTTGCTGCAAGACTTTTAGCAATAAATCCAAAAGTTAATAGAGTAGGAGAAGCTCCTTCTGTATCTTCTATCTATGCATATTTAAATGGAACATCATCAATTAAAGCTGATTTTATTCCTTTTATTGCTGAAGCATTAAATGTAGCTGAGCAAGAGTTGTTCGAAGATAATACTAATAATAGAACTAGATATTTAAAATATATATTAAAAGATTTATCAAAAAATGAACTTGAATTAATTAAAAATAGGATTGAAGACTTATGTCATTGGGAACAAGCAATGACTAAACAAGTTGAAAAAATATATGCATATAAAACAAATAAAGATAAAATTGATGAACTTATTTCACTATTACCATATATGCCAGATGCTTTATATGATAATGTGATAAAAAAAGTAAGAGAAATAAAAGATTTTACTGATAGTTATTAATGATTTAAAATAAATTGTATTAATTTATATCCAATAGAAGCTGCAAATATGGTACCAACTACATTTAGTACTATATTAGCAGTTGCTAATATAATTGAAGTTTGAAATAGAAAAAATGTCTCTATTGCAAATGTAGAATATGTTGTTAATGCCCCTAAAAAACCTGTTGTTAAAAATGCTTTTGCATTTATATTTAAAGTATAATGAGCAAAAATTGCAAAAAGAATACCAATTAAAAAACTTCCAAGTATATTTACAAGTAATACTCCAATAGGTAATTCTAAAGGAATATACTTATTACTTAAATGTACAAAATATGCCCTAGCAACTGCACCAAGGAAACCTCCACATCCAATTGCTAAAATAGTTTGCCAACTAAGCATTTTGATTTTTATACTCTTCTTCTACAATTTTTTTCATTTTAGCTTCAAGTTCTTCAAACCAATTTGTATCTTTAGATGCTTGAATTGGATCTAAATATATTACTTTTACAATTCCAGGATTGCACTCTACTTTTTGAGAATCTAAAATATATTTTGTATTAAAAATAATAGCTGGTTGAACTCTTAATTTAAATCTATCTGCAACCATTTTTGCACCTGGTTTAAAAGGTAGTAGAGTTTTTCCATCTCCCCTTGTACCCTCTGGAAAAATTGCGATAGGTCTTTTTTTATCCAATCTATCTTTTACATCTTTAATAAGTTTAACAATACCAACTTTATTTTCTCTATCAACTGATATCATTCTTGGAGCTTTAATTATATGTCCAAAAAAAGGCATATCTGTAATCTCTTTTTTTGCAACCCACGCTAAATCTCTTGAATGAATATATTCCATTACAATAATATCTAGTAAACTTTGATGATTCATAATCACCATATCACAACTTTCATCAAGTGTTCCATGCTCTTCAAGTTTTATTCCTAGAAATTTCATTTGAAATTTCATCCAAACCTTAATCACCTTATGTGTATGATTTCTAAATGTATACATCAAAGCAATTGTTATTGCTACTGTAATTGAAAACTGTATTAAAACAATAAATCCTCTAATTTTTCCCAAAGCTATCTTCCTTTACCCAACCAATTATTTTATTTAAATTTGAATCAGTGAACATAATTTTTATATATTCATTTTTTTGAGTTAATACTTCAACTTTTCTATTATTTTTAAACTCATAAAAAATTGTTGATTTATTTGTAGGAAGAATATAAACTAAACTTCCTTTTTTTACAATAAGATTTTTATTTGGCATTAAATAGATAATTGAAACTATTGTTAAAATAAGCACAACTATTAAATAAATATATCTTCTCTTCCAAATAAATAGTATTAAAAATAGTAAAAGTACAACTAATAATGCAATCTTTTTATATAATTCAAAATTTGAATTATTTGGATTTAAATCTGTTTGTGTACTTACTAATTCATCTTCTAGTTTTAAAGGAATAGATACAGTATTAAATCTATTTAATGTTGTATTAAAATAAGTAAAAGACAACTCTTTTTTATGAATTGGTGCAACCACATAATATAAAATATGCTGTTTTGGGTACTCATCTTCAATACTAGAAATTCCTTGGTCTTTTGAAAATTCTTTTAAGTAAAAGTCCTCCAAATTTGAATAGGTTGCATCAATATCCAAAATTGTTAATAACTCTTTATTATTATATTGTTTTGTTTTATATGTGTTTATTATTAAATCTTTAGCAATAATATTAGAGAAACTATTATCACCTTTTGCTAATTTTGAAAATCTAATTTCTTTTGGTTTTAAATAGGCTAAATCTACTAACTGTTCATTTTTATATAATAAAACTTGAAATGTTGGTAAAATAAAATCCTCTTCATAAGCTTTAAAGAAAAATCTATTTTCAAAACTATTTTTATCTACTGCCATCCAAGGTTGTTCAGGATTTAAAACATTCATATTTTTTGAATCAACAAACCTTGTTTGTATTGTATCAAATTCATCAGTTGTTATTAAAGCTTTTAGTACGATTTCAAATCTTTGATTTTTATATATATTTTTTGGAAACTCTATATATGATAAATATAAATTTTTTGAAGTTGGAATTACTTCAACTTCTTTTTCATTTAAATAATTTAAAGAATTGTTAAATTGATTATCTTGTGGCTGTGTTCTTAGGAGAATATGTGGGTCTTGTTGAAAAACAGGTAGTTCTTCTTTTACAAAATCATTGTTTGCAAATATTGTTTGAATTAATAGAATAATAAATAGTATATATTTCATATTTTACTCTTTATATAAAGCAATAGATTTCTCTATTGCCATATATTTATTTTAAAAAGCCTTGTAGCATTTTAACACCATCATCACATCCAAGTAATTCTTCAATTGCTCTTTCAGGGTGTGGCATTAAACCAAATACATTTTTTTCTTTATTGCAAATACCTGCGATTTGAGAAACAGAACCATTTAAGTTTGTAATTTCACCTTCACTTGTGCAGTATTTTAATAAAATTTGATTATTTGCTTCTAATTGTTTTAAGCCCTCTTCATCAATATAGTAGTTACCATCATGGTGTGCAACTGGGATATTTACAACATCACCTATATTTAACTCTTGTAAAAAAGTATTATCATTATTGATAACTTTTAAGTGATGGTATTTAGAGATAAAATGTAAAGAAGAGTTTCTTTTCATAGCACCAGGTAATAACCCAGCTTCTAAAAGAATTTGAAATCCATTACAAATACCTAATACTTTTCCACCATTTTTTGCATAAGTTTGAACAGAATCCATAATATTTGCAAATCTTGCAATAGCACCACTTCTTAAATAATCTCCATAAGAAAATCCACCAGGAATTACTAATAAATCTGTATTTTCTGGTAGCTTTGTCTCTTTGTGCCAAAGAATAGTTACATTACATCCTAATTTTTCAAAAGCATATTTTGTATCATATTCACAATTTGTTCCTGGAAATTGTAATACTGTTACATTCATCATAATTAACCTATAATTTCTATTGAATAATCTTCAATTACAGTATTTGCAAGAAGTTTTTCACACATTTTAGTAACTTCTGCTCTTGCCTCATCTTCATTTGAAGAGTTTAACTCTAAAATAATTTGTTTACCAATTCTTACATCTTTAACAATTTCTTTAAATCCTAAAGTATCTAAGGCATGGTGTGTTGCTTTTCCTTGATCGTCTAAAACACCTTGTTTTAATGCTACATTTACGATTGCTTTCAAATTTTTCTCCCTAAATTAATTTTTTAAAATTCTTTCTAATACGTTTTCATAGGCAACTTTAAGTCCACCTTTACCTTGTCTAAATCTATCTTTATCTAAAGACTCACCAGATTCAACATCCCAAAATCTACAGTTATCAGGGCTGATTTCATCAATTAAGATAATATTTCCATCTTTGTCTTTTCCAAACTCTAATTTAAAATCTACTAATTTTAAACCTTTTTCAAAGAAATATGGTTTTAAAATATCATTAATTTGTCTTGCAACTCTTCTTAATTTGTCTAATTCATCTTGGAATTCAACTAATCCTAAAATTAATGCATGTTGGTCATTAAGTTTTGGGTCACCTAAATCATCATTTTTATAATCAAATTCAACTAAAGTAAATGGTAAAACTTTTCCATCTTCAATACCTAAATTTTTAGATAAAGAACCTGTTGCAATATTTCTTACAATAACTTCTATTTTAATTACTTCACAAGCTTTATGTAACATATGGTTATCATCTAACATTTCAACAAAGTGAGTAGGAATACCTTTTGAATTTAAAAGTTTAAATAACTCAGTAGAGATTTTATTATTTAAAGCACCTTTTCCAGCTTCACTTGATTTTTTTTGTCCATTAAACGCAGTTAAATCATCTTTAAATTCAGAAATTAAAAGATTTTCATCTTCAGTTTTCCAAATTTTTTTCGCTTTACCCTCATATAAAAGTTCTGTTTTATTCATTTATAAATTCCTTATTTGTTATTAATAATTATTAAACTTTTTAAAATATTTATTGCCGAATTTAGTTGATTGTCATTAGCAATATCCTCTTTTGTAATAACCGTTTTTGTTTGAACTATTTCTTCTTCTTGTTTTACACCGTCAACTTTTTCTAATTCTCCCTCTAAATGTTTTTTTAGATCAGCTTCTTTAATTTGAAATTCACTATTTGAATCAGATACTGTTTTACCTGGATGAACAATTATATCAGGAGTAATGCCTTTTGCTTGAATTGTTCTTCCACTTGGAAGATAGTATTTTGCTATAGTTAATTTAATATTTTCAGTTCTATCTTTTACAATTGGCAATACAGCTTGCACTGAACCTTTTCCAAATGTTTTTTCACCAATAACAACTGCTCTTTTATGATCTTGAAGTGAACCACTTACAATTTCACTAGCACTTGCACTTCCCCCATTTACTAAAACTACTAAAGGAACTTTTGTTACTGAATTTGAGTATTTTGCATAAAACTTCTCTTCATCAGTAGCTTCTCTACCTTTTTGAGATACGATAATCCCAGAATCCACAAAAAGATCAGTTACTCCAATAGCTTGAGTTAATAAACCACCAGGGTTATTTCTTAAATCTAATATAATACCTTTTAAATTGCTTTTTTTAATAATTGCATCTTTTAAATTTTCTGTAACTTTTTTATCAAAACTTGAAACTCTTAAATATAAAAGGTCTTCTTCTATATTTTTTGCAAAAACAGATTGAATTTTTATAATATCTCTTATGATTTTAATTTTAAGAGGTTTATTTTCACCTTTTCTTACAAGTGTTAAAGAAATAGAAGTTTTTGGTTTTCCTCTCATTAGATTTACTGCTTCATCTAATGTCATATTTAAAGTTGAAATATCATCAATTTTTAAAATAATATCTCCAGCTTTTACTCCAGCTTTATATGCAGGTGTTTCATCTATTGGCGAAACAACAGTTAAAGCACCATCTCTCATTCCAACAGTTATACCTAAGCCACCAAATTCACCATTTGTTTGTATAGACATCTCTTTTGATGATTTTTTATCTAGAAATGTTGAGTGTGCATCAAGCTCTTGCATTAAACCTTTAATTGCTTTATCAACAATCTCCTCTAGCTTAACATCATCAACATAGTACTTTTCTACTGTACCAATAACTTGTGTTAGTTTAGTTAATGATTCAAATCTACTTTGAGTAAGCTCTTCTTTTTGCTCCTGTGAAAAAAGTGTTTGTAAAAACACTAAAGCAATAGATGAAGCTAATAGAAATTTCTTCATTATTAACCTTTTTATTTGTATAAGAGTAGTATTATATTGAAATTTTCATAAAAGTAAGATTTTATAAAAATTTTTGTAACATAATGACTAATTTTTTTAAAGGAATTTTATGAGTTTAAAAGAGAATGTAGATTTTGTAAAAAATGAACTAAATAGTGAAGAAAAATTTCTTGAAAGTTTTGTAAAAATTGAGAGATTTTACAAAAAAAATAAAACACTATTAATTGCAGCTGTTGTTATTGTAGTTGTTGCAATAATAGGAATTAATGTAAAAAAATACATAAATAATCAAAATAAAATTGAAGCAAATATTGCTTTTAATAAAGTATTAAATAACAATAATGATAAAGAAGCTTTAGAAGTTTTAAAACAAAAAAATGAAAAGCTATATGAAATAGCAACTTATGTTATAGCAAAGAAACAAAATAAAACAGTAGAGGTAAATGTTGATTTCTTTAAAAGTTTAACACAATACCAAAAAGCATTAGAAGAGCAAAATATTCAAAAATTAAATGATGTTTCTATGCAAAAAGAGTTCTTACTTAAAGAATTTGCAATTTTCAATAAAGCTTTAATTGAAGCAAAAAATGGTAAATATGAAGAGGCAAAAAACACTTTAAAATTAGTTCCAACACAATCAAGTGCCTATGAGTTAGTGAAAATTTTAAATCACTATTTACTTACAAAATAGAAGGGAAAATCTATGAAATATTTTTTAATACTACTTACTTCGCTATTTATTTTTACTGGGTGTTCAAGTAAAAAATATTATGAGGCTGAAGATACTTTAGGAAGTTATGATACAAATACTGCTTCATTAAATGATAAAATTATTTCATTTAATAAAGTTGGTGCAACATTAGATAATGGTGAAATTATTACAAAAAGTGGTGTTTCTAATTTTAAATTAAAAGAAGGTTTTGAGTTTATTAATCTAAGCGATAAAATAGTAATTGCAACAAATTATAAAGATAAAATTCTTTTAGATAAAGAAGAACTAACACTTTCAACAGGAATAGTTGCAGCTTCAATAAAAGATAATATTTTAGCTTTAGTTTTTATGGATAATTCTATTGGAATTTATGATTTAAAAGACAAAAAAATGGTAATGAAAGAGTATTATTCTAAATCAATTGCAAATGATACTAGAATTGCTAACCCATATTTTATGAGTAATCTAATTTTATTTCCAACTTTAGATGGAAAAGTTATTGTTGTTTCAAGTGAAAGTAAAAAAGTATTAAAAACAATTGTTGTTGATGCAGATGGAAAATTTAATAATATAATTTTCTTAGATGTTGTAAATGATACACTTATTGCTTCAACTACAAGTAAAGTTGTATCTGTTGGTTCTGGAACTGTAAACTTAAAAAGTTACAATATTAGAGATATTATTGCCCATGATGATTTAATCTACATTGCTACAATTGATGGTCAAATTATAAAAACAGATATTAGCTTAAATATCTTAGATAGAAGAAAATATAAATATGCTAAGTTTTATGCACTTGCTTATGGAACTTCACTTTATGCTTTAGAATCGCAAGGTTACTTAATTAATATAAGTAATGATTTTAAAACTGATAAAATCTATGATTTTTCTTTTAATAATGAAGAAAAAGTAATAGCTATTGATGATACTATATATTATGAAGATGAATATTTTATAGTAAAATAATATTTTACTGAAGTTATTCTATTTTCTTTTAGCTAAAAGATTATAGAATAACTGCTATTAAAGACAAAGGTTAGAACTTGAATGATTTAATAGCAGATATTAAAATAGAAGAGTTTGAAAATAACTCTTTATCTATTTTTCTTTTAGGAAAATTAAACAAGCAAACTTTACCTAAAATAATTAAAAAAATTTCTCTTATTAAAAATTTATCAAAAAAACAAATTCTTATTGATTGCAAAGATATAAAACAACTAGACTCAAGTGCTGCTATTTATCTTATCTCTTTAGATAAAAAACTAAATTTTTCCATAATTAATTTAAATAAATTTGAAAAACTTTATAATCATTATAAAAAATATTATCAAGAAAAAGATACTAATTTAAAAAGTAAAAATAATTTTATTATCAACCTAGGAAAAAGTTCATACACATTTTATTTAGAACTAAAAGAGTTTATTTATTTTTTTGGAAAAATTTCATATTTTTTTATTTATTCACTAATGAATCCAAAAAAAATAAGATTTAAAGCTATGTTAAAATATATAGATTCTTCTGCTATTAATGCTATGGGAATTATCGCTTTAACTTCTTTTCTAGTAGGAATAGTAATTGCTTATCAAGGAGCAGTTCAACTTGAAAAGTTTGGTGCAAATATTTTTATAGTTGAAATGATATGTATTACAATGTTTAGAGAAATTGCTCCTTTAGTTACAGCTATTGTAATAGCAGGAAGAACTGCAAGTTCATATACAGCAGAAATTGGAGCAATGAAAATAACTGATGAAATAGATGCCATGAAAACTATGGGTTTTGAGCCTACTATTTTTTTAACACTTCCAAGGGTTTTTGCACTTTTTATTTCCCTTCCTCTTTTAGTATTTTTTGCTGATATTATAGGTGTTTTTGCTGGAATGTTAATTGCCAATTTAGATTTAAATATTACTTTTTTAGAGTTTATAAATAGAATGTATGCAGAAGTTCCTTTAAAACACCTATTAATTGGAATTATCAAATCAATGTTTTTTGGTATTTTTATAGCTTTAATTGGTTGTTATAGAGGCTTTCAAGTACAAAATAATACTACAAGTATTGGAAAATATACAACTATTAGTGTAGTAAGTGCTATATTTGTAGTAATAGCTTTTAATGCATTGTTTTCCGTTGTATTAACAGAAAGTGGCTTATAATGAATATTATTGAAATAAAAAACTTATCAACTCAATTTGGAAATAGAGTTATACATGATAATATCTCTTTTTGTATTAAAGAAAATGAAATATTTGGAATTTTAGGTGGAAGTGGCTCAGGAAAAACTACTATTATTAAACAAATAGTAATGCTTCAAAAAATACAAAAAGGACAAATACTTTTTTTAAATAAAGATATTTTAACTCTTTCACAAAAGCAAGCAGAAGAGTTAAAAAGTAACTTTTCTTATCTTTTTCAATTTGGGGCTTTATACTCTTTTTTAAATGTAATAGAAAATATTAGTGTTATGTTAAAAGAGTACACAAAACTACCAAATAGCTTAATAGAAAAAATAGCCTACACAAATCTAAATATGGTTGGCTTAGATAAAAGTGTTGCAACTTTATACCCTTCTCAATTAAGTGGTGGAATGAAAAAAAGAGTTGCTCTTGCAAGGGCAATTGCTATGCAACCAAAAGTTTTATTTTTAGATGAACCAACAAGTGGCTTAGACCCAGCAAGTGCAAAACAGTTTAATAAACTTATAAAAGAGTTAAGAGAGCTTTTAAATATTACTATTATAATAATTACTCATGATTTAGATACCATTAAAACTGTACTTGATAGATTTATTATAATAAATAATAAGAAAATTGCTTTTGAGGGAGATATTCAAACTGCATTAAAACAAGAAGATAATTTTATAAAAGATTTTCTAACAATAAATAAGGATTTACAGCATGGACACTAAGATAGATTTTTTTAAGATTGGTCTTTTTGTAGTAACACTATTTTTTTTACTTTTAGGATTTATTTTTTGGCTTGGGAAATATGGTATTTCACAAGAAAAAGAAGATAGTTATATAATTTACTTCAAAGAGTCTGTTTCAGGACTAAATGTTGATTCTCCTGTAAAATTCAAAGGTGTAGAAGTTGGGAGAATTGATGATATAAAAATTAATCCAAAAAACTCAGAAGAAATACAAATCACTATAAAAATAAAAAAAGATACTCCTATAAAACAGGATAATTTTGCAACTTTAGGAACACTTGGATTAACAGGTCTTAAATATATAGAACTTAAAGGTGGAAATAAACAATCAGAACTTTTAAAGAAAAATAGTGAAGGATTAAAGATAATAGCTTCTAAAACTTCAGTTTTAACCTCTCTTGAAAATTCTAGTGAAGATATAACTAAAGAGTTAAAAGAGTCTTTAATACAAATTAGAAAACTTTTTAATAACGATAATTTAAAAGAGTTTTCACAAATTTTAGTTCATACAAAAAATAGTTTAAAAAATTCAGAAGAGTTTACAAACTATCTAATTCAAAAAGAACAACATTTAAATAATATGATTGATAATATTATTCACTTAACAAGTGTAAGTAGTAACTCTTTTGAGACTATGCAAGATGCTGCTTTAAGTGTTAAAGATAGTGCAAATAAAGTTAAAGAGCTATCAAATACTATCTTACTTGAATTTAATAAAGGAACTTATGATTTAAAAGCTATCTCTTTTGAAAGTTTTAATAAATTAAATAATGTATTAGAGCAGATGGAAGATACTTTAATAAACACTCAAACATTAATTGAAAATTTAAAAGATAGTCCAAGTGATATTTTATTTAAAGAAAAAGTTGAAAAACTAGGACCAGGAGAATAAAAATGAAAAAATATCTATTAATTTTACTTGCTATTATATTTGTAGGTTGTGCTTCTAAACAACAAAATCATGCAATAAACACTTATTCTTTAGAATTAAAAGAGAATTTAAATAAATATGAAACTACAAATTTTTCTATAGAAATAAATAAAAGTTTAATAAATAAAAGTTTTAATACAAATGCAATATTGTATAAACAAAAGCCTCTATTATTAGAAAAATATGTAAAAAATAGATGGATAGACTCTTTTAACTTATTAACAACACAATTAATAACACAAAGTATTGAAGAAAGTAAACTATTTAAAACTGTACTTATTTCTCCTTCAAAAATAAAAAGTGATTTTGTATTAAACTCATATATTTATGAAGTATATCATCAAGTAAAAGAAAATAAATCAAAAGCTATATTAAAAATGAAATTTGAGCTATACAAAGGAAATAAGCTTATAAATAGTTATATCTATACAAAATCCTTAGAAATTGAAAACAATAAGGTTTACGGCTTTGTAAAGGCTACTAATACCCTATTAAATAAAATCTTAGAAGATTTAAATAGTAAAATTGCAAAAGAAATTAAAAATTAAAATTTCTATTTGCAATATTTTCTATTAATACAGTGGCATAAGAACCTTTAGGTAAAGAAAACTTTAGTGTAAATATTTGTTCTTTTTGATTATATTTACAACTAATATCTTTTGGGAAAACTAAAGCATCTCTTCTATAACCTTTTTCGCTAATTGCACTATCGTCAAATTTTGATTCAACTTCTCGTGCTTTTAAAATAGCTCTAAAAACTTTTCTTCCAGGTAATAATCCAGTAGGTACAACCTTATGTGAAAGAAAATCAGCTTTTAACTCTTCACTTATTTTTTTTGGAGTAAAAAGTTTTTGTGTTTTTAGTTCTTTAAAAACATCTCCCTCTAAAAGTTCAAAGTTATCTTTAGAAGCTTTTAATCTCTTTACTAGCCAAGCATTAAAAAAGGCACTTTGATATGCAGAAATTAACATTTTTTCTACTTTTCTATCTTTTATATGTAACTCGCCATATATTAAATCTTTTGCCTTTTGAATATTTTCTTTTATCTCTTTACCAAATCTTTGAAATCCAAAATAGTTAGGTAAACCAAAAGAAGTGATTTTTTTTAGTATTTTTTCTATTTCATATGAAGTATTTAAATCAACATTATGTAAATTAATACTAAATCTATTTCCTTTTAAATCACCAATATTTAACTTCTCTTTATGCAAAAAACTATCTAATATTTCTATTTTTGAATGTCTAAATTTTTTTAATTCTTTAGAGTATTTTTTAGGAATAGAAATATATTGTGTTGTTGTGGCATTTTTATCTTTCAATCCAGCATAACCAATCTCATTTTCATAAATATTTAATTGCTTAGATAAAATTTCCATTAAATCCCAAGTCCCTAAATTTTTCTTTCTAATTTTAAGTACAATAACCCCACCTTTTAAAGAAAAATCAATAGGTAACTCTTCTACAATAAAGTCATTTTCATTTTGATAGAAATTAAAATTTAATGGTTTGTGATTTTGAATAAACTCTCTTTTAACCATTTTATTTACCAGCTTGTTCAGCTTCATAAACAGTTCTACACTCCGTGCAGAATTTAGCAAATGGCTTAGCCTTTAATCTACCTAGTGGAATTACTACTCCACACATATCACATATACCATATGATTTATCATTTATTTTTTTTAGAGCTAATTCAATTTCTGCAAGCTCTCTTGAATGGTGATTTGCAATCATACCCTCTGTAAAAGAGTCAGAAACTACTTCAGCATAATCAAGATCATCATTAATATCTTGGTCTTTTAAAAGATTAATATTTTCTCTATTTCCATTAATACTTTTTAATAGAACTTCTTTTCTTTTTAATAATACTTCGTGTAGTTCTTCAATTTGTTTTGTATTTGGCATGATAGCCTCCTTAGGTTATATATATAATTATATAATTTTTAATATATATTATAACTTTTTCAAAAGAGTTTTTATTTTTATTTAAGAATTATAAGTTCTAGAAAATCTTATTTCGACCTTCTCTTTTAGCCTTATACAGGGCATTGTCAGCGTCTAGGAAAATCTTATTTTTATCAATTTTTTCTTCATTTTTTTCATTGATTGTTTTTATTCCTAAAGAGATAGTTACTCTATTAAATTCACTAAATTTATGTTCTAAATTTAGATTATAAATTGCATCTTTTAATTTTTTAGCCACAGTTAAAATTGAATTTTCATTTGAATTTGTAACTAAAACAGCAAACTCTTCTCCTCCTATTCTAAAAACATAATCATTTTTTCGTAATGTTTCTTTTAAAGTCCTTGCCACTTTTGATAATACTTCATCACCCTTTAAATGTCCATAATTATCATTGTATTGTTTAAAAAAATCTATATCTATTATTATTAAAGAAAAGCTTTTATTAAAATTTTCAAATTTCTTTATAAATTTTTTAAATATTTTATTAAAATATCTTTTATTATAGATTTTTGTTAGGGTATCTATTACTAATAAGTCTTTTATTTTTTTGCTATTTGTAATATTATTATATATGGCTGTAAAACCTTCTAAGTTTCCATTTTGATCCAAATTAGGACTGATTAGGTTTTCAACCCAAAATACTTTTTTATCTTTTGTTAGGTTTTTATGTCTTCCCTTCCAAATTTTTTTTGAAAGAATTGTCTCCCATAAATTTCTATATAATTTATCTTTTGTTTGAGGATGTTTTAAAACAGTATGCTTTTTACCTATTAATTCATTTTTACTATAACCAGTTAATTTACAAAATCCTTCACTGCAATCTTTTATTATCCCATCTTTATCTGTAATACTAATAAGTTGTTTATTGATAATTTCATTGTAGTGATTAATCTTCTTTTCTTTTAATTTATGAAGTGTTATATCTCTACCTTCACAAACTAAATATATAATACGATTATTATCATATACTGGTTTAATTGTTAGTTCAATATCTAAGATATTACACTCTTTATCTAAAATATTTTTTTCACTAACTACAATTTCTCCTTTTGTAGCTTTTTTTATTTCTGTTTTTAATTGAAATTTTTCTTCTTCACTTATCCACCAAGAAGCATTCCAAAATTTTATATTTAGAACTTTTTCTTCCTTATCTTTTATAATATCTAAGGCTGTTTTATTTATTCTAAGTATTGTTCCATTTGATTTTAATAAAGCAATTAAATGTAAGGAGTTATCATATACAGTTTTTATTATTTTATTAGTATAAAAAAGATTTTGTTTTAAATTAATCTCTTTTGTTATATCTTGAATATAAGAACAAATCTCTTTTTCATTATTTTCATTAAAAAAGACTTTTTTTGTTTCTTTTATCCAGATATAGTTATTTTCTTTTGTTTTTAATCTATAAGGCTCTAAAGTTATCTCTTCTTCAAATTCTATACAGTTAAATTGCTCTTGAATTTTTTCTTTATCATTTTTATGTATTAAACTTTCAAAATCTATTTTATTTGATAAAAATTCTTCTGCACTATAACCCAATAACTTTTCAACATTGCTTGTCACATAATCTAGTGTATAATCTTTTTTATATTTAAAAAAAGTAATTGGACTATCATCAAAATATTTAATATATTGCATCTTTGCCAACTTAAAGAATTATTGTATTTATTTTGATATTTTTCATATCTTAATCTAATTCTAGTTTATATCCAACACCTGAAAGATTTTTTATTAAATCTTTTGATGATTTTTTTCTAATTGATTTAATAACTGTTCTTAAATTATTTAAACTTGTATGCATATCATTATTTACACTTATGGCATTTAATAGTTCATCATAAGTAATTACTTTATCCGAATTAGCAATAAAATACTCTAATAACATAATCTCTTGATTTACTAATGAGATATATTTATTATCTTTCATTAATACTTTATTTTTAAAGCTATATGTGTAATTGTTAGAAAGATATATATTCTCTCTATTTTTTTCAACACTATCATCTAATATATTGAAAAAATCATCTAATTTTTTAATATTGTGTTTTTTCATTTTTTCAACAATATCAGTTAGCATCTCTTTATCAATTTTTTCTTGATATGCAAACTCAATTTTATTTAATAAATTCATAATATTAATTGGTTTTACTATATATGCTGTTATACCTAATTCTATTGCTTCTAAAAGATACTCCACATCTGTATGAGCAGTAGTTAAAACAAACTTTACATTATTATCATATTTTTTAACTTCTTTTATCATATCAATACCGTTTAATTTAGGCATTTTTATATCCGTAACTATAATATCAATATTATAATTTCTTTTTTTATGCATTAAAAACTTTTTTAAGCCCTCTTCACCATTATCAGCAATGATTGTTTTTTTAAAAGTTTTATTAAATACATGTACCAATTCTTCTTGTGCATCTTTTTGGTCTTCTACATAAAGTACAACTAGATTTTTAAGAGTGCTATTCATAGATTTCCTTATAATTATCTAATAACTATACTTTATAAAAAAAAGACTTTAAGTTTAATTTTAATTTAACATTTAAATCAAAATAAATACTATATAATTGATAATATACCCATAAAAAACAGAAAAAATTAAAAAAATAACTATTTTTAACTAATTATAATAAAATAAAATATAATAACTAAAAATAGATATTCAATAATTATTATTATATTTATAAAACATAAATTGCCTTTAATAATCTGGCTTTCCCCATTTTTAAATTGAATACTAGAAAATGGTGAGTATTTAAAAAGTAGTATAAATAAAAAGCTTCTTGTGAAAAAAGCCAGACTTTATTGAAGCCAAAAATAGGAAGATAATTTTCGAGAAAGCCTGAGGACTGTTTGAAATAAAAAGAGTGATAAATTCACTCTTTTTATAAGTTCCGCAAGGCAGAAAATTAGAATAATATTTTTGGGAAGCATTTATGCCTTCAATAACTTGTCTGGGAGTTTCTTTGTACCTTTCTTTACGGATAAAGAAAGGTAATTAAAAAAAGAAATATAAAATAAATTGATTTATATATTTTAAATTTCAATAGTTCTTATTCTTTTATCATTTATAAAAAATATATATATTTCTATAATTAATATTTAGACTGAAATACTTTTTTTTTATAAAAAAAGTAAACAAAAAAAATCGTTCGCTAGATGAAAAATTACGCTAAATCTTTTTTAAAATCCTAAAATTGTAAGACTCGGCAAATTCTTGCCTCAAACAAGTTACAATTTCTTTACGAATTTTAAAAAATATTCTTTACGCTATTTTTCAAATGCTCACCCTTTTATCTAGTAATTTAACTTTAATGAGAAAGGTAATTAAAAAAAACAAGGTAAAAAAAAAGCCTCTATCGAAATCAACAGTAAATATTGACTTAGATAAAGGCTAAATTGTTATATAAAAAACTCAAGAGCTGGCAGAGACCTACGTTTCCACAACTGAAAGCTGCAGTATTATCAGCGCTGAAGTGCTTGACTTCCAGGTTCGGTATGGGTCTGGGTATTTCCACTTCGCTATATCCACCAGCAAGTTGAGTGATAAAAATAGTTCTTCTATTCTTAACACTCAACTTTGTGAGTTTTTTGTTAAAGTCTTTTACACAACTTTTATATTTAATAAGATAGTAAACCAAAGAATTGTAAAAAAAAAGCCAAACGATCTATTAGTACTAGTCAGCTAAACAACTTTCATTGATTACACATCTAGCCTATCAACCTCTTAGTCTTAGAGGGATCTTCAGGGAAAGTTCATCTTGGAGTTGGCTTCGAGCTTAGATGCTTTCAGCTCTTATCTCATCCGTACGTAGCTACCCAACGATGCTCTTGGCAGAACAATTGGTACACCAGTGGTACGTTCATCCCGGTCCTCTCGTACTAGGGACAAATCTCCTCAACTTTCCTACGCCCACGGAAGATAGGGACCGAACTGTCTCACGACGTTCTGAACCCAGCTCGCGTACCGCTTTAAATGGCGAACAGCCATACCCTTGGGACCTGCTCCAGCCCCAGGATGCGATGAGCCGACATCGAGGTGCCAAACCTCCCCGTCGATGTGAGCTCTTGGGGGAGATCAGCCTGTTATCCCCGGCGTACCTTTTATCCTTTGAGCGATGGCCCTTCCACTCAGAACCACCGGATCACTATGACCGACTTTCGTCTCTGCTCGACATGTACGTCTCACAGTCAGGCTAGTTTATGCCATTATACTCAGCTGGCGATTTCCATCCGCCATGAACTAACCTTTGTAAGCCTCCGTTACTTTTTAGGAGGCGACCGCCCCAGTCAAACTACCCACCAGACATTGTCCTAGTAGAGGTTTACTCTACCTAGTTAGTAACTCAAATATTCAAGGGTGGTATCTCAAGGGTGGCTCCGACTCTACTGGCGTCTAGTCATCTTAGCCTCCCACCTATCCTGCACATGAATATCCAAGCTACAGTGTCAAGCTGTAGTAAAGGTGCACGGGGTCTTTCCGTCTTTCCGCGGGTAGGAGGAATTTTCACCTCCACTACAATTTCACTGGATCCCTGGTTGAGACAGCTCCCATCTCGTTACGCCATTCATGCAGGTCGGTATTTAACCGACAAGGAATTTCGCTACCTTAGGACCGTTATAGTTACGGCCGCCGTTTACTCGGGCTTCAATCAAATGCTTCGATTGCTCTAACATCATCAGTTAACCTTCGAGCACCGGGCAGGCGTCACACCTTATACATCCACTTACGTGTTAGCAAAGTGCTGTGTTTTTGGTAAACAGTCGGGAGGGACTCTTTGTTGCAACCTTTCTAGCTTTTTGAAGCAAGTTCATATACCAGAGGAGGCACACCTTATACCGAAGATACGGTGCTAGTTTGCAGAGTTCCTTAACCAGGGTTCTTCCACGCGCCTTAGAATACTCATCCCACCCACCTGTGTCGGTTTACGGTACGGGCAACATATAATATACTTAGTGGCTTTTCTTGGCACGACAGTATCATCGATTCCAAACGCTCTCCTAAAAGATTGTTCGGCCTGTAAGATCTCGGTCTCGTGATACCCGGATTTGCCTAAGTATCAACCTACTTCCTTCGAGCCACACTTCCATCAGTGACCTCGATTAACTCTATGCGTCCCCACATCGCGCTTATATGCTGGTATTGGAATATTAACCAATTTACCATCGTCTACCCCTTTCGGACTCGACTTAGGTCCCGACTAACCCTACGATGACGAGCATCGCGTAGGAAACCTTGGGTTTTCGGCGTTGAGGATTCTCACCTCAATTATCGCTACTCATGCCTGCATGCTCACTTCTATCCGCTCCAACGCTCCTTACCGGTACATCTTCTACGCTGAATAGAACGCTCTCCTACCACTCATATATAATATGAATCTAAAGCTTCGGTGTACATCTTAGCCCCGTTATATTTTCCGCGCAGAATCACTAGACCAGTGAGCTGTTACGCTTTCTTTAAAGGATGGCTGCTTCTAAGCCAACCTCCTGGTTGTCACAGTAACTCCACATCGTTTTCCACTTAGATGTAACTTTGGGACCTTAGCTGTTAGTCTGGGTTGTTCCCCTCTCGACATATGATTTTATCACCCTACGCCTGACTCCCTAGATTCCACATGTAGTATTCGAAGTTTGATAGGGTTTGGTACCGCGGTGAGCAGCCCTAGCCCATTCAGTGCTCTACCCCTACATGCTACTTCTAGAGGCTATACCTAAATATATTTCGGAGAGAACCAGCTATCACGAAGTTTGATTGGCCTTTCACCCCTATCCACAGGTCATCCGGAGGCTTTTCAACGCCTATCGGTTCGGTCCTCCACTGGCTCTTACACCAGCTTCAACCTGCCCATGGATAGATCACTTCGTTTCGGGTCTGCAGCATCTGACTTAGTCGCCCTATTAAGACTCGCTTTCGCTACGGCTTCGTACTTGACTTAACCTTGCCAGATACCACAACTCGCAGGCTCATTATGCAAAAGGCAGTCCGTCACCCTGTTAAAACATAGGGCTCCGAATGATTGTAAGCTAATGGTTTCAGGTTCTATTTCACTCTCCTCGCTGGAGTACTTTTCACCTTTCCCTCACGGTACTTGTTCACTATCGATCTGTAAGTAGTATTTAGGGTTGGAGGGTGGTCCCCCCGGCTTCAGTCAAAATACCACGTGTTCCGACCTACTCAGGATACCATTTGAGCTATTGATAATTTCGTATACAGGAGTATCACCTTCTATGCTATAGCTTTCCAACTATTTCTACTATCATCTTTAGTCTCTTATTATGGTCCTTCAACCCCCTATGCAAGCATAGGGTTTGCCCTCTTCCGCGTTCGCTCGCCGCTACTTACGGAATCTCGTTTGATTTCTCTTCCTCTGGCTACTGAGATGTTTCACTTCACCAGGTTAGCCCCCCGTAGGGTAACATAATCTTCATTATGCTGGGTTGTCCCATTCGGAAATCTTCGGATCAATGCCTCTTGACGGCTCCCCGAAGCTTATCGCAGTCTAGTACGTCCTTCATCGCCTCTTACAGTCTAGGCATCCACCATTAGCCCTTAATAGCTTTCTTTGTATAAATTAAATATTCCTATTTAATCTACCTTTGATAATTATTCCTTGGCTACTATCTTATTAAACATAAGATAGTTGTGTTTTCTTTTTTGAAATTTTATTTTTTATTAAAACTTTCGTTTCAATAAAACTCTTTCGAAAAATTTAAAGACTTTAACATTGTGTTTTTAAATAACTTTTAGGTTTTTTAAACCTAATATAAAAACTAATCTCTTTTAGTTCTTATATTAAGTTTCTTTTCTCACCTTATTTTCTTCTTTTTTATTTATAAGTTGGTGGAGAATAGCGGGATCGAACCGCTGACCTCCTGCGTGCAAGGCAGGCGCTCTCCCAGCTGAGCTAATTCCCCATAAAGATTATCTTTCTTATGGTGGGCCTAACAGGACTTGAACCTGTGACCTCACGATTATCAGTCGAGCGCTCTAGCCAGCTGAGCTATAGGCCCCTTTCACCTATCTTTAAATAATCTTTATAAACTGAATATATTGACTTTCAGATTAAGAATTGAATCTTAATCTGTTTTTTCTCTGAAAGGAGGTGATCCAACCGCAGGTTCTCCTACGGTTACCTTGTTACGACTTCACCCCAGTCGCTGATTCCACTGTGGAAGGTAGCTATCTTAGCATCCCTGCTTCGAGTGAAATCAACTCCCATGGTGTGACGGGCGGTGAGTACAAGACCCGGGAACGTATTCACCGTAGCGTAGCTGATCTACGATTACTAGCGATTCCAACTTCATGTAGTCGAGTTGCAGACTACAATCCGAACTGGGAGGTATTTTTGAGATTTGCTCCACGTCACCGTATTGCTGCTCTTTGTATACCCCATTGTAGCACGTGTGTAGCCCTGGTCGTAAGGGCCATGATGACTTGACGTCGTCCTCACCTTCCTCCTACTTGCGTAGGCAGTCTCGTTAGAGTTCTCAGCCGAACTGTTAGCAACTAACGACGAGGGTTGCGCTCGTTGCGGGACTTAACCCAACATCTCACGACACGAGCTGACGACAGCCGTGCAGCACCTGTATGTAAGTTCTAGCAAGCTAGCACTATTCTATCTCTAAAATATTCTTACTATGTCAAGACCAGGTAAGGTTCTTCGCGTATCGTCGAATTAAACCACATGCTCCACCGCTTGTGCGGGTCCCCGTCTATTCCTTTGAGTTTTAATCTTGCGACCGTACTCCCCAGGCGGTACACTTAATGTGTTAACTGCATTACTGCCATATCTAGTATGGCAACAACTAGTGTACATCGTTTAGGGCGTGGACTACCAGGGTATCTAATCCTGTTTGCTCCCCACGCTTTCGCGTCTCAGCGTCAGTTATGTTCCAGTAGATCGCCTTCGCAATCGGTATTCCTTCTGATCTCTACGGATTTTACCCCTACACCAGAAATTCCATCTACCTCTCCCATACTCTAGATTGACAGTTTCAAGAGCAGTTCTATGGTTGAGCCATAGGATTTCACTCCTGACTTATCGATCCGCCTACACGCTCTTTACGCCCAGTGATTCCGAGTAACGCTTGCGCCCTCCGTATTACCGCGGCTGCTGGCACGGAGTTAGCCGGCGCTTATTCATATAGTACCGTCATTATCTTCCTATATAAAAGGAGTTTACGCACCGAAATGTGTCATCCTCCACGCGGCGTTGCTGCATCAGGGTTCCCCCCATTGTGCAATATTCCCCACTGCTGCCTCCCGTAGGAGTCTGGACCGTGTCTCAGTTCCAGTGTGACTGATCATCCTCTCAAACCAGTTATGCGTCATTGTCTTGGTAGGCCATTACCCCACCAACTAACTGATACAATACAGGCCAATCCTTTACCGATAAATCTTTCCCTTGCATACTTTAGTATTAAAGGCATATAGGACATTAGCAGTCGTTTCCAACTGTTATTTCCTTGTAAAGGGCATGTTACCTATACATTACTCACCCGTGCGCCACTTAGCTGACAAATATAGCAAGCTATATCCCGTTCTCGTTCGACTTGCATGTGTTAAGCACGCCGCCAGCGTTCACTCTGAGCCAGGATCAAACTCTCCAAAAAGTGTTTGAAACTGACTAATTATGTAACTCTATTTGTTACAAAATTATCACTCATTGTTTTTTAATTAAAATTAATTAATTAAATTTTTGTTATAGACGAAGAATTTTCTATTCTTCTTGTTTTTCATTGTCATATATATTCAGTTTATAAAGATTACTTTCCTTATAAACTTTTTGTTTTTAAAGAACTCAATTTCTATCTCTCCCGCTTCTTAAGCGTTCCAGCGAATTTGGACGGGAATTATAATAGATTTTTTACCCCTTGTCAAGGGTTTTTCCTAAAATTTAACTTAAATTTTTAAATTCTTTACTCTTTTTACTCTTAGCTTTCTTCTTATTATCCTATTTCTCTATATTTTATAGACACTTTGGTCTCTTCTTTATTTTTAAATAACTTTTTTATCTTCTTCTTTTTTTACTTTTTATCTATAGCTTATATATATTTAATAGATAAAATAAAAATAAATAACTTTTTTTATATTTATATTTATATATTTTTTATATATACTATATAAGTTAAGATAAGGGTTTTTATAGGTTATATATATTTGAGTATTTTTGAGGTTGAAAATAAATAAAGAGGGATTATTTTTCAAGATAAAAAAAAAGACCTTAACTTCAAAAGTTAAAGTCTTTAAAAAAGCATTCATATTTAATATAAACTGATTATTATCATTAGTGGCACGCCCGTCAGGATTCGAACCTGAGACCGCACGCTTAGAAGGCGTGTGCTCTATCCAGCTGAGCTACGGACGCATAGTCTATAAAGCATAAAAGCCTTAAATAAAAAGTTATAAACTAATTATTTAAGGCTTTTATATGGAGCGGGAGACGAGACTCGAACTCGCGACAATCTGCTTGGAAGGCAGAAGCTCTAGCCAACTGAGCTACTCCCGCTTTGGTGGTGCGGATGAGAGGACTCGAACCTCCACACCGTGAGGCACCAGATCCTAAGTCTGGCGTGTCTACCAATTTCACCACATCCGCAAAAAAATAAAAAAGTGGCACGCCCGTCAGGATTCGAACCTGAGACCGCACGCTTAGAAGGCGTGTGCTCTATCCAGCTGAGCTACGGACGCATATAATAAAGTTTTAAAAATGGGGTGGATAATGGGGCTCGAACCCACGACCCTCGGAACCACAACCCGATGCTCTAACCAACTGAGCTATATCCACCATAAATAAAAATGGTCGGGGCGAGAGGATTCGAACCTCCGGCCCCCTGGTCCCAAACCAGGTGCGCTAACCAGACTGCGCTACGCCCCGACACTTAAACTTTTTAAGCTTTTCTCTCAAAAAGTGGACGGAATTATATTATATTTTTTTAGCTTTGTCAAGAGCTTTTTTAAAAAAAATATAAAAATTTTGAAATTTTCTATTTTTATAGGTTTTTTATAGCAATTTCATCCTATATTATATCAAAAATTAATGATATAATCACATACTATGGAAAATCTAATACATAATATAAACTATATCAAACCTAGTAAAGAAAAAGAGATTTTTTTATATGAGGGACACTTTAATAATTTTAATTTTGAAAAGCATGTACATGAAGAATATACTATAAGTATAATAGAAAAAGGTAGTATGAAGGCTTTTTTTAATGGTTTTAATCATAAACTTGATAAATCTTCTATTATTACTATTAATCCTGATGAAGTTCATTCTTGTGGTATATTAAATAAAGAAGGATACAAACACCACTCTTTATATATAAATCCTTCAGTAATGAAAAATATTTTAAAAGAAAATTTTAATAGTGAGCTACTATCTTTTAAAGATGTTTTTTTCAATAATAATATGCTTTATAATAAACTTGCATATTTTATTAGATTGGATAAAGCAAAAATTGACTTAGACCTTGTATGGGAATGTCAATTTGTAAATTTACTTGAAGATATTTTAAAATTAAATACAAAAGTTTCATCAAATATAAAACCTATTGCAAAAAACTCTTATTTAATAAAACAAGCAAAAGAGTTTATAAATGATAATTTTCATCAAAACCTAACATTAGATGATTTATCAAAAGAGTTTAATATCTCAAAATATCACTTTCTTAGACTCTTTAAAGAACAAACTTTTGTTTCTCCTCATACATATTTAATTTTAAGAAGAATTGAAAAAGCAAAACAACTTTTAAGAGAAGGCTTTTCAATTATAGATACTTCTTATATATGTGGTTTTAATGATCAAAGCCATTTAAATAGAAGGTTTAAATCAATTACAGGATTAACTCCAGGAAAATATAAAAGTTTTTTTTAATTAGCAACCTCATCCAAGACATATATTTTTATATTTGATAAAGTTACATTATGAATAATGATATAAAAGATGGTTTTATTGCTAATTTACCAATTAGTGTAAGTGTGTTTTCATATGGAGTAGTATTGGGGATAATATGTACCTCAAAAGCTATTAGTTTTTTAGAACTTGCATTTATGAATATTTTTATTTTTGCAGGTTCTGCTCAATTTGTTATAGTAGATATGCTAACAACACCTATTAATATTGTAGCTATTGTTAGTTCGGCTCTACTTATAAATCTAAGATATTTTTTAATTACTGCATCTTTGAATACATTATTTAAAGATACAAGTTTAAAAAATAGATTTTTTATAATTCACTTTGTTACAGATGAATCATGGGCAGTAACAATAAATAGGCAAAAACAAAAAGAAGTAACTACATATTTTTTACTTGGTGGAGGATTATGTATTTTTATTACTTGGTTTTTAGGAACAACTCTTGGTTATTTCTTTGGAGAGTTTATCTCAAATCCAAAAGTTTTTGGATTAGATTTTGCTTTTCTTGCTTTATTTACTGCAATTGTTACAAGTATGT
Source organism: Malaciobacter mytili LMG 24559 (assembly GCF_003346775.1). Lineage (NCBI taxonomy): Bacteria > Pseudomonadati > Campylobacterota > Epsilonproteobacteria > Campylobacterales > Arcobacteraceae > Malaciobacter > Malaciobacter mytili. The sequence continues at coordinate 247,474 of NZ_CP031219.1, read as the reverse complement.
ATAAATCAAAAGATGATTTTTTGCCTTTTTTATTAACAGCTATTATTGCAATAATATTAGAATACTATTTAAATAATATGTTTTATATTATTTTATCTGCAATTTTTGGCTCACTATTTTATGTATGGAGAAAAAATGCAAGAGAGTAATTTAAATCTACTTTTAATAATATTTTTGGTGGCAATAGGAACATATACTTTAAGAATATCAGGTTTATTACTATCAAATAAATTAAAAGAAATTAAAAATATTGATATTTTTTTAGAATCAATTCCTCCCACATTATTAATTGCACTTATTGTTCCTTCTATTATAAAAGAAGGACTAATAGGAGTTATTGCAAGTTTATTTATCATTATAATAATGTATAAAACAAAAAATACTTTTTTAGCTATGTTTATAGGAGTATTAATAGTAGCTTTACAAAGAAATGGTCTTCTCTTTTAAAGAGAAAACCATTAAAATTGAATTAATCCATCAATTGGAGAACTTGCAGTTGCATAAGGTTTTTTAGGAATTCTTCCTGCTTTATAGCTTAATCTTCCTGCAATTACAGCATGTTTCATAGCTTCTGCCATTAAAATTGGATTTGAAGCACAAGCAATTGCTGTATTTGTAAGTACAGCTTCAGCACCAAGTTCCATTGCAATTGCTGCATCACTTGCACAACCAACACCTGCATCAACAATCACTGGAACTTTTACTGCATCTTTAATAAAAGCTACATTATATTTATTTTGAATACCTAAACCTGAACCAATTGGTGCAGCTAAAGGCATAATAGCATCAGCACCTGCTTCTTCTAATCTTTTTGCAATAATTGGATCATCATTAGTATAAGCCATAATTGTAAATCCATCTTTTTTTAGAATTTCACAAGCTTTAATTGTCTCAATTACATCTGGGTATAAAGTTTTTTGTGCGTCACCTATAACTTCTAATTTAATTAGGTCAATCCCTGTTGCTTCTCTCATAAGACGAAAAGTTGTAATAGCTTCTTGGGCTGTAAAACACCCTGCACTATTAGGAAGAAGTTTTACATTTGTGTCTTTAAAATAATCTAATAAATTTTCTTCATTTGGATTTGTAATATTAACTCTTCTAATTGCAACAGTGATAAGTTCACTTCCACTTGCAAGTGTTGCATCTTTTGTTGTTTGAAAACTATCATATTTACCAGAACCAACAATTAATCTGCTATTAAATTCATACTTACCAATATTTAAAATATCACTCATTTTATATTATCTCCTATATACTTCTTATACTCTTTACTTAAATCATCAATATTTATACTTATAATTTCGGGCAAATCATAGCTATGTAATTCTTTAATTTTGCTTTTGATTTTTTTAAACTTTTCTTTTTTAGTTTTTATAATAATTAGATACTCTTCATCTTCACACATTTCATTTTCCCAAATATATAATGAATCAATTTTAGAAATTTGAACACAAGCTGCTAACTTACTTTCTAAAAGAACTTTAGCAATATTTCTTGCTTCATCCTTACTATTTGTTGTTGTTTGTATTATTATTGGTTTCATAATATTTTTATTCCTTCAATTAAATCTTGTGGTGATAAAGAATAAGAATTTTTCTTATATTTTTTTGCAACTAAAGTATGAGCTAAAGAAGCTGTTATTGCTGCATCTAAAGAACTATATCCTTGTGCAAGTAAAGAAGCTATCAAGCCACTTAAAACATCTCCACTTCCACCTTTACTTAAAACAGAAGTTCCGAAATAATTTATAAATATTTTATTATTATTTGCAATTAAAGTATTTGCACCTTTTAATAAAATAGTAACTTGTGGATATTTTAAAGTAAACTCTTTTAAGTATTTAAATCTATTATTTTGTAACTCTTCAATAGAAATATCTGCAATTTTTGTTAATTTTAAAAGAGAACAAAACTCTTTTGGATGGGGAGTTAAAACCACATTACTTTTTAAATGTTGCAAAATTATTTCTTCATAAAACATATCTGCATCAATAACCTTTGCAATATTATTATCTAAAATCTGTTTTAATTCATCTTGATTATATAATCCCAATCCCATTCCAATAGCTATTGAAGTAGTATTTAAAGGTAGTTTATGACTTTGCATAATATGACAAGGTAAAGCTAACTCTTCATGAACAATAGCTGTTACTAAACCACTTCCAAAGCTAAAAGCAGCATCACAAGCAATTGTTCCAGCACCTTTTTTGCAACCTATTACAATAGCAGCATGTCCAAATGTACCCTTATGAGAATTTTTTTGTTTTCTAAAAGGAAGTTTCATATCTGTTTGTTCAAGTAAGAAAATATCTGTTTCTTCTTCATACATCTCTTTTGCTAAACCTAAATTTGCTACTTCTATCTTTCCCACATAATCTTTTACTATATCTGTAAAAAGTGCTAGTTTATTTGCTCCCATTGTTACTGTCTTATGGGCAATAAAAGCACAAGTTTCTATCTTACCATTTACATCAATTCCACTTGGAATATCACAAGAGATTTTAAAAGCTTCTATATTATTTAATTTTTCAATTATTTCTATTGTAGTTTTATCTAAACTTTTATTTAAACCACTTCCAAATAAACAATCTACAACTATATCAACTTTATTTATAGAAGAAATATTATTAATTTGTTTTATTCCTAAAAGATTTGCCCTTTGTAGTTGCAATTTTGCCATTGAAGATTTTACTTCAAAAGGAATATATAAATATATATTTTTATACTCATTTTGCAATAAACGTGCTAAAGTTATACCATCAGCTGCATTATTACCCACACCACAACAAATTAAAATTGAAGAGTTATACTCTTTAGACTCTTTTTTTATTGCGTTTTTAAGGGCAAGTGCCGCATGTTCCATCAAAATATCTTCACTTAGATTATATTTTGAATAACACTTTTCATCTAAAAATCCAATATGTGTAAATACTTTTTGCATCTTTTTATCTTTTTATTAAAGTTAAATTATTATATACAAAATATACAAAAAAACTAATTTATACTCTTTTTGTAACTTTATTACTTATATATCTTATATTTTGGTTATTTTTGTTTCATATTAATTACATATAAGTTATATTTTAATATCCTTAGTACTTCAAAAAATTAAAAAGGAAATATAATGGAAACTATTATTGGTTTTTTGAATAATATCTTTTGGGGTTATATTCTTATTTATGGTCTATTAGCAGTTGGACTATTTTTTACAATAAAACTTAAGTTTATTCAATTTATTCATTTTAAAGAGATGTTCAAATCTGTTTTTGATAAAGATGAAACAGATGAATCTGGGATTTCTCCTTTTCAAGCTTTAACTATTTCTCTTGCATCAAGAGTTGGAACAGGAAATCTTGCTGGAGTTGCTGTTGCTTTATATTTAGGAGGAGCAGGAGCAATATTTTGGATGTGGATTGTTGCTTTAGTTGGTATGGCAACTGCATATGCAGAAAGTACATTAGCTCAACTTTATAAAATTAAAGATGAAAATGACCAATATAGAGGAGGACCAGCTTTTTATATTGCAAAAGGTTTAAAATCTCCTTTTTTAGCAGTAATTTTCTGTATTAGTTTAATCTTGGCTTTTGGGTTAGTATTTAATGCAGTACAAGCAAATTCAATTGCAGGTGCAGTTGGTACAGCTTTTAATATTGATAAAATGTATGTGGGATATGCAATTGCTGCATTAACAGCACTTGTAATTTTTGCAGGAATAAAAGGTATTGCAAAAATTGCTGAGATTGTTGTTCCATTTATGGCTATTATTTATCTTTTACTAGCTGTTTATACTATGATAGCAAACTATGAATTAGTACCTTCAGTTATTGCAACTATTATAAAAAGTGCTTTTGGATTACAAGAAGCAGCTGGTGGAGTTGCAGGTGGAATTTTAGCTGCAATTTTAAATGGAGTAAAAAGAGGATTATTTTCAAATGAAGCAGGTATGGGTTCTGCACCTAATATTGCTGCTGTTGCAACACCAACTCCTCACCATCCTTCATCACAAGGTTTTGTACAAGCTTTAGGTGTATTTATTGATACTATTTTAATTTGTACTGCAACTGCTGTTATGATTTTATTAGCAGGTGTATTAGAACCAGGTTCTGGAATAAAAGGTATTGAATTAACACAACAAGCTTTATCTGTTCATATTGGAGAAGCTGGAGTTTATTTTATTGCTATTGCTATTTTATTTTTTGCCTTTACTTCTATTATTGGAAACTATGCTTATGCAGAAAATGCTTTAACATATTTAGGTTTAGGAAATAAATTTGGAATAAATCTTTTAAGAATTGCTACTATTTCAATGGTAATTTGGGGTTCATACGAAAAAGTTCAAACTGTATTTGATGCAGCAGATGCTTCAATGGGATTAATGGCAACTATTAACTTAATTGCTATTGTATTATTATCAGGAACTGTTGTTAAATTAACAAAAGATTATTTAGAACAAAGAGAAAAAGGTTTAGAACCTACATTTGAAGCTAAAAAATTCCCAGAATTAAAAGATAAAATTGATACTTCAATTTGGAAAAAATAAGAGGAACTCCTCTTATTTTTTAAACTTCCAACCTTCATTTTCTAAAATAGCTTTTATCTTATCTTTTATATCACCTTGTAATTCAATAAATTCATTATTTATACTTCCACCGCAGGCAAGTTTTTTCTTAAGTAGTTTTAAAATCTCTTTTTTTTCATTTTCAGCTAAATAAAATCTTCCCACTAAAGTTACTGGTTTTCCTTTTCTTTTTTCAAAAGTAAAAACTAATTGATGTTGATTTTTACTTAAAATTTCTAAACTTTTTTCTTTGTTTTTTTTATCTTCTTTTTTAGTATCAAAAATATCACCTTCTAATTTTGAACCAAAACTTTGTGCTAATTTATCTGCTAAATTCACTAAAAAGCCTTTATTCTTGTTTGAATATCTATATTTTCAATAGAAGTAAACTCTTGTTTTTCATACTGTTTTAAAGCAACTCTTCCTATCATAGCTGCATTATCAGAACAGTATTTTAATTGGCTTAAATATAAACTTGTATTATACTTTTTGCATAAACTTTCAAGTTCTTTTCTTAAATAGATATTTGCACTAGCTCCCCCAACTATGGCAAAATTTTTAGGAGGATTTTGTTTAAAGAGTTTTTTTAATTTTTGCATAATATGTGCAACTGCTGTCTTTTGAAAAGAAGCACAAATATCTGCAATATCTTGAGTTGATAGTTCATTTAACTCTTCTATTTTTAATCTTACTGCATTTTTAAGTCCCGAATAACTAAACTCAATTTTTGGACTTTGTCTTAAAGGAATAGGAAAATCAAATCTATTTTCATCACCTTTTAAAGAGTATTCTTGAACAATTGGACCACCAGGATAACCTAAATTCATCATTTTAGATACTTTATCAAAACTTTCTCCAAAACTATCATCTATTGTTGTTGCAACTATTTTCATATCTTCATATGAGTTAGCTTCTATTATTTGAGTATGTCCACCAGAAACCAATAAAATAGTAATAGGAAATATCTCCTCTTCTTCAATAAAAAGAGAATATATATGCCCTTTTAAGTGATTTACTGCAATTAAAGGAAGTTCTAAAGAAGTAGCTAAAGCTTTTGCCATAGTAACTCCTTCCATAAGTGTTACAGATAATCCAGGAGAATTTGTAACTGCAATTGCTTTTAATTTATCAAAATATTCACTTGTCTCTTCTAAAATTTTAGGTAAAGCTTCAACATGTAATCTTGCAGCTAGCTCTGGAACTACTCCTCCATATTGGCTATGTTGTAACTCTTGAGAAATTTTTTTATGAAAAATTAGTTTTTTAGTTTTTATATCTGTAACAGCTATTGAGCTATCATCACAACTAGATTCTATACTTAAAATCAATGATTTTTTCCTTTATTAATTTTGAGAGTTTTCACACTCTTCTTCTCTTTTTATCCAATCAAGGGCACAATCAAGTTTTCCAAATCCAGATTGTGCATTTATATGTCCTGCATTTTCCATTATTTTCATACCAATATTAAGTTCTTGTTGTAACTCAACTGCCTCTTCTAAACTCATATAAGGGTCATTTGTAGAAGCTGCCATAATAATTTCACGTGATTTTAAATTTTTAGGAATTGGATAGGGAAAAAATTCTTTTATTGCTTCAACTTCACAAGTTTTTCTAACAGGAGCTACTAGCATTAATTTATCTAAAGTTATATCTAACTCTTCACATGTATGAAACCATAAAATATTTGCTAAAGAGTGACATACTACAATTTGAGGTTTAAAATGTTGTATTTCTTTTTTTAAAAACTCTTTCCACTGTTTTAATTTAGGGAAATCTCTATTTGGAAAAGCAGGAAAAGATACTGTATAATTCTCTTTTATTAAATCAGCTGCCAAATGAGCTTGCCAATGGGGATAATCACTTCCATTTAATCCATGTAATATTAATACTTTTTTACTCAAATTTCTTCCTTATTTCATATCTCTTATACATCTAATATATTTTCTTTTATGTCTACTATCAAAATAGGCAGTTCCACTTAAAAAATGCATATAATCTGCATAATACCAAAAAGTTCTCCAATGGGCTTTTTTTGCCCAATATCCATCTGGTACGTTGTATCTAAATTTTCTATTTATAGAATTGATTTCATTTTTCTTATCAACAATTAGTTTAAACTCTTCAATAGTAGGTAATCTCCAATCTGCATATCCAGCATGAGATAATTCTTCGCAATATGTTGGTGCTTCTTTATGTGTTCTTTTAATCTTTATAACACTTATACTATCTTGCCACATAAGTTTATTTGTTTTATCAATAACCACATTTAAATTAGATTCTCTTTGAAAATTATTTGCATATAAAAAAGTTGTAATTAATAGACAAAATAGTAATTTCATTATCTACCCTTTATACTAAACTTGCCTTTTTGTAAATGACTAGTTATCTCTTCGTTAAAAAGTTCCACTTCAACTTTATAACCCTTTTTAAAAATAAGTCCAACTAATTCTTTGTGTTCTTCAAGTTTTTCAGTTGTTGGGTTATGTTTTTTCCACTCTTGAAATTTTTCTTCATAAGAAGTAAGTATGTTTTTTTCAAAACTACTTCTTGTATATATTAGGTATATTACCAAAATAATTAAAATAAGAAAAGGGATTAATAAATCAAGAGTCACAAAAACTCCTTACTTCTTTATCTAAAATAAAAATATCTTCAAGATTTGAAATATTTGGTTTATTAAATTTATTTATTGCATTAAGTGTTATTTTTGAAATATCCAAAAAGCCTATTTTATTATTTAAAAATTTTGAAACAGCAACTTCATTTGCTGCATTTAATACAACTCCTAAATCAGGGTTTTGTAAAACTTCATCTTTTATTTGCCAAATTGGATACCTTTCTTCTTGAATTTTTCTAAATTCTAAAGAAGTAATTTCTACTAAATTTATAGGTTTTAAAATCTCTTCTTCAACTTTTCCTAAAATTGCATATGCAATTGGAAGTTGCATAGAAGCATTGGCAATATGAGCGGTTGTACTTCCATCTTTAAAGTTTATTAATGCATGAATTAAAGACTTTGTTTCAATTATTGCATCTAGTTTAGTAGTATTAAAAAGCCATTTAGCTTCAAGTAATTCAAACATTTTATTTGTCATTGTGGCACTATCAATAGTTATTTTATTTCCCATTGACCAATTTGGATGATTTAGTGCTTCTTTTACAGAAACATTTTTTAATTTTTCTAAAGGATAATCTCTAAAAGAACCTCCACTTGCAGTAATTACCATAGAATCTATTTTTTTATCTTGAAGTAAATACCATAAACCAAAATGTTCACTATCAATTGCAACTAAATTTGATTGGTCAATAAACTTACCTGCAACAACTAAAGACTCCTTATTTGCCAAAGCAACTTTTTTTCCACACTCTATAGCTTTTAAAGTTGGTTTAAGTCCTAAAAATCCCACAAGTGCATTTACAACCATTTTAGCATTTGAATTTTCAATTGCTTGTAAAATTGCTTCTTCTCCAAAAGAGACATTATTATGATTTACTTCTTTTATATCTTTAGCATTTGCAATTACTACTTTTTTAGGAGAGAACTCTTTTATTTGTTCATTTAGAAGTTTTATATTTGTTCCTGCTACTAAAACCTCAACACTTAAATTAAATTTTTTTGCAATATTTAGAGTATTAACTCCAATTGAACCTGTACTTCCTAATACTATCAAGCTACAACTCTTAAGATAACTAACATTAAAACAGAAGCAAATAAGTAACCATCTGTTCTATCTAAAACTCCCCCATGTCCAGGAAAAAGATTTCCACTATCTTTTACATTTGCTTCTCTTTTTAAATAACTTTCAAATAAATCCCCAAATACAGAAGCAATAGAAACAAATAAAGAAATTATAAAAGCATCACTATAAGATAATTGTTCAATTGCAAAAAATGCTCCCAATAATGATCCAAATAAAACACCACCAATTACACCCTCTATTGTTTTATTAGGACTTGTAGCACAAAACTTTCTTTTTCCTATACTTCTACCAACAAAATAAGCAGCTGTGTCAGTTAAAGCCACAATAACAAGTAACCACAATAATGAACTCATAGAATATTCATTATATAAAGCTAAGATAAATAAAAATGAAGCTGCAGGATATAATAAAGGTAAAAATAATTTCTTTCCAATATCTCTTTTATAAGCTAAAATTGAAGCATAAACAACAGCCAAAACAAAAAATAAATCTTCAGGGCTTGGGTAAAAATATGCAATAGCCCATAAAGCTATGGCAAAAGCAAATATAATATTGTTTTTAACATTAAAAAGTTTCATAGATTCACTAATTGCAATAATCATAAGTGAACCTAAAAATAACCATGTTATAAAATATGAGTTTATATACCCAATCAAAAGTAAGGCAAGCACTAAAACTACACCTGTTTTTATTCTTGTAGAACTTGAAGATAATAGATTTGACATTAAAATCCCTATAATTTTTAATTATTAGATTTTAACATTTTAAGGCTTTTGGTAATATAATTTAATATACTTCTTTTGCCTTTAAAGTAATAGTCTTATGTAAATTCATCCCATTTTTGCTGCTAAGTGAAAAATTTATTGTAATAGAAGAAGAATCTTTTTTTACTTTAAAAATATTTGCTTTTGAAGTTATATCAACTCCTGCAATATCTAAACTTCCTTTATTTAATAAAATTGTATCTTTTAAATTTATACTAGAAGCTGTTAAATTTACTATAAAATTAGAAAAACTACTATTTTTTAATAATAAACTTGAATTTAATATATCTAAAGAAGAGTTTTCTACTATTAATTCTTCAATTGTTGAATTTTCTATTCTAATATTTTTACTATTTTTAACTATTAGTTTTTTATAGTAGTAACCATTTATTTTTAAATCATTGTTATTTTCTATTATAAAAGTATCTTCTTTTTTTAAAATAGGATTACTCTTTTTTTTATAATTATTTACATTTAGATGATTTTTCAACTCTTGAAAGAATAATTCTGGCTCATCTATTATAGGAACATGTGCTGAATTTTTAAAAATAACAAGTTTTGAGTTTTTAATTAGTTTATTTAATACATAGGCTGTTTTTAAAGGAGCTGTTTTATCTTTTTCTCCCCAAATTATTAAAGTATTATTATCAATTGTTTTAAAAGTATTTGAAAAATCCTCTTCAAGTAAAGATATAGCTGCAATTCTATTGGGGTTTGAACTTAAAAACACTTTTCTTGAAAGTTTATTTTCAAGTATAGCATCCACTTCCAAAGGTAAGATATTATCCAAAGTTCTAGGTAAATCTGAAATAAAACCTAATATGCTATTATTGTGTGTAATTTTTTTTGTTTTTTCTTCTATTAAATATTTACTATAAACAACTTTATTTAATAAACCAGCAGCATCAACTAAAACTAAACTTTTAACATTTGCATACATTGAAGCATATTTTAGTGAAATACTTGCTCCCATAGAATGACCTACTAAATGAAAAGGTCTATTTATAAAATGATTTGTAATATTAAAAATAAATTTTGCATAATTTGTAGGAGAATATAATTTATTTGATTTATCTGATTTTCCAAAACCAGGTAAATCAAAAATTAAAATATAGTAATTATCTTGTAGTTTTTTTGCAGTTTCAATCCAAATAGAAGAGGCTTCTTCTCCTAAACCATGTACAAAAACAATTGCATCTTTACTTGAATCTCCAAAAGTTCTCACATAAGAGACTTCATTAAAAGTATTCTCTTTTATATATTCCTGTTTTGCATAAGATTGAATAAAAACAACAAATAAAAGTAAAATTTTTAAAATCAAATGCAAAAACGCTCCTTATTTACAAAGAATAAGTGTTTGACAAATCCCTATATTATCAATAATCTTTTCCACTTCTAAACCTGCTTTTTGCAGATATTTTTCAAAATCTTGATATTTAAACATCTTACTATATCCATTTGCCATAGCAGTAAAATAAGGAGAAGTATTTATTACACAAAAAGCTGCTGTTTCATTATTTTGTCTATCCCAAAAAGGTTCCATAATGCAAATTTTTGAATTATTATTAAGTGATTTTTTGATTTTTGTTAATATTTTTATAATTTGTTCTTCTTTAAAACAATCTAAAAATTGGCTCATCCAAATAATATCATACCCAGTAGGAATATTTGTATCATCATTTAAAATATTTGCTTCAAATGTAGAGATATTTGTAAGATTTTTTTCATATATTGTTTGTTTTGCAAGTTTTATTTGTTGTGGTAAATCCATAATAGTAATCTCAATATCTGAGTTTTTATTTGAAAGTAAAGTTGCAAATTTTCCTGTATTTCCACCTATATCTAAAAGTTTTTTAATATTTAGGCTATTTAAAATTTCAATTGCTTGTTCAAATCCACTATCTGAATAAAAATGATCAAACTCAAACCAACTTTTTTTTACTTCTTTTGGTAAAGTTGATAAGGCAGGATAAATAGTCTCCCACTCTCCAAAAACTTTTAAACCACAAGCTTTATTTTCTTTTATAGACTCTTCTAAATTATATAAACCCAAATAATTTACATAATGATTATAATTTAAATTTAATCTTGTCATCTCATCATTATCGATAAAATATCCAATTTTTGTTAAAAACCAAAGCTCATCTTTTTGTTTTACTATATTTGCACTAAGGGCAGTTTCTAATAGTACTTGTATTGAATAAACTGAAAGTTTTGTTTTATTTGCTAACTCTTCTAAAGTAAGTCCCTCTTTGGAAAAATCTTTTAGAGTTTTTAAAACTTTTAAATCTCTCATTACTCTTGCAACTTGAAAAATTATAGGAGCAAAGGCAATTTTTTGAGCTTCATATTGTGCTTCTAAGGCCGTTAAATTATCATTGTTTTTAAAAAATTTCATTCTTTCACCATTATTGTAAAAATTCCTTTTGCATATACTTCTTCTTTATCTAAAGCTTCAAATGAAAATTCACAAATTGACCCCATTTCATACTCTTTTTTAACTTGCATTATATAAGTTAAATTAGTAGCTTCTTTTATAAGTTCTATATTTTTTAAAGAGATTACAAAACCTATTTTTTTCTCATCACTTTTTGAAAAAGCTGCACTACTTTGAGCTGCTGCTTCAAAAAACATAGCTAATGTGGGTACAAAAGGAAATTCACAATAAACTTTTACAAGATTTTCTTTTACTTCTTTAATCTCTTGTGCAAATTTTACAGGAGGTAAATGAGGAATATTCATAAGCTAATTCCTATAATATTTTGTTTTTCTTTATCAAAAGTTTTAGCTACTTGTACTAAATATGCTATTGATTTAGGTAAAGTTTTATCAACTTCTATTATATTAATATTTGCTTCTTTTTCAGTAACTTTTACTTTTAAAGCCACTGCTACTTCTAAATAATCAATACAACTGTTAATTTGCTCAATATTTTTAATATTTAAAGTTTCAGTAGCCACTAATAATATCTCATCATTATCCAAAGCTTTAATAGCTCCTAATTTTAAAAGCCTATTTGAAGTATTATCCCCACAAGAAATAGTCATTATTTCATTTTGATTATTTTCTAAAATTGAAGCATAAGATACAGGGGTATTATAAACTGAATTTTGAAAATCAGTGGGAGAAATACCCTCTTTATTTAAAATTGCATTTAAAATTTTTGCTGTTGCTTCTAACTCTCCAAAAGCACTTGCATACATTATTCTTCCATTTGTAAAATTTACTTTTGAAACAAGTTCTATTACAAGTTTAGCTGCTTTTGTAAGTCTTCTTCTAAAAACCATTTTTGGAACTAATTCTTTTGTATTTAGGTTATCTATTTCAACTTCACCCATTAAATATGCAGCATCTAAAATTTCTAAATTTATCTTCATTTACTTATTCCAAAAACTAAACTAGTATTATTTCCACCAAAAGCAAAAGAGTTACTTATTACATATTTTAACTTTTGATTTATAATTTCATTTGAGATTTTAACCTCATTATTTTCTAAATTAGTAATATTTTTACTAGGGGGAATTATTTCTTGTTGTAAGGCCATTGAAGAAATAATAGCTTCAATAGCTCCAGCTGCACCTAAAGTATGTCCAGTTATAGATTTAGTAGAACTTACATAAGGTTTATTTTCATTAAATAAACTTGCAATAGCTTTTAATTCAGAAGTATCATTTGCCATAGTTCCAGTTCCATGGGCATTTATATATCCTATTTCATTTTTAGAGATATTTGCATCTTTAATTGCATTTTCCATAGCTTTTTTTGCACCAGCACCCTCTGGATGTGGTTGAGTCATATGATGAGCATCAGAACTATATCCTACTCCACATATCTCAATAGAATTATTATTTACTTTTGTATCTTGAATAAGTAAAACTGCTATTGCTTCTGCAACATTCATCCCTTCTCTATTTTGTTCAAAAGGAGTACAAGGTTTACTAGATAAGACACTTAATGCATGGAAACCACAAACCGTTGTATAAGATAGGGCATCTACACCTACAACTAAAACATTTTTATAAATATTTTTATTAATTACTTCTTTTGCATAACCCAATGCATTTGCACTAGAAGTGCAAGCTGTGGAAAAAGAAATATCATCATAAAAAGTAAACTCTTTTTTTAGTAAGTGTGCAATTGCATCAATAGGATGTTCTTTATAATTTATATTTTTATATGAGTTATCTTTAAAAAAAATCTCTTCTGTTTTATTCATCCCACCAACAGAAGAACCAATAATAAGTAAAGTATTAGAAAAATCATTTAAATTCGATTCTTCTAATACTTTTTTACAATGTTTTATAAGTAATTCTTCAAATTTTAAAGAAGAAGCTATTTTTCCAATTGCAACTGTAGTTTCATTTACATAGCTTGTATCTAAACTAATTGTATTTTTTTTTTGACAAATTGATAAAAAAAGCTCTTCTGAACTATCTCCCGCACATGACACTGAAGAATAGTTATTTATATATGCTTTACTTATTTTCATTTATATATTTTAATAAATTTTCTACAGAAGCAAAAATCTCATTGTATAGTTCAGGATTTTGTATTTTTACTCCATACTCTTTTTCAATAATAAGTACAAGTTCTATAGAATCTACAGAGTCTAATCCAAGCCCATCATCACCAAAAAGTGGATCACTATCATTTATATCATCAGGTGTTATATCTTCAAGGTTTAATCCCTCAATTAAAACTTGTTTAAACTCATTACTTGAAATAGCCATTTTTTTAATGTTCCTTACGTGTTTTTTACTTAAAATTCTACCACTTTTGTACTTTTATATCTCTTATAAAATATCTGTCTTAAACTGTAAAATTATTGTATCATACTTACAAGTGCATTAATTTTATTTTTAGTGTCATTTACAAAGTAGTTTTTTTCATCCCACACATAACCTGAAAGGATAGAACTAATTGATTTTTGAATAAGTTCTGATTTATTGGCACTATAAAATATCTTTCTTAATTTTCCTTCATACCAAGCATATACAAACTCTCTAAATACATTTATACCAATCATCATATATTCTTCATAATCTTTTTGCCAATCAACTTTTTCATTTTTTAGCTCTTTACTTATTAGTGAAGCAACTTTTGATGAAGACTCTAAGGCTAAAGTAACACCCGAAGAGAATACAGGATCTAAAAACTCTGTTGCATTTCCACTTAAAGCAAAACCTTTTCCATACATTTTTTTAATGGCTGCTGAGTAACCATTTATGATACCCACTGGTGCAATTTTTTCAGCAGTTGAAAACTTCTCTTTTAAGTATTTATGCTCACTTATGACTTTATCTAAAAACTCTTCTTTAGTTAAATTTGTATTTTTAAAATACTCCTCTTGACAAACTACACCCATAGAAGTTGTACCATCACTAAAAGGTATAACCCAAATCCAAGCATTATTATCATCGTGAATTACAATATCAATAAATCCCTCAGCATCCCCTTCTCTTCTTTGTTCACCTTTTACTCTAGTAAAAATAGCATTTCTTAGTTTTAAATCAGAAGGAATATCTAAATTAAGAAGTTTTGGTAAAACTCTTCCATATCCTGAAGCATCTAAAACAAACCTAGCTTTAAATTTTTCTTCAATATTTTCTTTACTTTTTGCAGTAATTATATTTTCTTCATTATTGTATGCTATAACTTCATACCCATGAAGAACTTTTGCCCCAAGAGATTTTGCACTTTGTAATAATACATTATCAAACTCTTCTCTTTTTACTTGGAAGCTTGTTCCCCATTTTTGTCCTAGATTTTTTCTAAAATCAATATACTGTTCTTTTTTCTCTTCATTTATAAAAATTGCTCCACCTTTAACCATATATTTTTGTTTATTTATAGTCTCAAGTAAGTCACATTCTTCTAGAATTTGATTACATCTTGGCAATAAAGATTCTCCAATTACAAATCTTGGGAAGTCTAATTTTTCCAATATAACCACACTATAGCCCTCTTTTAAAAGCTTGCAAGCAGCAATAGAACCACTAGGTCCCCCACCAATAATTAATATGTCACAATTTTGCACAAATACTCCTTGAAAATGATTGCATTATTATATACTTAGTTAACTTTTGATAAAATATCTAACTTAATTATTATTCATTTTGGGAGAATTTATTGCACAATTTATATAGGATTTTAAATAGTGAAATTAATGAAAATTTCTTTAATTATGAAATTCTTTTTTCAGATAAAAATCATCCGATATTTCAAGCTCATTTCCCAGAGAATAGTCTTTTGCCTGCTTTTTTACAAATAGATATAGCAAGTAATTTATTAGAAAAAAAAGTTATACTTATAAAAAAAGCAAAATTTATAAATCCAATTTTACCAAATGATAAAATAAAATTTGAGATAAACAATAAAAATAATTCTTTTTTAGTTATAACAAAAAAAGATAATCAAAAATGTAGTGAGTTTACTTTTGTCACAGAATAATATAATAGTCATAATTCCCACATATAATAACCCTAAAACAATAAAAAATGTAACTGATGATGTATTAAAGAATAATTATAAATTAATAGTTATTGATGATGGTTCACAAATTAAAGTTAGCGATTTAATCCCAAGTCATCCTAATATTATAATTTTAAGACATGAAACTAATCTTGGGAAGGGTGAAGCAATTTTAACAGGTGCTAAAAAAGCAAAAGAATTAGGATATAACTATTTTGTAAGTATGGATGGGGATGGGCAACATCTTGCAAGTGAAATATATAAATTACAAAATTGTATTACAACAGATAATCAAATAGTTATAGGTTCAAGAAACTTTGAAATAGAAAATGTACCTAAAAAATCCAAAATAGGAAGAGCCTTTCATAATTTTTGGATTAAACTAAATAGTGGCTATGATATAACTGATTCTTTAACAGGCTTTAGGTTATATCCTGTTTCTATACTTGATTTAGGTATAAAAAGTAAAAGATTTAATTTTGAAGCAGAAGTTTTAGTAAAACATTATTGGAAATATAAAAAAATATCAGATACTACTATTGAGTGTTATTATCCAACTCCTGAAGAGAGGGTTAGTCATTTTAATAACTATAAAGATACCATCTCTATTACTCTTTTACACTTAAAACTTTTTTTACAAAAAATATTTTTATTAAAAGGTATTTTGTAAATGTCAGCTAAACAAAGAGTTGGTGGTCCAATAGTAAAAACACTATATACTTTTTATAAAATTTTTGGATATAAAAGTGTATATTATTCTTTATATTTTGTAGTGCTATACTACTTTTTATTTGCATCAAATGTAAGAAAAGCCTTAAAAAAATATTATTTAAAACTTGGAATAAAATTTACAAATAAAATCTTTTTTAAACACCTATTTAACTATGCACTTACAACTTCAGATAGATTTATTTCAAAAGCTAATCCTGAAGATTATACTTTTTTATATAAAGATAGAAAAGTTTTACTAGAAGATGTAAAAAATGGGGCACTTATAGTATCAAACCATTTTGGTGGCTGGGCAACTGCAAGTAATTATTTTAATGTTGAAAATGTAAAAATCAATGTAGTAATGAATGAAGCCATGATAAAAAATGCTAAAGAGTTTGAAGAATTACTAAATAAAAAAAACCAAGATTGTGTAAAAATAATAGATATTTCAAAAGGTTCACTTGCAACTTCAATTGCCATTGGCAATGCCTTATTGGAAAATGAATCTGTAGCTTTTATGGGAGATAGAGCCTTAAATGAAAAATATGAATACTGTTTAGATTTTTTTAATGAAAAAGCATATTTTAATAAAAATCCTTTTTTAATTGCATATAAGACAAACAAACCAATTATTGTTTTATTTGTAATACTAAAGAATACAAGAGAATATGAACTTTTATATAAAAGAATACAATTAGATAAAACAAAAAAAGAGGATGTTGCTATTGATATTGCTATGAAGCAATATGTAAAAGCTTTAACTAATATACTAAAAGAATATCCATTACAATGGTTTAATTTTTATGATTTTTGGGAGAAAAAATGAATTTATTAATTGATAAAAGATATATAACACTAAAAGAGATTATACAATCTTGCAATATTGAGATTTCAAAAGATGAAAACTTTTTAAACTATATTAACCATACTCATGATTTTTTAATGAATCAAATAAAAGAAGGTAAGCCAATTTATGGAATTACTACAGGATATGGAGCAAGTGGTAAAAATTATGTAAGTTATGAAGATAGTAAAACTTTACAAAAAAACCTTTTTAGATTTCATGGTTGTGGAATAGGAACAAAACTATCTTATAAAGTTTGTAGATATGCTGTTATTATGAGAACTATTTCTTTAAGTAAAGCTAGATCTGGAGTTAGTGTAGAATTACTAAAAAGACTTGAATTTTTAATAAAAGAAGATATTATTCCTGTAATTCCATCTCAAGGTTCAGTGGGAGCTAGTGGAGATTTAACTCCTTTATCATATATAGCTGCCGTTATTGCAGGGGAAAGAGAAGTATATTATAAAGGGGAAATTAAACCTGTTCAAGAAGTATATGAACAGTTAAATATTCAACCTTATGAATTTAAACCAAAAGAGGCTTTAGCTATTATGAATGGTACAACAGTTATGAGTGCTATTGCCCTTGCAGCAATTGAAGAGTTTGAAACAATCTTAGACTCAATGGAATCATATGTAGCTGGAATGTTTGAAGTTTTATTAGGAGATGATACTCCTGTTGAAGATTTTGTACATGATTCAAAACCTTTTGATGGTCAAATTGCAAGTGCAAAAAATATTAAAAGAAAAATTGCTGGTTCAAAATTAACTCATGGAAGAGATGATAGATATGATAAGTTTTTTGCAGATAATGATTTAAATATTCAAGATACTTATTCAATGAGATGTGCTCCTCAAGTATTAGGAGTAATAAGAGATAATCTAGATATTTCAAAAAAATGGGTAGAAACAGAAATAAACTCAGTAAATGACAACCCTTTAATTGATGGTGAAAATCAAAAAATCTATACATCTGGGAACTTCTATGGTGGATATGTGGCACATGCTATGGATACTTTAAAAATATGCGCAGCTAATTTAGCTGATTTATTAGATAAAGAGTTTGCACTACTAGTTGATCATAAATTCAATAGAGGTTTAGGAGAAAATTTAAAACTTTCAAAAGAGCCATATTATCATGGTTTTAAAGCTATGCAAATAAGTCTTAGCTCATTAAGTGCTGATGTTATAAAAAATACAACAGCAGCTTCAATTCACTCAAGACCAACAGAATCTTTAAACCAAGATAAAGTTTCTATGGGAACTACTGCAGCAAACGATTTTGCAAAAATGATTCCAGATTTATATAATATGCTATCAATTGCCTTTATAGGTATGGCACAAGCTGTTGATATTAGAGGCTCAAAAGAAGTTTCACCTCATCTAAAAAATATCTATGATATTACAAGAACTATTATTAAACCTCTTTATGAAGATAGAAGAATGGATTTTGATATTGAAGCAATTAATACTCTAATTCAAAATAAAAAATTTATTTAAAGAAGAAAAGATGCAAAAAGTATTAGTAACAGGAGCAACAGGAAGTATTGGGGAAGCTATTGTAAAAGAGTATGCAAAAAATGGATTTTATGTATATATTCATTACAATAGTAATAAACAAAAAGCAACTGAAATCTTAGAAGAGATTAATAATCAAGGAGAATTAATCACTTTTAATATGAAAGATAAAGAATCAATTAAAACTACTTTAGAGGACCTTGAAGTTGATGTACTAATAAATAATGCTGGAATTATAAAAGATAACTTATTTTTCTTTATGAGTGATGAAGAGTGGGAAGATGTTATAAATACAAATTTAAATGGGGCATTTTTTGTTACAAAAGTAATTTCTAAAAAAATGATGATGAATAAAAAAGGAAGTATTGTTAATATAGCTTCTATCTCTGGGATTGGAGGAAATGCTGGGCAGGCTAATTATAGTGCAAGTAAAGGTGGAGTTATTGCTTTTACAAAAACGTTAGCTATTGAACTTGGAAGATATAATATTAGAGTAAATGCTTTAGCCCCAGGAATTATCAAATCAGAAATGATTGAAAATATTCCAAATATAAAAGAGCTAAAAAAAAGTATTCCTCTTGGAAGATTAGGAGAGGCTAAAGAAGTTGCTAAATGTGCATATTTTATGGGAGTAGAAGCAACTTATGTAAGTGGAGAAGTTTTAAATATAAGTGGAGCAATGGTTAGGTAAATATGAATATCTTAATATCTTTGTTATATGCACCTTTTGTGTTTTTTTCGCTAAGATATTTTGATATAAAAATTGTTTGTATAAACATATTTATTATAAGCCTTCTTTGGTTTTTTATAACAATTAAAAAAGACTATAAGCAGGCTTTATATCCTTTAGTTTATATTTTTATTGCAGTTATTACATATTTTATTGAATCTTTTTATATTTTAAAAGTTTTACCTTTATTAATAGCTATATTTTTTACTGCTTTAATTTTAATAAGTTATATAAATAAAACTTCTATTATTCTTTTTTTTGCAAAGAAATTTAGCAAAAAAAATATTGATAAAAAAGAAGAAGAGTATATTTATAAAAGTACTCTTTTTTGGTTTTTTACAGCTTTAGTAAATTGTTTAATTCACTTTTATATTTTTATTAGTGAAAATATAAGTTTTTGGTTATATTACAGTTCATTTGGCTGGTATTTTATTTTTATATTTGCAGGAATTTTACAATTTTTGCATAAAAAATTTATTTTTAATAAGAGTTTAAAAGATGCATAAATTTCTATTTTTTTTATTAATCTTTTTTAATTTTTCTTTTGCTTTGGTTATTGAGTTTAAAGAAGAAAGATACCTTTATGCTTTGGATAATTCTATTTATAAAAAAGGTTTTATAGAATTTAAAGAAAATAGTATAAAAACTTGGTATAAAAATAGTAAAGAGACTTTATATTTTAAAAATGACAAACTTTATAAAATTAAAGATAAGGAACAAATAGAGCTTAATAATATTGCAGCAAAGATATACTTTCTAATTTTAGAAGGAATTTTTCATAATAATTCAAATGTAATTAATAAATTCTTTATTCAAGAAAAACAAAATGATTTAATACTTTTAGCTCCCAAAGAGATTATTTCAAAATATATGCAAAAAGTTGAATATAAAAAAAAGAAAGAAAAACTAATTTTTCTAAAAATTTATTTACACAATAATGATAGGATTATAATTGAACAAACTAATTAAATATCTAGTTTTTATACTTTTTCTTTTTTCTATAATAGTATTAATAAATACAAATAGCTTTAGTAAAATCTCAAATAGTATTTTAACTTTACTTCCTAAAAGTGAAGAAAAATCATTTTTACAAGAGTATGATAAATTTAAAAGTTCAAAGCTTTTACTTTTAAGTGTTAAAGGACTTGAAAAAGAATCTTATAACAAAACTATAAAATTAGAAGAAGAACTTTCAAAAATAGAGGGTTTAACTTTAAAAAAAGTTTTTTATAATAATCAATTGGAAACTTATAAACAAGAGTTTAAACTATATTATAAAGAGTTTGATAAACAAAGATTTGAAAATATTAATATAAAACAAGAACTTACTACTTTATATGAGAATTTAAATAACTCTTTTTTCCCTATTCTTATAGATAAACAAGACCCTTTTAAACTTTTTAAAGATGAGAGTTTACACTTAGTATTTAATTTAAAAAACTCTCATATTACTATTGGTGATTTTGGTTATATTTCATTTTTTATGATAGATGAAAAACTAAACTCTTTGCAAGAGTATAAAAAGCTTTATAATAGTGTAAATAGTATTACAAAGAATTACCAAGAGATTATAGTTTTCTCTCCAATTTTTTATTATGTAGAAAATGAAAAAGCAATTAAAGATGATGTAAATAAGATTATTTTAATAGCAACTATTATTCTTCTTTTATTGTATTTAGTTATTTTAAGAAACTTCTCTTTACTTTTAAATACTTTAACTGCATTAGCAACTTCTACTATTTTATCAATAGTAATAGTAACTTCTTTATTTAATGAAATTTCTATTTTTGTAATAGTTTTTGGGATTTCAATTAGTACTGTTGCCATTGATTATATGTTTCATAACTATATTCACGGATATTATTCAAATAATAAAAAGTTTAATAAAGAGGTTTTTTATGGCTTTTTAACAACTCTTTTAGTTTTCTTTACAATTAGTTTTGTCTCTTTTGATTTAATTACTCATATTTGTATTTTTGCAGTTATTTCTTTAACAATTTCATATTTACAATTCTCTTTTCTTTTCCCTAAAATTGGATTTTTACCAAAACAAAATAAAACTTTTAGTTTAAAACTAGAACTAATTTCTCCAAAGATCATTTTTGTATTTTCCTTAATAGTTTTAATTGTTTTTTCTCAATTTATTACATTTGATTTAAATTTAAAAAATTTAGATTATGATAATAAAGTTTTAAAAGAAAAAGAAGAGTTTTTCAATAAAAATTTAAAAGAAGATAATATTATAAAGATTTTAATAACAGCAAAAAATATTGATGAGTTAATTTTAAATATTGAAAAAATTAAACAAGAAGTAAAATATATAAAATCTCCTTTAGCTTATTTAGTAAATGAAGAGATTTTAAAACAAAGAAATACTCTTTTACAAAGCAAAGAATTTTTACAATTAAAAAATACAATAGGTATTGAAGCTTCAAAGCTTGGATTTAGAAAAGATTTTTTTACTGATGCATATAAGATACAAGAAAAAACCATAACTTACGATACGATAGAAGAACTAAAACAATTAAACATAGATATTATCAAACATAATAACTCACTTTTATCTTATGTAACTATAAAAAAAGATGAGCTAAAGAATATAGAAAAATTTGACTTTGTATATCCTTTAAGTATGACTTTGCTATTTGAAAAATCTCTACTTAAAGTTAAAAATGAACTACTTTTTTTTGGTGCAATTGCACTTATTATAATCTTTAGTTTATTATTTATAATTACAAAAAAAGAGTTTTTAAACTCTTTTAATTATATAGTTTTCCCTTTATGTTTAATTTTTATTTCATCATATTTTATAGAATTTAATATTTTACATATTTTTATGATTTTTATACTTTTATCTTTTTCTATTGATTATGGAATATATACTTCAAAACGATTGGATAAAAAAACAAAAGAAGCAATAATATACTCTTTACTTAGCACTTTTGCTGGATTTGGAGTTTTAATTTTTAGTAAAATAAACTCTTTAAAGGCAATTGGAGTAATTGCAACTATAGGAATTATTGCTATTGCTTTACTATTAATATTTTCAAAAAGGTCAAATAATGAAACTAATTGTGCATAATGATGATTTAACAATAAATACCTATTCTTTAGAAAAAAACAATTTTTATAATAAAGAGTTAGAAAATCATCTAGGGTATATTAGTTCTGATAAAAAAGCCTTAAATGCTCTAAAAATAATAGAAGCTTATTATTCAAACTCAAAGGTTATTTTATTTGATCATACAAATAAAATAATAGAAAATAAATTAAAAGCTTTAAATATCCCTGAATACAAAACCAGTTTTAATGAAAAGACTATTTTTGATAAAAAAGATTTTTCTATGATATTTTTTACAAGTGGAAGTACAGGGGAGCCAGTGGGAGCTTTAAAAACTAAAGAACACTTGGAAAATGAAATTAAAATCTCTTCAAAATTATTGGAAAAATATAAAATTAAAAGAGTAATAGTTACTGTTCCTTTTATACATATTTATGGAACATTAATGGGGATTATTTATCCTTTATATAATAATATTGATATAGTTTTAAAACAGCATTTTTTACCAAATGATTTACTAAATTTAATAGAAGAGAATTCTTTAATAATAACTACACCTTTATATATAAAAGCTTTAAATAAAATTAGTTCACAAAAGGATTTAAGAACTTCTGTTTTTATTAGCTCAACAGGTCCTTTAGATGCACAAAATGCAAAAGAATTCTCACAAAAATTCAATACAAATGTAATTCAAATTTTTGGTTCAACAGAAACAGGAGGAATTGCATATAAATATAATGATGAAGAGTTATGGACTCCTTTTGAAAGTGTAGAAATTTCTACAAATAAAGATAATGAATTAAAAATACAATCTTCTTTTGTTTCAAAAACTATATTTGAAAAAGAGTTTAAAGATATTAATTCACAACTTCAAACTTTTGATTATATTGAACTTATTGATAATAAATTTAAACTAATAGGAAGAAGTTCCCAAATACTTAAAATTGCAGGGAAAAGATACTCTACTATTCAAATAGAACAACTTTTAGAAGAGCATAAAGATATTTCAAAAGCACTAGTTTTTGTATGCAATAAAGATAGCTCTTTAAAAGATGAAAGTTTAGATATAACAATAGAGAGTAAAAAAGAGTTTTCAACAAAAGAGATTAAAGAGTATTTAAAACATAATTTATCAAATTTAAAATTCTCTATAAAATTAAAAGTTGTTGATAAAATACCAACTTCAAGTGTGGGTAAAAAATTGAAAATAATATAACTTTTGTTATACTTTCAAAAATTAAAGAAACCAAATGTCT
This sequence comes from Malaciobacter mytili LMG 24559, assembly GCF_003346775.1. Lineage (NCBI taxonomy): Bacteria > Pseudomonadati > Campylobacterota > Epsilonproteobacteria > Campylobacterales > Arcobacteraceae > Malaciobacter > Malaciobacter mytili. Next base: position 223,859 of record NZ_CP031219.1, on the reverse strand, counting down.
ATAGAAATTTCAAATTTAAATAAAGCATACAAAAAACATAAAATCTTAGAAAATCTAAACTTAAGTATAAAAGAGGGGTCAGTATTTGGACTGTTAGGACCAAATGGTGCAGGCAAAACCACTCTTGTTTCTATTTTAAACTTTTTAATTCCAAAAGATAATGGAATTGTAAAGGTTTTTGGATTTGATTTAGATAAACATGCAAATGAGATAAAATCTATAAGTAGTTATGTTCCACAAACTTATGCTTTTTATCCAAAACTTACCACATATGAAAACTTGGAATTTTTTGGTGCATTATATGGATTAAAAGCAAATGAGCTAAAAAAAAGAATAGAATATTGTATTGAAGCTACTTCTTTAGAAAAATATATAAATAGGCAAGCACACACTTATTCAGGTGGATTAAAAAGAAGGTTAAATATAGCAATTGGTCTTTTAAATAATCCAAAAATTTTATATTTAGATGAACCAACAGTAGGAATTGATCCCCAATCAAGAAAATATATTTTAAATGTAATAAAAAATATTAATAAAGAAAAAAATACTACGATTATTTATACTTCACATTATATGGAAGAAGTTGAGTATTTATGTGATGAAATAGCTATTTTGGATAATTCAAAAATCATCTTACAAGAAAAAAAAGATGAGCTAATTTATAAAAATTCGCTAATTAAGATAATATTTGAAAATAATACAACACAAGAGATAAGTATAAAAGAGGATTATGAACAGTTGGTATGTTTATTTTATAAAATAAAACAAGAAAATTTAAAAATTAAACATATAGATTTTGGACACAAAAGTTTAGAAGATATGTTTTTAAACTTAACAAAACAGGATTTAAGAGACTAATGTTTAAATATTTACTAAAAAAAGAATTTACCTTAATCTTTAGAGATATTCATGCTCTATTAGTGCTTTTTATAATGCCTACTCTTTTTATTTTAATTATGTCTTTGGCACTTAAAAATAGCTATTCAAATACTATTGATGTGAAATTAAAAGTAGCAATTATTACTAAAGAAAATAATGAAAAAATACAAACATTAATTAGTGACATTAATAATAGTAGCTTTTTTGAAACAAAATATCAACTTATAAAAGAAGACACAAAAGAGCTTTTATATGATAAAAATTATGATTTTATTATTTCAATTGACTCTTTATATTTAGATAAAATTAAAAATAATGATAAAGAGTTTAAAATAGAAATATTTACAAAACCAGACTCCCAACAACAAAAAATTGAACTTTTAAAAAGTTTGATTGTAAATTCTTCAAAAACAACAATCTTAAAAGAGTTTTTATCTATGCAAAATATAGATTCAAAAACACTTACAAATTTAAATGAAGTTATAGACACAAATATTATTTATAAAAATGAAAATATAGTATTAAAACCAACTTCTGTACAACAAAGTGTTCCAGCTTGGTTAGTATTTTCTATGTTTTTTATCTTAATTCCTATTTCAAATACTTTTATAAATGAAAAAAACTTTGGAACAATTAATAGAATAAGAAGTATAAACGTATCACTTTTACCCATCTTAATAAGTAAAATTTTTCCTTATTACCTAATAAATCAAATACAAGTTATTTTTATGATTTTAGTTGGTATATATATAGTTCCTTTGCTAGGAGGAGATAAGCTTGAGATTTTAGGAAATTATTCTATGATATTTTTAGTTTCGAGTATTGTAAGTATCTCTTCTATTTCTTTTGCTTTACTAATTGCAAATATTAGTAAAACTACAGAAGAAGCAACAACTTATGGGGGAGTTTCAAATATTATTTTAGCTGCACTTGGGGGGATTATGGTCCCTAAATTTGTAATGCCACAGTTTATGCAAGAAGCAACTAATTTCTCACCAATGTCTTGGGCTTTAGAGAGTTTTTTAGAGGTTTTTGTAAGAGGTGGAGACTTTTCTGATATTTCAAGTTATGTATATAGAATGTTATTTTTCGCTATAATTTGTTTAGTTATAGCTTATATATTATTAAAAAAGAGGAGTTAGATTGATAGGTTCACAAGATGAAGCATTAAAACTAGAATTAAAACAACTAATTATTGAAGAGTGTGATAAGGATATAGAACCCCAAGAAATATCTGATGATGAAATTTTATTTGGTAGTGATACAAAGTTAGAATTGGATTCAATGGATGCTTTACAAATCTCTATGGCACTTCATAAAAAATATGGTATTGATGCAAATGATAGTAAAAAACTAAGAAAAATTATGGCATCAATTAATACTTTAGCAGATCATATACAACCGGAGTAGATTTGAATTCATATATAATTGGAACTTCACTTATTTGTAATATGGGAGATAATTTTAAAGAAATCTCTACAAATTTAAAAAATTTAACACAAGAAAGTTATATTAAAAATTTAGAAAATATTTTTAAAGATAACCTTTTTTATGCAATAAGTAATTTCGATTTTATAAGTGCCGAAGAGAAATATAAAACTATATTAAAAAAAGTAATTTTTGATGCAATAAAAGATGCAAAGCTATCAAAAGAAGAACAAAAAGAGTTACATATCTTTATAGGTTCAACTTCTATGGAAATGTCTTCAAATGAAGAGTATAGAAACTCATTTTTAAATAATAAAAGCTCCTTAGCCTTTAAAGATATTGGGAATGGTTCAATTGGTGAATATATTGAAGAACTTATTGATTCAAAATATAAATCAATTCTTTTTACAACAGCTTGTACTTCTAGTGCTAATGCCCTTTGTTATGCCTCAAAATTAATACAAACAAAAAAGATAAAAAGAGCCATTGTAATTGGAATTGAATTATATAATAGTTCAACATATGGTGGTTTTTCATCATTAATGCTTTTATCAAAAAATAAAGTTTATAGACCTTTTGATAAAAATAGTGATGGAATAATTTTAGGAGAAGCCTGTTCTGCTGTTATTTTAGATTCAAAAAAGAAAACTGACTTTGATTTTAAATATTTAAGTTCTTCAAATATTTGTGATAACTATTCTGAAACTACAAGTAACCCATCAGGAATACCTATTTTTAATACAATGAATCAAGCTTTAAAAGCTTCAAATTTACAATTAAAAGATATTGATTGTATTAAAGCCCATGCAACAGGAAGTGAAAATAATAACCTTTCAGAAGCTAAAGCAATTAAGCTTTTATTTGAAAAATATAATCAAACTACAAAGGTTACTGCCTTAAAACCTACAATTGGTCATACTTTAGGTGCTTGTGGTACAAATGAAATAGTTTTAATGATATATTCATTAAAAAGTGGATTTTTACCTGCTACTTTTGGATTTGAAACACCAGCAGAAGATGTAGTTTTTACTCCTTTAGAACAAAATCTTCCTTATTTAAAAAATGCAACTTTTTTATTTAATTTTGTGGCTTTTGGTGGAAATAATACTTCTATTATTTTAAGTAATAAGGATTAGGATGTATATTCACTCAATATCAAATATCTTAAATAGCAATAAACAAATAAAAGAGTATAGAGATGAATTAAAAAAGCTATCTTCTATAAACCTAAGAAGATCTAGTAAGTTTAATATTTTAGCTGTTTATGGAGCTTTATTATGCACAAAAGACATCTCTTTAGAAGATAATATAGGAATATATGTAGCAACAGAATCTGGTCCAATTAGTGATGTGGATAAGGTTTTAAGTATAGTTAATGAACCCAATAATATGATTATGCCTTTTGATTTTTTAAATATAAATACTAATAATGTTAGTTTTTATGTTTCAAAAGCTATTAATGCAAATGGCAAAAATATGGTTATTACAAGTAAAAATTTCTCTTTTGAAAAAGCCTTACAACTTTCAAAATTTGATTTAGAGATAAATGAAGTTACAAATGTATTAGTTGGGGCAGTGGATGAATCTTTAGAAAATATAAAAGAGTATAAAACTTATCTTCCTGAATTTTTTAATAAAAACCCAAAAGATGGCAGTTTGTGGCTTTATGCCAATAATAATCCTGTAAATGCCTTAGCCAAAATAGATGATATTTGTGAATATTCAAATTTTTTAGAATTTAAAAATAGTTTCAATTTAAAAAACTCAATAATTTCACTTAATTTTCATGCTTTATTTGATGAAGAACTAAAAAATTTTTTAAAAGATAATAAACTACTGTCTTCAGATGATTTTTTTGGTTGTGATGGAGCTTTAAGTTTTTTTGAACTTTTAAAGCATAAAGGCAAACTTGCTCATATTGCAAAAGATATAAATAATAAATTTATTGTTATTTATATTACTATTTAATTACAATTTAATAGATTTTTATTATATAATGAAAATAAAAAGGTCTATTTATGAAAAATTTATCTCTTAGTATTTTAGTACTTTTAAGTTTATTACTATTTTCTGCTTGTAGCAAAAACTCTAAAGTATCCCTTGAAAATGATGCTTTAAAGAAAACATATTATACACAAGTTAATATGTGGTTTGAAGAAAAACCCACTTATGATAGTGTATCAAATAATAGATCTTTCAATGAAGGGAATATTCCTTTTGCTTCTGATTATACTATTGCATCTACTAACTATAATTATGGTAAGCTTCTACCAATAAACTCACAAATAAAAATCGTAAAACTAGATACAAATAAAATCTTTTTTGAACATAATGACAAACTATATGCTTATGTAAGAACAAAACATAGTAAACATAGAACTTTAGAACAGCTTTTTAAAAGAACTTTTGCTTTAAGTAAAGTAGATTTAGAAAATCTTGAAAATAAAGAAGCTATAAAAAATGCTATATTTAAACTAGGGATGAGTAAAGAAGAAGTTATATTTGCAAGGGGCTTTCCACCAGAACACAAAACAAGAACACTATCATCAAATTCTTGGTATTATTGGAAAACAAAACATAACTCTGAAAAATTTGTTTTTGAAAACAATAATTTAAAACTAATTGAAGAATAAAAAGAGTCCTCTTAGACTCTTTTTAAAAGTTTTGAAGCTTCTTCTTCATATTTTGAAGCTTCAATTAATTTCTCTGAGATTTTTTCAGGATTAAATTTATCTAAATTTCTACTTGATTCAACACATAATAAAGCAAACTCTCTTAAGGTATTTCCAGATTTAACAAATAAAGTTGAAGCTTCTTCTAAAAGGTTTTCATCTAAATTATATTTTTTTGATTCTTGTAAAAAAGCTGCATACAAAAATCTAAAACCTCCGCCACCAGTACCTATTTCTTCTTGCATTCTAACAATATGTGTTAAAAAGTTTTTTATATATCTTTCATTATTATCAAGTTTTAATAAAGCAATACTTTTTGCTAACTTTCTCATTCCTTTAACTCCAGCATAAGGAAAAGGTGTAAGTAATGAATTTGCATTTTTCTTAATAGCTTTTTTTATTATCTTTTCAAAATCTATATTTGTAGGTATCTGTTTTGGATAATATAAAAACCCTTTTGGTGCAAAAATTCCTTTGGCAAATCTAGCTTTTGTTAATTCTTTTTCATCACACTTTACAATATCTTCAAATACAGGATCTGAAATAAAATATTCATTTCCTTCTTTTTTATATACCATTAAATTATGTGCATTAAAATGAAATCTCATATCCTTTGGAAAATAAGGAAGATAAAAAACAGAAGTTTGAAGACCTACTAAATGATTTTGATTTATTAGCTTTGATAACTCTTCATTTGCTTTTATTGGGTCTTTATATTTTCTCTTTTCCATTTTAATATTTAAAACTTTTGATATTCTATTTATAATATTTTTTGGCATTTGTCTATATGCAATAAGAGGCATATTACTAATTTTTATAAAAGGAAGATATACAAAAGAAAGACAACTTGTAATTCCAAAAGCCATAGGCTCACTAATTTTTAAACCATAACTTGTTAAAAGAGTTGAAATTGTACCACTCTCACAATGGGCAAACTGTGAATGTTCAAACTCTTTATTCATACTTTAAAACCTTTTAATTCTTCTAAAGAGATATTAAAAGCTTCACAATATCTATTTAAAATTTTATCACTTAATTTTTTGAAATTTTTCATTTTTAAATGTCTTTTTACTCTAAAAGAAAACATTCCTACTACACTTACTAGTGTTGGAAAATCCATTCTATTTTTATACATATAATATTCAATAGGAGAAGCTTCATTTAATTGTATTTTTTTTAAGCTCTCTTTAGCCAATAAATCAAACTCTTCAACTGCAGTTTTTGTAGCAAATTCTTCTACACTACTTCCATAATTTTCAGTATGAAACTCTCCTTTTTCATCTGAAACATACATTACTTTTCTATGACCTTCTAAGATTTTATTTTCTTCTTGAGGTATATCTATTTTTTCCATTAAACAACTTCTAAAAACATAAATGCTGTAGAAAATCTTCCACTTTCAGGAATATAACAAAGTAATTTATCACCTTTTTTCAATCTATTTGTATTAAATAACTCTTCAAGCATAATATAAATAGAAGCACTTCCTGTATTTCCAAACTCTGTAAGATTAGTAAACCATTTTTCAAAAGGTATTTCCAATCCACCCTCTTTCATTCCTTCATATACTTTTTGTCTAAAAAATGTTGAAGAATAATGGGGAACAAAATATGTTATCTCTTCTTCTTTTATATCTCTTTTTTCTAAAATCTCTTTTATGGGTTTTGTAACTGTGTATTCAATAATATTTTCATTTAATAGCTTAACATTTTGTCTTATTGATAAAAGTGATTTATTCATTACTTCTTGTTGCTCAAAAGCTCTCCACGAAGTAGTAGTATTATTTTCATCAACTTCGCAGCCACTATACATACATATAGGCATTTCCCCTGCATAAGATAAAATATCAATCCATTTTATTTCCAATGATAATTTATCTTTATTTGGTTTATTTTCTAAAAGCATTGCTCCAGCACCATCAGAAAGCATCCATCTTAGAAAATCTTTTTCAAACTCAATTCCAGGATTATTTTCAAGTTCTCTATAATCAGATTCTTCTTTAAAATTTCTTGAATTTAAAACCATTGATGAAGTTTCTGAACCTGTAGAAACACCATTATTTAGCTCTCCTGCTTTAATCCCATAATAGATGTATTTTAATGCATTTATACCACTAAGACAAATACCAGAAGCACTAATTGTTTCAATTTTATTAATTCCTAATTCCCCTTGAACCATTAAAGTATGTCCAGGCATTAATTGATCAGGAGAAGTTGTCCCACATGATAAAGCTTCTAATTTTTCAAGCTTAAAATTATCGTTTTCAAGTTTCTTAACTGCATTTGCAGTTATTTGTGCATTTGTAAAAAGTGGTTTTAAAGTATTTTTTTCAAGAACATAAAATCTTCTTTTTATTCCATTACTTCGCAAAACAATACTTTTTGCTTTTGATTTTTTTCCACCAATAAATCCCAAATACTCTTCCATTTCATTATTTGAAACTGGTTCATTTGGCATAAATTTTTGTATATTATTTATATAAACTTTATTCATTCCTAAAAAAATCCTTCATTCTATAATCACCATTTCCAGATGGAAGTTCATAAAACTCTTTTTGTTTTAAAACTTTTTGTTTATTTATTTTTCTTATTATTGTTTGTATTATCATATTTATAGGTACAATTGTTAATATAATTAAAAGTAAAAATACCACATATAACATTACAATAGGTCTTCGTTTAGGGCTTCCTTGTGGACCTATTTTTCTTATAAGTTTTCCCCAAATTTTAAAGCTTTTTGTTGCAATTTGTTCACTTTTTATTAGTTTTACATCAACATTTACAGCTTTTAATCCATGACACATTGAAGAAAACTCTTTTTCTTTATTTGCATAAAGAGCTTTTTTTATAGCTTTACCAAATCTTTTTGCATCTTCAATTTCCCTTTGACTTATCCCTGCTTTTGGGAAAAGTCCCCATAAACTATCTGTCTTTCCAGTTAGCATCCATCTAGGAGTAGTTACAAAAGTTGCTAAAGAGTTACCTTGGTCAATTAATACAATATTATCTATTAATTTAGCACCAATTTCATTTAGTAGCAACTTAACTTTTTCTTGTGCCATAACCCACATATTTCTACAACCAATAAGAGTTATAACAGGTTTACCTTTTAACTTTCTTTTTGCATAATCACTTTTTAAAAATGCAGTAATTGGTAAAGATGGAGATAAAAACCATACTTGATATGGCAAAATAATTAAATCATATTCATTATCATCTTCAATATTTTCAATTTTAGGAGGATCTAAATAAACTGACTCAGGGAAACAGTCCATAAAAGTAATAAAATCCCAAGGGAAAGGATATGCTTTTAAAGGTTTTATCTCTTTTATAAAAACCTCAATATTCTCATCCCCCATTAAAGGATTTATTACACTTTGTATTAACTTTGTTAGTTGTCCAGTTTGAGAATATGATATAACTAATACTTTTTTCTTCAAATTTTCTCTCTTTATATTAAAAAATATTATATTATACCAAATAAATAATTAAACTCTTTGCTATCTAAGGTATCCTACATCTCCCAATTGAGCACCATCAATTGGGCTATATAACCAAGTTGCAACATCTTTTCCTAAAGCTTCAACAGTTCTTCCTAAAACAGCACAAGAACCCTTGTAAGCTCCCCAAAAACCACCACCAGATACTCTAGCAGCTTTAAATGAACCATAGCTTTTTTTACCTTTTACTAAAATCCCTGAAATTGTTGTGAATTTAGCATGTCCTCTAAAAGCTCCACCTTGACTTATAGCATCATCAATTTGTAAATTTAAATATAAATCATTTGGACCTATATTGTTTTTAAACTTAACAGTTAATCCTTGTTCTGTAGCATATTTTTGAATAAACTCAGCTAATTGTTGATTTATTGTACACTCAGATTTAATATTTTGTGCAATTCTATTATTTTTTGCATAAGGAGTTATAGCTTTTATGTAAATAACATTTTTATTTGTATTAATTTCACCAGAACTTTTATACTGTGATTTATTAATAGTTGTAGTATCAGAACTACTTTCAATTGATGTTACATTTCTTGAATTGCTATTTCCAGATACTCCAATTAATGATAACTCATAATTTATATTTCTTTCTAAGTTTCCTATCCATTTATTGTAATTTGGATGAATTGTATTATCTTGTGGATTATAATTCATATTTTGACTATCTTTATATATTATCTTATAACCTTTTGTATTATAAGCAATATTTACCATTACAAAATGTTTTCCTCTAACATTTACTTTAGATTCCAATAAACCAGTTTTGATTTTTTTAGTTGTCCAGCCTTTTCTTATAGCACCTTTTGTAATTGCTTTTTCAACTTTTGCCATAGTTATATTTTTAGCATCAATATAATTGCTATTATCAATATTTTGAACTATTGAACCTTTTCCACACCCTGTAATAATAAATAATACAAAAAATAAACTTCCTAATAGACTTAATATTTTTTTCACTACACTCTCCTAAAACTATTTAAGTAAAGAAAGTTCATAATTAATATTTCTTTCTAAATTTCCTATCCATTTATTATAGTTTTTGTGAATAGTGTTGTTTTCTGCATTATAATTCATATTTTGGCTATCTTTATATGTAATTTTATAACCTTTTGTATTATAAGCAATATTTACCATTACAAAATGTTTTCCTCTAACATTTACTTTAGATTCTAATAAACCAGTTTTGATTTTTTTAGTTGTCCAACCTTTTCTTATAGCACCTTTTGTAATTGCTTGTTCAACTTGTGCCATAGTTATATTTTTTGATTCAATATAACTACTATTATCTACATTATGTACCATTGTACCTCTTCCGCATCCTGTTGCAATTAACATTACAAAAAACAGTGTTCCTACTAATCCAATCAGCTTTTTCATTAATCTCTCCTAAATTATTAATAAACTAAATTTTAACAGTTCTTTAGTTATATACTTATTAATTTTAAGATATATTTTTATATGTTAATTTCAATTGTAGTATAAGGGTTATATAAAACATTTGCACCTGATTGAATTTTAATATTTCTTCTTTGAGTATAATCAATAAGATACTTTCCACCAAACTCAACTGAAAACTTTGCACATAATTTAGCAGCTTTAATTATCACTGATTCAGGGATTGTTTTTTTACTATTTTGTACTATTACATGACACGAAGTTCTATCTTTTAAATGAAACCAAAAATCACTTGCTTTTGAATTTTGTAATAAATAGATATTTTCTCTTTCACTTCTTCCTAAAAGAATTTTATATCCATTATAAAAAAATGTCTCATAATTTTGCTGTTTTGCTGTTTTTGTTTGATTCTTTTGCTTTTTAGGAAATAAAAACTCTATTTCATCAATAGAATTTGCCTCTTGTAGATTTTCAATCATCTTTTTAGAAAACTCTAATTTTTCTTCTAAACTTTGTTTTTCTATATCAATATTTTGTAATTTTTGTTTTAATTTTTTTGCTTTTTTAAAAAGTTCATTTGCATACTTTGATGCACTAATACTTTTATCTAAAGGTATTTTTATACTATTACCTTCATAATCATAAGCTTCTAAAATATCTTGATAAGGTTTAATATTATGAATATTACTTAAAATTATATTTGCATATAAATAAGTAAGATTTGATTCTTTTTCTAATTGCTGTTTTAAAGGCAAATGATTTATAAGATTTTCTAATTTATTTATCTTTTTACTTATTAAAGAAATTTTTTGTTTTTTTAGATTTTCTAAACTCTGTTTTTCTTTAATTTCATAAATTTCATATAGATACTTTTCAATATTCTCAATAAAATCTTCTTTAAAAATAAAGTTTTGTTTTGGTATCTCTTCTAATTTTATCCCAACTTTTACAACTCTACTTGATGAGAATTCATCTATATGTCTTAAAGCCTCTAATATAATTCTATTTTCATCTAAGATTATTATATTTGTATGTTTACCTGTAAACTCCAATTGTAAAATAGTTGTTAGTTTTTTATATGAAGAACTTGAAGATACTTTTATATTAATTACCTTATCTTCATTATATATACTAATCTCTTCAATTTTAGAATTTACAAATCTTTTTTGTAGAAGAATATCAAAAGGAGCATTAAAGTCTTTTTTTATTGTATCTTGATTATTTTTTTTATAAATTTGACTTTTACCTTTTGTCATATCAAAATATAAGATCTCTTTATTATTAAATTCAATTATAATTATATTATTGTCAATTCTCTTGATAAACTTTATATTTTGGGCTTTTTCTTTAAGATATTCAACTATTTGTTTTATTAAAAAATACTTCACAATTAATTCACTTTATGTTATAATAGTTTGTTGTCAGGTTTTTTATATTTATAAAATATAATTATACCCAAATTTTAATTAGGAGAGTTATAATGACAAAATTGGCAAAGATTGCATTAGCAGCATCATTAACATTAGGTGTTTTAACAACAACAGCATCAGCAGATGCAGTAAAAGGACAAAAACTTTTTTCTAAAAAGTTAAAAAATCCTTGTGGTATGACTGGAGCAAAATTTGCTGCACAGCATTCTCAAGATCAATGGGAAGAGATCAAAAATGCTGGTAAATTTGAAGATGAAATAATCAAAATTTGTCCAAAAGTAAAAAAAGGTTATGTTCAAGAATCTTGGATGGAACATATTTATGATTTTTCTTATGAATATGCAAATGACTCAGGGAATGTTCCTTCTTGTTAATAAATAAAAGGGGAAGAGGTAATCTCTTCCCCTTTTTTATTATTTTTATTATAAGTAAAAATAATATTATGTTAAGTATTAATTAAAAGTTATAGTTATATAATATTTAATATACTTAATACAATGAGTATAAGTTTTAGTTATTATACACCAAGGAGCACTTAATGAAAAAGGGGATAATTGCTTTATCAACTGTTGCAGCATTAACAACTTGTGCTTTTTCATCAGAAATATCAAATAATGAGATGATGAAACAAATCGAGTTATTGAAAAAACAAATTGAAATGCTTGAAAAGAAATTAAATTCAAATCAAGACAAAGTAACTACACTTGAAAAGACTTTTACAGATAAAAGATTTACAAAACTTGAAAAAAATGTAAAGAAAAACTCTGAAAAAATTCAAGAAGTAAAAGCACATGATGCAGGAGATAATATAAAGTGGGATGTTGATTTTAGAACACAATATGATAATGTTCAATATAAACTATCAAATGGTAAAAAACTAACAAATAACTCTATATACTCTAATAGACTTTGGTTAGGAATGAAATTCCAAGCTGATGAAAACTCAACTTTTTATGGAACACTTTCTTATAATAAATTATTTGGGGATAATAGAGCTCAAATTGATGGACAAACAAGAAATAATGCAAGCTTTGATTGGGTAACAAATGAAGCTGCTACAAATGATAATAGCTTAAAAGTAAAAGAGGCATATTGGCTATATACAAATGATTCTTTCTTTGGAAACAATGATGTTTCTTGGACAGCTAGTATTGGAAGGCGTCCTTCAACAGATGGTTTGGGAATTAGTTTAAGAGCTGACCAAGAAAGAAAATCTGCTCTTTCACATACAGTAAATGTGGAATTTGATGGAGCTAGTGCTAGATTTAACCTTGATAAACTAACAGGTATAAATGGAATGTGGCTTAAGTTTTGCGTAGGTAGAGGATTAACTAATGCAAAACTTAGATTTTCTTCAGATGGGCTTGATTATATAGATGATAATGATACAAGTGAAAATGTTGATATGGCCGGATTTATTTTTGTTCCTTATGATAATGGACAATACTCAGTACATATGAACTATGCAAAAGCTTGGAATTTAATAGGAAATCAAGATGCAAATGCTGATGGACAACCTGATAGTAATGGTAAATTCTATAATTTTGGAGATATAGAATTAGCTACAATTATGTTTAAAGCTTATGGAATTGGAAATGGTATTTCTGATTTCTTAGATGATACAACAGTATTTGCTTCATATGCTATGAGTAAAACTGATCCTGATGGAAACAAAGCAATGTTAGGTTCAGCTGATTCTGAAACTGGTCACTCTTTTTGGATTGGTGCAAATATGCCATGTCCATTATCTGAAAAAGCAAGAGTAGGAATAGAATGGAACAAAGGTAGTAAATACTGGAGATCTATGACTTATGGTGAAGATACTATGGCAGGAAGTAAAATTGCTGCACGTGGTACTGCTTGGGAAGTATATAGACACCAAAAATTAACTGATGCTCTTAGTTTTACTTTAAGATATACACAAATAAAATATGATTATACAGGAAGTAATGGTTTCTTTGGAGACTTTGGAACACCTGTAAAAATTAGTGATTCTCCTAATGCTGTTGAAGAGGCTAAAAACTTTTCAGCAAATATTAGATATAGATTCTAAAAATAAAGTCTCTTATTTAAAAGAGACTTTATCTAAATTAAAAATAGTTTTTTCCGCAATATCCATCATCTCAATATTTATTTTTTTAAAATCATTATCTTTTACATTTATTAGTAGTTTATCATATACATTTCCATAAGGAAAAAGTGTAAAATAAATAAACTCTTTTGAAGTTCTTTCTTTATCTAGTTCTTTAAACCAAACTGCAAGTAAAGCAAGAAATAACATAGCAGGATTAAAAGCACTTCCTTGTGCTAGATATTTAGAGATTTGATCATTTATAAAATTATAAGCAATTAATACAGCTTTAATTCTATAATGTTTTCTATTTTTTAAATAGTGTTCTGTATCAAAAGTTACATTATTTATCTGTTTTAAAATATCTTCACTTACACTATTAATATAATTATCTAACTCTTCTTCTATATTAAATAATTTTTCATCTTTATCTTTATAAGAAAGAATTAAATCTTTACAGAACAATAATAAAGCTTCTGTTTTTATCTTTGATAGGTTTAAAATCATTCCATATTTTACCCAAAATTTATTAATAAACTATTATTAAGATTAAATTTAAGTGCAATTGCGATAAAATGTACCAAATTCTATAAGAAAACTAAAAAAAAGGAAATTATTGGAACCAATTGGTGTATTAAGTGAAGGTCAAATATATGATCTTCAAACTGCGGAAGCTTTAAATATAACTGGTGAAGAGATAAAAAGTGACAGTTCTCCTGAATCTTTAGAGATTTTAAGACATTCATGTGCTCACCTAATGGCTCAAGCTATTAAAGCGTTATATCCTGAAGCTAAATTCTTTGTTGGTCCTGTTGTTAAAGAGGGATTTTATTATGATTTCAAAGTAGATTCTAAAATATCAGAAGAGGATCTTACAAAAATTGAAAAGAAAATGAAAGAGCTTGCAAATGAAAAGCTACCAATTCAAAGATATGAGACAACCAAAGAAGAAATCTTAAAAAAATTCGCAAATGATGAGCTTAAACAAGCGGTACTTAAAAACATCACAGATTCAACTCTAACTATTTATAAGCAAGGTGATTTTGAAGACTTATGTAGAGGTCCTCATGTACCTAATACTAGAATGATTAGAAATTTTAAACTTACAAGAATAGCAGGTGCTTATCTTGGTGGTGATGAAAAAAATGAAATGATTACAAGAATCTATGGTATAGCATTTTTCGATAAACAAGAATTAAATGACTATATTAAAATGTTAGAAGAAGCAAAAAAAAGAGACCATAGAAAATTAGGTACTGAATTAGATCTATTTACTTTTAATGATGATGTGGGAGCTGGTCTTCCTATGTGGCTACCAAATGGTGCTAGGCTTAGAAGTAAATTAGAAAAAATCCTATACAAAGCTCATAGAGTAAGAGGATATGAACCAGTACGTGGTCCAGAAATTTTAAAATCAGATATGTGGAAAATCTCTGGTCACTATGCAAACTATAAAGAAAATATGTATTTTACTACAATTGATGAGCAGGAATATGGTATTAAACCTATGAACTGTGTAGGACATATTCAAATTTTTAAAAATAGTTTAGTTTCATATAAAGATTTACCAAAAAAACTTTTTGAATATGGAGTAGTACATAGACACGAAATGAGTGGAGCTATGCACGGACTATTTAGAGTAAGAGAATTTACTCAAGATGATGCTCATATTTTTTGTACACAAGCACAAGTAAAAGATGTAATTATTGAAGTTTTAGAGTTTGTTGATAAACTTATGAGTATATTTGATTTTAAATATGAAATGGAAGTTTCAACTAAACCTGAAAAAGCCATTGGAGATGATGAATTTTGGGAAAAAACTACAAAAGGAATCATGGATGCACTAGATGAGCACAATCTACCATATGGAATTGATGAAGGTGGAGGAGCTTTTTATGGTCCTAAAATTGATATTAAAATCTTAGATGCTATTGGAAGAAAATGGCAATGTGGTACAGTTCAAGTTGATATGAACTTACCAAGTAGATTTAATGTAGAGTATATAAACGATAAAGGGGAAAAAGAACAACCTGTAATGATTCATAGGGCAATTTTAGGTTCTTTTGAAAGATTTATTGGTATTCTAACAGAACACTGTGCTGGAGAGTTCCCTTTTATTATCGCTCCAACAGAAGTTATCTTTGTACCAATTGCAAATACACATGTTGAATATGCAAAACAACTACAAAAAGAACTGTTATATAAAGAGATAGATTCTAAAATTTTTGATATGAACGAAAGTTTAAATAAAAGAATTAGAATGGCGGAAAAACAAAGAGTTCCAATGATTGTTGTTATTGGTGATGAAGAAGTTGAAAACAACTCTATAGCATTAAGAGACAGAAGAAAGAGAGAGCAGTCAAATATGACGAAAGAGGAGTTTATAAATATGTTAGTTGAAATTAAAAAAGGATGTGAAATTTGAGTCGAAACAATAAAAAAGACGATGTAATAATGAATGAGGAAATTACAGTAAAAGAAGTAAGATGTATGAGTGATGATGGTACAAATTATGGAATCATCTCAACAAAAGATGCTCTTGCAACTGCAGAAGAATTAGGGCTAGACTTAGTACTTATTGCGCCAGAAGCAAAACCTCCTGTTGCTAAAATTATGGATTATGGTAAATTTAGATACCAACAAGAGAAAAAGAAAAAAGAAGCTAAGAAAAAACAAAAAATCATTGAAATTAAAGAGATTAAATTATCTGTAAAAATTGCTGACAATGATATTAACTATAAAGTTAAACATGCTATTGAATTTTTAGAAGAAGGAAAGCATGTAAGATTTAGAGTATTCCTAAAAGGTAGAGAGATGGCTCACCCTGAATCAGGAATTGAAGTTCTAAATAGAATTTGGCCAATGCTTGAAGAATTTGGAGTAATGGACAAAGAACCAAAACTTGAAGGAAGATATGTAAATATGCTAGTTCTTCCAAAGGAAAAAAATAAATAATCTTAAATAGTAGTAGAAACTCTACTACTATTGTTCTATATACTTAAACTTATTCAAAGCTTATTTTAAGTAAAATCACGAACTTTTTCAATTATATGAAAATGCAAATTTTAAGAAAGGATTCCACAATGCCAAAGATGAAATCTAATAGTGGAGCTTTAAAGAGATTTAAAGTGAAAAAAAATGGTTCTATTAAAAGAGGTTCAGCTTTTAGAAGCCATATCTTAACTAAAAAGAGCCCAAAAAGAAAAAGAAACCTAAGAGGTCCACAAACTGTTGCAGCTGTTGATACTGCAAGAGTTAAAAAAATGTTAAATTGTTAATAAGGTAATTTTTATAAAATTACAAGTCCCTCCACATAAAGTGGACAAGTTCGATTTATAAAATCGACACCTATTAAAATATACGGTAAAGAAAGGAAAAATATGCCAAGAGTTAAAACTGGTGTAGTTAGAAGAAGAAGACATAAAAAAGTTTTAAAAGCTGCTAGAGGATTTTTTAGCGGTAGAAGAAAACACTTTAGAAAAGCGAAAGAACAATTAGAAAGAAGTTTAGTTTACGCTTATAGAGATAGAAGACAAAAGAAAAGAGATATTAGAAAGCTTTGGATCATCAGAATCAACGCTGCTTGTAGATTAAATGATATTAACTATTCAAGATTTATGAATGGATTAAAATTAGCTAATATTGAATTAGATAGAAAAATCTTAGCTGATTTAGCTATGCATGATGCAGCAGCATTTGCAGCATTAGTAGTTAAAGCTAAAGAAGCATTAGCAGCATAATTTTTTAAATTTGCAAATAAAAAGGTAAGAAGTTATCTTCTTACCTTTTTTTTATACCTTTATTCCTATATCTTAACTTATAATAAATCTATTTAATTAAAAAATATAAACAAAAAATCTATAAGATTAAATTTTTTTAAACCAAAAAGTAATAATTAATATTATCTTAAGTTTATATTTTTTATAATGATTTTAATTATTAATATTATACTAAGGAGTTTAATATGGAAAAATTTGGTATTTAATGACTTTGCTAATTTTTCAATATTAAATAAAAAAGAAATGAAAGACACTGAAGGGAAATTTATACAAATTATTGTGCCGTTAGCTTTTGGTTGGGGACTTACTACAGCAAATGCTCCTACTGTAGGAAATAATTGTGGAAGTTGCCATTCTAATAAAGTTTGTTAATGATATTTATTTATGGATTAATAAAATTTCTTGAGTGTTATCTTTTTTTTTATATAAAACAATTAAAAATATATGAAGCAATAATAGTTGCAATTGGATTTTTTATTCATTTTTCTACACTTGGGAAACAACTAACTTTGATATATTTGTTAATACTATATCTATATCTATTTTATTTAATATATTTAACATATAAAATAAAAAAGATTTCTACATCATTCAAATTTCCTATGTTAATAGTAATTTTAATTGCTATTAACTTATTTTATACCTATTTAAAATAAGGAGTAATTATGTTAAAAATACCGTTACCTCATATTTTTACTTTTATAAATTATATATATTTTATCTGTATCAATCTAAAAGATTGATACAGAACTTTTACTCTAAAGGTTCATTTACTTCAATAGTACAATTATTACCTTTGCAACTTACATTTGCATCAAAATAGTAAATTTCAGATACATCATATTTTTCATCATTTAATTTTGCCCAAGCTTCAAGTGATCTTCCACCTGCACTACAATTAAATACAATTGTTTTATCTTTAGGTAATTTTTCATATAACTCTTTTGCAGTTAATTTTCCAGCTTCAATATTTATAGCATTTTTAAAATGTCCCTCAGCAAACTCAGCTTTTGATCTAACATCTACAATTTGAATAAATGAAGGTACATTATTAGCTAAAATTTGAACCTTTAACCAATCACCATCAACAGTTCCCTCATCACTTCCAAGCTTTAATCCTTTTGAACTAAACTGTTTTTTAGCACTTACTTTAGCAACTTCTGCTACTTTTGCACCTGCTGTTGTTGGAAGTTTTTCTTTTTTCCATTGTGGAACTCCACCTGCATAAACAAAAACATTTTTATATCCTAAAGATACTAACTTATCAGCAACAATATGCGATTTTTCACATTTAAATCCACCACAAAATACTATAATTTTTTCATTTTTGTTAGATGGAAATCTTCCTACTAATTCTTCTAATTGTGTATCAGGAATAGATATTGCTCCTACAATTGTTTCTTTTAAATAAAGTTTATAAGGTCTTGCATCTATTAAAACTGCTGAGTTATTATTCATAGTTGCTTTAACTACTACTGTATCAACCTCTGCATAATTGTTTTTTATCCATTCAGGTTCTCCTCCTGGATAAACTTTTACATTTTTAAAACCTTTTTTTATTAATAAATTTGCAACAATAGGACTTTTTTCACAACTATATCCACCACAATATACTATAATTTCTTTATCTTTTGATATATTTTCAACTATTTTATAATACTCTTCAAACTTAGTATCTGGGATATTTACACTTGTAGGAATTGTACTTTTTAAGTATTTTGCATTTGGTCTAGCATCAACTAAAATAGCACTTGCTGTTGCACTTGTACCATTTCCTATTGCTTTTTTTACATAATTATAATCTACACTTTGTAATTTATATTGCTCAATTAAGTGTTTAACTTTTTCATTTGGTTGTTTTATAGATACATTAGAAGTACTTGTACACCCTGAAAAAATCAATCCTGCAACTAAAACACTTTTTACTAATAATAAGTTTTTCATTTTCTTCCCTTTATTTTAAATTATGCTCTACCTGACAACATTCCATACATTGTCATAGGTTTTAATACATAGGCTTTTAATAACCACCAAATATACCTCTCTTGTGTTGGGTCAAGGGGAAAAGATGGTGTTGGTTTCATACTCCAATCAAACTCAGCTAACATAACTTTTCCAATATCTGTTATTATAGGACATACAGTATATCCATCATATTTTGCCTCTAATGGTTTATTATTTATAAGAGCCATAATATTGTCAGCAACCACTTTATATTGTTTTCTTACACTTCCTCCTGTTTTTCCCAAAGGAACTGCTGCAACATCTCCTAAAGAGAAAACATTTTTATATTTTACATGTTGTAAAGTCTCTTTATTTACAGGAACCCAACCTTTTGCAGAACCTAAAGCAGAGTTTCCTATCTCATCTGGAGCTTTCATAGGTGGAGCTATATGTAAAAAATCATAAGGAACACTTACATTTTCACTTTTTTTAATAACTTCATACTCTTCTAAATCTTTATCCCAAGCACCTTTTTCTTGCCAATGATGATTAAAAGTTGCAACTTTATTTTTTAAATCAACTTCAATTAAATTATGCCCATATTTCCAATACATATTTCTTTGTTTATACTGTTCAATAATAGCATCTTCATACTCTTTTACGCTAAACATTTTATTTCCATTAGGGTAAAAAGTCATATTAACATTAGCTCTTGCTTCTTTTGAAACTTCATTTAATCTTGCATTCATTAAATACATCATTTTTTTAGGAGCACCACCACATTTAATAGCCGTATCTGGGTGTGTAAATACAGCATTTTGTTTTATGCCCTTTGAAGCATTTTCTATGCACTTTTGCATATTTTCCCATGTAATTTCAGCTGCTTGAACATTATATACTGTACTTGCACCACTATTTTTAAAAAGCTTTATTATACTTTGTGAATCTTGTATAGTATAGTAATTTGATAACTCTTCTAAACCTTTGATTTTAGCAAAATCTAAAACAACACCTGTTGCAATTATCAAATAATCATATGTAAATTTTCCACTATTTATTGTTTCTACTATATTATTATCAGGCTCAAAGGCAACTGCTTTATCATTTATAAATTCTACTTCTTTTGGTAAAAAATCTTTTGTATTAAATAATACATCCTCTTTTTTATATAAGCCTGCCCCAATAAAAGTATTTCCAGGTTGATATGATACTGATTTTAAGTTTGGCTCAATTATTGTAATTTTTGCATTATCTAAACCATTATTTAATCTAGCAGCTGTTGAAATTCCAGCTAAACCTCCACCAATAATTAGTATTTTTACATTTTTCCCATCTAGCTTTTTTGCTGAAGCTTGTGCTTCTTCATTAATCATAAATAAAGCACTTGATGCACCTAATAACTTTATAGCCTCTCTTCTTGATAGACCTTCTTTTTTTAAATTTTCATCTAAAATTTTTTCTAATTTGTCATTCATTATAGTCTCCTTCCATTTGACTATTAAAAATCACTTAATAATATTATATACACAATTGTATTTATAATTGGTTTAAAATTAATAAAAAAACTCACTTTTTTATTAAATTATTTTATAGAATTATAATTTTTCAATTATAAAAAGAGGAGTTAGAATAGTCCTTTTTATGGTGTATTAACAAATCTTATTAGAATTATAAGATTGTAAAATAACTTAATATAAAATTATTTTTTATTTATTTTATAAGTAAAGATTTTTTTGATTACTATTCTTGGAAGTAATATAATTATATAAATAATAAAAGTAAAAACAAAAGGATGAAAATATGTAAGTCCATATGCCCCAGCAGTTTTTAAATTAATTATATGTTGAAAAAAGTGAGAAGTAAACTCCTCAAAGTGCATCAAAGATGAAGCGAAAATTAAAATTGTTAGATATATTAAGATTTCTTTTTTCAAGTTCTTTCCTCTAAAAACAAAGAGAGTTCTCTCTTTGTTTTTATTATGCTCTACCTGATAACATTCCATACATAGTCATAGGTTTAAGTGCATAAACCTTTAATAACCACCAAATATATCTTTCTTGTATTGGATCAAGTGGAAAAGAAGGAGTTGGTTTTTTTGACCAATCAAATTCTGCTAACATAACTTTCCCTATATCTGTAATTAAAGGACAAACTGTATATCCTTCATACTTAGAAGTTAAAGGTTTACCTTCCATTGTAGAAATTAAGTTATCAACTAATACTTTATATTGTTTTCTTACACTTCCACCTGTTTTTCCCATAGGAACAGCAGCAATATCACCTATTGAAAAAATATTTTTATATTTTACATGTTGTAAAGTCTCTTTATTTACAGGAACAAACCCTTTTGCTGAACCAACAGCAGAGTTTCCAATCTCATCTGGAGCTTTCATAGGAGGAGTTATATGAAGAAAATCAAACTCTACATTTACATCTTCATTTTTATTTATCATTGCATACTCTTCTAAATCCTTATCCCACTCTCCTTTTTCTTTCCAGTGATGATTAAAAGTAGCAATTTTATTTTCTAAATCAACAGCAACCAAATTATGATTATATTGCCATTTCATATCTCTTGCTTCAAATTGTTTTACAATTGCATCATGGTACTCTGGAACTCCAAACATAGTTCCACCATTTGGATAAAAAGTTAGTTCTGCATTATCTCTTGCACCTGCTTCAACTAATCTTGCATTAGTTAGATACATAATTTTTTTAGGTGCTCCTCCACACTTAATTGCAGTATTTGGATGAGTAAATACACCTTTTACTTTTTGTCCAGCTTTTGCTTTAGCAATAAATTTTTGCATCTCTTCCCAAGTTTTTACAGCACCATCTACACTATAAATAGAGCATACTCCACTATCTTTAAAAGTATTTAATAAAGAACTTGCATCACCTAAAGTAGTAAGTTCTCCAATTGCTTCTAATCCTTTAATTCTTCCAAAATCTAAAGTTAATCCTGCTGCAATAATTAGAAAATCATAACTTACTTTTTCTCCAGAAGAAGTTACAACTATATTATTTTCAGGATCAAATTCAACTACTTTATCTTGAATTACTTTTGTTCCTTTAGGAGTGAAATCCTTACTTTCAAATTCAATATCTGCTTTTGTATATATACCAGAGGCAATTAAAGTATTACCAGGTTGATATGATACTGATTTTGGATTTGGTTCGATTATTGTAATATCTGGATTAGATAAAGAATTAGTAAGCCTAGCAGCAGTAGCAACTCCTGATAGTCCCCCTCCAACAATTACAATTTTTGCTTTAACATCACTAGCATTAAGAGTAGCAGCTTCAACTTCCGTTGATCCCATCAAAAATGCTGCTGATCCTAAACCTGCAACTTTTAAAGCTTCCCTTCTTGATAAACCTTGCTTTTTAAGTTCAGAATCTAATATATCTAGTGCTTTTTCAAGCTCATTGTTTGCCATTTTGCTTCCTTTTATAATTTTATCTTATAAAAGTTAGCATAGCAGAAGTTAGATAATATTATACTTAAACATAACTTAAACTTATAATAATAAATATTTGTTTAACTTATAATTTTAAGAGCTTTAAGATACTCTTCTTTATTATTTAAATTTAAAAATTCTTCTTCATCTTTAAATATTATTTTTTTACTTTTAACTTGGTCTAGAAGATAGCCTACTTTATGAATATCTTTCTTTAGCATCTCAGCTACAATAGGTTTTATATTTGTAGAAAAAACTCCACATAAATTATGTATTTTTTCAGTTTGGGCAACACAAATATCACTATCAATACTTTCTAATATCAATTGATTTATTGATTCAATTTTAACTAATGGAGTATCAACAGTTATTAGAAAAAATTTATCATAATTATAAAGTTTTTTTATAATACTATCTATTGCAACAATAGGAGAATATATTTCATTTTCCTCTAAAATTAACTTAGCTTCAAAATTAAATTTATTAGTTTTTGAAGAAAGAAATATTTTTGTAAAATAAGGTTTTAATCTATCATATTGATATTGAGTTAGTGAAGATTTATCAAAAAAAGGAAGAAGAGATTTATCTTCTCCCATTCTTGAACTTTTGCCACCACATAAAATTACACAAGGTATTTTAAATTGTGGAATCATAATTATAGACTATTTGGATCAGTAATATATCCAGAAATTGCACTAGCAGCTGCAACTGCACTATTTGCTAAATAGATTTTTGAACTTCTACTTCCCATTCTTCCAACAAAGTTTCTATTTGTTGTAGAGATACATACTTCATTATCTCCTAAAATACCCATATATCCACCTAAACATGCTCCACAAGTTGGATTTGATACAACTGCTCCTGCATCAACTAAAGTATCAATATAACCTAATTTTGTAGCATCTCTTAGAATTTTTTGAGTTCCTGGAGTTAAGATAAGTCTAACATGTCTTGCTACTTTTTTATCTTTTAAAATCTCCGCAGCAACTTTAAAATCACTTAATCTTCCATTTGTACATGAACCAATAAATACTTGATCAACTCTAATTTCATCTGCCACTGCTTGAGAAACAGGATGTCCATTTGATGGTAAGAAAGGATATGCAATAACTGGTTCTAAATTTTCAACATCAATTTCAATAACTTGACAATAAGTTGCATCTTCATCACTATAATGAATTTTTGGTTCAGCTCTTAAAGATTCCCTTGTATCTAAAAACTCTTTTGTAATTTCATCATAAGCAACAATACCATTTTTAGCCCCTGCTTCAATGGCCATATTACATAAAGAGAATCTATCATCCATTGTTAAATAAGCAATTGTAGTTCCTGTAAATTCTAAAGTTTTATATAGTGCTCCATCAACACCTAAAATTCTAATAACCTCTAAAATTAAATCTTTTCCAGTAACATACTCTTTTGGTTTTCCATTAAATACTACTTTAATAGACTCAGGAACTTTAAACCAATTTCCTCCGGTAATCATCCCAAAAGAAATATCAGTACTTCCCATCCCTGTACTAAATGCTCCTAAAGCACCATGTGTACATGTATGTGAATCTGCACCAATAATAACATCTCCTGGTAATACTAATCCTTTTTCAGGTAAAAGTGCATGTTCAATTCCCATATCTTTTTCATCAAAGAAATATTTTAAGTTATGCTTCATTGCAAAATCTCTTGAGATTTTTGCTTGGTTTGCACTTGCAATATCTTTTGCTGGAATAAAATGATCTAGTACAATAGCAAAACCTTCTGGATTAGCAAGTTTTTCTCTCCCACTCTCTTCAAATGCTTTAATAGAAATAGGTGTAGTAATATCATTTCCAATTACCATATCTATATTACATCTAATGATTTCTCCTGCATATACTTCTCTTCCTACATGCTCACTAAATATTTTCTCAGTTATTGTTTGTCCCATTTATTACCTACTTAATATATAATTTGTCGCAAGATTATAGCTAAAAAAAATTTAACCTTTTAAAAGGATTAGTTTTTTTGATCTTTTTTAGTAAATATCTGCTTATAAATAATTATTGCCACCGCAAGGTTTATAATCATATCTGCTAAGTTAAAAATTGCAAATTCAAAACCACAATGCCAATAGATATAATCAACTACAGCTCCATAAGTAAATCTATCTAAAATATTTGATAAACCACCTGCAAAAAGTAGTGAAATTGGTAAAGCATACTCTTTTAGCACCTCTTTATTAAAATATAAATAAATTAGTCCACCCACTACTAAAAAAAGCTGAATATATTTTAAATACTCTTTTAGAAAAGAGAACATTGAAAAAGCTACCCCATAATTATATGCAAGCTGAAAAGATAAGCAACTTCCTTCATATCCCCAACCAAAATATACAAAAGCATATTTTATAAACTGGTCAAGGATAAAAACTACAATAAAAATACTTATTGAAGTAATTATTTTCATAACCTATCTTTAAAAAAACTTACTAATTTTTCCATATATTCATCAACAAGCTTTTTATCTTTTCCTTCAAGTAAAATTCTTAGTTTTTTTTCTGTTCCTGAGTATCTTATTAAATCTCTTATACCCATAGATTTTATTTCTTCTTGAAGTTCTTTTAGCCCTTCTAATTCATCTAAAGGTTTCTTTTCACTAACAACTAAATTTTTTAAAACTTGTGGATATAGTTCAAAAGGGTTTAAAGCTTCGCTAGCTTTCTTTTTGCTTTTTAAAATCATAGCTAATACTTGAAGTGCAGAAGCTAGCCCATCACCAGTTTTTGCCACATCAGAGAAGATTATATGTCCACTTTGTTCTCCACCAAAATTAATGCAAGAGTCTTTCATACACTCAAGAACATATTTATCCCCAACATCACTTCTTTTTAACTCAATTTTATGATCTTTTAAATAATCTTCTAAGGCTTGATTACTCATAACTGTTGCTACACAAGCATTTGTTTCTAGTAACTCTTGATTAGATAAATAAGTACATAAAGCACCTATTAGTTTATCCCCTGGTACAACTTCACCTTTTTCATCAATTACTACAAGTCTATCTGCATCACCATCAAGTGCAATACCAATATCTGCCCTTGTTTCTAAAACATATTTACCTACATTTTTAGGGTGTAAAGCTCCACAGTCATCATTAATATTAAATCCATTTGGTTTATTATTAATTGTAATTACTTCTGCTCCTAATTCTTCTAAAATTGTAGGACCAACTTTATATGCTGCACCATTTGCACAATCTAAAACTATTCTTAATCCATGAAGTGTTAAATCTTTTGGAAAAGAGCTTTTAATTGAAACAATATATCGTCCAATTACATCATCTATTCTTTTTGAAGAACCTATTTCTTTGCCTGTTTTTTGTTGAGAATTTAAATATTCTTCATCAAAAAAGATTTTTTCTATTTCTTTTTCACAATTAGAACTTAATTTATTTCCATGATTATCAAAAAATTTAATTCCATTGTCATCATAAGGATTATGTGAAGCACTTATCATAATCCCTGCATCACATCTCATACTCTCAGTTAAATAAGCAATAGCTGGAGTTGGCATAGGACCTATTTGTATCACATCATATCCAACAGCAGTAAGCCCAGAAACAAGTGCATTCTCAATCATATATCCACTTCTTCTTGTATCTTTTCCAACCAATATTTTATTTGTTGTAGAGTGTTTTCTAAAATATATCCCAGCAGCCATAGCTAACTTTATTGTAGTGATTGCATCTAAAAAATCACCTGCTTTTCCTCTAACACCATCAGTTCCAAATAGTTTCATTAAATCTTCCTAAATTTAAACTTAATTTAAAGTTACTTTAGGTAGTATTCTACCCTTAAAATTTTTATAAAGAGGTTAAATAAAATGGCAAACCATAAATCTGCTGAAAAAAGAGCTAGACAAACTAAAGTTAGAACTGAAAGAAACAGATTCTACAAAACTAGAATTAAAAACATTACTAAAGATGTATTATCTGCTATTGAAGCAAATGATAAAGAAAAAGCAACTGCTGCAGTTAAAACTGCGAATAAATACTTTCACCACTGCGTAAGCAAAGGAATCCTAAAAAGAGGTAACGCAGCAAGAAAAGTAAGTAGATTACAAGTTAAAGTAAACGCTATATAATATATTATTATTAAGTAAAATATAAATGTTAAAAAATAAACTACAGCCTTTTATAGATAGATATGAAGAAATTAACAAAATGTTAATTTCACCTGATGTTATTAATGACATCAAGAAAATGACAGATCTATCTAAAGAGCAATCATCAATCCAACCTATTGTTAAAAAAGCAAAAGAGTATATTCAAGTAGTTAATGATATTGAAGATAATAAATTGCTTTTAGAAGATGAAGAGTTAGGTGAGCTTGCAAAAGAGGAATTAAAAGAATTAGAACAAAAAAAACCTCAATTAGAAAATGAGATAAAAATTCTTATGATTCCTAAAGATCCAAATGATAACAAAAACATCTATTTGGAATTAAGGGCAGGAACTGGTGGTGATGAAGCTGCAATTTTCGTAAGTGACCTTTTTAAAGGTTACTTAAGATATGCAGAAAACAATGGCTGGAAAGTTGAAATAATGAACTCAAGTGAGAGTGAAGCTGGTGGTTATAAAGAGATTGTTGCTCTTTTTAAAGGTGACCATGTTTACAGTAAACTTAAATTTGAAGGTGGTACTCATAGAGTTCAAAGGGTACCAGCAACAGAGTCACAAGGAAGAGTTCATACTTCTGCAATCACTGTTGCAGTTATGCCTGAAGTTGATGATATTGAAATAGATATTAATCCAAATGATTTAAAAATTGATGTTATGAGATCAAGTGGTTGTGGTGGACAATCTGTAAATACAACAGATAGTGCTGTTAGAATTACTCACTTACCAACAGGTATAGTAGTAACAAATCAAGACCAAAAGTCACAGCATAAAAATAAAGAAAAAGCCATGAAAGTTCTTAAAGCTAGACTTTTTGACTTACAAATGCAAGAACAAATGGCTCAAGAAGGTGCAGATAGAAAAGCCCAAGTTGGTACAGGAGATAGAAGTGGAAGAATTAGAACATATAATTATCCACAAAATAGAATAACTGACCACAGAATTAACCTTACACTTTATAGACTTGAATACATCATGAATGATGGATTATTTGATGAAATCATTGATCCACTAATTGCTGACCATCAAGCAAAACTTATGGAAATGAGTGAAGTTTAACTTCCTCATTTTTCTTTAAATTCTTAACTTATTTTTTAAATAATCTTTACACTCCCCTAATTTTAAAATCAGTAACCAAAATGTAACCAATAAGTTTTATAATTTCTTTATCAAACATTTAATGGAGAACAAGAAATGACAATGAAAAAAACGACATTGGCTATTATAGCAAGTGCGGCGTTAACTGTTAGCTTAAGTGCTAGAGATCAAATAAAAATGGTTGGTTCATCAACTGTATATCCTTTTGCATCTGCTGTTGCTGAAGAGTTAGGAGCAACAACTAAATATCCAACTCCAGTAGTAGAATCTACTGGTTCAGGTGGAGGAATGAAACTATTTTGTGCAGGTGTTGATTTAAATACTCCTGATATTACAAATGCTTCAAGAAGAATGAAACCAAAAGAGTTCCAATTATGTGAAAAAAATGGTGTTACTGATATTACTGAAGCTGTAATTGGATTTGACGGTATTGCTTTTGCTCAATCAAAATCAAATAATCCTTTTTCTATTACTAAAAAACAATTAGCTCTTGCAGTTGCAGCTGAAGTTCCAGATAAAAATGGAAACTTAATTGCAAACCCATATAAAAAATGGTCTGATATTGATGCTTCTTTACCAAATAGAGAAATTATTATTTATGGACCACCAAAATCTTCTGGAACAAGAGATGCATTTGAAGAGATGGTAATGCAAGCAACTTTTAAAAAGATGAAAGAATATACTTCTTTATATGAAAAAGATAAAGAGGCTAATAAAGGGTATAAAAAATATAGTAAAGTTAGACAAGATGGAGTATATGTACCATCTGGTGAAAATGACAATATTATAGTTCAAAAATTAAATAAAAACAAAGATGCATTTGGTATTTTTGGATACTCATTCTTAGTTGAAAATGAAGATAAATTAATTGGTGCTAAAGTTGATGGTGTTATGCCAACTCCTGAAGCTATTGCATCACATAAATATCCAATTGCAAGATCTTTATTCTTCTATATTAAAAATGCACACGAAAAAGAAGTTCCAGCAATAAAAGATTATGTAAAATTATTTATGGATGAGATGATGATTGGAAAAGGTGGAATTTTAACTGAAATCGGATTAATCCCACTTCCAGATGAAACTAGAAAAGCTATTAGAGAATCTGTAGCAAAAAGAGAAAAAGTTACTTTAGAAGCTTTAAAAGCTAGCCATTAATAAAAAGAGGGACTCTCTCCCCCTCTTTCTTAGCTATAAATATAGGTCTTTATTATTTTGCGAACAAGTAAAAAAAGATCTATATATATAACTACATAAAGGCCTTTAATGTCATCCTCAAAACTTTTTACTGATGAAAACTTATCTTTATTACTTGATAAATTAGATTATGCCTTTCAACCAATTGTTAATACATACAATGGGAAAACCTTTGCAGTTGAAGCCTTAATTAGAGGTTATCAAAATTTAGGATTTCAATCTATCCCTGATTTATTTGATAATTTTTTTGAAAAAAAAATTTTATATAAAGTAGATTTATTATTAAGAAGAAAAGCTATTGAAAAATTTAAATATATAAAAATAGAGAATATCAAACTTTTTTATAACCTTGATAATAGACTTTTATTTATGCCAGATTTTGAAAAAGGTAATACAACTAAAATCTTACAAGAGTTAAATTTAAAACAAGATAGTATTTGTTTTGAAATAACAGAAAATGGCACTATGCAAAATAAGATAATGGTTAATAAAATACTAAATAACTATAAAAGTGAAGGTTATAATATTGCTATTGATGATTTTGGAACAGGAATTTCAGGATTAGAACTTTTATATTTAAGTGAAGCTCACTATATTAAACTTGATAGATTTTTTATAAGAAATATCAATAAAGATTCAAGAAAAAAACTTTTTTGTTCTTCAATAGTAGATATGGCTCATATTATGGGAATAAAAGTAATTGCGGAGGGAATTGAAGAAATTGCTGAATATTATACTTGTAAAGATATTAATATAGATTATATTCAAGGCTTTTTAATTTCAAAACCAACCATAAATATTGAGCATATTAAAAGTAGTTACGATAATATTCCCAATTTATTTGAAAATGATAGAAGAAACAAATCAAATAATTTAATAGATAAAGACTATATAGAATATATAGAACCTTTAAATATCAACTCTTCATTACATGATTTATTTTTATATTTTAAAGAATATCCAAATAATAACTTTGTTCCAATTATCAATGAATATAAAACTTTAATAGGAGTAATCCATGAAGTTGATATTAAAAAAATCTCTTATTCTCAATATGGTTTAGCTTTAGCACAAAATGTCTCTTTTAAATCAAAACTAAGTTCATATTTAAAACAAACTCTATCTATAGAAATCTCTTGGGGTATTGATAAAACCTTAGAAATGTTTAATCTAAAAGGAAATCAATCAAAAGGTATTTTTGTTACTAAAAATGGAAAATATGCAGGATTTATTAATGTAAATAATCTTTTATCCCTTTCATATAAAAGAAATCTAGAAATTGCACAAAATCAAAACCCTCTAACAAAACTTCCAGGAAACAATCAAATAAATAATTTTTTAAATGAAAGCTTTAAAAATGAACAAATTACACATATAGTATATTTTGATTTTAATGACTTTAAACCTTTCAATGATTATTATGGATTTAGACAAGGGGATAGAGCCATTTTAATCTTTTCTGAACTTTTACAAAAACACCTAGAAAAAGATACTTTTATTGCTCATATTGGGGGAGATGATTTTTTTATTGGCTTTAAAAATAAAGAGTTTGAATTTGTATATAAACTTATTGCCCAAATTCAAGAGGCTTTTAAAAATAATGTAAGCAGTTTATATAATGAAAAAGAGCTGCAAAATGGTTACATTTTAACAAAAGATAGATTTGGAGTACAAAGAAAATTTTCTTTACTATCTGTAAGTAGTGCTATTATTGAAATTTCCAATAAATCAAAGCAAGAAAACTTTGATAAAATTATTGGAAAAATAAAAAAAGATTCAAAGGAAATCCCCGTACCTATGGGAAGTTGCATACTTATGTAACCATACTGTAACCATTGTTTTATAGAATTTCTTAAATTTTATAAATAAAGGTAAGAGTATTGACACCCTTTGAAACAAGAAATAAATCAAGAGAGTTAAAAGAGAAACTGATTAAATTTTTACTTATTACAGCATCAGTTATTTCTATTTTAACTACATTTGGAATTTTATTTTCAATTCTTTTTGAAGCAATAGAATTTTTCCAATTAAGAAGTTTTTGGTACTTTATTTCAGGAACTGAATGGTCTCCAGGAATTGTAAATAGTAAATTTGGGGCTGTTCCAATTTTTGCAGGTACTTTTATTATTACTTTTATAGCAATGGCGGTTTCAATTCCTATTGGACTTGGAAGTGCTATTTATATGAGTGAATATGCTTCAGGAAAAGTAAGAAATGCTTTAAAACCATTATTAGAAATACTTGCAGGTATTCCAACTGTTGTTTATGGTTTCTTTGCAGCAATTACAATTGCACCATTAATAGTAAAAGTTGCAGCTTATTTTGGACTTGAAGCTTCATTTAACTCTGCCCTTGCTTCTGGAGTTGTAATGGGGATTATGATTATTCCAGTAATTGCTTCATTAAGTGATGATGTAATTAGAGCTGTTCCTGATTCTCAAAGAAAAGCCTCTTTAGGACTAGGATTAACTCATGGTGAAACTATTAGAAATATAGTATTACCCTCTGCTATGCCAGGAATTATCTCTGCAACACTACTTGGATTATCTAAAGCCTTAGGTGAAACAATGATTGTTGTTATGGCAGCAGGACTTAGACCAAATTTATCTATAAATCCTTTAGAAGATATGACAACTGTTACAGTTAGAATTGTTGATGCCCTTGTGGGAGATCAAGCCTTTGATTCACCTGCAACACTTTCAGCTTTTGCTTTAGGACTTATACTATTTGTTGTAACGTTAGTATTAAATATTGTGTCTTTAACAATGATTAAAAAATTCAAAGAAAAATATAAAGTGAATACATTATGATAATTAGAAGAAAAAATAAAAATAAAGAAGAAAATCCATTCTATGATCCAACATTAAATAAAAGACATAGAAGTTCACGAAGATTTAAAGCTTTTGCATTAGGTTCATTAGTTTTTTCAATTGTATTTTTAGCTTTCTTTTTAACAGATATTGTTACAAAAGGACTTCCTGCTTTTAAACAAGCTTATTTACAT
Source organism: Malaciobacter mytili LMG 24559 (assembly GCF_003346775.1). Lineage (NCBI taxonomy): Bacteria > Pseudomonadati > Campylobacterota > Epsilonproteobacteria > Campylobacterales > Arcobacteraceae > Malaciobacter > Malaciobacter mytili. Next base: position 191,850 of record NZ_CP031219.1, on the reverse strand, counting down.
ATTGATGTAACTTTTAATGAAGCTTCAATAAAAGATTCAAGACAAGCAATTGATAAAAAATATAGAAAAATTGTTTCAAGAGCATGGCTTAGAAATGTTCCAAGATTAGTTGAAGAAAATCCAACACTTATGAATAAAACTATGACGATGTGGGTATTAGCAGATGATCAAGTGGATCAATATTTAAAAAATCATTATTATAAGTTAAATAGAAAAGATAGAGCTTTAGTTGATGATTTAAAAGCTTATGGTCAAGCCGAGCTTAAATTTAATAAAATCTTCTTTACAAATGGAGATTCAAAAATTCCAGAATATGCTGGATTAAAATCAGCAATTGTCGGTTCAATTTTAACTTTAATTATTACTATGCTTGTAGCATTTCCTATTGGTGTTATGACAGCGATTTATTTAGAAGAGTTTGCAGAAGATAATAAATTTACACAGATAATTGAAGTAAATATTAATAACCTTGCAGCAATACCTTCAATTTTATTTGGTCTTTTAGGTCTTGCAATTTTTATTAATCTTTTTGGATTACCAAGAAGTTCCCCTTTAGTTGGGGGATTAACTCTTGCACTTATGACACTACCAATTATTATTGTAAGTTCAAGAGCTGCATTAAGAAGTGTACCTGATTCAATTAGACAAGCAGGATATGGGCTAGGTCTTACAAAAATTCAAGTAACTAAGGACCATGTTTTACCATTGGCTTTTCCTGGAATTATGACAGGTTCAATTATTGGATTAGCTCAAGCTATGGGAGAGACTGCACCACTTATAATTGTAGGTATGATAGCCTTTATTCCTGATGCACCAACAATGGTTACGGAAGCTGCAACAGTTATGCCAGCACAAATTTTTACTTGGGCAGGTATGCCAGAAAGAATGTATATTGAAAAAACAGCAGCTGGAATTATAGTTTTATTAAGTGTATTAATTTCATTAAATACCTTAGCAATATATTTAAGAAAAAAATTCGAAGTTAAATGGTAGGAAAAATTATGAGTAAAGATATTAAAAATAATGAAGTAAAAATAAATGTAAACTCTTTAAATCTATGGTATGGAGATAACCATGCCCTACATAATATTGATGTTGATATTTATAAAAATAAAATTACAGCTTTAATTGGTCCATCAGGATGTGGAAAATCTACATTCTTAAGATGTTTAAATAGAATGAATGATTTAATCTCAGTTGTGAAAATTGATGGTCAAATTGTTATTGATAATAAAAATATCTATGATAAAGATGTTGATGAAGTAAGTGTTAGAAAAAGAATAGGAATGGTTTTTCAACAACCAAATCCTTTTCCAAAATCTATTTATGACAATGTAGCATATGCACCACTTAAACATGGTCTTGTAAAAAAAGGTAGAGAATGTGATGAGTTAGTTGAAATCTCTTTAAAAAAGTCAGGACTTTGGGATGAAGTTAAAGATAAATTAGGAGAACCTGGGACTTCTCTTTCAGGAGGACAACAACAAAGACTTTGTATTGCAAGAACAATTGCAGTAAGACCTGAGGTTATTTTAATGGATGAGCCTACCTCAGCACTTGATCCAATTTCAACAGAGAAAATTGAGGCACTAATGTTAGAGCTTAAACAAGATTATACAATTATTACAGTTACACATAATATGCAACAAGCAGCAAGAGTTGCTGATTATACTGCATTTTTTCACTTAGGAAAACTAATTGAATATGATGAAACAGAAACAATTTTTGTTAATCCTAGCAATAAAAAAACAGAAGATTATATTACAGGAAGGTTTGGATAATGTTAAAAACTTATGAAGAAAAGGTAAATCTTATAAAGCATGAGATTAATACTATAGGGGAGATAGTTTTAAAAGCTAATCAAACTTCATTAAAAGCTTTAAAAGATAAGGATTTTAATCAATTAAAAGATATAGAACTATCATTAAGAAAAGTAGTTTCTAAATCAAATGAGATTGATAATTTAATAGTTACAACTTTAGCTTTATATTCACCAGAAGCTAAAGATTTAAGAGAGATGGTTTCATATTTAAAAATTACAAATGAGCTAGTAAGAGCAGCAGCAAATTCAAAAACTTTTATAAAAACATTTAAAAAATCTTTTTCAGAGGATTTAGATGAACAAACAATTTTAGAATATGCTATTCCTTTACAAAAAGCAGCTGTAAATGCTTTAGAAATTTCATTAAGTATGATTGAAGAACATAATGAAAAAATTATTGAAGAAAAATATAATAAAGTTTTAGTTGAAGAGAGTAAAACTGATGATTTATATGCAATGGTTGAAAAAAATGTTCTTAAAATAATTAATAAAAAGCATGAATTATCAAGAGACTATTTTAACTTATTAAGTAGCTTAAGAAAACTAGAAAAATGTGCAGATAGAGCTACAAGCATAGCAAACTTAATGCTTTTTGCTAGAATTGGTGGAGAGTTATTACACTAATCAATGAAAAGTGCAATTACAAAAGTAAAAAATAATTATGAATTTTTGGCAGCTTTGATAATTTTTATTATCATTTTAGCTGCTCATTTAGAGTTTCAAAAAACTATTGTTTTAATGTTAGAGTTCATTGTAGTTATGGAAGTTGTTAAAATGATCTCTGATTTTATAAAAAAAGCAAAATTAAGACTAAGATTTGTTATTGATATTTTTATAATCTTTCTTATTAGAGATGTTGTAATTTATACTTCACATACAAATAAAGATTACTTTACTATTCTTTTTTTATTATTTGTAATCTTAGTTTTCTTTATATTTAGAATACTTGCAATAAAATATTCACCAGGAAAAAAAGATTTACTAAAAGAAGAGATATGAAAAAAAAACTTATTTTAATTGTAGAAGATGAAGAGGATATTTTAGAACTATTAGAATATACCCTACAAAAAGAAGGATATGAAACTATTGGTTGTTTAAATGTAAACTCTGTTTTAAATAAAATTATTGAAGAAGAAGAGATAGACCTTATTTTAATGGATAGAAATCTTCCTGGAATTGATGGTACAACTTTTATAAATACAATTAGAAAAAAAGGAATTAATGCTCCTGTTATTTATGTAACTGCAAAAGATAGAGATGAGGATATATTAGAAGGATTTGAAAACTATGCTGATGATTATATTACAAAACCTTTTAATCTAAAAGAACTATCAGCAAGAGTAAAAGCAGTTATTAAAAGAACAGCAAAAGAAGTAGAAATTTTAAAAGTTAAAGATATAGTATATAAAGCAAATAATAAAAAATTCTATATAGATGACAAAGCCATAGAATTAACTCATTTAGAGCATGATTTACTTTTAGAGTTTGTAAAAAATAAAGATATTTTATTAAGTAGAGAACATCTATTAAATACTGTATGGGAAGACTCTTTTGATAAAAAACTAAAAACAGTAAATGTGGCTATAAAAAGATTAAAAACAAAAATTGACCCAAAAGGTAAGAAAGAGTATATAAAATCTATTAGAGGGGAAGGGTATATCTTTTGCTAAAAATACATCAACTCTTCCTTAGAACCTTTGTAATTATATTTTTTCTTATATTTTTAAGTATTAGTTTTACTACATATTTTTGGTCTAAAAATATCTATATGAACCAAATTGAGAAAAATCTATCTCAAAATATTGACTCTATTGCTTTAGTTTTACATAATATTAAAGATATTGAAAATACAGTTCAGCAATTTAAAGAGAAAACAAGTCTAAGAATCACAATAATAGATGAAAATGGTAAAGTTATAGTAGAGAGTGATAAAGATAAAGACTCAATGGAAAATCATAAAAATAGATATGAAATTATTCATGCAAAATATGATGGATTTGGTAAAATTATTAGATATTCTCGTTCATTAAATAAAGAACTTTTATATGTTGCTAAAAAAATTAAAATAAATGAAGAGACTTATTATATAAGACTTGCTGATTATACTGATAAAATTCAAGAAAATTTTATTAGGTTATCTTTTCATATTATAGGAATTATTACTATATTTTTAATTATTGCATTTATGATAACTTATTTTATTAGTATAAAAATTAAATCTGAAACAGATAATATTTTAAAATTTTTAATTGAATTAAGTGATAAAAAACCAAGCTATGAAATCACTTCAAATTATACTTTAGAGTTTAATAAAATAACTAGATTCTTAAATAAGGTTGCTTTAAAATTAGCAAAAAAAGAGAAACAAAAAGCAAAACAAACTGCAAAATTAAAACTAGCAAATAGACAAAAAGATGAGATTATTTCAGCTATCTCCCATGAATTTAAAAATCCTATTGCTATTATTTCAGGATATAGTGAGACTTTATTAAATGATACAGATTTGCCAAATAGTATGAGAGAGAAGTTTTTAAATAAAATTCGTTCAAATGGTGAAAAAATGTCTCAAATTATTGATAAATTAAGACTATCATTAAAACTTGAAGAGGGAAAACAACAAACTTTATTTACAACTTGTTCAATAAAAAAAATTTGTGAAAGAGTAGTTTCTGATTTAAAAGATAAATATAAAGATCATGAAGTAACTATTGAAGGTAATGATATAAAAATAAAAGCAGATGAAACCTTAATGGAAATAGCAATAGGAAATCTAATAGAAAATGCCTTAAAGTATTCAGAAGATAATGTTAAAGTTATTTTAACACAAGAGTCAATAAGTATAATTGATAAAGGTATTGGAATAGAAGAAAAAGAGTTAAATAAGATTAATAAAAAGTTTTATAGAGTATCAAAAAACGGTTGGAATAACTCTTTAGGATTAGGACTTTTTATTGTTCATTCTATTTTATCACTACATAATTTTAAGCTTGAAATTAAAAGTGAAATTCATAAAGGCTCTGAATTTATAATAAAATATTAAAATATACTTAAATTAAGTATTTATTAAGTTTTATTAGTATATTATTCCACCTCATTAATCAAATCGGAGAAATAAATGAAATTTACTCAAATGGCAAAAGCTAACGAAATCGAGAGAGATTGGGTAGTAGTAGATGCAACTGATAAAGTATTTGGTAGAATTATTACTGAAGTTGCTACTATCTTAAGAGGTAAACATAAACCTTCTTATACTCCTCACGTAGATTGTGGAGATTATGTTGTAATTATCAATGCATCTAAAGCTAAATTTTCTGGAACTAAATTAGAGACTAAAAACTACTTTACACACTCAGGTTATTTTGGAAGTACTAAAACTCACAAAATGTCTGAAATGTTTGAAAAAAATCCAGAAAAATTATATAAATTAGCAACAAGAGGTATGTTACCTAAAACTACTCTTGGTAAAACAATGTTAAAAAAATTAAAAGTATATGCAGGTTCTGAGCATCCTCATACTGCGCAAATTAAAGGATAAGACTAATGGCAAAAGTTTACGCAACAGGTAGAAGAAAAACAGCTATCGCAAAAGTATGGCTAGAAAATGGTAATGGTCAACTTACAATTAATGGTCAATCTTTAGATGCATGGTTAGGTGGATTAGAATCAATCAAAAAAAGAGTTATGCAACCATTAGAAGTAGCAAAACAAGAAACTTCTGTAAATGTAATTGTTAAAACTTTAGGTGGAGGATACTCTGCACAAGCTGATGCTGTAAGACATGGTATTTCAAGAGCATTAGTTGCTTATGATGAGCAATTTAGAACAATCTTAAAACCTTATGGATTATTAACAAGAGATGCAAGATCTGTTGAAAGAAAAAAATACGGAAAGAAAAAAGCGAGAAAATCTACGCAGTTCTCAAAAAGATAATATTTTTTTATCAATACTATTTTTTTACAAAGGAAGCAAAATTTTGCTTCCTTTTTTTATGCACTTTTTTAAAAAAAAATACTAAAATATCTTATGAAAAAACATATACTATTAATAGCTTTATTTTTTAATTTTTTATTTGCAAGTACATTAAATCTTTCAATTACTTCAAGCCCTAGTAGAATAAATCCTATCTTATCTAATGATACGGCAAGTAGTGAAATCTCTCAATGGCTTTTTAATGGTCTATTAAAATATGATAAAGATGCAAATATTACAACAGATATTGCAAAATCATATTATTTTGAAAATGAAACAAAACTTATTATTAAACTAAGAGAAGATGTATTTTGGCATGATGGGGTACAAGTTACTTCACAAGATGTACTTTTTACTTATGAAACGATTTTAAATCCAAAAGTTTTTACTTCAATTGCTTCAAATTATAAAGAAGTTGAAAGTGTAAAGGCTTTAGATAAATTTACTATTGAAATTATTTATAAAAAACCTTATTTTAAAGCTTTAGAAATTTGGCTAATTGGTTTACTTCCTTATCATATTTTAAAAGATGATAAAGATTTAATGACAAGTAAATTTAATAAAAATCCTATAGGAACAGGTCCTTATATTTTAAACTCTTTTAAAAATGCCTCAGATATTATTTTAACTGCCAATAAAAACTATTTTAAAGGTAAACCTAAAATTGATAAAATTCATTATAAATTTTATCCAGACCCAACAACTTCTTTTTTAATGTTAAAACAAAATAAACTAGATATAGCTTCTCTTACACCTATTCAAGTTGATAGACAATTAAATAATGAATTTTATGAAAATTACCAAATAATTGAAACAACAAGTTTTTCTTATGCTTATTTGGGATTTAATTTAAATAATAAAAAATTTCAAGATAAAAAAGTAAGGCAAGCCTTATCTTTAGCAATAAATAGACAAGAGTTAGTTGATATTTTATATTTTGGACATGCAAAAGTTGCCAATGGGCCATTTTTACCTGGAACTTTTGCTTATAATGAAAAAGTTAAACCTATAGTTCAAGATATAAAAAAAGCAAAACAGCTTTTAAAAGAAGCAGGATATAATGAAAAAAATCCTTTAAGCTTTGAACTTGTTACAAATACAGGAAATGAAATAAGAGTTAATGCAGCTCAAATTTTACAACATCAATTAAAACAAATTGGAGTAGAAGTAAAAATAAGAGTTATGGAATGGCAAGCTTTTTTAAATACTGTTGTTCATCCAAGGAAATTTGAAACTGTATTACTTGGTTGGTCTCTTGCTTTAACGCCAGATGCTTACCCTCTTTGGCATAGTGACTCAACAAAAATTGGAAGATTTAATCTTGTAGGTTATAAAAATAAACAACTAGATAAATTAATAGAACTTGGTTCAACTACAGTTAATAGAGAAAAATTAGCAGAAATTTATAAAAATATTTTTACAATTATAAGTAATGATTTGCCATATTTATTCTTATTTATACCAAATTCTATAACCGTTGTAAATAAAAATATAAAAAATATTGAACCTACTTTTATAGGTATTTTTCATAATCAAATTGACTGGATAAAAGAAGACAAGGAAAAAAATTGAAAGAAAATAATATTATACTATTTGATTTAGATGGAACATTAATAGACTCAACAGAAGCAATTATTTCATCTTTTTATCATACTTTTGAAGAACTAAATTTTGAGTTTAAAGGGAAAAAAGAAGATATTAAAAATCTAATTGGATACCCTTTAGATATTATGTATAAAGATTTAGGAGTTGAAGATGAAAGAGTTTGGGATTTTGTAGATGCTTATAAAAATAGATATAGAACTATATCAAAAGAACAAACTTTTCTTTTAGAAAATGTAAAAGAGTGTTTAGAGTTTGCTTCAAAATTTGCAAGACTAGCTATAGTTACAACAAAAACTGCTTTATATAGCACTCCTCTTTTAGAACATTTAGAGATTTTAGACTACTTTGAATATATTACAGGAAGAGAAAATGTTGAAAATCCAAAGCCTCATCCTGAGCCAATTTTAAAAACTTTAGAATTAATGAATTATGATGAAGAAAAACATAGAGTATGGATGGTAGGAGATACAAAGCTTGACCTAATTTGTGCCCAAGAAGCAAATGTAAATTGCGTGGGAGTGCTTTGTGGTTATGCACAGCAAGAAGAGTTACAAATCTACACAGATTATATACAAAATAGTGCATTAGAAGCTGTTCAATTTATCTATAATAAAACTTATTCAAATTAATAAAGAATTATAAAAATATTTTATAATTCTTACTTTTTGGGCTTTACTAATACTTAAAAATAAGTTCAGCAAATAATTTTAGCTGATTTTTACATTAATTTTACATATTAAATTTATAATTTAAAAGGTTGCTATAAGTAATTATCTCATAAAATAAGTATAGACAAAAAAGAGGTGTCTTACACTAACTAAATTTTAGGAGCTAAAATGCTAGAAATAAGATGGCATAGCCGTGCTGGTCAAGGTGCTGTGACAGGAGCTAAAGGTTTAGGTTCAGTTGTTGCAGAAACTGGAAAAGAAGTGCAAGCTTTTGCATTTTATGGTTCTGCAAAAAGAGGTGCATCAATGACTGCATATAATAGAATTGATGATAAAAAAATCATAAATCATGAAAAATATATGGTTCCAGATTATGTTTTTATTTTAGATCCAGGTTTAGCCTTTACAGATGATTTTACTGCAAATGAAAAACCAGAAACTAAATATATAATTACTACACACTTACAAAAAAATGAATTAATTAATTTAATTCCAGCATTACAAGGAAGAGAAGATAGAGTTTTTATTCTTGACTGTCTTAAAATCTCTCAAGAAACTATTGGAAGACCTATCCCAAATACTCCAATGCTTGGTGCATTTATGAAAATTAGTGGAATGTTTGAATTAGAATATTTCAAAGATGCAATGAAAGCTGTACTAAAAAAGCTACCTCAAAAAGTAATTGATGCAAATATGATTGCTATTGAAAGAGCTTTCAACGAAGTAAATTAAAGGTGGTATTATGAGTAAATCAATAAAAGATATGGGATGGGATGAATTAGTTCCAGGAGCAGCACTATTTTCTTTTGAACAAACTGTAAATTATAATATAGCAGAAGTTCAACCAGAAGATAGAACATATGCAGAAACTAACTCAAAAAATGCCTATGTGGGTGATTGGAGAGTAATAAAGCCAGTATGGAATTCTGAAATCTGTATTGACTGTCAAAACTGTTGGATATTCTGTCCTGATTCATCTATTATTGCAAGAGATAAAGAGATGAAAGGAGTTGATTATGATCACTGTAAAGGATGTGGTATCTGTGTAAGTGTATGTCCTACAAATCCAAAATCACTTTTAATGTTTAATGAAACAGAAAAAAATGAAGATGCTCTTGCTAAATGGCCTGAGAAAAAGAAAAAGGGTGAAAGTAATGAATAGTAAACAAATGGAATTAAATACAGTAGAGGTTTGGGATGGGAATATGGCAAATGCCCAAGCTTTAAGACAAGCTGCTGTTGATGTTGTTGCAGCATATCCTATTACTCCTTCAACTGCAACAGTTGAAAACTATGCTTCAATGCATGCAAATGGGTATGTTGATGGTGAAGTAATTATGGTTGAATCTGAGCATGCAGCAATGTCTGGTTGTGTAGGAGCAGGGGCTGCTGGTGGTAGAGTTGCAACGGCAACTTCATCTCAAGGATTAGCTCTTATGATAGAAGTATTATACCAAGCATCAGGGATGAGAATACCAGTAGTATTATGTCTAGTAAATAGAGCTTTAGCTGCACCATTAAATGTAAATGGTGACCATTCAGATTTATACTTAACAAGGGATTCAGGATGGGTTTCTTTAGATTCTTTTAGCCCACAAGAAGCATATGATATGACATTAATGTCTTTTAAAATCTCTGAACATGAAAAAGTAAGACTTCCAGTAATTTCAAATCAAGATGGATTTATGACTTCACATACTGCACAAAATGTAAGACCCCTAAGTGATGAAGTAGCTTATAACTTTATTGGTGATTATAAACCATTAAATGCTATGCTTGATTTTTCTAAACCTGTAACACATGGTGTTCAAACAGAACATGATTGGCATTTTGAACACAAAGCAAAACAACATGCTGCTCTTATGGCTTCTAAAGAAGTAGTAAAAGAAGTATTTGAAGAGTTTGAAAAAGTATCAGGAAGAAAATATAATATTGTTGAATCATATGGTATGGAAGATGCAGAAGTTGCAATTGTATGTTTAGGAACAACTTATGAATCTGCTATATTAGCTGTGGATAAGTTAAAAGAAGAAGGAATTAAAGCTGGTGTTGTTGCACCAAGATTATTTAGACCTTTTCCTTTAGTTGAAATTGCACAAACTTTACAAAATGCTAAAGCTGTTGCATGTATGGATAGAAGTGCACCTGGAGGAACTGTGGGTGCTTTATATAATGAAGTAGCAGGTGCATTATTCAACACTTCTGCTAGGCCTGTATTAAGAAATTTAATTTATGGTTTAGGTGGAAGAGATATGACTATTAATGAATTATGCGATATTTACAGAGATTTAAATAAAGATGCAAAAGCTGGTAAACTAACAGGAAAAATCCAAAAATTAACAGGTGTTAGAGGTCCAGAATTAAGCTTCTATGAACTATAAGAAGGATTGTTATGAGTAATCAAAAAGAGATAAAAAACTTAAAAACATTTTCAACAGCTGCTGAAAGATTTGAAGGTTCTCATGTTTTATGTCCAGGGTGTGCACACTCTATTATTGTAAGAGAAGTTTTAAATGCAACAAATGATAATTTAGTTGTTTCTGCAGCAACTGGTTGTTTAGAAGTTTGTACAGCTATTTATCCTCATACTTCATGGGACTGTTCATGGATTCATATTGGATTTGAAAATGCTTCAACAGCAATTGCAGGTGCAGAAACTATGAATAAAGTTTTAAGAAAAAAAGGAAGAATTCCTGCTGATACTCCACAACCAAAATTTGTTGCATTTGGTGGAGATGGTGCAACTTATGATATAGGTTTTCAATTTATTTCAGGTTGTTTTGAAAGAGGACATGATTTTATGTATGTTTGTTTAGACAATGAAGTTTATGCAAATACAGGAGGTCAAAGATCTTCATCTACTCCAATTGGAGCAAGTACTACAACTGCTCCTGCGGGAACTGTATCTTATGGTGAAAAGAAAAATAAAAAAGATATTTTATCAATTATGGCAGCACATGGTTCTCCTTATGTTGCACAAGTTGCTCCAAATAAATGGAAAGATATGGTTAAAAAAATCCAAAGAGGATTTGATACAGAAGGTCCAGTATTTATCAATGCGATGAGTGCATGTACAACTGAGTGGAGATTTAAACCTGACCAAACTATTGAAGCTTCTGATTTAGCAACAGATTCATTAGTTTTCCCTCTTTATGAAATAATTGATGGAACTGAATTAAATATTACATATAGACCTAAAAATATTGTTCCAGTAAGGGATTATTTAGCATTTCAACCAAGATTTAAACATCTATTTGCTCCTGAAAATGAGCATATTATAGAAGAATGGCAAAAAAGAGTTGATGCTAGATGGGAATATTTACAAAGAAGAGAAGAAGCAAGAGTTTAAAACTCTGCTTCTATTTATCCTACAAATATATAAAAACTTTCAAAAATCATTTAATATTTTATTTTTTTTACATTTTTTTTATCTAGACTTTAAATATATAAAAAGTTAAGGAGAAAAAGATGAAAAATTACAAGCTAACAAAAACTTTTAAAAATCTTTTTATTAGTTTATTAATAGTAAATAGTACTCTATTTGCAGCAAATATTGAAAAAATACACTTTTTAATACCTGGAGGAGCAGGTGGTGGCTGGGATGGTACAGCAAGAGGGGTAGGAGAAGCTCTTTTAAAATCAAATTTAATAAAAGAAGCTTCATACGAAAATATTTCAGGTGGTGGAGGTGGAAAAGCTATTGCTTATTTAATTGAAACTGCTAATAAACAACAAAATACAATAATGGTAAATTCAACTCCAATTGTTATTAGATCACTACAAGGCATATTTCCTCAATCTTTTAGAGATTTATCTTTAATTTCAACAGTTATTGCAGATTTTGGCGTTTTAGTAGTAAAAAATGATTCAAAATATAATTCATGGGAAGATGTTAAAAAAGCCTTTAAAAAAAATCCAGGAAAAATAAAAATTGCAGGAGGAAGTTCAAGAGGAAGTATGGACCACTTAGTTGCAGCACAAATATTTAAAGCTGCAAATGGAAATCCTAGAGATGTGAGATATGTACCTTACAATGCAGGAGGTAAAGCAATAGCTGGATTATTAACAGGAGAAGTTGATATTTTATCAACTGGACTTGGTGAAGTTTTAGAAAAACATAAAAAGAAAGAATTAAAAATAATTGGAGTTACATCTAATAAGAGTATTGAAGGTATCCCAAGCTTTAAAAGTATGGGTGTAGATGCTTATTTTGTAAATTGGAGAGGTTTCTTTGCTGCTCCTAATCTTCCAAAGAAAAAAATTGACGAATTTGCAAAAATTCTAGAAGATATGTATAAAACTGAAGAATGGGAAAAAATAAGAAAAAGAAATGGTTGGGAAAACCTATATAAATCAAAAGAAGAGTTTAAACTTTTTCTTGAAAACCAAGAAAAAATAATTAGTTCTCTAATGAAAGAAATGGGCTTTTTATAAAAATATTTATCTAGGTTATTAAGGAATATCTTATGTCAAAAAATATAATAGGTTCAATTTTCTTTTTAGCTCTTTCATCTTTTTACTTTTATAATGTATTTGATATAAAAGAGTTGCCAAATGCTCAGTTTGAAGTGATGACTCCTTCTACATTTCCTTTCTATATTGGAATTATTGGAATAATTATCTCTTTACTAATGTTATTTTTTGCAATCAAAGAAAAACACAATGAAAAAATTTCACTAGAATATTTAAAATCATTAGATTTTAAAACTATTTTTTTATTTATAACTTTAATGTTTTTATATGGCTTAATTATAAAAATTTTAGGATTTATTTTATCTACTATAATTTTTTTAGCTTTGAGTTTTATTTTTTTAAAAGAAAGGAACATTAAAAGAATACTAATTATTTCTATTAGTATATCTGTTGGGTTTTATCTTATCCTAAATAATATTTTAGGGGTATATATAGTACCTGGATTTTTTATAGAATATATTAAAGGAGTATTCTTATGATAGATGGTATCTTACAAGGAGCACAAACTGCTTTTTCTTTTTATAATATACTAATGGTAATTATAGGTTGTTTTGCAGGAACTATTATTGGGATGCTTCCTGGGCTTGGACCAATATCAGCCATTGCACTTATGATTCCTATTACATATGGGATGGATCCTTCTTCTGGATTAATTTTAATTGCCGGAGTTTATTATGGTGCTGTTTTTGGAGGCTCAACTTCATCAATTTTAATAAATGCTCCAGGAGTAGCAGGAACAGTAGCTAGTTCATTTGATGGTTATCCTTTATCAAAAAAAGGACAAGCAGGTAAAGCCTTAGCAATTGCAGCATATTCTTCTTTTTCAGGAGGAACAATAGCAGCTATTTTTTTACTTATTGCTGCACCAATTTTGGCAAATATCTCATTAAGTTTTCAATCTTCTGACTATTTTGCAATGATGTTATTAGGACTTACAGCAGTAGCAGCATTTTCAGGAAGAGGCAATTTTCTAAAAGCTTCTATAATGACAATTTTTGGTATTATGCTCTCAACTATTGGTATAGATTCTGATTCTGGAATTCCAAGATTTACTTTTGGAAGATTAGATTTAATTGATGGAATATCCTTTTTACTTCTAGCAATGGCTGCTTTTGCTTTATCTGAAGCAATGATGAATATCTTAGAAAATAAAAGAACTAATAAAGATGAAGAAACAAAATTAAAAAATGAACTTGGTAGTTTAAAACTTCAAAAAAATGAAATTAGACAAATTGCCCCAACTATTGCAAGATCTTCTATTCTAGGTTTTTTTGTTGGTATCTTACCAGGAGCTGGTGCTACAATTGCTTCATTCTTAGCTTATGGAATGGAAAGAAGCTTTGCAAGTAAAAAAGAGAAACAAAAATTTGGAAATGGTTCTCTTCAAGGTCTTGCTGGACCAGAAAGTGCCAATAATGCTGCTTCTTCAGGTTCTTTTGTACCATTATTAACATTAGGCATTCCAGGTTCTGGAACTACAGCTGTTATTTTAGGAGCCTTAATATCTTATGGTATTCAGCCAGGCCCAACATTATATATTGATAATCCTATTTTATTTTGGTCTGTTATTATCTCTATGTATATTGGAAATTTAGTATTATTGATTTTAAATCTTCCTCTTATTCCTTATATAGCTAAAATACTAACTTTACCTAAACAATTGCTATTGCCTCTTATTATCTTTTTTTCTTTAATTGGGGTATATCTAGTTACTTTTAATAATTTTGATATTTATATAATGACACTATTTGCTGTTGTTGCACTTTTTTTAAGAATTTTAGATTTTCCTATGGCACCTATGATTTTAGGATTTATTTTAGGAAAGATGATTGAAGATAATTTAAGAAGATCTTTAACAATAAGCGATGGTTCTATCTCTTTTCTTTGGGAAAGACCAATTACTTTAAGTCTTTTAATAATTATAATAGTTATAATATTATCACCTATAATACTTAAATATCTATCTAAAAAAAGGTCTTAAATGCAAAATTTTAAAGCATATACTATTTTATATATTGAAGATGATGAAGAAGTAAGAAAAATCAATTCAAGAATTCTAAAAAGGATGTTTAAAACTCTTATTGAAGCTAAAGATGGCTTTGAGGGCTTTAAACTTTATAAAAAATATAAACCTCATATTATTTTAACAGATATAAATTTACCAAAACTAGATGGAATTTCACTTTCAAAAAAAATTAGAGAAAATGATCTTAATACAAAAATTATTATTTCAACAGCTTTTAGTAATAAAGATTATTTATTAGAGGCTATTGAATTAAACCTTGAAAAATATATTATAAAACCTCTTTCAAGTAAAAATTTATATCCTGCTTTAAAAAAAGCAGTAAAAAAAATTGAAGAAAGCAAAGATAAAAAGATATATCTAAATGCAAATTTTTATTTTGATTGTAAGAATTTACTTTTTTATTATAAAGACTCACCATTAACTCTTACAAAAAAAGAATTTTTATTTTTAGAACTATTAGTAAAAAATAGAAACAGAATAATTTCTTATGAAGAGATTGAAAGAGTTGTATGGAATGAAAAATATATGAGCATATACTCTCTTCGAACTACAATAGGTTTTTTAAGGAAAAAACTTCCTATAAAATGCATTAAAAATATTTCAAATATAGGATATAAATTAAATATTGAATAAATATACAAACACTGAAAAAAAAATAAAAAAAATTACACTTTTAAGTTCTACAATAATTATTCTATTAGTTGCTACAATAATAGGTATTATTCTTATACAAACTGAATTTACAAATTTTAATAATCATATAAATAATTTTAAAAATACTATTATTGAAAGAAAAAAATTTACTCTAAAAACATCTGTTGAGAATCTAATAAATGATATAAAAATTGAAGAATTTTCTATTTTAAAAAATAAAAAATATAGAATTAAAAATCAATCAATAATAGCATATAATTTAGCTAAGGCCATATATAAAAAATCAAAAAATCTTACAAAAGAGGAAAAATTAAAATTTATAAAAGACGCTCTTACTCAAATCTCAAATAAAGAAAATGATATAAATTATTTTATTTTAGATAAAAAAGGAACTATTATTTTAAATACTGAATATAAAAAAATAGAAGGAGAAAATTATTTAAATATTCAAGATATCTCTGGAAAAAAATTTATAAACGAAATCATTCATTCTAATAATAAAAAACAAACTTTTCATGAATATTTTTGGTATAAACCCAAAAGTAATATATTATCAAAAAAAATACTTTTTGCAAGAGCATTAGATGAATTAGATATTATTATTGGTTCTACTACTTTTTTAGAAAAAATAAAAGAAAATATTACTAGTAAAATTAAAGAAAAGATTTTTAAGCAAAGTTCTAATAAAGAAGACTTTATTTTAATATACAATGTAACTAGTTTAAATGATATTTTAAATAGTGATTTAATTATACAAAAACATGTAATTGCAAATAAGTTTGATAAAGAAGCTATAAAAGATTTACTTATAAAAACAAATTATAAAGGTAATGATTTTATATTTTATGAAGATTCTGAAAAACTAATGTATGGAAGTTTTATACAAGAGTATAGATATTTTATTGCAAATGTTACAAATTTAAATACTATTAATAATATTATTAAAAATGAAAGAAATATCTCTTATAAAAATTTAATAAAAAATATAACTAAACTCTCTATTTCTATTAGTGTAATAACTATATTTTTCTTTATTATTTCTCTTTTATTTACAAAAAAGATTGATTCTTTATTTAAAAACTATAAAAAAAGAGTTATTTCTAATGAACAAAAATTTAAACTTCTTTTTAATCATAGTAATAATGCTTTTATTATTTCAAATAAACATAAAGGTGAAATTTTAAGTTTTAATAATACTGCATTAAAACTTACTTCTTATAAACATTCAGAATTACTAAATAGAAATTTTTTTGAATTATTTATAAATTTAGATAAAGAAATGGTTTTAAATAAATCTTCTTTTGAAAAAACTATAAAATTAAAAGATAAAAATAATAATATTAAAATCATTGAACTTCAAATTGTTAATTATAATAATTATGATGAAAATCTACTTTTTTCATCACTTAAAGATATTACAGAAAGAACTTATTTAAAAAAACAAAAAAGAAGACAAGAACAACTTTTAATACAAAAATCAAAAATGGCGGCAATGGGTGAAATGATAGAAAATATTGCTCACCAATGGAGACAACCTTTATCGCAAATTTCAGGATTATTTTTTGATATTCAATCAGCGTACGAATATAATGAATTAACTAAAAAATATCTTATAAATAGAATAAATGAAGCAAATGATTTAACAGAATATATGTCAAAAACTATAGATGATTTTAGAAATTTTTTTGACCCAAATAGCAAAAAAGAAGAGTTTTATATCTTTGAAGCTGTTGAAAATGCTTTAAAAATATTAAATTCTACATTAAGCTTCTATAAAATAAAAGTTAAAATAAAAAAAGGAAAAGACTTTAAAATTTATGGGTTTAAAAATGAATATGCACAAGCTATAGTTAATATTATTTCAAATGCAAAAGATATATTAGTAGATAGAAAAGTGACAAATCCCAAAATAAAAATCTATATAAAAGAAGAAAAACACAATACTTTATATATTGAAGATAATGCAGGAGGAGTAGATAAAAATATCTTAGATAAAATATTTGATCCATATTTTACTACAAAATGTAATTATGGAACTGGCATAGGGCTTTATATGACAAAACTAATTATTGAAGAAAAAATGAATGGAGAAATAAAAGTTGAAAATTCAATAAAAGGAGCAATATTTTCAATTACAGTTTAAGTTTTTTCTTTACTTTAGAAATACTGTTAAAATATTAAAGCTTATTATTTATAAATACCTCTTTAGTAATTTTAGGATAAAATTCAAAATAATTAAATCTAAAAGGAACAAAATGCCACTACTAGATAGTTTTAGAGTAGACCACACTATTATGCCAGCACCTGCTGTTAGAGTTGCAAAAACTATGAAATCACCTTCGGGAGATGTTATTACTGTTTATGATTTAAGATTCTGTATTCCAAATAAAAAAATGTTAGGAGAAAAAGGTATTCATACTTTAGAACATCTTTTTGCAGGATTTATAAGAAATCATTTAAATTCTGATAAAGTTGAAATTATTGACGTTTCTCCTATGGGGTGTAGAACAGGATTTTATATGAGTTTATTAGGAAATCCAAGTGAAGAAGTAGTTGCTACTGCTTGGAAAAAATCTATGGAAGATGTAATTAAAGTAAAATCTCAAAATGATATTCCAGAATTAAATGAATATCAATGTGGTACATATAAAATGCACTCATTAGAAGAAGCAAAACAAATTGCACAAGAGGTTTTAAATAATGGAATTGGAGTAATGTCTAATAAAGATTTATTTTTACCTGAAGAAAAATTAAAAGAGTTAGAAATCTAATTTTATGTATAAAGTAGTTACTACAAGAGATGGGTCTAAAACTCTTTTTTCCCAACAATATAATCAGCACTATCATAGTATAAATGATGGTGCAATTTTTGAAAGCTTATCAAAACATATTATTCCAGCCTTTACTTTTCATCAAAATAAAAATGAATTAAATATTTTAGATATTTGTTTTGGATTAGGATATAATACTTTAGCAACTATTTATTATGTAAAAAAGTATAATATTAATGCTAAAATAAATATATACTCTCCTGAACTAGATGAAGTGCTTATTTCATCATTAAAAGAGTTTGAATACCCTAAAGAGTTTGAAGAATTAAAATCTATTATTATAAAGCTATGTGAAGATAAATATTATAAGGATACTCAATTTAATATAATTATTAAAATTGGTGATGCAAGAGAATATCTAAATTCATTAGAAATAAATTTTGATATAATTTATCAAGATGCTTTTTCAAGTGACGTTAATAATGAATTGTGGACTAAAGAATATTTTGATATTTTATATAGACTTTCAAATAAAAATACAATTATTACAACTTATTCTATTGCTACTCCTGTTAGATTATCTATGTATGAAGCAGGTTTTAATATTTATGAATATATTCCTGAGATTAAAAAGCAAACTTTAGCTTTTAAAGAAAAACAAGAATTATTAGGAAAATTTGTAGATATGCAATTAAAAAAGCAAAGAAATCCTCAAGCAAAAGCTTTAAGAGATTAGATAATCTATTCTACTAGATTATCTAAGATATATTTTTGAAGTTCTTTTTTTGGAAGCTCTAATTTACTAGCTTTTTGAAAAATCTCATCAATTTTTTTATTATAATCTTTATATGGAAAAAATGGGAAATGTGTTTTCCAACCTTTTTTTATTTGACTTAAAGCAACTTGGTCAACTAACCAAACTCTAAAGAAATTAAAAAAGATAAAAATTACTGCTGTTAAAAGCATCCCTGCAACAATAGAAACATGTGAATCCATTTTTACAAATGCACCATGAGAAACAATTGTAAAAGGAATTAGAAAAAGAATTACAAGTATTATATATACCAAATAAGCTCTAGCAACTTTTAATCTAAATCCAAGTTTTACTGGATCAACATGCAATTTTTCATTATATTGAGCATTTGCAATTAGTAAATCTTTTAATAATATAGGTTGTTTTGAAACTGTAAATACATAATCTATAATCTTTTGTTTAAAAGATGAAAGCATCAATTTTCCTTATTAAAATATGTGTAATTCTACCCAATTTTAATTAATAGTATGTTAATTTAGTAAATAAAGCCTTTAATAAAAAAAATCAAAAGAAACCTAGCTTTATATAAAAGCCCTATAAGATGTCTAGAAGAAAAAGAAAAGAGAGATAAGTATATTTACTTATTTTTTATAAATTAATCCATTTAAAGCTTTATTTTAATGACTCTTTACACAACTTATACTTTTTAGTTCAATAAAGTTAAATTACTAGATAAAAGGGTGAGCATTTGAAAAATAGCGTAAAGAATATTTTTTAAAATTCGTAAAGAAATTGTAACTTGTTTGAGGCAAGAATTTGCCGAGTCTTACAATTTTAGGATTTTAAAAAAGATTTAGCGTAATTTTTCATCTAGTGAACGATTTTTTTTGTTTACTTTTTTTATAAAAAAAAAGTATTTCAGTCTAAATATTAATTATAGAAATATATATTTATAAGTAGAAAATACTATAAGAGAATAAAACTTTTATCTTATATTTTATATTTCTTTTTTTAATTACCTTTCTTTAACCGTAAAGAAAGGTACAAAGAAACTCCCAGACAAGTTATTGAAGGCATAAATGCTTCCCAAAAATATTATTCTAATTTTCTGCCTTGCGGAACTTATAAAAAGAGTGAATTTATCACTCTTTTTATTTCAAACAATCCTCAGGCTTTCTCGAAAATTATCTTCCTATTTTTGGCTTCAATAAAGTCTGGCTCTTTTTCTAGTAATAAAAGATAAAAGTAAAATATATAAAAAAACAAGGTAAAAAAAAAGCCTCTATCGAAATCAACAGTAAATATTGACTTAGATAAAGGCTAAATTGTTATATAAAAAACTCAAGAGCTGGCAGAGACCTACGTTTCCACAACTGAAAGCTGCAGTATTATCAGCGCTGAAGTGCTTGACTTCCAGGTTCGGTATGGGTCTGGGTATTTCCACTTCGCTATATCCACCAGCAAGTTGAGTGATAAAAATAGTTCTTCTATTCTTAACACTCAACTTTGTGAGTTTTTTGTTAAAGTCTTTTACACAACTTTTATATTTAATAAGATAGTAAACCAAAGAATTGTAAAAAAAAAGCCAAACGATCTATTAGTACTAGTCAGCTAAACAACTTTCATTGATTACACATCTAGCCTATCAACCTCTTAGTCTTAGAGGGATCTTCAGGGAAAGTTCATCTTGGAGTTGGCTTCGAGCTTAGATGCTTTCAGCTCTTATCTCATCCGTACGTAGCTACCCAACGATGCTCTTGGCAGAACAATTGGTACACCAGTGGTACGTTCATCCCGGTCCTCTCGTACTAGGGACAAATCTCCTCAACTTTCCTACGCCCACGGAAGATAGGGACCGAACTGTCTCACGACGTTCTGAACCCAGCTCGCGTACCGCTTTAAATGGCGAACAGCCATACCCTTGGGACCTGCTCCAGCCCCAGGATGCGATGAGCCGACATCGAGGTGCCAAACCTCCCCGTCGATGTGAGCTCTTGGGGGAGATCAGCCTGTTATCCCCGGCGTACCTTTTATCCTTTGAGCGATGGCCCTTCCACTCAGAACCACCGGATCACTATGACCGACTTTCGTCTCTGCTCGACATGTACGTCTCACAGTCAGGCTAGTTTATGCCATTATACTCAGCTGGCGATTTCCATCCGCCATGAACTAACCTTTGTAAGCCTCCGTTACTTTTTAGGAGGCGACCGCCCCAGTCAAACTACCCACCAGACATTGTCCTAGTAGAGGTTTACTCTACCTAGTTAGTAACTCAAATATTCAAGGGTGGTATCTCAAGGGTGGCTCCGACTCTACTGGCGTCTAGTCATCTTAGCCTCCCACCTATCCTGCACATGAATATCCAAGCTACAGTGTCAAGCTGTAGTAAAGGTGCACGGGGTCTTTCCGTCTTTCCGCGGGTAGGAGGAATTTTCACCTCCACTACAATTTCACTGGATCCCTGGTTGAGACAGCTCCCATCTCGTTACGCCATTCATGCAGGTCGGTATTTAACCGACAAGGAATTTCGCTACCTTAGGACCGTTATAGTTACGGCCGCCGTTTACTCGGGCTTCAATCAAATGCTTCGATTGCTCTAACATCATCAGTTAACCTTCGAGCACCGGGCAGGCGTCACACCTTATACATCCACTTACGTGTTAGCAAAGTGCTGTGTTTTTGGTAAACAGTCGGGAGGGACTCTTTGTTGCAACCTTTCTAGCTTTTTGAAGCAAGTTCATATACCAGAGGAGGCACACCTTATACCGAAGATACGGTGCTAGTTTGCAGAGTTCCTTAACCAGGGTTCTTCCACGCGCCTTAGAATACTCATCCCACCCACCTGTGTCGGTTTACGGTACGGGCAACATATAATATACTTAGTGGCTTTTCTTGGCACGACAGTATCATCGATTCCAAACGCTCTCCTAAAAGATTGTTCGGCCTGTAAGATCTCGGTCTCGTGATACCCGGATTTGCCTAAGTATCAACCTACTTCCTTCGAGCCACACTTCCATCAGTGACCTCGATTAACTCTATGCGTCCCCACATCGCGCTTATATGCTGGTATTGGAATATTAACCAATTTACCATCGTCTACCCCTTTCGGACTCGACTTAGGTCCCGACTAACCCTACGATGACGAGCATCGCGTAGGAAACCTTGGGTTTTCGGCGTTGAGGATTCTCACCTCAATTATCGCTACTCATGCCTGCATGCTCACTTCTATCCGCTCCAACGCTCCTTACCGGTACATCTTCTACGCTGAATAGAACGCTCTCCTACCACTCATATATAATATGAATCTAAAGCTTCGGTGTACATCTTAGCCCCGTTATATTTTCCGCGCAGAATCACTAGACCAGTGAGCTGTTACGCTTTCTTTAAAGGATGGCTGCTTCTAAGCCAACCTCCTGGTTGTCACAGTAACTCCACATCGTTTTCCACTTAGATGTAACTTTGGGACCTTAGCTGTTAGTCTGGGTTGTTCCCCTCTCGACATATGATTTTATCACCCTACGCCTGACTCCCTAGATTCCACATGTAGTATTCGAAGTTTGATAGGGTTTGGTACCGCGGTGAGCAGCCCTAGCCCATTCAGTGCTCTACCCCTACATGCTACTTCTAGAGGCTATACCTAAATATATTTCGGAGAGAACCAGCTATCACGAAGTTTGATTGGCCTTTCACCCCTATCCACAGGTCATCCGGAGGCTTTTCAACGCCTATCGGTTCGGTCCTCCACTGGCTCTTACACCAGCTTCAACCTGCCCATGGATAGATCACTTCGTTTCGGGTCTGCAGCATCTGACTTAGTCGCCCTATTAAGACTCGCTTTCGCTACGGCTTCGTACTTGACTTAACCTTGCCAGATACCACAACTCGCAGGCTCATTATGCAAAAGGCAGTCCGTCACCCTGTTAAAACATAGGGCTCCGAATGATTGTAAGCTAATGGTTTCAGGTTCTATTTCACTCTCCTCGCTGGAGTACTTTTCACCTTTCCCTCACGGTACTTGTTCACTATCGATCTGTAAGTAGTATTTAGGGTTGGAGGGTGGTCCCCCCGGCTTCAGTCAAAATACCACGTGTTCCGACCTACTCAGGATACCATTTGAGCTATTGATAATTTCGTATACAGGAGTATCACCTTCTATGCTATAGCTTTCCAACTATTTCTACTATCATCTTTAGTCTCTTATTATGGTCCTTCAACCCCCTATGCAAGCATAGGGTTTGCCCTCTTCCGCGTTCGCTCGCCGCTACTTACGGAATCTCGTTTGATTTCTCTTCCTCTGGCTACTGAGATGTTTCACTTCACCAGGTTAGCCCCCCGTAGGGTAACATAATCTTCATTATGCTGGGTTGTCCCATTCGGAAATCTTCGGATCAATGCCTCTTGACGGCTCCCCGAAGCTTATCGCAGTCTAGTACGTCCTTCATCGCCTCTTACAGTCTAGGCATCCACCATTAGCCCTTAATAGCTTTCTTTGTATAAATTAAATATTCCTATTTAATCTACCTTTGATAATTATTCCTTGGCTACTATCTTATTAAACATAAGATAGTTGTGTTTTCTTTTTTGAAATTTTATTTTTTATTAAAACTTTCGTTTCAATAAAACTCTTTCGAAAAATTTAAAGACTTTAACATTGTGTTTTTAAATAACTTTTAGGTTTTTTAAACCTAATATAAAAACTAATCTCTTTTAGTTCTTATATTAAGTTTCTTTTCTCACCTTATTTTCTTCTTTTTTATTTATAAGTTGGTGGAGAATAGCGGGATCGAACCGCTGACCTCCTGCGTGCAAGGCAGGCGCTCTCCCAGCTGAGCTAATTCCCCATAAAGATTATCTTTCTTATGGTGGGCCTAACAGGACTTGAACCTGTGACCTCACGATTATCAGTCGAGCGCTCTAGCCAGCTGAGCTATAGGCCCCTTTCACCTATCTTTAAATAATCTTTATAAACTGAATATATTGACTTTCAGATTAAGAATTGAATCTTAATCTGTTTTTTCTCTGAAAGGAGGTGATCCAACCGCAGGTTCTCCTACGGTTACCTTGTTACGACTTCACCCCAGTCGCTGATTCCACTGTGGAAGGTAGCTATCTTAGCATCCCTGCTTCGAGTGAAATCAACTCCCATGGTGTGACGGGCGGTGAGTACAAGACCCGGGAACGTATTCACCGTAGCGTAGCTGATCTACGATTACTAGCGATTCCAACTTCATGTAGTCGAGTTGCAGACTACAATCCGAACTGGGAGGTATTTTTGAGATTTGCTCCACGTCACCGTATTGCTGCTCTTTGTATACCCCATTGTAGCACGTGTGTAGCCCTGGTCGTAAGGGCCATGATGACTTGACGTCGTCCTCACCTTCCTCCTACTTGCGTAGGCAGTCTCGTTAGAGTTCTCAGCCGAACTGTTAGCAACTAACGACGAGGGTTGCGCTCGTTGCGGGACTTAACCCAACATCTCACGACACGAGCTGACGACAGCCGTGCAGCACCTGTATGTAAGTTCTAGCAAGCTAGCACTATTCTATCTCTAAAATATTCTTACTATGTCAAGACCAGGTAAGGTTCTTCGCGTATCGTCGAATTAAACCACATGCTCCACCGCTTGTGCGGGTCCCCGTCTATTCCTTTGAGTTTTAATCTTGCGACCGTACTCCCCAGGCGGTACACTTAATGTGTTAACTGCATTACTGCCATATCTAGTATGGCAACAACTAGTGTACATCGTTTAGGGCGTGGACTACCAGGGTATCTAATCCTGTTTGCTCCCCACGCTTTCGCGTCTCAGCGTCAGTTATGTTCCAGTAGATCGCCTTCGCAATCGGTATTCCTTCTGATCTCTACGGATTTTACCCCTACACCAGAAATTCCATCTACCTCTCCCATACTCTAGATTGACAGTTTCAAGAGCAGTTCTATGGTTGAGCCATAGGATTTCACTCCTGACTTATCGATCCGCCTACACGCTCTTTACGCCCAGTGATTCCGAGTAACGCTTGCGCCCTCCGTATTACCGCGGCTGCTGGCACGGAGTTAGCCGGCGCTTATTCATATAGTACCGTCATTATCTTCCTATATAAAAGGAGTTTACGCACCGAAATGTGTCATCCTCCACGCGGCGTTGCTGCATCAGGGTTCCCCCCATTGTGCAATATTCCCCACTGCTGCCTCCCGTAGGAGTCTGGACCGTGTCTCAGTTCCAGTGTGACTGATCATCCTCTCAAACCAGTTATGCGTCATTGTCTTGGTAGGCCATTACCCCACCAACTAACTGATACAATACAGGCCAATCCTTTACCGATAAATCTTTCCCTTGCATACTTTAGTATTAAAGGCATATAGGACATTAGCAGTCGTTTCCAACTGTTATTTCCTTGTAAAGGGCATGTTACCTATACATTACTCACCCGTGCGCCACTTAGCTGACAAATATAGCAAGCTATATCCCGTTCTCGTTCGACTTGCATGTGTTAAGCACGCCGCCAGCGTTCACTCTGAGCCAGGATCAAACTCTCCAAAAAGTGTTTGAAACTGACTAATTATGTAACTCTATTTGTTACAAAATTATCACTCATTGTTTTTTAATTAAAATTAATTAATTAAATTTTTGTTATAGACGAAGAATTTTCTATTCTTCTTGTTTTTCATTGTCATATATATTCAGTTTATAAAGATTACTTTCCTTATAAACTTTTTGTTTTTAAAGAACTCAATTTCTATCTCTCCCGCTTCTTAAGCGTTCCAGCGAATTTGGACGGGAATTATAATAGATTTTTTACCCCTTGTCAAGGGTTTTTCCTAAAATTTAACTTAAATTTTTAAATTCTTTGGGCTTTTATTTTATCACCCCACTTTGGGGGTGTTTTTTTATTGTTTAACTTAAATATTATAGTAATTTGCTTCAGGGTGATGCACTACAATAGCACAAGTAGTTTGTTCTGGGTCCATTTGGAAGGTTTCACTAAGTGTAATTCCAAACTCTTCAGGGCTTAATAAATCATAAAAATCTCTATTTTGACTTAATTCTGGACAAGCAGCATATCCTGGAGAGTATCTACATCCTATATATTGTTTCATTTGAACATCATTTAATGTTGGTCCTTCTTTTGGAACAATATCTAAATCAAGTCTTATTTGTTTATGTATTACTTCAGCTAAAGCTTCAGCTAATTCTACTCCTAATCCATGAACTTGATAATATTCAGTAAATTTTCCTTTATTATATAGTTCTCTTTCATAAGGAGTTATTTCTAATCCTGCACTTGCAAGAGTAAAAGCAACCACATCTAATCTATCATTTGCAAAAAAATCAGCAATACATCTATGTGGTTTTCTTTTTTGTCTTGGGAATTCTAATACTTTTATAGCTTCATCTAAAGAAGGAACTTTTTTTGCTTCTTCCAAAGAGTGAAAACCATATTTTTGTGCATCAAATATATATAGTTTGTTATCATAAGAAATACAAGGATAATAAGCCATTATAGAAATAGGGTTAAAAATCTTTTTTGAAATTAGTTCATCTTTTAATCTTTCATATAAAGGTTTAACTACTTCTTCTTCATGTTTTATAAACTCTTCTGTTTTTTGACCTGCTCTTTTATATCCCCATCTTTGTCTAAATAATACTCTATGATTAATCCATTTAAATACTAAGTCATTATCAATTTTATCACTTGTTTTTGCAACTCTTCCCCAAAAAGGTGGAAAAGTAAACTTTGTTTTAGAAGGTAATTGTATTTGTTCATAAGGAGGAATTACAACTTCAACTTCTTCTTTTTTATTTGAAGTATCCTCAATTTCAATTAAATCAGCAGCTAAAGCGGTATTATTAACATCTCCAACTTCAATTCTTTGCATAGAAACAACTCCATCAAAAGCATCTCTACAATAAAAAATTGGGCCATCATATATAGGTCTACAAAAATCATTTATAAAAGCTTTAGTAAGAGCAGCCCCTCCAAGCAATACAGGGATATTTATCCCTTGTCTTTGTAATTCTTCAAGATTTTCTTTCATAACAGCTGTACTTTTTACTAAAAGTCCACTCATACCAATAGCTTGAGCTTTATGTTCTTTTACTGCAATAATAAAATCATTAATATCTGCTTTTATACCAATATTTATAACTTTAAAACCATTATTACTTAAAATAATATCAACTAAGTTTTTACCAACATCATGAACATCGCCTTTTACAGTTCCTAAAACTAAAACAGTTTCAGTTGCTTTATCTTCTTTTGGTAAATATGGATTTAAAGCATCAACTGTTGCTTTCATTGTTTCTGCACTTTGAAGAACAAATGGCAATTGCATTTGACCACTTCCAAAAAGTTCTCCAATAACTTTCATTCCATCAATTAACCACTCATTTACAATAATTTCTGGATTTACAGTATGTCTTAATTCTTCAACTAGTGGTAACATTCTATCTTTGTCACCATCTAATAAAAGTTTTTTCACTTTATCAATTGGCTTTAATTTTTGAAACTCTTCATCACTCTCTTCAGCTTGTTCTTCAATATTAGAAAAATGATCTATAAATTTAAATAAAGGATCACCTTTTTCTTGATTATTAAATAATAAATCATCACAAGCTATTCTATCTTCTTCACTTATTTTATTTATAGGTAAAATATGTTTAACATTTACAATAGCACTTGTAAGACCTGCTTGTACACAATGATGTAAAAACATTGAGTTTAAATATATTCTAGCTTTTGCATCAAGACCAAACGAGATATTTGATAAACCTAAAGTTGTACCTACTTTTGGATGTCTATTTTGAAACTCCCTTATAGCTTCAATTGTTTCAATAGCAGCTGTTCTATACTCATCATCTCCTGAACCAACGGTAAATACTAACATATCAAAAACTAAATCTTCAGGTCTAAAGCCATGTCTTGTTGTTGCTAAATCATATATTCTTTGGGCAACTTCTACTTTTCTTTCTTTAGTTTTTGCCATTCCTACTTCATCAATAACTAAACAAACTAAAGCTGCACCAAATTTTTTAGCTAATTTACATACCTCATCAAACTTTTCTTCTCCATCTTCTAAATTTACAGAGTTAATAATAGCTCTTCCACCAATTTTTTTAAGTGCAGTTTCTAAAGCTTTTATTTGTGTTGAATCAGGCATTAAAGGTAAAGCAATTTTTTGTGAGTATAAAGAGATAACTTCATGCATATCTTTACTCTCATCACGCCCAGCAAAACCAACACTAACATCAATAACATGCGCTCCTGCTCTTACTTGTTGTTGTCCTACACTTAAAGTTCCTTCATAATCTTCTGCTTTTAATAATTCTCTAAAGGCTTTACTTCCCGTAGCATTACTTCTTTCTCCAATTAAAAGAGCAGTTGATTCTTGAACTAAAGGAACACTATTAAATAATGAAGCAAGTGAAGGCTCATGCTTTCCTGTTGGTTTTTTTGGTTTAATTCCTTTTATTGCATCTGCTAAGGCTTTAATGTGTTGAGGAGTTGTTCCACAACATCCGCCTAAAAAGCAAACTCCATTTATTTGTAAAAACTCTTTTTGTAATTCTACAAACTCTTTTGGTCCCATTGGATAATATGTATATCCCCCTTTATTTTGAGGAAGTCCAGCATTTGCATGAACAGAAATAGGAAACTTTGATACTTCACTTAAAGTTTTCACATGTTTATGTACTTGCTTTGGTCCCGTACCACAATTAAATCCAAGAGATAAAATATTAAAAGGTTCTAAAATTGTAGCAATTGTAGAAGCATCAGTTCCAATTAGCATTGTTCCACTTAATTCAATTGTAACAGATACCATAATAGGAATATGTGGTGCTACTTCATTTAAAGCATGAATAGCTGCTTTAATTTGTAAAGGGTCTTGGCATGTTTCAAGAAGGAAAATATCTGCACCTCCATCAAGTAAACCTTTAGCCATTGTTTTATAACCCTCAAACATTTCATCATATTCAATATGCCCTAAAGAGGGTAATTTTGTTCCAGGTCCTATTGAAGCAAGGACAAATCTAGGCTTTTCATCACTTTGATAGCTATCACAAACTTCCCTTGCAATTTTTGCTCCAAGTCTTGAAAGTTCATAAGACATATGTCCTATTCCATACTCATCTAAAACCCAAGGCATTGAGCCAAAAGTATTTGTACTTATAAGGTTTGCATCTGCATAAGCATATGCACTATATATTTTTTCTATTACATTAGGAGCAGTTAAATTTAAAAGTTCATTACATCCTTCTAAATTCTCCCCTTCATAGTACCAATATTCGTCTTTTATTTCAGCAACCTGAAGCTGTGTTCCCATCGCACCATCAATTACTAAAACTCTATTATCTATAAGATCTTCTATTTTTTTTCTCATTCTTTTCTCTAGTATAATTATTGTTGATATAAATTATTATTAGATAGTATATATAAAAGTAGTTGAAGAGTAGGTAAACTAGCTCTTTTGAATAACTACTCTAATAACACTTGCTTTGCCTTGATGTCCTCTACCTTCATTTAGAAAAACTATTTCTTCACTTATTTGTTTTGTACAAGAGTTAAAATTATTTTTAAAATCTTCTATTGTGTATAAAAGTTCAGTATCTTTTGGACCTCCACTATTATACGATAATTGATTTTGTGAAAAAAATTCAGCAACAAAATAGCCTTTTATATTTAAAGAGTTTTCTATTTTTAAAAATAACTCTTCTCTTTCATTTTTATACATATGTAAATATGAAGCGATAATTACATCATACTTTTCATTAGCTTGCCAATGATTTAAATCTATACATAAAGTATTAATATCTAAATTTTGCTCTTTTGCTCTTTTTTGTAATTTTTCTAAACCAATATTAGAAACATCAATTGCTTTTACTTTAAAACCATTTTTTGCAAAAAAAATGGCATTTCTTCCCTCTCCTTCTCCTAAACATAAAAGTTTTGAATCTTTTTTAAACAAATTTAGTTTTGAAGCTAAAAACTCATTTGGATTAATTCCATACAAATATCCATCCTTTGTAAATTTTTCATTCCAAAATTGTTGCTGACTCATAATAATCCTAATAATAAATTTATATCTTTTACTATGTTTTGCTTTAATATAAAATTATATAAAATAGCTTTTGTATGCCACTAAGTTGCAATTAATAAATATAGTATAAAAAAAGTTAAAATAGCAATAAGAGGTTATTTTAATTTTATTTGGATAGAATATTAACTAAAAATTTTATTTGGGATAAATTAAAATGACAGAAGCTAAATATATATGGATGGATGGTGAATATGTTGCTTGGCATGAAGCGAACACACATATTCTAAGTCATACGTTACATTATGGTAATGGTGCTATTGAGGGTACAAAAGCATATAAAACTGTTGATGGTAGATGTGCAATTTTCAAATTAAATGAGCACACAAAAAGATTAATTAATTCTGCAAAGATGACATTAATGAATGTACCTTTTAGCGTTGAAGAGTTAAATAAAGCTCAAGTTGAATTACTTCAAAAAAATGAACTTTTCAATGGAGCTTATATTAGACCTTTAGTTTACCTTGGGTATGGTGTTATGGGATTATATCATAAAGAGGCTCCTGTAAAAGTTTCTGTTGCAGCTTGGGAATGGGGTGCATATTTAGGAGAAGAAGGCTTAAGAAAAGGTGTTAGAGTAAAAATATCTTCAATGACAAGAACTCCAAATACTTCAGGAATGGGTAAAGCAAAAGCTGTTGCAAATTATTTAAATTCTCAAATGGCTAAATATGAAGCTGTTGAGGCTGGTTATGATGAAGCTTTATTAAGAGATGACCAAGGGTATATTGCAGAAGCAAGTGGTGCTTGTTTCTTTATTGTTAGAGATGAAGTTTTAATCTCTCCACCAAATGATAACTCTTTAGAATCAATTACACAAGCTACAATTATTGATTTAGCAAAAGATATGGGTATTGAAGTAGTAAGAAGAAGAGTTACAAGAGAAGAGATTTATATTGCTGATGAAGCATTCTTTACAGGAACTGCTGCTGAAGTTACTCCAATAAGGGATGTGGACGCGAGAATTATTGGAAATGGTGCGAGAGGACCAATTACAGAAAAATTACAAACTGCATATTTTGATGCAGTAAGCGGAAAAAATGAAAAGTATTTAAAATATTTGACATATATAAACTAATAAAAGGAATAATATGCCAATTGATAACGACTATTTTAAAAATAGACAACAAAACAATAATTCAGGAGGAGGAAATGGTGGAAACTATCAACCACCATTTGAAACTCCTGAGTTTTTCAAAAATTTTGGGAAAAAAGCAGGATTTATTTAT
This sequence comes from Malaciobacter mytili LMG 24559, assembly GCF_003346775.1. Lineage (NCBI taxonomy): Bacteria > Pseudomonadati > Campylobacterota > Epsilonproteobacteria > Campylobacterales > Arcobacteraceae > Malaciobacter > Malaciobacter mytili. The sequence continues at coordinate 160,788 of NZ_CP031219.1, read as the reverse complement.
GCAATTATAATTGCAATTATTTTGCTATTTGTTTTTAAACCATTTGTAATCATTGAATCAGGACAAGTAGGTATTAAATCAACAACAGGTAAATATAGTGATACTCCATTAAGACCGGGATTTCATTTATATATTCCAGTATTCCAAAAAGTTATTATTGTTGATACTAAAGTTAGATTAATCAACTATAAAACTTTTGAAGATATGGGTGCTTTTGACCAAAGTATTAGAAGCTATCCTGCAATTAATATTCTAGATGCAAGGGGATTACCTGTTTCTATTGAATTAACAGTTCAATATAGATTAACAGCAGAGGGTGCACCAAATACTATTGCTACTTGGGGTCTTAGATGGGAAGATAAAATTGTTGACCCAGTTGTAAGAAATATTGTAAGAAATGTTGTTGGTGGATTTAATGCTGAAACACTTCCTACAAAAAGAAATGAAATTGCAACTATGATTGAAGATGGAATTAGAACTCAAATTGAAGCTTTAGAGACAAAACCTGTATCTATTGAATCAGTTCAATTAAGAGAGATTGTATTACCTCAAAAAATTAAAGATCAAATTGAAAGAGTTCAAATAGCAAATCAAGAAGCAGAAAGAGTAAGATACGAAGTTCAAAGAGCTAAACAAGAAGCTGAGAAAAAAGCTGCCTTAGCTAAAGGGGAAGCAGATAAAAACAGAATTGAAGCTCAAGGTAGAGCAGATGCTGTAACTATTGAAGCAAAAGCACAAGCTGCAGCAAATAAAGTAATTGCTGATTCTTTAACTAGAAACCTATTAGAGATGCAACAAATCCAAATTCAAGGGAAATTTAATGATGCACTTAAAGAAAACAAAGATGCTAAAATTTTCTTAACACCTGGTGGTTCTACTCCTAATATCTGGGTTGATACTAAAGATAAAACAAGGGACACAGCAATAAACAATAAATAAAAGGAGAATAAGAAGTAATTTTTTACTTCTTATTTTATTAAAATGAAATATATATTACTAATAAGCTTACTATTTCTAGCTTTAAACGCTAAAGATAAAATTGACTACTCAAATATTCAAATAGAACAAAAAAAACTAATTACTGAACTTCCAAAAGAAAAAAACTACAAAGAAGATGATTTAGATAAATATGAAAATATAAAACAAAAATTGCAAGAGGCCCCAAAACACAAAGAGAGTATTGTTACATATAAAAACAATGCCCAAGAAGAGTTACAACAACCTTTTAAAGAAAACCACGATAATTTTAAAAGTAATTTTAAAATAAATGAAGAGACAAAAGAGATAGAAAAAATAGAAGTTGAAGTAGGTAAAAAGTTTTAATTGGCATTGAAACAAAAGCACTTTTTTTGTAAAATGCCCAAAAATCAAAGCAGAATAAGGAAATCAAATGAGTATGGTAGATAAAATTGATTGGGAGAAGATGAATAATCTAATTCCTGTTATTACTCAAGAAGCAAAAACAAATGAAGTATTAATGCTTGCATATATGAATAAAGAAGCACTAGAATTAACACTTGAAACAAAAATAGCTCACTACTTTAGTAGAAGTAAACAAAGACTTTGGAAAAAAGGTGAAAGTTCAGGACATCTTCAAAATATTAAAGAGATTTTATTAGATTGTGATAATGATACAATTTTATTAAAAGTTGAACAAATTGGTGTTGCTTGTCATACTGGAAGAAAATCATGTTTTTTTACTAATTTAGAAACAACAAAAGAGGTTTTAAAAGTTGAAGTTGATACAACTGCTGCTTATGGAATAATAGAGACACTTTATCATACTATACTTGAAAGAAAAAATGATGACCCGTCAAAATCTTATACAGCAAAACTATTAAAAGGTAAACAAAACTCAATGCTTAAAAAAATTGTAGAAGAAGCAGGAGAGCTAACTTTTGCAGTTAAAGATAATAATGAAGAAGAAATTGTATATGAAAGTGCTGATTTATTATATCACTGCTTAGTAGCACTTGCAAGCAAAAATATAAGCCCTGATAGGGTAAAACAAGAGTTAGCTAGAAGATTTGGTATTTCTGGAATAGAAGAGAAAAACTCAAGAATAGAAGAGTAAATTTTACTCCTCTTTTCTTAAAAATGTTTTTACAATAAAACTTAATCCCATAAATATAAGTAATCCACCCACTATTAAAAGTGCTATTTTTCCTAAAAACATATCTTCTCCTTATATGTTATATATAAAAATTATATAGCATTAAAAATAAGCTAGATATTAACTTTTATAATTAGTTTTTCTTATAATTTATTTTATTGCCTTCTTTATCAACTAAGGGATATTTTAATTCATTTTTTTTCATCTTTTCAAATATAGCATTTTCTAAATCAATATTATAAGCCATACAAACTCTTATTAGATAAATAGCAATATCAGCAACTTCTTCTTTTACATGAGTTAATTTTTCTTCACTTAAATTTAAAGTTTGATTACTTTCTAGCCATTGAAAAATTTCTAAAAGTTCAGAAGCTTCTACACTTAAAGCCATTACTAGATTTTTTGGATTGTGGTGTTTATCCCAATCTCTTTGTTTTGAAAACTCTTTAATTTGTTGTTGGATTTTTTCCATATTCATATAAAAGCCTTTTTTATAATATGAATATAATATATAGAAGATTTATTAAAAAAGAAGTAAAGAGTAAAAACTCTTTACTTAATGGCAACCACATCCACCACCATTGTGAGAAGAAGATGAAGCACCTGCACTACTGCAAGCACTCACCCCTGGAGGTGTTGTTGGCTGAATAGAAGCATTTGATACTGTTCCTGTTATATCATCAATATATGCAATTAATTTTTGTGCAGATTGCATATATCTTTTTGCAGTTTGTGATTCTGGTTGGAAATATACTATTGGTTTACCATTATCTCCACCTTGTCTAATAGCAGGTTCAATTGGTAAATGACCTAAAACTTGAGTATTATATTGCTCTGCTAATTCATTACAAGTTCCCATTCCAAAAATATCTGATTCTTCATTACATTTTGGACAAATAAATCCACTCATATTTTCAATAATTCCACCAATTGGTATATGAAGTTTTTTAAACATATCTAAACTTCTTCTACTATCATCAAGGGCAACATGTTGAGGAGTAGTAACATTTATACCACAAGTTACAGGTACACTTTGAGCTAAAGTTAATTGAGCATCTCCTGTTCCTGGAGGCATATCAATAAATAAAATATCTAAGTCTTCCCATAAAATATCTCTTAATAATTGTTGAATAGCCTTCATAATCATAGCACCTCTCCAAATAAGGGCTTGACCTTCTTCCATTAATGATCCCATAGACATAACATCAACACCATAAGCTTTAAATGGTCTTGCTTTATTTCCAATAACTTCTACTTCTTTTCCATTTATTCCCATCATTCTTGGAATATTTGGTCCATAAATATCAGCATCTAAGATACCTACTCTTTTGCCTTGCATAGCTGCTGCTACTGCTAAGTTTACAGTTGTTGTTGATTTACCAACTCCACCTTTTCCAGAACTTACCATTACAAAGTTTTTAATTTGAGGTGCTATATTTTTTCCACTTACACTATTACTTTGTTGAGATGGTGCTTCAGGTTTTTTTATATTTAATGTTATATTTTCAACAACTCCTACTAATGAAGAATGAATATCTTTTCTTAAGTTTTCTTCAACTTCAGGTGCACTTGAAGTAATTTCAAGTGTAATAATACAGGCAGAACCTTCTACTTGAACATCTTTTACAAATCCAAAATCTACAATAGATTTAGCAAACCCAGGATATTTTACATTTTCTAATGCACTTTTAATATCTGCTATTGTTGCCATATTAATTCCTTAATTTTAAAAATTTTATGTATTATAAAACAAATAGGATAATTTTTGTCTTAATTTTATACTTTATTTTAAGTAAAAAAAAATTTACCCAAAAAATTTAGACTAAAAAAAAGAGAGTGAAAAGTCACTCTCTTTTAAATTTTTATTGCTTTATCCCGCATTTACCATTTTATCGCCATGTTCGCTAACGATTTTTTGAGTAATTTTATATGAACAAAATTTTGGTCCACACATAGAACAAAATTCGGCTTCTTTAAATACATCTTGAGGAAGAGTTTCATCATGATATTCCCTTGCTCTTTCTGGGTCTAAACATAATTCAAATTGTTTATTCCAATCAAAGCCATATCTAGCATCACTCATCTCATCATCAATATCCCTTGCACCTTTTCTTCCCCTTGCAATATCTGCACTATGTGCTGCAATTTTATATGCAATAATACCATTTCTTACATCTTCAGCATTTGGTAACCCTAAATGCTCTTTTGGAGTAACATAACAAAGCATACTAGCTCCATGCCATCCACCAACAGCAGCTCCAATTGCAGAAGAGATATGATCATATCCAGCAGCTATATCAGTAGTTAATGGTCCTAAGATATAAAATGGTGCTTCATGACAATACTCTTTTTCAAGTTTCATATTTCTTTCAATTTGATTTAAAGGTACATGTCCAGGTCCTTCAATCATAACTTGAACATCTTTTTCCCATGCTCTTAAAGTTAATTCACCTAAAATTTTAAGCTCACTTAATTGTGCTTCATCACTAGCATCTGCTAAACAACCAGGTCTTAATGAATCTCCTAAAGATAAAGAAACATCATATCTTCTACAAATATCTAAAATTTCATCAAAAGCATCATAAAATGGGTTTTCTTTATGATAATGCATCATCCAAGCAGCCATTAAAGAACCACCACGACTAACAATTCCCATTTTTCTTTTTGCAACATGAGGCATAAATTGAAGTAAAAAACCTGCATGAATAGTAAAATAAGAAACACCTTGTTGTGCTTGTTTTTCTAAAACAGCCAACATTTTATCAATACTTAAATCTTCAATTTTATCTTTACAATCATGTAAAATTTGATAAATAGGCACTGTTCCAATAGGCACAGTTGAGTGTTCAATTACTGCTTTTCTAATAGAATCTAAATCCCCACCTGTACTTAAATCCATAATAGTATCTGCACCATATTTTAAACAAACATCAACTTTTTCAATTTCACCTTCAATATTTGATGCTAGTGCAGAAGAACCAATATTCGCATTTATTTTACAACTAGCCGCAATACCTATAGCCATAGGTTTTAAATGTTTATGATTAACATTTGCAGGAATAATTAATCTTCCTCTTGCAATTTCACTTCTTACAAGTTCTGGATCTAAATTTTCCACTTTCGCTACATATTCCATATCAGGTGTAATAATACCTTTTTTTGCATAATACATCTGAGTTCTTACAGTATCATCTTTATGATTGTCAAGCCAATCTCTCATTATAAAATCCTAATATAAAGTTTGCTCTGATTATATCAAATTATTATTATATAACCTTAAGTATTTTATCTAAATTGACTTTATTAAGATTAAGTGTAGATAATATTAAATTAAGACTTTTCTTTTAGTTCAATTATAACTTGCTATAATTTTAACAATAAACTTTTAGGAAAAATTATGAAAGAACTAATTATTGAAAAAATCGACTCCCTGCCTCCCCTTCCAAAAAGTGTTTTGGAATTAGAAAAGTTTAGAAAACTTCCTAATAAAGACCCTAGAGAATTGCGTTCAATAATAGAAAAAGACCCCTTAATGATTACTACTATTTTAAGAGTTGCAAATTCTGCTATGTTTGCTTTTAAAGATAAAGTAGAAACACCAAGTAGAGCTATTTCATTATTAGGTACAAACTTTTGTATCTCTATTGCTTTAGGCTCTGTTGTTCAAAACTTAATAAAATCAAATCTTGAAGCTTATGATGCAACTACTGATGATTTTTTATTTATTTCAAATCTTTCGTCAATGCTAATTAATGCATGGATTTCTTCAGTTGATGAGGGGTTAAAAGATGAACTAATGCTTGCTGCATTTTTACAAGAAATTGGAAAGTTTATTATTTCAGATTTAATAGTAGAAAACAATCTTATTCAAGAATTTCAAGATAAATTAAAAGAAAATGATATTGAAAATGTAGAAAAAGAGTTTATGGGATTTTCATGTTCTAGGATAACTGCAAATATATTTAAACACTGGAATCTTAGTCCTAACTTAATTTTCACAATAGGTTTTGTTAATGATTTAGATTCATGCCCAAAAGAATTCATAAAAAAAGCTCAAATTTTACAGATAGTAAAAATACTATGTGATATTACAGAGCCCCTAAGTGATGGGACTATTAAAAGAGCAATTGCAAAAGCAATTGAATATAATTTTGATATTGAACCTTTAGTAAATGCAATAGATTCCTTGAAAGTAAAAATTAGTAAAGAACCTTAAATTTCGCATAAGTTACATTAGACTATAATTTGTAACTTTTTTACACAAGGGGAATACAATTGTCTAATGTAACCTTATTAATTCTTTGTGCTGGAACATCTTCTAGATTTGCTTTAAGTTCCAAAAAACAGTGGTTGAGAGTGGGGAATGAACCTATGTGGCTTCATGTTTCAAAAAAACTCACTTCTTATTATAACTTTGATAAAGTGATTGTTACTTCTCATAAAGATGAACTAAATTATATGAAAAATTTTAGTGATGAGATAACTTTTATAGAAGGTGGAGATACAAGACAAAACTCTATAAAAAATGCTCTAGCTGAAGTAGAAACTGATTATATAATGATTACAGATGTGGCAAGAGTTGATATTCCCAAAGAAGTAATTACTAGCTTAATTAAACTCAAAAATGAAGCAGACTGTATTGTGCCTATACTCAATGTTTCTGATACAGTAATTTATAATGAAGAGACAATTAATAGAGAAAATGTAAAACTAATTCAAACTCCTCAACTTTCAAATACTAAAATCCTAAAACAAGCTTTAAAAACTCAAATTGAATATACTGATGATAGCTCTGCTATTAAAGCAAATGGTGGAAAAATAAAATATATTCAAGGTTCAAATAGAAGTAAAAAATTAACTTTTGAAAATGATATAGAAATTTTAAAAGAGTTTCAAGCTCCTTCTAAAAACTTTTTTACAGGTACGGGTTTTGATATTCATCCTTTTGAAGAAAATAAAAAGATGTACCTTGGTGGAATAGAAATAGATGTTGATTATGGATTTAAAGCACATAGTGATGGAGATGTATTAATCCACTCTGTTATAGATGCTCTTTTAGGGGCATGTGGTGCAGGAGATATTGGAGAGTTTTTCCCTGATACTGATGAAAAATATAAAAATGTAGATTCAAAAATCTTATTAAAAGATATTGTAAAATTTATCTACAATGTAGGTTATGAAATAGTAAATATTGATTTAACAATAATTGCTCAACAACCAAAAATCAATCCTTATAAATCTCAAATAAAATCAAAATTAGCAGAACTTTTAAATATTGAAAAACAATTTGTAAATATAAAAGCAACAACTGCTGAAAAACTTGGATTTATTGGAAGAAAAGAAGGAGTTGCTGTGCAAAGTATAGCAACACTAAAATATTATGATTGGAAAAAAGTATGAATATATTAATTATTGAAAGTGAAATCTATTTAGCTCAAAAAGTTGTTTCAAGACTACTTGATGATGGTCATAGTTGTGATTATGTAGAATCACCAAATATTGATAGTTTAACAAAAGAGTATGATATTGTATTGTTATCAACTTCATTGCCTTCATTACAATGTAAAAATATTATAAAAAGATATAAAGATTCTATTGTTATCTTACTTGTTTCATATATTTCAGATGAAACAGTTACTAATCCTATTAAAGATGGTGCAAAAGATTATATTATGAAGCCATTTATAATGGATGAACTAGTAAGAAAAATCTATCATTATAAAGAGTGTAGATCATTAAGACAAGAACTAAATACAATGAGAAGATATTTAGATTTTATTTTTCAAGAAATTGATTTAGAAGAGCAGTCTCTTCCTCCATCTTTTCCAACTTTGATTGAATCAAACTCACAAAAATGTGCAGATAAATTAGTTTTTGAATTAGCAAGAAAGATGGATTTGGGTGTAAAATTTGTTTCATTAAATTCAGATAATTGGCAAAAAGAGCTTACAAATCCTTTTAAAGGAATTGTTTATTTAACTGATTATCATACTTTAAAGAAAAATGCAAAAGATAACTTAATAAAGCTAATTGAAGATAAAAAATGTATTATTACTTCTTTAGAAAAAGAAGAAGATTTCCCATATAGAAAACTAGAATTTAATAGACCTGATTTAGTAGTTTTAAATAATAATATTATGACTATAAATGATTATGTAAAAATGATGGTTTTATCATTTCAAGGGAAATATCCAGATACAGAATTAAGTAAAAAACTTGGTATTTCTAGAAAATCTCTTTGGGAAAAAAGAAAAAAATTAGGTATTGAAAAGAAAAAATAAGGACTATATTTTGAGAAAATTTTTCTTAACTGTGGGTTTTAGTGGATTAAGCCCTAAAGCACCAGGAACTGTAGGAAGTTTTGTTTCACTTCTTATGGGTTTATTTTTATTACAATATATTCATGTATCAACACTATTTTTGTTGGCACTGTTAATTAGTGTTATTGCTGCAAAAGAAATAGATAAATATGAAGAACAAGTTGGTATTCATGATAGTAAAGAAATAGTTATTGATGAACTAGCTGGAATGTGGATTGCCCTTTCAATTTGTGGAATTAATGAATCAAATATGATAATTTTAGGTGCTTTAGCTTTTATATTTTTTAGAATCTTTGATATTTGGAAGCCTTCAATTATTGGAAGAATTGATAAAAATGTAAAAGGTGGCTGGGGAGTTATGGGGGATGACTTATTAGCTGGAATTGCTGCTGGAATTGCAAGTGCGGGAACTTATTACTTACTACAAAACTTTATCTTATAATAGCCAGTTTTAAACTGGCTATATTTTTTATTTTCTAAAATTTCTTATTAAAATGTATTATTCATAAAATTGCTAGTTTGATTTAATTAGTTTGATATTAAAGCAAAACAGAAATTCATTTATTTTGAATTTCTATTTATTACTTAAAGTTTGCAAATCTATTTTACAATTTGTGCAAATTGTTTAAAAATATATTTAGACTCGTGTGGTCCAGGACTTGCCTCAGGGTGATGTTGAACAGAGAAAATATCTTTATTTTTATATTTAACCCCTTCAATAGTATTATCAAATAAATTTATATGTGTTACATCTGCAATTTCAGTAATGCTATCAGGAACATTATAATTATGATTTTGAGCAGTAATTTCCACAATTTTAGTATTTGGATTTGCAACAGGATGGTTACCACCATGCTGACCAAATTTTAATTTATATGTATCATGTCCATGTGCAATTGAAAGCATTTGGTGACCTAAACAAATAGCAAACATTGGAATATTTGCATTTATTAGTTTTTGAACTTGCTCTTTTTCACTTTTAAGTGTAAGAGGGTCCCCTGGTCCATTTGATAAAAAGATACCTCCAATTTCACCAGCTTCAAATCTAGCAATTAAATCATCAGCTTTAAAACTTGCAGGAACAACTTCAACTTCTAATCCCACTTCAACTAATTCATTTAAGATATTTCTTTTTACACCAAAATCAATAACCACAACTTTTTTATCACTCATAACTGCTTTATTATATGATAATGTACTATGATTCCATGCACCAAACTTATGAATATATGGCTCTTTTGTTGTTACTTCTTCAATATAATTAATATCTTCAATTCTTGGACTTTCTTGTAATAGTTTTCTTAACTCATCTTTATCATGAATTTCTGTTGATGCAATCATCATCATTGCACCTTCATCTCTTACCATTTTAGTTAAATATCTAGTATCAATATCACAAATACCTAATACATTATGCTCTTTTAATAAAGCATCTAAGTCTTTTTGAGCTCTAAAGTTAGAGTATTCATGATGATAGTTTCTAACTAAAATTCCTTTACAATGGCAAGTAATACTTTCCATATCATCTTTATTAACTCCAACATTACCAATTTCTGGCATAGTAAAAGTAATAAATTGTCCAGCATATGAAGGATCAGAAATAATTTCTTGGTATCCTGTTAATGAAGTATTAAATACAATTTCTCCAACACTTGTTCCTGTTGCACCAAAAGAGTTCGCCTCTAAATATACCCCGTTTTCTAAATAAATCCAAACTTTTTGCATTTTACATTAACCCTCGTTTTATTAATTCTTCTTCATAAAGTCTATTATAAACAATATCGTACTCTTCAGTACCTGGTATCAATTTTCTTTTATAGTGTTTTATTTTTTCAAGTACTGCACTATCTGACTCTTCAAACCCTTTTAAAAACTCATCAATTGATGTAAAAATAACATTTTTCACTTGATTATCAGAACAAGTGTAATGGATATAGTCTTCTTCCCATAAATAATCTAACATTTTGTGCGCTATATCCGAAAATCTATCTTCATTATTTAAAATTACACCAAACTCATTAGCCATTCTTTTTTTTGTCATCCAAAATAGCTGTCTATAATCTGCATTTAAAAACTCAATTTCAGCTTCTTGTGCTTCAAGAATCTCTGCAACTTTTTCATCTAAATCATGTTCTTTTTCAATATCTTCTGTTAAGATTCTTTGAATCTCTTGAGTTATTTCGTCCTTTGTTTTTCTTACTTCAACAAAGTCACAGTTAACTAAATCCCTAGCTACTCTTCTTGCTATATATTTTGTATGATGTAACTTAATTCTCATAGCCTACCCTCTTATAATAGTATCGTCTCTCTCTGGTGAAGTTGAAATAATCCCCACTTTAACACCAGTTAATTCCTCAATTCTTTCAATATATTTTTTTGCATTTTGTGGTAGTTTATCAAACTGTCTAATACCAACTACACTATCCCATCCATCTAAAACTTCATAAACAGGCTCTAAATCATCTAAAGAAGATGGTACATAATTTATCTCTTTTCCATCAACTTTATAACCTTTACAGATTTTAATTGTTTCAAAACCATCTAAAACATCAAGTTTCATAAGTGCTAATTGGTCACATCCATTTAATCTTCCTGCATGTTTAACAGCAACGGCATCAAACCAACCACATCTTCTTTTTCTACCAGTTGTTGTTCCATACTCTTTCCCAACTTCTGCCATAATATCACCATCTTTACCTAAATCTTCAGATGGGAAAGGTCCATTTCCTACCCTTGTACAATATGCTTTTACAATACCAGTAACCACTCCAATATCTCTTGGAGCTAAACCTAATCCTGTACAAGCACCTGCACTTACTGTACTTGATGAAGTAACATAAGGGTATGTTCCATGGTCAATATCAAGCATTGTTCCTTGTGCACCTTCTAAAAGAATTCTTTTCCCATTGTCAAGTGCATTCCATAACATATTTGTAGTATTTGTAATATATGGTGCAAGAGCTTTTTTATACTCTTTTAATAAAGCTTTTAATTCTTCTTCATTTGGAGTTGAAATTTCTAAAACATCAAAAATTGCTCTATTTTGTTCAAAATATTCAATAATTGAACTAGCTAGTTTATCACTATTTAATAACTCTCCTACCCTATGACCTATTCTATTGATTTTATCAGAATATGCAGGTCCTATTCCTTTACCTGTTGTTCCAATAGCTTTATCACCTTTTAATTTCTCTCTTGCTTGGTCAATTAGCGAGTGATAAGGTAAATTTAAATGAGCTTTATCAGAGATAAATAATCTACCTTCTAAATTTTCAAATTGTTCCATCTCTTTAATTAAAGATTCTGGTGCTAAAACTACTCCATTTCCAATAATATTAATTGCATTTGGATTTAAAATTCCAGAAGGAACTAAGTGTAAGGCATATCTAATTCCATCTACCCAAATAGTATGTCCTGCATTGTGTCCACCTTGACTTCTACATACAATATCATATTTTTGAGCAAGCATATCAACTATCTTACCTTTTCCTTCATCTCCCCATTGAATTCCAACTATTAAGTCTGCTTTCATTCCTAATCCTCTAAAATTTTTAATAAATTATCTGTATAAAGTGCAAATCCTAATGAAGTTAAACCTTCACTACTATACATTCCACCTCTACTTAAAATTGAGTTACCATCAATAACCCTATAATAGATACCATCATAATATTTTAATGATCCATAATATAATGGAGAAATTACGATATTATCATAGTTTACTTCTTTTACTTTGTCTAAAAGACTTACAAGTTCTTCTTTAATACTTGCTGGTACCATTGCAATTATATTTTCTAAATCTTTAATATCTTTTACTTTTAGAAGTTCACTTAACCATTCATTATTTAGCTCAAATAATTGTGCAATTTCGCCATTAATAAATAGTTCAATATCAATTCCCAACTCTTTACTAACTAATCTTGGGATTTTTATATTTGCAATTTGTAAAATTGGGTTAATATCTAGCTCTTTTAAAATACTAACATTTAAATTTATAATATCTGCAATATTATCATGTCCTATCCACTCACAACCAATTTGATACTCTTCAGTTGAAGGATAAGTAAAAATAGGCTGAATATAAAACCATTTTTTATGAGTTGTTGTTCTACCTAATCTTTTTGTAATAATTCTTACAACATCAAGAGTTGAATCTGCTCTTAATGATACTTGTTCATTTTGTTCATCAGAAAACTTAATTAGCTTTCTACAATTATGAATAGATTGATGTTGTGAGTAAGAGAAATTAGGAGTAATTATCTCTTCAAAATCATTATTATCTAATAATGAACTGATTTTATACTCCAATTCTCTTTTTTGTTTTGCTTTCTTCCCAAAATATAATCTGCTTCCTTTTGGTATTTCGTGTTCAAAAACCATAATTAAGCCTTAAACATTTTCTCTACAAACACTCTATTTGCTGTTCCATCAAATGTTCTAATATTTAATTCATCTAAAGTTAATTCAATAGCGTTTACAACCCATGCAGCTTCAAAATCTTCAACTAATCCCATATGATTAATTCTAAAGATTTTTCCACTTAAGTGATCTTGTCCACCTGCAATATTAACATTGTATTTAGTTTTTAAAATTTTTCTAATTTGATTTGATTGCTCAGTATAAACTGTTGTCATAGCCTTTGCAGGAACTTTTGGATAAATTTCAAATCCAATAGCTTTTAAAGCTTCAAGTGTTGCTTCTGCTCTTAATGCAGTTGATTTAAATAAATTATCAAAGCCTACATTTTCTTTAATATAAACTAAAATCTCTTTTAATCCAATAATTAAAGTAGTTGCAGCTGTCCAAGCAGTAGTATTTGTTTTTTGTTTTTTAATTTCTGTTGCTAAATTAAAATAAAAACCTCTTGCTTTTGTCTCAATTTTTGAAACAGCAGCATTACTTAATCCAATAATTGCCAATCCAGGAGGTAACATTAAAGCTTTTTGACTTCCTGTAATTACAGCGTCTAAATTTGTTGTATCAATTTTTTCTACACCAATTGCAGTAATTCCATCTGCAATAATCATAATATCTTTATTGATTTTTTTAACTTCTTGTGCAATCTCTTCAACTGGATGTCTTAACCCTCCAGCACTTTCACAAAGTTGAATAAAAATAGCGTCAATTTCACTATCATTTTTTACAGCTTCAACAACAGCTTCAACACTTACAGGAGTGTTCCATTCGTTAGTTATTTCTGTATATGCAATATCAAATGCTTTACAGATTTTTCCAAATCTCTCACCAAATTTCCCTGAACTAATAGTTAATGCTTTTTTGTGAGTCAAGTTTGTAACACAAGCTTCCATAGCACCTGAACCACTAGAAGCAAGCATAACTACCTCATCCATTCCAAATAGTTCAAAAAGTAACTCTCTTGTTTGTGCAAATATTGCTTCAAATTCTGGCGTTCTATGGTGAATAGTTATATCAGCCATTGCTTTTCTTACAAACTCTGGTACAGGAGTTGGACCTGGTGTTAATAACATTTACTTATCCTTAAAAAATATATCTTTTTAGTAAAACTCAATATTATATCCAAATGTTTATTATGAAGAGGTTAAGTACTCTATTTTACAATGATTTATAAGTTTTCAGAATTTTTACAATTAAACTATTGACTTTTCTATTTTTCTTATGTATAATCACCATATTATATAACTTTTTTATATAATATAAATAGAAAAAGGAAAGAGACATGTCAAAAGAATTAAAAGAAAAAAAAGTTGCTAAAATTGCTAAAAAAGCTGTAAAAAAAGTTGCAAAGAAAAAAGATGATATTAAAAAATTAACAAAAAAAGTTGCTAAAAAAGTTACAAATTTAAAATTATCAAAAGTTAAAAAAGCTAAAAAAGCTGCTAAAAAAATTGCTAAAAAAGCTGCATAAATTTTATAAGTAGTAGCAAAAAGCTACTACTTAAACTTCATAACTACTTCTATTTTATATAATCTCACTTATTTAATTTTCAAGGTTTTTTTATGCAATTTGATTTATGGATTACCCTTGTTTTAGCAGGAATTGCTATTTCAGTTTCACCTGGAGCTGGTGCTGTTGTTTCTATGAATTATGGTTTAAAATATGGACTTAAAAAATCCTATGCTACAATTTTTGGCCTTCAATTAGGATTATTAGCTCAAACTTTTATAGTTGTAATTGGTCTTGGGGCACTTATTATAAAGTCTGTACTTTTATTTAATATTATTAAATATGTTGGAGTTATTTATCTAGTCTATTTAGGCTTAAGTAAAATTTTTGAAAAAGTTGAAATTAATGAAGAGATAGAAAAAATTGATAAATACAATATGAAAAAGGCTTTTTTAACTGCAACCTTAATTAATTTAACAAATCCTAAAGCTACTATTTTTTTAGTTGCCTTTATACCTCAATTTTTAAACCCAAATGAATCTCTATGGATACAATTTATAATTATTTCTATAACTTTATGTGTAATAGATATTATTGTTATGACAGGGTATTCTTCTTTGGCTTCAAAACTTAGATTTTTAGTAAAAGATGTAAAAGCAATGAAGATTCAAAATAGAGTAACAGGGACTTTTTTATTAATTGCAGCACTATTTGTTTCAACTACAAAAAAAGTATAAAAAAAGGCAAGAAAAAACTTCTTGCCTTTTTTATAATATTTAATATTTTTTATTAAATATATTCTACACCTTTAGCACCACTTGCTAATTCTCCAATTATATAACCATCAGTATTTGCTAAAACTGCATCAACATTTGCAGGGTTTACAACTAAAATCATTCCAACCCCCATATTAAATGTTCTATACATCTCTTCAAGTTCCACATGTTGTGACATAAATTCAAAAATTGGTAAAACTCTTATACTATCTCTTTTAATTACTGCTTTTAAATCTTCGGGAAGAACTCTTGGTAAGTTTTCAGTAATTCCTCCACCTGTAATATGAGCTAATGCATTAATATTTTCTTTATTTGCTTTAAACTCTTTAACATAAATTCTTGTTGGTTCTAATAATACATCTTTAAGTGCTTTTCCTTGAAAATCATCATCTAAAGACATACCTAGTTTTTCTAAAAGTAATTTTCTTACAAGTGAAAATCCATTTGAGTGAATTCCTGAACTTGGTAATGCGATTAAAACATCTCCAGCTTGTACCTTTTCAATTCTATTTAATTCTTCTTTCTCTGCTATTCCAACACAAAAACCAGCTAAGTCAAAATCACCTTCTTTATACATTCCTGGCATTTCAGCAGTCTCTCCACCAACTAATGCACACTCACTTAAAACACAACCCTTTGCAATACCTTTTACAACATCTGTTGCTTCTTCTACATTTAATTTTGCTGTTGCATAATAATCTAAGAAAAATAATGGCTCACCAAAATTACATAATAAGTCATTAGTACACATAGCAACTAAATCTATACCTACTGTATCAAACTTCTTAGAATCAATTGCTAATTTTAATTTTGTTCCAACACCATCTGTTCCTGAAAGTAATACAGGATTTTTATATCCAGTTGGTAATTCAAATGCACCTGCAAATGAACCAATACCACCTAATACACCTGGAATTAGAGTTGATTTTACATGTGGTTTAATATTTTCTACAAACTGGTTTCCAGCATCAATATCTACACCTGCGTCTTTATAGCTAACTTTAGACATTCTTTACCTTTTATATGTTTTTTAAGTTCGAAGCAATATATACTTGTATCTATAAAAAACTTCCTAGCACATTTGTTATTAAAACTTTCTGTGATTTTTTAGCACATACAAATATATCTATTTACTTTAAATTATTTTTGGTATTATATCGAAAAATTAATAAAAGGACGGATTTAATGTCGTGTTCAATGAATGATAACCAAGCTTTTAATGAAATGATGGTACATATTCCTTTATGTACACATAAAGAACCTTCAAATATTTTAATAATTGGTCAAACAAGTCCTGCTTTAAAAAAAGAAGCAGAAAAACACAATGCAAATATTGAATATGGAGATATTACTTTTTTAAATTCTAAAAATGAAAAAAATATTGATGCAATTATTTTAACAGATGTAAAACTAGATGAATTAGTTTTAGCAAATATTGATAGAATTTTAAAAGATGATGGACTAATTACATTTTCTACTCAAAGTTTTCAAAGTGATGAAGATAAATTAAAAGAAGATTTACAATTAGTAGGATCTAAATTTTGGATAGCTATGCCATTTAGATTTGGACACAATACTTCAATAATTGCCTCTAAAAAATATCATCCAACGGCTGATTTAGTTTTACAAAGATCAGATTTATTAGATGATTTAGAATACTACTCATCAGAGATGCACCAAGCTTCATTTGTATTTCCTGCAGCTATTCACAAAGCATTAACAGGAATAGCAAGAAGATAATCTACAATTAAAACTAAAATAAATCATTATTATAGTAAAATCTTACTATGAGTAATGATTTATTTAAAAATGCAATAGCCTTAACAGGTGGAATTTCAACAGGTAAAAGTACAGTTTGTAACCTTTTAAAACTTCATGGATTTTTAACAATTGATGCAGATAAAATCGCCCATAAACTTTTAGATGAGAATAGTAATGAAATTATCAAAATGTTTGGGGAACAGTATGTAAAAGATGGAAAAGTTTTAAGAAAAGAGTTAGGAAAAATAATCTTTTCAAATGAAGATAATAAACTAAAACTTGAAGCTTTATTACATCCTAAAATCAAAGATGAAATTATTAAAGAGTCAAGAATTTTTGAAGAGGCAAATAAACCCTACTTTATAGATATACCTCTATTTTTTGAAAAAATGCACTATCCAATTCCTAAATCTTTAGTAATTTATACTCCAAAAGAGTTACAAATACAAAGACTAATGAAAAGAGATAATATTGATGAAAAAGAAGCAATATTAAAAATCTCAAATCAAATGGATATTGAAAAGAAAAAACAATTGGCTGATTTTGTAATAGATAATTCTAAAGATTTAAAAAATTTACAAAATGAAGTTGAAAGAGTTATTGGGGAGATAATATGACTTATACAAAATATAGTGCAAGTGGGAATGACTTTGTAATTTTCCACTCATTTATAAAAAAAGATTATTCACAAGAAGCTATTAAATTATGTAATAGAACTGAAGGTATTGGTGCAGATGGACTTATAGTTTTAGTTCCACATGAAAAATATGATTTTGAGTGGCTTTTTTATAATAGTGATGGTAGCCATGCAGCTATGTGTGGGAATGGTACAAGAGCTTGTGCACATTATGCTTATACAAATGGTTTAGCTTCTTCTAAAATGCAGTTTTTAACAGGTGCAGGAGTAATTGAATCAACAGTTGAAGAAAATATTGTTGAAACACAACTTACTAAACCAGTTATACTTAAAGAGGAGTTTGAACAAGAAGGGTTTACTTGGTATATAGTTGATACAGGCGTTCCACACTTAGTTACTATTGTTGAAGATTTAGAAAAATATGACCATAATCTTGCTTCTAAAATGAGATATGAACATAATGCAAATGTAAACTTTGCAAAAATACAAGATGGTAAAGTTTATGTAAGAACTTATGAAAGAGGTGTTGAGGGTGAAACCCTAGCTTGTGGAACAGGTATGGCTGCTTGTTTTTTAAGAGCAAATAGCTTAGGGTTAGTTGGAAATATTGCTAAAGTTTATCCAAAGAGTAAAGAAGAATTAACACTTACAAAAAAAGATGAAACACTATACTTTAAAGGTGCTGTAAAAAAAGTTTTTACAACATCAATAAATTAATTACAAAGAGGAAAAATATGAAATTTAGTGCACCATTAAAATCTGATTCAATTAAAATTATGCTTTTAGGAAGTGGAGAATTAGGTAAAGAAGTTATTATAGAAGCTCAAAGATTAGGTATTGAAACAATTGCAGTTGATAGTTATAATAATGCACCAGCTCAATTAGTTGCAAATAAATCATATACTATAAATATGAAAAATAAAAATGAAATTTTAGATGTAATTAGAAGAGAAAAACCAACTTATATCTTACCAGAAGTTGAAGCTATTAATATTGAAGCTTTATTTACAGCAGAAAAAGAAGGTTTTCATGTAATTCCAAATGCTGATGCAGTAAATAAAACAATGAATAGAAAAAATATTAGAGAATTTGCAGCCGTAGAATTAAAACTTCCAACTTCAAAATATGAATTTGTAACTACTTTTGAAGGTTTACAAAATGCAGCTTTAAAAATAGGTTTTCCTTGTGTAATTAAACCTGTTATGAGTTCTTCTGGACATGGACAAAGTATTGCAAGAAGCAAAGCTGACTTAGAAAAATCTTGGGAATTGGCAAAAGAAGCAAGAGGTGATGCTAGTGAATTAATCGTTGAAGAGTTTATTACTTTTGATTATGAGATTACTATGCTTACAGCAAGAAATGAAAATCAAACAGCATTTTGTGAACCAATAGGTCATATTCAACAAGATGGAGATTATATTTTTTCTTGGCAACCAATGAATATGAGTGAAACAGCTAAAAAAAGATCTCAAGAAATTGCAAAAATTATCACTGATGGTTTAGGCGGAAGAGGGATTTTTGGAGTTGAATTATTTGTAAAAGGTGATGAAGTTTACTTTAGCGAAGTAAGCCCTAGACCTCATGATACTGGTATGGTTACTATGATTACACAATCTCAAAGTGAGTTTGCTTTACATGTAAGAGCAGTATTAGGCTTACCTTTAGATTTTATAGATTATGGAGCAGGAGCAAGTGCTGCATATAAAGCAAAAGGAGATACTTTTAATCCTGTAATTGATATACAAGAAAATGTATTTACTAAAACTTCTTTCGTAAGAGTATTTGGAAAACCACAAAGCCATGTGGGAAGAAGAATGGCTGTTGCCTTAACTTTTGATAAAGAAAGTAGTGATAAAGCTTTACAAAAAGCAAAAGAGTTAATAGAAAACTTTAAAGATTAAAACAAAAGGAGTTTATATCTCCTCTTGTTTTTCTAAAATAGGTATTTTTAAAGTAAACTCTGCACCTTTATATTGCTTATTTTTATATTCATACTCTTTATTTTTTACACGAATTTGTCCATTCATATGTTTTACTAAAATCTCTTCACACATATAAAGGCCTATTCCTGTACCTAAACTTTTGTGTTTTGTTGTAAAGTAAGGGTCAAAAATTTTTCCAATAATATTAACAGGGATTCCTCCTGCATTATCCAATATTTTCAATACTGCATTATTTTCTTCATCTTTATAAATATCTATAAAAATAAGTTTATATTCTATTTTTTTCTCTTCTAAGGCATCTCTTGCATTATTTATAAGATTCATAATTACTTGAATTAATTCATTATCAAAACCATATAGTTTTATATCTTTAATATTTTCAATAATTTTAATTTCTCTATTTTTTAATTTTGAACTTACTAAAAATAACGCTTTTTTATATGTAATTGCTATATTAAATTCAACTTTTTCTTTATCTGGTTTGAAAAAGTCTCTAAAATCATCAATTGTTTGAGAAAGATGATTTCCTGATTTTACTATTGCATCTAATACCTCATCTAAAAACTCATCTGTTAAAGTTTCCATCTCTTTATGAATTTTTACGCTACTTGCACTTGTTGTAATTACAGATAAAGGTTGTCTCCATTGGTGAGCAATATTTTCAAGCATTTCACCCATAGCTGCCATTTTTGATTGATGATGAATCATCTCTTCATTATCTTTTAATTTTTTTTGTGTCTCTTTTATCTCTGTAATATCATTTGCAATAATTAAAATCTGTTTATTACCATATTTATCAACTATTGGTTTTTTAATAGATTGATAATATTTTACTTTTCCTGTTAAGCTATCTGTTGATTCTTCATATACTACTTTTGTTTCATCTGAATGCATTATTTCCCTAACATTTGATAAATAATGTTCAACTTGTTCTTTATTTGGATTAAAATCTTCATCTGTTTTACCAATTAGGTTCTCAGTAGTGGTATTATAAAGTTTTGCTATAGCTTGATTTGCTAAAACAAACTTCCCATCATAATCTTTTACCATAATAATATTTGGATTTTCATCGATAATAGTATGTAGAAATTTTCTTTGAGCAATAATATCTTCTTCTCTTTTTTTCATCTCAGTAATATCTTCTATTATTGCTAAAACATATAAAATCTCATTATAATCATCTTTTATTGTAGATACTGTTACATTTCCCCAAATTAGTTCATTATTTTTTGTTATATATTTTTTAGTAATTTTATACATTCCTATTTCATTATCAATAAGTTTATTAAAATACTCTTCATTTAAACTAATTATATCTTTATGAGTAATATCTAAATAAGATTTGCCAATTATCTCATCTTGACAATAGCCTAACATATTTAAAAAAGATAAGTTAGCTTCTATCATTTTTCCTGTTTTATCTGAGATTAAAATTCCTAAAGGTGAAAAATCAAATATTGCTTTAAGTCTCTCTTCTTTTTCTTCAATATATTTTTGAATTTCTCTTTTTTCTGCAATATCTTCACCAAAACATACAATTTTTGAAACTTTTTTATTTTCTTCAATATAAGAGTTTCTCCAAGAGATAAATTTTTTTTCTCCATTTAAAGTAATAATTTCATTTTCAACATATTCGTTAATTTGCATATTTTTTTTAGAAATTTCAATAAATACATTTGATATATAAGTTTTAAGTTCTTCTGGTAAAAAATGTTCAATCCACTTCATACCTACTAGTTTTTCTAAAGGAACACCCAATAAATTACATGCATAATCATTTGCAAAAAGTATTGTAGAATCTACTTCTAAAACTACATATATGCCTTTTGCAATATTTAAATACTTATAAATATCTTCTTTTAAAACTTGATTAGTCATCTAATTCCTTAATATTTGCAAGCTATATTGTTCTAATATTTTATAATTAATTTCATATTTATTTAAAATTTCAATAATTAAGAAAAACTCCCTTAAAGTTAAAGCATTTTTATCTTGCTCTTCTAAAAAAATCAGCAGTTCATCTTCTTTTATTTTAAAACTCTCAAATTCAGAAATTTCACTTAAAGCATGGGATAATTTTCTACTTTCTAAATCTTTGTTGTAATCTAAACAAACTCTTTCATCAAAGTTTATTAAATAATCATAAATCATTCTTAAATCATATGGCTTAAGTAATCTTTTTTTATTATAATTTTTTATACATGTTTCACAACCTTCTTTAGTTGTAAGTTCTAAAGAGTTGCTTAGATTAATAATTCTTTGTTTAGGATTTAATTTTAATATTTTATTTAAAAATTTTGGCGCATCAAAAGTATCTAAATCAATAATAATAAAATCATAATTTTCTTTTAGATATTTATTGATTGATTCTTCATAAGAAGTACTCTTAAATACATCAAAAGAAAGGTTTATAAGTTCATTAGCAAGTTGTTCAACAATATAATAATACTCTTTTCATTCTAACCCTTTTATAACTCTATTATATGTTATTTAACTTTATCTTTATATAATACGCGCCCTACTTAATCTTTAAAAGGAAAAGTTTTGCAATATAACTACAATACAACAAATCTATTATCAAAAAAAATTGAAGGAAATACAATATTAGCTACACTATATTTAGCTGCACAAAAAAATATAATGCATGCACCTATGTATGGTATACAATACGATAATAAGGCTATTAATTTAAGTAAAATCAACTTATGTAAAAATGCTACAAATGGCTGTGTAACTGCCTGTATTTATCATAATGGATTATTTCAAAACTCTCACTTTAGTAAAAATAAAATTAAACAAGCAAGAATAAAAAGAACTTTTTTGTTTTTAGTTCAAAAAGATGATTTTTTTGAAAAATTAATAAAAGAGATAAAAACTCTACAAAGAAAAGCAAAAAAAGAGAATTTTAAACTATTAATTCAATTAAATAAAACTTCAGATATTTTATGGGAAAAAGAGAGTTTTACTTATAAAGAAAAAGAGTATCAAAATATTATGCAACTTTTTCCAGATGTTCAATTTTTTGATTATACAAAATATAATATTTTAAAAAATAGGAAAAAAGTTCCTGCAAACTACACATTAATTTACTCAAGGGCAGGTTTAAATAAAGGTAAATTAGTTGAAACTTGGGATGAGTTAAAAACTCTATTGGATAATAATATAGATGTGGCTATTGTTTGTTCTTCTTCAATTAAAGAGTATCTTTTATCTTTAAATAGCTATAACTCATATAAAGTTTTAGAAGCAGAAGTTGCAGAACAAAATGCTTTTGAATATAAAAGAAATTCCCTTGAAGGATATATTTTAATTCATGAAGCAAAAAGAGGTACAAATATTAATAAAAATAGTGCTTTTGTATTGGAAGAACATAAAGATTTGCAAGAGTATTTAAACTAATCTTCCACACAAGAAAAAGCTATAGTAAATTTAGCACCTGAAAACTGCTCTTTTTCATATATAAAGGTGCTATTTTCTACTTTAATAGTAGACTCAAAGCTTTTTTCTATAATATTTTTTGACATATAAAGTCCTATACCAGTACCCTCTTCACCCTTTGTTGTAAAATAAGCATTAAATATTTTATTTATATTTTTTGAAGGAATTCCACCTGCTGTATCCTTTATAACAATAAAAGCTTTTTTATCTTCTTTATAAATATCAATAAATATAAGTCTTTTCCCTTCTTTATCTTTTAAAGCATCTTTAGCATTATTTAAAAGATTTATCATTACTTGAACTAGTTCATTTTCTTGACCAAATATTTTTACATTTTGAATATTTTTTACAAAATAAATATTATAAATATCAAATTGAGAACTAATTAATTTTGAAGTTTTTTCTACTATATTTTTTAAATCAAATACTTTTTTTTCTTTATTAGGTTTAAAAAAGTTTCTAAAATCATCTATTGTAGAAGAAAGATGAATAACAGAGTTATAAATACTATCTAATCCCCTATTAAAATCTTCATCTTTTAAAAGTCCCATCTCTTTTTCAAATTTCAAACCTGTAACAGCAGTTGAAATAACCGAAAGGGGTTGTTTCCATTGATGGGCAATATTTGCTATCATTTCTCCCATAGCTGCCATTTTTGATTGTTGTGCTAGTATATTATCTTTTTCACGATTTTCTTCAATTTTTTCTAAAATTCTTTTTCTATATTCTAAAAAGTTTTTTTCTAAAATTTTAGTAATTCTATAAGAAATTAGAAGCATCAATAAAGTTAAAATTATTGCTAAAACGATAAAAGAAGTAACTGTTTGCTTATCATCTTTTTCTAAATTTTCAACTCTATCTTGTATTTGCTTATTTACTGAATCTTTATAAAAAGAACTAAAGATAATCCAATTCCAATTTTCTAAGGCTTTTATATAACTAATTTTATTTATAAATTCTGTTTTATTTATAAGGCTAGTATCTTCATAGCTTAAATAACCACTTTGAGTTTTAGATAAAGCAATTATCTCTTTATAAATACTAAAATCTTTTGAGTTTTTTAAATTAAATACATTTTTTCCAATTAAGTCTTTATTTGTATGTGTTAAAATTGTTCCTATTTGATTTATAATAGTTATACCTTGATTATCTATATATTTGATTTTTCCAATATATTCTAAGATTTTATCTTTTAACTCTTCTTCAAAATCTTCTATATATTCTCCTGAACCTATAAAAATATTATAAGGTTCAAACATTTTATGAAAACCGATTTTTCTTTTTACTTTTTTTGTAGTTGGTTCTTCCCAATACCACTCATCAAAGGTTTCTTTTTTCTCTTTTAATATTTTTATACCATTTTGAATAATCAATTTTCCCGTAATATCTCTATACTCCCATAAACTTTTACCCTCTAAAAACTTTAATATGGGATGAAAAATATTATTTCCTTTTAAATCATAGATATAAAAATATCCTCTTCCATCTAAATATCTCATCTTATTTAAAGAGGCTTTGATTATTTTTATGATTTCATCTTTTGATTTTTCATTTTTATAAGTTTCATAAATTCCACTCATCATAAAATGAGCTTCTTCCACTTGATTTTTTATAAGTTCTTTTAGTTCATTTTCACTATTTGATTTATGAAAACTAATATATTCATAGATTCTTTCTACTTCATTTTTTATTTTTGTTTTTTCAGTATAAATAAACTTTTCTTTTAAGGCATTTGTCTCTTTTACATAATGTTTATTATGCTCTATAAAAAATATATAAGAACATATTATTGAAAAAGTTATAATAAGAAATAAAGGAAATAATTTTATTATTTTTAATATTGATTTTTCTTTTTCTGATAACATCACCGAATTCTTTATTTTTATTTATTATACACAATAGTACTTTATGTTTAAACTTTTTAAAATATTTATATTATATCTATCCCTTTTTTGTTATAATTTTTTAAAAAAGATTTTATGAAATATAAATATGAAAATATAATACTTAAATTTATAAAGTATGCTCCTTTTTTATTTTCTTTTTCAATATTTATTATTATTTCAATATTTTTATATATGGATTATAAAAATAATTTTAAAAAAGAGAAAAAAGAAATAGAAGAAAAATATATCCAACAAAAAAAAGAACAACTTAAATCAGATATCCAAAAAATCAATAATTATATCTTTAAAATTCAAGAAGAGATGGAAGAAGAGTTAAAAGCTCAACTAAAAAACAGAGTTTATGAAGCTTATAATATTGCAAATAGAATCTATCTTGAAAATAAAACTAAACCTAAAAATGAAATTATAAAGATGATAAAAGATGCTTTAGTAGATATTAAATTTTTAGAAGGAAGAGGTTATTTTTATATTTATACTTTTGATTATAAATGTATTTTGCTGCCCGTTGCTAGACATCTTGAAGGAACTAATTTTTATAATTTTAAAGAAGGAAAAGGAAATTATCTAACAAGGCAAATCGTTTCCCAAGTAAAAGAAGAAAAAGAAGGTTTTTTAAAATGGTGGTATCATAAACCTAGTGATATGACAAATCAATATAAAAAAATAGGTTTTAATAAACACTTTGAGCCTTTTGATTGGTTTATTGGAACAGGAGAGTATTTTATTGATTATGAAAATACAGTAAAACAAAAAGTATTAAATTATATAAAAAAGCAACAATATAAAAATGAGTATATTTTTGTTTTAGATACAAAAGGGAACTATTTATATCATCCTACTAAAGAGTATATACAAAAAAATGCTAAGGAGATAAAAAATATTTCAACTAAGTCTTTACAGTATATAATAGATACTTCATTAAATAAAAAAAGTGGATATATAACTTATACTCAAAATAAAAGATTTGATAATCAAAAAAATAAAACTAAAACTACTTATTTTGAAATAATTACAAATTGGGATTGGATAATTGGAAAAGGCTTTTATGAAGATGAAGTAAATAAAATCATAAAAGAAAGAAAAAATATTCTTGATAAACAATTTGACCACTATTTAAAAAATATCATTTTAATATTTTTATTTTCAACTATTTTTATTTTATTAATTAGTATTTTTATTTCAAAAACACTTGAAAATGTTTTTAAAAAATATAAAAAATCTATAAATGAATATATAAAAGAACACTCTAAACAGCAAGAATATCTAGCACAGCAATCAAAACTTGCAAGTATGGGAGAAATGTTAGGCAATATTGCTCATCAATGGAGACAGCCTCTTTCATTAATAAGTACTGTTTCTACTGGATTAAAATTTAAAAAAGAGTTTTATTCTTTAACTGATGAAGAGTTAGAAGAAGGGTTAGATAATATAAATCATACAGCACAATATCTCTCAAAAACAATTAATGACTTTAGTGATTTTTATAAAAACAATAAAGAAATAAGTATCTTTTCTTCAAAAGAGATAATAAATAAAACTTTAGAGTTAATAAATATAGTTTTAAAAAATAGAAATATTAAAGTTATTAAAGAGGTTGAAGAGTTTAATTTTAATACAATAAAAAATGAACTTATTCAAGTATTAATTAATATTTTAAATAATGCAAAAGATGCATTTTCAAATAATAACACTAAAGATAAGATAATATTAATTGAAATAAAAAAAGATAATCATATGGCAATTATTAAGATAAAAGATAATGCTGGCGGAATAAAAGAAAAAATTATAAATAGAATTTTTGAGCCATATTTTACAACAAAACATCAAAGCCAAGGTACAGGAATTGGACTTTATATGAGTGAACAAATTATTGTAAGAAGTATGAAAGGAGAGATAAAAGCCTATAATGAAAATTTTTTATATAAACAACAAAAGTATTTTGGAGCAGTTTTTGAAATAATCATTCCTATTTCACTTATAAAAGAGTAAGAAAAAATCTTACTCTTTATATATTATAGTTTACCCTCATTTTTAGCTAAGTATTCAGCAACACCACTTTTATCTGCTTTCATACCTTCATCACCTTTATTCCATCCAGCAGGACAAACTTCTCCATGTTCATTAGTAAATAACATTGTATCTACCATTCTAATCATTTCATCAATATTTCTTCCTAATGGTAAGTCATTGATTACAGCATGTCTTACAGTCCCATCTTTGTCAATTAAGAAAGACCCTCTTAAAGCAACTGATTCTTCAAATAATACATCATAATCTCTTGCAATTTGTTTTGTAAGGTCTGCCACTAATGGATATTTAACTCTTCCAATTCCACCTAATTCAACAGGAGTTTCTCTCCATGCAAAGTGAGAAAATTGAGAATCAACAGAAACACCAATTACATTTACTCCTCTTTCTCTAAATTCATCTGCTCTTTTTGAAAAAGCGATAATTTCTGATGGGCATACAAATGTAAAATCTAATGGATAAAAGAATAATACTGCACCTTTTTCTCCGATATTATCATATAAATTAAAATCCTCTACAATTTGTCCATCTGCTAAAACAGCTGTTGCTGTAAAATCTGGAGCTTTTTTTGTTACTAACATTTTTTTTCCTTTAATATATTTTTTTGTTTTGATGGTGGAAGTATAATGATTTTTATTTAAGTAATTTAATGGATTTTTTTTTAGATTTTATTTTTAAGAAAAGTTTTATTTATTTATAATCTTTTTCTTAAGATAATTTTTATCCTTTACTGACTATAATTCCATCATAAATATACAATAATAAGGATTAAAAAATGTTAGATTTAGCGATAATAGGAGGAGGACCAGCAGGATTAACAGCTGGTTTATATGCAACTAGAGGTGGCTTAAAAAACGTTATTATGTTCGAAATGGGTATGCCTGGTGGTCAAATCACTGGTTCTTCTGAAATTGAAAATTACCCGGGTCAAGATAAAGTTATGTCTGGTTTAGATTTAATGCAGTCTTGGCCTGCTCAAGCTATGAAGTTTGGTTTAAAGCATGAAATGTCTTTAGTTTCTTCTGTTTCTAAGAATAATGATATTTTTACTTTAACTACTTCTGATGGTAAGACTTTTGAATCTAAAGCGGTTTTATTAGCTACTGGTTCTGTTCCTAAGAAAGCTGGTTTTAAAGGTGAAAAAGAGTTCTTTGGTAGAGGTATCTCTACTTGTGCTACTTGTGATGGATTTTTTTATAAGAATAAAGAAGTTGCTGTTATTGGTGGTGGGGATTCTGCTTTAGAAGAGGCTGTTTATTTATCAAAAATTTGTAGTAAAGTTTATTTAGTACATAGAAGAGATACATATAAAGCTGCACCTAGTACAATAGAGCATATGAAACATACACAAAATATTGAAGAAGTTACAAATGTAAGTGTAGAAGAGGTATATGGTGATAATACAGGGGTATTAGGACTAAAAGTAAAGAGTAAAGAAGATGGAAGTATAAGAGATTTAAATGTACCAGGAGTATTTGTATTTGTAGGAAGGGATGTATTAAATGAGCCAATTAAACAAGAAGATGGTTCATTTTTATGTGAAGTAAATGAGCAAGGGGAAGTTATTGTTGATTTAAAAATGAAAACTTCTGTTCCTGGTTTATATGCTGCTGGTGATGTTAGAATTGATGCTGCTAAGCAAGTGGTTTGTGCTGCTGGTGATGGTGCTACTGCTGCTGTTAATATTATTGAATTTTTAGGGTAAGTATTTTACTTACCCCTTTTTATTTTAATAACTACATCTGCAAGTTTTGCAAATTGTAAAAGTGTAAGTTTAAAAGTATTTTTTGCTAGTTTTGACATTGAAATTTTATGTCTAATTATAACTTGTGCTGCACTTTCATAATCTTCTTTATTATGAATAAAGAAGATTATTTGATAAACACTATCTTGTATATTCATACTCTTTTCTTTTAAACTTCCAATCATCTCTAATTCTTCGTTGTGCATATTAAACCTTAATTTATTATAGCATCATGCCATTGCACTAGAGTAAACCTATTACCACTTATCACCTCTTTTACTTCATGGGTGTAAACAGGATTACTTAGAAAAACTATCATATCTCCACTTCTACCTTTTAGTTGTACAACATTTCCGTCTTTGTCATATAAATAATTAAATACTAACTCTCCACCTTCATACTCATCATCTAAAAAAAGTACTGTTGTAATTTTTCTTTGTAATGCAACAGGTAAAAAGCCTACTAGTTTATCATCCTTAACTATCATATTTGAATCATCACTATGAGCTTTATAAAAACAACCTTCGGTATATTGAAGAACTTGAACTTTGGTTGATGTTGTTAAAGCTAATTTGAAAAATTCTTCAATTTTTTTTTGATGAAAAATAAATTTTTTTTCATAAATATTTAAATATCTTTTAGGCAATTTATGAATCTTTGTTTTTCGAATACTCTTATCTAATTTCTTATCAAGAATATTTAAATCATTTATTTTTCTAATTTTGGCATCTTCAACATCACTATTTGACTTTAGCATTTCACAAAGTTCTTTTAATATTTTTTGTGAAAAAAAATTCTCTATTATTAAATATGGATAATCATAATATGGATTGGTCAATAGTTTAGTTGGTATTTCCAAATCTAAAATATCTTTTTGACAATAGATATTATTACTTATTTGATACATAAAATCTATTTTAACTGTTTAAGAAGATTTGCTAAATCTCCTAAAACCCATATATCAACTATTTTTCCATTATCAAATTTAAAAAAAGAAGCTCCATTATATTTTATTCTTTTATTTGTAGCTTCATATTCGAAAATTTTTCCTTTATGAGTTCCGTTATATACTGCTCTTACAGCTACAACATTTCCTTCATTTACCATAAGTTCTACACCATGATAAAGATTAGGAATACCTTCTAAAATTTTATCCATATACTCTTCAAACTCTTTTTTACCTGTTGTTTGAATATCCAATGAACCATGAAATGTAATATTATCATCAAACAAAATATCTATATACTCTTTATTTTGTTTATTCCATAACTCATCATAATAGAGTTTTACTAACTCTTTATTTGTTTTTGTCTTCATCTCGTCCTTCTAATCTTCAATCTTTTAGCTTAATGCTATAACTTTATCTGCTAAAAGTGCTAAATCCTCTAAATCTAATTTAGAAGTTCTTTTTATCACTCCTTCTAAAGTTAGATTATTTTGTTTAACCATTAATGATGCTTGTTCAAAATCTTTTTTTGTTTTTATACAATTTGTAATTTCATAAACAACATCAATAAGAGGGTCTTTAGGTTGACTATTTGCTAAATTCTTTAAATAACTCAAAGTACTTCTCCTAAATAATTAGTAGAATAAGGAGATAATTTAATTATTTCTCTTCTGGTTGTACTGTTGATTTTTCTTCAAGACATTGATCATAAAGTTTTTCACAATTTGCATAGCATTGTTCAACATTTGTAACATCACTACCTTCACATTTTAGTGCGCAATCATCATAAACTTTATCGCAAATATTTACTGCTGGAATATCTTCACTTTCTATTACGTCATTATTTGCCCATAAAGATAGTGTAATTGCTGTAAGTGCAATAAATATAAATTTTAACATCCATGCTCCTATTTAACTTCTTAGTTAAGTTTAATTTGTTAGTATAAAATACTCTTTTTTTAGAGTATAAACAAGCCTGAAAACTTTTACAAAAGCACGGTCTATGCATTATTTGAGTTTTCAGGTTCCCTTGGACTTTTCCCTTATTCTACATTCGAATTATAATCAATAAAAAAAGAAAAAATCTAAAAAAAATCTTAAATGAAATAAAATTTTTCTGAAGTGCCTTTTTTAGGATTTAAATTTAAAAAAAAATTTTAATTTTGCTTCTTATTTACCTAAAAAATCTATTTATTTTTTAATTTTTTTTTTAAATTTGCATAGTTTTATAATTAAGTGTATAATTAAAAGAAAATAAGGAATAATCTTGAAAAAGATATTTCAAAACAGTTATCTAATTTTAAGTATTTTAATTATTTATCTTTTTATATTTAATTTTTTAAGTTATAACTACTTTATTAAAGACTTTAAAGAGTTAGAATACAATGAAAACATAAAAAGTTTGTATTCCTTTGCAAAAAAAATAGATAAAGAACTACAAAAGATAGAGCAAACAACTAATGACTACGCAAAGTGGGATGAAACTTATAATTTTATAGAAACTAAATATAATAATTATATCTATGAAAACTTTAGAGAAAATAGTTCTACTTTAGAGGATTTAGGTTTAGAATTTATGGTTTTTATCAATCAGAAAAACAAAATTATTTATTCTAAATTTTTAGAAGAAAATTCTATATACAATAAAGAAAACTTTATCTATTATATATTAAATAATTTTTCAAAAACCCATACTGCTGATATAATGAAATATCAAAATGGCCATTTTTATTTAGCAAAATTACCTATTGTAAAAAGTGATTCTTCAGGAGAGTCAAAAGGGTATATAATAAGTGGTAGAAAACTAAAACTTGAAGAATTAAATTTTGCACTTTTTGATAATATATCTTTTTCGGATGTGGAAAATAAGCACTATAATATTAACTTTATTAGCTCTTATTTGGATAATATAAAAATAGCCTTATTGCATAATGAAGAAAATCTAATAAATTATATAGACTTTTTTAATAAAAACAATACTTTTAAACTTAGTATTAAAACAGTAGATAAAAGGGAAATTTATCAAAAAGGTAAAAAAAATATCTTATTTTTTAATCTAATAATCTCTATTCTTTTTGTAATTTTAATTTATATTCTTTTTTCATATATGCAATATCAACAAAAATTAAATAAAAAACTGCAAATTGAAGTGGAAAAAGAGATAAAAAAACAAAGAGAACAAGAACAACTGTTAATTCAACAAAGTAAACTTGCAGCAATGGGGGAAATGATAGGAAATATTGCTCATCAATGGAGACAACCTTTAAATGCCTTAGGTTTGGTTATGCAAAATATTCAATTTGCATATCAAATAGGAGAACTTGATAATAACTTTATGAATAAAGCTGTTGAAAAAACAAATACTTTAACTACAAATATGTCTAAAACCATAGATGATTTTAGAAACTTTTTTAAACCTAATAAAACAAAAAGCTATTTTAAAATAAATGAAACTATAGAAAAAACTATCTTCTTATTAGAATCAACATTTGAACACTATAATATTAAAATCCAAAGAGATTTAGCAGAAGATATAGAGTTATTTGGTTTTTCAAGTGAATTTTCACAAAGTATTTTAAATATTTTATCAAATGCCAAAGATGCTCTAATAGAAACTACTCTTGAAAATAAAAAAATAGTTGTAAAAAGCTATAAAAAAAATGAGACTGCTATTATTGAAATAGAAGATAATGCAGGAGGAATAGAGGATAAAATAAAAAATAAAATATTTGAACCTTATTTTACTACAAAAGAAGAAGGAAAAGGTACAGGAATTGGTTTATATATGACAAAAACTATTATTGAAAATAGTATGTATGGGAAACTAGAAGTAGAAAATACAAAAGATGGTGCAAAGTTTATTATAAAACTTCCTATAACTAAAGAGTAAAAACTCTTTAGTATTAAACTTTTTTAAGAAAACAAGTTTTTAAAACTATTTTTATTCCATTGATTTTACCCTCAATATGCTCAGGGTTATCTGTTAAAGAAATACCTTTTACAACTGTTCCTCTTTTTGCAGTAAATCCAGCACCTTTTACTTCTAAATCTTTTATTAAAGTAACACTATCACCTGCTTGTAAAACTACACCATTTGAATCTTTTTGAATAACCTCATTTCCTGTTGAGATACCCTCATTTGCCCAAGCTTTTACCTCATCATCTAAATACATCATATCTAGTAAATCTTGTGGCCATCCCTCATTTGCTATTTTATTTAACATTCTATAAGCTACTACTTGAACTGCTGGTTCTTGGCTCCACATACTATCATTTAAACAATGCCAATGATTTACATCTATTTTACTTTCATCTTCTAATTGCTCTTTACATGTAGAACAAACTAAAATAGATTTATCAACAGAACCATCACTTGGTGAAACTTCAAAAACTGATAAATTTTCTGTTGATTTACATAATTCGCATGATGATTCACTTCTATTCATCAATTGCTCTAAAATACTCATAAAATACCTTTTTTTTATTTTTCTTATTTTATCTATTTAGTTTATAAAATAAGGTTAGATTTCAAATAGAAGTAATTTTTTTAATATTTATACAATTATTTTTTAAAAATAGTGTCTTTTTTATGTTAAAATAATTTAAAAGGGAAAAGAATCAAATGAAGTATCTATTTTTATATTTAACAATAATAACTTTTCTATTCTCTAAAACTATCGAAATACCTCAAAATAATAATGTCTTAAATAATTTGACTTTTAAAGAAATAGAATATTTAAAAAATAAAAAAAATATTTTGATGTGTGTAGATCCAAATTGGATGCCACTTGAAAAAATAGAAAATAATAAACATATAGGAATGGCTGCTGAGTATATAAAAGTAATTGAAAAGCTTTTAAATATTCCTATACTATTAGTTAAAACAAAAACTTGGACAGAAACTCTTGAATTTGCAAAAAGTAGAAAGTGCGATATTATCTCTTTATTACTTCTAACTGAACAAAGAGCAAAATATTTAGACTTTCCCACTGCTTATTTAAATATCCCTTTAGTAATTGTAACAAAAATGCAAGAAGTTTATATCTCAGAATTTTCCTCTCTTACGAAAGAAATAGGGATTGTTAAAGGTTATGCTTTTAAAGAGTTTTTAAAAAAGAAACACCCAAATTTAAACTTAGTAGATGTAAAAAATGTACAAGAGGGTTTACAAAAAGTAAAAGAGGGTAAACTTTTTGCTTTTATTGATACAGTACCTACAACAGGTTATTATATTCAAAAAAAATATTTTGGAGAACTTAAAATTTCAGGAAATTTTGATGAAATTTTACAGCTGGGAATAGGAACAAGAAATGATGAACCTATTTTAAAAGATATTTTTAATAAAGCTATTTCTAAAATCTCAACAGAAGAACATCAATCAATTTTAAATAAGTGGGTAGCTGTAAAATATGAAGCTAAAGTTGATTATCTCTTAATTTTTAGATGGATAGGTTTAATTACTCTTATCTTTGCTTCTATTTTATTTATAATTATGGGAGTAAATAAAAAGCTAAATAAAGAGATAAGAAAAAGACTAATTATAGAAAAAAAATTAAAAGATTATGTAAAACTTGTGGATGAAAATATTATAACTTCTTTTACAGATTTGGATGGTAAAATTAAAGCTGTATCAAAAGCTTTTTGTAAAGTCTCAAAATATTCAAAAAGGGAATTAATAGGGAAAAGTCACTCTATTATAAAATCCAAAGATAATAATAAAAAAGTATATGCTCAATTGTGGGAGAGTTTAAACAATAATAAAAAATGGGAAGGAGAACTAAAAAATAAAGCCAAAGATGGCTCTATTTATTGGGTAAGAATACTAATCTCACCTACTTTTGATGAGAATAATAAAAAAATAGGCTATACCTCTCTTCAAGAAAACATCACAGTAAAAAAAAGACTTGAAGAGTTATCAGTGACTGATGAATTGACTCAACTTTATAATAAAAGATTTTTTAATGAACTTCTTCCAAAAGTAATAAATGCAGCAAAAAGAAAAGATGAATATATTACTTTTGCAATGTTTGATATAGACTATTTTAAACTCTATAACGATACTTATGGTCATCTAAAAGGAGATGAAGTTTTAAAAAAAGTTTCCCTAACTGTAAAAAACTCTTTGCATAGGGCAGATGATTATTGCTTTAGGTTGGGAGGTGAAGAGTTTGGGATTTTATTTAAAGATGGTAAAGAGGGAAAAGCAAAAGCTTTTATAGAAAAGATTAAAAGTACAATTGAAAATCTTAAAATTGAGCATAAAGAAAATACAACTTCACCTTATGTGACTGCTTCATTTGGAGTGATAACTTTAAAAGCTTCTTGTATACAAGATTTGGAGGATTTATATAAACAAACAGATAAATTATTATATGAAGCAAAAGAAAAAGGTAGAAATAAAGTCTGTTCTAATTAATATATTAAAAAACTATTAATTATGCTATTATATGATATTGGTATCATATAAAGGACGAGAGATGTTTGCTATATATAATAATGGAAGTGTAGGATTTAGAAGTACAGCAGATAATCTATACCAAATTAAGAATTTAGATGCTCCCTCAGCTGCTTTTTTAAAACCTGATGATGATACACTTTTTCAAGACTATTTAAATAAAGAAAAAAAGAAAAATGGTGAAAATCCAGCAGTAAAAGAACAAGCTGTAAATGCATATAAACAAATGGCAAATTTAGATATAAGTGAAGCTGTTTATCATGTGGAAGATATTATGACTAGAGATATTTTTTATCTTGACCATGAAGCAAGTATCAAAGATGCCTATGATATGCTAAAAGAGAAAAAAGTAAGCCAAATACCTATTGTATCCTTTGGCAAAAAAATTATAGGACTGATTAGTAAAAAAATTATTCTAAATCTTTTAATAGATGATTTGGATAATAGTAGAGCTATTTTAAATAGAAAACTAAAAGATTTATCTTTAAGTGAAGTAATTACAGCTGATCCTATTGCAGATATAAGAAGAGTTTGTCAAGTAATGATTGATTTAAAACTTGATGCTATGCCAGTTGTAAATCAAGAAGATATAGTAGTGGGAATGGTATCTAAAACAGATATAATTAAAGCTGTATCGCACCTACCAAAACTACAACTTTGGTCTTAAAAAATATTTTTCTAATTTTTACGCAAATTCTTAAAAAAGTAGTACAATTGCGAATTTTATATTTGCAAGAAAGGCTACTTTTCTATGGCTTTAAAAAACTATAAAAGCATCTTTAAAGAGCTTAAAAAGTCATATTTTTTATCTTTACAGTCTGTTGTTTTATTTTTGGTTACATATATTGATTGGACATTGCTTCCTTATATTACAAAACTAGAAGGAACTTATCTTCCTGTTTTTATGATAAGTTTTTTTATGCTTTTAGGGGCTCTTGATGGGATTATTCAACCTTTATTTAAAAATATAAAAATTTATAATATCTATTTATTTACTATTGTTTTAGATATTGTGCAAATTAGCTCATATTTTTTAATAAGCCACTCTATTTTAATCTTCACATATATTATTCTTTGTATTTTTACTTTGCAAGCTATTACTTTTGAAATAGCAAGGGTTCATACTGTGGATTTTATGCAAGAAGAAGAGATACAATTAAAAGACTATTTAATACTTAGGTCTTTTATGATTTCACTAGCTATTATCTTTGGAAGTATAAGTGCTATGTTTTTTGACTACTTAAATATAAAACTTTCAAATCTACTTATATATGTGGGAAGCTTAGGTATTTTTGCTATTTTTATTCAATATAAATTATATAACAAGTTTAAAAAGAAAGTTACTTTAAATGAAGTTCTAATTGAAAAAGAAAAAAGAGACTTATCGGATAAGTTTAGAGGGTAATAAATTATATATAGTTTAAATGGCACGCCTGGTAGGATTTTATCAGGAGTCGAACTAAATACCACTTAATACCATAAATACAGACTTTAGAATTTTACTATTTCATTTAAAAGACTTATTAAATAGTAATAAATGTCACCTATTTGACACCAAAAATCTTTAAGAATTCATAATTACCATCAGGGTCATGTGTCCATAAGTATGAAAATATATACATATAATGAGAGTAGCTATCTCTAATATTGGAATGATTTTTAAATACTTTTCTTTTATAATCATTATATTTAACCTAAAATTTTTTGTTTTAATAAACTTTCTGAAGTCTATTTAATAATGATTCTAAAATTCTATCATTTATTTCAATATCGAATTTCTCAGCAACTACAGATTGTAACTTAATAGCATTCTTTATATATTCTTCTTGCTCTTTAAAACTAAACCTTTCCCAACTCTTTTTATTTTTTTTACTATTATGAAATTTTAATAATAATTGTAAGTTATTAGGATGGTGAATTCCTTGTTCAACATCATTTAATAATGCTTGTGCATGATCAATTTCAAAATCAATTCCAAAAAAAAGTTTAAATCCTCTTTGAATATTTTCAAACTCTGAAATTCTATACAATTCAATAATATTCATACTATCTTTAGCATTATTAATAATATCTTGTCTTCTTAAAGGCTCTAGATCATTATCAATTTCTATTTGAATGTTTCTATCTTGTTCCTCTTTTGTAATATACTTAATCTTTTTTGGGCGTTCACTATCATCAATTTGTATTAAACCAACAAAAGCACCTCTTGCTAAACGAGAAGATATTCTTGCTGCAATTTCCCTAAGTCCAGTAGTTTCATTACGTTGATTAAAAGCTTGTCTCTCTGCTTTTTTTAATTCTTCAGGATAAAGTTCTGAAAATTTTATAGCCCATTCTGACACAGTAACAAAGTCATCAAAAGTTTTTAAAGAATTTAAATATTTGTCTTTTATTGATTCGCTATTCATCTTATCTCCATAATTATTTTATAAACTACAATTTAATTTCAATTCCAATAGGACAATGATCTGAACCAAAAACTTCATTTAAAATAAATGCATCAATTATCTTATCTTTTAAATCATCAGAAACTAATATATAATCTATTCTCCAACCTTCATTTTTCTCGCGACCTTTTGACCTATAAGACCACCAAGTATAAGAATTCTTTTTACTCCCATGTATATATCTATAAGAGTCAATAAAACCTAGTTCAAAGAATTTTTCTAAATACTCTCTTTCTTTTTCAGTAAAACCACTTCTATTTAAGATTTTTGTTTGTTTTAAATCAATATCTTTATGAGCAGTATTAAAATCTCCACAAATAATAACTGACTTACCTTTTTTTATTAAATCCGAACTGTGATACAATAGTTTTTCATAAAATTCTAGTTTATATTGTAATCTTTCTTTAGAAGCCTTTCCATTAGGAATATATACATTAAATATACAAACATCTTTAATATTATGTTCAATTATTCGACCTTCAAGTCTATCATCAATATTTTCACAAAAATCATTAGAAACAAAGTCAATATTTGAATATGTCAACACACCTGATTGATTTTTTAATCTACCACTATTTACAATACGATTAGTATAAAAATACTCAAATAATTTTGGAATTTGTTCCTCGGTAGCTTTAATTTCTTGCAATGCTAAAATATTAGGCTTATATTCATCTAACCATTCAAATACATTTTTCTTTGAAATAGCTCTAATACCATTTACATTCCATGAAAAGATTCTAAGCTTCATTTAACTTATTTATTAATTCTTTATAATCTAAACTACTTTTCGCCATTAAATCTAATATTTTTTCTTTTTGATTGGAATTTAATTCTTGATTTTCAATTATATTTTTTTTTGTTAAAAAGACACTATTAGGAATTATTTTATCAATTTGATCTGAAGTTAATTTTTGATATTTAGCCAAATTAATTAATATATCTTTATTACCAAAGACAATTAGCTTATCAATTTCTTCATTAGTTAAGTCATTTCTTTGTGCTATCAATATCTTAAAATTACTTGTTTCAATAAACTTTGAATTTAAAGCCATATTAAATTCTTCTGAATTTTTGTCAATCTTTAAATAATCAGTCGACTTAACATTTTTTAATTTTTCAAACTCTATTTGTTTATATTCTTCTATTGCTTGATTTTTAGCACGAATCCAATCATTGCCACCTTCATTTGATAATGAACCAAACTCTAAACCTAAAATTTCATAAATTTTCTTTCTTAATTCTTCTTCATTCATACTAAACTTAAACTTTTATTAATCTATTCATAATGAATTTCAAAACTATGAAATCCCATAAAATCGAATACTTAAAGCTCTTGACCTTTCTCTTTTAAAATGTTATAATTTGATTGTTCAAAAATGAGGTGAGATGTAATTGATCTGCAAATCAATTACATCTTTAATTAACAAATGTTGAATATTCGTTAAAAGACTATTAAATTATAACATGAATATTCTCATTTGTAAAGCTGTAAAAGGATTATTCATGGCTAAAGAAAAAAGAGAAACTCGTGGTAGAATATCTGGGTTTAAATTCTTAGATCTACCATATGAAAATGCGCAAGTTCATTATACTTGCTTATCATGCCAAAAAGACAACTATGTCGATATTGGTAAAGAATTATTATCTGTTGAAGATGCTTATCAAAATGCAAATTGGGTGTGTAAATCTTGTGGTTTTAATCATTCATCAAAGAGTGATTTACCATTTGAACATTGGAACCCTGATATTATTAAAGCTACATCACTACCTACTCAAAGATTTTGGAATGCTTTTTTTAAAAACTCATTAGAATCAGCAGAATCATATTATAAAATTTGTGGAGCTTGTGGAAGGACTCTGCCATTTAGTCATTTTGCAAAAAAATCATCTTCAAAAGGTCCATTAGTAAGACAATTTGAATGCCGAGCATGTAAAGCTGCTGCAAATGCAATTTTAAACCCATTTCGAACAAGAGATGAAATGTTAAAATCTGCAACAAGTAGAAGAACAGCCCAACTTTTCACTGATGTTCTAGATGAAAAAATAGAGATTAAAAAGCTATTTGAGAAATTTGATTCAAAATGTTTTAGCTGTGAATGTGATTTAGATATTGATGATAGAAAAAGTTATCAAATTGACCACATTTTGCCAAATGTTTATTTATGGCCTCTAACTGAAAGTAATGCTGAACTATTATGTAGAGGATGTAATTTAAAGAAAAAACATCATTGGCCAAGTAAGTTTTTTAAATCTAATTCTAAACTTTATAGATTAGCACAAATTACTGGTGCAAATTTAGAACTATTAACATCAACAAAACCTTTGACTAATACTGATGTTGATGTCAATCTAGCTATGGATAAATACCTAGGGCAAATAAGAGAGCAGTCTGACTTTCCGAAGAGAATTCAAGAATTTAAAAAAATTATTGAAGGTTTTGATTTAATAGATAAATTGTCTCTAGAGAATAAACAGATATTAGGTTTAGAAGAATAATTCTATAATGAACAATACTAACTTAGAGAAGATTAATTAAATCTTCTCTAAAAACATAAATTGATGTCCTTTTACTGAACCTTGATCTTTAATACCAAATTTTTCATTACCATCAACATCTTCAATAAACATTCCTATTAGTTTGAAATTGTTAGCTTCTGCAAATGGTAAAATCATTTCTCCCATATTAGCTTTTTTAGATACACCCAAGTGCATAATAATAGTTCCACCTATTTTTAATACATTATTACATACTCTAAAATATTCATTGTAAATTGAAATATCTTTTTTTTGCTTTGTTTCAAGATATTTTTCTTTTTCTATATCAAAATCTTTTTTATTCCAACCCGCAAACCAAAGTCTTATCCAGTTAGCTAAATAAAATTTGGTAGAATCAAAAAAAGGTGGTGAAGTAATTATTGAATCTACACTTTCTAATTCTAATGCTTTATCTAACTCAAAAACATCACCATAAATTACTTTTCCAATTTGAATAGATTTTTCTTCTTCTAAAGTAAGAGATCTTTCAACTTTTTCCATTAATTTTTCTATTAAATCTTTATCTATAAACTCACCTTTTGGAGCAAAAGGAGTTATAGGATGTGAAGTTCTAGATAAGGCATAAGGTCTATTCCCATGTAAAATATGTAACAAACTTGAAAATACCAATGCATAATTTGCATCTTTAATATCGTGCTCAATAAAAAATTTTCTAGCACTAAGAATTTGCTTAAATGTATTTTCATGATAATAATCTTGGATTTTTTTATTAAAAGAAACATCAACAGAGTCAATATCTTTTTTAGTTGGAATATTTTCTTTTATATATTTTTTTAAATTATCAATTATTTTATATACTTCTTCTCTATTTGTTTCCCCAACTTTTGCAAGAGAGTTGGCATAAGCTACTTTACTCAAATCATTACCAATAACTTTTCTACCTTGTAAAGCACCTTCGAAAGGAATTGTTCCTACACCAGAAAAAGTATCTAAAATAGTCATATTCTTTGAAGTAAATTCAGATATTAAAAAATGTCCTAATGCGGGTTTTAATTTACCTTGGTAAGAACAAAGTGAATGTAAATTATTTCCCCAATTTCTTTTTGAATAAGGATGTACCTTATAAGGTAAATTATCTCTAAACTTTTCCCAATTATTTTTAACTAATTTTGAAGCATTTGATTTTTTCAAAAAATTCCTTTTTAATTTATATTATTTTCTAAAATGTAAAAGATATTGTTTTAGTGGTGTTCCATCTTT
Source organism: Malaciobacter mytili LMG 24559 (assembly GCF_003346775.1). Lineage (NCBI taxonomy): Bacteria > Pseudomonadati > Campylobacterota > Epsilonproteobacteria > Campylobacterales > Arcobacteraceae > Malaciobacter > Malaciobacter mytili. The sequence goes on along the minus strand of NZ_CP031219.1, from coordinate 119,648 downwards.
TGAAAACCTACTTCTCAATACTATCTTATCAACTAAGGTAAAACCTATTTCTTTCGCTATTTCTTCATAAATTCTATCTGCTGGAATATGTGTATTTTTAAACTTTGAATCACCTATATCGATAAAACAATCAGCATTATCTTTTAAAAGTTTATAAGAATTATTAAATACTATTTTCATATCACTAAAATATGATTTTACTAATTTAGGTATTCTCGAATCATAATTATCTTCTTCTAACTCTTTGATTATAGAAGAAAGATAACTTAAAATTTCTGGTTTAGGAATTCTACTTGATACATTATTAATGCCTGCAGTAATTGATTCATCTCTATATTTTGCTAAATCTTCTTCTTTATCAATAAAATCTAATACTAAGAGTTCTAACTTTGTATTTCTAAAGTAATTTGTTCCATTGATATATGGAGGAGAAGTAATAATCGCATCATAAGTATTAAATTCATTTTCATTGACAACTTTTGCATTGTTTGATACTAATCTAGAATTAGATACTGTTAGATTCTCAAACAATAATAAATCATTTATAAATTTTTCAACAGTTCTTTGAAATAATGAAACTACATCTTCTTCAATTTCCTTAAATTCATTATTTTTCTTTTTTCTTAAATCGGCTCTTCTAATCATATTTGATTCTTTTACTGTAATAGAAGCAATTGCTACTAACAAAATGTCTTTAATATTATGAGATAAATGCGAAGCTCTAATTTTTTGAAGTAAATAAATAAACTGAACTAATATTTTATGATCAAAATAACCTTTTTCAATCATATAATTATGTTTATTAGTCAATTTTACATTATTAAAATTTGTTATTGGAAGCTTTTTTAAAAAACTATCTATTTTTATTTTATCACCTAATATTTCTGACGCATATTTTATCGCTTCAAATTTGGTTTTACATATAAATTGCATTAAAGGATTAATTTCTGAATATCCAACTTCAATACCATCCAAAGCTGATACTATAACAGTAGTTCCAGATCCAGAAAATGGTTCAAATATTTTCTTTGGTTTGGGAGAAATTTGATTTATTATATCTTGAATAAAATCATAAGAGTACCCCTCTAAATATGGATACCAACCAAATATCTCTTGTTGTTTATTATTAGCAAAAGTACCTGTCTTAGAATTTGTTTTCAAATTAATTCTTTTACTTCTAAAATATTCTTTTAATTTTGTAATACAATAATTATTTAACTTTCTGTTTTCTTTATTTGCACCTTCTTCAATTTCATCATATGAAGATACTTTAAGTATTTCACGAATCTCCTCTGATGATAATATTTTAACCATTTTATATAAGTCAAATTCGTTTTCATTAAATGCTAACTTTATTGTTTTTGTTTTATTTTCATCATTAAACACTTTAGGGAAAGAAATTGATTTTAAATATTGTTTTGACATATAAACTCTTTTTTTAGAAATTCATTGGAATTATATTGCAATTATTATCAAGTAGACTTTAAATTCTTTCTAAATTTAAAAATTAGTATAAACTTTTATCTTGTAATTCTTTTTAGCTTTAGAATAATATCGATGAATTTTATCTTCTATTTTTTGTAATGTTTCTACTTTATATATGAATTCAACATCTCTATCATTAGCAAGTTGTTCAACTGAATATAAATCTTGTAAATATAATTCATTTGATAAAAAGTTATAGTCTGGATAAGGTTAGTTTTGTGTAAAAGACGTATTTTTCCCTCATAAATAAAAATTATTTTAGCTATTTATAAAAAACAATTATTTAAGAAATATATCCCCAGCACTTATCATCAAATTCTTTCATTACATTTTTATATCTCTCAATAGTTTCTTCCAATTCTTTTTTTTCTTCCCAAATTTCCCATCTTTTTTTAGTCAATTGTTCTGATTCTTCTTGAAGTTTTTCCCTTTGTCTCTCAATCTCTTTTAAAATTTGCTCATTAGTCATTTTAGGCTTCAATTTTTTCTTAGAAAATTTAAACTCTATATAGTTATATTTTTTACTTCCTTGCTTTTTTAAAAATTCATATTGTAAATAAAAATCTATTTCTTTTTCTATGTCTTTAATTATTGTATTTAATACTGTTGTTTTTAATTGATAGTTTGTTATATCTTCAAACCCCATTAAGTTTTTGAAGATATCTAATTTAATATGAGGTATCTGCATAAAGTGATTACTTTCTCTGTAATAATCAATTATCATTTCATAGAGCAGTATTGAGTATTTTGAGTTTAGTTTTGTTTGTTGTTTTAAATCAATTGAAGCATATGAATTTATTTTTAATAAATTAAAAAAATCTTCTGAAAATAAAACTTCAACTTTTGAAGAATTTATTGTTAAATTTTCTATAATTTTTAATTGTTTTTCTTCTTTTAATAAATCGATATTTAACATATTACTATTAAAGCTTTTTAATATATCCCTAATTACTCCAAAATCTCTAATATTACATACATTTTTTATATCTGCTAACATAAACTCACATTTAATATTTTTTTCTTTTATTTGACTTCTAGCAACTAATATTAAAAAATTCAAAACCAATCTTTCTCTCTTTGTTAAATCATTTGAAATATATATTAAAGCTTTTGGTTTTTGAATAATAAAATCTTCTATCATTTAATATTTAACCTTTTTTATTTTCATTGTATAGCAGAAAAAAAAGTAAGTCAAATTAAAAATGAAGAAGCCCAAAAGTTGTTAAAAAAGCCCAAAAAGTTGCTCTTTAAAAAAATAAAGTAAGAGAGAAATCCTATTTTATAGTAGTTTTGTAAATTTTTACAAATTGATATACTTATGTAATGATATATAGTCTTAATGCATTACTTACGCTATAAAATCTTTTTCCACCAATCCTCTTGAAGTAAAATCTTAATGTTTTAAGGTTTTGCTTTCTTCTTTAAGAAGATATTACCTACTGGCTCAAAGCCTTTTTTGAGTTGTTATAAATAACCTATAATCCTAAATTTGTTAAACCACCAAAAGGAGGCTTAGGTTTTTTTGAGATATCTTTGTCTTCTCTTTTTCTCTCTTGAAGTAAAAACTCTTCAAGTACATCTGTAGTATCCATGAAAAAATTTATTAGTAAAAACATTTTATATATCCATTCCTTCAGATTCTTTGTATTTGTCCATTATAAATAATATATAGTCTATTGAGAAATTAAGATATTCTTTCTCTTCTTTATCTAATAACTTACTCTCTTCCATTTTGTATTTAATGGCTTTAACCCTTAATTTTAGGTCTATCAATTTCTTCTTCTTTTCAAGTCTTTTAATAGTATGTAGTGAGTCCATTTTTTACCTTTTTAAATCTATACTATTATTATAAGAGGTGTTTTTCATTTCTGATTTTATTTTTTCAAATATTGACAAGTCAGGCTTATTATCATTATTAGTTAAATCTTTACTAATTTCATTTTTCATTTTTTCAATATTTTTAATTACTAACTCTTTATTTTTCTCAAATTTATCTCTATTTGCTTCTTTTAAAGCAATATCCATCCTAATTACATAGATATTTAACCTCTTATGAATTTTTAAAATACTTTCATTAGTTGATTGAAAAAGATTTTTGATGTTGTTTACTTGAGATTTCAAGTCATCCTTTTTCTGCTCAACTTCTTTTAATTTATAAGTGTATTGTGAATTTAGTTTTTTAGTTTCTTTATGTGACTTAATCTCATAATCTAAATAATTTTGATTAAAATATTTAAGCATTATATAATTGAAAGATTTTTTTACAAAATAAGAGATATTTCTTTTCCCTAGGTCAACTCTAATCAATTTATTACCCTGATTATAATCTATAAAAATATTAGGAACTAATATATTTATATGATTGTTAGAGTTTTGCAGATGTGCAGTTGATAATATATAATTTGTTATAAATTTATCTCTTTGCTCTTTTGTATAGTTTAGATTGTATTCTTTACTTATAAAATTCACTAATCTTATAAGTATTAAATCTCTAATCTTTTTATAGTCCTCTTCTTTCAACTTTACCTCATTAGGTAAAGATAAAAGAATACTTCTACCAAAACTTGCTTTTCTTCCACTTCTTTTTTTACCTATCAGAAAATTCTTCTGTAAATCATAATTCATTTGTAAAGATAAAAAATTTTTAGATATTTGATTATGTCTTTTTTCAAAACCTAAAACTTTATGGAAGCTCTTCATAGAATGGTTAGGGTGTCCATTTTTTAAGTCATAAATGTATTCATATAAGTTCAAAAAAGATTTTACATTATCTTTGTTTTTTTGATTTATAGACTTCATTATGACAGTCCAATTTTTTAATTTTCTCATATATAACCTTTGCTGTTTTACAAAAATTATATAGCATCATTTTTCACTTTGTTTAAATGGGAAATTGGACTAAAATGCACACCCTTTTTCAAGATAGGAAATAAAACTTAAAAGTTTTTTACTCTCTTGTGAATGGGATTAAAAATCCCCTTTCAAAACCCCTAAATCAAAAATCTAAATTCAAATTATCATTATCTTTTTTAATTTCTTCAATAGCACCATCCCCACCAATTTTTTTATTTTCATTATTGATTTTTTTATCTGTTTTTTCTTCTTTTATAGAACTATTTTTATTTGGCTTTTTAGGTGATGTTGGTGGTGTGTCTTCGCTACATAAATCTATATCTAAATCATTAGAAAACTTTTTAAACTTTTTTATAATTTTTTCATTTAATTCAAAAGGTTCAATCACTTTTGTATGTGGCAAAGTGTGTAATAAAGTTGAAATAATCATCTCTTCTGTATCAATAGCAGTAATATAAAATTTATTTGGTTTTAGCTTTATAAACTCAATAGAAGATGATAACTCTTTTAATCTGTCTTCTGTTTCAAAAATATTCATACTCTTTAATGGTTTAAGTTTATAATATTCATATACAATTGAATCACATTCTAAAATTACTTCAATCTCATTTTCTTTTTTATTATCAATATTAAACATACTAAAATTTTTTGAATCTATTTTAGTAATAGGTTGAAAAGATACTTGTTTTTGATATACAACTCTATCAATAGTTATTTCATTATGCTCAGAGGTATTATTATCTTCATATACTAGAATTTTTTCAATTTCATTTTTAGATTTTCTATTAAACTTTATTTGTTTTGCAATTACAAATATTTTATTGCCATCTTCATCTATTATCTCTACTTCATCAAGATTATCAATTTTATCTAAAATAAAACCTTCTATATCTGAAATATTATTATGATTTAATGATGGTTTTAATACAAATTCAACCAATATATCTAACCTATCAAAAAAAGTAATATATGAAGATTCTGAATCATTTCCTACATAATATAAAAGAATTGGGCATAACTCTTTAAGAACTTTAATATCATATATATAAAAACGACTTTCTAAAAACCATTTTTTTGTTGAAAGATTATATTTTTTCTTTTCATATTCTAAAATATCAAGAACTCTAAAAATTCTTGTAGCCTCTTTTAAAATATTATCCTTCTTTTTAAGTATATCATTTACTTCACTTTCATTTTCAATGCCAAGGAAAAAATCATCTTCTTTATATTTTCCAGCACTATAAAATTTATTTATTTCATTTTTATAACAAAGTGCTTCCATTATTGATGAAGCAATAAAATAAGAATAATTCATTTTTGGTTTATATGATAAATCTTTTTTAGTCAGAACTTTTCCTTGCTCATTCATACAAATTTCCTAAATTTTTTTTAATATTTTATCAAACTACTACTTAGAGGGAGTTATCCCTCCTTGATTCACTAGAATTTCAATATAACAAAACAAATTTAAACAAGAAAATAGGAGTAAGTCTTGTCTTAAGGTTGTAAATCATTGGATTTAGATGTGAGACACATTATGTTCTTTTAAAACTCATTGTTAAAAACATAGATTCTAACGTTATTGGTGGAACTATGAATTTCTCTTAGTTCTAAACATTATAAATTTAGAAAGGAAATCATAATGATTAAATCATTATTAAAACTAGTAGAAAAAAAACTTTGTTCACCAAAAGAGGTTATTAGAAAAGGGTTTAAACTTATTCAAAAAAATTTTGTTGAAAAAACAAATCCTATTATTATAAAAAATATAAATAAAACACGCACTTCACAACTAATGTATGTAAATCAATCACTTGTTAAATACTCAAAGGATAATTTACTCCATAATCATTTGAACTCTTTATCAGAGTCTGAACTATCTATATTTCTTAAAAATAAAGATAACAATATTTGCAATACTGAATCATTTTCTGATGATAGTGATACAAAAAAAATTGCTTTTGTTCCTTATGGAGGAAGCAAACAAAATCATAAGTCAACACAACAAATGATATTAAGTGATTTTTTTAATACCAATCCAAATTCTTTCAAATCATATTATGAAAGTTTTCTAGGTGGATTTGGTTCTGTTTATAACTCTTTACCAATTTTAATTGAGAATGGAATTAAAGACTTATATTTAAGTGATATAAACCCATCTCTAATAAATACATTTAGACAAGTTCAAAGAAACCCTAAACAAGTTCAAAGACATTTGGCATCAATTGATTTAGAATATATGAAACTTTTTAACAAATTCCAGCCTTCTACAAAAGAAGAAGGAAAAGAGTGGTTTAAAAGAATTCATAAAGAATTTACAGAACTTGAAATTTCAAAAAAAATGAACCCTAGAAGAGCTTCTTTATTCTTATATCTTATGCATAATGTTCAGGGAGGAATGTTAAATTTTAATATGAAAACAAAACTAAATTCTTTTAGTTTCTGTTTCTGTGAAAAAAAATTGAGACAAGTTCCTTTAATGATAAATAAGGTTGAAATTTTTAACAAAATTTTTAATCTTGTAAATATTAAATTCTCAATTTCAAAATATGAAACTGTTTTAAGAAAAGTAAATAAAGATAATACTGCATTAGTTTTATTTGACCCTCCTTATGTAAATTATGAAGAAGAATCAACTTCAAAAGACTTTTTATCTTGTTCATATAATTATGGAATAAATAATTTTAACCATAGAGGATTATTAAACAAAATCAAAAATGGAAAATATTCATTTATTTATTATAACAACCATAATCCACATTTAGAAGATTTTTCAAAAAAGCAAAATTACAATTATTTGAAAAAAGATGTTCTTTATAAAAATGGAACTACTGCAACAAAAAGTATTGAAATCTTGATGTATAAAAATAGAAATACTGAACTAAAACTTTCAAGTCTAAATACAACTAACTACTTACCTATAAAAATAGCTTCTTAATAAATTTGCCTGAGATGGCACAACTTGACAACAAAATGAAGTTGTCATCTGGTTTAAATAAACATTGAGTCTATTCAACTCTTAACCCCTTAAGGATTTAAAATGAATACTAATACAATAAATACACAGCTTACAATAGGATTTTGGTTTGGGAAGGAAAAACCTATAAAGGAAGAGGATAACTTCTATGCCTATACTCTTTATAGTAATACATTAGTTGAACAATTTGAGAGATTTAAACATACTTATGAAGAATTTAAAATAAAAAATCCTTCGCCTCTTGTCCCATACAAAGATTGTTTGGAAAATGAAGAATGTTTCTTAATATATGAAAATGGAGAAGTTGAAGAAACTACTTTTTTAGATCTTTCATTAAAAATTCAATTACTAAAAAATATTGAAGGTAATGAAAAAAGATTGGAAGAAGAAATTTCAAATCTTGAAGATAATTTAATAAATACCTTTGAAGAAACATTAAAAAATGTTGAATGTAAAGAATATTCTCTTTCAGAGTTTTTTAATAAGTCTGAGTTGAAAATAATTCATACTATTATTGATAAAAGTTCAGGATTTGTAGACTTACAGAGTAGATTATTAAAATACTTTAGAAGAATAAAAAGTTCTTTAAGAAAAAGAGGTGTTGAATATAAATATTTGTCTTATGCGGTTGCATATTCAGTTCATAAAAGTACTTTTAATTCATAAGAGTTTTTCTCTTATGAATTTTGTTAAATTTTAAAAGTAAGGATATTCTATGAAATTAAATTTTGAAGCATTAGAACAAATTCCTCAAATTTATCAACTCCTAAATCAACTAAATGAAAAAGTTGAGAATAGAGTTGAAAAGAAATGGTTATCAACACTTGAAACAGCTCATTACTTAGGCTATTCAAAAGATAGCATTGATTCTATGGTTAAAAAAAATGAATTTATTCAAAATATTCACTACTACCAGAATCAAAGAAAAAGGATGTTTGATAAACAAGCATTAGACAATTGGGTAAAGGGAATTACTCAAGAGGATACTAATAATAAACAACTTATTGATAATACTATTGAAGAAATTATTTCTTCACTTGCTGCTTAATTAAGTCTATCTTAGCATATAATCAACTATAATCCATATGTATTTATGGTTGATTTGTGGTTGCCACTTATAAGGAAAATACAATGAAACTATATGTTAAAAAATCAAAAACAAAAAAAGGTGTAAAAGAGACTATATGGGTTGACTTTACTCATAATGGACAAAGATATAGAAAACCTTTACGTCTTGATTATACACCATCTAATTGGAAGTTTGCAGAAAAAAAACTTCTACCCACTTTAAACTATAAAATATCAAGTGGGGAGTTCTTTAAAAACAAAAAGAAAAATATTCCTACTGTTGATGAATTTATTGAGAAATCATTTGAATTAAGAAAGGGGAATAGATGTTCTTCAACAATTTATGCTCATAGAAAGAATTATATTAAATATATTCAACCCACTTTTGGAGAAAAAACTCTGAATGAAATTAGTGGGCAAGATATTACTATATGGCAAAATAATCTTCAAGAAAAAGAACATTTAGCAAAAGCTACAATTCTAAAAATAAGAAGTTGTATAAATAGTATGTTTGAAGATGCTATTGAAGCTCAAATTATAGATAATAATCCCGTTTCAAAAGCTAAGAAGTTAAATGAAACTGAAAAACCAAAAGTTGAAAGAATTAAACTTACACCTTTTAAGCCTAGTGAAATAAATAAAATTTTAAGTATTTCAGAAGGGCAAAATAGAAATATGATAGCCACATTTTTCTTTACAGGACTTAGAGCATCAGAACTAATTGGCTTAAAATGGGAATCAATAGATTTTGAAAAAATGACTATTTCTATAAAAGAACAAATTGTAAATGGAAATCATAAAACAATTTTGAAAACTACCAAAAGTAGAAGAATTGTTCCAATTGTAAAAACATTACTTCCTTTTTTAGAAAATCAATTTAAGATTACTGGAAAGAGTGATTCTAATGTATTCTTAACAGAAAGAACAAATAAACATTTCCACAGTGCGGGAAAAATTAGAGAACAAATTTGGGTTCCAACACTAAAAAAAGCAAATGTAAGTTATAGAAACCTACATCAAACAAGAGGAACATTTATTTCAACTCTAATTTCAAATGGAGAAGATATAACTTATGTTTCCAAAATTGCTGGACATGAGAATGTAAAAGTGACACTTGAAAAATATTCAGAATATATCCCAGTTAAAAATGATAAATTTGGAGAATGTTTTCAAAATAGTGTTGGCACTATATGACACCTATTTGACACCAGAAAAATTAAAGTTAGAAGAAAGTCCTATTTTTAGGGCTTTTAAGACAAATGGCACGCCTGGTAGGATTCGAACCCACAACCACCGGGGCCGAAACCCGGCGCTCTATCCAGTTGAGCCACAGACGCGCTTGTAGTAGATGCGAATTTTAACAAAAGAAAACTTAAAATTCTCTACTGCTTTCTTTATTCTTACTCATTAGTTCATCTGCTTTATTTAGGACTATTTCTACTTCTTCATCTTTTACAAAATTTGTTAATCCATAAGAAAAAGAAAATGAAATATTATTTACTTTTGCAGTTTTTAGTTTTTGATTTGCAAGTTTTTCTTGAGCTTGTGATAAAAGAAGCTCAATATCAAGTGAGTTTGTAGCTTCTTCATTGAAAACTATCATAAACACATCACCTGCATATCTTAAGACATTAACTCCACTAAAATCTAGTTCTTGCTTTAAAAAAGATACAAGATATTTTAAAACTTGGTCACCAATTAGATGACCATAAGTATTATTAATATCTTTAAATTTATTTACATCAATAAAAGACAAAGCTCCATTTTCAATAAATTTTCTATCTACCAAATAGTAATCCATAAACCATTTTCTATTATAAGCTTTTGTTAAAGTATCAGAGAAAAGTTCTTTTTGCAAGAAATCTATTTTCTCTTTCATTTTTGCAAGTTCATTATAGATATTATGTAAAGATTTTTCATCTTTATTTATAATAGCAACTCTTGCATCATCTGTTGATTGGTGAAGAAAGTTTAAATTTTCATTTGTTTGTTTTACTACACTATTTACATTTGTAGTATCCTCATACAAATCTTTTAAAATTATATTTTCATCATCAAAATTTATTTCTAATTTTTTTGCATTATTTTCAAATATCTTAGAATATTTACTAGGTAAGATAATATCTTCATTTTGCAACTCTTTTACTGTTAAAAATGTAACTTCTTTTAACATATTACTCATTTAAAATCCTTATATATTATCTAATACAATTAAGATAAAAAATACTATTCCTAAGTATCCATTTACAGTAAAAAATGCCTTATCAATTTTTGTAAAATCTTTATTTACTAAGTAGTGCTCATAGCTTAACATTAAAGCACTAATAACAACTGCAATATAAGCAAAAGCAGAGCTATTTGAAGTAATTACAAATAAAAGCCAAAAAATCACTGTTAAAATATGAAATACTTTTGAAATAAGCATTGTATTTTTTGCACCAAATTTACTTGGTACAGAATGAAGACCTAATTTTTTATCCACTTCTATATCTTGCAGTGAATACAATAAATCAAATCCTGCAACCCAAAACATAACACCAATACTTAATAAAACTGACCATAAAGGAATATTCTCACTTACTGCAACTACCCCAGCAATTGGAGCAAGACCTAAAGAGATACCTAAGATTATATGAGCTAAAAATGAAAATCTTTTAAAATATGAATAAGACCCAATTACAATTAATATTGGAATAGACATATAAAAAGCCAAATCATTTACAAAGTAAGCAACAACTACAAATCCTATTGCATTTAAAGCCACAAAAATAGCCATTTGAGAAGCAGAAATTCTTCCATCTACATTTGGTCTATTAATTGTTCTTGGATTTAAAGCATCAATATCCCTATCTAAATACCTATTAAATCCCATAGCGAAATTTCTAGCAGTAAGAGCTGCTAAGATACCTAAAATACAAAGAGTAAATCCAAACCAACCATTAGCTGCAACAACCATTGCAATAAAAATAAATGGCAAAGAAAAGATTGAGTGTTTGAACATAACTAGTTCATTAAAATCATTTAAAAGTTTAGTAAATTTTTCCATTTGGTGATTTTATCTAATCTTTTATATAAAATGAGTTATATACTATATTTTCAAGTAATTTTTATAAGTAATTAATTAAAATATTTATTAAAGGATTTTTATGAACTACTTTAAATATTTAATACTAGCAATTTTTATCATTTTTTTAAATGGCTGTGCAACAAATAATCAAAAAAATATTAAACAAATAAGCAATGCTCAAATTTCAGAACTTTTAGATGAATTACATAAAAAAGAGTTAGAAATAGTAAGACTTGAAAAAGAGTTAGAAGAGTATAAAAAAAGATTTAACTAATGAAAGAAATCGCAATTATAGGCTCAACAGCCTCAGGTAAAACTGCCCTTGCTCTTGATATAGCAAATAAAACAAACTCTATTATTTTATCTTTAGATTCTTTATCAGTTTATAAACAAATTGATATAGCTTCAGCAAAACCAACAATAAAAGAAAGAGCCGATATTATTCATTTTGGAATAGATGAAGTTTTTCCAAATGAGACTTTTGATGTAATACAATTTATTGAGTGTTATAAAAAAGCAAAAGAGTTTGCTTTAAACAATAATAAAAATCTTATTATTGTGGGAGGAACAGGCTTTTATTTAAAGAGTCTAATCGAGGGGCTTTCTTTAGGAGTTGATACAAAAATAAAACTAGATATTCCTCAAGAAGAAGCCTATGAATTTTTATTTAATTTAGATAAAGAGTATATGCAAAAAATAGAAGCAAATGATAGATATAGAATAGAAAAAGCTTATGCTATTTATAAACAAACAGGAAAAACTCCCTCTAAATTTTTTAGTGAAAATAAAAAAGAACCTATATTAAAAAATCTAAAAATTTTTGAAATTTTATGGGATAGAGAAGTTTTAAGAAAAAGAATAGAACTTCGAACTAAACAAATGATAAAAGAAGGTATTATAGATGAAGTAATTTTTTTAGAAAAAAATTACTCAAGAGAGCCTAATTGTATGAGTTCTATTGGGATAATTGAGACTTTAGAGTATCTTGATGGAAAGCTTACAAAAGAGCAATTAGAACAGAAGATTGCTTTAAACACTACAAAACTTGCAAAAAGGCAAAATACTTTTAATAAATCGCAATTTAATCAAGAACAAACTTCCAATATTATAGAAAACTTAAATTCAGATATTCTTAAGTATTTTTCGCTATAATCCCGTTTTTAAAAGAGTTTAATAAAGGGCAACATTAAGACTTGACCTTTTATTAGACATTAGAAATCTTAAGGAAATTAAAGTGAAAAAAGAAATTCACCCAGATTACAAAACTTGTACAGTAAGTTGCGCTTGTGGAAACACATTCGAAACTAAATCAAATGTTGAGTCATTAAGAATTGACATTTGTTCAGCTTGTCACCCATTCTTCACTGGTGAGCAAAAAATCGTTGATGCTGCTGGAAGAGTAGAGAAATTTAAAGCTAAATATAACTTAAATAAATAAGACCCTGTCTTGTTAATTTTAGTTCCCACTCCAATAGGAAATCTTGAGGATATCTCTTTTAGAGCATTAAATGCTTTAAAAGAGGCGGAACTTATCTTTTGTGAAGATACAAGAGTAACTAAAAAACTTCTTGGCTTATTTGCCGAAAAATACAATCTATCATTTGAAAATAAAGAGTACAAATCTTTTCATTCGCATAATGAAACACAAGTATTAAAAAACTTATCAAAAGAGACTTTTTTAAAAAATGTTGTTTATGTAAGTGATGCGGGGATGCCATGTGTTAGTGACCCAGGTGCTTCTTTAGTGCAATATTGTATTGAAAATGATATTTTATATGATGTAATTCCAGGTGCAAACGCTGTATTAACAGCTTATGCTATGAGTGGTTTTACTTATAATACTTTTACTTTTCATGGTTTTTTACCCCATAAAGGAAATGAAAGAGTATCAAAACTAAAAATAATAATGCAAAGTGATAAATTAGGTATTTTATACGAATCACCCCATAGACTACTAAAGCTTTTAGAAGAGATAGTTTCTATTGATGAAAAAAGAACTATTTTTTTAGTAAAAGAGCTTACAAAACTTCATCAAAACTCTTATAAAAACAGTGCAAAAGAGATTTTTGAACTTTTTAAAAATGAAAATATCAAAGGGGAATGGGTAGTTTTAATTGAGCCTACTATTTTTGAAGGAGAACCTTTAAATATTGATGATATTAAAGATTTAGAAATTGCACCAAAAACTAAAGCAAAACTACTTTCAAAACTAACTGGAAGAAAAACTAAAGATATTTATCAAGAACTTATATAAAATCTACAACTTTCTTAAATTATTGTAATAAATTCTAAAGAGGTTTATCAAGAATTTTTAGATAGAATCTTGCCTATGATAATATATGGAAAACAAATTGTACTTTATGTACTAGAAAAACATCCTCACTTAATTGAAGAGGTTCTATTTTCAAAAGAAATAGATAAAAAAATTTTCTCAAAATTTTTAAAACTTGGTAAGAAGATAATCAAACTTGATAATAAAAAAGCACAAAGCTTAGCTCAGGGTGGAAATCATCAAGGATTTTTCTTAAAATTAAAAGAGTTTGAATATGCTCCTATCAAAGATATTAAAGATATGAATTTTATTTTAGTTCTTGATGGTGTTACTGATGTGGGTAATATTGGTGCTATTGCAAGGTCTGCTTATTCCCTTGGAGTGGATGCAATAGTTGCTTCAAATGTTAAGACATTAAATAACTCTGGTGTTATTAGGACAAGTGCAGGAGCTATGCTTGATATTCCTTTTGGGCTATACCCAAATAGTTTAGATTTAGCAAATGAACTAAAACAAGCAGGTTTTGCTTTAATTGGTGCAACTATGGATGGCACTGATTTAAAAAAATATGGAAAAATTGATAGCACAGATAAAGTAGCCCTATTTTTAGGAAGTGAAGGAGAAGGTCTTTCAAAAAAAGTTATAAAAAAACTTGATTTGAAAGTTTCAATTGCTATGCAACATGAATTTGATTCATTAAATGTTTCAGTTGCAGCAGGGATTTTAATATATAATTTAAAAAGATAGGCCATGATAAAAAAAATACTTTTCTTGACTATATTAGCAATTACTTTAAAAGCAAGTTTATTAGATGATAAAATTTCTAATTTAATCGGTTCTTATGATTATATAAAGCATAAAAACCTAATAAACTATATTTTTAAAAATCAAGAAGAGTATTATATTGGTCAAAATATTGACTATATTAAAGTGATAAAAAAACTTCAAGAAAATGGCTTATTAAACTTAAGCTTATCTCAACCTAAAGAGATATTTATCAAATTTAATACAAACCACGATCCAATTAAATCATTAAAAATTTTAAAAGATACTCTTAAGTCTTTAGGGTTTTACTACTATTTCACTAAAAATCTAGTATATGATACAGAAAATTTAAACTGGGAGATTAAAGTAAAAACTGAGGCCGCCATTGACCCTCTCATATTGGCTACTGAACTTTTTAAACAAAACTGTAGAGTTGCTGATATAAAAAGAGAGGGGGATGATAAATGGGAATATAGTATTGATACTACATTCTCTTCATTAAATAATTCATTAGCAATGACAGCTAATGAAAAAAAATATCTAAGAAAACCTTTGAAACCATATCTAATAAAATTAGATGAAGAAATAAGTAAATTTACAATAGTTTCAAAAGTATTAAATAACTGGTTTCCAAAAGTAGTTTTCTATGATAAACATCTAAATATTTTAAAAATTGTAAAAGAAGATAAGGTGTATAAAAAGTTAGTACTAGAAGTACCACTTAATACAAAATATATCAAAATTGATGATTTATACACGTTAATAAATATAAAACGTGGTTTGAGTATTATAACTAAGGAGTAAAAAAGTGTTTCCAGAAATAGAATTTGAAAGAATGAAGAGACTTCCAAACTATGTGTTTGCAGAAGTTAATAACATCAAAATGGAAGCAAGAAGAAGGGGAGAAGATATTATAGACTTTTCAATGGGAAATCCAGATGGTCCTGCTCCTCAACATATTATTGATAAATTAAAAGAGACTGCAGATAAACCAAAAAATCACGGTTATAGTGCAAGTGCTGGTATTTATAAATTAAGAGTTGCTATATGTAATTGGTACAAAAGAAAGTTTGGAGTTGATTACTTAGACCCAAATAAACATGCTTGTGCAACAATGGGAAGTAAAGAAGGTTATGTTCATTTAGTACAAGCAATTGTAAATGTAGGAGATGTTGCTGTTGTTCCAGATCCAACTTATCCAATTCATTCATATGCTTTTATGCTAAGTGGAGCAGCTATTCATAAATTTGAATTAACTTTTGATGATGAATATAAAGTTGATGAAGATTTATTTTTTGAAAGATTACAAAAAACAGTTGATGAGTCTATTCCAAAAGTTAAATATGTGGTTGTAAACTTCCCACATAACCCAACTTGTGCAACAGTAAAACCTGAGTTTTACCAAAGATTAGTAGATATGGCAAAAAAAGAAAGATTTTATATTATCTCTGATATTGCATATGCTGATTTAACTTTTGATGGATATAAAACTCCTTCAATTTTCCAAGCAAAAGGTGCACTTGATGTTGCAGTTGAAAGCTTTACTCTATCAAAATCATACAATATGGCAGGATGGAGAGTTGGATTTATTGTTGGAAATGAAAAACTTGTTGGAGCATTAAAAAGAATTAAATCTTGGCTTGACTATGGTATGTTTACACCAATTCAAGTTGCAGCAACTGTTGCTTTAGATGGTCCACAAGAGTGTGTTCAAGATCATATTGATAAATACCATAAAAGAAGAGATATTTTAATTGAGACTTTTAAAGAAGCAGGTTGGGATATGAATGTACCAAATGCCTCTATGTTTATTTGGGCAAAAATTCCTGAAAAAGCTAAACATCTTGGAAGTATGGAGTTTTCTAAACAACTTCTAACTGAAGCAAAAGTTGCTGTAAGTCCAGGTATTGGATTTGGTAACTATGGGGATGGGTATGTAAGAATTGCCTTAATTGAAAATGAAAAAAGAATTAGACAAGCAGCAAAGAATATAAAAAAATATTTAAAAACTTTATAGGATAAAAAATGTTAAATATAGCAATTATTGGTGTAGGAACTGTAGGTTCTAGTGTAGCAAATATATTAAAAGACAATAAAGAAATTATTACTGCAAGAGCTGGACGAGAGTTAATACCAACAATTGGAGTTGTTAATAACCTAAATAAAAAAAGAGATGTTTCTATTGAATTAACTGACGATATAAATAAAGTTTTAGATGATGATTCAATAGATATCGTTGTAGAGTTAATGGGTGGAGTGGATAAAGCGTATGAAGTAGTAAAAAAAGCTTTAGAAAAAGGTAAAGCAGTTGTTACAGCAAATAAAGCTTTATTAGCTTACCATAGATATGAATTACAAGAGTTTGCACAAGATATTCCTTTTGAGTATGAAGCAGCAGTAGCAGGAGGAATTCCTATTATTAATGCTCTAAGAGAAGGACTTACAGCAAATAATATAATATCAATAAAAGGTATTATGAATGGAACTTGTAATTATATGCTTACAAAAATGATAAATGAAGGTGTTGAATATAATCAAATTTTAAAAGAAGCACAAGATTTAGGATATGCAGAAGCTGATCCTACTTTTGATGTGGGTGGATTTGATGCAGCACATAAACTTCTTATTTTAGGTTCTATTGCTTATGGAATTGATGCTAAACCTGAGGAAATTTTAATAGAAGGAATTCAAAATATCACTAGTTTTGATATTGAATTTGCAAAAGAGTTTAACTACTCAATTAAACTATTAGGAATTGCTAAAAGAGTAGGAGATGAAATCGAACTTAGAGTTCATCCTGCTTTTGTTCCAAATGACCAAATGATTGCTAAAGTTGATGGTGTTATGAATGGTATCTCTGTAATTGGAGATAAAGTTGGAGAAACGATGTATTATGGACCTGGTGCTGGTGGAGATGCAACTGCAAGTGCTGTTATTGCAAATATTGTGGATATTGCAAGAAGAGGGAAAGGTTCTCCAATGCTTGGATATGAAAAAAGTTTTAATAAAAATTTAAAACTTTTACCAAAAGATGCAATTAAAACAAAATACTATTTAAGATTAGAAGTAAATGATAAAGCTGGCGTATTAGCAAAAATTGCTACAATCTTAGGTGATTGTGGAATTTCTATTGAAAAAATGCTACAAAAACCACTAAAAAATGAAAAATCTAATCTTCTTTTAGCAACACATACTTGTGTTGAAAAAGATATTATAAATGCAATTACAGAGTTAGAAAACTCAAAAGTAGTAACACAAAAACCTGCTATGATTAGAATAGAAGCATAATTGCTTCTATTTTAAATCAAACTTTATATCTTTTTATACTATTCTAATAAATTAAATAAATACTTTTGGATAAATTTTGAAAAATACTCAAGAACTAACAACAAAAGAAATACCAACTTTAATAAAACAACTTGCCATACCAGCAAGCACAGGAATGTTTTTTAATACCATGTACAACGTTGTTGATACTTTTTATGCGGGGCTTATTTCAACACAAGCAGTTGCAGCACTCTCTCTTAGTTTTATGCTATTTTTTATGATTGTGGCTTTAGGATATGGATTTTCATCTGCAATTACAGCTTTAATAGGAAATGCTTTAGGCAAAAATAAACATCTTCTAGCTTCTATTTATGCCCATAAAGGAATACTTTTTATTCCTTTAATTGGACTTTTATTAATGCTTGTAGGATTTCTAACTTCTAAAGAGGTTTTTTTATTACTAGGAGCAAAACAGAACTATTTGCAAATTTGTTTAGATTATATGTATGTTTTACTTGCGGGAATTCCTTTTTTTATGGCAAATTTCTCTTTAAATGCAATATTAGTTGCAAAAGGAGATACAAAAACCTATAGAAACACCCTTATTTTTGGTTTCTTTGCAAATTTAGTTTTAAATCCATTATTTATATATGGTTTCTTATTTATTCCTTCTATGGGTATTTCTGGAATTGCCTTTGCAACTGTTTTAATACAAATTATTAATATGTTATATATTTTTAAAAAAGTTCTTAATACAAAAATTGTTCACTTTGAAAAACCCTATTATTTTTTACCTCAAAAGAAAATATATAAAGACTTTTTAATACAAGGGTTCCCTTCTAGTTTAAATATGCTAACAATGGGAATAGGATCACTTATTCTTACATATTTTGTTGCCACATATGGATATAAAGCCGTTGCAGGATATGGAATAGGATTTAGAGTAGAACAAATTATGCTTTTACCAGCTTTAGGATTAAGTACGGCTGTATTAACTTTAGTTTCAAATAATTATGGAGCGAAGAAGTATGACAGGGTAATAGAAACTATTTATACAGCACTTAAATATGGATTTTTTCTTTGTAGTTTTGGAATAGTTTTTTTATATACTTTTGGAAAACTTATTGTTTCACAATTTGATAAAGATACAGAAGTAATAGCTTATGCAACAGGCTATCTAGCAATAGAAGTTTGGATATTTTTCGCTTTTTTAACTCTATTTGTTTGTGTTTCAACACTACAAGGAATAAAAAAACCAAAGATGATATTTTATATAGGGCTATATAGACAAATAGTTGCTAAATATTTAGTAGGTTTTATTATAGTTATTTACTTAAACTTAGAGATACAATACCTGTGGATAGGTATTTTAATAATGATTTATAGTGCTGCTATATTTGCATTTTTTTATACAAGAAAAGTTTTAAAACAATTACATATTAAAGTCGTTTAACCTCTCTTTAAAAGAGAGGCTAAAACTAAAAATTAGTTACTTCCACACTTACCAGCACCACAAGAACCAGTAACTTTTTTATCTTGTTTCATCTCTTTTTTCATGTCGTGTTTCATCTCTTTTTTCATATCTCCACCACATTTACCAGTTCCACAAGAACCTTTCATCTCTTTTTTCATATCTCCACCACATTTACCAGCTCCACAAGAACCTTTCATCTCTTTTTTCATATCCCCACCGCATTTACCAGCTCCACAAGAACCTGCGTTTGCTGCTACTGCTGCTGTTGTAGCTAAAGCTGCACCTAAAAATAAAGTAGCTAATTTTAGTTTTAATGTTTTCATTTGTTTCCTTTTTTTGATTTAAAAAAATTATATTATATTTAAGATTAAAGCTCTACAGCTTCAACTTCAACTATTATTTTTACTTTTTCATCTACTGCAACCCCACCAAGTTCCAGTGCTTTATTCCATTTTAATCCATAATCCATTCTATTGATTTTACCCTCTAGTGTAAAACCAACTCTATTATTTCCATTGAAGTCTTTAATTGTACCACCAATTTCTACATCCAATGTTACTTCTTTTGTAACACCTCTAATTGTTAAATCTCCTATCATTTTACCTTCATCATCATCTTCTTTTATATAAGATTTCATTACAAAAGTCATCTCTGGATATTTTGAAGATAAAAAGAAGTCTTCACTTTTTAAATGGTTATCTCTTTTTTCTATACCTGTATCAACTGAAGCAGTTTTAATATTTGCACTTAAGGCTTTAAATTCTTTAGTTTTATAATCAAAATCAATTTTCCCACCAAAGTCTTTAAATTCACCTTTTACATTTGCAATCATCAAATGCTTAACTGAAAATCCCACATGTGTATGAGAATTATCAATTGCATGGGGAGTTGCATTTAGTAATCCTGCGGTAAATACTAGACTAGCTACTACTTTTTTTAAAGTAATCATTATTTCTCCTTTTAAGTGTAATTTTTACTATTTATGAATTTTAATAAACTTTCGTGTACTCTTTGTGTAGAAATATTATTTATTATTATGTTATACTAATCTTAAATTTTTAAATTAATTTACAAATAGGCAATAATATGAAAACTCTAATTTTATCTTTTTTAACAATACTATTTTTTGTAGGATGTGTATCTTCTTATAATACTTCTACTTTATATATAGCTCCCTATAAAGCTAAGTGCGTTGGTGTAGCTCCAATGAAATGCTTAAAAGTTAAAAAACAAAAAGATGATAAATGGCAATTATTTTATAGTAATATAAAAGGTTTTAAGTTTGAAGAAGGAAACCAATATATTATAAAAGTAAAAAAAGAAAAAAGAGAAAATGTTCCAGCTGATGCCTCTTCAATTATTTATAATTTAGTTGAAATAATCGAAAAAAAACCGATAAATAATTAATCTTTGTGGATTTTTTGTGTAGAAATTTTTTTTATAAATATGATATACTTGCCTTTTTTAGGATAAATTATGAATATACTATTATTAGAAGATGACCTTATTTTAAATGAAATAATCACTGAATATTTAGAATCAAAAGATTATACTGTAACCTCAACATATGATGGGGAAGATGCCTTAATAAATCTTTTTTCAAATATTTATGATTTATTACTTTTAGATGTAAATGTTCCAAATATAAATGGATTTGAGATTTTACAAAGATTAAGACAAGAAGGTATTACTACTCCTTCTATTTTTATAACTTCTTTAAATCAAATAGATGATTTAAAAAAAGGGTTTGAAATTGGATGCAATGATTATATAAAAAAACCTTTTGAATTAGAAGAACTTGGACTTAGAATTGATAATATAAAAAAACTATTTAATATAGATACAAATATAATTAAAATTGATGAAAATATTGAATTTAATACTCAAGACTTAATTTTAAAAAATGATGGAATTATTCATCATCTACCACAAAAAGAGGCTAAGATACTTGCATATTTAGTAAATCATCCAAATAAAATCATCAGCCATGAAGAGCTTATCTCTAATATTTGGACATATGAAGAGACTCCTAGTTCTTCCACACTAAGAACCTATATAAAAAATCTTAGAAAAATCTTAGCAGATGAATATATACAGACAAAAAAAGGAGTTGGTTATAGTTTTAACAAGAAGTGAGAAATCAGCATTAGTTAGATTTCTAGGGTTATATCTTGGCTCTTCATTTATTTTACTTACTATTATTGCATGGCTATTTTATAAAGTTGAATCAAATTTATATTATGATTTAATTACTTCAAATATGAAAAATGTTGCAGCAAAAATCTCTTCAACTATAATCTATGCTCAAATGACTAATCAAAAAATTAGTCCTGAAAAAATTAGAGAAAATATTGAATTTGATTTTGCTTTATATGACCATAGCTATAAAAAACTTGTAGGAAATATTCCTGAAAAAATTGATTTTTCAAAAAAAATAAAACAATATGATAATAGTTTTATTTTAATTGATGACTCTGCACTTGGTCACTTGGGAGTTAATTATGTGGTTATTAAAGAAAATATTTTTTATAAAAAAATATATCAACTAAAAGAGAAAATACTTATTTCTTTTTTACTAATTTTTGCTTTTTTATTTATTACAGGATTTTATCTTGCAAAAATGTTTATAAAACCTATTACAAATGAAAGATTAAAGCTAAATAACTTTATAAAAGATACTACTCATGAGTTAAATACTCCTATTACTGCTATTTTAATGTGTACAAGTAATGGTTCATCATTAAGTGAAAAAAATATTCAAAGAATTAATCTAAGTGCAAAAAGAATTTCTGAAATATATAAAGATTTAATCTATTTATTTTTAGAAGAAAAGAAAAAAGAAACTCCTTCAAATCTTAGAATTGATTTGATTTTAAATGAACAAATAGAGTATTTTAAAACTTTAGCTTCTAAAAAAAGAGTTGAAATAAAAACAGATATTAAACAAACTACTTTTTTTATTGATAAAGAGAGTTTTATTCGATTATGCAATAATTTAATTTCCAATGCTATTAAATACAATAAAATTGGAGGAGAAATAGACATAATTTTAAAAGATAATAAAATGATTGTAAAAGATACAGGTATTGGGATAAATAAACAAAATCTAAAAGATATTTTTAAAAGATTTTATAGAGCCAACAATGTACAAGGTGGCTTTGGTATAGGTTTAAATATTGTATATACTATTTGCAATGAATATGATATAAAAGTAGATGTGGACTCAAAAGAAAAAGAGGGAACAACTTTTATATTAACTTTTAAAGAGTAATTTTATACCCCACTGCTTTTAAATTTAATATTTTATCTTTTCCTAAAATCTTTCGAAGATTTTTTATATAGGTTCTTATGGTTGTAGCTGTGGGAGCCTCATCATAAAGCCAATTGTTTAAAGATATTTCTTCTATTGAAACAGCTCTGTTTTTATTTTTTATTAAATACTCAAAAACTTTTGCTTCAGTTTTTGAAAGGTGAGTTTCCTGTTTTTCTACAGTTATATATTTTGTGTCATAATTATAAGAAATTTCATTATTTAATTTTACTTGACCACTATTATCAATCTGTCTTAATCTTTTTATATTATTAATTCTTAGTTTTAATTCACTTAAATGAAATGGCTTTTTAATATAATCATCAGCACCTGATTCAAAACCTTCTTGAATATCTTTTGAAGTATGTAAAGAAGTTATATAAATTGTAGGAATATCAATTTTATTGTCTTTTAAGCTTTTTAATAAATCAAAGCCATTTATAGAAGGAACATTTACATCTAAAATAAGCAAATCAAAATGATCTTCATAGATAGTTTCTAAGGCTTCTTGCCCATCATGAGTTGAGACTACTTCATAATCTAACTCTTCTAAAAACTCTTCAATAATTTCATTTAATAAAGTATCATCTTCAAGTAAAAGAACTCTCATTTTACCTCTTTTTTTTATGCTTATTTAGTATATCATTTTTAAATTATATATTATTTGATATGGAGTTTATGTGGAAATTTTATTTCTTATAAGATTTAATTTTAATATGTTATACTTTTTCATTAATTTTAAGTAAGGATTCTTTATTATAGATTTAACCAATAGTGAAAAAAGAACTTTTATAAGATTTTTTGGTCTTTATTTAGGGGGTTCTTTTATTTTAATGATACTTATTGCCCTACTTTACTATGAAAATGAAAAAAAATTATATTTTGATTATACAAAAACAAAAGTTCAAAATTTTGCTTCATTAATCTCTTCCAAAATAATTTTAACTCATATGAATGCAGAAAAAAAAGATACAAAAGGTATGCTATTTGAAGATAAATATAGCTTCTCCTTATATAATCAAAAAAAAGAAAAAATCTATGGAAATATAAATGAAGAAATAGATTTTTCTAAGAAACTTATAGAAAAAGATACTTATTTTATTTTGCTAGATAATTCCACTTATAACCATCTAGGAGTAGCATATATTGCCATAAAAGACAACTCTTTTTATTTGGCTATGAAAGATTTAAAAAGAAATATCATTTTACTTTTTTTAGTAATTTATTTTATTATTTCCCTAATAGGTTTTTTTCTTGCAAAACTTTTTTTAAAACCAATAAAAGATGAAAGAGAAAAATTAAATACTTTTATAAAAGATACAACCCATGAATTAAATACTCCAATTAGTGCTATTTTAATGTCTGCTGAAAATGAAGACCTTACTAAAAAACAAATCCAAAGAATTAAACTTGCAGCTTTAAAAATCTCTGAGATTTACAAAGATTTAACTTATGTATTTTTAGAAGAGAATACTCAAAAAACAAATATTGTAAAATTAAATTTAGAAAAAATCATAAATGAACAACTAAAATACTTTGAAGCCTTAGCAGAAAAAAAATCAATTCAAATAACTTATGAATTAGAAGAAACTTTTTATGAAATAGAGGAAAATGACTTTATTAGATTATTTAATAATATCTTATCAAATGCTATAAAATATAATAAAAAAAGAGGTACTATTCATATAAGTTTAAAAGACTTTACTCTTAATATACAAGATAATGGCATAGGTATATCACAAGAAAAAATAAAAGATATTTTTAATAGATATTATAGAGCAACCACTCAAAGTGGTGGATTTGGTATTGGGCTTAATATTGTTCAAAATATTTGCTTTAAATATAATATAAAAGTTAATGTAGAATCACAACTAAATAAAGGAACTACCTTTTCTTTTAACTTTTAAATATTTTTTTCCACACTTCTTCCTCATAAAATTAATAGACTTCATAAAATCAAAAAAGGAGTCTTTACATGAAATTTGTAAAACTATTTTCTATTTTAGCTTTAGTATTCACATTTTTAAATGCTGAAATTGTTTCTCAATCGGGTAATAAAGATGGAATTGATGTTAAATTAACATCTGAAAAATCACTTGTTGTTGGAGATAATATTTTCTTTATAGAATTGGCAAAAGATGGGCAAGCTATTACAAATGCAAAAGTTAAAGCAAAATTTTATATGCCAGAGATGCCAGGGATGCCATATATGGAGTTTGAAGAAAATGCAAAATTAGTTAATGGAAAATATAAAATGTTAATTAACTTTTCTATGGGTGGAACTTGGCAATATCAAATCAAATTTAAAGAAGAAAATGGCAAAGTTCATAAATTAAGAGGAAGTGTGAACTTATAATGAAAAAGTATCTCATTGTAATCTCATTTTTAATATTAAATTTAAGTGCGAACTCTCTTGAAAGTTTAGTAACTAATGCTTTAGATAAAAATAATGAACTTAAAAGTATTGAAAAATCAATACTGATTGCAAATGAGAATATAACTCTTGCAACTAAGCTTTCAAATCCTATTTTATCTTTAGGAATCAATGATATTCATACAAATGAAAACTATGATAAAAGAGATTTAGAAGCAATGCAAGCACAGTTTATAGGAATAACACAAGCTATTCCTATAACAAATAAACTTGAAATAAATAAATCAATACAAATTACTAATAAAAATATCTTAGCTTTATCTTTAGAGGATAAAAAACTACTTTTAAAAGCAAAAATCTATGAACTTGCATATAATATTGCTATTTTAGAAGAGAAAAAAAGACTTATATTAGAACAAAAAAGAAATATAGGAAAATTAGAAAAATTACAAAATTATTTATATCAAACTTCTAAAACAGATGTAAAAACACTATTTGATACAAAATTAATAAATAAAAACTTTGATATTACATTAAATAATTTACAAACAAATATAACAACTTTAAAATTAAATCTTGAAGAAATAGCCTATACAAAAATTGATAATTTAAATATAAATCTTGATGTTTTTAAAGCTTCTTTAGAAAATAATATTGAAAAACATCCTAAAGTTCAAGCATTTAATGAACAATTAAAGGCTTTTAAACAACAAGAAGCTTATGAAAAAGCTTTAAAAACTTCAGATATAAACTTTAATATAACTTATTTTAATAGAACTGAGTTTCAAGACTATGTAAATGTTTCTGTTGCTATTCCTTTAAGTATTTATAATAGAGAAAATATAAATGTAAAAAAAGCTCAATATAGTTATTTAAAAGCAAAAAATGATCTAGAAAGTTTAAGAAGAAACTTTACTACAACACAACAAATTTTACAAAATGAATTAAATACAAGCTATGAAAACTATCAATTACTTTCAAAAGAGATGTTAGCTTTACAAAATAGTATTGATAAAAGTTTAAAAATCGATAATAAATTTAAAAATAATAGTACACAAATAATACAAAATCTTAATAAAACACTTAAACTACAAATTGATGCCTTAGATGAAAAAAGTAAATTTTTTACAACTTTAGCAAAATCAAAATATTATGAAGGAAATATACAATGAGATTTTTTTTAACATTCTTATTAGTTAGCTTTACATTAGTAAATGCCCAGATTATTGAAGCCCAACAACTTTTTAATAAAAAAATTACACAAGTAAAAAAAGAAGATATTTCTATTACAAAAGAGTTTTATGCAAATAGCATAATTATCGAAGATAAAGTTGTAGATATAGTTACTAGATTTGATGGGTATATTACAAAATTAAATGCCAATAGGTTATATATGGATGTAAAAAAAAATCAACCTTTATTTTCTATTTATTCAGATGAGATTTATAATATTTCTCAAGAACTAAAAATCACTAAGAATTTAGATAAAACTTTATATAAAAGTAGTCTTGATAAATTAAAAGTTTTAGCAGTAAATAATAAAGATATAGAAAAAATCAAAAATCTAAAAAAAGATTTTGAAGAGGTTACTTTTTATTCTCCAATAGATGGAATAATTTTACAAAAAAATATAAACTTTAAATCTTTTGCTAAAAAGGGAAATCTTCTTTTACAACTTGCAAATATAGATAAACTTTGGGTAATTGCAAAGATTTATGAAGCTGATTTAAAAGAGATTAAAACAGGACAAAAAGTAAAAGTATATTTTGATGGGATAACTTCTCCTATTGAATCAAAAATTGATTTTATTTACCCAAATGTGGATGAGAAAAGTAAAACAGTAGATATTAGAATTGTAGTAGAGAATAAAGATAAAAAAATCTATCCAAATATGTTTGCTAAAGTAAAAGTAGAAATTGTAAATGGTTCAATGCTAACGCTACCAAAAACAGCCGTTTTAAATAAAGCAAATAAATACTATGTATTTCAAAGTATTTCAAAAAGTGAGTTTGAGCCAATAGAAGTTGAAGTAAGAAGAATCTCTTCAAATAAATATCAAATTCTTGAAGGGTTAGAAGAAAACCAAAAAGTAATAGACAATGCTTTATTCTTACTTGATAGTGATGCTGTAACAAATGGTCTTTATGATGAAGACAATGATAACTGGTAGGATAAAAAAATGGTTGAAAATATAATCTCATATAGTATAAAAAATAAATTTTTAATTCTTTTTTCAATTATTATTTTAACTGTTGGTTCTTTTTGGGCAGTTAAAAATACAAGTTTAGATGCCTTACCTGATTTATCTCCCCCACAAGTAATTGTGCAAGTTAAATGGGCAGGACAAAGTCCAAAAACTATTGAAGAACAAGTTTCATATCCTTTAATCTCAAACTTAATGAGTTTACCAAATATTGAAACAGTAAGGGCTATGAGTTCTTTTGCAAATGCTTTAATTTATATTATTTTTAAAGATGGAACAGACCTTTATGATTCAAGAAATAGAATTTTAGAACAACTTTCACAACTACAAAATGAGTTTCCAAAAGATGCAAAAATCTCTATTGGTCCTGATGCAACAGGGGTTGGTTGGGCATATGAGTATGCATTAAAATCAGATACAAAAAGTTTAGATGAATTAAGAACTCTACAAGATTATTATTATAAATTTGCACTTTTAGGAGTTGATGGTGTTAGTGAGATAGCTTCTATTGGTGGATTTATTAGAAATTATGAAATTACTTTAAACCAAAATAAAATGGTTCAATATAATGTAAGTATTGAAGAGATAAAAAAAGCTTTAGAAAAAAGTAATAATGATAAAGGTGGAAGAATTATTTTAGAAAATGGTTATGAGCACCTAATCACTGCAAGAGGTTACTTACAAAGCGTAAAAGATATTGAAGATATTACTATTAAAACTGAAAATAATATTCCACTAAAAATAAAAGATATTGCAAATGTAAATGTAACTTCAGCATCAAGAAGAGGTATGGCTGATTTAAATGGTCAAGGGGAAACTGTTGGAGGAATTGTAGTAGTTAGATATGATGAAAATCCATATAAAGTAATAAAAGCTGTAAAAGAGAAACTAAAAACTTTAAAGGTTCAAGGAGTTGAAATAGTTGAAACTTATGATAGAACTTCATTAATAGATAAGGCTATTGATACTTTAAAATCTACTTTAATAGAAGAATCAATTATTGTTATGGTGGTTACTGCTTTATTTTTATTTCATGCAAGGTCAGCACTAATTATAATTCTTACTCTTCCAATTACTGTACTTTTAACTTTTTTACTAATGAAAGCTTTTGGTTTAGGTTCAAATATTATGAGTTTAGGAGGAATTGCTATTGCAATTGGAGCTATGGTTGATGCAACTATTGTAATGGTTGAAAATGCCCATAAACACCTTCAAGGCAAAGAAGATATTTCAAATAAACAAAGAGTAGAAATTATTATCAAATCTGCAAAGCAAGTTGGTCGTCCTATCTTTTTTGCTCTTATTTTAGTTGTGGTATCATTTTTACCTATATTTGCCCTAACAGGTCAAGAAGGAAGACTTTTTACACCTCTTGCTTTTACTAAAACTTTTGCAATGATAAGTGGTGCTATTTTATCTATTACTATCGTTCCTATTTTAATGATATTTTTTATTAAAGGTAAAATTATAAGTGAAGATAAAAATATTTTAAATAAATTCTTTATAAAACTATATTCTCCTCTTTTAAAACTATCTTTAAATTTTAGATATTTAATAATAGCTATTTTTATAGGAACAATTATTTTAGCAATTCCCGTTTATAAAAAACAAAACTGGGAATTTATGCCTATGATGAATGAACAAACTTTTATGTATATGCCTGTAACTCCTTATGGATTAGGGGTTGATTTATCAAAAGAATTAACTCAAAAAACAGATAAAATTTTAAAATCATTTCCTGAAGTACAAACTGTATTTGGAAAAGCTGGACGAGCAGATAGTGCAACTGACCCTGCACCTCTTGCTATGATTGAAACTATTGTTACTTTAAAAAGTGAAGATCAATGGCGAGAAGGGATGACATATAAAAAACTTATGCAAGAAATGGATGAAAAACTAAGAGTTGCTGGGCTTATAAACTCTTGGACTTATCCAATTAGAGGAAGAATAGATATGCTTTTAACAGGTATTAGAACTCCTCTTGGTATAAAACTATATGGAAATGATCATGAAACACTAGAAGCTTTAGCCCTTAAAATTGAACAAAAACTAAAAAAGTATGATAAAACATTGGCTGTTTCTTCTGATAAAATAAACTCAGGATATTATTTAAATATTGATGTAAAAGATGAAATGTTATCAAGATACTCAATTACAAAAGATGATATTTTAAATACTATTGCTTTGGGTGTATCAGGAGCAGAGGTTTCAACTTTTTATAAAGGATTAGAAAGATACCCTATTAGTTTAAGATATGAAACAACACAAAGAGAAAATATCTTAGCTTTAGAAAATCTTCAAATAAAAACAAAACTAGGATTTCAACCTTTAAAACTATTTGCAGATTTAAAATATGAAGAAGGTCCTTCTGTTATAAAATCAGAGAAAGCTTTAAATGTAAACTTTATATATATTACACCAAAAAGTGAAGTAAGTGCTAAAGAGTATAAAGATAATGCAAAAGCTGCCTTAGAAGAGATTCAACTTCCTGCTGGTTACTATTTTGAGTGGGCAGGACAAAGTGAATATTTAGAATCAGCTATGCAAAGATTAGCATATATTATTCCTCTTACTTTGATGATTATTTTTATTTTAATCTATTTTGCTCTAAAAAATGTAACATATACTTTTATTATTTTCTTTACACTACCTTTTGCTTTAACAGGTGGAATATTTTATTTAGAGTATTTAAATTTTAATATTTCTATTGCTGTTATTGTAGGTTTTTTAGCTTTACTTGGTGTAGCAGCAGAAACTTCAATAGTAATGCTTGTATATTTACATGAAGCAATGTTTGAATTAAAACAAAAAGGTTTAGAGTTTACAAAAGAGCATATTTATCATGCTGTTTTTAAAGGGGCAGTTTTAAGACTTAGACCAAAACTTATGACTTTATTTGCAATTTTAGGAGGACTAATACCTATTATGTATATAAATGGTGTAGGAAGTGAAGTTATGCAAAGAATTGCTGCACCTATGATTGGAGGGATGATTTCTTCTGCATTTTTAACACTTATTATTATTCCTTCTATCTTTTATATTTTGGCCTTAAAGAAAAAAGAAAAGATTCTTGAAGTTTCTATTTCTCATTAGCTAAAGCCTTAAAGCTTTAGCTAAATTATATTATAATTATTTAATACAGTTTATTTATAATACTTCAAAGGAGATATAATGGAAGTCTTCAAACAATACACAGAATATGTAAATATTGTTAAAAATTTAAAAGAACCTGGTGATTTATATAAAGGAACAAAAGAAGAAAATCAGGCCTTTGAAGATATTTATACAAAAGCAAATAATCAAGAAGTAAAGGTTTCAACAGCAAAAGAGTTTATCAAGACTTTATCCTCTTTTGAATTAGATATATTAAAAAAATTTGCAAACTTAAGCAATGAAATAAATCCAGATAAACTTAGTAGTGAAGGGGCATACAATTTACTTATGCATCATTATGAAAAGTTTGATTTTAATAATGATGGATTAATTGAAGTTGGAGAAAATAAAGTTGTTCCACATATTCCTAGAAAATTATCAAATATAGAAAAACAAGCCTTAGTAGATACTTTTAACAGCTTAGCTTTTAAAGATATTATGCTTGCTTCAATGACTATAATTTCAACGCAAGAGATTGTTCCAACTTCAATAGGATTGCAATATTATGAAATAGAACCCTCATCTGAAACTATTAAAAATAGAGTAACTACTTTTACAAACTATTTAGACAATCAAATTACTGACTTTGTTACCCTATCACAAAATGAAGAAGATGAAAAAGTTCTACATATGTATAAAAGAATCTTTGAAACTTTTTTTCATTCTTATAATAAAAGAGTAGATGAACTAAAAAAAGAAGATAAAAACTTATAATTTTATTTTTTCCATATTTCTTCCATATAAAACCACTACAATTACTTCAATAAAAAACAAAAAAGGATAAAAAATGAAAAAGATTTTTCTTTCAATTTTAGGACTAGGTATTTTAGCAACTACTATTTTCGCAGCACAAATGAATCATAATAATATGCAAGCAGGAATGATGGAAGGTATGACTAAAGAGGAGTGTATGAAAATGCATAAAGAGATGATGAAAAGTTCATCTTCAATTAAAAAAACAAATTATGATAAACTTTTAGAAGATTTAAATACTCAAAGTATCACAGAAGGATAAAGATAGCACTTGCTATCTTTATTTTTTAGAATAAAGCTTAAACTTTTCAAGAAAATTATAATATATAATAACAGCCAATCCCCCACTAGAAATAGACATAATCATAATTAAAATTTGGTATCTTACTGCAATTAAAGGATCTACTCCTGATAATATTTGTCCTGTCATCATTCCAGGTAAAGCTACTAACCCCACAGCAAGCAAAGTATTAATTTGAGGAATCATACAAGCTTTAAAACTTATTTTTCTTGCTTCTTCAAAACTTTCATTTCTACTTATTTCTTTTTCAAATCTTTCAATTGATAAAGAAATAATATTCATAATATTTGCAAATACCATTCCTGCAAGAGGTATGGCATACCTTGGTTCATAAAAACTTTCTAAATCTAAAACAACTTCTAAGATTAAAAAAAGATGAATAAAACTTGAAATAAAGCTTGCAAAAAATATTAAAGAGTAGTTTTTTAAACTCTTATTAGTAGTTACTCTTAAAACAATCATTGTTGCAATAACTAACATAAAAGTTAAAATAAAAAGTCCTAAAAAAATATTTTTAGTATTAAAAATAAAAATAAGTAAGTATCCTATTAAAAGTAGTTGTAAAACCATAC
This sequence comes from Malaciobacter mytili LMG 24559, assembly GCF_003346775.1. Lineage (NCBI taxonomy): Bacteria > Pseudomonadati > Campylobacterota > Epsilonproteobacteria > Campylobacterales > Arcobacteraceae > Malaciobacter > Malaciobacter mytili. Next base: position 87,754 of record NZ_CP031219.1, on the reverse strand, counting down.
GAACTGTTGCATAAACTATCTCTTTTTTATCTTGTGTATATTTAAAATAAAAATATACTACAATAGCTAAAGGTAGTAGCATATATGCAAGATTATAAAAAGAGATAGTTTGCATTTTAACTTCTTAATAGGTCTTTTAAACTATCTATTGGATTTTTACCTTGTAAAATTGAAAATACTTCATTTGCAATTGGAGTATAAATTTGATGTTCTTGACTTAAAGAGTTTATAGCATATGAAGTTTTAACTCCTTCAGCCACTTCTCCTAACTCTTCTAAAATCTCTTCTAGAGTTCTATTTTTTGCAAGTCCAAGCCCTACTCTAAAGTTTCTACTTAATTCACTACTTGCAGTTAAAAATAAGTCTCCTGCCCCACTTAAACCAATAAATGTTTCCATTTTTGCACCAAAGTGGCTACCAAATCTTTGCATTTCTACAAGACCTCTTGAGATTAAAGAAGCTCTTGCATTATTACCTAAATTTAAACCTTCACAAATTCCACTTGCAATGGCTAAAACATTTTTATAAGCTCCACAAATTTCTGCACCAATTACATCATCACTATAATAAGTCTTAATAAAATTTGGGAAAAACTTTTCATATTCATCAAATAAAGACTTATTTAAACTATTTATAACTAAAGCACAAGGCAGACCTTGTATAACTTCTGCTGCAAAAGAAGGACCTGAAATAAATCCTAAATTTTCCCTTGGAATAAACTCTTCATATATCTCATTTAAAAACTTCCCACTTGAAGCCTCTATTCCTTTTGAAGCAACTAATACTTTTTGATTTTTAAAACTAAAATTTTCTTTTAGCCACTGTCTTATTTGCTGTGCTGGTATAGCAATTACTAAATACTCACACTGCATAGCAGTATTTAAATCCACAAAATTTTTTATATCTCTTTTTGTTCTTGAAGTGATAAGACACTCTTGTTTTTGGCTTAAAGCATAATGAAGTGCTTGTCCCCATTTACCTGCACCAATAACTGCAATATTTGCCATTAAAAACCTTTTTTAAAATAAAACTTATCTTATCATATTATCAAAATCTTGCTTTTATACAATTTTTAAAAATAGATATTTTATATAGTTGTATATCTTTTTATCGTAAGTTAGGAGAATAAAGGATTTAATTAGAAGTAAGTTTAAAACAAAGTAGAAAATCTACTTTGCTTATGATAATCGTTGTTTTAATAATTCATTTACTTTTGCAGGGTTTGCACTACCTTTTGATTCTTTCATAGTTTGACCTACAAAGAAACCAAATAGTTTATCTTTCCCACTTTTATACTCTGCAACTTTATCTTCATTAGAAGCTAGTATTCTATCAATAATCTCTAAAATTGCACTATCATCAGAAACTTGTTTTAATCCAAGTTTTTCAATAACAGTATCAACTTCTTCATTATTTTCCATTAAGTAGTCTAATACATCTTTTGCAGCTTTTCCAGAGATTGTTCCATCTTCAATTTTTTTTACAACTGTTGCTAAAGTTTTAGAACAAACTGGTGAATTTTCAATAGTAACACCCTCTTTTAATCTCCCTTGTAATTCAACAGTTAGCCAAGTTACTGCATTTTTAGCGCTAATTTCTTCTTTCATCATCTCATCAAAGAAGTGTGCCATTTCAAGTGAACTTGTAATAACAGAAGCATCATACTCTTTTAATCCATACTCTTTTACAAATCTCTCTTTTTTCTCATCTGGAAGTTCAGGGATTTTTGAATACTCTTTAATCATCTCATCAGTGATAATTAATGGTAATAAATCTGGGTCTGGGAAATATCTATAATCAGCAGCATCTTCTTTACCTCTCATAGATCTAGTTTCTCCTGTATTTACATCAAAAAGTCTAGTTTCTTGAACTACTTCTCTTTCGTAAACACCATCTTCCCATGCTTCAATTTGTCTTTGAACTTCATATTTTATTGCTTTTTCAATAAATTTAAAAGAGTTCATATTTTTAATTTCACATCTTGTATATAACTTATCATCACCTTTTGGTCTAATTGATACATTAACATCACATCTAAAAGACCCCTCTTGCATATTAGCATCACTAATTCCTAGGTATCTTACAATAGAGTGAAGCTTTTTAAGATATAAAATAGCTTCATCAGCACTTCTCATATCTGGTTCAGAAACTATTTCAAGTAAAGGAGTCCCTGCTCTATTTAAATCCACATGAGATACATCTCCTGCATGGATATTTTTCCCTGCATCATTCTCTAAGTGTGCTCTTGTAACTCCAATTTTTTTTGATGTTCCATCTTCAAAATCTATTACTAATTCGCCAAGACCAACAACAGGTACTTCAAATTGAGAAATTTGATAACCACTTGGTAAATCTGGATAGAAATAGTTCTTTCTATTAAAAACTGATTTTTGATTAATTTGTGCTTTTAAAGCAGTTCCTAACATAATAGCTTTATGAACAGCTTCTTTATTTAATACAGGAAGCGCACCAGGTAATCCTAAACAAGTTGGACAAACATTTGTATTTGGGTCTTCTCCAAAACTTGTTGCACAAGAACAAAATAATTTACTTTTTGTATTTAACTGAGCGTGAACTTCTAATCCTATAATTACTTCAAACATCTATTTCCTTTTATCTTACAACTTTAATATCAGCAGTTAATTTGATTTTTTCAAAATATTCTCTTAAAAAATCTGCTTCTCTTTTTTGCATTATTACACTAAAAATTTTATTTTTAACCTCATCAAATGCAATTGTTTCTACTCCTTTTTTTTCTTTAACCAATAAAGTTACATACTTGCTATTTGCAGCAAATATTGGAGTAAACTGATTTATATTAGTATCATTTAAAAGATACCTTAATTGTGAATTTAATTGATTTTGTTCTAATACGATTGTAGATTGTTCTACATCTTTAGTAGCCATTGGATTATTCATTACAGAAACTAATGCACCTCTATCTTTAGATGCATATTGTACTACTTCTATCTCTTTTGCAGTAGAGAATTGATTTTGATTATTTTCATAATAGATTTTTAAATCTTCTTCATTTGCAATTGCTAAATTTCCCCTTACAAGAGTAGAAATAAGTTTTTCTCTTTCAATTCTTCTTTTTGTTTCTTCTTCATATGCTTCATAATCTTTATATTTTTGTTTTACAACTGATTTAAAAGTATATAAATCCATACCATTTTGAGCAGCAACTTTTTCTAAATAATTATTTATATCAAAAATATCAACTTTAATATTTTTTTCTTCAATTAATTGTTTATATAAAACTTCATCAATTAAAGAACTAACTGCCTCTTTTTTATTCATATTGCCTTGAACCATTCTTTTATCAATATCATATAAAGTAATTGGTTCATTATTTACAATTAACGCAACAGCATCAATAATTGCTGCAAAACTTAATGTAGATGATAATAAAAGTGTACCTAATAGCTTTTTCATAATCTAATCCCTTTTTGTAAAAGTGATATTTTACCAAAAAAATAGTAAATATCAGTTTTATAAAAAAAGATTTAGGTTATTTAATAAAGAATAGTGTAAACACTATTCTTTATTTTGCTTTTGAACAACTATTAATTAAATAGAAAATTGAGTTGTAATCAAGTCCTGAATATTCACTAAGACCTATTTCACAAGTTTTAGAAGTTGAGAAGGCATATTTTGCATTTTTTATCCCACTTTTTAAGTTTCTTAATGCACTTTGATTTAATTCTGGGAAATTAAATCCTCTATCACCTGCAAATCCACAGCAAGTTACATCATTTGGAACTATTACTTCAGCTGAGCATAATTTTGCTAGTTTTATAAACTTTTCATGTAAGCCCATTTTTCTTGAAGAACAAGTTGTGTGTATTGTAATTGGCTCATTAATTGTTTTTATTTCCAAATTAGGTATTAAATGCTCTAAAGCAAACTCTATTGGTTCAAAAAGTTTTAATTTAAATTCAAAGCTTTCTATCATCTTTTTAGTACAAGGACTTGTATCACAAAGAATAGGGAATTCTCCATTATTACTAGCTTTAATTAAAGCCTCTTCTAATTCATGTGATTTTATTTTTGCTTGTTTATCATATCCTTTTGAAGAAAAAGGCATACCACAACATAAACTATCTATTTTTTTAGGAAAAATTATCTCAAAACCTGCTTTATGTAATAACTCAACAGTAGTATCAAATAACTGTTTTTCTTCTTTACTCGCACTACTTAATCCCATAGTTCTATTTATACATGAAGGGAAATATACCACTTTTAAATCACTTGCTTTTTGCTCGATTTTTAAATCAATACTAATTGCTTTTGGTAAATGTTCGCTCCATTTTGCTATCTTATTTCCTGATATTTTTCTAACAGTTGAAGTAAGACCTTTCATAGCATTTGTACCTATTAAAGAGTGTGTTAAATTTGCCACACCTAAACCTAGTTTCATACCACTTAAAGTTGTAGAAAAATTATTTGTAATTAAATTTGCTATTTTTTCTTGTGTTGGAGTAATCTTTTCATGTCTTAAATATTTTGTTAAACTTCCTGTATCAATACCAACAGGACAGGCAGTTGAACATAAGCTACATGTGGCACAAGTTTCTATTCCATCATAAGTATATAACTCTTTTAACTCTTTAGCTTTTTCAAAATTATGTTCTTGGTCTTCTAATCTTGAAATTTCTCTATTTATTACAATTCTTTGCCTTGGAGTTAAAGTTAATACATTTGAAGGACAAACAGGCTCACAAAAACCACATTCGATACATTTATCAACTAACTCATTTGTAGCTGGTAGCGGTTTTAAGTTTTTAATATGTGCTTCTTTATCTTCATTTATAATAACACCTGGATTTAAAATGCCCTTAGGGTCAAATAAAGTTTTGATTTTTTTCATCATTTCATAGGCTTTGGCACCCCACTCTAACTCAACAAAGGCTGCCATATTTCTACCTGTTCCATGTTCTGCTTTTAAACTTCCCTCATACTCAACAGCAACAAGTTGTGTTACATCATACATAAACTCATCATATCTTTTTATCTCTTCTTGTGTAGAGAAATCTTGTGTAAATACAAAGTGTAAGTTTCCTTCTAAAGCATGTCCAAAAATTAAAGCTTCTGTATAGTTATGCTTTTTAAATAATGCCTGAAGCTTTAAAGTTCCTTCTGCCATATATTCAATAGGAAAAGCAATATCTTCAATAATAACAGTTGTTCCTATTCTTCTAACTGCTCCAACAGCTGGGAAAAGCCCTTTTCTTATCTTCCAATATTTAGTATATTCTTCTATATCTTTTGTAAAATAAAGCTCTTTTGCTAAAGAAAACTCTTTTAAATTATCTTCAATTTGTTTAATTTGAATATCTAATTCTTTAGGAGTTTTTGCTCTTGTTTCAATTAAAAGTGCAGTAACATTTTCATCAAACTCTTTAATATATGAAGGCATTGTTTCATCATTTTCAATACTTGCAAGTCCTGCTCTATCCATAAGTTCAACTGCATCTACAACTATTTTTTTATCTTCTTTTGCAAGTTTTAATTTTGTAACAGCTTTACAGGCTTCATTTACATCAGTAAAATATACTAAAGCACTAGCTTTATCTTTATAATCTTCAACTGTATAATAAGTTACTTCTTTTATAAAACCTAGTGTTCCTTCACTTCCAATTATTAAGTGTTGTAAAATCTCAAATTCATCTTCAAAATCAATTAAGGCATTTAAACTATACCCTGTTGTATTTTTCATCTTAAATTTTTTTCTAATTTTTGCACTTAATTGCTCATCTTCTTTTACACTTTGTGCATACATTTTTAAGTTAGATAAGAACTCTTTATGCGTTTTTCTAAATGCATTTTTACTTACTTCATTTGAAGTATCAAGTTCTGTTCCATCACTAAAAATTAACTTCATCGATTTTAAGGTTTTATATGAGTTTTGAGAAACTCCACAACACATCCCGGAAGCATTATTTGCAGCAATTCCACCAATCATAGCAGCATTGATACTTGCTGGGTCTGGACCTATTTTTTTCCCATAAGTAGCTAAAATATTATTTGCTTGTGCTCCTGTTAAAGAAGGTGCTAATGAGATATAACTTTTATCTTCTGCAACTTTAAAATCTGTCCAATTTCTAGAAGTAACAACTAAAATTGAATCACTTATTGCTTGTCCTGATAAAGAAGTTCCAGCAGCTCTAAAAGTAACACTTAAATTCATTGAGCTAGCTAACTGTAAAATATCTTTAACTTGAATACTATTTTCAGCTCTAATAACTATCTTAGGAATTAATCTATAAAAAGAAGCATCTGTTCCATAGGCTAAAGTATGTAACTCATCTGTAAATATTATATTTTCTGGTATTTTTTTAATTATTTGATTATAAAATTCTTTATATTCATTGCTTAACATTGATAATCCTTATATTTTTTTATTTTTTAAATGTTGAAAAAATATAAACTTATCACTCAAGCCTTGGTACTGTGTAGATTCTTTGTTGGGGGTCATCAATAAAAAATGACATTCTATCACACTGTTTAAAAACAATATTTGAAACTAGCTTTAATATGCTTTTTTTATTCATAACCATTTCCTAAAGATTTTAGGATAAGAAAGACTCTTATCCTATTGTTGGCTTAATCCCAAAAAACTCAGGGAATAAAGCTAACATTGCTAATACACCTATTTGTATTAAAATAAAAGGTAAAACACCTTTATAAATTTGAATTGTTCTAACTGTTGCAGGAACTACTCCTTTTAAATAGAAAAGGGAGAATCCAAAAGGTGGTGTTAAAAATGATGTTTGTAAATTCATTGCTATAAGTATAGCAAACCATACTGGATTTATATCTAAATTTACAGCAATAGGTACTAAAATAGGAACAATAATATATGAAATCTCAACGAAATCAATAAAAAATCCTAAAACAAAAATTGCTAACATTGTAAATATAATAAATCCAAGTTTTTCATCTCCTGGTAAATTCATCATAAAATGTTCAACTAACTCATCTCCACCTGTATAAGTAAATACCATAGAAAAAGCTGTTGCTCCAATTAAAATAGCAAATACCATAGAAGTAATTTTTACAGACTCAAATGCAGCTTCTTTTACCATATCAAGGGTAAAACTTCTATACATAAAACTTAATGCCATTGCACCTAAACAACCAACAGCTGCTGATTCAGTAGGAGTTGCAACACCAGCAAAAATAGAACCTAAAACTAATATAATAAGAGTTAAAGATGGAATAATATCAATTAAAGCTCTTACAACTTGTTTTGATTTACTTCCCCTAGTTGGATCAGCAGGAATTGCAGGTGCCATATCTTTTTTAACTAAAGCCACAACAAAAATAAATAAAATATATGCCAATACTAAAAATAATCCTGGCCAAACAGCTGCTTGAAATAAATCTCCCACTGGAACTTGAAAAACATCTCCCAAGATAATTAAAACAATTGAAGGAGGAATAATTTGACCAAGTGTTCCTGAAGCACAGATTGTACCTGTGGCTAATTCAGTATTATATTTATATTTAAGCATTACAGGTAAAGAAATAACTCCCATTGCAACAACTGAAGCTCCAACAACACCCGTAGATGCAGCAAGAAGAGTTCCAACTAATACTGTTGAAATAGCAACTCCACCTCTAATCTCACCAAATAAGAATCCCATTGATTCAAGTAATCTTTCAGCAAGACCTGTTTTTTGTAATACAATTCCCATAAAAATAAACATTGGAACTGCCATTAAAATCGTATTATTCATAATAGACCAGATTCTATGGGGCATAAAATCAAACATATACATACCCTCTTCAAATCCTTCAATTAAACCAGCAACTAATCCCCCATCAAATCCTATTTCTACAATTCCTGCAATAATTCCAAATACAACAGAAACTGCTCCAAAAGTAAAAGCAACAGGGAACCCAATTAACAGCATAAATAATGCTGTAAAAAACATAATAATACCAATCATTACTTATCTGCCTTTTTCTCTTCAAACTTATGTTCTGGTATATGATGTAATCCTAAATAGATATTTAAATTTTTTATAAAATATCCAATAGAAGTAACCATTAATAAAACAAATGAAATTGGAATCATAGATTTAATTAACCATCTATGAGTTAAGCCACCTGGATCTCCTGATACTTCATTAAAAGCATAAGCTTCATGAACAAAATCTAAAGATCCAAACACAATTAATAAAGAAATAGGGAAGATAAATGTAATAACACCTATCATATTTATTATAGCTTTTTTCTTTTCTGTTAATCTATCATATATTAAATCTACTCTTACATGTCCATCTTCTTTTAAAGTATAAGACACTCCTAGTAAAATAACTATTGAAAATAGATGCCACTCCATCTCTTGCATAGCAATATTTCCACTTTTAAATAAATATCGCATAACAACATCATAAAATACATTTAATATCATTAGGACTATAACAATAGCAGTTATACCACCTATAATATTTGCAAATTTTTCAAAACCCCGTTCTAGTTTTAAAAGCATTAGCTTATCCTTTTTGTTTACTCTCTCAAATGAGTTTAATAAATATAAAGTTTACACTTATCAAAGCCATTATTATATTACTTTTTATTTAAAATAAAAGCCCCTTAAAAAGGGGCTTCTTAATATATAAAAAAAGTAGGAAGGTTAAAAAACTATTATAAATTATCCTCTAAGTATTTATAATCAGCCATTTTTGTCCACTCTCTTGCTTTTTTCATATAAGCTTTTTGAGATTCTAAAACCTCTTTTAATAATGGACTTTCTTTAGCCATATCAACTAATAATTCATCATTTGCTTTTTTCATAGCTTTAATTACATTTTCTGGAAGTGTTTTAATTTTTACATTTGGATAGTCTGTTGCAATTTGAGCCCAAGCCTCTGCATTCATATGGTAGTTTTCTACATACATATCATAAGCTGCAACTCTCATAGCTGTAATTAAGATTTTTTGTAAATCTTTTGGTAATTTACTAAATTTTCTTTCATTAACTAAGAATTGTAATTCTGTTGCTGGTTCATGCCAACCTGTATAGTAGTATGGAGCAATTTTATGGAATCCCATTTTAATATCCATTGATGGGCTTACCCATTCTAATGCATCAATTGTTCCTCTTTCTAAAGAAGTATAAAGCTCACCTGGAGCAATATTAGTAACTGTTACACCAAGTTTTGCTAAAACCTCTCCTGCAAATCCTGGAATTCTCATTTTTAGACCTTTTAAGTCATCTAATGAATTAATCTCTTTTCTAAACCAACCGCCCATTTGGTTTCCAGAGTTTCCACCAGGGAAAGATAATACTTTATGTTTTGAGTATGCTTTTTGCATAAGTTCTAGTCCTCCACCATAATAGAACCATGCATATTGCTCAGGTGCAGTCATACCAAAAGGCATTGTAGTAAAAGGTAATGTTTCAATATCTTTACCTTTCCAATAATATGAAGCAGAGTGTCCCATTTCATATTGACCACCTTTTACCATATCTAAAATACCTAAAGGTGCCTTATGTTTATTTGCTGCATCAACTCTAATTTGTAGTCTTCCATCTGACATCTCTTCTGCAAGTTTTGCCATATTTGTTGGTGCATCAATAAATGGTGATAAAGTTGAACCCCAAGTAGTAGCCAATTTCCACTTGTAAACTTTATCTGCTGCAAATGCTGCTGAGCTAAGTGTCGTAACTAGCGCAGAAGCAACAAGTAATTTAGTTGTCTTTTTAAACATCATAACATTCTCCTTTTTTATGTGTTGTTTTAAATTTTAACCATTTGAGATGATAATGATATGATATTTTACAACTATTATGTAATTTTTATGTAGTTTTAAAGATGTATCCTGTATCTACAACTGTCTCAATATATTTATTAGAAAGTACCTTTCTTAGGCGTCTAATAAGACTTCTTATAGATTCAAGTGATGCAAAACTACCTTCCCATACATAATTTTGTATCGTATCATATGATAAAACTTGATTCCTTTTTGTTAAAAAAAGATTCATTAGTAATCTCTCTTTTTTAGTTAGCCTTTGTTCCACTCCTTCTAAAACCACAATAGAGGATTTATAATCAAAATATGAATTATCATCAAAGAAGATAAAATCATTTTTAATTTTACATAATTTTTCTACTTTTATCTCCAATTCATCAATAAAAAATGGTTTTTTTAAGTAATCATTACAACCAAAATCATATGATTGTTTTATTACTTCAAGTTCTGTTGAAGCACTAATAATAATTACAGGTACCTCTTCATAAAACTCTCTAATTTTTTTTAAAATCTTTATTCCATCAACATTTGGAACATTTATATCAAGAATAAAGCAACTATAGCCTTCAGTTATATTATTATATGCTTCATTTCCATCTAAATAAGCATCTATTTTATAACCTTTTAATTTCAATCTTTTTGTAATAGTTTGATTTAATTTTTTATTATCCTCTAAAAGTAATATATTCATTTTAATCCTTTTTATAAGGTACTATTATTGTGAAAACCACATTATTTCCCACATTATTAACTTTAATAAATCCTTGCATTTTATCTTCTACAATAACTTTTGCCATATATAACCCTATTCCTGTACCATCTTTTTTTGTGGTAAAATATGGTTCAAAGATAGAAGAAATAATTTTTTCATCAATTTTTCCTCCATCATCTATAATCTCTATTTTATTATAATTTTGAAATTTTGAAATATTAATTATAATATTTCCTTTAATTTGACTTTCAGCAAAATTTTCAATTATTTTATTTTTTGCATTATTTATTAAATTTAATAAAACTTGTTTAAATTCATTTTCATATCCATAAACAACTAAATTTTCTCCATCTAAATAATTAAATGTCATATTAATATTTGAGTAAAAAACTTGTTTTCCTATAATCTCATTTATCTCATCTAGTGCTTTTTTTATTGGAAAAATTACTTTTTTTGTAGAAGGTTTTAAAAAGTTTCTAAAATCATTTAAAGTTCTTGACATATATTGAATTTGTATCATAGAATCATTTACAAACTCTTCAACTTGAGTATCTTTTAGTTCATTTAATAAATATGAAGTTTGTATATCTTGCACTTGTGCTGAAAGTTCCACTAAGGGCTCATTCCATTGATGAGCAATAGCAGCCACCATATCTCCCATTTCTGCTAGTTTACTTTGTTGAATTAAAAACTGTTTTTGTTGTACCCTTTCTGTAATATCATCCATAATACAAACTATCCCACCAATTCTTCCATCTATATTTTTATAAACAGCCTTATTTAAAATAAAATATTTAATCTCTTTATTACTAAAATGCAATGCCATTTCAGAAGTATCAGTTTTTAGTGTTTTAAGTAGTTTTTCATCAACTTTTGTATTCTTTTCAGCTATATCTTTTGGAAAAAAATCAAAAGCATTTTTCCCCACAACTTCTTCTTTATTTAATCCCATTAGATTTGCAAAAGCTAAATTACAACCTATAAATTTTCCATCAACATTTTTATAATATATTGCATTTGGTATAGTATCAAGTAATACTTTATCAAATTCCAATCTATTTGATAAATCCCTTTGAAGCTTTTTTCTTCTATTAATATTTGCTCTCATTAAAATAATTAAGATTATAAAAACAAGCATTGTTGCAATTGTAATATTTACTAAAAGCTTATATTTTCTATAAAAAGAAAAAGGTCTATTTACAATAATATAATTATCCACATACTTTTGAATATTAATATCAAATTTTTTTAGTTCATTAAAATCAAACATATATTGATTTGGAGATTTTCGTAAAATTGGAATATCTTTGATTTTTTTATTTTCAAGTAAAATCTCTAAGGCCATTTTTGAAGCTGCATCTCCTTGTGCTTTTGCAGAAGTTAATAGCCCCCCAATAACCCCATAATTTAAATAAAAATCCCATAAACCATATATTGGTACATTTGAAAAACTTTTTATATGTTCTAAACTCTCTTTATAAGTAAAAAACTTCCCCGTTTTATCTTTAAATAAAAGAACAAATAAAAGTGCAGTATTTTTACTGCTATTTGACACATGCTTTTTAAGTTCATTCATTTGCATATCATCAATATATTCAATTTCAAATCTATTTTTATATTTTGGTATAAGTTTATTTAAATCATTTTTCATTATAAGTCCAGTTTTTGACTTATCATTTATAATTACTAATTTTTCTAAATTTGGATGAAGTTTTGAAATAAGTTCAAAGTTTTTTTCTAAATCTACTTGTTCAATAACCCCACTAATATAATCTTTCATATCATTTTTTTCAAGTATTTTTTCATCAAAATAGTTAATCCCACAAAAAAGTATGGGAGTTTTAGGGAAAAGTTCATTTTGATAATCTATTAAAAACTCTAAAGCAGAGTTATCACTTGCGATTATTACATCAAATCTTCTATTTAAAAATTGTTCTTTATATAGTTCTTTTAGTTTTACATAGTAGTTTTGGTTAGATACTCTTTTTGTATCCATATAAATTGTAGTTAGATTTATATTGTTGTATTTATTAAAATTTTTTTCTATTGCATTTGAAATATCATCTGTCCATTTATATCCTTTATGATAAGAATGAAGTAATAATACCTCTTTGGAGCTTTCTTTAGCAAAAAGGGATATAACAAGGCTTATTAGTATTAATATCTTTTTCAAATTAATCCTTTAAGCCTGTATTATATCATCAATCTACAAAAATTATATATCCAGATTTTGGACCATGTGCTCCAATTACTAAAGATTGTTCTATATCTGCTGTTTTAGATGGACCACTTACAAATACACCATAACCTGCCTGCTCAAAAGAGATTCTTTCATATGCTTCATGCATATTATTTAAAATATCTTCTTTTTGTACAACTATTACAATATTTTGTGCAATAAAATATAAACTTCTATGTCTATTATCACTATTTTTTAGCCATACTGCACCATTTTCAGCCACAGCAAAATTACCTTTTACTATACATAAATCTATATTTTCTAATTTATGTGCATCCTCTTGGGCATTTGCATCAAAATTTCCTAAAGAACACCCTTGTACATTTGTTGTAATTACTTTTTCTTCAGGATAAATCTCTTTAATAGTTTTATCTAAGTCTTCTTTTTTTACAATTAAAGCTTTCCCACCAACACTTGAAAGCATTTCAGAAAATTTTGCAAACTTATCTTCATATACTATTCCAAAATTATTATAAGAAGGAAGAGGTGTCTCTTTTACCTTATTATTTTGTTTTATTGAAGCTAAAATTATCTCTTTACTTGTCATCTTCCAATCCTTTTTTATACAGTTCTTTAAAACTATTTTTAGGCATATTTGGTAGGTCTCTTTGTCTTCCCCAAACATTTGATTTATTATAAATTAAAGCTTTAGGCAATAATGGTACCACTTTTCTAGCCACTTTACCTGCTAAATCAAATAGTGTTGGATGGGACATTAGCCAAGAAGCAGCTTTCATCATAAACTTTTTCTTTGGATCTATTATATCTTTTGCACTTAAATCTTGTCTATGATTGTATAATTGAGCATCTAAATCAATTTTAACTGGACAAACATTTGAACAAGAACCACACAAAGTACATGCAAAAGGTAATGTCTTATGTTTTTTAGGGTCTCTAAATGTAGATAATGTTGAACCAATTGGACCTGGAATTACATACTCATACGAATGACCTCCACTTCTTCTATAAATAGGACAAGTATTCATACAAGCTCCACATCTAATACAATTTAAAGCTTTTTGATATTTTGAAGATTCTAAAAATGGTGTTCTTTTATTATCTACAATTACAATATGCATAGCTCCACCTTCAATAGGACCATGAAAATGTGAAGTATATGAAGTAATAGGTTGCCCTGTTGCACTTCTTGCAAGTAGTCTTGTAAAAACTCCTAAATCTTCCAATCTTGGAATAATTTTTTCTATTCCCATACAAGCAATATGCAGTTTTGGTAAACTAGCACCCATATCTGCATTTCCTTCATTTGTACAAACTACAACTCCACCTGTATTTGCAATAGCAAAGTTTACTCCTGTAATTCCTGCATCAGCTTTTAAAAACTTATCTCTTAAATCAGCCCTTGCAGCCCTTGTTAAATATGTAGGATCATAGTTTCCTTTTTCCGTACCCATTTTTTCATGGAAAGTATCAGAAACATCCTCTTTTTTTAAGTGAATTGCAGGAAGAACAATATGAGATGGTGGCTCTTTTCTTAGTTGAACAATTCTCTCACCTAAATCTGAATCCACAACTTCTAAACCTTTACTTTCTAAAAAAGGATTTAAATGGCACTCTTCTGTTAGCATTGATTTTGATTTAACAACTTTTTTTACATTGTTTTCACTTAAAATCTTATATACAATTTCATTATGTTCTTTTGCATCTTTTGCCCAATGAACAGTAATTCCTTTTGCATTTGCATTTTTTTCAAACTCTAAAAGATATTTATCTAAGTTTGCCATAGTATGAGTTTTAATAATATTTGCATACTCTCTTAATTGTTCCCACTCAGGAATAGATTTTGATGCCCTATCTCTTTTTTCTCTTACAAACCATAAAGCTTTATCATGCCAATGCATTCTTTCATCATTTGCAACAAAAGCTTTTGCATTTAATGGATGATTATTACTCATATTTAGCTCCTGCAAGAATTTCAACTATATGCATAACTTTGATATTTTCTTTATTTCTATTAATAATACCATCCATATGCATTAAACATGACATATCTGCACCTGTTATTATTTGGGCTTGTGAATCTATATGGTCTTTTATTCTATCTTTACCCATAGCAACTGAAATATCTTCTTCTGTTACACTAAATGTTCCACCAAATCCACAGCATTCATCTTCTCTTTGTAAAGTAACAATTTCTATATCTTTTACTAAAGATAATAGATTTTTTAATTTAGAATTATAAGGAATATTTAATTCACTTGGAGTTCCTAGTTTTAACATTCTATGCCCATGGCATGAGTTATGAATACCAACTTTATAAGGAAAACTAACATCTAAGTATTCGATTTTAATAATATCGTGTAAAAACTCGCAAACTTCATAAATTGAAGTTTTTACTTTATTATAATCACTATTATTTTTAAAAAATGGGGCATAGTGTTCTTTTACCATAGTAACACAAGAACCACTTGGAGCAACAATATAATCATAATCTTTAAAAGTCTCAACAAACTGTTTAGCTAAAGTTTCAATATCTTTTGAGCAACCAGAATTTGCCATTGGCTGACCACAGCAAGTCTGACTCATAGGATAATCAATTTCTAAATTTAATTTCTTAAGAATTTTAAGTGTTGCCATACAAACATCAGGATATAACTCATTCATAAAACAAGGTATAAATAATCCAATTTTCATGCAAACTCCTTTTATTATATAAGAAATTCTACACAACTAATATGAAAAACTTATGATATTTTACAAAAATGCTATTTTAATGCTATTTTTCTAGTTTTATTGTGCAATCATTTTCCAAATAGTTACACTCAATGGAAATTTTATTGGTAAGTGTTTTACAAAAAGCGAGTACTTCTTCTTTATTTATATTAGTAAAACTATTTTTTATTAAAAAATTAAAAATAAAAGCTTTTTGTGAATTTTTAAAACAGTTTTCTATAAAAAGTTTAAACTCATTGAATTCTAAAAGATTTAAAGCTCCACTGCAAATATAATAATCTTTTTTTATTAAAGTATCTTTTAAAACATCCTTTACTAAAAAATTATTTGTTTTAAATCTACTTTTACAGATTTTTATCATTTGCTCTTCACAATCAATACCTAAATACTCCTTTGGTTTTATATTTTTATAGTTTAGAAAATTAACAAACTCAGCAAATCCACAACCTACATCAACAATAGAAGAGTTATTTAAATTTTCAATAAATTGAAAAAGAACTTCAAATCTTAAATATTGAGTAAAAGAAGAGTCCCAATGAACTCCCCTTGCTGTAAGTCCATATTTTAAAATAGATTTCTTATAAAAAAGATGATTATTTATTTTCATTAACTTTAATTTGCTCTATTGTTACACCATTATCTTTTATAAATTTTGTAACAATATCAGAGTTTGTATGTTCATATGATCTATCATACACTATTCTTTTTATTCCACTTGCAATTAAGTTTTTTGAACAATCTGCACAAGGTTCTAATGTTACATAAATAGTGGCACCTTCTATACTAATTCCTTTTCTAGCAGCCCAAATTATTGCATTCATCTCTGCATGAATTTCATAAGTTTTTGACCATTCATGGTGATCTTTAGTATATTCATCTTTCCAATGTTCACTACAATTTATATACCCTGATGGGGTACCGTTGTAACCCGTTGAGAGAATTCTTCCATCTTTTACTATAACTGCACCTACTTGTTTTGATACACATTTAGATGCACTTGCTATTTCATGCGCTATATTTATAAAATTTATATCACTTAACACTTAAACTCCATATAAATAAATTAAATTATAATGATTTTTTTGATATATTATAGCGAAATTTAATAAAAAGGTACGTCTATGGATTTTAAAGATATTAAAGAACTAATAAGAGTATTTGACAAAAGTGAACTTAATAAATTAAAAATCAAAGAAGGTGACTTTGAAATATCTATGGGGAAAGGATTTGATGGGGCTATTGAAATGGCACCTGTTACATCAATGGCACCTGCTGCTCACCCTGTTGCTATTTCAACACCATCTATAAGTGCTCCTGTTGAGACTTCTTGCTCAACAGAAAAAGGAGTTCAAACTTGTTCAGATACAATTAATTCACCAATGGTGGGAACATATTATGCTGCTCCATCTCCTGGTTCACCAGCATTCGTAAAAGCTGGAGATACAGTAAGAAAAGGACAAACTTTATGTATTTTAGAAGCAATGAAAATTATGAATGAAGTTGAAGCAGAATGCGATTGCAAAATCTTAGAAGTATTAGTAAAAGATGCTGATCCAGTTGAATATGATATGCCATTATTCGTAATTGAAAAGTTATAAGAAAGAGCTCGTATGGCTGAAATCAAGAAAATTTTAATAGCTAATAGAGGCGAAATTGTTCAAAGAGCTATTAGAACAATTAGGGAAATGGGAAAAAAATCAGTAGCTATATATAGTGCTGGGGATAAAAACGCTTCATATTTAAAACATGCTGATGAAGCAGTATGTATTGGTGGTGCTAAATCATCTGAATCGTATTTAAATATTCCAGCAATTATCACTGCTGCTGAAATGACAGGATGTGATGCAATTTTTCCAGGATATGGATTTTTATCTGAGAATCAAGATTTTGTAGAAATTTGTAGATTACATGGAATTAAATTTATTGGGCCTTCTGTTGAAGTAATGGAAAAAATGGCTGATAAATCTAAAGCAAAATCTGAAATGGTAAAAGCTGGTGTTCCAGTTGTTCCAGGAAGTGAAGGAGCTGTTCACTCACTAGAAGAAGCAAAAAAAACAGCTAAAGAAATTGGGTATCCAATTATGGCTAAAGCTGCTGCTGGTGGTGGTGGAAGAGGAATGAGACTTATTAAAAATGAGTCTGAGTTTGACCAATTATTTATGGCAGCATCTTCTGAAGCTTTAGCAGCATTTGGTGATGGTACTATGTACTTAGAAAGATTTATCAACAATCCTAGACATATTGAAGTTCAAGTTGTTGGTGATTCTTATGGAAATGCTATTCATATTGGGGAAAGAGACTGTTCTTTACAAAGAAGACATCAAAAAGTGATTGAAGAATCACCTGCAATTTTATTAAACGAAGAGACAAGACAACAACTTCTTGATGTTGCAGTTAAAGCAACTAAATACTTAAATTATGAAGGTGCAGGAACATTTGAGTTCTTAGCAGATGATAAACAGAACTTCTACTTTATGGAGATGAATACAAGGCTTCAAGTTGAACACCCAGTATCAGAAATGGTATCAGGAATTGATATTATTGAACTTATGATAAAAGTAGCAGAAGGTGAAAAATTACCTCCTCAAGAAAGTATTAAATTTAGAGGGCATGCTATTGAGTGTAGAATTACAGCTGAAGATCCAGTTTCATTTTTACCTTGTCCAGGAGCAGTTAAACAATGGATGGTTCCAGGTGGAAGAAATGTAAGAGTTGATTCTCATGTTTATGCAGGATATATTGTACCTCCTTATTATGACTCAATGATTGGAAAACTAATCGTTTGGGGAAGAGATAGAAATAAAGCTATCAATATTATGAAAAGAGCTTTAAATGAGTTTGAAGTAGAAGGAATTAAAACTACTATTCCTTTTCATAAAAAAATGATGGAAAATAAAGACTTTATAGAAAATAAATACGATACAAAATATTTAGAAAACTACAAAGGTTAAAACTTGGGCTTGAAAATCAATTCAAGCCCTAAAGCTTAAATTTATCTAAATTTAGATATACTCCGCCCAATTATACACAGTTATATACCTATTTTTACTTTGAATTTCAACTCAAAGATTTTAAATTATTGGCGCTCAATTATTTATCATTAAATTTTCTAAGATGAACAAAAAAGTTATATAAAGTGTATTTTAAATTCAAATATACGAAGGTAAAAAGTGACTTTTAAAGAGTTCGATTTCAAACAAAATTTACAAAAATCAATTGACGAAGCGGGATTTAAAGAGCCAAGTCCAATTCAACAAGATGCAATTCCAGTAATTTTACAAGGTAAAGATATTGTAGGACAAGCACATACAGGTACAGGAAAAACTGCTGCATTTGGTCTTCCAATTTTAAATATGATGAAGTGTAACAAAGAAGTAGAAGCAGTTGTTATTGTTCCTACAAGAGAGCTTGCAATGCAAGTATCTGATGAATTATATAAATTTGGGAAAAATTTAAATATAAATACTGCAACAGTATATGGTGGACAATCATATTCTAGACAATTAAAGCATATTGAAAATGCTTCTATTTTAATAGCAACACCAGGAAGATTCTTAGATCTTTTAAGGGATAAAAAAATAAGTATTAACCCAAGTTTCGTAGTATTAGATGAAGCTGATGAAATGCTTGATATGGGATTTTTAGATGATATTAAAGAAATCTTTACATTTCTACCAGAAAAAAGACAAACTTTACTATTTTCTGCAACAATGCCAAATGCTATTAAGCAACTTGCGAAATCTATTTTAAATGAACCAGAATTTATCACAATTACACAAAGTGAGATTACAAATTCTAAAATTACTCAAACATTTTATGTTGTTGATGAGTATGAAAGAGATGATGCTCTTATTAGATTATATGATTTTAAAAACCCAGAAAAATCAATTATCTTTTGTAGAACAAAAAAAGAAGTAGATAGACTTTCTACATTTTTAGTATCTCAAGGTTTTAGTGCAAAAGGTCTTCATGGTGATATGGAGCAAAGACAAAGAGAAGAGGCTATTAATGCCTTTAAAAAAGGTAAATTAGAAATTCTTATTGCAACAGATGTTGCAGCAAGAGGATTAGATGTTAATGATGTAACACACGTATTTAACTATCATTTACCATTTGATTCTGAAAGTTATGTTCATAGAATTGGAAGAACAGGAAGAGCAGGTAAAGAAGGTGTTGCTGTTTCAATTGTTACTCCACATGAGTTTAGAATGATACAAAAAATTCAAAAAACTACAGGTGGAAAACTTGAAGCAAAAACAATTCCTACTATTAAGTTAGTTAAAGATAAAAAAACTAACTCTTTAATTGAAAAAATTAAAGAACAAGAAGTTCATGATGCTGCATTAAAAATCGTAGAAGATTTAAAAGAGAGTTATGATATTTCTACAATTGCTTTTAAATTAGCTTCTATTTTATCAAGCTCTACTTATGTAAAAGGAAACAATAACATTGGAAAATCTGAAAAAGATATTTTAAAACTTATTGAAAATTCTTCTAAAAGTGATAGAGATGATAGATCAAGAGGTGGAAGAAGAGGAGGTTCTAGAAACTTCAATAATAGAAGAAGTAACTCTTCAAGAAGAGATTCATCTTCAAACTCAAAAAGTTCATCTGGAAAACCTTCTTCAAATAGAAGAAGAAGATCTTCATAATATATAAGTAAGTGAATTTATTCACTTACTTCTTTATAATATTTTTTAACCGCTCTCTTTGCTTTTTTATAAGCAGCTTTAGTATCTCTACCAAAACCTCTAAATACTCCATCTTTATTAAAAAATTCAACCATTTCAAGTTTTCCTTTTTTTGTATCAACTACTCTAAAGATATTGAAATCTTGTTTCATTTTATCTATTTTTGGAATATCATTTTTTGTTAAAATTCTTATGCTTAACATATTTCTACTCCCATTGTCTATATTTTATAACTATTGTACATATAAAATCTTATAAAGTCATTAAAAAATTATTTTAAATTAAAAGAATTTTGAAAAAAAAGAAGATTTTTTTAAGAACATTATATAGAGATATTAAATATTTTAAGTAGTTTATCAATATAAAGTTTAAGCTTTATTAAAGTTTCTATAAACAATTATCCACTAAAATAATAATTTACTTAAATTACAAAATGGTTACAAAAAAAGGGTTACTTTGGACTTTGAAACAATTAAAAAAATGGATAAAGCCGTAGATTCAGTCTTACCAAGCTTTGCCAAACTTTCACTAGGACTTTTATTTATAGTTTTAGTATTTTTATGGAGCTACACCTCTCATGGTAATGTTCCTAACAACTCATTTTTAATCATTGGTGCAGTATTTGGAGCTTATATGGCTATGAATATTGGTGCTAATGATGTTGCAAATAATGTGGGACCTGCTGTTGGGTCTAAAGCAATTACAATGTTTTGGGCAATAGTAATTGCAGCAGTATTTGAAGCAGCTGGGGCATTAATTGCAGGTGGAGATGTTGTTAAAACAATCAAAAAAGGAATTATTGATCCAGCTTTAATTTCTGACCCTGAAATATTTATTTGGGCAATGACAGCTGCACTTTTATCAGCAGCATTATGGCTAAACTTTGCTACTTCTATTGGAGCTCCTGTTTCAACTACTCACTCAATTGTAGGTGGAGTAATGGGTGCTGGAATTGCAGCCGCAGGTTTTTCAATTGTATCTTGGGGAACAATGGGTAAAATTGCTGCTTCTTGGGTAATCTCACCAATTCTAGGGGGAGTTATTGCAGCAGGATTTTTATTTTTTATTAAAAAAAATATAATGTTTAAAAAAGATATGGTAGAAGCCGCTAAAATCTTTGTTCCATATTTAATTGCTTTTATGTCTTGGGCCTTTTCTACATACCTTATTTTAAAAGGGGTAAAGCATCTAATTAAATTGGATTTTTTTACTGCTTTAATTATTGGTTTAATTATCTCTATAGGAGTATTTTTCTTTGTAAAACCCCTAATTATTAAAGCTTCTGTAAAAATAGGAAATACAAGAGCAGGTATAAACTCACTATTTACAATACCACTTATTTTTGCTGCTGCACTTTTATCGTTTGCACATGGAGCAAATGATGTTGCAAATGCAATTGGACCTTTAGCTGCTATTAATGATGCTGTTATGAATAATGAAATTGCAACTAAAGTTGGTATTCCTCTTTGGGTTATGCTAGTTGGTGCTGCTGGTATTGCCATTGGTCTTGCTTTATATGGACCAAGATTAATTAAAACTGTTGGTTCTGAAATTACTGAACTTGATCAAGTAAGAGCTTATTCTATTGCAATGGCAGCTGCTGTTACTGTTATAATTGCAAGTCAATTAGGACTGCCTGTATCTTCAACTCATATTGCAGTTGGGGGAGTTTTTGGAGTAGGGTTCTTAAGGGAATATCTTGATTCAAGTGAGTCTAAAATCTTAAGTGATATTAGAAAAAAATTTAAAAGAGATAAAAAGATTTTAGAAAAATATGAAGATGAACTTTATAAAATTGAAAAAGACAATAATAAAAGTAAATCTGATTATGTAAGAATTGTTGAACTTTATAAGTTAATTGATGAAAAAGTTGAACAAGTTAAAAAAGATAAAAGAGACTTTAAAGCTAAAAAAAGAGTTAAATATGTAAAAAGAGATGCAATTAAAAAAATAGTTGCAGCTTGGATTATTACTGTTCCAGCAGCTGCATTTTTATCTGCTTCTATTTTCTTTATGATAAAAGGTATTATGTCGTAGATTATTTACAATAATCTCCGACCTCGCCTTTTATTGCCTTATCAATACTTTTTATTAAATCTTTAATTTGTATAGGCTTTCTTAAATAATGTGAAAAGTTTTCACTTATTTCTGTAATTCCATAATCATCACAATCATAAGCAGAAACAGCAATAATAGGTCTTTTTAATTTACAATTGGCATTTATTTTTTTTGCCATTTCAAGTCCAGATAAATATGGCATATTAATATCTGTAATTATTGCATCTACTTCTTTATAATGCTGCTTATATGCAAGAATTCCATCTTTACCATCTTTAGCTGTATATACATCTTTAAAAATTGTTTTTAATAGCAAGGTAGTATGTTCTCTTATGAAATCATCATCTTCAACATACAAAATGTTAAGTTTTCTTAAATTATTTATCATTTTAAAAATATAACGAAGATTATATTATTTTATGATAAAATTTTCTTCTATTAATAATTAAAAAAGGCTATTCAATCGAAACATTATTTTCTGTACTTCCTGTTTATTTCTTTATTCTTATAGGATTAATTGTAAAAAAAATTTTTAAAGAAAAGATTGATGAAAAAAGTTATGTAATTTTATCTTTTTATTTTCTTCAACCTATTTTAATATTTTGGGGATTAACAAAAGCACCAATAGATTATGGATTTATTATGTCTCCTGTAATTTATTTTTATGCAATTTTTACTGTTTTATTTATTTTAATTATTATTTCAAAAAAAATTTTTAGTGATAGCAAAGATAGAACTATCTTTTTAGCAGTTTCTTTAGTGGGAAATACGGGGAATATTGGTGTACCCTTAGGCATAGCCTTATTTGGTGAGCAATCTGTTCCTTATACAAGTATTATTAATATTGCCAATATGTTTTTTATTTATATTTTTAGTGTATATTTCTTTGCTAAAGAGCAATTTAGTTTAAAAGAGGCAATTACTACTATTTTTAAACTTCCTGGTCTTTGGGTGGCAGCTTTTGCTATTTGTATTAATTATAATTCTATTGAATTAAGTAAAGAAATAACAAGAGTTTTAGAAATGGGTGCTTATGCAGCTATGGTTTTACAACTTATTATTTTTGGTGTGTATTTAAGTGAAGTAAAAGTAAGAACAATGAATTGGAAGCTATCATTTAGTATCTCAACGGTAAAGCAAATAATCCTTCCCATAGTTGGTATTTATTTTGTAATTTTAAGTGATTTAAATGTTTATGTTAGTTCTATTTTAGTAATGCAATTAATGGTTCCACTTGCAGTAAATAATGTAAATCTAGCAGCTTTATATAGTTGCAAACCTTATGATGTAACAGCATCAGTACTAATTTCTACTTTAAAATTTACGCTTCTACTTTATTTTTATTTAGAACTTATTAAATATTTTATAGGAGAGTATTAATGTGTGGTATTTTAGGTGGCAATTTTTTACATAATAATTTTAGCCATGCTTTAAAATATATTGAAAATAGGGGACCTGATTTTCAAGAAATTAAAACCATAAATAAAAATACTTTTTGCCATACTAGATTATCTATAATTGATTTAGATAATGAAGCAAATCAACCTATGGTTTTTGATGAGATTTTAATAGTATTTAATGGAGAGATATATAATTATCAAGAGTTAATTAAAGAGCATAATTTACACTGTAAAACAAAATCTGATACTGAAGTGCTTATAAGACTTTATCAAAAGTATGATAAGGAGTTTTTAAACTATTTAAATGGAATGTTTAGTTTTTGTATTTATGATATAAAAAAAGATAGTTTTTTTTGTGCTAGGGATAGGTATGGGAAAAAACCATTTTTTTACTATTATGAAAATAGTAAGTTTATTTTTTCTTCTTCTCTTAGATCAATTTTAGCATTATTAGAAAAAAAACCTTCATTAAATAAAGTTGCACTTTCTCAATATATGCAATACTTTGTAAGTTTAGGGGAAAATACTTTTTATAATGGAATAAAAAAGCTTGAAGCAGCCTCTTTTTTAACTTTAGAAAAAAATCAAATACATATAAAAAAATACTATAAAATTAATACCTATAAAAAAATCAAAGAGGAAAGTAGGGCATTAGAAGATATTGAAAAGCTACTTTTTAATAGTGTAGAAAAAAGATTAACTTCTGATGTTGAAGTTGCAAGTTTATTAAGTGGAGGAATAGATAGTTCACTTATTTCTGCACTTTATACTAAAATTTCAGGTAAAAAGATTAATACTTTTAGTGTAGGTTATGAGGAGTATGAAAATTATAGTGAGTTAAACTATGCAGAAATTACAGCAAAGCATATAGGCTCAAATCATCATCCCTTAGTAATTAATCAAAAGGATTTTATTAATGCTTTTGAAAGCACTTTAGAGGCTTTAGAAGAACCCCATGCAGATAGTGCAGCAATTCCTCTATACCTTTTAACAAAAAAAATAAAAGATATGGGAATAAAAACTGTACTAAGTGGAGAGGGCAGTGATGAGATATTTTTAGGTTATGATAATTATGCTAAATTTTTAAAATATTATGAGTTTGAAAAAACTTTATCAACTTCGCAAACACAATTTTTAGATTCAATAATTATTGCTTTACAAAATAATACCAAAGAGAGTGAATATTTAAGAAGAATTATAAAAAAAGAGAATTTATATAATAGTTTTGCAGAAGTTTTTACTTCAATTCAAAAGAAAAAACTCTTTAAAAAAGTTCCCACATTTAAAAGTGAAACTGCTAAAAAAGACCCGGTTGATTGGATGAGTTATATTGACCTAAAGATTTGGTTAGGGGAGGGGTTATTAAGTAAAGTTGATAGAATCTCTATGGCAAATTCTTTAGAGGTTAGAACACCCTTTTTAGACTATAATTTAGTAAATTATATGTTTAGTGTACAATCAGATATAAAAGTGGGAAATACTAATAAATATTTATTAAAAAAAATAGCTTCAAAATATATTCCAAAAGAGATAATAAATAGAACAAAAAAAGGTTTTAATTCACCTTTTAATGAGTGGATTCAAGCTGAATATAAAGATGAAATCTTAGCTTTAATTTTAAGAGTAAATAAGCAATCAAATCTTTTTAATGAAAACTATTTAAAAGAGATTTATCATTTAGCAAAATCAAGAAAATTTAAACAACATCTTTGGTCAATTTATATCTTTTCAAAATGGTTTGATAAAGAATACTTATAGAAAAATTTTTTCTATTACTTATAGTTTAAATCAATATTAGATATTATTTCACAAGCTAAAAAAGCGAGGGGAAAAATGAATATCTTAATTCCTGTTGATTGTAATAAAAGACATGAAGCAATTATTTGTGCAATTGAAGATCTTTCATATTGGGCATATGTAGAACTAGATGAAGGTCAAATAGTAAATTGTGAATTTTTTAAAGACAAAAAAGAATCTAACTGCTGGATTGATTATGCTGTAATTATAAATGAAACTGACTATTTATGGGATTTTAAACAAAAAAATATATCAGTTTTAGAAGCGCCAACACAAAAAAGTATTGATGAAATCGTTGAGGCTTTTTTACTTGGAAAACTAAAAACTCTAAAAGTATAATGAAAAATTTTTCAAATAAAGATTTAGAAACCTTAAGTAGCATTATTGGCTCAAGAAGAGATGTAAGGGGCAATAATTTTATAAATAAAAAGGTTTCTAATAAAAAACTAAAGATTATTTTAGAATCTGCTTTAAAAGCTCCTTCTGTGGGCTATTCTCAGCCTTGGAGATTTAAACTTATAAAAGAAGATACCAAAAAACAAGAGATATATAACCACTTTAAAAAAAGCTATGAAAAAAGTAAAAAGAAGTTTGAAGATAGACCTTTATATAAAACTTTAAAACTTGAAGGCATAAAAGAATCTTATATAAATATAGCAGTTTTTTATAAAAATGATAAAAAAGAGATACTTGGACAAACCTATATGAAAAGAAGTGGTGAATACTCAGTGGTTTGTGCTATTTGTAATATGTGGCTAACGGCAAGAGCTTTAAATATAGGTCTTGGTTGGGTATCTATTATAAAACCTAAGAAAATAAAAAAAATCTTAGAGGTTCCAAAAGAATATAAGCTTATTGGTTACTTATGTATTGGATACACAAAAGAGTTTTTAGAAGAGCCTGAACTAAAAACACTTGGTTGGGAAAAAGAAAAAAGCTTAAAAGAGTGTATTTTAAAATAATCATTTAAAAGGGAGAAAAATGAAAAATTTAATTAGCAAATTAGGCGTTATTTCTGTTTTAATTATTGCTATGAGTATGGCTGTTTATGCACAAGATAAAGTGTATAAACTAAAAATGGGTACAACTTGGGGTAAAACAGCAAGCCCTTTAATAGATACTTCTATTAAAATGGCAGAACTTGCAAAAGTTATGTCAAATGGACAACTTCAAATTAGAGTTGATGATGCAACAAAACATAAATCACCACTTGGTATTTTAGATATGGTAAAAGCAGGGCAATATGATATAGGACACTCTGCTTCATATTATTGGAAAGGTAAAGATATAGAACTTTTACCTTTTACTTCAATGCCTTTTGGATTAACTGCACCTGAACAATATGCGTGGTTTTATCATGGTGGAGGATTAGAACTTATGCAAAAAGCCTATGCAAAACATAATGTACTATCTTTTCCTGGAGGAAATACAGGTGTTCAAATGGGTGGTTGGTTTAGAAGTGAAATTAAATCAGCTAAAGATTTAGAAGGTCTAAAGATGAGAATCCCAGGATTTGCAGGTGAAGTTATGGCAAAAGCTGGTGTTTTAGTTACAAATATTGCACCAGGAGAGCTTTATACTGCTTTTGAAAGAAATACTATTGATGCACTTGAATGGGTAGGACCCTCAATGGATATTAGTATGGGATTTCATAAAATTGCTAAATATTACTATACAGGATGGCATGAGCCAGCTTCTGAGTTACAATTTATAGTAAATAAAAGAGCATATGAGAAACTTCCAAAAAGACTTCAAGAAGTATTGGTATTGGCTTTTAGACTTGCGGCTTATGATATGTATATTTTAAATTATGATATGAATGCAAAAGCTTGGGAAAATATGAAAAAAGAGTTTCCAGATATTAAAGTTAAAAGTTTTCCAGATGATGTAAAACAAATACTTCAAAAAGCAAATAAACAATTAAGAGATGAGATGGCAGCAAAATCACCATTATTAAAAGAAATTTTTCAATCTCAAGAAGAGTATATGAAAGAAATAAGACAATGGAGTATTATTTCAGATTATCAATATATTAAAGATAATTTATAATCTAAGATTTCCTTTGGGAAATCTTAGAAACCATTTGGATTAAAACCACCACTTGAGTCAAATCCACTATTAAAATCCATAGAAAAATTTTGAAAATTTGGATCTGTATAACCTGCTTGTGTAGCTATCATTCTAAGTTTTAAAATATCACTTTTTGAATCTATAAACTCGGGACAAACCATAGTGCAATTTCCACATAATGTACAATCCCAAATTCCATTTTCTTGAATTAATGCTATTTTATTACTCTTTTGAGCCTCTTTTTTATCATCTAGGTATCTTAGAACTCTTGTTAAAACAAAAGGTCCTTTAAACTCTTTATTTACTTCTAAAACAGGGCAAGAGCTATAACAGCTTTGGCATAAAATACAATTGCTTTGTCTATGTATTAGTTTTTCATCTTCTTTAGTAACTTTTTGACTACTTAGTTCTTCTAAAAAGCTATTTGAATTTTGTAATAACTGTTTATTTTTATCAATATTAACAACTAAATCTCTTATTACTTCATAATTTTTTAAAGGTTGTATTAAATCATTTTCCTTTAATTTTGTTTTACAAGCTAATCTTTCAACTTCATTTACTCTAATAGCACAAGAGCCACAAACTCCACTTCTACACCCACATCTAAAAGTTAAGCTAGCATCTTTTTTCTCTTTTATCTCTTTTAAATTTTCAAGTAAAGTTTTATCTTCAGATACTTCATATTCAAAAACTATAGCTTTTGGCTCTTTATTTTTATCATATCTTGCAATTCTTATCTTCATTTAACTTCCTCAAAATCCACAGCTAAAATTCCATCAATTTTATAAGCAATAGAGTTTTTTTCAAAATAATTATTTTGCGTTGGATAATCAATTCTATAATGACTTCCTCTACTTTCACATCTACTAATGGCACTTACAACTAAAACTTCTGCTAATTCAAGCATATTACCAAATTCAATAAATTCTACTAGGTTTTTATTATAATATGTACTTTTATCCATAATTCCCATAAAATTGAACTCTTTTTGCCATTGTCTTAAGCTAGATAATACTGCTTTCATATTTAAATCTGTTCTAAATATCCCCACATTTTTAAAAAGAATCTTACCCATAAATTCTTTTCTATCATAAAAATTTATTCTATTTGGGAAGTTATACACTTCTTTTATAAAAGCTTTATCATTTAGATATTGTTTAGAAGTTTTATACTCTTTTGTTTCTTCTTTTAACGCTGTTTCTATGGCATTTTTTGCAACTTTTCTTCCAAAAGTTATTAATTCTAATAAAGAGTTACCACCTAATCTATTTGCACCATGTATTCCACTTTGAGCACACTCTCCACAAGCAAAAAGATTACTTAAAGTTGTTTCTCCTTTACTGTTGGTTAATATTCCTCCCATACTATAATGAGCAGCAGGAGATATAGGTAAAAGTTCTTTTTTTATATCTATATTTAAAAACTCTTTAGCAACTCTTTTTTCTTGAGGAATTACTTCATTTAAAACTTTTTCATCTAAATGTCTTAAATCTAAAAAAACTTCTTCATCATTTTGAACTTTTTCATAAATTGCCCTTGCTACTTCATCTCTAGTTTTTAATTCATCTACAAATCTTTTATTTTCATTATCAACTAAATAGCCACCTTCACCCCTTGCACTTTCACTAATTAGTATATTTGCACCTTTTAAAGCAGTAGGGTGAAATTGTACAAACTCAATATTTGATAATTTAGCACCAGCTCTAATAGCAGCACTTAAACCATCTCCTGTAGAAGAGTAAGAATTTGTAGTAAAGTTAGTATAAAGTCCTGCATATCCTCCTGTTGCTAACACAACACATTTTGCATACTCTTGTATAACTTCTGAAGTTTGTATATTTAAAGCTGTTATTCCTATTACTTTTTTATTTTCAACTATTAAATTTAAAAGTAGATATTCATTTAAAAACTCTATATTCTCTTTTATTGCAGTATCATATAAAGTATGAATAATTTTAAGGCCAGTGTAATCAGAACTATAACAAGTTCTTTTTTTGGTAGTTCCTCCAAATTTTCTTTGGGCAATATTTCCTTCTTCATCTATGGAAAAAGGAACTCCTAATGAACTAAGCCACAAAATACTCTCTTTTGAGTTTTCACATAGATATTTTATATTCTCAAAATTAGCTAGTTTTTTTGAAGAGCTATAAGTATCTTCTATAAACTCTTTTATAGACTCTTCTTCTTTTAAAATTGCATTAATTCCACCTTGTGCTTGACAAGTTTGGGAGAAAGTAGGGTAGTTTTTTGATAAAACTTTTACTTTTAAACCTTGTTTTTTCGCTTCTAAAGCTACTGTTAAACCAGCTCCTCCTGAACCAATAATAAGAATATCTGTCATTTTAATCCCAAAACTCTTTTAAAGGTTTTTCTACTTCTTCTATGGGTTTTTCTTCAATATAAACTTCATCAAAATCCTCATCACTATAATCAGTTGAAAAAGAGATATTTTCAATATCTTCTAAAGCCTTTTGTAACTGTTTATCATCAATATCTTCAATATTTGTAGCTTTTGGTATAACTTTTTCCTCTTCTTTTATTTCTTGCTTTATTTCATCAATTTTAACTTTATTTTGAGATTGTTGCTTTTGTTGTGTTTTCAATTTCATATAATCAGCCATAATCTCTTCATAAATTTCAAAATCCAAAAGCATAAAACTAGGTTTTCCATCTCTTAAAATAATAGCTTTTTCTATGTGTTTATTATTTAATTGTTCAAAAATCATTTTGCTTTTTCTAATTAACTCTGTTGAAGAGAACATCTCTTTAGAAGTATATTGTAAATAATTCATTTTAACTCCAATCTGTATTTAAATACATATTATAATATGTAATTTTCTATGTTTTTAATTATAGAATTTATTAGTCTATTTCTTGCTTCTATCGATGCCCAACCTATATGTGGTGTTAATGCTAGTCTGTCTTTATTTTCTACTTTTAATAATGGTGAATTATCTTCAATAGGTTCTTTTGATACTACATCAATACCACAATATAGCTCTTTTTTATCAATTATAGTTGCAAGGTCTTCTTCATTTATTATTCCACCTCTTCCAAGATTCATTAAAATTGCACCATTTTTCATCATATTTAAATTTGTTTTATTTAACAAATTTTGTGTTTGATTATTTAAAGGACAATGAACTGAAACTATATCTGATGTTTTAAGTAATTCTTCTAAACTCATTTGATTATAATTAGTATTTTTATTATTACCACTAGTTGAATAATAATTTACATTACAACCAAAAGATTTTGCAATTTTTGCAACATTCTCTCCAATATTTCCTAAACCAATTATTCCCCAGTTTTTGTTTTCTAATTCAAAGAATGGTTTGTCAATATGTGTGAAAATTTCAGATTTTTGCCAATTGCCTTTATTTACATAAGAAGTATAGTAGTTTAATTTCTGAATAAAATAAAATACATATGAAAATGTAAGTTGTGTTACACTAGCAGTTGAATATCCTGCAACATTTTTTACTTCAATTCCTTTAACTTTAGCGTATTCTAGGTCTACATTATTCATTCCTGTTGCAGCAATACAAATAAGTTTTATTTTAGAATTATCTATAATATCTTTATTGATTACAACTTTATTTGTAACAACAATATCTGCATCTTGTACTCTAGTTAGTGTTTCATTTGGTTTTGTAACATCATATATTACAACTTCACCAAATTTATTAAATCCCTCTAAACTAATATCAAATCCAAGTGTTGCTCTATCTAAAAATACTATTTTCATTGTGTATACCTTTACATATTATATTATGTAAAGGTATCTAAATATTGCTAAATTTATTTTAAAGTGTAGAATTTACTTTTTTTCATTTGAAAAAATTTGCTCAGCCCATTCAGTAATTGGACCTCTTAAAACTTTTTCTAATTTTATAGCAAATGGTTTAACTAAATCATTTGCTTCTTTAGTTGATTTAAGTAGTGTTGTCAGTGCATTTGTATGTTTATTAACATAAAAATTATCTATTTGTTTATTACTTCCTAAAATAACAACCTTACAGCTATTATCAATCCTTGAAAGTACCATTTGCATAGTTTTATTTGACATATTTTGAGCTTCATCTATTATTACAAAGGCATTTGAAAGGGTTCTTCCTCTCATTTCTCCAACCCACATAGTTTCAATTCCATGATTTTGAATAAGAGTATCTACTCTAGAAGTTACTTCTGCATCTTCTAACTCTTCATATAATCCACCTTTTTTATTTGCTCTTCTTTTATGTTCACTTCTTACAATATAATCTAAGCTATCCATTAAAGGGTGGTTATAAATCCTAAATTTCTCTTCATAACCTGGTAAATAACCAATATCTTCACCTTTATCAAGTGATTCAATTGAGTTTCTAATATATATAATTCTTTGAAAGAATTTTTGTCTTACTAGTTTTAAAGCTCCACTTAAAGCCAAAAGAGTTTTACCACTTCCAGCTTTTGCTTCAATAATTAAAACATTAAAATAGTGACTTAAAATGGCATTTGAGAAGAATAACTGCTCTTTATTTAAAGGAGTTATTGTTTGATTTCTTATTTCAGCTTCATCTAAAATAGAGATTCTTTTATTTTGGACACAAGCTAATAAAACTTGGTCTGAACCCTTTACTTTAAAGCAATATGCAAAATTATAAGGTTTATGTTCACTATCATAATCAAAAATTGAAGCATTATTTATCGTTTCTAACTGTTCAAATTTAATAGTAATAGTTTTTATAAATTCAAAATTAAATTCATCAGTATTTGAACCTAATAAAGAGTCTGTTTTTATATCTAAAGAGATAGCTCTTGTTCTAGCCATAATATCCAAAGATAAAAAATTTGTTTCTAAAGCATAGTGACTTTGGGCAAATTTTGCCACTTCTAATATTTTTCTATCATTAATTATATTTAAAGCAACATTTTTACTATTTATAACATACTCTTCTTTTGAAATTATATCTATTGTAGTAGAGTATTTATCAACAATATTTAATCGAACAATTTTAAAATCATTAACTTTTGTATTACTTATAATTTCTGAATTTTCTAAAATTCTTGCAAACTCTCTTGCTTGAAAATTTATCTCATCAAAACCACTTTTTTTACTATCAATTTCATCTAAAACTGTCTCAGGAAGAACTAAAAGATTTTTATTTGCATCGCTTAACTTAAAGATATTTTTTGCATCTTCAAGTAAAATATTTGTATCTAATACATAAACTTTTTCAAAACTCATTTTACTTCTTTTTTTGGTTTCATTATCATATATCCTATAAAAGCAAATAAAGCAATTGTAATTATTGTAAATAAAAATGAAAATGTTTTAGTAATTACATATCCTACAATTAAAATAGATAACATTGTGGGAATTTCATTGTACATTCTAAAAAATTTACCTGTTTTTGTATAATTATCATTTTCTAACTCTTTTCTATATTTTTCTAAAGAAAAAGAATAAACAACTAAAAATATCATTACAATTAATTTAGCATACATCCAAACACCACTTCTAAATATATCAGGATTTAAAAATAGCATCAAGGCTCCACTTGCAATAGTAGCCCACATTGCTGGCGCACCTATATATTTATAGATTTTATATTCTTGAATTTTTACCACTTCTACAAACTCTTTTTTCTCTTTATGTTCCACATGATATACAAAAAGTCTAGGAAGATAAAATAACATTGCCATCCAAGACATAAAAGCCATTACATGAAAAGTTAATATCCAAGTATAATATTCCACTATTTATCCTTATTTTTTATTTTTAAAAGCCACTCACTTAATGTTTTCTCAAAACCAATATTTGATGTTTCATAATACTTTAATGGCTCTTTTAAATACTCTTGATTAATCCATCCTCCAAAATCGTGAGGATAAAGGTATCCTAAATGTGAAGAATTTATATGTTTTGGTATCTCTAAAATTCTACCATTTTTTATATCAGCTAATGCTTTATTAATAGCAAGATATGAGCTATTTGATTTTGGGGAAGAGGCTAGATAAATAACACATTGTCCTAGCATTATTCTACTTTCTGGATAGCCAATTTTATTGCAAGCAAGCATTGTACTAACTGCTAAGTTTAATGCATTTGGATTTGCATTACCAATATCTTCACTTGCAAAAATCACCAATCTTCGTGTAATAAAATCTACACTTTCTCCTCCATTGATAAGTCTTCCTAAATAGTATAAAGCTGCATCAATATCAGAACCTCTTAAAGATTTAATCATAGCACTTGCTAAATCATAATGAGTATCACTAGAACTTACTCCATCTCCAATAATATTCACTCTTAATTGTTTTAAAGTTTCAAAACTTATTGTAGTTTCAATTTTAGAGGCAAAATTCAATAGATTTAGCATAGCCCTTGCATCACCACTACTTGAAGCAATTAGATACTCTCTTGCCTCTTGTTCTAATTGTATTGAACTATTATTTATCGCACTATTTATTATTATATTTAGTTCTTCTTTTGTAAGTGGCAAAAACTCATATAAAAAAGACCTTGACCTAATAGCAGAAGTTAGTGTGAAAAATGGATTTTCTGTACTTGCTCCAATTATAATAGCATCATAATTTTCCATAATGGGAAGAAGTACTTCTTGCTGATTTTTTGATAATCTATGAACTTCATCAATAAAAACAATGGGTTTAATTAAAGAGTTTTTATATTTGTCAAAAACTTTTCTTAACTCTTCAACTTTTATAGTAGTGGCATTAAAATAGTAGTAATCACTATTGATATATTTTGCAATAATCTTTGCTAAAGTAGTTTTTCCAGTTCCTGGCTTTCCATAAAAGAATAGGTGAGGGATCTCTTTTTTAACTAGTAGTTTATATAAAGCCTTATCTTTACCTATAATATGAGATTGACCAACAAAACTTTCTAAAGTTGTTGGTCTTAGTTGATTTGATAAATCAATCATTTTTGTGTTAGATAGTTTCTTAAACTTTTATATTCATCTTTTGATAAGTATCTACTTTTACCTGTTGGTAAATTATTTAAAGATACTCCACCAAAATCTAATCTTTTTAAATCCATAACATTTAGTCCAAAATGAGAGAAAAATCTTCTTAATTCTCTATTTTTACCCTCTGTAATTACTACTTTTAATTTTGAAAAATTATGGTTATTTGTTAATATTTGATAGGCTAAAAAAGGTGCAAAAGTCATTGATTTTATCTTTGATTTTTCATGGGCACCAGCTGTTGCATCTTCAAGCTCAATACCTTCTCTCATAGCATCTTCTACTAAATGTGTAATCTCTCCATCAACTTTTATTTTATAAATTCTTTCTAAACTTGAGTGCATTAAAGAGTTTACTACTTCTACACTATCTGATAATAAAATCACACCTTCACTTGCATAATCTAATCTTCCAATAGGTAAAAAATGCTTATATTTTTTATCTAATGAATCATAAATAGTTCTTCTTCCTTGAGGATCACTTTTAGTAACTAATTCACCTTTTGGTTTATTATATACAATTACTGTATACATTCTATCTTTATCAGCTTTTATTACTTTTTTATCTATTTTTACTAAATTATTTTCAGATACTTTAGTAGCTAAATCTGTAACAACTTTTCCATCTATAGTAACTCTTCCACTTTCAATAATCTTGTCAGCTTCTCTTCTTGAATAATTACTATTATGAGAGATAAATTTATTTAATCTTGTTAATTCTATATTTTGATTTTTTTCATTTCCCATGATTTTTCCTTATTTTATTCCTGCTTCTATTAAATCATGAATATGTAATACCCCAACTAGTTTTTCATTGTTATCAACTACTATTAAAAGTTGTATCTTAAAATCTTCGATAATTTGTAAAGCATCACTTGCTAATATATTTTTATCATTTAAAACTTTTGGATTTAAAGTAGCAACTTCAAGAATATTACAATCTAATGTAAAATTATCTTGCATTAATGCTCTTCTTAAATCCCCATCACTTAAAAGTGCTATTACTTTCTCATTTTCATCTATTATTATAACACTTCCTAGTCTTCCTTGACTCATAATTACAATAGCATCTTTTAATTTTGTTTCACGTGAAACCACAGGAAGATTCTCTTTTCTTAGTAAATCATCCACTTTAATAAAAAGTTTTTTCCCTAAGCTTCCACCTGGATGAAAAGAGGCAAAATCCTCTTTTTTAAACTCTCTTTTTTTCATTAAACATACAGCTAAAGCATCACCCATAGCCATAGTTAAAGTTGTAGAAGAGGTTGGGGCAGTATCCAAAGGACATGCCTCTTTTGATACATTAATATCCATAAAAAAATCTGAATATTTTGCTAACGTAGAAGTTTTTGATTTTGCCATAGCAATTAAAGGAATATCAAATCTTTTTAGATGAGGAAGAATTTGTATTAATTCTTCACTCTCTCCACTATAAGAAATACCAAGTACAATATCCTCTTTTCCTATCATACCTAAATCTCCATGCATTGCCTCAGTGGGATGCAAGAAAAAAGAGCTTGTACCTGTACTAGCTAATGTTGCAGCTATTTTTGCTCCAACAAGTCCAGATTTTCCAACTCCTGTTACAATAAGTTTACCCTTTGAATTAACAATTAATTCAACAATTTTTTCAAAATCAACATCTAAATTTTTTGCAGCTAACTCTAACTCTTTTGCTTCAGTTATTAAAACCTCTTGTGCAACTGCTTTAAAATCCATTTTATTTCCTTATTGAACAAATAAAGTTGGTACAATCATTGGATATTTTTTATATTTTCTAATGCAATGTTTTCTAACAACTTTTCTAATTTCATCTTCTAAAATTTTGTTGTTTTTAAAGATACCAGGTCTTGCATTTTTAAGTGCAGTTGCCAATAGTTCTTCAATCTCTTTACTAAATACTCTATCTTGTTTATTAGGAACAAGTCCAAATGAAGTAACTCTTGGTTTTTGAGCAAGTGTTCTATCATTTTCATTTACTTGAGCAACAATAACAATAACTCCTTCTTTAGCCATTGTTTGTCTATCAAGAACAATATCATCAGAAATTTTATGATTAAGTTGATTATCTATATATACTTTTCCAGTTTTAACTGTTTTTACTTTTTTAAGATATTTTGGAGAAACTTCTATTTGCTCTCCATCACTCATTATATATAAATTTCTTTCTAAAATTCCACACTCAATTCCAGTTTGTCCATGTTTTATAGCATGGTTATATTCTCCATGCACTGGCATAAAGAATTTCGGCTTAACTAATCTTAGCATTAGTTTTTGCTCTTCTTGTGCAGCATGTCCTGATACGTGAATATCACTAAAATCTTGGTATGCAACCTTTGCACCAGCTTTTAATAAATGATTTATAATACCAGAAACACTTCCTTCATTTCCTGGAATTGCTTTTGCTGAAAGAATAATTTGATCTTCTGGTTTAATCTTAATATGTCTATGTTCATGAATAGCCATTCTATAAAGTGCACTCATAGATTCACCTTGGCTTCCTGTTGTTACAATTAAAACTTCACCATCATTATATTTATTAATTTCATGGGCATCAATAAATTGGTCTCTAGGGAATTTAATATATCCTAAACTCATAGCAATCTCTAAGTTTTTCTCCATAGATCTACCAATAATACATATTTTTCTATTATATTTTAATCCTCTTTCAATTGCTTGTGCAACCCTATGGATATTTGAAGAGAATGTAGACATAATAACTCTTCCTTTTGCATTTGCAAAAATTTTATCAAAAGTAGGGCCTACTGTTTTTTCTGATTTTGTAAATCCAGGAGAGTGTGAATTTGTTGAATCACTAGTAAGAAGTAATACCCCTTCTTCTCCATAATGTGCTAATCTATGTAAATCTGTTGGATAACCATCAATTGGAGTATGATCAATTTTAAAATCTCCTGTATGAATAATTGTCCCTGCTTCAGTTTTTACTGCAATTGCTGATGAATCAATAATTGAGTGAGTAATATGCATCCATTCAACTTCAAATTCACCAATTTTAATTGGAACTCTTTTTTGAATAGCTCTAAAGTATTTTCTATGCTCTCTCATTTTATGTTCATCAAATTTTGAACCAATCATTTCTAAAGGTAAAGATGTTCCATAAACAGGGAATTGCATCTCTTTAAATAAATATGGCATAGCTCCAATATGGTCTTCATGTCCATGAGTGATAATAATACCTGCAATTTTATCTTTAATCTCTCTAATATAAGTAAAATCAGGGATTAGAATATCTACACCATGCATATCTTCATCAGGGAAACTCATACCAACATCAATGATTAAAGCACATGTTTCTGTCTCCATAACCATCATATTTCCACCAATTTCACCTAAACCACCAAGTGGCGTTATCCTAACTTTTGCATTTGTATTTAGATTTAATTTATAGTGGGGATTTAATCTATCTTTATGAATTCTTTCATTTATTTGATGAGCTTTTTTTAAATCATTAATCCAACCTTCACCTTTTGTTTGCTGTGGTTGCGTTTTAGGTTTTGGTTTTCTTTTTCTTTGAATAGATTTTTTTTCATCTATATTCCCTTCACTATCATTTGTAGCTATGGGAGCAGTTGAAGTATTATTGTTTTTAGGTTTTCTACTTCTTCTTGGTTGCCTGTTATTGGCACTTTTCTTTTGTTCTACATTATCCTCTTGTATCGTCTGTACTTTCGTTTCTTCCATTTTTTACCTTTGTATACATTTGGCTATACAAAGATGCGCTAACTTCATGAGGTCTAATGTTATCATTTATATTAAGGTCTTTAAAGATTTGTGATAGCAACTCTTTATCTATCTGTGCAGCAAGATTTTTAGATAGTTTTTTTCTAGGTTGTGAAAAACAAACTTTTAAAAACTTTTTAAAATCATTACATACAGACTTATTCAAATCTTTTTTTAGATAAAGAATAGAGGAAACAACCTTTGGAGCAGGATTAAATGACTCAGGTTGAACATCAAATAATATCTTTGAATCGGTTGTTAATAATTGTGCAATAATAGCTAAAGAAGAAAACTCTTTATCATTTACTTTTGCAGTAAATTTAAGTGCCACTTCTTTTTGTATCATAACAATTATATGCTCACAATTAGCATCCTCTAATGCTCTTAATATAATGTTTGTTGCGATATAGTAGGGTAAGTTTGCAATCATGTCATATTTACCCGTATGTAACGTATTTTGCTTGTCCCAAGCTTCTAATACATCTGTATGTATTAATTTAAATCTGTTACACTCTATCTCTTTTTGAAATTTAGACCTTAAGATACCAATTAAATCAGTATCTACTTCATAAGCAGTCATATCTTTGTACTTGACTAATTTCTCTGTCAAATCACCTAAGCCAGGTCCAATTTCCACAATATAATTATTGTTGTTGGGCATCGCTTGGATGATTCCATTTAGAACAGTTGTATCAATTAAAAAATTTTGTCCGTATTTTTTTTTAGCTTTAATATTTTCCATAAGCAAAGAGTATATCTGATTTTAACTTACATTTAGATAAGATTTTTTAGATTAAAAAGAAGGAAAAAGTTTGAGTAATTTTGCAAAAAGAATAATACCTTGTTTAGATGTAAAAGATGGAAGAGTAGTAAAAGGTGTTAATTTTGTCGGATTAAGAGATGCAGGGGATCCTGTAGAAGTAGCAAAAAGATACAATAATGAAGGTGCAGATGAAATTACATTTTTAGATATTACTGCAAGTCATGAAAATAGAGATACAATTGTAGATATAGTAAAAGATGTAGCAAAAGAGGTTTTTATTCCCTTAACTGTAGGTGGAGGAATAAGAAAATTAGAAGATATTTACAAACTATTAAATGTAGGTTGTGATAAAGTTTCTATTAATTCATCAGCTGTTGTAAATCCAAATTTTATTGATGAAGGTGCAAAAAGATTTGGAAGTCAATGTATAGTTGTTGCTATTGATGTAAAAAAAGTAGCCGATGGTTCATACCATGTTTTTGTAAAAGGCGGAAGAGAAGATACAGGACTTGATGCCATTACTTGGGCTAAAGAGGTCTATAATAGAGGGGCTGGAGAGATTCTTTTAACTTCTATGGATACAGATGGAGCAAAAACTGGATTTGAACTAAATATAACAGAACAAATCTCTTCTGTTGTTGATATTCCTGTAATAGCAAGTGGTGGTGCTGGTACTATGGAACATATAAAAGATGCCTTTTTACATGGCGCAAGTGCAGCTTTAGCTGCATCAATCTTTCACTTTAAAGAGATTGATATTATGGAATTAAAACACTATTTAAGAGAGAATAATATTCCAGTAAGGATTTAATTATGAAGAATTTATTTAAAAAAAGTTTACTATTAACTGTTTTACCTTTATCTTTATTTTCATATGAAATAAATTTTAATAAAACATTTGATAAAAAACTTCAACCTGATATTTTAAGCTCTAATATAAAAATTAGAATTGAATCAGATAATGAATCATTAATTTCTACAAAACTAGAAAAATTTAATGAATATATAAAAAATGCAAAATATATAAATAAGAATCTAGGTATATTTCATATTAAACCTACTTATAAATATATAAGTAATACTCCAAAAGTTGATGGATATTTAGGTGAAGTAAACTATACTATTAGTTCTCCTGAACCAAAAAATATAAATAAATTTTTAAATGGCCTTATTAATTTAAAAGAACATAGAGATACCTCTATTGTAATTTCTAATCTTATGTGGGAAGTTAAAGAAAGTAGTGCAACTGTTGCTTTAGATATTATGAGATTTGAAGCTATTGCTTGGATAGAAAACTATACAAAAATTTTATCTCAAGATTTAAAGAAAAGTTGTTCTATAAAAAATATTCATATCAATTCTATACACTCTCCAATTTATAGAAATTCAAGAGAAGTAATGATTTCTGCTGCAAAAGAATCAGCAAATGATTCATTTCCTTTACCAGAACAAGAAGATAGAACTTTAAAGCTTACGGCTAATTATATATTGGAGTGTAAATGATAATCTGCGCAGGAAAAAATGAAGTCTTTAATTTTGCACAACCTATGGGAGTAGGTTTAATAGAAATGGCAATTAATCTAACAAGATTGTGTCTTTTCAATAAACCTGACTTTTTACTTTTTGTTGGAAGTGCTG
The DNA here is from genome assembly GCF_003346775.1 of Malaciobacter mytili LMG 24559. Classification (NCBI taxonomy): domain Bacteria; kingdom Pseudomonadati; phylum Campylobacterota; class Epsilonproteobacteria; order Campylobacterales; family Arcobacteraceae; genus Malaciobacter; species Malaciobacter mytili. The sequence goes on along the minus strand of NZ_CP031219.1, from coordinate 47,219 downwards.
GTTCATATGGAGAGCATAATATTTTTGATATTATAGAATCAAAAAGAGCTTCAAATATAGAATTGTCTTTTTTAAACAACAACTCTTATACTCCTCTTGATAATGTCTTAGAATCTGAAAATAAATTTGTAAGAAATGATACTATAGTAAATAGTTCAAACTATATTTCTACAAATTTTGCTTTAAGCAAAAAATTTAATGCCTATGGAATAGGTATAGAAAATATGGAATATTTTTCTGTACTTCAAGTAGCTCGTGAGTTTCAAATTCCAGTTGGTGGAATTTTTATAGTAACAAACTATACAAATGAAAATGCCCATGAAGATTTTTTAAAAAATCATAAAGAAGCAATGTCAAAATTAACAAACTATTTAATTGAAAAAAATATAATAAAATAGTATTTCACTTCATTGTTTCACGTGAAACATAAAAAATTTTTTTTATAAAGATTAAGAATTTTTATTTCTTAATCTTTTAAATTTAATCTAATTTATAATTACTTTTTCTAGTTTTAATATAAAAATATTTTTATATCTTTATTTTTAAATACTTCCATATTTACGATTTATTTTAAATACTTCTTTATCTTTATTTATTTTATATATAAATACTTTATTTATAAATTTAACTCTTTCATATCATTGTTTCACGTGAAACAATTTAATTAAATTTAATAACATATCTAATTTTTTTAGAATAAAAATTAGATATGTTACCAAAGCAAAAATAGGGTAAAAAAAAGATATAATAATTATATATTATGTGAAAGAAAGGTAGAAATGCAATCAATTTATGATTTCACTTTAGAAGAATTAAAAGAAAAATTAAAACCTTCATTTAGAGCAAAACAAGTATATAACTGGCTATATAAAAAATACGCTAGCTCTTTTGAAGAAATGAAAAATTTACCAAAAGACTTAATTGAAGAGTTAAAACAAAACTATACAATTGATGTAATGCAAATTATAAAAAAAGAAAAAAGTATAGATGGAAGTATTAAATATCTTTTTAGGCTCCATGATGGGGTAACTGTTGAAGCTGTTTTATTATTGATGAAAAAGAAAAAAATTGCTGAAGATGGAACAATAGAAAGAAGTGAAAAATATACTGTATGTATCTCATCTCAAGTTGGATGTAAAGTAGGGTGTAGTTTCTGCCTTACAGCAAAAGGTGGTTTTGTTAGAAATTTAACAGTAGGAGAGTATATAGCTCAAATTGTTAATATAAAAAGAGATAATGAAATACCTGAAAATAAATCTTTAAATATAGTTTATATGGGTATGGGTGAACCACTTGATAATTACAACAACTTTGTAAAAGCTGTAAAGATATTTAGTGAACTTGATGGATTAGCAATTAGTAGAAGAAGACAAACTGTTTCAACTTCAGGAATTAGTACAAAAATAGAGAAACTTGGAAAAGAAGATTTAGGAATACAATTAGCTATCTCTTTACATGCTGTTGATGATGAATTAAGAAGCGAATTAATTCCAATGAATAAAGCTTATAATATAAAAACAATTATTGATGCTGTTAGAAAATTTCCTATTGATACTAGAAAAAAAGTTATGTTTGAATATCTAGTTATTAAAGATAAAAATGATGATATAAAATCAGCAGATAATTTAGTAAAACTTTTAAATGGAATAAATGCAAAAGTAAATTTAATCTATTTTAATCCATATCCAGGTACTACATATCAAAGACCAGAAAGTAAAGATATGGTAAAATTCCAAGAGTATTTATTAAGCAAAGGATTGCTTTGCACTATAAGAGAATCAAAAGGTCTTGATATCTCAGCTGCATGTGGTCAATTAAAAGAAAAGGAAGCTAATGGAAGCACTTGATATTGTAATGATAGTATTTATTGCCAGTGTAGCAATAGTCTCAGCAATTGGATTTTTTAAAAGTTATAAAAATAAGGATAAAGAATAATGGCAGTTACAAGATTTGCACCAAGCCCAACAGGATATTTACATATTGGTGGATTAAGAACAGCTTTATACAACTATTTATGGGCAAGAAAAACAAATGGTGTATTTAGATTAAGAATTGAAGATACAGATACACAAAGAAATAATGAAGATGCAATGAAAGCAATTATCAATGCTTTTGATTGGGTAGGGTTAAATTATGATGGTGTAGTAGAATACCAATCACAAAGAATGGATATTTATAAAAAATATATTCAACAACTTTTAGATGATGGCAAAGCTTACTATTGTTATATGTCAAAAGAAGAGCTAGATGCTTTAAGAGAAGAGCAAATGGCAAATAAGCAAACACCAAGATATGATGGAAGATATAGAGACTTTACAGGAACTCCTCCTCAAGGTGTAGAACCAGTGGTAAGAATTAAAGCACCACAAGAAGGAAAAATCACTTTTGTTGATGGTGTAAAATCTATAATGAATATCAATTGTGATGAAGTGGATGATTTTGTAATTGCTAGAAGCAATGGTTTTCCAACATACAATTTTGTTGTTGCTATTGATGATGCATTAATGGGAATAACTGATGTAATTAGAGGAGATGACCATTTAACTAATACAGCAAAACAAATTATTGTTTATGAAGCATTAGGATTTGAAATTCCAAAATTTTATCATGTTCCAATGATAAATAATCCACAAGGTAAAAAGCTATCTAAAAGAGATGGTGCAATGGATGTAATGGAGTATAAAAATCAAGGTTATTTACCAGAAGCTCTTTTAAACTTTTTAGTAAGATTAGGATGGTCAAATAAAGATCAAGAAATTTTTTCTATGGAAGAAATGTTAGAACTTTTTGATCCTCAAAATATAAATAAATCAGCATCATCTTATAATCAAGAAAAATTACTTTGGTTAAATGCACACTATATTAAAAATATTTCAAATGAAAGATTATCTAAAGAATTAGAGTTTTTTGATTGTTATTTAGAAGGTCATGATAAAAAAGAGATGATTTTAGATTTAACAAAAGAGAGAGCTCAAACTTTAGTTGAATTAAAAGATGCAATTGCAAATATTTTAAATAGACCAGAAAGCTATGAAGAAAAAGGTGTAAATAAATTTATAAAAGAAGATACAGCAAAATTCTTAGATGCATATTTAAAAACTTTAGAAGAGACTAAAGAGTCTTTACATTTAGCTTGTGATTATGAAACAGTTACAAAACCATTTATTGAAAAATTTGAGTTAAAATTCCCACAACTATTCCAACCAATAAGAATAGCTTTAACAGGAGGAACACAAGCTCCATCAGTTTATGATATTATGGCAATTTTAGGATACGAAGAAGTAAATCTTAGAATTAGAACAGCTTTAGATAAAAACTTTAAATAAAAGATAAAGAGAAATTCTCTTTATCTTTTTTTATGCTCCTCTCCCCATAAATATAACTGCTTTAAAATAGGTTTTAAACTCATTCCATAAGAAGTTAAAGAGTATTCAACCTTTGGTGGAACTACTGGATATACAACTCTTAAAATAATACCATCATCTTCTAACTCTTTTAATTTTGTTGATAACATCTTTTGTGTGATTTTTGGCATAAGTTTTTGTAGTTCATTAAATCTTTTTGTATCTCTTCTTAAATACCAAAGTATTAAAATTTTCCATTTTCCATCTATAACATCTAGTGCTGTTTCAACTGGACATTTTTCATTTTCTATATCATCTATATATTCTATTTCTTTTATCATTTTTTTTCTCTTTAGTATCTTTTTTGAAACTAAATATCTTTTGTGTAAGTTCTTGCGCTTCTTATTTATTTTAGCTAAACTTTTTTAAATATATTTAATTAAAGGGAAAAAATGAAAGCATTTGTAGTTGAAAAAATTGATGATAAAAAATATGAAGCTTCTATAAAAGATATAGAAATACCAACAATTAAAGAAGATGAAATTTTAATAAAGTGTTTATATTCTTCATTAAATTATAAAGATGCTCTAAGTTCAATAGGAAATCCAGGAGTTACAAAAGTTTTTCCTCATATAACAGGGATTGATGTATCAGGAGAGGTTATAGAGTCTAAAAGTAGCAACTTTAAAAAAGGTGATAAAGTAGTAGTAACAGGTTATGATTTTGGGATGAATACAAATGGAGGACATCAAGAGTATGCAAAAGTTCCTTCATCTTGGGCAATAAAAATTCCTAAAGAACTTGATGAAAAAGAGATAATGATATATGGAACTGCTGGATTAACAGCTGCACTAAGTATTAATGAACTGCAACAAAATAATATAACAAAAGGTAAAATCTTAGTTACTGGTGCAACAGGAGGAGTAGGAAGTATTGCTGTATGCATCTTATCAAAATTGGGATATGAAGTTAGTGCAATTACAGGAAAAAAAGAACAAATAGAGTTTTTAAAATCTTTAGGTGCAAAAGATGTTATTTTAAGACAAGAGTTTGATATTGAAAATAAAAGACCTCTTTTAAGTGAAAAATATGATGGAGTTGTGGATACAGTAGGAGGAGAATATTTAGCTCATAGTTTAAAACAACTAAAATATAATGGTGTTGCTACTTGTTGTGGATTAACTTCTTCATATGAATTAAATACAAATGTATTTCCATTTATTTTAAGAGGTGTAAGATTAATCGGTATTGATTCAGTGGAAATAAGTTTAGAGAAAAAAGAAAAAATCTGGCAAAAAGTTGCAAAAGAGTATAAAGTTGAGAATATTAACTCTTTAGTAACACAAATCTCTTTAGAGCAAATAAAAGAGGCTTATAATAAAATACTAAACTCAAAAGCAATAGGAAGATATTTAGTAAAAATATAAAGGAATTTTTTATTCCTTTATTTTCTAATCGATAACACAATGAGCATCTTCACTAAACTTTATTCCTATTTCATTGTTTTTTGCATACTCTTTTCCCCAATCATGTAAATCATATAAAATAGGAATTAGTTTCTCTCCTGCACTTGTAAGTTTATATTCCACTTTAGGAGGAATTACAGGATATACTATTCTTTCTACAATTCCAGCTTCTTCAAGCTCTCTTAATTGTTGAGTTAGCATTTTTTGTGAAATATTAGGAATAAGTCTTTTTAACTCCCCATTTCTTCTTACATCTTTTTTTAAAGCCCAAAGAACCATACCTTTCCATTTACCACCAATTATATCAGTAGCAAGTTGGAAAAAGCAATTATATTTTTTTGATTCCATAAGTTAGCCTTTAATTTTTTATAATTTTACAGCTTTTATTTTTAATAGTTACTTAATAGTTACTATAAAACTAATAAGTACATACTTGACAAATAGTTTCTAAATAGATAAAATTCAGCCATTAAAAAATATAAAGGAAATTTTATGGGAAAATATATTGATTTAACACAAGATAATTTTGATAGTACAGTTGCAAATGGAGTATCTTTAGTAGATTTCTGGGCTCCTTGGTGTGGACCTTGTAGAATGTTAGCTCCTGTGATTGAAGAATTAGGTGCTGATTTTGAAGGTAAAGCAAATATTTGTAAAGTAAATACAGATGAGCAACAAGACTTAGCTGTTAAATACGGAATTAGATCTATTCCTACTATTATTTTTATGAAAGATGGTGAGATTGTAGATCAAATGGTTGGTGCTTCTTCTAAACAAGCATTAACTGATAAATTAAATTCAATTATTGCATAAAAAAGAGGGATTAAATCCCTCTTTTTACTACAAAACTCCTTCATACTTCAAATATAAACAAACTTTAGATAAAATAACTTTCATTTGTAAAAAAATTAGGGAAAGAAAATGCAACAATTTTTGGAAGAATCAAAAAAAATAAGTAGAGAAATTGCTACTTTAAGTGGAGAAACTAAGAATAAAGTATTAAATCAAATGGCAGATGCTTTAATTGAACATTGTGACTTTATAGTTCATAATAATTCAAAAGATATGAAAGAAGCTGAAAATAATAATTTAAGCCTTGATTTAAAAGATAGACTTTTACTAACAGCGGATAGAGTAAAAGCAATGGCAAAAGCAATAAGAGAAATTGCTGCTTTAAAAGACCCAGTGGGTAAAACTTTAGATGGCTGGGTAACAGAAAATGGATTAAATATTCAAAAAGTATCTATTCCTATTGGAGTAATTGGGATTATTTATGAAAGTAGACCAAATGTTACAAGTGATACTGCTGCACTTTGTTTTAAAAGTGGTAATGTTTGTGTATTAAAAGGTGGAAAAGAAGCCCATAATAGTAATCAAGCCATCGCAAATATCTTAAGAAATGTATTAGCCAAAAATAAACTTCCCGAACAGGCTATCTCTTTACTTCCAGATTCAAGTAGAGAGGGTGTTGCAAAACTTATAACACAAGATAAATATGTGGATTTAATTGTACCAAGAGGAGGAGAAGCACTTATAAAATTTGTAAGTCAAAATGCTACTGTTCCTGTGGTAAAACATGATAAAGGATTATGTCATACATATATTGATAAATATGCAGATGGCAAAAAAGCCTTAGAAATTGCAATAAATGCAAAATGCTCTAGACCAGGAGTTTGTAACTCTATGGAGACTTTATTAGTACATAAAGAAGTAGCAAACTATATCTTACCTGCACTTCATGAAGCTTTTGTATATCAACAAACAGAGCTTAGAGGTTGTGAAGAGACAAGAAAGATTATAGATATTCAATGTGCAACAGTAGAAGATTATGATACTGAGTATCTTGCAAATATCTTATCTATAAAAATAGTAAAAGATGTAAATGAAGCAATTTATCATATTAATAAACATGGTTCAGGACACTCTGAATGTATTATTAGTGAAAATTACTCAACTATTAATAAATTCTTAGATGAAGTAGATGCTGCTTGTGTATATGCAAATGCTAGTACAAGATTTACTGATGGAGGGGCATTTGGACTTGGAGCTGAAGTGGGTATATCTACAAATAAGCTTCACTCAAGAGGACCTATGGGAATAAATGATCTTACAACATTTAAATATAAAATCTTAGGAAATGGTCAAATTAGATAAAATATATCTAATTTGACAAATTTTTACTTTTTTATTTCTAGCTTACTTTTTTGCCACCAAATGTCACTAAAGTGTTATTAAATATTTTAGGAGGCGTTTATGACGTATGCAAAAAAAAGATATCTTAACTTCTTTGCAATTACTATTTTTACATTAGTATTACCCTTTATAACAGTAAATGGGAATCATATGTTATTATTATCATTTGATAGAATGGAATTTCATTTTTTAGGTTTTGCCTTTGAAATGCAAGAACTTTATATAATGCCATTTTTACTTATGATTCTTTTTATTGGTATTTTTGCAATGACTGCTATTGGAGGTAGAGTTTGGTGTGGATGGGCCTGTCCACAAACTATCTTTAGAGTAATTTATAGAGATTTATTAGAATCAAAAATCTTTAATCTAAGAAGAATAAAAAATAAACAAAAAAATATTGATTATTCAAAAACAGAAAATAAAATAAAAAAAGTACTAGCAATTGGTATTTTTGGAATTTTAGCACTAATTATTTCAACTAATTTTATGTGGTATTTTATTCCACCTAAAGATTTCTTCATATATATGCAAAACCCACAAGAACATGTATTTATGGTAATGTTTATTGTAACAGTAGCACTGTTTTTAGTATATGATATTGTTTTTACAAAGGAACATTTTTGTACTTATGTTTGTCCTTACTCTAGAATACAGTCTGTTTTATATGATGATAATACAATCCAAGCTATTTATAATACAAATAGAGGAGGGAATATCTATGAAAAAGGACAAAAGTCTATTTTTAATGTAAAACAGTGGGATGCAGCTCAAGAGTGTACTACTTGTGAAGCTTGTGTTAAAATTTGTCCAACAGGAATAGATATTAGAAAAGGTTTACAAGTTGAATGTATTAACTGTTTAGAATGTGTAGATGCTTGTACAAGTGTAATGGGAAAACTTGGTAAAAAAACACTTGTAAATTGGGGAAGTACAAATGAAGTACTAAAAGATACAAAAACACAATTTTTTAGTCTTAGAAATATTATGTACTATTTAGCAATAGCAATATGTGTAGTTTTACTAATCTTTTCAGCTTCAAAAAAAGAGTATTTTTTACTAAATGTAAATAAAACAACAAATCTATATGAAATAAAAAATAATGCTCAAGTTTCAAATAACTATTTATTAACTATACAAAATAGGTCTAAAGAGGCTTATACTTTTGATATAAAACTTGAAGATAATGAAAACTTTGAGATAAAAAGATTTAAACCTTTTAAACTTGAAATTGATAAAAGAGTTAAAAAAGTATTAATTATAGAAACAAAAAAAAGGCTGTTTTTATCTGATACAAAATCAACACCAATTAAACTTAAAATTATAATGTTTGCAAAAGAAAAACCAAATGAAGTTTATAAAGAACAGGTTATATCATTTATATATCCAAGAAATGATAGTTTTAAATAAATTAGCAATATCTGGATTGTGTATAATTTTTAATTTAGTTATACTTTCGAAGATTTAGAAGTTTAATAAAATAAGTTAAAGGAGAATAATATGAGTTTTTTATCAAATGAGAACTTAGCACAAGCAGATGAAAAAGTATTTTCCATCATAGAGAATGAATTAAAAAGACAAACAAATCATTTAGAGATGATAGCAAGTGAAAACTTTACAAGCCCAGCAGTAATGCAAGCAATGGGTTCTATTTTTACAAATAAATATGCAGAGGGTTATCCATATAAAAGATATTATGGAGGATGTGAATTTGCTGATGAAGTAGAACAATTAGCAATCAATAGAGCATGCGAAATCTTTGGATGTAAATATGCAAATGTACAACCACATTCAGGAAGCCAAGCAAATGGTGCAGTATATGCAGCATTATTAAGTGCAGGAGATAAAATCCTAGGAATGGATTTATCACATGGAGGACACTTAACACATGGTTCAAAACCATCTTTTTCAGGTAAGAACTATCAAGCATTCTATTATGGAGTAGAACTTGATGGAAGAATTAACTATGATAAAGTATTAGATATAGCAAAAATAGTTCAACCAAAAATTATAGTATGTGGAGCAAGTGCATACGCAAGAGAGATAGATTTTAAAAGATTTAAAGAAATAGCAGATGAAGTAGGAGCAATTTTATTTGCAGATATAGCACATGTAGCAGGACTAGTAGCAGCAGGAGAGCACCAAAGCCCATTCCCATACGCAGATATAGTAACAACAACAACTCATAAGACATTAAGAGGTCCAAGAGGTGGGATGATAATGACAAATGATGAGGAAATAGCAAAAAAAATCAATAGTGCAATTTTCCCAGGATTACAAGGTGGACCATTAGTACATGTAATAGCAGCAAAAGCAGTAGCATTTGGAGAAGTTTTAAAACCACAATGGAAAGAGTATGCAAAACAAGTAAAAGCAAATGCAAAAGTATTAGCAGAAGTACTAGTAAAAAGAGGATATGATTTAGTAAGTAATGGAACAGATAATCACTTAGTATTAGTATCATTTTTAAATAAACCATTTTCAGGGAAAGATGCAGATGCAGCATTAGGGAAAGCAGGGATAACAGTAAATAAAAATACAGTACCAGGAGAGACAAGAAGTCCATTTGTAACAAGTGGTATAAGAATAGGAAGCCCAGCATTAACAGCAAGAGGGATGAAAGAAGAAGAGTTTGAATATATAGCAAATAAAATATGTGATGTATTAGATGACATTGAAAATACGCAACTTCAAGAAAAAGTAAATAAAGAACTTGAAGAGCTTGCTTCTAAGTTTGTTATTTATACTCAAGGAACTTACTAATTAATTTACTTGTAAATATATTAAAGGTTTAAGTGGTATACTTTGCTGCTTAAACCTTTTTTTTAAGATATACAATGGGTGAAAATAAACTATATTTACAAAATGAAAACTATAACAAAATTGTAGAAGCTATACAATATATTGATGAAAACTTCAAAGACCAACCAAGTATTGATACAATTGCTCAACATATTGGTATGAGTAAATATCACTTTATTAGGGTATTTAAAGAGTATGTGGGAGTAACTCCTATACAATTTTTACAATCAATTACTTTAAACTATGCAAAAGAACATTTAAAAGAATCCACTTCTATATTAGAAAGCTCTCTTGATTTAGGACTTTCAAGCCCAAGTCGTTTACATGATTTATTTGTAAATATTATTGGAGTAACTCCTAAAGAGTATAAAGAACTAGGACAAAATGTAGAGATAACTTATGGATATGGATATACTCCTTTTGGGAATGCATTAATAGCCACAACAAAAAGAGGTATTTGTTTTTTAGGCTTTTATGATAAAAGTAAACAAGCTGTACAAAAAAGATTTAAAGAGATTTGGGCAAATGCAAATCTTATAAAAGATGATGAAAAAGCCGCTGAAGTGTTAAATAGTATTTTTATAAAAAAAGATAAAAAATTTAATCTTTATGTAAAAGGTACAAACTTTCAAATTAATGTATGGAAAGCTTTGATAAATATCCCAGATGGCTCAATTACAACCTATCAAGATGTGGCAAAATATCTAAATAATCCAAAAGCTGTAAGGGCTGTTGCAAATGCTATTGGTTCAAATCCTATTGGATACTTAATCCCTTGTCATAGGGTATTGGGAAAATCAGGGGCAATGACTGGATATAGATGGGGAGTTGAAAGAAAAAAAATCTTAGTTGCTTACGAAGCTTTAAAGAAAAAAGAGGAAAAATAGAAGTTTTAAAAACTTTTTTCCAAAAATATAATAAACTTTATACCTTTTTTTAAAGCTTTCACTTCAACTTTTCCCATAAAACTATCTTCAATAATAGTTTTTACTAAATATAAACCTATTCCAAAACCCTCTTTTTTAGTTGTATAGTAAGCTTTAAAAAGATTTGGAATATCTTTAGCTTTAACTCCACACCCATTATCTTCAATCTCAATTTTTATCCAAGTACTATCACTACTAACATCAACTCTTATAAAAGGTTCATTTTCATTTTTTACAGCGTCTATACTATTTTTTATTAAAGTTAAAATAACTTGAGATAATTCATTTGAAATCCCATAAACTTTTAAAAACTCATTTGCATGAAAATCAAAAGAGACATTTACTCTTTTTTGTTTTATATCTGCATTTAAAATAGTAAAGGCTTTTTGTATTGAATCTTTAATATAAAATTCCTCTTTCTTTTTAGAAGGAGTATAAAAGTCTTTAAAATCATCAATTGTTTTTGACATAAATTGTAATTGCTCATTTGCTTGATTAAATTTTTTATAAAAATACTCTTTTGTTAAATTATCACTTTCATACTTAGATTTTAAATTAATTAAGATATAAGATAGGCTATTTAAAGGCTGTCTCCATTGATGGGCAATATTTACAATCATAGAACCTGATTTTGCAAGCCTATTTTGATGTAAAAGCATATTTTCATAATTAAGATTTTGAAGCTTTAATTCTTTATATTTATTTGCCAAACTAAGAGTAAATAAAACTGCTTCAATTGCAAAAGCTATTAAAACTAAATCAATATATCCACTTTGTATATATAAACTTTTAATCTGCATTATATATAAAAATAAACAAACAAAAGACCAACCAAGAACATAGATTAAAGTGGCTTTTAATCCTTTATTTATATTAAAAATTACAGAAATAAATAGTAAGAAATAAATAACACTATAAGGCAAATACTCAAAAAGTACATAGTGATAAAATACTGTTGCCAGAGCAAAAATAAAAAAAGCAGTAAAATATAGTAGTTGTTTAGTATTTTTAAAAGTAGGAATAAACTCAACTTTAAAAAAAACAAAAGCAAAAACTATTGCAAAAATAGTTGCAAAAACTAAAAAAATATCTTCAAAAATTACAGGTATAAAAAAAAGTTGGCTATATGTTATTATATACCCTAAAGAAAAAATCTGCATTAAACAATATGCCAAATAAAATAACTCTTTAATATAAATATATCTAATTGCCGTATATAAAATACTCATTAAAAGTATTCCAAAAGTTACTCCATAAGCTAATACTATATTTATATCATACATCTAATTTATAACCAACACCAGAAAGATTAGAGATACAATTACAGCAAAAATGAGACTTTAATCTTTTTACTAAAGTCTTTAAGGCATCTTTGCTCATTATATCTTCTGCCCAAACATAGTTTTCTATTTCTTGATAAGTTACATATCTATTTTGATTTTTAATAAGAAGTTCTAAAAGAAGTATCTCTTTTGCTCTAAGTTTTACAATTTCATTATTTTTTTGTAAAGTTTTATTAAAAATATCAAAGCTAATATTTTCACAAATATCAACTATATTTGAGCTATTATGTTTAAAAGAGTCTATACATAAAGTTATTGCTTCAACTAATTCTTCTTGCTTTATAGGCTTTATTAGATACTTTATTAGCTGTAATTCCACAGCTTTTAATAAATACTCTTTTGTACTATATGCTGTTGTAATTATTATTTGTGTTTTTTTATCATTTTGTCTAAGTTGTTTTACAAATTCTAGACCATTTATTTTTGGCATTTGAATATCAGTGATTATAATATCAGGAGAGTATTGTTTATATAAAGCTAATGCTTCTAAACCATCTTTTGCCTCATAGATGAACTCAAAATAATCTTCTAAGAACTCTACTGCATTTTCCCTTGTAATTTCATCATCTTCAACATACAAAAGTTTTAATTTATTATTTTCTATCATTTTTTTTACTTGGGATTATAATTGTAAATTCTGCACCTTTATACTTGTTTTGTTCATAAGTATATTCACAGTTTTTTACATCAATTGTTCCATAAAAGTGTTTAGAGATAATTTCATAAGTCATATAAAGTCCTATTCCTGTACCTTGACTTTTATGCTTTGTAGTAAAATATGGCTCAAAAATATTTTCTATAATTTTTTCATCTATTCCTAAACCATTATCTTTTATTTTTATTACAATACTATTTTTATCTTTACTACTAACATCCAAAAAGATTAATCTTTTTCCTTCTTTTACATTTTTAACTAAAGCATCTTGTGCATTATTTATAACATTTACTAAAGACTGGATAAGCTCATGTTCTAAGCCTTCCATATTTACTTCTTGTATATTTGGTATAAACTCTATTTTATTTTCATTAAATTTATAACCAATTAAATCTATTATTTTATTAATAGTATTTTTTATATTAAATAACGTATTTTCATGGTTTGTTTTAAAAAAAGTTTTAAAACTATCAATAGTTCTTGATAAATATAAAGTATTATCTACTATAACATCTATTAAATCATTAAAAGTATCATCATCTAAAGAATCATACTCTTTATTTAGCTTCATTCCACTAGCAGCTGTTGAAATAGTAGAAAGGGGTTGTCTCCATTGGTGAGCAATACTATCAAGCATTTCATGCATTGCAACCATCTTTGATTGTTGTGCTAACATATGCTCTTTTTCTTTTAAATCTTTTTCTATTTTTTTCTCTTTAGTCACATCTAGCTTAATAGCTAAAAACTCTATTATTTTCCCTTTTTCATTAAAAATAGGAGAGATAGTTGTTTTTTCATAACTTAATTCACCATCTTTTCTTCTATTTATAAACTCTCCATACCATCTTTGTCCACTATAAATTGTCTTATTTAGTTTTTCATAAAAATGTTTACTATTTAATCCAGATTTTAAAATAGAAGCTCTTTTACCAATAACATCACTATATGTATATCCAGTATGTTTAATAAAATTTTCATTTACATATTTGATTTTTTGTTCAAAATCTGTTGTCATAATAATATTATCACTATTTTCTACGGCTTGTTTAAATCTATTTAATTGTATAGTTTGATAGGCTATTTTTGAATAATAAAATAAAAATAAAACTATACTTATAGATAATAAAATTATAATTATCCATAAAACACTTTTTATATCTTTAATAAATACATCTGAATAGTTATTATATTTTATTTCAAAGCTTTCTAATTTATTATTTAAACTTAAATTTCTTATTTTTTGTTTTTGTTGGTGAAACTTTTCATAATAGTTTAAAATATTTTCAGCATGCCTTACAAATATTTTTTCTTTAGGTGTTAAATTTGAAAGTTCAGCTAAACTTTGTTTTAATTTATCAATATTTATTTCACTATTAAATTCTAAACCAATAATTCTTGTATAAATTTTAATAAATCGTTTATTATCCAACTCTTCGTATAGCTTTTGAATATATCGGTATGAGTTATTTAAAACAGCACTTGTAGATTTAAGTTTCTCAATAGAGTTCATTTTTTCTTTTAAAAGCTTTTCTATTAAAGAAAACTCTACTTTTAAATCATCAAGCTTTAATTTTTCAAAATAGTTTTCATATTGAATATTTTTTAAAATATCTTTGATTTTAAAAATATCTTTTTGAATAACATCAAAATTATTATATGAAATACTACTAGACATAAAAATATCAAAGTTTTTATTAGTTGAAATTAAATAAGAGATATTTTTTTGAAATTTAAAAAATTCATCAATCTTTTTATTAGATTGATCTGTTGTATAAACCAAAGAAACAATCAAAAAAATAAAAGTTAAAACAATAAATAAAGGTTTTTTCATTTCATTTCCATTATTTTAGGTTTTTGACCATCCAATGTTTTTAAAAATTTAACAATTTTATCAACTTCATTTTCTAAAGGTTTCATTCCTAATTGATACTCTATCATAATTTCAACAGCCTCTTTTAAAGTCTTAGCAGAGGCATCGTGAAAATAGGGTGCTGTTTGATTTATATTTCTAAGTGTAGGAACTTTAAAATAATTTTTATCTTCTTCATCTTTAGTAACTTCATATCTACCTAGATTTTCTGATTTTGAAGCATATTCTTTTAAAATACCCATTTTTTGAAATAAGTTTCCACCAATATTTATTCCATTATGGCAAGAGATGCAACCATTTTGTTTAAAAAGTTCATACCCTTCTTTTTCATCTTTGTTTAAAGCTGTTTTGTCACCTTTTAAATATCTATCAAATTTAGAGTTAGGAGTAATTAGTGAGCTTTCAAATTCAGCAATTGAATCTACAATATTTTGTTTAGTTAAGCCCTCTTTATAAATATTTTTAAATTGTTTAACATAATACTCATCTTTTTTTAATTTTTCTACAATTTCCTCTAAATCTGAACCCATCTCAACAGGATTATGAATTGGACCACTAACTTGTTCTTTTAAATCTCTTGCTCGCCCATTCCAAAATTGAGTAAAGTTATACCTAGAGTTAAGAACTGTAGGAGAGTTTACCTTACCTTTTTTATTTTCAACTCCAACAGAAAAATCCCTATTATCATCTCCGCCTTTTTCTATATCATGACAAGAAGAACAAGAGATTGTATTATCTTTACTTAGTCTTTTATCAAAGAAGAGTTTTTTACCCAATAAAGCTTTTTCTATATTATAGTTTATCTGTTCATTTATAGGTAAAATCAATTCTTTTGCAACTAAATTAAAAAAATATAATAATAAAAAAATGATTACTTTCATAATATCATTTTATCATAAATATGATAAAAAAATAATCTCACTATATTGTCACTATCTTTCAGAAAAAGCCAATTTTAGACCAAGACTTACAAGAACAAAAGAAGTCATAATATTCATATATTTTATTATATTTGGTTTTTGTAATAGTTTACTACTTAGTAAATTACCTGCAATTCCAATTATTGAAAAAACAATTATTGTTAATATCATAAAAATAACTCCAAGTAGTATCATTTGCATTGGGATATTACCATTTTCAACACTTACAAATTGAGGAAGAAAAGCTAAAAAGAAAATAGATACCTTAGGATTTAAAACATTCATAAAAAATCCTTTAATATATAAGGCTTTTAAATCTTTTTTTGAAGCTTTTACTGTTAAATCAAGGGGTTCATTTCTATATTTAAAAGCTTGATATGCAATATATAAAAGATATGCTGCTCCAATATATTTTACAATATTAAAAGCTAGTTGTGAAGTTTTAAAAATCATAGAAATACCAAAAGCAGCCGCACCTGTGTGAATAATCAATCCAGTGCAAAGTCCTAAAGTTGTAATAATTGCAGCTTTTTTTGATTTGGTCATACCTTGTGTTAAAACATAAATATTATCAGGACCTGGAGCAATACATAATAAAAGTGAGGCTACAATGAACATATATAAATTACTTAATTCAATCATATTTTTCTCCTTAAAATTGAAATTATACCAAAATTAAAGTTATTACTATTAAAGCTTCAAACGATATAATTATGCAAAAATTTATCTTGAGGTCTTTATGATAAAAAAATCCATTTTTAGAGAATATGATATTAGAGGTATCATTGATGAAGAATTAAATGAAAAAAGCGTTAAATTAATAGGTTATTTTCTAGGTTTAGAAGTAAAAAAAAGAACAATAAAAACTCCTTATGTTGTAATTGGATATGATGCAAGAACACACTCTCCAAGACTTTTTGAATATTTAACAAGTGGTTTTAATAAAGCAGGTGTAAAAGTTTTTGGTATGGGTATGGTAGCAACAGGAGTAAACTACTTTGCTTCTTATCAAGAATTTCATTCAATTAGACCAAATGCTTCAGTAATGATTACAGGAAGTCATAATCCAAGTGAATATAATGGTTTTAAAATCTCAATAAATAATGCACCATTTTTTGCAGATGATATTTATACTTTAGGAGATGAAATTATTAAAAACCAAGAGCTGGTTATTGAAGATAATAAAGAGTATGAATTAATAAATGCAAAAGCTAGATATATTGAATATATGGTAAATGAATTTCAAGAATTAAAAGGCATGAAAACACCATTTGCTATTGACTGTGGAAATGGCGTTGCAAACACAGTTTTATGTGAAATTTTAGATAAATTAGAACTAAAATATGAGGGATTATATTGTAATCCAGATGGAACTTTCCCAAATCATCATCCAGACCCAAGTGAAGAAAAAAACTTAAAAGATTTAAAAGAACTTTTAAAAGGTAAAGCAAAATATGGTTTTGCTTATGATGGAGATGCAGATAGAATTGCTTTTTTAACTAAAAAACATAATGTAAAAGGTGATATTCTAGCTCTTTTATTTGCAAAGACAATGAAAGAACCAGTTATTGTTGGTGAAGTTAAATGTACACAAGTAATGTATGATTTAATAAATCAAAATGGTGGAAAAGCTATTATGTATAAAACAGGGCATAGTAACTTAAAAGTAAAACTAAAAGAGGTAAATGCTCATATGGCAGCAGAAGTATCTGGGCATATTTTCTTTAATGATAAATTTTATGGTTTTGATGATGCTATTTATGCAACTTTTAGAATCTTAGAATTAATTAAAAATGGAATGAATATTGATAAAGAAATTGAAGCTTTACCAAAAACATACTCAACAGAAGAGATAAAAGTAAAAACAACAGAAGAAGAAAAATTTTTACTTATTGATAAAATTAAAGAACTATTAAAAAATCCTCCTGCTAGTTTCCCAAAAATTCTTGATATTATTGATGTGGATGGAGTTAGAATAAACTTTAGACATGGATGGGGATTAGTTAGAGCTTCAAATACAACTCCTGTATTAGTAACAAGATTTGAATCAACAGATGAAAAAATCGCCTTAGAATACGAAGAAGAAGTAAATAAATTAATTCAATTAGCAAAAGATGAACTTAATAACACTTCAAACTAATATTTTAGAAGATTTTGAACAAAATCTTCTAAAGTTGAAAAAACTTATTAATAAAGCCCCTAAAAATAGTCTAATTCTTGCCAGTGAATTGGCACTTAGTGGCTATTCTTACAAAGATATGAAAAAAGCTTCAAAAATATCTTTAAAAGCAAAAAAAGAGTTATTAGAACTTAGTAAAGATAAAACTATTGCATTAACACTAATAATAGAAGAAAATAATAACTTTTTTAATAGATTTTTTCTATTTTCAAATAATAAAATAGTTCATACTCAAGATAAATATAGGCTTTTTGAGTTGGGGGAAGAAACAAACTATTTTAAAGCCCCAAATAGTGATGAAAAAATTAAGATTTTTAGTGTAAAGGGTTTAAAAATAGCTACATTAATCTGCTTTGAACTTAGATTTACTCAATATTGGGAAAGATTAAAAGGTGCAGATATTATACTTATTCCTGCAATGTGGGGGAAAAATAGAAAAGAGCATTTTGAGACTTTAACTCGTGCTTTGGCAATTGCAAACCAATGTTATGTGATAGCTTCAAATAGTGCTTATAAAGAGTGTTGTAAAAGTAGTGCAATAATTACTCCCTTTGGAGAGGTTATAAAAGATGATAGAAAAGAATTTATCTCTTTAAATTTTGAAAAACAACAAATTAAAAAAATGAGGAAATATCTAAAGGTTGGAATAGAAAATGAATAAAGCAAAATCAATAATTTTTGTATGTTTAGGGAATATTTGCCGTTCTCCCATAGCTCAAGGAGTTGCTCAAAAGTATATAAAAGAAAATAACTTAGATATTTTAATACAAAGTGCAGGAACAGGAAGCTGGCATGTGGGAGAAAACCCTTGTGAAAACTCTATAAAAGTATGTAAACAACATAATATTGATATTTCAAAACAAGTGGCAAGGCAAGTAAAAAAAGAGGACTTTAAAAAGTTTGATTTAGTTATAGGACTTGATGAAAGCAATATTTCAAATCTAAAAAAATTAGGGTGCAACAATCCTTTAAAACTTGGTTTTTTTGGTTATAACAATGAAGATGTCCCTGACCCATACTTTTTTGACGGATTTGAGGGCTTTGACAAAGTCTATAGTATGATAGAGACTTGTGTTATAGAATTAATAAAACAAAAATGTTAAATAATTTTATATTTTTGTAGAAAAAATATTGTTGATAATCCAAATAAATGAAAACTTGCAGTTGCTAAATATAAAAAAGAGTATTCCGTTAACATTTTCTAACTCCTAAAATGGTTTAGTTAGAAAATATTAACTGAAGTTGATTTCAAATTGGTTTCAATTTAAA
Organism: Malaciobacter mytili LMG 24559; assembly: GCF_003346775.1. NCBI lineage: Bacteria > Pseudomonadati > Campylobacterota > Epsilonproteobacteria > Campylobacterales > Arcobacteraceae > Malaciobacter > Malaciobacter mytili. The sequence goes on along the minus strand of NZ_CP031219.1, from coordinate 28,255 downwards.
TAATTGGTTTTGTAAAAGCTTTTGCTTGTTCAACCCAATTTTCTTGAGAAATTCGTTCTTTAATATCTAAATAATTTTCTATCCATTCACAATTTTTAATAGACCAATTTGCTATTTGATCAAAATGAAAAATCCCTAAGTGATTTAGCTGTGCTTCAATAACTGAGTCAATTCCTTCAATTTGTTTTAAATCATCTTTACCAGCTGGTCTTGGACAGCTAAAAATCAATGGTTTATTATAAATATTTCCTACATTTTTAGAAGATTTTTCTGGAACAGAAGCATACTGCTGCTTCCTAGTAGCTTTCCCGATTAGAAATCCAATAATAAACCCTAAAATTGCAGCTATTACTAAACATAATACAATTTTTGAAGCTATTTCTATCACAACTATTCTCCTATAATATTAAATTCAATTCTATTAAATAGTTTTATATCATCTTGAGATAATGGTATTTTATCCCCATACCCTCTTGCTTTCATTCTATTTTTAGAAATACCTAAAGAAATAAGTTTTTTCTTAATATTAGCAGCTCTCATTACTGAAATATAAGTATTGTACTTCTCTTCATCGGGTTTAATACTTACATGACCAGCAATTTCGAACTTTAAGTTCTTATTTTCATTCATTATCTTAACAATTTTTGATAGCATCTCATCATTTTTAGTGATATAATCTATTCCATTTTTTGTAAATTCAAAAGGCTCATTTTTCATAAGTAAATACAAGCTATCTTGAATTTCTTTAGCTTTTGAAGATAAATCAATATAAAATAGTTCACCATTTGATCTTCTATAACCTTCATCGATTCTTTTTAAAATTATCTCTTTTGGTTCTTTTATTTCTTCTTCAATTTTAGTTATTTTTTCAGTTACACTAGCATTTACTTCTTTTGCCATCTCATCATTTGGCTCTATTTGTAAAGATACAACTTCATTTGTTTGCTCTTCTTCTATTTCTTCTTCAACAATTGGCTCATTAGTACTTGGTTCATCTACAATCACCTTTTCTTCGATAAATATCGGTGTTATATCAACTAATTCTTTTGTATGTTTATACACACAAGATACAATTAGTAATAACAATAATAGAGATAATAAAAAAACTTTTTTTCCCAATTCCATTAACAAACTCTTTTAAAATTTTAGTTATTATATCTTAAATTTTATAAGAACAGATAAAACAAGGTTAAAATTAATAAATTACTTTATTATCTATATATCAAAACTAAATATTTTAAAGCAAATTCTCTTAATATTATCATACGCTTATCATATTATTTAAATAAAATTTTTAATAAAATATTAAAGTTACTTAATAAAAAAGGGATTTTATGCAACATATTATTAATTCTGCACAAACTTGTTTAGATTGTAAAAAGCCAAAATGTCAAAAAGGTTGTCCTGTAAATACTCCAATTGCTGAAATGATAAGACTATTTTTAGCAGGAGAAATAAAAGAAGCAGGGAAAAAAGTATTTGAAAATAATCCTTTATCTATTATTTGTTCCTTAGTATGTCCACATGAAAAGCATTGTGAGGGGCATTGTATTTTAAATAAAAAATATACTCCTGTAAATGTAGGAGCAATTGAAAACTATATTTCCACATATTATATGAACTATAAACAATTTGAAAAAGTTCCTTCAAATGGTAGTAGTATAGCAATTATAGGAAGTGGACCAGCGGGTATTAGTTTAGCTATGATTTTAGCACTAAAAGGCTATCAAATTACAATGTATGAAGGAAATGATAAAATAGGTGGTGTTTTAAGATATGGAATACCTGATTTTAGGCTAGATAAATCTATTTTAGATGAGTTACTTGAAAAATTAAAAGCAGTTGGGGTACAAATTAGACCTAATACTTTAGTTGGGAAGAATATTACGATTGATGATTTATTTAGAGATGGATATAAAGCTATTTTTATAGGAACAGGGGTTTGGACACCTAAAAAGTTAGGTCTAAAAGGGGAGAGTTTAGGAAATGTACACTTTGCAATTGATTATTTAAAAAGTCCAAAAGCTTACAATCTTGGAAAAAAAGTTATAGTTATTGGTGCTGGAAATGTGGCTATGGATGTGGCTAGAACTGCGATTAGAAATGGAAGTAGTGAAGTATCAATTATGTATAGAAAAGGCTTTGAAGATATGCCTGCTGAAAAAGTAGAAATTGAATATGCAAAAATTGATGGTGTTAAATTTAATTTATATAAATCTCCTTTAGAGTTCACATCAAATGCAGTAAAATATCTTACTACAAATGAAATAGAAAATATTGAAGGGTTTGAAGAAGCCGATTCTATTTTAATTTCAATTAGTCAAAAACCAAGAGATTTGATAGTATCTAATACAACAGGTATTAATGTTGGGCAAGATGGCTTAGTTATTACAAATGATAGAGGAGAGACTACAAGAGAGGGTGTTTTTGCATCAGGGGATGTGGTAACAGGTGCTAGAACTGTTGTTGAAGCAGTTGCTTTATCAAAAAAAGTTGCTATTGCAATTGAAGAGTATATTGCTACTTTAAAAGAACAAGAAGCCTGTTAATAGAGAGATTTTTCTCTCTATTTTAATAATTCTATCCAAAAATATTTATTGGCAGCACCTTTCTCCACAGGCTTCCAACCATATGAAGTTGTATGCATAAAAAGTGTTTCATCTATTAGTTTAAAAGTAAACTCTTTTTCTATATCTTTACCTAAAGCTTCACTAAAAATAATATAGATATATTCTCCATCATCTTCTAGCTTATAAGAAAAATCATTTAAATCTAATATTTGCTTTTTTATAAAATCTAGTGTTCTTTCTTCTAACATTTATATCCCTTATAAAATATATGGTATTTTATGTTTTAAAAGCTTTTAAAGTGGTTATTTTAGTAAATTAATAAGATACAATAAAGAGAACTGCTCTTTATTGTAAATATAAATTAAAGATGATTTTATTCCAATTTGCTTCTAAAGAATCATGTAAAGAAAAAAGATTTTTTTCAGTTCTTAAAAATTCTAAAGCTTTTGTTGTTCCAATATCTCCTATTGATTTAAGGGCCATTGCTCTATCTTGCCATAATTTAGAGTTTTGATATAAATTTATTAGTAAATCTAACTGTTCTTCTGATCCAAGAATACCTAATCCACTAATTGCACTTAATCTTACATATTCATCAATATTTGCAGTTAATTTTTCTAAAAAATTTAAAGCTATTTGATTATTTGAGAAAGCTAATTCATAAACATCTAAATAGATTAATTTTTTATTTTCTGCTAAATCTTTTTCTATTTTACTAATTATTTCATATACTTTAGTATCTGAAAGTTTATAATTAAAATACTCTTTATTTATTTTTGCAACAACTTCTCTTATTAATAAAGAAGTAGGTTCATTATAACAAGGCTCATATAATTCACTCATACTCCAAAGGGGAACTTTACCTCTTTTTATAAAAGAAGCAAAAGTCTTTGTTTCACCCTTATAATTAACTTTTATTTTTAATGTTGATAAAGTTACCATTGGAGAATAGGCACTTGTTCTTCTAGAAAGAATATTAAAATGCTCTAAAGTTAGTTCATCTGAACTATCAAGAGAAAATTCTATTGGTAGTTTTCTAGAACTAAACTCTTTTTGTAACCCCTCTTTAATAAAAGTTTGTGCATCTATATCTTTATCTTTATGTTTAACTTTAAAGATATCCGTTTGTGTTCCAACAGAGACTTTATAATCATCTGTTAAAGTAGATTTAAACTTTAACTTAATTGCTTTTGAACTATCAACAGTATCATTAAAACTATTTGTTGAGGGTGTTGTTTCACTAACTGGCATCTTAATCTTAATTGAACAAGCTTGAAAAAATAGCACTATAAAAGAAATAGAGACTATTTGAAAAAGAACCTTTGCTTTCTTCATTTTACTTTCCTATAAATTTTTATTTACATTCTACTATAATATTGTCAAAATATTGGTCACATTTTTAAAATAAATCATATTTTTTATTATTTTTATAAAAAAAGATATTAAATAGTAGCCAAGTTGTTATAATTGCTTTTAATTTCTCTAGGGGAAAAGTATAAATTTAAGAATATATAAGAAGTATATGACTAAAGAAACTTCTGCATTTTGCAGAAATTTCTAAAAAAGAGTTATATAAAAACTCTTTTTAGAAGTCATCAAAGTCAATAGAACCTTTTGAGTAGTTAACAACATTTCCTTCAAAGAAGTTAGTTCTTTGGTCATTAAATGAAGCATAACCATCAACCCAAGGAATAGGGTGTTTTACATTGTACATAGGTTTGTATCCCACTGCTTCAAGTCTTTTATCTGCTAGATACTCAATATATTGTCTAATAATAGCATCTGTAAATCCTAAAATTTGACCTTGAGTAATATATGCACCCCAAGAAGCTTCTAAATCCACAGCTTTTCTAAACATCTCTCTTACAGTCTCTTCAAGTTCAGCTGTAAATAAATCTGGTCTTTCTTTTCTAGTAGAATTAATCATATTTTGAAAAAGTAAAAGGTGCGTTACTTCATCTCTTTGAATAAATCTAATCATTTGAGAACTTCCTAACATCTTACCTGATTTTCCAAGAGCATACATAGCTGCAAATCCAGCATAAAAATATAATCCCTCTAAAATTTGGTTTGCAAACATTGCAAGAACTATTTTCTCATCAGTAATTTCATCTGCATGAGCTCCACCTGTTAAGTTATCATAAACCTCTGCAATATAGTTGTTTTTTTCTCTTAATTTTGCATCATTTTTCCACATATCATAAATTTCATCTGTATTATCAGAAATAGACTCTACCATTACTGCATAAGATTTAGAGTGATTTGCTTCTTCATAACTTTGTCTTGAAAGACAAGCATTTACTTCTGGTGCAGTAATATAAGGATTGATATTATCCATAAGATTGTTTGTTTGTAATGAATCCATAAAAATTAATTGAGAAAGAACTAAATCATACATTCTTTTCTCTGCTGGACTTAAATATTTATAATCTTTAGCATCACCAGTCATTTGCACTTCTTTAGGGAACCAAGTATTTGCTTCCATCATATCCCAAAGGTTTAAAGCCCATTGATATTTTAACCTTGTAAAGTTAATCATACCATCTGGATTACCTCCAAAGATTCTTCTATCATTTAAGTTTTCTCTTGATTGTGGATTATATATCGTTTTTCTATCCATTAGGATTTCCTCTATACTAAATTTAAATCTATTTTATTGTGTTTTTTTAAAAGTTTGTAGAAGTGAAAGGTCATCTTATTGACAACCTGCACACTCCATACTTCTATCTTCAACATCATTATTTGCTTCTGGAGATTGACTTCTTAGGTAATATGTAGATTTTAAACCTAACTTCCAAGCTAAAGTATAAATCTCATGTAAATATTTTCCACTTGCTTTATTTAAGCTCATAAAAATATTTGTACTTTGCCCTTGATCTATCCATTTTTGTCTAATTGCAGCAGCTTTAATAATATCTGTTTGCTCTACATCATAAGCAGGAATATAATACTGCCATGTTTCAGGACTTAATCTTGGAACAACTACAGGGATAAGACCGCTTAAGTTCTCTTCATACCATTTTCTTTTATATACAGGCTCAATTGCTTGAGTAGTTCCCACTAAAATAGAAATTGATGAAGTTGGAGCAATCGCCATTAAGTATCCATTTCTCATACCATCTTTTTTAACTTGCTCTCTTAATGCTTCCCAATCATATCCACTATCAAATAAATCTTTATTTATTAGGGCATTTACAGCCTGTGGAGCATGGTCATGAGGCATAATTCCTTTTGACCAGTTTGAACCATCAAAAGTAGGATAAACTCCTTTTTCCACTGCTAATTGGCTACTACTTTTAATTGCATTATATGAAATAGCTTCCATAATTGCATCAATTTTCTTAAAGTGTTGCTCACTTCCAAACATAATTTGTTGTTCAGCTAACATTTGAGCTTCACCCATAACACCAAGACCAATACTTCTTGATTTTAAGTTAGTTGCCTTTACTTTTCTTAATGGATAAAAATTTAAATCAATTACATTATCTAACATTCTAATAGCAGTTGGAACAACTCTTTGAATATCTTCATTAGTATATATTTTAGATAAATTAATTGAAGCTAAATTACAAACAGCAGTATCTCCATCAATTTTCTCTTTTTCTACAATAAATACTCTTTTACCATTTATAGAATCTAAAGCCGTAACTTTATTAGCTCTTTTTTCTTGTCCTGCATCAACTTTGATAATATCACTTTCTTCATATGTTTCAACAGTACCATCTTCAAACTCTAATCTAATTTTATAATAATTAGGGTTTGTATTTTGGAAAATTTCTGTACATAAGTTTGAACTTCTAATATGTCCCACATGTGCGTTTGGATTTGCTTTATTTGCATTATCTTTAAAACACAAAAAAGGGCTTCCTGATTCAAAATATGAAGTTAAAACTTTTTTCCATAAATCTTTAGCTTTCATTGTATCTTTTGTAATACTATCATCTTGCTCATATTCCATATATCTTTTTTTGAACTCTTCTCCATGAAGTTCTGATAAATCTTTTACTTCATATGGATCAAATAAAGTCCAATGAGAATCTTCTAAAATTCTTTCCATAAATAGATCTGAAATCCATAAAGCAGGGAATAAATCATGTGCTCTTCTTCTTTCTTCACCAGAATTTTTCTTTAAGTCAATAAAATCAACTATATCCATATGCCAAGGCTCAACATATACTGCAATTGCACCTTTTCTAGTACCTAATTGATCAACAGCAATTGCTAAGTCATTTGTAATTTTTAAAAATGGAATTGTTCCTCCAGCAGCATTTTTATGGTCATCAATAACTCCACCTAATGCTCTAATTTGGTTCCAATCCCAACCAATACCACCACCATATTTAGATAATAGTGCCATCTCTTTATATCCATCAAAAATTCCCTCAATATTATCAGGACTCGAACCGATATAACAAGATGAAAGTTGATGTCTATTTGTTCTTGCATTTGATAGTGTTGGTGTAGCTAACATTACTTCAAATTTTGAAATAACATCATAAAACTCTTTTGCTTTTTCTTGTTTATCTTTTTCATCTTGAGCTAAGAACATAGCAATAGCCATAAACATATGTTGTGGAAGTTCTATTGGCTCAGCTTTTCTATTTTTAATTAAATATCTATCATATAAAGTTTTAATTCCTAGATAATTAAATAAATAATCCCTACTTGGGTCAATATATTTATTTAAATCATCTAAATCATATCCAGCACCTAAAGCAGGAAGTAATCTTCCTGCATCAATTCCAAACTTTATATAATCTTTTAAATGACAATATGGCTCACCTTTTATACCATGAGTAGCTTTTCCTACTCTATGATATAAATCAAATAAAAAGAGTCTTGCAGCAACAAAAGTCCAGTTAGGAACATCAATATCAATTTTTTCAACGGCAGTTTTAATAAGTGCATCTTGAATATCTGAAGAACTCATTCCATCAACAAATTTAATTTGCGCATCAAGTTCCAATTCACTCTGACTTACACCATCTAAATCTTTAGTTGCATCAATAGTCATTTTTTGGATTTTAGTAATATCTAAAACCTCTTTTCTCCCATTTCTTTTTTGAATCATAATTGCCATTTTGTTGCCTTTATTTGTCTAAAATTTATTATTTGTTAAATACTCTATTAAAAATTGCATCTACATTTTTAGTATAATAGTCAAAATTAAAACATTCTCTTATTTGCTCTTCGCTTAAAGAATTTCTTAATTCTTCATCAGATAAAAGGTATTGTAAATATAAAGATTCACCTTTTTCATTTGTAGTTGGTTTCCCCTCTTGTAATCCTTCCCAAACTTTCATAGCATTTCTTTGTACAATTTTATATGCATCTTCTCTACTAACACCAGCTTTTGGTAGTTCTAATAGTACTCTTTGAGAAAATACTAATCCACCAGTTAAATTTAAATTTTTCATCATATTTTCAGGCATAACTGTTAAATTAGCAATTACATTATTCATTCTATGTAACATAAAATCACAAGTAATAAATGCATCAGGTAACCAAAATCTTTCTGTTGATGAGTGTGAAATATCTCTTTCATGCCATAAAGCAACATTTTCCATAGCAGGGATAGTGTAAGCTCTAATAATTCTAGCAAGACCTGTAATATTTTCTGTTAAAATTGGATTTCTTTTATGTGGCATAGCTGAAGATCCTTTTTGACCTTTAGCAAAAAACTCTTCACATTCATAAACTTCTGTTCTTTGCCAATGTCTAACTTGAACAGCAAATTTTTCAATAGAACTAGCAAGTAATCCTAAAGCCGAAGCAAGTCTTGCATATCTATCTCTTTGAATAACTTGATTTGAAGCAGGTGCAGGTGCAAGACCTAATTCAGCACAAGCAAGTTCTTCAAGTTCTAAAGGTGCATGAGCAAAGTTACCCATTGCTCCAGAGATTTGTCCAACACAAATTACTTTCATAGTTTGTTCTAAGTTTTCTAAATGTCTAGCCATTTCATCATACCATACTGCAAGTACAAGACCAAAAGTAATAGGTTCTCCATGAATTCCGTGGCTTCTTCCTACCATTAAAGTAAGTTTGTGCTCTTGTGCTCTTTTTTTAATTGATTCCATCATCATTTTTACATCTTCAATAATGATTTTTAAAGAGTCTCTCATTTGTAAAGCAACTGCTGTATCAACCGTATCTGAAGAAGTCATACCATAATGAAACCATCTTGACTCATCACCTAAAGTCTCAGCTACACTTGTAGTAAAAGCAATTAAGTCATGTCTAGTTACTGCTTCAATTTCATCGATTCTTTCAACAGAAAATCCAGCATTTTCTACGATTTTCTTTGCATCCTCATCAGGAATTAGACCTAACTTATTCCAAGCTTTAACTACTGCTTTTTCCACATCTAACCAAGCTTGATATTTTGCTTGCATTGTCCAATTAGAACTCATCTCTTCTCTTGAATATCTTTCAACCATCTATTAGTCCCTTGTTTTCATTTTTATCGAAATTTATTGCTTTTTTTAGTATGATATATTAACTAAGTTAGCCAAAAATTTTTATTAAAATTTGGTTAATTTAAACTTAATTTCTAGGAAAAGTTTGTGCCTTTTATTTTAAAAAAATATGATGCTATTATTGGCAAAAAAATACAACAATTCTTATTGCATGATTTAAAGTTAGGCCCTAAATTATCGCAAAAGTATATAGGAAAGGGAAGAGTATTTGATGAAGATTTTGCCCCTTTTAAAAGCAGTGATATAATTAAAACAAACTGTATATATATTGCCCAGTTTGAAGGTCATACAAGAGGACTTAATCCCTTAATTGAATTTGAAGATTTTGCCCTTTTTGATAAACCTACAAATTTAATGGTTCATCCAATTTCAAAAAAAACACCATACTCTTTACTTGATGAGATTCGTTATCATTTTGGAGAAGATGCAAATCTAGCCCATAGAATAGATGCAGAGACTTCAGGACTTGTAATAGTAGGAAAAACTAAAAAAAGTGAAATTGAACTAAAAGAGATGTTTTTAGAAAAAAAATATAAAAAGTCTTATTTAGCAATAGTTCAAGGCAAAATTGAAAAAAGTTTAACTATTGATTTAAAACTTCAAAAAGAAGGAAAAGCTATTGGAGTTAGAATGCAAGCAGGAGAAAAAGGTAAAGAATCTTGCACAATTGTAAATCCTATTTCATATAATGAAAAAAAAGACCTAACACTAATTGAAGCAATACCTCTTACAGGAAGACAACATCAAATAAGAGTTCATTTATATGCTATTGGACATAAAATTTTAGGAGATCCAATATATGGAATAGAAGATGAAATAGCTGAGAGCTATTTAAATAAAACTTTAGCAGATGAAAAAAGAGAAGAAATTACAGGAAGTTATAGACTTTGGTTGCATGCTCAATATTTGGAATTTAACTACAAAAATATTATTTATAAATTATATTCAAAAAATAATGAAATAAAAAGGGCATTTTACATGTAAAAATTAATAATTAAAATATTATAATTTCCGCTATGTTAAAAAATAATGAAAAAAAGATTTTACAAATTATAAAATTTGCTCCTATTGTATTTATACTTTTTCTATCTACACTTACAACCTATTTGCTTATTTTAAATAATCAAACTTTATGTGAAGAAGATATAAAAAAAATAGAAAAAGAGTTTATTAATAACCAAAAAGAGCAAATAAAAACTGAAGTTACAAAAATATATGAATATATAGTTTATGAAAAAAATAAAAGTGAAGAAAGACTAAAAAAACAATTAAAAAGCCGAGTTAATGAGGCACATAATATTGCTACAAATATATATAAAGAAAATAAATTTAAAACTAAAAATGAAATTTTAAAGATGATAAAAGATGCCCTAAGAGAGATTAGGTTCAATGAGGGAAGAGGGTACTATTTTATTCATGATATAAAGGGAAACAACCTTTTATACCCACTTGATATAAAACTTGAAAATAAAAACTACTTAAATTTAAAAGATACAAATGGATACTATTTTGTAAAAACTATTGTAGATGTAATAAAAAATAAAACAGAAACTTTTGATACTTATTATTGGAGTAAACCCACAAATGAGGGAGAAAGGATTTATAAAAAAATCTCTTTTTATAAATATTTTGAACCTTTAAATATCTCTATTAGTACAGGGGAATATTTAGAAGATTTTGAAAAAGATTTAAAGAAAAATATTTTAGAGTATATTGATAAAATAAATGAAAAAAATAAAAGATATATTTTTATTTTTACCCATAAAGGTGAGATAATTATCCATAAACCAACTAATTCACATCTAAAAGTTGATAATAGTAAAACTACTGAAAAAGTAAACCTTTTAAATGAAGTTATAAAAATTGCGAAAAATAAAAAAGGAGGTTTTATAACATATAGTGATAGTCTAATTTACAATACTTCATTAATAAATTATAAAACCTCTTATGTAAAAAGCTTTAAAGAGTGGGAATGGATTATTGGAAGTGGATTTTATATAAAAGAGTTAGAACCGCTAATAAATAAAAGAAAACAACAACTTTATATAGATAATAAAACCTATGCTATAAATATTATAATTATTAGTCTTTTAATAACTATTGTTTTATTAATTATCTCTTTTTATATTTCTAAAAAAATAGAAAAAAGATTTACAAAATACAAAGAAAAAATATATAAAGAGATAAATAAAAATAGAAAAAAAGATTCCCTATTAGCTCAACAATCAAAAATGGCATCTATGGGAGAAATGATTGGAAATATTGCACATCAATGGAGACAACCTTTATCTTTAATTTCCACAATTGCAAGTGGAATGAAAATGCAAAAAGAGTTTGGATTATTAGATGATAAAGAGTTTGAAAATAATATTAATAATATTACAAAAACTACGCAACATCTTTCAAAAACTATAGATGATTTTAAAAACTTTTTTAAACCAAATAAAGATAAAGAGAGATTTAAAGCCTATAACATTATAGAAAAAAGTTTATCTTTAGTTAGTGCACAGTTTAAATCTAGAAATATTGATATAATAAAAGATATTGAAAATATTGAGATTTATGGTTTAGAAAATGAACTTATTCAAGTATTAATCAATATTTTAAATAATGCAAGAGATGAACTAATAAAAAATGATTTTGAACCAAAACTTATTTTTATTTGCATAAAAAAAGAAAATAACCAAGTAAAAATTAAAATAAAAGATAATGCTGGTGGAGTACCTATAAAGTTCCTAGATAAAATATTTGAACCATATTTTACTACAAAACATCAAACTCAAGGAACAGGAATAGGGCTTTATATGAGTCAAGAAATTATTGTAAAACATATGAGTGGAAATATTGAAGTTGAAAATATAGAGTTTATGTATGAAAAACAACACTTTAAAGGGGCACAATTTACAATTTCTTTACCTTTTTAAATTAAGGCAAGTGTTGTAAGAGCTAAAAATAAATATCTTAAAAATTTGGCTATTAAAACTATAAATATAAACTTTTTAATATTATATTTTAAAACTCCTGCAATAAAAGTAAGAGGATCACCAATTATAGGCATCCAAGATAAGAATAAAGATAAACTTCCATATTTATCAAAAAATCTTTTATATTTTTCTATTTTTTCTTTATTTAAAATCTTTTTATTTTCCAAATACTCTTCACCTTTTAAACCCAAAAAATAATTAACTAATGAGCCTAAAGTATTTCCTATTGTGGCAAAAAAAAGTAATAAAAAAAGATTAAATCCTTGATTTATATTATAAACTAATAAAGCCTCACTTCCCATAGGAAAAAGTGTGGCTGAAATAAATGCTACAAAAAAAAGAGTTAAAAAAACCATCAAATAGCTTTAAAAATTTTATATATTGTTTTTGGTATAACTATTTTTACTTGAGAAATAAACACTCCAAAAAGTATAATAAATGAAGCAAATATCTCCACATAAGTTAATCTTTCATTTAAGATAAAATATGCCAAGATTAAAGTAAATACAGGTATTAAGTTTATAAAAATTGAAGCTTTTGAAGCATCAATTTTTGTTAAAGCAAAGTTATATAAAGCATATCCACCCAATGTTGCGAAAACTCCAAGGTACATTGTCCATAAAAGACCTTCTAAACTAAAAACAAAAGGTGTAACACTTAACTCATAAGCTGCAAAAGGAATAAAGAAAATCACACCCACAAAAGCTTGAATTGCTGTTAGAAATATAGCTGAAAATTTATATGTTAAATGTTTTGCTACAATTGTATATCCAGCCGCACAACACATAGCAAGAAATTCTAAAAAATTTCCTAACATAGGATTTGGAGCAGAAAGAGAAGAAGTAGCTTCTAAACTTAACCAAACTGCACCAAAAACTGCTAAAAAAGACCCAAAAATAAACTGTTTTGAAACTAACTCTTTTAAAATAAAAATTGCTGCAATTGAAGTGAGAAGAGGCATTAAAGAAGTAATCATACCCGCTTGTGAAGCAGTAGTTAATTGTAAAGCTTTTGCTTCAAAAATAAAATATAAACAAGGCTCAAATAAAGCTAATAGTAAAATATATCCAATATCTTTTTTTGTAAAATCATACTTTAAAAACTGTTTTATAAAAAATATAAAACATAATGCAGCAAATACCATTCTACCAAATATTACAGTATAAGGTCCATAGTGTTCCATAGCTGATTTTAATCCTATAAATGTACTTGCCCATATAAACATTGCAAAAATCAATGAAAATATTCCTAATAAGCTAAATTTTTTTTCCAAATTATTCTCTTCTTGTAAAAGTAAAGTGCATTTATATCCAAAAATTGTTAAATTCCCTCTTTTTTAAAATATGTTTTAAGATTTTTAAGATATAATACGCTTTCAAAAGAGAAGCATTGAAAGTATAGTGGTACTTTGAATGCTCTTCTTTAGACCCTTGCAATCGTTATTTAAGACAACGCCCCAGGATGGGAACATAGCAAGGCACCTTACTTAGTGGTGTGCTTGGGTATCTGGAGAAGAGTGCTTTAAAAGCACTCTTTTTTTTTGCTTAATTTTTAGCCATTTCTATAAATAAAAAATGCGAGTTGCTAATAGCTTTTATATCAATTTTTTCAATATCTAAAATTTCTAAAGCATCTCCTTCTTCTAAAAGAATTTCATTAATACTTGAACTTCCTTCAATTTGAACAAAATATATTTGTCTATTATTGTCAAGTTTAAATAAAGAGTTAGTACCCTTTGACATTTCATTTACAAAAATATTAATATCTTGATATATTTTAATTTTACTATTGCCATTTTCAGAGGATACTATTTTTAAAAATTTATCTTTTCTTTCTTCTTGTTTATATTTACAAGAACCATAAAGTCTAGGTAAAGAGTTCTGTGGAGGTATAATCCAAATTTGTAAAAGCCTTAAATTTTTTGATTTATGCATATTATGTTCACTGTGATAAATACCATCTCCAGCGCTTAAATATTGAACTTCACCTCTTTTTAGTACTTCACTATTTCCCATAGAATCTTTATGAGTTAATTCTCCATCAATAACATAAGTTATAATTTCCATATTATTATGAGGATGAAAATCAAAGCCACTTACAGGCTCAATAATATCATCATTTAAAACTCTTAAAACTCCAAAATTAACATTATTTATATTTCTATATTCAGCAAAAGAAAAATGAAATCTACTTTTTAGCCAACCATGATTTGATAAATACATACTATCTTTTGGTATTTTTTTTAACATATTTTATCCTTTAAAAATATAGCTTTTCATTGAAATATTTGAGTAAATAAACTCTTCATTAAAAGCTTGTGCCTTATAATCATTTGTTGTACCTAATGCTATAATCAAAGGTAAAAAATGCTCAATTGTTGGATGATTTATATTAAAATTTTCTATATTTTTAAACTCTAAAAGAGTTTGTATTTGACCATTTTTTAATAATTCTTCTATTTTTTTATCAAAATTATAAGCATATGGCTTAACATTTACATGATATTTAGGGTAAATATCTAATAAATTATGAGTAATTGAACCACTAAATATTAATAAAGCTTCATCTTTTAAAACTCTTAACTTCTTTCCTAAATTAAAAAGCTCTTGTATAGTAAAATTTAAAGGTAAACTAAGATTTATAACAGGAACATCAAGCTTTTTATACATCATTGCCAATATAGTCCAAACACCATGATCATAACTATCTTTACTACTTTTATATATATTTAAATCTGTTAATTTTTCTAAAACTTCATTTGTTATTTCTTTATTACTTGAAAGTTTATATTTATAGTTATATAACTCTTCTTCAAATCCATAAAAATCATACATTATTTTATTTGCATTTGAACTAATTATCTCCAAATTTTTTGTAGTCCAATGGGCAGAAATTATTAAAATATATTTTGGTTTATCTAAACTTTTTGCTAAATTTTGTAAATTTATTTTTGTTTTTGAATCTTTTAAAATAGTATTTGGAGCACCGTGAGAAATAAATAGGGAAGGAAACATAAAAACTCCTTTATATTGGGAGTTATACTCCCAATAATTATTTAGCTAAAATACCTTCTAGCTCTATTTCTAATTTAACAGTTTCACCAACTGCAACTCCACCAGCTTCTAAAACTTTATTCCAAGTAATTCCATAATCTTTTCTATTTATTTTACCATTTAAAGCAATACCAACTCTTGTATTCCCCCAAGGATCTTTCACCATTCCATTATCTTCAAAATCAAGTTCAACATCCTTTGTTACACCATGCATAGTAAGTTTACCAAATGCTTTATCACCATCAATTTTTTCTAATTTAAAAGTTATTTTTGGAAATTTTTCAACATTAAATAACTCTGCTGATTTTAAATGTCCATCTCTTTTTTCATTTGCTGTATTTATTGAAGAAACTTCAATATCCCCATTTAAACTCTTCAAAGTATTTGTTTTTTCATCATATTCAAAAACCCCTGTAAATTTATCAAATTGACCTTTTACATTTGAAATCATCATATGTTTTACTTTAAATCCAACATGTGAATGACTTGTATCAATATTATATGTTCCTGCAAAAAGTGCACCTGAAGCTAAAATAGAAGCTAAACCTAATTTTAAAAATTTTGTCATTTCTTATCCTTTTTTTTATTATTTATTACTAATTAGTATTATTTAAACAAATTTTTTTAATTTGTTTTATAAACTTTATCCAATAATTCATATAAAGTCTCTAGTTCTTCATCACTTAAAACTTCCATACAATTTTTTAGATTAATAGAGTGTTGAGGGAATACCTTTTGTATTATCTCTTCACCTTTTTGTGTTATTGTTAATATGGAAGCTCTATTATCATTTGGATCTTTAATTGAAGTAATCCAACCATCTCTTTTTAGATTTTTAATTACTACAGTTATATTTCCTGGTGTACTCATTGTAAGTTTTGTAATTGCACTTACATTTAAATCACCTCTATGATAAAGCACTTCTAAAACTTTAAATTGATTAAAAGTTAGATTATGTTCTGCTAAATAGTTTACCATTATGTTATAGATTTTATAACTTACTCTATCAAGTCTTACAACAGTTTTCATAGCTTTATCTGTTCTTGTTCCATAACTTTTTAAACTTGTTTTTTGCATAACATCCTCCACTTTTGAAATTATACTACTAATTAGTAGTATTTGTCAAGTAAAAAAACTTTTTTTATAAAAATTAAAGTATATTTTATAAAAAGTCTTTAAAATCACTATCTTTAATTAATATTTTTTTAGTTTGTTTATTATAATAAAATCTACTATCTTGATTTTTAATTCCATTTATTATTATAGATTTTATATAAGTATCAGATTTTCCATAAGTTTTCATAAGTTTAGTAAACTCTAATAAACTTAAATATTTTGGCTGTTTTTTAGGTTCAGTTTCCTCTTGAGAACTTATTTGAATTTGAGGTTTATATATTGAACGCATTTCATTAAAAGCACTTTGTAAAAGTTGTATTTCTCTATTAAATACTTCAATAATTCTTTTTTGATTTTTTTCCAATCTTTTTATTTCTGAAGTATATTGATGTTTCATCCATTTTATATTTTTTTTTAAAAGTGAAATTTGTTCATCTTTTACTTTTATAATCTCTCTTATTTCAATAATTTCAACAGGTTTTTCATCAATATTTGATTTATCTTGTACATGTTCACTAATATAAACATAGGTTTTACCTGATTTTTTAATTGATTTTAATTGATTATTTTTAATTCGATAGTGAACACCTTGAAGAGAGAGCCCAAGAATTTGAGCTGCTTGAGATGTAGTTACTAATCTCTCCAAGAATTATCCTTACATTTTTGCGCTGTCAATTTCTATAACAGTATGAACATTTCCTCTTGGTTTAAAATCAGCAACAACTTTCATCCATCTTGGTTCTAAATTTTTATATAAAGTATCAAAAATTTCATTTGCTGAATTTTCATGAGAAACTTCTCTAAACATAAAAGTATTGATATATAATTTTAATGCTTTTAATTCAATAAGTTTTTTATTTGGTGTATATTGTAATTTAATTGTTGCAAAATCAGGGTAACCACTTCTTGGACATTTTGCCATAAATTCTGGTAATTCAATATCTATAATATAATTTTTTTCATTGTTGTTTGGCCAATAGTGTTCTTTACTGTTAATATCAAATTCAACAATCTCTTTTTCACCATATTTCATTTCCATTTAAATAACCTTTTAAATATTAAATTTTGCCCATTTTATCAAAAAAATACTTACAAATATAGTAGGTTGAAGATTATCTTAATTTTAGCTATAATTTTAAAATTAAATCTTAAAATAAAGAAGTAGTTTAATGAAGTCAAATATTTATGATATTGCCATTATAGGTGGAGGACCTGGAGGAATAGGTACAGCAATTGAAGCTGTTATTCATGGGGTAAAAAATATTTTATTAATTGAAAAAAGTGATAATCACTCAAATACAATTAGAAAATATTATAAAGATAATAAAAGAGTAGATAGGGACTGGAAAGGTCAAATTATTGAACTTGAAGGAAATGTGGAATTTGTAGGAGGTACAAAAGAGAGTACTTTAGATTATTTTAATACTTTACTTGATGAAGAGAGAATTGATACAGCTTTTAATAGTGAAGTTGAATCTATTATTAGAACTCAAGAAGAGGGTGAGGATATTTATTTAATAACAACTTCAACTCAAAGTTTTAAATCAAAATCTGTTGTAATAGCAATAGGAAAGATGGGCAAACCAAATAAACCTTTATATAAAATTCCAGCTTCTTTAAAAGACTATATAAATTTTAATTTAGATAAATGTACTAAAAATGAAAAAATCTTAGTAGTTGGAGGAGGAAACTCTGCTGCGGAATACGCCTATGACCTTGCAGTTAATAATGAAGTAACTTTAGTATATAGAAAAGATAAATTTACAAGGCTAAACCCTGAAAATGAAAAAATTTTAAGAGAGTTTAATGGGCAAGAGTTATTAAGACTTAGATTAAATACTGATATTGAAAGTTTAGAAAACTTTGAAGGAAGAATAAAAGTTAATTTTAATGATGGCTATTTTACTATCTATGATAGAATTATTTATGCCATAGGAGGAACTTCACCCGTTGATTTTTTAAAAAAATGTGGTATTGAAGTAAATAGTGAAGGAAATCCAATTTATGATGAGCATTATAGAACAAACTTACCTTGTATGTATGTGGCAGGTGATATAGCTTTTAATACAGGAGGCTCAATAGTTGCAGCACTTAATCATGGCTATCATATAGTAAACTCATTTTTAAGAAGAAGAGGAAAAATATACTCTTATACTAATAAAGTAGAAGAGTATTTTAAAAATAACCCTAAAGAAAAGTGTTAAGAAAAATTTTTCTTAACACAAAGTACAATCCATATATCTTTCATCCTTTTGACAAACTACACATTTAGTTAAGTTTGATGGAGGAATTTCTCTTTTTACTGTACTTTTAGGATTATTTAAAGCCATATAGCTTACATTTAAAACTGGATCAAAAGATAACTCATTAGCTAAAGCAGTATCTATATTTACATTTTTTGCAACAGCTCTTCTTACAATCATAGATTCACTATTTGCTAACATTTTTAATTCATTTATACAAGTACTATTAAAAGCTTTATTTAATTTTTCTACCACATCAAACGTAATACTCATGTCTTTATTATTTTTCCTTATTTTTTTTGGAATTATAATAAAACAAAGTAATACAAAAGTATTATTTCTAAAAATTATCTAAAAATTTTTTTATTTTCACAATTTGTACAATCTAATTCTCTTTCATCTTTTTCGCAAAGGACACAATTAGAAAGTTTGTATTGTGAAAAATCTCTTATTTTTGTACAATTTGGATTTTTAGTAGCCATATAACTTACATTTAAAACTGGATCAAAAGCTAAAATATTTGCCATACTTTCATCAATATGTTCATTTCTAGCTAAAGCTCTTCTTACAATCATAGATTTAGTGTTTAATAATGGTTTTAAAGAAGATAAATCTTTACTATTTTTTGCTATATCAAGTATTTCATTTAATGAAAGGCTCATATATAATCCTTTTGAATTAAAAATTAAAAATATCTTAAAATTATAACATAAATTTTAAATTTTAAAATATTTTTTTTATGTATTTTTTAATTTTTTACAAAATTATTTATAATTTGATAACTCAATTAGATTAAAATCAGGATCTCTTAAGTAAATTGACACTATTTTTCCAATAGCTCCAGTTCTATGAACAATATCACTTTCTAAAATGACACCTTTGTTTTCTAATTCTTTTTTAATTTCATATAAATTTCCATGAACAATAAAACATAAATCTGCACTTCCTGTTTGTACATTTTTAGCTTTTGGTTCAAACTCTTTTCCTTTTTCATGTAGGTTTATTTTTTGGTTTCCAAATTTTAATGCAACTCTATTTTCTGCAAAAATCTCTTTTTCCATACCTAATATTTCAGTATAAAAATCAACTGTTTTATCAATATTCTTAACTGTTAATACCAAATGGTCTAATCTATGAATTTTCATAATAACTCCTAAAAGATTTTTTTATATAATACAGAAAAAATGAAAAAATATGAACAAAACTAAATTTTTAAAAAATAAAGAGCTATCTTTTATAGAACTTAGATACTCAAATTCTTCCTTATGTTATAAAGAACATATACATGAAACTCTATCTATTGGGGCTATAACCAATGGAAAAAGGCAATATTCAAATAAAAACAATACTTATATAATCTCAAAAGGAAATTTGGCAATAGTAAATCCAAATACAATTCATAGTTGTAATAGCATAGATAATGAAAAAAGCAATTATTATATGCTTTATATAGACACAAATTGGTTATATAAGGTACAAAAAGAGCTAAATCCTACACTAAATAGCTTTTTACCTTTTAAAAAAGAGATATTAGAGGATAAAGAAATATTCAATGAATTTATTAAACTTTGTAAAGTACTTTTATCAAATGAATTTTATATTAAAAAAGAATCTCTTCTAATAGAGTTTATTACAATACTTTATAAAAAATATTCAGATTTACAAGAAAAAGAAAAAGAAATAAATTATAAAGTTGAAAATATTATTAAATATTTAAAAAAGAATATAAAAGAAAATATCTCCTTGGAAGATTTATCAAAAGAGTTTAATCTTTCTACATTTTATATAATTAAACTTTTTAAAAAGCAGCTAAATACTTCTGTATATTCATATTTTATTAATCTTAAAATAGAATATGCAAAAAATCTTTTAAAAAAAGATTTTTCTATAGTTGAAACAGCTTTAGAATGTGGTTTTTATGATCAAAGTCATTTTCATAGAAACTTTGTAAAATTAGTAGCAACTACACCAAAAGAGTATAAGAACAATTTTGTACAATAATTTTTAAAAAAAATCATATAAACTTCATTAAAAGGAGTTTATATGAATCTTGAAATTTTTATGCAAGGCTTTATACCCCTTGCTCTTGCACATTTTATTGCACTATTAAGTCCTGGAGCTGATTTTTTTATACTTGTTTCAACAACTTCAAAAGAAGGAAAAACTTCAGGAATTCTAACAGCTAGTGGAATAGCATTTGCAAATGCTATTTATATAATTTTAGCACTATTTGGAATAATGCTTATTTTAAATAATCCACTAATTTTTATCTCTATTAAAATTTTAGGGGCTATTTATTTACTTTATATTTCATATCATTTAATAACTTCAAAAAAAAGAGAACTTTTTAATAAAAACAAAATAACTTTAAAAAAAAATTTATTAAAAAGTTTTATAAAAGGGTTTTTAAGTGCTATTTTAAATCCTAAAAATTCAATTTTTTATTTTACTATGTTTTCAATTTCATTAAATGATAATATACCTTTTAATTATCAAATACTTTATGCCATTTGGATGTTTTTAGCTGTATTAATTTGGGATATTTTTATAGTAATTTTAATAAATGCAAAACAAAATAGAGAATTTATTCAAAAATACTCAAATAAAATTGAGAAAATATCAGGGATAATTTTAGCCATGTTAGCTTGTATTATAATTTTTAATAGTTTATAATCTATTTATGCAAAATTTACCTAAAATAGATTTTTTAAAAGATTTAGAAAAACTTGGTTTTGAAATTTTAAGCTTTGAAGAGTTTTTTAAAAATATAGATTTAAATACCCATTTTATGACTAAGCCTCATAAAATAAATTTTTATAATATTTTATACTTTAATAAAACACAAGATAAACATTTTGTTGATTTTGTAGAGTATAAAATTAAAAATAATCAGCTAATATTTATATCTAAAGAGCAAGTTCATGCTTTTAGTAAAAACATAAAACATAAAGGCTTTATTATTCTTTTTACTGAAGAGTTTTTAAAAAGAAACTTTATAACTAAAGAAAAGTCTATTTTTAATATCTGTTTAAAACCTATTATTCTTGAAGATTTAAATAGTGAATTTGAAACTATTTTTAAACAATTATATAGTGAGTACAAAAAAGAAAAAAGTCTATATAAAGAGAAAATCTTAGCCATTTTACTAAATTATCTTATTTTAAAATATGAAAACTCTTTGCAAGATAAGACTATAAATCAAAAACATAAACTTATTTTTGAAGAGTTTAAAGAACTAATTTATAAAAACTACTTTGAAAATAAAAATGTAAGTTTTTATGCAAAGTACTTAAAAATTAGCTCAAAACACCTAAATACAATAACAAAAGAGTTTGTAAAGCTTACTGCAAAACAACTAATTGATAGTTATTTAATATTAGAAGCAAAAAGACAACTTGCCTGCACAAATAAACCTATAAAAGAAATAGCATTTAATTTAGGCTTTTATGAAACAACGAACTTTATAAAATATTTTAAAAAACATACAAATATTTCTCCTAGTAAATTTAAACAAAATTTTACTATTTAGTTTCATATTTACCATTTTTTATCCTATTTATACCTTTATATTTTTCATTTAAAAATTTATAATTTTCAAAATTTTTTATATAGGAGTATAAATGAAAAAATATATATTAATTAGTTTTATTATTCTTTCTGCTATTAATATTTATGCAAAAGAGCTTTCAAACCAGCAAAAAGTAGTTGAGCTTTTACAAAAAGCTTTTAATACAAAACCAGATAGATCAGTATTAAAATATATTAATACTAAAAAGTATATTCAGCATAATTTATATGCACAAGATGGTATTGAGGGTTTAAAAGGTTATTTAGACTACTTAAAAGGCCAAAAAATACAAAATAAGGTAATAAGAGCCTTTGAAGATAAAAACTATGTTGTAGCTCACTCTTTTGTAACTCAAGAAGATAAAAACTATAAGGTTATTGATATTTTTAGATTTGAAAATAATTTAATAGTAGAACATTGGGATAATACTGAATTAGTAGAAGATATAGAAGAATTAAAAGGTGAAGTAAAAGTAATAGATAAACAAAAAACTTTAAAAAATAAACAATTAGTACAAGCTTTTATTAAAACTAAAATTTTAAGTGCAGATTATTTAAAAAATCATATGATTTTAGGGCAGGGTAATTTTATTTTAGCAGTTAATGAAACTTATATAAATAATAAAAGATTTTCTATTTATGAGTTATTTAATATTAAAAACTCAAAAATATATAACTCTTGGAGTATAAAAGAGGAAATTTTACCACTTAACCAATGGCAAAATGAAAATGGAAAATTCTAAGATGGCTTTTGCCATCTTAAATTTCTTTTATTTTTCTATTTATAATTCTTTGTATTTCTTTATTTATCATCATTGCAGAATGCACATTTTTATTTTCATTTGCTATTGAAGCTACTACTTTATGGCATTTTTCGCAAATAAAATCCACTTTACTTACAGTTAAAACAAAGTTTGAAGTAGTATCATCATAATAAAGTTCTTCATTGCAAGTAGGACAAAAGCATTGTAAATTAACTATTTTATCTTTATGCCAACTCCATTTCCATTTAACATCATAAAAAGTATCTTCTGTATATTTACATCTATTTTTTCTAATTAATTTAATAGTAATAAAAATTATAATTGGAAAGCATAAAACAAAAATTTGAGCCCATAAAGGATAATTTTGTATATATTTATTATAAAAATCTACAATTTTATTTTTAAATAAAACAACTGTATCCAATAATGGAATAGGTAAAAATATAAGTAATAAAAATAAAATAAATCCTATAATTATCTTAGCTTCATAAGATAATAATCTTTTTTTTCTCATATAATCCTCAAATTTTAATGAAAACAGTTTTTGAAAGTATTAAAATTGTAAAAAAGAGAATTTTCTCTTTTTTACACATCTAAGTGTTCTACGTCTTTTGCGTGTTCTTCTATGTAGTTTCTTCTTGGTTCTACTTCATCACCCATAAATAAAGTAAATGTATCACTTGCAATTTCAGCATCTTCAATCTTAACTCTTAGAAGTCTTCTATCTTCAGGAGTCATTGTAGTTTCCCATAATTGCTCTGGGTTCATCTCTCCAAGACCTTTATATCTTTGAATATAAGCACCTTTTTTAGCTAAATCTTCAATATCTACTAAAACATCAATTAAATCTCTACCTTCAAACATAGAAATATCTCTTTCAATAAGTTTTGAGTAAATATATGTTGCTTCACTAAAATATGGTGATGCAAATAACTCATCATCAATAACTAATTCTTCTAAACCTTCATTTGTTTGAACAAATAATTGAATTCTTTCACTAGTTAATGTTTTAGATAAAATGTTATAACCTCTAGTTTCTAAAAAGTTTTTAACTTCTTCATATAAAGTACTAAAATCTAATTTAACTAAATCAGAATTTTCAATTAAGTGTTTTAATACTTCAACTAAAGAGTATCTTTTTTCCAATTGTAATAACATACCTCTATATCTTGAAACTGTTTTAAATAAATCAACTAAGTCATTATAACCTAGACCTTCAAATGTAAATGATTCTAAACCATTTTCAATTAAGAAATTAGATAAAGCTGTATCATCTTTTAAATATGTCTCATTTTTACCTTTTTTATATCTATATAAAGGTGGTTGTGCAATATATAAATAACCTTTTTCAACAACTGGTCTTAAAAATCTAAAGAAAAATGTTAAAAGAAGTGTTTGAATATGGCTTCCATCTACATCCGCATCCGTCATAATAATGATTTTATGGTATCTAATTTTTTCTTCATCAAAATCTTCACCAATACCACAACCAAGAGCAGTAATAATATTTCTAATTTCATCAGATTTTAAAATTTTATCAAGTCTAGATTTTTCAACATTTAAAATCTTACCTTTTAATGGTAAAATTGCTTGGTAAACTCTATCTCTACCTTGCTTTGCTGAACCACCAGCTGAATCTCCCTCCACCAGATATAATTCTCTAATTGCAGGATCTTTACTTTGACATTCAGCTAATTTACCAGGTAAAGTTCCAACTGTCATTGCATCTTTTTTTCTAGTTAAATCTCTAGCTTTTTTAGCTGCTTCTCTTCCACGTGCAGCCATTAATGCTTTTTCCATAATAGCTTTTGCTGCTGTTGGATTTTCTTCAAAATATTTATCTAATTGTTCACCAGCTAATTTTTGTGTAATTGGCTTAACATAAGAAGAACCAAGTTTTCCTTTAGTTTGTCCTTCAAATTGTGGTTCAGGAACTTTTACAGATACAACAGCAATAAGACCTTCTCTTACATCATCACCTGTAATTTTAGTATCTTTTTCTCTTGCATTTGCATTTGCATTTAAGTATTTAACAATACTTCTTGTAAGTCCAGCTTTAAATCCAGCTTCATGTGTTCCACCATCAATTGTTCTAATATTATTTACAAAAGAAATAGTTTTTTCTGTATATGAAGAGTTATATAAAAGTGCTATATCAACCTCTACATCTTCTACTCTATCAGAAAATGCAATTGGTTCACAAAGTGCAGTATCTTTATTTAAATCATTAACAAATTGAGCAATACCACCTTCAAAGTGATATACTTCTTTAACTTTTGTTCTTTCATCTTCTAAAGTAATAGATATAATAGGATTTAAATATGCTACTTCTTTAAATCTTTTAGCTAAAGTTTCAAAAATATATTCAGATACCTCAAAAATAGAATCATCAGCCAAAAATTCAATAGTAGTTCCAGTTTTTTTAGTTTCACCAATAACTTCAAGAGGAGATTTAGGAATACCACAAGAAAACTCTTGATAATGAATTTGTCCTTCTCTATAAATTGTCATTCTTAAATCTTTTGATAAAGCATTTACAACAGAAACCCCAACTCCGTGAAGACCTCCTGAAACTTTATATGTATCTTTATCAAATTTTCCACCTGCATGAAGAACAGTTAAAACAACTGTTGCAGCACTAATTTTTTCAGTTGGGTGAATAGCTGTTGGAATACCTCTACCATCATCTGATACTTTAATCCAATTATCTTTAGTAATAGTTACTTTAATATTTCTACAATAACCAGCCATTGCTTCATCAATAGAGTTATCAACAACTTCATAAACCATATGATGAAGACCATTAAGATTTGTATCACCGATATACATACCTGGTCTTTTTCTAACAGCTTCAAGACCTTTTAAAACTTTAATATTACTAGCACCGTATTCTTGACTCATATATCTATTTCCTTTTATAATCTATTCTATGTTTATTTTTCTAAAACTATTGGCATTACAATTGTAAAGAATTTTTCATCTTCTAAATAAAATGGTAAATTAGATTCATTAAATCCAATAGCTACATTTTCATTTTTTGTTAAACTTAAAAAGTCTAATAAATATTTTGCATTTACTGCTAAATAGAAGTTGTTTTCAATATTTAAATTAATATCAATTTGTGTTTTTGATTCACTATCTTCATCTAAACTTTCAAAGATAATACAATTACTACTAAATGTAATTTTAATATTTGAAAATAGTGATGTAACTAATTTAATTGATTCAATTAACATATCTTTTGGTAAAGAGAAGTTATGTTTTAAACTCTTTGGAATAATTCTATCATAATCAGGAAATTTTCCATTGATTAGTTTTGTAAAGAACTTCATTTTATCATTTGAAATAATTAAGTTTGTATCATCATATGAAATATTTGCATCATCTAAGAAAAGTTTTTGAATTTCAATAATTGCTTTTTTAGGAATTATAAATTGATTTTCACTATTAGAGATATTTTGAAGATGAGATACTGCTAATCTTCTAGTATCTGTAGCAACAAAATTTATTCTATTACTTTTTATATCAACTAAAGCACCATTTAATTCAAATTTAGGATTATTGTTATCAATAGCAGGTGTTATCTTTCTAATTGAATTAATTAAATTTAACATACTAATATCTAATTTATTTAAATTATCTGGTTTTGCTAATGATGGAAATTCATTAGGATCATACATTGGTAATTTAAATGTAGATTTATTTTGTTTTATTACTAAATTATTCTCATTTGATTCAATAATAATTTCTGATGCTTTTAATCTTTTTAATATACCTAATAAATTTGCACCATTAACTGTTGCTTTTCCATTTACACTTTCATTTAGTTCATCGATTTGAGACTCTAATCCAATTTCATAATCTGTAGCTTTTAATATTAATTTATCATTATTAACTTCTAAATATATATGTGAAGTAATTGAACTAGCATCTTTCTTTTCTAAGAAAGGTTGCATTGATGAAACAATATTTTCAATAATTTGTTTTGTGATGATAAATCTCACTTTATACTCCTCTTATTATTTCTTTAATTTAGTGGTAGCAGTAGAATGTGTGAAAAGATGAAAATACATTAGAAACTTCCATTTCATCGGACGAAATGAAAGTGAACAAAAAAATGTTTATATTCACACCTTTTCACACAAGGCTCTAAAACTTATTTTTACCACTCCTTATTTATTATCTTATTTTTAAGATTTTCAATGATTAATTTAAAGTTTTCGTCTTTTTCTATTAGCTCATTTGCTTTTTTAATATTATGTGAAATAGAGCTGTGATCTTTCATACCTAAAAACTTTGCAATATCTGGCATTGAGTTATGTGTTAATTCCCTTGCAAGATATATTACAACTCTTCTTGCATTGGCAACTGTTGCAGTTCTTTTTTTAGATTTAATATCACTTGGTTTAATATTTAACTCTCTTGCTACTATATTAATAATATCAGGAAGTTTTATATTCTCTTTATTTTCTTTAATTTGCTCTTTTAATAAACTTTGTACAAGTTCTAAATTAATCTCTTGATTAAGTAAAGAAGCACTTGCATTAATTCTAATAAGAACCCCTTCTATTTCCCTAATTGAACTATCTAAATTAGTAGCAATAAAGTTAATAATTTCCCTACTTAAATTAATTCCATTAAGTTCAGATTTTTTTTCAATAATTGCAATTTTAGTTTCAAGTCCAGGTATTTGAATATCGGCTGTTAAACCCCATTCAAATCTTGATTTTAACCTATCCACAAGTCCAGCTATTTGAGAAGGTAATCTATCTGAAGTCATAACTATTTGTTTTTTTGCATTATGAAGTTCATTAAATGTATGAAAAAACTCCTCTTGAGTTTGTTCTTTTCCACTTAAAAACTGAATATCATCTATTAATAAAACATCACATTTTCTATATTTATTTCTAAAATGTTCCATATTTTTATTTTTAATAGAGAAAGTAAAATCATTCATAAACTGTTCAATAGTTACATAAATAACTGTTTTACCTTGCTGAATTGCATCATTACCTATTGCTTGTAAAAGGTGAGTTTTACCTAATCCTGTTCCTCCATAGATAAATAATGGGTTATATTGAATACCAGGCTTTTTTGATACAGCAAGTGAAGCATTATATGCCATTTGATTTGATGTTCCAACAACAAATGAATCAAATGTATAAGAAGGGTTTAAAATAGTACTTTCAGCATTATCCCCTTTTAGTTTTTCAGTAATTATCTCTTTTTTACTCTTTTTTTCACCAGCAACTTTTATCTCTATTTCTGGTTTTGTTCCATCAATAGTTTCAAAACAGTGCTGAATAAGGTTTTTATATTTACTTTTTATCCAAGAAGCAATATATTTATTATTTACTTCAAATATAGCTATATTTTCATCAGATGAAATTTTTTTATATACTAGTTGTTTTAAGTATCTGTTATAATCTAATGCTGTTGATTCTTCTTTGATAATTGCTAAAAACTCTTTATTTGTCAT